>DJHM01000002.1 GCA_002433075.1 Latescibacteria bacterium UBA6620
GATACAGAGATGAGGCCAGGTCACTACAAGATGGACTACGGTGCGATTGTTGAACGTCACCAGTCGGCCAGAGCCGCCCTCACGATCGCCTGCATAGAAGTCCCCCTGGAGATCGCACCCGAACTGGGCACCATGGAAATTGACGAAGATTGTCGCATTGTTGGATTCGAGGAGAAACCGGCCGAACCCAGGCCCCTTCCTGGAAGCACGACACACGCCCTCGCGTCGATGGGTGTCTACGTGTTCGACGCCGACGTCCTGGCCCGGGCGGTTTCCGAAGACGCCAAACGGGACAGTGCGCACGACTTCGGGAAGAACATTATCCCCGCCGTCGTGGAGGAAGGCCAGGCCTTCGCCTTCAACTTCAAAGACGGCAACCGCAACCCCACCGTCTACTGGCGCGACATTGGGCTGCTCGACGCCTACTGGCAGGCTCACATGGACCTTGTTGCACCCGATCCTCCCTTCGACCTCTTCGACACGTCGTGGCCTGTGCGCACATACAACCCTCCGTGTCCCCCCACAGCGATCGCGGGAGATAAGAGTGGCGCCCGTAACAGTCTCGTTTCGGGCGGCTGCCTGATCCGGCACGCGGATGTCGATCGGAGCGTCCTCTCGAACCGCGTCACGGTGGAGAAGGGCGCCCGTGTGGGGGAGTCTGTTCTGTTGGAACGGGCCGTCGTAGAGACGGGCGCGGAGGTGCATCGAGCCATCATCGACAAAGGGGTTCGGGTCTCGTCCAGGACACGGATCGGCACGGACCCCGTGGCAGATCGAGAGCGTTTTGCGGTCACACGCGCCGGGGTCGTGGTCGTACCTAAAGGGATGACCCTATGACGGTCGAGTCTTTCAAACTGTCCGAAGACCTCGGTCTCTCCCTGAGGTCCTCTAAATCGGATCAGGCTCGACTGGGCGTCCTCAGGTCCTTCGTCGATAGCGGATGGAAAAGCGCGCGGAAGGCTCACGATATTGGCGATTCGGGCGTCGCCGTCGTCAGTGCACTCACCACCATCATTGACGATCTGGTCCGCGTCCTCTACGAGGAAGCCGTCGGTCAACACGGGCACCCCGATTCAGAAGGCTACGCCATCATCGCCCTCGGGGGTTATGGGCGGGGTCACCTCAACCCTGGGTCCGACATCGATCTCCTGTTCCTGTTCGGTCGCGTGAAGGAGGGTGATCCAGTCACCCGTGCGATCCTCCACACTCTCTGGGACTTGCGATTCGAAGTCGGTCACAGCACCCGCAGCATCGCCGATTGCGTTGCCGCAGGTCAGGAGGACGTCGAGTCCCTCACGGCGATGCTCGAAAGCCGGATGTTGGTCGGCGACGACAACCTCTACGAATCGTATCGAAACACGATCGACACGCGTTTCACAGGGCGAAGGGCGCGCGGGTTCGTACAGCAGAAAATCCGTGAGCGCGAGCAGCGACACCGCCGAACGGGGCTATCTGTTCAGCTCCAGGAACCCAACCTCAAGGAGAATCCGGGCGGGCTTCGAGACACACACACCGTCGGGTGGTTGCTCAAAGCACGTCGGAACAAGCTGGCGCCCGAGGGCCTCCTGGAGGAACGGCTGCTCAATCGGAGGAGTTTCCAGGCCTATCTCGAAGCACTCGACTTCCTTCTGAGGACCCGGAACCAGCTTCACTTCCAGACGGAAAAGAAACACGACATCCTCGAGTACGATTTGCAACCCGCTGTGGCTGCCGCCCTGGGTTATGAGGACAGGAACAAGGAACTGGGTGTAGAGCGCTTCCTGCGCGACTACTACCTTCACGCTCGAACCATCAATCACCTGACCGACCTGGTATGCGAGCGGCTCAAGACCCAGCCTTCGGTTAACCGCGCGGTCGATCTGATCGTCAGGCGCGAACTGGACGACGGCGCTCTGCTGTCGCACACCCTCATTCAATTGCCTAAACGGCGAAGGACCTTCTTCGAAGACGACCCGCACAGGTTGCTCAGTCTCTTCCTCAATGCACAACGGTTCGGTGCTCGCATCAACGAAGCTGCTCAGCAGGGCATTAAGGATCACATTCACCTGATCGACGACAACCTCCGTTCGTCTCCCAGAGCATCGAAGATCTTCCTCGACATCCTTCGATCCCCCGCTGGGGTCGCCCGGACCCTGAAACTCATGCACGAGCTCGGCGTCCTCGGCGCCTACCTTCCCGAATTCGGCGGGCTCACGTGTCTCGTCCAGTACAACCTCTATCACATCTATACCGCAGACGAACACACACTCGTAGCCGTCGAGAATCTCGAGAATCTTAGACGTGACGATCTGACCCAGGATCTACGATCGTTGTCACGTGTCTTCAGTGAAGTCGCTCGCCCCGAGTTGCTCTACCTTGCCCTGCTGTTGCACGACGCAGGCAAAGCCGTCCGGGGCCAGGACCACAGCGTCGTCGGAGCCAGAATGGCCCGAGATCTTCTGGGACGCCTCGGGTTGCCCGAACCCCACATCGGCCTCGTCGAGCGGCTTGTCCTCCGCCACCTCAACATGTCCCACATCTCTCAACGACGGGACCTGGGTGACGAGGCTATGCTTCAGGAGTTCGCGGAAAGCCTCGAAGATCCGGAAACCGTCAGGATGCTCTATCTGCTCACCTACGCCGACCTGTCCTCTGTCACACGCACCGCGTGGACAGCTTGGAAGGGTCACCTGTTGTGGGAACTGTTCGTCAAGTCTTTCAACCACCTTACCGGAAAGACACAACAGGGCGAGCAGGCAGAGGAGACGATCGGGGGACTCGTCGAGGAGCTTTCGGACCGGTACCCGATCGAGGTGATTCGCACCCACCTCGAAGGCCTTCCATCTCGCTACGCAGAGACAACGAGTGAAGAGGAGATCGGCAGGCATCTCAGTATGATAGAGGAATTGAGCACGGAAACGGCCGCGGTCCGATTCACGCGCTCGGGGCTCTTCACGGAAGTCGGTGTGTCGACCCGCGACCACCCCTACCGCCTGTCCCAGATCTGCGGCGTACTGTCCACGAACGACCTCGGCGTTTTCAGCGCCCAGGCCTACACGCGCGCCGACGGTGTCGTTCTGGACACCTTTCAGGTGACTGCACCCGACGGAACACTCGATGTCGATGAGACCGTCCGTCAACGATTCAGCAAGCAACTCATCGAAGTGCTTGAAGAGAAGACTCCGGTGAGCGACCTGTTCGACCGGCACCGCGCCCGGTGGTCGCGCCGAAAACCCCAGGTGGCACGACACGACCTGGAGGTCAAGATAGAGACCGACATCTCCGACCAACACACCGTCATCGACATCTTTGCACCCGATGAAACCGGACTCCTCTACAGAATCACCCGTGCGCTTTCCGACCTGGACCTCGACATTGCTGCCGCCAGAATCGGAACCCAGGCGGACAAGGCGATCGATGCTTTCTATGTGCGGCACAAGTCGAACGGAAAGATCGAGTCGGACCAGGACCTCGAAGACCTTCAGACACAACTCCTTCAAAAACTGGCCGATAGATAAAAATCTCTTGACATCATCCGACACATGCCTTATTTCTTCTGCGTCGATTTATCATCATGTCTTATGGTTGAGGCTAACGCCTCGGCCCCATCCGCATTAATCCTCCTGAAATCCAAACAGATCCTCTCAGCCTGAATCGATTGATCCCCTGACCGACCCGAAGCGAATCTGACAGATCTCCAATCCCAAGCTGATGGCCATTCCCCTTTCCGGGGCCCTACCGCTACGTTAGAAAGACCCAAGAGCTGCCTATGGATAAGCAGAAACCTGATAAACTTGACATCCTGGAACTCCAGGAAATGACGATTCCGGAGCTCAGCAAGCTTGCTGGGAATCTCGGGATCAACGGCTACAGCAGTCTGCGAAAGCAGGAGCTGATCTTCTCGATTCTCCAGGCCCAGACAGAACGAAGCGGTCTGATTTTCGCACAGGGCGTGCTCGAAATTCTGGAGGACGGGTTTGGCTTTCTTCGGTCGCCCAAATACAACTACCTGCCCGGGCCGGACGACATCTACGTCTCCCATTCCCAGATCAAGCGCTTCAGCCTCCGCACGGGCGACACCGTTTCGGGTCAGATACGCCCACCGAAAGGCGACGAGAAGTACTTCGCCCTCATCCGGGTAGAGGCCGTCAATCTGACCGACCCCGAGAAGGCCAAGCAGAAGATCATCTTCGACAATCTGACCCCCCTGCACCCGACCGAGCAGATCAAACTGGAGCACAACCGCGGGGAGCTGTCGACACGCATCATGAACCTGCTGACCCCAATCGGGAAGGGCCAGCGTGGGATGATCGTCGCGCCACCCTTCACAGGGAAGACCATGCTGCTCCAGAAGATCGCCAACGCGATCACGGAGAATAACCCCGACATCTACCTGATCGTCCTGCTGATCGACGAGCGGCCCGAGGAAGTCACAGACATGCTTCGTTCGGTCAAGGGTGAGGTCATCAGTTCGACCTTCGACGAGCCGCCGACCCGACACGTCCAGGTCGCCGACATGGTCATCGAGAAGGCCAAGCGTCTTGTCGAGCACCAGCAGGACGTCGTCATCCTTCTCGACAGCATCACGCGACTCGCTCGCGCCTACAACATGGTGGTCCCCCACAGCGGAAGGATCCTCACAGGGGGTCTGGATTCGAGCGCGATGCAGTGGCCAAAGCGCTTCTTCGGCGCCGCGCGCAACATCGAAGAGGGCGGGAGCCTCACCATCATGGCCACCGCCCTCGTCGAAACCGGTAGTCGCATGGACGAAGTGATTTTCGAGGAATTCAAGGGCACCGGCAACATGGAGCTCAAGCTCGACCGCCGGCTGAGCAATCGACGCGTCTTCCCCGCGATCGACGTCACCCAGTCGAGCACTCGGAAAGAGGAGCTGCTTCTCGGCGAAAAGGAACTCAATCGCGTCTGGATCCTGCGAAAACTCCTCAATCAGATGCCCGCCATTGAAGCGATGGAGTTCCTCCAGGAGCGCATGCAGCACAGCGAGACGAACGAAGACTTCCTGGCTTCCATGAACGAGCCTGTACTGTAGGCTACACCCAAGCCCGAACCCCGAAAAATTGCATCGGATCAACCCTTTGGGTATATTCAAGCCGATTCGAAACAGACATCAAAGGGCCCAGTCATGAAGCCAGATATCCATCCTGAGTATCACGACGTCGTGTTCATGGATGCGGGTGTAACTCCCCCCTTCCAGGTGCTCACGAGGTCGACGCGAACCTCCGAAGAAACGATCGAATGGGAGGATGGAAACACCTATCCCCTCATTCGCGTGGAAATCTCCTCCGCCACCCACCCCTTCTATACGGGGAAGATGAAGCTGATCGACTCCGCAGGGATGGTCGACAGATTCCGACGCAGATACGGTATGACCGACGATTACGGAACCGACGACCAGCCTGCCGACGAAGAGGCCACGGCGGAAGGGGTCGAGCAGCCTGCGGCGGCTGACTCGCCCGACGAGGGCCAGCCATCTGACACGGAGGCGACCCAGGCCGACAGTTAGCCGTTCATACGTCATACTCAAGGTGGACGCGTGCCGGTGGCACCGTTCGCCTTTTTTATTTTATAAGCTGGAAGGCGGACTATGTTCGAACAGCTCGAAAAAGTGCTCGACCGCTACGATGAGATCACAATAAAAATGAGCACGCCAGAGGTGGCGACAAACCCTGACAGAATCCGGGCCCTTTCGACCGAACAGAGTGAGATGGAGGGGCTAGTACAGACCTACAGAGCCTACCGAGGGGTCCGGAACGACCTCGATGAGGCCGAACAGATCTTGAGCACCTCCGAGGATGAGGAACTCAAGGAAATGGCCTCTCTCGAAATCGAAGATCTGCGAAGCAAGGAAGAAGACCTCGCTGACCAGCTCAAGGTCCTCATGATCCCCAAGGATCCGAACGACGCCAAGGATACCCTTGTAGAAATCAGGGCGGGCGCCGGAGGGGACGAGGCCGCCCTCTTCGCGAGCGATCTTTATCGTATGTATGCGAAGTTTGCCGAAGCCATCGGAGCCAAAGTGGAAACCCTTTCCTCCAATGCCACCGGCATTGGAGGATTCAAGGAGATCATCTTCTCCGTCAGCGGCCGCGACATATTCAGCCATCTCAAATTCGAGAGCGGCGTCCATCGCGTGCAACGCGTGCCCGAGACCGAGTCGAGCGGCCGCATCCATACTTCCACCGCAACCGTGGCCGTACTCCCTGAAGCCGAGGAAGTCGACGTTGAGATCGACCCTAACGACCTCAAAATCGACGTGTATCGATCATCGGGACCGGGGGGGCAGAGCGTCAACACCACCGACTCCGCAGTCCGTATCACCCACCAGCCCTCGGGAATCGTCGTGCAGATCCAGGACGAGAAATCTCAGCATAAGAACCGCGCCAAGGCGCTGAAGGTGCTCCGGTCCCGCCTCCTCGATCTGGCCATCCAGGAGCAACACGCCAAAGAATCCGCGGATCGTAAAAAGCAGGTCGGATCCGGAGATCGGAGCGCCAAGATTCGAACCTACAACTATCCGCAGGGGCGGGTCACCGACCATCGAATCAAAGTGACCCTCCATCGCCTCGAAGAGATTCTCAACGGTGACCTGAATGAGTTGCTCGAGAAGTTACGCGTCGCCGACCAGGCCGAAAAGCTCGCCTCACAGGAAACCGTCGCCTGACACCGACTGAGACGAGAACGATCGGGTCGACGTTGGCAACCCTCCGTCAGCGCCTCTCTATAGCTGGCATCGAATCCGCTCGGGAGGAATCCGAGTGGATCCTCGGCGATCTTCTGGGATGTTCACGCACCGACCTGTATACCGCCCCCGATCGTGTCCTCAATACAGCACAGTGGCTGTGCCTCGAAGGCCGCCTTCGCCGCCGCGAACAGCGGGAACCCCTCCAATACATTCTTGGCAAAACGGAGTTCTACGGACACGAATTCGACCTGTCCCCCGGAGTCCTGATCCCGCGTCCCGAAACCGAAGTGGTCGTCGAACAGGCCCTGGAATTCGTTCCTCGGACGGATGACCATCTCGTACTCGACGTGGGAACCGGCTCCGGTGCAATCGGCCTCACGATCGCTCTTGAGAGGCCGCGGGCCCGCGTCTACGCGGTCGACCTGTCCCCGGTTGCCCTTGAGGTAGCAGGAAAGAATGCGATCCGTCACGGCGCCCATCTGGTTTGCACCCGAGCCGACCTTGCCGATCTGCCCTTTGGATCATCGAAGTTCGACCTGATCGTGTCCAACCCCCCGTACGTCGCCGACGCCGACCTGGAAGGACTCGCACCGGAAATCAGATGCCACGAGCCTACCCTGGCTCTGACCGCGGGGCCCGAAGGGCTGGCTAGCTACGAACGTCTGGGCCCCGAAGCCCGCCGAATCCTGAAACCCGGCGGGCGGCTGGTACTCGAACTTCCAGGCATACGAACCAACCGGGTAGAGGAAACCATTCGACCTCATCTTCCCATCTTCTCCGGGTTCAACGATCTCGCGGGCCGTCCCCGCGTCCTGGTCGGCCAAAAACCGACGTAACATCTTGTTTTAACAGACCGATGTGGACGAGGAAGAAGCCTGAATTGGGTTGACTTGGCCATACCTTTTTGTTAGGTTGAAGCGATTTTTCTCCCGATTCTGCCCGTTTTCGGCCGTTTCTGCGCAGGACGTCTTGCCCCATCATGCAACGCTCGACCATCACATTCGACAATGTCATCGCCCCTGTCGCCAACCAGGTAAGGGCGTTCGAAGAACGATTCAACGGCGCGCTCAGTTCGGATGTCGAGAAGGTTCAGCTTATGTCCCGCTATCTGCAGGAGAACCGGGGCAAACACTTTCGACCCGCACTTGCCCTGCTTTCGGCGGAATCGGTCGGCGAAGCCACCTCTCAGGCCGTCGAGGCGGCGGTTGGCATCGAAATCCTCCAGACAGGCACCCTCATCCACGACGACGTCCTTGATTCCGCCGACATTCGAAGGGGCGCAGACGGGTTGCACGTCAAATGGGGAAACCACGCCGCCATATTGATGGGGGATTTCTTACTCGTCAAAGCGATGGAGATTCTGGTCGGACTCCGCTCGCTGGACGTTATGGACGCCGCCACAAAAGCGATCCGGCGTATGATCGAGGGCGAAATTCTGGAGGACGAAAAGGGTGGCGACGGTGAACTCAGTATTTACTTCACGATGATCAACAAGAAGACAGCCTCCCTCTACGCCCTGGCGTGCGAGGTAGGCGCCCTGCTCGGCGGTGGCACCGACGACGAAGTCCGGAATCTCACCACGTTCGGCAACGACGTCGGCATGGCGTTTCAGATTGCAGACGACCTCCTCGACTTCATTGGCGACGAAGAGACCCTCGGAAAACCCGTGGGAAACGACATTCGTGAGAAGAAGCTCACTCTCCCCATCATCCGCGCCCTTCGAAACTGCGAAAACGGGGAAGCCGAGCAGATTCATCGCAAGGTACAGATTGGCGTCGAATCGAACGACGACTGGCAGGAAATCAAAGCGTTCGTCGAACGCTATGGGGGTATCGAGCTCGCCCGCGAAGAAGCTCGCAATTACGCCCGATCGGCCGAAGAAGCGCTGGATGGCATCGCGCCCTCCGCAGCTACCGAGGCCCTCAGAATGGCGGTCAATCTGCTCGTCGATCGCCAGCGATGAACGATCACACCACTCGAAACGGGGCCGATCCAGCAATGGGAACGTCTGGGTCGCCTTTTTTTATTGAGCCCTCCGGGGTTTAGGGAGCCGTAGCCCGATATGCAGCGAGACACCTGGCGTTCACTCATCATCGTGGGCACCCTCCTGGTCGCCCTCTTCTATCTATATCCCACATATCAGTTCTACTTCGACCCGCCTGCGAATCCCGACCAGCTCGAGCAGGTCAAGCAGAGGAGCATCAATCTCGGCCTCGACCTCCAGGGAGGCATCCACCTCGTCCTCGAGGTCGATCCGACCAAACTCACGGAGGACGAACGCTCTGACGTCGTAGAACGGGCAAAGGAAGTCATCACCAACCGGATCGACCAGTTCGGAGTGGCCGAACCCATCATCCACCGTGAAGGGGATTGGAGAATCGTCGTCGAGCTCCCCGGCGTTCAGGATGTGGAGAGAGCCAAAGACTTGATCGGCGAGAGGGCACGGCTCGAGTTCAAGATTCTCAAGTCCTCGATCGAGCGATCTTCGCTCCTGGACAAAATCGATGGCTTCGTGGCCTCACAGACCGAAAGCGGCAGCACGAGCGGCCTCGACGACATCTTCTCCACGGAGGAGGAAACGCCCTCCCTCCGGCGCTACATCCTGCAGGCCCACGGTGGTGCCGACTGGATGGTCTCCGCCGACGACCTTCAGACGGTCGGACGGATTCTGGGTGAATCGAGTCACCTCGTTCCATCGGACGGTGAGTTTCTGTGGGGCAGCAAGATTGAAGAGCAGGCCGATGGCCAGCAGTACCGACGACTCTACTACCTTCGCAAGAAGGTGGAAATGACAGGGGAGATCGTCAAAGACGCCAAGGTGAGACGCGGTCAGAGCTTTGAGAACGCGGGGCAGCCCGAAATCCACTTCACGACGACCGACGAAGGAGTCAGGATCTTCCAGCGTGTCACAGGGTCTTACGTGGACGAGCGGATGGCCATCATCCTCGATGATCGGGTCTACTCGGCTCCAACCATCCAGGTCAAGATCCGGGACGGGCGATCCGTCATCACCGGCAGCGCAACGATCGAGGAAGCCAAAGACCTGGCCATCGTCCTGCGATCAGGATCCTTACCCGTCGACGTCAACATCGTCGAGGACAGGACGGTCGGACCCTCTCTCGGCCGCGATTCGATTCTCCAGGGTCGTCAGGCCGCCACGATCGGGTTGGCGATCGTGCTGGTATTCATGATCCTCTACTACGGATTCAGCGGCATCGTGGCCGATCTCGCCCTTGTGCTCAACCTCGTGTTTGTGATGGCCGTGCTGGCAGGATTCGGCGGAACCTTGACTCTTCCCGGCATTGCGGGGATCATCCTGACCATCGGTATGGCCGTCGACGCCAACGTGCTCATCTTCGAGCGTGTGCGTGAGGAACTGCGCTCCGGTAAGACGATTCGTGCGGCACTGGAAAATGGCTATGGCCGCGCCTTCCTCACGATCTTCGATGCCAACCTGACGACGGTCATCACGGCCGTCGTCCTCTATCAGTTCGGAACCGGTCCTATCAAAGGTTTCGCACTCACTCTGATGATCGGCATCGTCTCCAGTATGTTTACGGCCCTGTTCGTGACCCGCACGATTTTCAACCTTTCTCTCGGCAACCGAACGAGCATGAGCATTGGCTGGTTCAACATCTTCAACGATCCGAAGATCAAATTTTTGCGTTTTCGTCGATCCGGATTCGCCCTCTCCATCGTCGTGATCCTGGTCGGTCTTGGTTCGACCGTGGTCAAGGGTGGCTACAACCTCGGCATCGACTTCCGCGGAGGAACGCTCCTCGAACTTCACTTCGACCCGCCCGTGTCCGTCGGCAACATTCGGGATGCGCTCGCCAGCGTCAGCGTCGAAGACCAGAACGTCGATGAGTTTGGATTGAGGCAGAGCGAGATCAAAGATTTGAGGCAGAGCGAGATCAAAGAGTTTGGAACTCCCAACGACATCCTCATTCGCGTGGAAGAGAGCGCTCAGGGAACAGCCGTCGCGGATGGCATCAAAACCACGTTGTCCAGTCGGTTCAGCGACAGTGTGAGCAACCCTGTGGACTGGCTGAGACGTCAGGAAGCGGTCGGTCCGAAAATCGGTGAGGAGCTCAAGAGCGACGCGGTAAATGCCATCGTCATCTCCCTGTTCCTGATCATCCTCTACATCTGGATCCGCTTCAAGCGAATCCAGTACGGCGTGGCAGCCGTCATCGCATTGTTCCACGATATTCTGATTACGCTCGGTGTCTTCTCATTGTTGGAGAAGGAGATTTCCCTGGCCATTGTCGCCGCCCTGCTCACGATTGTCGGGTACTCGTTGAACGATACCATCGTCGTCTTCGACCGGGTTCGTGAGGATCTGCGCCTGTATCGCCGGGAGACCTTCGGAGAAATTCTCAACCGCAGCATCAACGAGTGCCTCAACCGGACTTTTCTGACATCAGGGACCACCCTCCTCGTCGTGATCGCTCTGTTCGTACTGGGAGGCGAAGTCATCCACGACTTCGCATTGGCCCTGATCGTCGGCGTGATCGTAGGTACGTATTCTTCATCTTTCGTCGCCAGCCCCATTGTCTATGAATGGCTCGGAAGATCGACGGCTCGAGGGTCCGCCGAGGCAGCGTAAGCAACCGACACACCTAAAACGAGAAGGGGCCCGGACGAATCGTCCCGGCCCCTTCTGTGTTCGACCGCACAAAATCAGAATTGGTAACTGCCACGGGGCTTGTCGTCCTTCTGCTTCCGCTTCGCTGTCGGACGGGGTACTGCGCTCCCTTTGGAGGTATGAGTCGGGCAGGTTCTACCCGGCTCCGTGCCAGGGACGAAGACTTCCCCGAACGGGCTGGGGCAGTAGATCGTCGCGACGTCGTAGGTTTCATTACAGATCTCGACCAGAGGCACAGAAGCGGGCCTTTCGAAATCCTCAACCGGAAGATTGAGAGCTTCGTGAGCGCGTTTCATGAAGTTCGTCCAGATCGGCAAAGCCACGACCGCACCCGACATCCGGTCTCCTAGCGAAACCTTCGCATCAAATCCTACCCACACTCCTGCCACCAGCTGCGGCGTAAACCCTACGAACCAGGTGTCAGCGAAATTCTGGGTGGTGCCCGTCTTTCCCGCTGCCGGGCGCCGGAATCGATACGGAAAACGACGAGCTCCGTGGCCCGTTCCGCGGGGCTCATCCATCACCGACCGCATCATGCTCACCATGACCGCGGCGGTCTCAGCGCTCAGGGCGACGCTCTCCTTCCCCTGCACCTGCTCTTCCAGCACTTCCCCCGTCTTCCCGTAGATACGCGTGATCCCGATCGGGTCCACGTGAATACCCCGGTTGGGATAGACTCCGTAAGCGGAAACCATGTCGAGCAGGTAAACCTCGCTCGTGCCCATCGCGAGGGAGAGATACGGGCGAATGCGCCCCGAGATCCCCAGCTTACGGGCATACCGCACACCCGTTCTCGGCCCGATCCGCTGCAAGACCTGGGTGGTCACCACGTTGCGAGACATAAACAGGCCTTCCCGCATCGTCATCCAGCCCAGGAATTTGCGGTCGTAGTTCTCGGGTTGCCAGTAGGTACCATCCGCCATTTCGATTGAAACTGCGGTATCGGGTAACCTGAGCGTGGGGGTCAGCCCCTTGTCGATCGCGGCTGTATAGATGAACGGCTTGAAGGAGGATCCGGGTTGCCTCAGTGCCTGGACAGCCCGGTTGAACTTGCTTTCCGCGAAGTCCCGGCCGCCGACCATCGCCAGGATATGGCCAGTACGCGGATCCAGCGCGACCAGCGCGCCCTGTACGACAGTGGCCGCCACGGTGTCCGCGGCGGTCTCGATCCCCTCCCAGAACGTCGAGTCCGGTGGCGTCCGGCGCCTGCGTTCATCCACCGTTCGTTGGACTTCGGCCAGCCGTCGATCCAGCACCTGCTCGGCGATACGCTGCACACGCGAATCCAGTGTGGTGTAGACCGACACCCCATCCTGGTACAGCTGCGCCACGCCGTAGGTCTTCTCGATATACTGCCTCACGTACTCCGTGAAGTAAGGCGCCGCTCCCGTTTCCTCTTCCAGAGGCTTCAGGAGAATCGGACGGAGTCGTGCAGAGCGAAAGTCAGACTGGGTCAGCCTGCCCGTCCGTAACATCTGGCGTAACACCAGATCCCGACGCTCCTTCGCCCTTCGGGGGTGGTTCACGGGGGAATAGTAATAAGGTCCCTTCAGGAGCCCTACGAGCAACGCACATTCGTCCGCCGTCATTTCTTTGCTGCGCTTCCCGAAGAACCGTTGGGCGGCGGCCTCGATGCCGTGTGCCCCACGACCGAACAGCATGAGGTTGAAATACTTCTCGATAATTTCGCGCTTGGTGTAGGTCCGCTCGAGCAGGACAGCCGTCATCTGCTCCTGGATCTTGCGCGAAAACGTTTGCTCGCGCGTCAGAAACAGATTCCGAGCCAGCTGCTGTGTGATCGTACTCGCGCCGTGACCTTTCAGACTTCCCTCGACCCAGAGGTTGCGCATAACCACCCGAATGATATCGGGGATACTGACCCCCCAGTGACGCCAAAAGTGTTGATCTTCGGTCGAAATCAGCGCATCGATCGCAGCTTCCGGCAGCCGGTCGTAGGTAATCGGATCCCGGCGCTGAGCCCAGAATTTCCTCAGGATCTTGCCGTCTGCAGAATAGATGTTGGTCGTCCGGGCGGGATCGACGTTTTCCAACTCAGCGAACGACGGAAGACCGTCCTTGAATTTGAAGACGATGGCCGCCCCGACTCCCGCGTAGAGACACACGCAGATCGTGCAGTAGAGAAGGACGCGAACGACGTAGTATTTGACCATAGTGGAGGGGGGCTACGACAGAGCCGACAACGTTTCTCGAAGTCGGTCCGCCGTTGCCTCGTATTCGATCTTCCGCCGGCGTTCGTTCTCGACCACCTCGGCGGGCGCGTTCTGAAGGAACTTGTCGTTCGACAGCTTCTTGTCCAGCCCAAGTAGAGCCTTCGACAGCCGGTCCAACTCTTTTTCCTGTCGCTGGCGCTCGACACCCAGATCGATCAGACCGGCCAGCGGCACGTAAACTTCAGTGTCTCCCAGCACGGCCGTTCCCGAGGCGGGAGGGCGCTCCGTGTCAGCGGCGATTTCAATCTGGTCTACGCGCGCCAGCTCCCTGATCGAATCGGCGACCGAAGTCACAATCGCCCGACGTTCCTCGTCAGGCATCTTCACGAATAAGTCCGCACGCTTTGCGGGTGGGATGTGCATCGTTCCGCGAATGTTCCGGACAGCCCCCACGATCTCCTGGATCAGGCCCATCTGTGCCTCCGCCTCGTCGTCGAAGCGCGTCGGATCCGCCTCGGGCCACGAGGCTACGATCAGGGCCTCGCCGTGGTGGGGGCACTGTTGCCAGAGCTCTTCTGATATGAAGGGCACCATCGGATGCAACATACGCAGGGTGCCTTCGAGAACTGTGGCCAGCACATTCTGGACCTCTCCCCTCGCCTCGGCATCTTCCCCGTTCAGACGCACCTTCGCCAGTTCCACATACCAGTCGCAGTAGCTGTTCCATACGAACTCGTAGAGGCTGCGCGAAGCTTCGTCGAAGCGATTGATTTCAAGGGCTCGTGACACCGCGTCGATCGTTCGATGATATTGACTCAGGATCCATCGATCGGCCGGGTCCGATGGAGAAGACGACGGCGACAGAAGAGCGGGATCTTCGGGGTCCCGATCCGAAAGGTTCATCAGCACGAACCGAGATGCATTCCATACCTTATTGCAGAAGTTTCGGCAGGACTCAGTAACCGGGGAGTCCTCCAGATGGTTGTCCACGACGCCAGCGTCAAAACGAATATCCTGGGAGCTTCCGCACTGGTAGAGCAACGACAGCCGGGTTGCGTCGGCACCGTATCGATCGATCAGCTCGCGAGGGTCGATGCCCGTCCCCAGCGATTTGCTCATGCGTCTTCCATCGCGCGTCTGCACAGTAGGGTGAACGATCACCGTACGAAACGGAATCTCTTTCACGAACTCCGTCGCGGTCATGATCATCCGGATCACCCACAGATAAAGGATCTGTCTATCCGTGATCATGACATCCGTGGGGTGATAGATCGCCAGGTCTTCGGTCTCGTCCGGCCAACCCAGCGTAGCGAACGGCCACAGGGCGGAGCTGAACCAGGTATCGAGCACGTCAGGATCCTGCTCGTAATTCTGGGGATCCTCAGGCGGCTCGATCTGGACCTTGATTTCACCCGTCTGTTTGTGCGTCCACGCCGGGATACGATGGCCCCACCAGATCTGCCGGGAAATACACCAGTCCCGGATATTTTCCAACCACTCGATCGAATACTGCCTGAACCGATCGGGTACGTAGGTGATGCGCTCTTCCCGAAGCGCTGGAAGAATCGAATCGGCCAGATCCCGCATTGCCACGAACCATTGCTCTAGCAGAAGGGGCTCGATCACCGTGCCACATCTATCGTGATGGGGCACCGCGTGGGCGTGATCGTCGATCTGAGTCAGCAGACCTTGTTCTTCCAGTTCGGCAATGACGGCCTTCCGGCATTCGTACCGATCCTGCCCGGCATAGTGACCGGCCTCTTCTGTCATCCGGCCGTCCAGACCGATCACCTGAATTTCCGCCAGATCGTGTCGCTGGCCGATCTCGTAGTCGTTAGGATCGTGCGCGGGTGTCACCTTGACCGCGCCGCTTCCCATTTCGGGATCTGCCGCTTCGTCCGCCACGATCGGGATGGGTCTGTCCATCAGCGGTAGACGCACTTGCTTCCCGATCGCATCCTGCCATCTCTCATCAGACGGATGAACCGCCACGCCGGTGTCTCCGAGCATGGTCTCAGGTCGTGTCGTGGCCACAACGACCTCGTGGTCCCCTTCGATACCGGGGTATCGGATATGCCAGAGGTGTCCGTTGACCTCATTCTCTTCGAGCTCTAGATCGGACACCACAGATTCGCACTGAGGACACCAGTTGACGATCCTACGACCTCGATAGATCCAGCCACGCTCGTAGAACCGAACGAAGGTCTGCAGCACTGCGCGCACATACCCTTCGTCCATCGTGTATCGTTCACGTGACCAGTCGTAACTGCACCCAAGGTCGCGAAGCTGCCGGAGGATCGTATTCCCATAGTTTTCCTTCCACGCCTGTATCCTTACGAGCATCTCTTCCCGCCCGATGTCGTGACGTGTTTTTCCCTCTTCCTGCTGGATTCGCTCTTCGACTTTCATTTGCGTACCGATCCCGGCGTGATCCGTCCCGGGAAGGCAGAGCGTCCGGTGACCTTGCATGCGACGCCAACGAATGATCGTGTCGTGAATGGCGTGCTGGAGCGCGTGTCCCATGTGCAGCTCGCCTGTCACATTGGGTGGTGGAATCGTCACCGAGAACGGCTTCCCATCGGGGTTCGATTCGGGCCGGAAGTAGCCCGCATCGTCCCAGAAGGTGTACCATTTTTTCTCGATCGCTTGGGGGTCGTAGGTTTTCTCGAGCGGGGCGTCTGACATATTTCTCCGTCTTCTTATCGATCGGCTGAACCGATTCAAGTCACAGAATAGCTTCTCAACCCTTCATAGACCGTTTGTACCGCCACCTTGATGACAGCCGTCATCGGCACCGCCAGCAGCATGCCCATAGCACCGAACATCTGGCTGCCCACAAGCACGACGAAAATCACGATCAATGGGTGGAGATCGACAGCTCGTGCAACGACAACGGGCTGCACGAACACGTTGTCGAACAGCTGCACCATCAGGAACACACCGATCACCGGCAGGATGGTCGCCCAGCCGAGGGTGGAGTACTGGAGCAGAGCCGAAACAGTACCGGCAATGATGCCGATCAGGGGGCCCAGGTAGGGGATGATGTTCGCAACCCCCGCGATCGTGCCCACCACCATGTAGTCACGCAGCCCGATGACCCAGAGACCGGAAATGGAAAGGGCACTGATGATCAGCACCGACATCACCATGCCGCGGATGTAACCGCCCAGCTGCTGATCGATGCGGTAGATCAGGTTCAGGACCATCTCGAAATATTTGTTCGGTATGATTTCAATGAACGCTCGCTTGATCGCACGGCCCTCGGCCAGAAAGAAGAAAAGAACGAGGGGCACGATGACGACGAAGGTGATCCCGGAGAGGACGCTGCCCAGCATCGCCGGCGTCTCCTTGAGCACGTCAGTCGCCGCTCCCTGAATCTTGTCGCTCACCATCGACGCCAGATCGACTTTGCCGAGTTTTGGGAAAGCCTTCTGTACAGTGGGCTGCAATTCCTGAATTTGCATCTTGAGTTGAGACATGTACCCCGTCTGTGCCCTGCCAAAAGCGTGGGCACTGTCGGTCACGGCCACCACGGCCTTCCCGAGATCCTTCAGATGCTGGGGCATGTAGTGCTGGACATCGCGATGCCCGGACAGGTTTCCACTGACGCGCAGGATCAGGGGTTCGACGCTGGGGTCATCCGACCGTAGCAAAACCGTTCCGATCGCCGGTGACGGCAGATCGGGGGCGAACTCGATGGAGATCGTGTCTTGCGCACCCGGCGCCAGTTTAAGCGGAACAACTCCATCCTCGACGATGAACGGCGAACTGGCCTCCACCTCGTTGAACGTCACCTCGTCCCAGCCGCGGTTTGCAATCACGCAATCCCATACAGGACGGTCTCCCAGAATCTGGGTTTTCATGTCGCCCACCCCGGTGATTAGCACCGGGATGAACGTCGCCACCGCCAGGATGAAAACTCCGATCATGGACACCAGCACCGTGGCCACGGCCGCCATCCTGTTCACACGATGGGACTCAATGTAGTCGACGACGGGAACCAGAATGTAGGAGAGCACGAACGCCAGGCCGAATGGCAGGAGGGTACCACGAATCGAGTAGATCACGTATGCTCCGCCCAACAACACACCGGCGATCAATACCGCCTGGAGAAATTGGGAGAGACTGAGTTCTTTCTGTTCTTCCATCTACGCTTCCGCTCCTGCTGTCTCGGCTTCCAGCCGGACTTCCTTTAAAGATCGGTTCGTGCGCCTCAGTCGTTCCGCCACGATTTGCGACAGCTGCATAACGATCTTGACGCCTGATCGAGGGCGTGTCTCGGCAAGCTGCAGGAGGTCGTCTCGACTCAGAATGAGAAGCTCCGAATCCTCAGCCGCCACGGCTGAGGCCGTCCTCGGGCTGTCGTCCAGAAGCGCCATCTCCCCGAAAAACGCCCCGGCCCGAATCTCCGTCAGTTTCAGGTGTGTTTCGTCCTTCTCCTGCTGGAAGATTCTGATCGATCCTGATGCCACGACGTAAAGCCCGTCTCCAAGATCGCCCTGCGAAAAGACCATCTCTCCGGCCTTCTTGTGCATGGGGGTGAGAATTTTCTCGACTTCTGCGAGTTCCCGCCGACCGAGTTCGGAAAAGATCGTGGCCTGCGCCCAGGCCCTCTCCTGCCGGCCCTTTGAGGATAGGAATTCGAACACCTTGTCCTCCTACAATGTGCGTTCCGACGCCCAGGGTGTAGCATCGGCCGCCATGGAGATCCCTCCCGACAACAAACGATCGAGCGCCGCAAACGATCGAGGGGGCCTGTCATTCTCGAAGTGCGCCATCTGAAACGTCCGAAGGACGCGACGGGTCTCTTCACGGTCCACCGTATCGAAGGCGTTCATTTCGAAGCGGTCGGGGGTCGCTATCTGGAGCGATTCCAGAAACCGACGCGTCGTCTGGTCGATCCACTGGCCAGGACCCTCAACCCTGCGCCCGACGATGCCGCCCGCCTCGGGGCTGAACCAGACGCGCCCCTCGACCAGGGGTTCTCCCGTCATCACGCATCCGCTCAGGTGGGGGCGGTAACCCAGGCAGCCAGCAGACTTGAGTTGGAAATACCACAAGGGCAGTTCGAGCTGGTCCGATTCGATCCGGTCGATCCACGAGAGCGCATCCAGAGCCGTCTGAAGAAGAATTCCGTTGCGATCCTCTTCGAGCGTCATGTGGTCCAGCAGGTCACAGATCGTACTTGCGAAGGTGAGCCGTGCGTAGTCCGACTTGATGCTGGAGAAAGGCTCGACGGTGTCCCCTTCGCTCAATGTCTGCAGATCCCGGGCCGGCTTCCGGTAGTAGAGATAGTGTCCGAATGTAATGGGTTGCAGGCTGGCTCCGAATCGACTCTTGGGACGGCGCGCGCCCTTGGCCGCCAACCGGAGCTTGCCCTGCTCTCGAGAGAATAGCACTACGGCTAGACTGCTCTCGGTCATTCGATAGGTTCGCAGCACCAGGCCGTCGACACGAACGATCACGGCGCCGGGCCCTTTTCTGGCGGGCGGCTTGGATAGACCATGTAGACCGACTCGTTTTCCTTCACCATCCCGTATCGCTCCCGCGCGATGCGCTCGATGGTCTTGAGATCCGTCCTGAGAAGCATCGCACGCGTCGTCAGCGCATCGCTGTCTGCGCGGATCTGCGCCACCTCGGCTTCCAGACGCTCGATGCGCTCCGCCTGGCGCCAGACCCTGAAGATTCCATCCTCCCCCGCCAGCAACAGATAGGCGGTCAGCGCGACCGGGCTCAGAACCAGCACTTGGGCAAAACGCCTCGACGAGGCTCGTAACCCGTGGTGAGGTCGAAGGTTCACCGATCGAGAAGAACCAGGTCATCTCGGTGGATGACAGGGTCGCCTGTCGTGTCGTCCAGGATATCTGCGACTTCATGCATCTGACGACCGAGAATTTTTCTCAATGCCCGATCGTCGTATCGCACGAGACCGCGGGCAACCTCTTTCCCGGCCGAGTCCTCAACACCGATCAAATCACCCGCCTCGAATTCACCCGAAACACACTGAACGCCTGGTGGGAGAAGACTCTTTCCGCCACTCGTCAACGCCCGCACCGCGCCCTCATCAATGATGACGGCGCCCTTTCGCCTTGTGTTCGCAATCCATCTTTTCCGCCCCGGCATCTTCCGGTGCGTAGGCAGAAAGAGCGTACCCAAGGGCTGTCCTTCCAGGATTCCGGTCAGCGAAGCCGTACGACCGTCCGCAATCACCATCGGTACCCCTGACCGCCCCACACTCTGGGCTGCCAGCAGCTTCGTCCTCATCCCTCCCAGACTCACGGCAGACCCCGCCGCACCCGCACGATCGATCATATCGGGGGTCACCTCCGACACGATCGGAACGAGTCTGGCCGTGTCCGAGAGCGAGGGATCGTCGGAATAAAGGCCATCGACTGTGGTAAAGGTAACCAACAAATCGGCTTCCAGCAGGTGGCTGACGAGAGCCGCCAACCGATCGTTATCTCCGACCTTGTTTTCCTCGACAGCCACACTGTCATTTTCGTTCACAATCGGTACCGCCCCAAACCGAAACAACGTATCCAGGGTGTTCATCGCGTTGACATATCGCCACCGGTCCTCCAATCCGTCATCGGTCAGCAGGACCTGTCCTGTGGGAATGTCGAAGCGCCGAAACGCGAGTTTCCAGGCGTTCATCAGCAACACCTGGCCGATCGCTGCTGTAGCCTGAAGCTCGGGAATCCGCTTCGGTCGATCCTTCAGCCCGAGCCGACCCATACCGGCACCGACCGCACCCGAGGAGACGACGGCCACCTGGACATCTCGACCACGGAGAGTGGCGATCTCTTCGGCCACCCGTTCGATGACCTCCAGGTTGAGTTCGTTGTCGTGAACGGTCACCACACGCGTACCGATCTTGAGCACCACCCGTTTCACGTTGGCTAACAAATCCTGCCTGTCGGCTGTCAGAGCTTCAGCTTGGGTCGTCATAATCCAAGATCCAGACGGGGCCGAACGGTAACGCCTCGATTAGCCAGATAGGTCTTCACTTCGGGAATGCTGTATTGCTCGTAGTGAAAGATCGACGCTGCAAGTGCCGCGCTCGCCTGCCCTCTGTCGAGCACGTCGAACATATGGTCGGGACCTCCGCACCCTCCGGACGCGACGATCGGCACGTTGACTCGGTCGGCGACGGTCCTCGTGAATACCACATCGTAGCCGTCCTTCGTTCCGTCTGCGTCGATACTGTTGAGAACGAGCTCTCCCGCCCCCCGCTGGACCAACTCTTCCGCCCAGGCCACAGCGTCCTTTCCGGTCGGAGTCCGGCCCCCATCCACCACGACCTCCCACCAAACCCCTTCGGATTCATCTTCCTCTCCTCGGCGGATCGCATCCATCGACCCAACGATCGCCTGAGAACCGAAGCTCCGAGATCCTTCGTTGATGATGTCCGGGTTCCGAACGGCCGCCGAGTTGATCGACGCCTTTTCTGCGCCCTCTTCGATGATCGTACGAATGTCCTCGAAGGTGCGAACACCCCCACCCACCGTAAAGGGGATGAAGACTTCCTCCGATACCCGCCGTACCAGTGCAGCCACGATGTCCCGCTTCTCCGCGGAAGCCGTGATGTCGTAGAAGACCAGCTCGTCGGCGCCTTCGGCGTCGTAGCGGCGGGCGAGGTCAATAGGGTCGCCCGCATCTTTGTCCGCAGAGAACTTCACTCCACGAACGTTTCGGCCGTTCTTCACGTCCAGACACGGAATGATCCGTTTGGCGAGCACCCTTCAGCCTGCCAGGTTTCCGAAATTGCTCAGGATCTTCAACCCCGCGTCCTGGCTCTTCTCGGGGTGGAACTGGACACCGAACACGTTTTCAGCACCGGCAATCGCCACGTAGTCGATCCCGTAGTCGGTCGAAGCAATGCCATCCTCTTTCCTCGAGGGCGACACATAATAAGAATGTACGAAATAGAAGAAGGCGCCGTCAGGGACGCCAGCCAGCAGCGGCGTCTCGCGTTGGATGTGAATTTGATTCCACCCGATCTGAGGGATTCGCTGACCCTCCGGAAAAAGACACACTTTCCCCGCCAGCAGATCCAGCCCCCGGTGAACCCCCAGCTCTTCGCTCTCCGTGAACAGAAGCTGCAGTCCCAGGCAGATCCCCAGGAATGGCACGCCCTCGGAGACGGCCTTCACGATCGGGGAGGTCAGGCCCGCATCACCCAGGTTGATCATCGCATCCCCAAAGGCGCCGACTCCGGGCAAGACAATGCCCCTCGCATTCGCCACCCGGTCCGGATCTGCGGTGATTTCCGCCTCGTGACCCACGCGGGCGAATCCCTTCTGCACGCTCCGAAGATTGCCCATCCCGTAATCGACGATAGCGATCACGATCCGCTCAGTTCCCGCGACCTGTTGGCAGCCGCCTCGACTGCCGACATCAAGGCGGACCGGAACCCGCCATCCTCGAGCGCACGAATGCCCGCGATCGTCGTGCCTCCAGGAGATGTCACACGTTCCTTCAACACCGACGGAGATTCTCC
The DNA here is from genome assembly GCA_002433075.1 of Latescibacteria bacterium UBA6620. Lineage (GTDB taxonomy): Bacteria > Latescibacterota > UBA2968 > UBA2968 > UBA2968 > UBA6620. The sequence continues at coordinate 22,002 of DJHM01000002.1, forward strand.
CGTCTCCAGAACCATGCGGGCTGCCCCCAGCACGGTCTGTGTCGCCAGCTGCTGTGCGACGGGTCTGGGCAGGCCAGCGCGAACGCCCCCGTCAGCTAGGGCATCGATCAGCACGAACACGAACGCCGGACCACTGCCCGACAGACCGGTCACCGCATCCATCTGCGACTCATCCACCCGAGCCGTAAGACCGACAGCGCCGAGCAAGGTCTCGGCTTGCTCAAGATGGGCATCCGTCGCGCCCTTCCCTCCGCACAAGGCAGAGGCAGCCGCCCCCACCTGGGCCATGAGATTCGGCATCGACCGAATGACCGCCACACCATCCGGTACAACTGCCAATAGCCCCTCGGTCGTCACGCCAGCCATGATAGAGATCACCGTCGACGTTGGACGAATTCGCTCCGCGAACGGCTCCACGACCCCCCTCCACACCTGCGGCTTCAACGCCAGCAGGATCACGGCAGCCTCCTCGACGACCGTCGATGCATCGTTCGAGATGTGTACCCCCAGCCGATCCCGATGCGAGGCCAGGACCTCCTCATCCAGGTCGACTGCTGTAACCGCGTCGGGACTCAACACACCCGATTCGACCGCACCCGTAAGAATAGCCCCACCCATGTTCCCGGCACCGATCACGACAACCTTCTTGCTTTTCAGGTTAGCCATGGGTTCCACCTCACCCGCCCACGAAAGTCAACCATTTGTGCTTGTCTTTCGCCGTTCCATCCGTGATCCCGAAAAAGGCGTCCTGTAACTGCTTGGTCACCGGACCGCGAGTCCCGTTGCCGATCGGAATATGGTCGATCTCCGCGATGGGCGTAATCTCAGCCGCGCTGCCTGTGAAGAACACTTCGTCTGCGATATACAACGACTCCCTCGGGATCGCCCTCTGAGTCACCGTAAAACCGAGATCCCGGGCGAGCGTGATCACGGAGTGTCGCGTAATCCCGGGAAGAATGGAGGAACCACTCGACGGCGTATAGATCGCGCCATTCTTGATCATGAAAATGTTCTCTCCACTGGCCTCGCTTACGTAGCCTGAACTGTCGAGTGCGATCCCCTCCGAGTACCCGTCCGCCATGGCCTCCAGCTTAATGAGTTGCGAGTTCATGTAGTTCGCACCGACCTTGGCCAGTGAGGGCATGGTGTTCGGCGCTAACCGGTTCCACGAGGCCGTCCGGACCGAGGCGCCTTTTTCGAGTGCTTCCGCACCCAGGTATGCGCCCCATTTCCACACCGCCACAACGACGTCCACGGGGCACGGCGTCGGATCCACGCCCAGACTGCCGTATCCACGGAACGCAATCGGCCGCACGTAGCAGGAGGCCAGTTCATTGATCCTGATGGTCTCGCAAATCGCAGAAGTCAGCGTCTCTTTTTCGTGCGGAATCGGCATTCTGTAGATCTTGGCCGAATCGTAGATCCGGTTCACGTGGTCGGTCAGACGGAAGCACGCCGGGCCGTTCGACGTTTCATAGCACCGCATCCCCTCGAACACGCTCGAACCGTAGTGGACGACGTGAGAAAGTACGTGAATCTTCGCATCGTCCCAGTCAACATGTTCTCCATTGAACCAGATCTTCTTCGCTTTTTCCATCGGGGGCACGGGATTGTCTCCTGATTCGAACGCGGCAGCCTCTACCCGGCCGCCGGATTCCTTACGAGGGGGAACGGTTGGGCGTCAGCTCTGATCAACGGAGGTCGCTGATCCGCAACTGAATGTCCTTACGGCCGCGCCATTCGTTTTCTTCGATGACGTAGGCCATATCTAGATTCGCCTCACCCGGTGTCAGCCGGTAGGTTAAGTGACCGAGATTATATCCGATGCAATCGAGGACGCTTCCGTTCTGCCGGGCCTTGAATCGTAGATGGTTGCGTCCCACGACCGAAGGGGCACCCACGACTTCGACAGCCCGCGAAACCATGACGGGTCTTGGATTCTGTGGACCGAACGGTGCAAACCTGCGCAACATTTCGACCATTCTTCGATCGATCTGGTCCAGAGTAATTTCGTCATCGATCTCAAGCCTTGGCGTCAGGTCTTCGGGAAGCATCCGTTCCTCGGCCACGGTCACCAACGCCTCTCGGAACGCGTCGACCTGAACCCGGTCGATCGTCAGACCCGCCGCGTACTTATGCCCCCCGAACGCCACCAGGTGTTCCTGGCATCGAGAGACAGCTTCGTAGAGATCGAAGCCCGGAATACTACGGGCTGATCCTTTCCCTCTATCGCCGTCGAGCGAAATCAGCACCGTGGGAAGATGGATGCGTTCCGCGATCCTGGAGGCGACGATCCCGATCACCCCCGGGTGCCACGAATCCGACGCAAGCACCAGGGCACGCGCCGAGGCCAGATTCGACTCCTGTTCCACGAGCTCGACAGCCTCCCGATACATCCGGTCGTCGACCTGTCGTCGAACACGGTTCTGCGTTTCTAAGACTTCGGCGATCTCGACCGCCTGATCCGGATCGTCCGTCGTGAGCATCGTGACCGCGTCCATGGCGGAGCCCATCCGGCCCAGGGCATTGATGCGTGGCGCGAGCACGAAGATCAGCGGACCCGTGCCCAACCGTCTCCCGGTCAGTTTCGCGCCACGGAGCAAGGCCTTCAGTCCTTCGTTTTCGGTTCGCTCCATCCGTCGAAGACCATTCGACACGAGAATTCGATTCTCGCCGACGAGCGGGACGATATCCGCCGCACACCCCAATGCCACCAGATCCATGTTCTTGTAAACGGGCTCCGGATCGATCTGTCGATCGCGGTAGACGGCATCGGCAAGTTTGAAGGCCAGGGCCACGCCCGACAGTTCCTTGCAGGGGTAGTCGCAATCAGGCCGTTTTGGATTCACGACCGCTACAGCCTCCGGCAGAACACCCGGCTGGTGGTGGTCGGTGATAATCACATCGACCCCGTTCTCGGTCGCATAGAGCGTCTCTTCGGTGGCCGTGATTCCACAATCGACGGAGATCAACAGGGTCGTACCCTGTGCCACGCAGCCGTCAATCGCCTCGTGTGAAATCCCGTAGCCCTCCTCGAGACGGTTGGGAATGTAAAATCTGACCCTGGCCCCCAGCGCCCCGAGCGTCCGGACCAGCAAGGCCGTGCTCGTGACGCCATCCACATCATAGTCACCGTGGACCATGATCTGCTCGTCTGCGTCGATCGCCTTCCAGATTCTGGCCGAAGCCTCCGTCATGTCGCGCATCGTAAACGGATCGATGAGGTCTTCCATCTGAGGATCGAGAAAGGCCCTGGCCACATTCGGATCTTCGACTCCGCGATTAACCAGAATCTTTGCCATCATGGCGGGAGCCTCGAGTTCGTCCCGCAGGCCGCCTACCACGGTCGGGTTCGGACGTTCGGCAATCACCCATCGCGGTTCGATCCGACGATCGAGTACGGACTCAGCGGTCGACACGTGCCCCCCGTGCTTCCTCGATCGCTCGACAGACGCGCTCGAAATCATCGATCGAGAGTGTTTCCGGCCTGGAGGTCCCGACGATTCCGGCCGCCTCCAGCACGGCCTCTGTGTCTGGTGTTATCCCTGACAGGCTGTTTCTGATCATCTTCCGCCTTCTTTGAAAGCAGGCCCTGGCAACCATGAACAGGAGGCGCTCATTTCGAACGTCAGGCCTTGCATATCCCTCGAACCCCAACCGAACAACCGAAGAGTGGACTTTTGGTGGCGGGTCGAAGGCATCGGGCCGAACATCGAACAGCCGTCCGGCCTGTGATCTGAGCCTCGTTGCGATCGTCAACAGACCATAGTCCTTCCCACCGGGTGCGGCAACCAGGCGGTCGGCCACTTCGCGTTGCACCATCAGAACCGCGTGGCGCCAGCAATCGGCCTGTGTGAGTACGTGGTCGATCAGCCGGCCCGTGATGCGATACGGAATGTTCGCCAACAGAATCGCGCGTCGATGACCACGGGCTGTGATCAACGGCTCGAAAGAAACCGACAGCACATCTCCTTCGACGACTTCTATGCCCCCATCCGATCCGAATCGGTCAGAGGCCGCACGCGCAAGCCCCGGATCCACTTCAACCGCGACGACCCCGGCCGCTCGCGAGACCAGGTGCTCAGTCAGAGCACCTCGACCGGGCCCGATTTCGATCACAAGGTCCTCGGGGCCCACTTGTGCCTCGTCAACAATCCGTTCCGCCACGTCGGTCTGTGTTAGAAAGTGCTGACCCAGTCGCTTGCGGGACACGTCAGTCCAACCCAAACAGCTTTTTGGCGTTCTCGGTCGTCGTCTCGGCGATCCGGTCTACCGGCTGTCTTACTGTTTCCGCCAGAAACTCAGCAATATCGCGTACGTAGGCTGGCTCGTTCCTCTTCCCACGGTAAGGCGCTGGCGCCAGATACGGGCAGTCGGTCTCCAGCAGCAGGTGATCATCCGGAATCCCACGGACGATGCTCATCCGATCGGACTTCCTGAATGTGAGCGTCCCCCCGAAACCGAGGTAGAACCCCCGATGGACGGCGCGCTGTGCCTCAGCCATCGATCCTCCAAAACAATGCAGGACGCCTCTCAGACGTCCCTCCCCTTCTTGCTCGAGAAGATCCAGAACGCGCGTTTCGGCTCCTCTGCTATGAACGACGACAGGGAGATCGTGGTCGAGCGCCAGACGGATTTGCGCTCTGAACAGTCGCTCCTGCAAGTCTTGAAGTGCGCAGTCTCTGTAGAAATCCAGGCCCGTTTCACCCACGGCCACCACATCCGGATCCGAAAGCAACACCTCGAAATCGGTCAGATCCTCCGGAGCGTCCACCACCTCGTGCGGATGAATCCCCACCGTCGCGCTCACACACGTCTGCGTACGGGCCAGTTCGACGGCGCTTCGACTCCGAGTCAGGTTCGTACCCACGTCCACGATGCGGGCGACTCCCGCCTGGAGCGCCCTCTCGATCGCCTGCGTGCGGTCGCCATCGAACTGAGCGTAGCACAGGTGGGCGTGGGTATCGACGAACACGCCGATCAGCTGACCCGGGCACCCGCAGGCAGGTCGCTGTCGGGCGCGAGCAGGCCGAGCTGCCCATCGGCCGATGCGGCCAGAAGCATACCCTGAGACTCCACACCCCGAATCGTAGCGGGTTCGAGATTAGCCACCACGACGATCCGACGCCCCACGAGCGATTCGGCTTCATAGTGCTGGGCCACTCCGGCTACAAGCTGCCGCTCCTCAGAACCGAGATCGATTTGCAGCTTCAGAAGCCGATCCGCGCCTTCGACCTTCTCTGCGGTTTTGACGATCGCAACTCTCAGATCGAGCTTCTGGAATTCGTCGAACGAAATCGTCGTGCTTTCTTCGGCCATGCCCTGTTCCTCCGTCTGTTCCGTCGACTCTTCAGTCGCGCTTTCTTCGAGATCTACCTTGGGGAAAAGCGGGTCCATCTTGCGAACCGACTGTCCTCCAGGAAGCCCTCCCCACACCAGCGCGTCCTTGCGTGCATTCGCAACGTCCCCTTCGCACCCGATCTGATTCCAGATGGCATGCGATTTCTCCGGCATGATCGGGGCCAGCCAGAGCGCCAGCTGGCGTAACGTCTCACCCAGACCGTAGATAACAGTTTCCAGATCCGATCTGCGTGTCTCGTCTTTCGCGAGCGCCCACGGTTCCTTGGCCTCGATGAATCTGTTCGCTTCCCTCACCAGGGAAAGGATGGCCTCAACGATCGCGACCGTGTCGTACGCCGGAAGCGCTTGGGCGATCGTCGACGCCGTCTCTTCCGCCCGAAGTCTGAGCGGATCGAGATCGGGGTGTAGCGGGTCCACCACGGGCAGGCGGCCGCCCACATACCGTTCCGCCATCACGATCGAGCGATTCACAAGGTTGCCGAGATCGTTCGCCAACTCTCCATTGTATCGAGCTTGGAACGACTCGACCGTAAAGGTGCTGTCCTGTCCGACCGTCATCTCCCTCACGAGGTAGTACCGAAACGCATCGACGCCGTGACTCTCGACCAGATCCAGGGGTTCCACGGCGTTACCGCGGCTCTTGCCCATCTTTTCCGCATCCACCAACCAGTAGCCGTGGGCCATAATCGTCTCAGGTAACGGCAGCCCCATCGCCTTGAGCATCGTCGGCCAGTAGACACAATGCGTGGTCAGGATGTCCTTTCCGATCAGGTGACAGGACGCCGGCCACCACCGGGAATAGGCCTTTTCGTTGGAGAGGTATCCGGCTGCCGTCACGTAGTTCAATAGTGCGTCGAACCAGACGTATGTCACGTAGTCCTGGTCGAACGGAAGGGGAATGCCCCACGCCACCCGTGCCTTGGGCCGTGAGATGCAAAGATCGCCCAGAGGCTGCCGGAGAAACCCCAGGATTTCGTTACGTCGCGTCACAGGCTGAATGAATTCAGGATGCGCCACGATGTGATCGATGAGCCATTCCTGGTAGGCGCTCATCTTGAAGAAGTAGTTCTTCTCCGAGAGCTGGACGACTTCCCGTCCTCCAATCGGATCCTTACCGTCCACCAGATCTTTTTCCGTGAAGAACTGCTCCTCGTAGACCGAATACCACCCCTCGTAGTCGGACGAGTAGATTTCTCCAGCGTCGTAGACCCGCTGAAGCGCTTCCGTAACGACGTGCTGGTGTCGACCCTCGGTTGTCCGGATGAAGTCGTCGTGCGAGATGCCCAGTCGTTCCCAGAGCGCTCGGAATGCCAGAGCCATCTGATCGACGAAATCCTGAGGCGACGTGTTTCGCTCCCGGGCAGCGAGTTCGACCTTCTGACCGTGCTCGTCCATGCCCGTCAGGAACAACACGTCGTGACCCATCAGCCGATGGTAGCGGGCGAGCACATCCGCAACCGTCGTCGTATAGGCGTGCCCCAGATGGGGTTCACCGTTGGCATAGTAGATCGGTGTGGTGATGAAGAAAGTGTTCACGCTACACGGCTCGTTGTAAGGTTCGCCACATCGATACCAGACTCACCTGCAGATTGATGTTTCGCAGACTCATATCTCTGATTCGCTCGATTTCCCTGGCCGCCGTATCGATCAACTTCTCGTCAAACAACGAAGACAGTTCGCGCAACGTCTGGATCCGCGGTGCCTCGGGGGCAAACGCGGCCTCTCCCCGCTGGCGGAACCGCAAGGTGTCTGCCAGCCAGATCTCCGCTGCCTGGAGAACGTCGAATACCTCCTGCTTGTCCGAGGCCAGCTGCTCCAGAGCGAGAAAAGTATGGGCCTCACGCCCGGTAACCAAGGCCTCGAGGAATCGAGAGGCTCGAGCCTGCAGGCCTGCCACGTCCTCGCCCGTCAGGGCAATGGCTCGACGCAGGCTACCGCCCGACGCGTCCGCCGCATACTCGGCGACCGTCTCACTCACCGAAGTCAACGAGGTGAGATGCGCTTTAAGCTCCGTTCGCGAAACCGGAGGGAACGCGAGGGCCTGACATCTTGACACGATCGTCGGCAACAGGCGTTCAGGTGCGGGGGCCGTCAGAATCATCAGCGACTGTTCCGGGGGCTCCTCAAGCGTCTTGAGAAGGATGTTGGCAGATTCCGGCCGAATGCGATGCGCATCGAGAAAGACCATCGTGCGCCACCCGCCCTCGAAACTACCCAGGGTGAACTCCTTGACGGCCTCTCTCAGACGCTCGACAACCACAGACGTACCTTCGTCGGGCATCGGATATCCATAGGGATCGCTCACCGCTTCTTCGGCGACACGCCGAAGTTCGGCATCCTTCGTCTTCCGCATGGCCGGCACGATCACATTGAAGTCCGCGTGGCCTAACGTGCCTGTTCGCCCACAGGGAGCACATTCCCCACACGCACCTGTTTCTCCACGATCGCAGTGCAGCGACCGGGCGAGCTCGATTGCGGCCGAAGTCTTGCCCGTGCCTTCAGGACCCCAGAACAGAAGCGCGTGCGGTAATCTGCCCGAGGTCCGAATCCGCTCCAGGATGCGCCGGATGCGGGGCTGTCCTATCGGAGTTTCAGAAAACACGCGATCAGTTGAGTGTTGCACCAGTTTCGGGTGAAAAGAACAGGATCGTGTCGTCGTCCAGGCTCAGACCCACACGATCGCCCACAGCGGGACAGGCTCCTCCCGTGATCCGGACAACAAGGCCCAGGCCATCGGCGACAGTGTAGAGCAACGTCTCGCTTCCCGTAGGCTCTACCACATCGACGACGGCCACGACGGAAGCCTCGGAAGCGACCACCAGCCGCACGTGCTCGGGGCGAACTCCGAGGACCGCCGGTCCAGACGGAATCGTGCGTTGCAGCTCCATCTCGAGTGGCCCGGCCGCGAAAGTCGAACCCTCGACCTGCCCTTCAATAAAGTTCATGGACGGCGTCCCGATGAAGCCCGCCACAAACTGGTTCGCCGGCTCCTCGTAGAGCTCCATCGGACTTCCCAGCTGTTGCAGTTCGCCCGACTTGAGTACGGCAATCCTGTCGCCCATCGTCATCGCCTCAACCTGATCGTGCGTCACATAGATCATTGTGACGCCCAGCTCTCGGTGCAGCCGGTTGAGCTCCGTACGCATCTGAGAACGGAGCTTGGCATCCAGATTTGACAGCGGTTCGTCGAACAGGAAGACTTTCGGGTTTCGAACGATCGCTCTCCCAAGGGCAACCCTCTGACGTTGACCACCCGAAAGGGCTCGAGGTTTCCGTTCGAACAACTCATCCAATCCCAGAATGGCGGCTGCCTTGTCGACTGCCGTATCGATTTCCGCTTGAGGCACCTTTCGAAGCTTGAGGCCGAAAGCGAGGTTTTCCCGAACGGTCATGTGTGGGTAGAGGGCGTAGTTCTGGAAAACCATCGACACGTCCCGGTCTTTAGGTGGGACATCATTCGCTCGTACACCCCCAATGAAAATGTCGCCCGATGTGGGCGACTCTAGACCTGCCATCATTCTTAGCATCGTTGACTTGCCGCAACCCGAAGGGCCCACAAGGACGAGAAACTCACCATCTCGAACTTCCAGGTTCACCGAATCCACAGCTACCACACCCCCCTCGAACTCCTTGCGGAGATGCTTCAGAAGCACATCAGCCATCGGTCACCTGGAAATGGGAAAAAGCCTCGCAACTACTGAAAAATAGTAACGTTGCGTCCGAAACCGGTCAAGGAGTATCACAAGACGGGTGCGCCCGAGCGATGTAGTCCGAAAGGCTGCCCTCCATCGGTTTCAGCATGACCACGGCATTCTCGGTCGGCTCCCGGTAGTAGTCTCGTCGAACCGCGATCGTCTGGAACCCACGACGCTTGTAAAGACGCGTCGCAGGATCGTTGGACGCTCTAACCTCGAGGCTCACCACACGTACTCCCAAACCGGACAATTCACCGAGAAGGACGTCGACGAGTGCGCCTCCAAGCCCCCGTCCTCGCAGCTCGGGGTGGATGGCAAGATCGGTAAGGTGATACTCCTCCTGGACCCGGTAGCCGACGGCGTACCCGACGAGCGCATCCCCTTGCCTCGCAACCCGGCAAAGCCCTCCGGGCTGGGCGAGCGCACGATCGAAATCCTGTTTCTGCCACGGTGTCGCGAACGAAACCTGCTCCATCTCGACCACTTCAGACAGGTCTTCGGCCGTCATCGGTTCGATCGCGAGCGTGGTGGCAGGCGTGCGCCGGCCGTCGTCATCCGTCATTGGATTGCTTTGCGCGTTCACGCTCCGCCTGCGAAGCTCGACAATAGTTCGGCTCGGCCTTGTCCGTATCGACGATATCCCCTGCAAGGACCTGCCGCGCACCCAACCTGGCGATCGTTCCACCATCAGGGACACCCAGGCCGGCGGGAGCGATCCTCGCTCCCGAAATCTGCCTGAGACGATCTTCGAACTTCACCGCGCCTTCCCCGACGAACACCGTCGAATCCACAGAGTCCTCGATGACTCGATCGATGGCCAATGCTGCATCTTCGACGATCGTGTCGAGCGCATCGCCCTCAACTCGGTAGATGCCTGCGTAGACCAGATCACGCCTTGCATCCAGCATCGGGCAGACCCGCTGCGCGTGGGGCTCAGCCAAGTTCGCAGCGAGTCCCTTTAGTGTCGACACCAGCGTAAGGGGCAAGTCCGCTCCCAACGCGACGCCCTTCGCCGTACTCAACCCGATACGCAACCCTGTGAAAGATCCTGGACCGGCCGAGACTGCCAGCGCTTGCAGATCTCTGCGATGGAGATCGGCCTCAGCGAGAGCCGCGTCAATCGTCAGTAGAAGCCGTTCCGAGTGCTGACGCCCCGGGGGACCGGCCTGAACCGCGAGGACCTCTTCGCCGTTGGAAAGTCCGACGCTGCAAACCGTTGTGGCTGTCTCTATTCCAAGCGTAATCAAGGCGTTATTCGGTTTTAGAGGAAGGTGTGGATCCCGGCGGGGGTTCAGATCAGCCGTATCTGGGCTTCGCCTTCGGGGGGCTGGAGCCCAAGGTGGGCATAGGCGAGAGGTGTGGCCTGCCTGCCGTTCGAAGTCCGGATCAGGAACCCCTGCTGAATCAGGAAGGGCTCGTAAACATCCTGGATCGTGTCCATCTCCTCTCCGAGTGCGGCGGCAAGATTGTTCAACCCCACGGGCCCGCCACCGAACTTTTCGATCAGGAGCAGAAGCAGTCTCCGATCCATCTCATCCAGCCCGACACTGTCGATCTCGTGCAGTTTCAGAGCGGCCTCGGCAACCGACCGAGTAATCACTCCGTCCGCTCGGGTCTGGGCGTAGTCGCGCGATCGATTCAGCAATCGGTTCGCAATTCTGGCCGTACCACGGCATCGATGTGCGATCTCCCTGGCGCCGTCGGGGTCGATCCGGATCTCCAAGATTCTGGCTGCACGTTCGACGATCGTCTGAAGTTCGTCGTCACTGTAAAAATCCAGACGTTCGATCATCCCGAAACGGGATCGCATGGGTTCGGAAAGCAGACCCAGGCGCGTCGTCGCCCCGATCAGGGTGAATCGCTCGAGCGAAATTCGGTAGGACCGCGCATTCGGACCGCTGTCAATCATGATATCGAGCGCGAAATCCTCCATCGCGGAGTAAAGATGTTCCTCGACTACCCGGTTCATCCTGTGGATTTCGTCGATGAATAGAACATCGCGTTCGCCCAGATTGGTCAAGATGCCACCCAGATCCGCCGGTCGCTCGAGCACGGGGCCCGACGTGGGCGTCAGTTCGACATCCAGTTCGTTCGCGATAACGTGGGCGAGTGTCGTCTTTCCCAGACCCGGCGGCCCGTAGAGCAGCACGTGGTCCATCGCATCTCCACGTTGCCGGGCCGCCTCTACAGCGATCTTCAGTTTTTCCTGTACTTTGACCTGTCCGGCCATTTCGGAAAAACGAAACGGGCGAAGTCGCTGCTCCTCCTCGAGAGCGTCGTCGTCCAGATGATGGGAACTCACGAATCTATCCGCCACACCTTACCTCTGGTCATTCGATCAATAGTACGCTTTGTCAGATCGACCGAAGCGCGGCCTTGATGACCACTTCGACCGAAACGTCCCCATCTTGTTCTTCGATCACCTCGGACACCACACGTCGTGCCTGACCGGGATTTGCCCCGAGCCCAATCAAGGCCGAAACCGCCTCCTCCGCCACCCCGACAGACCCTGCGTCTCCCGCCGGCATCGTCGTGTCCGCGTCGACGGCCATGACCCGATCCTTGAGTTCGAGCACCAGCCGCTGAGCGATCTTCTGACCGATCCCCTTGATCCGCGTCAAACCCTTCGCGTCACCAGCCAGCACGAGTTGCCTGAAGTCACCGATCGAGATACCTGAAAGAATCTTCTGTGCCATGGGGGGGCCGATCCCGGAAACCCCGATGAGCAGTCTGAACAGCGTACGCTCGGCATCAGTCGAAAACCCGTACAGGTCGAGCACATCTTCGCGTACGTGTAAATGGGCGAAAAGCCGAACAGGATCCCCGACCTTGCGTGCCGTTTCGAACGATGAAAGCGATGTGTTCAGATGAATACCCATTCCACCCACGTCGATCACGACGTGAGTGGGCGCATTCTCCGCCAGCTTTCCCGAAACGTAGTCGATCATTTCGCAAAGCGCCTGGCCTGGGCAGGATCGGCACCGGCGGCAATCAGCCGGTCAGCGATGGACGGCAGGTCCTTTTCGCCGCCAACCGGGCCCGGTCGCCCGTGGCGATGTGCGTGACAGAGCGCGACCGCCACAGCATCCGTTACGTCAAGGGGGGCCCGGTCTCCGACCGATCCCAACACTTTTTCCACCATAAACCGAACCTGCTCCTTCGAAGCGTTTCCGTTTCCAACTACGGCTTTCTTGACCTCTCTCGGAGCGTATTCGAAGAACTCTACGCCCGCACGGGCCACTGCCGTAAGAATTGTGCCACGAGCGTGACACATTTTCATAAGCGTCTGGACATTCGCACCGTGAAAAGCCGCTTCGACCGCGACCGCGTCGGGCCGACGGCGTTGCACGAGATCTTCAAACTGCTCGTGGATACCCAGAAGCCTTCGTTCGAAGGACTCGTTGTTGCCTGGACGAATACAGCCCGCGTCGACCAAGCGATGGCGACGACCCACCTCGACGTAGCCGTATCCAGTCACAACACTGCCCGGATCGATTCCGAGGATGATCACAGGGACTTTCTCCGTGCCGGAGCACCTCCTGTTCATTCTGCCGTGGGGGCGAGGAACGCCAGGAGGACAGGCGGGGACTAAAGAGGGGAAACGTGCGGGGGGAGACGCAGAGTTCAGTCGGCGGTTAGTGCCGCCATCTCTTCATCGTCGACTTCAAAGTTCGCGTAGACGTTCTGAATGTCGTCGTTATCGTCCAGAGCTTCCAGGAGGGTGATCAGTTTCTTTGCGTTGCTTCCCTCGACCGCGACCGTATTCTGTGGAATCCGGGTGAGAGAAGCCCGTTCGATCGGGATATTGGCTCCCTCGACCGCCTTGCGGACCTCATCAAAAGCCTGTAACGGCGTCAACACTTCGAACACATCGTCGCTTTCAACAAGGTCATCGGCACCTGCGTCCGCAGCCACCGTCATCAGGGTCTCTTCATCCGTCTCCGACTTTGCGATCACGACCAACCCAATCTGCTCGAAAATCCACGCAACGGAGCCCGTTTCAGCCATGCTCCCATTGTATTTATTGAACAGATGCCGAACCTCGGAAACTGTCCGGTTCTTGTTGTCAGTCAGCACTTCCACGAACAGGGCAACTCCACCGGGCCCGTACCCTTCGTATACCGCCCCTTCGTAACTCTCTCCTTCGAGGTCGCCGGTGCCTTTCTGAACCGCCCTGTCGATCGTATTTGCCGGCATGTTCTCTGCTTTGGCAGCTTGCACGGCAGAACGCAAACGGGGGTTCGACGTCTCGTCGCCACCCCCTTCTCTTGCTGCAACCGTGATCTCTCTAATCAGTTTGGTAAACACCTTGCTCCGACGGGCATCCTGCCGCCCTTTCCGGTGCTTGATGTTTGCCCATTTGGAATGTCCGGCCATCGCTCTCTACCGCTTTGTGCGCCACATCTAAAATTCGCGTAACCGGTTGTTAATATAGCAAGAAGGCTCATGCCGGGCAACAGCAAATGCCCCGTATTACGGGCGTCTGGCGATCCATACGAACCGTTCAGGGTTCCGGCCGCCTCGATCGACGCCAGGTTCCATCACCCCCAGCACCTTCCCTCGATCCTGGAGCTGATCGACCACTCGGTCGACAATCGCTTCCGCCACGGTGTTCTCGACGTGGCCGTCGCTGACCTCGTCGGGTCTCGCCTCATACTGTGGTTTCAGCAACGCAAGGCAACACCCGTTCTGATTCAGGAGATCTAGGGCCGGCGGGATCACTTTATCCAGAGGCGTCCAACCCACGTCGGCGACCACCACGTCGCAGTCTTCCTCTAACCTGACGTGCAGCGCATTCTGGCGCTCCATCACCAAAACGCGCTCGTCCGATCGCAGCTTCCAATCGAGCACACCGTATCCTGTTTCGATAGCGTAGACCTTCGAAGCACCCCGTTGTAGAAGGCAGTCGGTGAAACCTCCTACGTTCGCACCCAGATCAGCGACGATCGCCCTGGCCACATCGACGCCGAAAAATTCGAGCGCACTCTCGAGCTTGTCCCCGCCTCGACTGACGAACCTGCCGCTTCGACTTCGATCACGTTTTGCCATATGAAAAGCGGCGACTCGTGGAAGGAGTCGCCGCTCTCGGTAAGGTTATCCCCACAGGAGGGTCGAGGTGTCTCTTCGTCCTCGATTACGCCTCGACGGCCTCGGCTTCGACTTTCGAGTCGGCCACAATCTTGTCCGTCAGCTGCGACGGAACCGGCTCGAAGTGATCGAGAGACATCGTGTAGTCTCCGGTGCCTTGTGTCATGGAACGAAGGGCGGTCGAGTATTTGTAGAGCTCGGCCAGGGGAACCTCTGCACGAATCACCTGAAAACTCCCCTCGGGGTCCATCCCCTGAATTCGGCCACGCCTGGAGTTGAGATCGCCCATCACTTCGCCCATGTACTGCTCGGGAACCCGTATCTCCACGTTGTAGATCGGCTCGAGCAGAATTGGCTTCGCATCTAGGAATGCGTCCTGGAATGCCCGGGAACCTGCCATCTTGAAAGCCATCTCAGATGAGTCGACTGGGTGGTAGGATCCATCGTAGACCGTCACCTTGGTATCCACGACACGATAGCCAGCCAGCGGACCTTCATCCATCGACTCGGAGATGCCTTTCTCAACTGCGGGAATGTAGTTCCTCGGGATATTCCCGCCGACGACCGCGTCGTCAAACTCGTAGCCGTCCCCTTGGGGCTGGGCCTCGATTCGCAGGTAGACTTCACCGAATTGGCCACGCCCACCGGACTGCTTCTTGTGCCGATGGTGGCCCTCCGCCTTGCCCATAATCGTTTCACGATAAGGGATGCGGGGTTCTACCATGTTCACTTCGACTCCGAACTTGTGATGCAGTTTGTCCAGCACGACGGTCAGATGCAGTTCGCCCTGCCCTTCCACGATGATCTGCTTGAGCTCGGCATCGTAGCCCGAAAGGAAGCTCGGGTCCTCTTCGTGTATCCGTTGCAACCCGCTGCTGATCTTTTCCTCGTCTCCTCGGGACTTGGGTTCCACCGCGATCCGAATCAGGGGATGTGGAAACTCAAGCGGAGCCACCAGCACGCCACCCTGCTTCTTTGTGATTGTGTTCCCTGTATGCGTGTCCTTCAGCTTCATCAATGCGCCCATGTCGCCCGGACCGATTGAATCAGCGTCCTCACGTTGGGACCCGTTCAGGAAGTAGGTCTGCCCGATCCGCTCGTTCGCCTCGAGACTGGCGTTGTAGGCATCGACGCCTCCTTCGAGCGACCCCGAGAAGACGCGCACGAAGGAAAGATCTCCGACCGATTCTGAAATCGTCTTGAACACAACCGATGCGAGGGCGCCCGCTGCGTCCGGCTTGAGCTCGACCTCGTCACCCCCACCCAGGGGCGTCGCCGAATGCGGAGAGACATCGTTAGGGGAAGGAATATCCGCCGACATAAAATCGAGGAACAGGTCGGCCCCGATCGCCTTGGAAGCATCGCCACATAGCACGGGAAAAACAGTCCGGCCGGCGATCCCTGCCCGCAATCCGGATGAAATCTCGTCGTCGGAAAGCTCGCCCTCCTCCAGATACTTTTCCAGGAGTTCGTCACTCCCTTCGGCAATCGCCTCCACCAGCTGTTCCCTTATCCCTGCGACTTGATCTTCTAGTTCCGCCGGGACATCGGAAGACTCGGACTTCCCACTACCATCCATCTGATAGGTCACGAGTTTGTTCTTCAAGACATCGACGATCTGGTTAAAGCCGACACCCTGATTCACCGGAATCTGAACGGGGGCGACCCCTTGACCGAAGTGTTCCTGGAGACCCGAGAGCGTGGCATCGAAGTCCGCCTGCTCCTTGTCCAAATGATTCACGAAGAACACCGCCGACCGACCAAATTCCTCGCAGAAGCCCCACGCTTTGTCCGTACCTATCTCGACCCCGTGCTGGGCGTGTGCCAGGATTACGGCCGCGTCGACCGCCCAGATGGCGGCTTTGGCGTCACCAATGAAGTCCGCATACCCCGGAGCATCGACGGCGTTGACTTTTGCGCCCTGCCATTCGCAGTGCAACAGGGAAGCGCTGATTGAAATCTGCCGTTCTTTCTCGGAATCCGTGAAATCTGACGAGGTGCTTCCGTCGTCCACGGTCCCGAGCCTGTTGGTCTTTCCGCTGACGAACAGCATCGCCTCTGCCAAGGAGGTCTTTCCGGTTCCACTATGTCCAACGAATGCGATATTCCTGATCTGATCGGGAGAATGACTGCTCACGCCAACGTCCTCCACATATTCTGAGCGACTTGAAACGGGGATTGTGGCCGTACAGCCCGAATCGACTGTCGGGTCGGGCAATTAACGCCCCCCATTCTGAGAGGTCAAGCCAGATCTGCGCAACCCTCACATAGAAAAACGCCTGAATCCTTTCGGATCCAGGCGTAAAAAGTATTCCCGGCAGCGACCTACTCTCCCACAAGGTCTCCCAAGCAGTACCATCGGCGCTGGAGGGCTTAACTACTCTGTTCGGAATGGGAAGAGGTGTTTCCCCTCCGCTATAGCCGCCAGGAAATATCCACGAGTCGGCTCCAGAGGGGCCGACTCGCAAGCAACGCGTCGGCGTTGCCCGAATACGGGTGTATGCTGCTTCCGAGAAAGCACACGTTCGAATCAGCGATCGTTCGTGCGGACGGAAGCACTGGAACGATCTGCTAAAAGACTGTTGAGATGTGTAAAAAGATCAAGCCGCACGGCTGATTAGTATCGCTCGGCTGAACACATTGCTGTGCTTACACCTGCGACCTATCGACCTCGTAGTCTACAAGGAGCCTTCAGGGGGCTTACGCCCCGGGAAACCTTATCTTGGAGTGGGCTTCGCACTTAGATGCTTTCAGCGCTTATCCCTTCCGAACATAGCTACCCAGCGGTGCCTCTGGCGAGACAACTGGTACACTAGAGGTTCGTCCATTTCGGTCCTCTCGTACTAGAAACAGCTCTCCTCAAGTTTCCTACGCCCACAGCAGATAGGGACCGA
>DJHM01000057.1:0-497 GCA_002433075.1 Latescibacteria bacterium UBA6620
GTTCGCTCCCCTAGCTTTCGCGCCTCAGCGTCAGTATCAGGCCAGTGAGCCGCCTTCGCCACCGGTGTTCTCTCTGATATCTACGCATTTCACCGCTACACCAGAGATTCCACTCACCTCTCCTGTACTCAAGGTGAACAGTTTCGGACGCAGGTTGCAGGTTGAGCCTGCAAATTTCACGTCCGACTTATTCACCCGCCTGCGCGCCCTTTACGCCCAGTAAATCCGAACAACGCTTGCTCCCTCTGTATTACCGCGGCTGCTGGCACAGAGTTAGCCGGAGCTTCCTCTGGAGGTACCGTCAAACGGGCAAGTTATGCCCGCGTTCTTCCCTCCTGACAGGAGTTTACACCCCTAGGGGCTTCATCCTCCACGTGGCGTCGCTGCGTCAGACTTTCGTCCATTGCGCAAATTTCTAGACTGCTGGCCCCCGTAGGGGACTGGACCTTATCTCAGTTCCAGTGTGGCCGTTCACCCTCTCAGGCCGGCTATCCATC
>DJHM01000057.1:823-7063 GCA_002433075.1 Latescibacteria bacterium UBA6620
AGCCGTTACCTCACCAACAAGCTAATGGACCGCGGGTCCATCTCCAGACGAGCCGAAGCCCTTTGACACGGCGTCCATGCGGACACCGCGTGTTATGCGGTATTAGCCCCTCGTTAGAAGGGTTGTCCCCCATCCGGAGGCAGGTTACCCACGTGATACTCACCCGTTCGCCACTGTACTCACGGCCCGAAGGCCGCTTTCTCGTTCGACTTGCATGACTAAGACACGCCACCAGCGTTAGTTCTGAGCCAGGATCAAACTCTCCGTGAAAAAAACCCTTTTTCCCACTTTAGTGGGATGATTTCACAGCAAATTGATCCCCATGCTTTACTCATGAGAATTACCAGTCGTGAGACCCATGCACGCTATTCGGTTTTCAAAGAACGAGCCGCTCGAAAGCGGCTTTTCAGCACAGAATCTTAACTTACAGCCCTGCTTATCGAAGGTCAAGCCAAATTTCACTTTGCCTTCACGGAATGTCAGATTCTGCAGGGGCAGAAAAATATACAGGCCAGGAAGTACTGTGTCAAGGTCTTGACATCCCGTTCACGTTGCGTAACCCCGCATCTCAGAAGGCCAACCTGCCCTCAACTTCCCTCGTGTACAGGCCATCCACGTCTGCCTGACCCCACACACCGATTCGGCTCGTGAGACTGGCCGCTTCCGCCAGTCTCTGGGCGGTTTCCTGGATGTGGACCGGATATGTCTCTTCCGTGAAGCGCTTCAGGCCTCTTCCACGCTCGGCATAGGCCTCTTCGAGGACCATCAGGACCCCGAAAGACGGCGAAATCGCCTGAATCGTCGACAATCCTTCCCGAATTTCCTTCTCTGTCTCAAATGTGAGCAGCTTGAAGGCGGCTACGGGCAGCCCTTCCTCCGCGTAATTCACCCCTCAACGGTCGAGCCAGACCGCATCCCCCATCGCACTTTTCTTGAAACTGCGGCGAGATTCGCAACCCAACGCACGACCGATCTCGACCAGTTTAGCCTGATAGGTCTGCAGCAGATCCATACACTACCTGAAAGTAGACTCTCCGATGTCGGATTCGCCCTCGAACTGGGTGAGATACGTGATCGCCTTCTCCAGGTCACCGACAACCCAAGCATCGGTCTCGGTCGCGAGGGCCTTTTTAAGCCCGGGAAGAGCGGCCGGCTCCTCGATGTTCATCAGCGCCCCGATTGCAGCCTGTTTGACCGTCCGATCGGGATCCCCGACCCGCGCAAGCAAAGGGATCACGCCCGATCGTGCCCGGATCATCCCCAGAGCCCAGGCCCCCTTGGCCCGGACCCGTGCATCGGGATCTTCGAGCAGTCCGATCAACCCCGGCACAGCCTGTGGATCCCGTTGGGCTCCGAGAAATGATGCGGCAGCCAGTCGCTTTTCCGCCGAGGCGTGCTGAAGGTCGTCCAGGTACCCGCCTCCAGAACATCCCAGGACCAGAAGCCCCACCAGAACTATCGGAGCCCGCATCTTCAGGAGCCCAGAGCTTTCGCCAGGGCCTTCCCGTGCGCAGTGACCGAAGCTGAGATATCATCCTCGGAATGCGTTGTGGCCACGAAGACGGCTTCGAACTGAGACGGTGCCACGTAGACCCCCCCCTCGAGCATCCCCCAGAAATATCGCGAAAAAGCCTCCTGGTCGCTGGCAACCGCGTCGTCGAACGTCGTCACCGCCTGATCTGTGAAGAACATCGTCATCATCGACCCGACGCGATTGATCACGCAGGCCGCGCCAGCCCCGTCGATGTTCGACTGCCACCCCTCTTCCAAACTTGCGGCCATCGACTCCAGACGATCGTAGACCCCGTCCGCACGAAGCGCCTTCAGCATCTGGATTCCGGCCGTCATCGCCAGCGGATTCCCCGACAGGGTGCCGGCCTGAGACACTTTCTTACCGAGAGGAGAGATGTCGCTCATAATCTCGCGACGACCGCCAAACGCCCCAACCGGTAATCCGCCGCCGATGATCTTCCCCAGCGTCGTCATATCCGGCGTCACGCCATAGAGCGACTGCGCACCCCCGGGATTGACTCGAAACCCCGTGATCACTTCATCAAAGATCAGGAGCGCCCCGATGTCCGTCGTCAGTTCTCTCAGTCCCTCCAGAAAGCCCGGAGCGGGCGGGATGACACCCATATTCCCCGCGATCGGTTCCACGATGATGGAAGCCAGGTCGTCTTTGACCTCGGATACCACTTTCTGCACCGCTTCCAGGTCGTTGAACGGCGCCGTCACCGTGTCCGCAGCCGTACCCTCCGTCACCCCCGGGCTGTCCGGCACCCCGGTCGTCAATGCGGAGGATCCAGCCTGGATCAGGAATTCATCGGCGTGACCGTGCCAGCAGCCTTCGAACTTCATCACCTTGGACCGTCCCGTATGACCGCGCGCCAGACGAACGGCCGACATCGTGGCCTCCGTGCCCGAATTGACCATCCTTACCATTTCGACCGACGGCACCATCTCACAGACAAGCTCTGCCAGTTCGACTTCGGTCGAGGTCGGTGCACCAAAGCTCGTCCCCCGCGTCGCAACATCTTTCAGCGCGTCGACAATCGGTGGAAACGCGTGCCCGTGAATCAGGGGGCCCCAGGAGAAGACGTGGTCGATATAGCTGTTCCCATCGACGTCATAAATCCGCGAACCCTCGCCCCGTTCGATGAACAGTGGATCGCCCCCGACGGATCCAAATGCGCGGGCGGGGCTGTTCACACCCCCCGGAATGACAGTATTGGCCTTCTTAAAAAGCGATTCTGATCGTTCTCCCACAGTTCCCCCTGGAAACGGTTGCACACGACACGCCCTTCGGCCGCGTAAGTTAGACCCGGCGGATCGGGTGTCAAGCTCAGGCCGGCGAGTTCATCGAGTTCCCGCTGAGGACGCGGTGAACGCGAGAACGGCTGCCGCAGCGGAAAGGTTAAGCGATGACGCCCGCCCGGCCATCGGAATGTGGACGCTCGTGCCCACGGCCCTTGCAAGTGTATCGTCAAGACCGTGCTGTTCGCTGCCCAGCATCAGGGCGACGGGTCGTCGGTATTCGGCCTCTCGGTAGTGGACATTCCCCTTCGAAGAGGACCCTACGAGGTTCAGCCCGTTCTTCCGTGCCCAGTCGAGGAACCCATCCGCCCTCCCCTCCGCTACGACCGGGAGTGTGAACAAGCTACCCATCGCCGCGCGCACGGAGCGCGGATCAAAAGGATCGGTCGATGCCCCGACGAGGATCACCGCGTCCCCACCCGCGCTCGCGACCGTCCGAATCACGGTCCCCAGGTTGCCGGGATCTCCCACCCTGTCCAGAACTACGAAAAAAGCACCCGACTCCACGTCGAGTGCCCCCAGACTCCGATGCTTCGTGGCCAGAAGTGCTCCGATCCCGGCGGGATTCTCACGTCCTGAGATCTTCCGGAAGACCGATCGGCTCACCATCACGGCATCTGCGTTTGCACGCTGGATGGACTCTCTGGCTACTTCGCTTGTAAGAAGATCGGGGCACCACACGAGGCGCTCCATCGGCCATCCGGTCTCCAGCGCCTCCATCGTGATGTGAATGCCCTCCGCCCAGAAACAGCCCTCCCGTTCCCGCCCCTTCCGGGACGCGACTGCGCGGATTCGCTTCACGATCGGATTCTGAAAACTGGTGACGACAGACATCCTGCCTCCAACTTGCAATCCCGCACTCGTTCTCGGTATATTCGTTCCGACTTTTGCGGCAGTAGCTCAATGGATAGAGCATCTGACTTCGGATCAGACGGTTGGGGGTTCGAGTCCTCTCTGCCGCACCAGAAGGGCCCTGGTCGCAAGACTGGGGCCCTCTCCATTGATAGCCTTCCTCGTCAGCTGCTGAGAAGATTCGGGGGGCCTGGCCTCTGGCCAGTCACCACTGAACCCATCTCCATCTGAAGGTCTGGGCGAAACACGGTGACCGCCCTGCCCGCCGGACAATGCCCTCACTTCTTCCGGCCAAAACAACCTATATATATGTAGAACGACATTCGCGCACACGCCTTGGGCGCAGCCATCGCCACACCCACACGCCTGCTCGCAATGAATCTCATCTCTATCCGCGGTGCCCGCCAGCACAACCTCAAGAACATCGACCTCGACCTGCCTCGTGGAAAGCTCGTCGTGGTCACGGGTCCTTCCGGTTCGGGCAAGTCCTCGCTCGTTTTCGACACCATCTATGCCGAGGGCCAGCGGCGATACGTCGAGTCGCTGTCCACGCAGGCGCGACAGTTCCTGAATGTGATGGAGAAGCCCGATGTCGACAGCATCGAGGGACTCTCCCCAGCGGTCGCCATACAACAACGCGGCGGATCCAGATCCCGGCGATCGACCGTCGGGACCCTCACGGAAATTGCCGATCATCTCCGTCTTCTGTTCGCTCGTGCCGGCGCCCCGCATTGCCCGCAATGTGATCGTCCGCTTCACCGCCAGTCGGTCGAGCAGATCGTGGACACCCTCGCCGACCTTCCCGAAGGAAGCCGCTATCAGATCCTGGCCCCCGTCACGCTGCGGGATACGGAGACCTGGGACGCCGTACTCGACGACCTGCGAAAACAGGGTTACGTACGAGTGGTAGTAGACGGGGAAGCCCTGTCCGTCGACGATCCGATCGACACGAAGGACATCCAGGACCTTTCCGTCATCGTCGACCGCCTCGTGTCGGGACCCAATGCAGGTCGCCGACTGGCCGATTCTCTGGAAACCGCGCTGGCTCTGACTGGCGGCCTGGTCGTCGCCGATGTGCCCGACGGCGATAACCACATGTTCACAACGCGCCTGTTCTGTCGAGACTGCGATATCCACCTGCCCGATCCGGAGCCCCGACTGCTTAGCTTCAACAGCCCCCACGGCGCCTGCACGACCTGCAACGGACTGGGCGAGTCACTGACTTTCTCCGCGGACCGACTCGTCCCCGATCCGGATCTCTCGATCGGCGAAGGGGCTATTGCGCCGATGGGATCCCCCAAGGGCAAGAGGGAAGCCGCCGGGCTGACGAAAGTTCTAGAGACTTTCGGAACGGATCTGCTCACCCCCTACAAAAACCTCTCCGAGCCAGCAAGGGACGTGCTGCTCAACGGCCGGACCCGCCCCAAGTTCTCCGGGGTCCTGTCTGAGTTGCAGGAGCGGTATGACTCTGCGGGCAGCGAGGAGCGCGAGCGCCTCGAACCCTTTATGCGCGCTACCCTCTGTCCTTCCTGCCAGGGGAGCCGACTCCGCCCTGAAGCCCTGGCCATTCGACTCGGGGGTCGATCGATCGCCGACCTGTCCGCCCTGACCCTCGTTGAGGTGGTGAGCTTCTTTGAGACCCTCGACCTCAGCCACGTCCATCGCGAAATCGCGCAGCCCCTCGCCACGGAGATCTCGAATCGACTACATTTCCTCCTGGATGTCGGCGTGGGCTATCTCACCCTCGACCGCGGCGGGTCGACGCTCTCGGGTGGAGAAATGCAACGCATCCGCCTTGCCACGCAGATCGGCTCTCGGTTGGTCGGTGTACTCTATGTGCTGGATGAACCGAGCGTCGGGCTTCACCCGCGCGATAACCTTAGACTGATCGATTCGATCGAGCGATTGCGAGACCTCGGCAACTCCGTCCTCGTCGTGGAACACGATCGGGATATGATGGTTGCCGCAGACGACCTCATCGACCTCGGCCCTGGAGCGGGCGAACTCGGGGGTGAAGTGATAGCGCACGGAAACCTCGACGAGGTTACCGCCACCCTGGAGTCGCCCACGGGCGCGTATCTGTCCGGTCGATCGACCATCGAGATCGCCGAACCGAGTGCATCGGCCGAACGTTGGCTGCGCCTGATCGGAGCCAGCGGCCACAACCTCGATCACGTAGACCTGGAATTGCCACTCGGCAAGCTCGTCTGCATCAGCGGCGTATCGGGATCGGGCAAGTCATCGCTCGTGAACCAGACACTTTATCCCATCATTGCCCGCAAGCTGACACGCTCCCTAGAGGAACCCCTCCCCTATCAGTCGATCGAAGAATCGGGTTCGATCGACAAGATCATCCGCATCGATCAATCACCGATCGGTCGCACACCCAGATCCAATCCAGCGACCTACGTGGGCATCTTCGGGGCCGTTCGCGAACTCTTTTCTCAGCTGCCTGAATCCAAAGTCAGGGGCTACAGGCCGGGTCGTTTCAGCTTCAACACTCGCGGCGGTCGATGCGAAGTCTGCCGAGGCGACGGGGTCTCCCGGGTCGAGATGCACTTTCTGCCCGATGTC
>DJHM01000014.1 GCA_002433075.1 Latescibacteria bacterium UBA6620
ATCCTAACTCTGCGAGTGGATACACAACTGGGGGCAGGTCACTCTTCTACCACCGGAATCACGAAGGCTGGGGACCCGAACTCTGCGCGCGCCGTCCCGACGTCACCCCCGACACGATCGACGCCTTCCTCGATCGAATGTATCTCTCGAACGCCGACTTCGTCTTCACGGTCACCCGTGACTTCGTTCGGGAATGCAGGACGCCAATTCTGGTTCTACCCGATGACGTCCCCACCCACCCCTACGCTGTGGCAATGAAAACCGTCGACCTCGCCCCCAACGCCGAAGTCAGCATCTACCCCTGGAAAGACTCGCAGGATCACATCAACGAAGCCGTGGGACACGTACGAAATTTCCTGTCGACCCACTGCCCCCCGCGCTGAGGAGGACGATCTTCTTCAGATCACCCTCGTCTTCCACTCTCCTTTCCCGAACTTCCTCACCGTCAGCACCCCCTGCAACGCCCCATAGACGACGAGCGCCGTCCAGATTCCGTCGATCCCATACCCCAGGGTGAAAGCCAGCACATACGCCACGGGGAGTCGAACCGCCCATTGCGCGATCAGCGTGTAGTACATCGGCGGCATCGAGTCGCCCGCTCCCCGCAGACCGCCACCACTCGCTTCCGCCGCCGTCAGGAAGGGCTCGGTCAGAATCATGGCGAGCAGGTAAACCACACCGATATCGATCACCTCCGTGGCGTCCGTAAACAACTGCATAAACGGACGGGCGAGCAGATAGGCGGGGACACCCAGCAACACGTTCGTGAGAACGGCGATCAGTAGCGTCGTCCATCCGTTCCGCTCGGCTCCATCGGAGTCTCCTGCACCCAGCCGCTGACCCACGAGCGCTGTCGCCACCGTGCCATAGGCCAGTCCGTTTCGCCGCAGAATGCGCTCCATCTGGTTCCCGATCGTGTAGGCCGCCACGGCCGTCGTCGAAAGCGCCGTCATCCCGATGAACTTGATGTAGACCAGCTTCGACCCATTCCGGAAAATCCCCTGGATACCCGTCGGCACACCGATTCGGAGAATGCGTCGTGCAAGCGCCCAATCGACTTGGTAGGAGGTAGAGGAAAGCAGCTTCAGACGGAAGCGTCCGCTGTAGAGCAGACCGAACCCCACACAGGTTGCGACCGCCCGACCCGTAAAGCTCCCAACGGCGGCGCCCATCACGCCCCACGCCGGAAAGCCGAAGTGACCGAAGATGAGAACGTAGCTCGTCGAGATCTGAACCGTACTCGCCAGGACAGCGAGGTAGAAGGGAGTGCGAGTATCGCCCGCGCCTTGAAAGCAGCTGGCAACCGCACGGTTGAGAGTCATGAAGGGGATGCCGACGAAGAACACCTGCAGGTAGGGAGTTCCCTGTGCGATCACATCCGGGTCGCTGATGATCGCGGGAAGCAGAAACGGTGAGACGGCCAGGCTCACCAGCCCGAACACGATGCTGAACCCGAACAGGAGCGTGAACGCCTGCTTGGCTGCCGCGCTCGCATCCTCCATCGATTCCGCCCCGATGGCCTGGGCGACCATCGTCAGCGCCCCGCGCGAAATCGACATCATCGTCGTGAAAAGCACGCTCGTAAACGCCTGTGCGATCCCTACCGCGGACAGCGCCGACGGCCCGAGCATTCCCACTAGGAACAGCTGGATCATCCCCACGAACGTCTCGGCGTGTCCCCCGAACGCCACCGGGATCGTCATCGTGACGATCCGACGGGTCAGTGAGAAATCGATCCGTTGGGATTTGTCTTCGGAGGGATTATCGTCTGGGGCTTGGATGTGTCATCTCGGGAAAAACTTGAGGCACCAAGACACTAAGAAGGGCAGGATTTCTTTCCCCCAAGTAGGAAGCACAGCACTGGCCTGTGCCTTGCCTCCAAGCTCGGAAGCGACCCCATTTCACCCTCTGCGTTCTCAGCGTTCTCCTAGCTTGCCGCAGCCTTGGCGAAGGCAGCAGCGGTGAAAGGTTTTAGATCGCACCGATACTCGCCCGCTTGGGCAGCGCGGCCTGAAATTCCGCCACGCTCTTGTAGGGGGGATCCACCCCGTGGGACGAGGTGACCGGGTCCGGCTGACGGTAGCGCACGTGGACCGCCCGTCTGATCCGTTCCGTCTTCCGAATCGACGCCGTGTGCCAGCTCGCGTTGTTGAAGACAAGCGCGGTCCCTGCCTTCCCGTGCACGTCGACCCGGCCGACCCGGCGCCCGAACTCCCGCCCGAACGAATCCTTCCAGGTTGGCTTGTCCGGATCGAGATACCCGGTATCCCGGTCGTCGATCCTCGGATGGTCATCCGTCGTCTTCGGCAACGAGCGCTTCGTGTCCGCACTCTCGGGAATGACGCTCGTGCAGTGGTTGCCTTCATCCACGTCGTCGAGGCAGAAGATGACCTGGATCGAGGGTGCATAGTAGTCATTCATGTCCGCACCCACCACGGAGCCACTGTCCTCTCGATGCCAGTTGCGCGACAGGGCCAGCGGGTCTCCCCCGTCGATGTCCTCCGGCGGGTCCACCAAGCAAGGCTCCCGCTGGATATAGCTCAGACCCGAGCACTGGCATCCTTCTCCCAGAATCGCCTTCACAAGCGGAATGACACCCGGATGATGGACGATATGATCGACGGCATCCGTGCGGTTCATCAAATCGATGCCAACATTACTGAGCGCATTGAACCCCGGCCGAGGCCCCATCTTCCACGCGTCTGGATGTTCTGCGCGATCGGCGTCGATCCCGTCATTGACCCGGGCGATGTCCTCCGAGGACAGGACCTCGTGCAGAACGACGTAGCCGTTACCTCTGAAATGGTCGAGATGATCTTTCATTGGACGCTCCTTGGCTTCGCGTGAATGGTCAAGAAGGTTAACCACCAAGACACCAAGACACCAAGAGAATCAGGAGGGAGTTGGTGACAATGTGCCCCGCCCTGTGGATCCCCGAGTGCACGCGCGGCCTGAGGAATTCCCCTTCCCCATTTTGCACTTTTCACTTTCCATTCTGAAATGAATCTCCCGCTTTTGGACCACGATCTCGCCCCCGAAGCCATCACCGAACCCGGCCGCCACATCCAGCCGCGGGACGTCCCAAAGCACTGCGTCATCTGCTTCTTCCACGATGTGCTGGACAAGGTCATCAGCGAGCACAACGCGACGATGATCGAGCGACGCAAGTAGGAGGACGGACCGCATCCGTTGTATGAGATCGACTACGACGGCCGACGCCTCGCCTTCTACCATCCCGGTGTCGGAGCCCCTATTTCCGCGGGTCTACTCGAAGTCAGCATCGCCTATGGCTGTCGCAAGTTCATCGCCTGCAGTGGATGCGGCGTCCTCGAAGCCGGAATCACGCTCGGAGACCTGATCGTCGAGAACGCCGCCGTTCGGGACGAGGGTGTCTCCTACGCCTACGCGGAGCCCTCTCGCGAGATCGCGGCCGACCCGGACGGCGTCGACGCGCTCGTCCGCACCCTAGAGGAACGAAACATCCCCCACCGCGTAGCCAAAACCTGGACGACCCCCGCCCCCTACCGAGAAACCCGCAAGCTCGTCGACCAGCGCGTAGGCGAAGGCTGTCTGACGGTCGAGATGGAGGCCGCCGCTATGATCGCCGTCGCGCGATATCGCAAGGTCACCTTCGGCCAGGTCCTCTACGGCGGCGACGATCTCAGCGGCGATGAATGGGACGTCCGGGGATGGCAATCGAAGGAGGACCTGCGGGAGAACCTGTTCTGGCTGGCTGCAGATGCAGTCTTGCACCTGTAGGACCGAACCGGCCCCTATTGACCCCCTTGAGAGGAACTACCCGTGGGCGCGGGTCGGTTTTCTTTCGTGTATTTCGTGTGTTTCGTGGTAATCTGTCTAGATGAACTCTTACGAAAACCTCCGCCACCTCATCGCCGGACCCACCGTCCCCCTCCCCATCCTCTACTGCGACGACCTCACCATCGATCACGCCGGCATCGCCCGCTATGTGAAATGGTTGCTCGACGCGGGGATGACCAACACGTGCCTCACCTACGTCTACAGCCAGATCGAATACGTCAGCGAGGATGAACTTCTCGCGGTCACGAAAACGATCGCCGACGTGATCGGTGACCGTGCCGTGTTCATCGCCTGTACGCACATCGACACGACAGAAAGAACGTCCGCCCTCATCGACGAAATCGAGAAGCTGGGTGCGCACGCCGTTTTCACAATGCCGGAGCCCGACGCGTGGGCGGCGGAGCAGTACAGTCCACACCTCTCCACCCTTTCACAGACGACCAACATCCCCCTCCTGCTCGTCAACAATGTCTCTTCCACAGACCCTGCGCAGCCCATCTTCCCCGCCCCCGCGTATCGGGAATTGCTCGAGGACGATGCCATCGTCGGTCTGAAAGAAGACTTCAACAACATCCCCTACCGACTGGACCTGATTCGCGAGTATGGCGACCGAATGTGCATCGTGGGCGGTGGCGTCCAGCGCAACTACCTGTTCTGCAATCACCATCCCGGCCAAGGCGAGCTTTTCGGCCAGTTCAGTCCGTCGACCGCGCTTAGATTCATGAAGATGCTCGGGGATCAGCAGCTTCGCGAAGCCGTGGACTTCATCGAGCGGCGGGACCTCGCGATCCGCGACAGCCTTTGCGGCCTCAACTTCATCGCTAGAAACCAGGCCTATCTTCATGGGATGGGCTTCGGGGAAAGCGCGAAGCTTCGCCCACCGCTCGAGTCACCCACGGAAGATCAGATCGATCAGGTCATCGTTGCGATGAAGGGATACCCGGACGTGTTTCCCGAGTTGTGCGCGAAATGAAAAACCACCAGGTGAAGTGAATTACGTAAAACGGCCGCGAGCGAAAACGCTCACGGCCGTTTGATTTTTCGTATTCGATTGTGTTTACGAGACCCTGGAAGGGAGGACATTCCACGGTCGCTCGAGATCATTGAGACTACTCACGTGCTGCCTCCTTTCGGTCATCGAGATCGGCTTGCGATCACACCCGCGACCCAGATTCGGGGAGGCCTTGCGTCCAACGGTGGGAGGCATCGGCGGAAAACATGATCCGCAACCGGTGGAGGAACTTCCCATTTTGTACCGGCGGATGACGCATCCCGTTAGCGCGGACTGGGGGCCAAACAACGGGTCATTTCGAGCGGCGTGCCGATAACGTTTCATCCTCTCTCCACCTAAAGTGTAGGGATTCGTCCCATTCGTGTCAAATCAGCCATTTTTTATATTAAGCAAATAAAAACAATACCTTACGACCCACAACCCAAGAGTCATTTCTTCCGGTTGTGGACGGGAACTTCGATCGATCGGAAGACGTACAAAAATAAACATTCCGTTGAACCCGGTCCCTTCGACCGGTGTCCTGATGGGTGAATGCAGTGAATTCGTACGCGTAACCACCTTTAAGGAAGGAAAGTCCAATGTAACCTCAGCTGTCTGGCATCCCCGCCCGCGGGGATCCCCGGGCTACACGAGGACGGGCGAGTTCGCTTCGCAGGGCCCTCCAAACGTCCACCGTCCGCCGACTTGTCCGTTTCGTGGCCACCGCTTACGTCGCATAAAGGACATCGATGGCCTCGACGTCCACGAGACGACCGCACTCAGCGCCCGGGTCCGCGCAGGTATCGCCGGAGCCAACATCCAGTTGGGCGATCTGAACGGCCGCACCGCGCCCCCTGAACGTGCCTACGGCGTCTTCGCCAGAGCCGCCGCCAGGGGCGAAGTCGACCCCCTCGAGGATATCGACACCCGCATCCTGTGCGGTCTACCCGTGAAGTAAGCCCTTTCCAACGTACATAAACCGAGCCGCGGGTCGAGATGTTCTTCGATCCGCGGCTTTCTTGCCTCACGCAGTCCATACCGCGCAGGGACGGTTCGAGACTGTCCTGAGCGCGGTCGAAGGGAACCGTCCCCAGTGGCAAAATGGCTGGCTCTTGATTTTTCCGACGACGGCCCCCCGGCTGTCATCTCCAAGCACAACGGATACCGCAACGAGCTCTATTAACTTCCAGGCTGATGCGCTCAGAGATCCCTCGTCGCGTGCACCACCCTCCCAGGCTTCTCTCCTCAACCGCGCTCACTCAAAACCACCGTCCTGCAGAACGTCCTAGGCCAAGTACAATGTCATCCCCACATCGTCTGCCGGAAGATCCGTCGGTTAGAACGCACCGCGATCTCGGGGATTTCCTTTCGTGTGGTTCCTGTGGTTCGAAGTTAGAGTTTCCCCACCGGCTCCCCCAGGTCTCTCGGGTTCCGCGGCCAATGGAACTTCTCCTCCCCGGTCAGCAGCGCGCGATGCTCATCCGACACCGTCTTCGCGAAGTCCGGATCCGGATCGTATCGGTTCCACGCCTGGAACATCGTCGGCATATATCCGCCCAGAATCAGCAGGCGATCCCTGTCAGACTTGATGACGCCCGCTGAGTGCATCAGCGATTCGTAGAACAACAGGGTCGAGCCGGCGGGCGCCTCGACCTGATGGATCATCGACGGGTCCTCCATCGCAGCATCGACGATGGCCTCACGGGACACGTCCGTTCCCACCTTGTGCGTCCCGGCGATGACCGTTGTCCCTCCGTCGTCCGGCCCCAGGTCGGTCAGGTTGGTCAACGCCTTGATAAATGAGAAGTGGTAGAGTCCTTTCTCCGTGTGGCTGTAGGCCGGGTTGATTCCCCTGTGGAATCCGAACCCCTTCTCTTCATCCTTCATCGGCCGCCGGATATGGGCGTCCGACTGCTGGAGTCGTGCAGGCCCGCCGATGATCTCTTCCGCCATCCCGACAATGAATGGATGCGTCAGGTAGTCGAAGTAGCACGGCGCCAGATGCGGCAGATTGTCAATCCGGAAAAATTCTTCCGTCGTGCTCGTGTTGAAACAGTTCGGCCCTGGAAGTTCTCCTGTACGACGGAAGTCCGCTTCGATGCTGTACGTCGTTTCCTTCAGCACCTCGACCTCATCGGTCGTCAGCACGTTCTCGACAATAACGTAGCCGTACACCTCGATATGGAGGCGCTGTGCCGGGGTCAACGCGGGGAAAGGCCTGGTTCTTGGTTCCGCACTCATCGATATGCCCTCGTCCTCGTGGAAAGCTGTTAACGACTCCGCAGATGATAAGCGGAATCGGAGCCTCAATCCACCACCTTTGAGGTTTTCACCAGCGTTCCGCTCTGTTCCCTATTCACAGCTACACGCTGACTACGACCGTCTGTCATTTCCACACGGACTCCGCCCGACCAGTGTACGCGATCGTTCTGACCCGTCCCCAGGGCGAATTCCACCCCTTCTGGCACGTCGTCCTCACTGTCGCGATGCCGCTGATAATGTCGGTCTATGCAGGGATTGCCCGAAAGGCAGCCGAAATGGCCATCGAAGGTGCGCGCGGCAACAAGGACGTCA
Source organism: Latescibacteria bacterium UBA6620 (assembly GCA_002433075.1). Lineage (GTDB taxonomy): Bacteria > Latescibacterota > UBA2968 > UBA2968 > UBA2968 > UBA6620. Next base: position 7,385 of record DJHM01000014.1, read on the forward strand.
AATCCCACGTCCCCCTGTCTGTCGGCTCTATCCACAATGACCTCACCGCCGCCGAAACCCAGTGGCGTGATATGGTCCGAATCGCAAACAACCTCGATTTCGACCCCAGCGAAGAAAACGCTCAGGCCATCCTGTCCCGAAAAACCAACGTCGCCAACGCCTGCATCTCCACGGTCGAGAAGGCGATGGAAGTCGTCGGCGGCCAAGGCTTCTTCCGCTCGTTCGGCCTCGAGCGGCTCTTCCGCGACGTCCAGGCCGCAAAGTATCATCCGCTCCAGGAAAAGGACCAGCACCAGTTCACCGGCGAATACCTGCTCAGGCCCTAACCGCCTCCCTCTCTTGTGACTTGTCACTGGTCAGCCCTTTCAACAGACTCACGCCCACCAGCAGCAGGACTACGGCAAAAGGCAATCCCGTGATGATGACCCCCGTCTGAAGGGCTGCCAGTCCCCCTCCCCCTCCCAGAAGCAACACGGCGGCAACGACACCTTCCGTCACCGCCCAGAAAACCCGCTGAACCGTCGGCGGATCGGGATGTCCCCCGGCCGTGATGATGTCTATCACGAGCGAGGCCGAGTCCGAAGACGTAACGAAGAACAGCGTGATCACGACTACGCTCAGCGCCGAGGTCAGCGTAGCCCAGGGAAAGGTCTCGAGCAACACGAAGAGCGCGGTCGCCACGTTCGCATTCACGGCTTCCACAATGCCGCCGTCCCCGTAGAGCGCGGCGAAGAGAGCGCTGTTGCCGAAGACGGTCAGCCACACGAATGTCATCGTCGTCGGGACGACCAGAACACCGATCAGGAACTCCCGAATCGTCCGCCCCTTCGAGATCCGGGCGATGAAGATCCCCACGAATGGCGACCACGCGATCCACCACGCCCAATAGAACACCGTCCATCCGTGCTGCCACTCCCCTCGGCTGTAGGCCTCCGTCCACAGGCTCAGTTTCGGCAGATGCGTCAGGTAGACACCCACGTTCTGAACGAGCGCATCTAGCAGTGCCAGCGAGGGCCCCGCAATCGCCACAAACACGAGCAGAGCCAGGGCGATCACCATATTCAACTGGCTGAGTCTCCGAATTCCTCGATCCAGTCCCAGCACAACCGAGACCGTTGCCATCGCCGTAATCCCTCCGATCAACAGGATCTGTTCCGTCGGCCCCTGAGAGATGCCTAACAGGAAATCCAGACCTGCGTTCACCTGCTGTGCGCCGAGGCCGAGCGAGGTCGCCAGGCCGAACAGCGTGGCCACAGCCGCGAGGATATCGATCAGATCTCCCACCCACCCGTGAATCCGGTCGCCCAGAAGCGGGTAGAATACGGAACGGATCGTCAAAGCCTGTCCACGGTTGTAGGCGAAGTAGGCCAGCCCCAGCGCCATCAACGCATAGAGCCCCCACGCGTGGAAACCCCAGTGGAAGTAGGTCACCGCCATCGCCAGCTCGGCCGCGGCCGCGGTTCGAGGTCCCCCCCACGGCGGCGATGAGAAATGATAGATCGGCTCCGCCACGCTCCAGAAGACCAGCCCGATTCCCATTCCCGCGCTGAACAACATCGCCACCCAACCCCACATCGTGAACTCGGGCTTCGCTGATTCACCGCCAAGCCGGATGGCCCCGTGTCGGCTGAAAATGATATAAACGACAAAGCCCAGATAGACATTCACCGAAGCCACGAAGAACCACCCCGCACTCGACGTGATGGAAGCCTGTGCAGCGTCGAACACGGACTTTATCTGTTCCAGGTTCAGGAGCGCGAAAACGACGAAAAGCAGGATCACGCCTGCGGATGTCCAGAATACCCTGGGATGGATGCGTAACTTCGACCCATTCTGCTCTGTCATCTCGGACCCTTGTATTGACCTGCGTGCGTTGCAAGAAATGCCATTCACCCAATGTAGCCCGTAAATCCAGGTTGGTCGACTTCTCGAATCAACCCCTGAAGCCAGGGGCCGGGCTTACTGTAGGACGTTGTGCTTTGCCGCACCCGTGGCTACCATAACTGCCCCTGCGCACGCATCACGCTCTGCTGCTTTCGTTTGCATCCAACATTCGAGATCGTGCAATGAAATTCGCCGTCTGCAACGAAGTCTTCAAGGATCGATCGGCCGCCGAAACTTTCGATGCGATCGCAGCCATCGGCTACGAAGGTGTCGAGATCGCCCCCTGGACCCTGGGCGCCCCGATCGACGAGCTCGACGACGCAACCATCGTCGCCGGCCGACAGGCCGCGGAAGCCTCCGGTCTCGATGTCGCCGGCATCCACTGGATCTTCGGACGTGAGTCGAAGTACCACGTCCTTGAGCCTGAAAAACGTGAGGCGACCCTGGACGTCCTCGTCCGTGCCGTCGACATCTGCGGTGGCCTTGGCGGCGACGTGATCACTTTCGGATCCCCCTGGCAGCGAAACCGCCCTGATGGCGTCTCCGAAGAAGAGGCTTTGAAGACCGCCGCCAGCCTCCTGGGACACGACCGGATGCTCGACGCGCTGGCTTCGGCCAACGTCGTGTTCTGTTTCGAGCCCCTGTCCGAAGACCAGACCAACTTCGTCAACCGCGCCTCGGTCGCCGTCCGGCTCGTCGAGATGATCGACCACGCCAACTTCGGAACGATGCTCGACGGCTACAGCTTTACCTGGGAAGAAGACGACGTCGATACCCTGATTCGCACCTGTGGTTCTCACCTCCGCCATTTCCACGCCGACGACGAAACCAAGCGAGGCCCCGGACAGGGCGAGGTCAACTTCAAAGAGATTGCGTCCAGCCTAGCGGCCACGGGCTACACGGGTTGGACGAGCATCGAAGCCCACGATCATTCCGCGGATCTGGAGTCACTCGCCAGGGGTTGGCTGGCCTACCTGCGAAACTGCTGGTCTTGAGCAGCGGTAGGCTGTCGGCGGTAGGCCGTGGGCGGTCCGCCTTCACCTCCCTACCCCACAACACGACTCAAGCCCGCCTTTCATTGGTCACTTGTCACTGATCACAGGTCAATGGTCACTGAAACCAGTCTCATCGATGCAATCGAAACCGTCCCTGTCGTCACGAGCGACGGCCGGTGGCCGTGCAACCGTGAAGAGAGAGGGCCCGACCACTACTTCGCGATGTTCCCCGAGTGTCGCGATGATCCACGTCGAAACGACTTCGGCTCGGCCACTCGTCTCCCTCCCACCGAAGGCCGTGGAGGCGGGCTCTTCCCTGTTCTGTTGCATCTGGACGATGGTCGGCTCTGTTGTGCGTTGCGGACCGGATCCGCCCACAGCGCAGACGCGAGCTCGGAGATCAGCCTCACCTTCTCGAGCGACCGTGGCCGCACGTGGTCCGACTATTCGGTCGTCGTGAAGGGCCGGCCGCAGGACGGTCTCGACTACCGGAATCAGAGCCTCGGCCATGCCATCGACGGCCAGCTTGTGCTCGCATACGGGACGATCGGCGGCAGTTCGGACGTCGACTCGGGCGGGGACAACAGACGGATGGAGGCGATTCGGTCGCAGGACGATGGCCGGACGTGGTCCGATCCCGTCCCCATTGAGTTGCCACCCCGCACGTGGCTGAACCCGCACGGCCAGATGCGGCGCCTTTCGAACGGTACCCTCGTATTCAATGCACGTGGTGGCTATCTGCCAGACGTTCTACGGGAGAACCCCGGGTTGCCCGATCGATTGAGCTTTATGTTTCGCTCATCCGACAAAGGCCTGACCTGGACGACCGGCAAGGGTATTGCCGACGATGCCAGCGAAACCGGATTCGACTGCCACGACGACGCGCACTGGGTTGGCTACGTCCGCCAGAACGACCGGCCGAACCGGCTCGCCTGGTCGGATGACGGTGGACTGACCTGGGGGCGATGGTCCGAGTCGACGCCCGCCGGCTTTGAGCCCACAGACGAGGCTTACGAACACGCCGGCTCCTGGCGTCTCGTTAACGGAAAGTTCAACAAGCCTTCGCCGGGCAGCGTCACGATCATGCCGAACGACAATGTGCTTATCACCTACGGCTATCGTGCCTACCCGTTCGGCGTCCGGGCGATCGTCAGCCGCGACGGCGGCCGTTCTTTCGACATCCAGAACGAATACGTAATCAGCGACACTGCTTACTGCTGGGACTGTGGCTACCCCAGTACGGTCTGTTTTGAGGATGGTGAGATCGTCACGCTCGCCTATACGATCCAGGACATCGCCCATCCAGAATGGGGAACGTGTTGTCTCGCTTATCGCTACCATCTCGACATATTCAACTTTTGAGCCCATTCCCGCGATGTCTCCGTCCGTTCTCACACTCCTTGCGCTCGCGCTGCTCGTCTCCGGCTCGGGATGCAGTAATCACGACTCCGACCGATCGACCGTTATCCTCGACCAGATTCCGGCTGAATGCAAGACGATCGCCATCCGGTTCTCGCGACGGGCGCCCTACCACGGAAACCTCTCTCTCTGGAAACCCGTCGAAGACGGACGCATCGAAGCAAAGCTGGGTCCTGAGTTCGCCCCTCACCGATACGGCGTCGACGCCATCCACATCGAATGTCGCAACACGGACGGCGAGATCGAATGGATGATGGACAATCGTGAAGCGATCGCGATTGGGGCGGGTGAAAACGTGATCGACCGGACCCGATTCACGACTAGATAGGGCATCCCTTGTCTACGATCGCAGTGGGTTCCTTCATTATTGAATGCAATCACTTCGGTGGCGAGTTGGCTGACCTCGACACGTTCCGCCGGTACGATTATGTCACCGATGACGATGTCCTGAAGGTAAACGACGGTGCCGTGGGAGGGATGCTTCGGACACTCGAAGAGGCCGGTCACAGTGCCCACCCGCTTCTGGTGGCGTCCGCTTGCCCCAGCTCTCTTGTCACAGATACGGCCTACGACGAGATCAAATCACAGATGCTCGATCGCCTGCCGTCTAGCGTCGATGGGGTGCTCCTCGCGCTACACGGTTCCTCGGCCTCCCAATCGATCGGCGATCTCGAGGGCGACCTGATCGAAGCCGTCCGACGCCAGGTGGGGAGTGCCCCCATCGTCGGCACGCTCGACCTGCACGCCCACGTGACCCAACAGATGATCGATCACTGTGACGCGTTGCTCGCGTGGGAGACCTATCCTCATCGAGATGCTTTCACGACCGGCGAGCGTGGGGCAGCCACGATCGTCGACATCCTCAGCGGCTCCCTGAAACCGACGATGGTCTCGGCGAAGGTCCCCGTACTCGTCAGCGGAATCCTCGGCCATACGGAGGGCGAGGGACCGTTCGCAGACGTGATGCGAGCGGCCAAACGAATCGAGCAAGACGATGCCACCGTATACAGCACGAGTGCGTTTCTCGTCCACCCCTATCTCGACGCAGCCGAAATGGGAGGCGGTGCCGTTGTCATTACCAACGACGATGAATCTTACGCGCAGAAGGTGGCTGTGGATCTCGCCACCGACTACGGCAATCGACGCTTCGACCTCGAACCGGAGCTCGTCACCCCCGAGGCCGCAATCGCAGCATCTCGCTCGCTGGCCACGGGCACGATCGTACTCGCCGAAACCGCGGATTGCTGCGGTGGCGGCGCTGCCGGCGACAGTGTTCACGGTCTTCGGGCCCTGCTGGAATACGCACCTGACGCATCAGCCTATGTACCGGTCGTCGATCCGGAAGCGGCCAACGTGTGCCATCGTGCTGACGCCGGCCAAACCGTCACGTTGTCGATCGGCCATCGACTCGATGAGAAATGGGGTATACCCATCGAGACAGAAGCGGTCGTACACGAGCTGACCGATGGCCGATTCACCTACAGTGGTGGAATCTGGGACGGTCGCGAGGCCGAAATGGGACCTTCCGCGCTCGTTGAAATCGGGAGTACCCTCGTCGGCATCAGCTCCCATCCGACCTATGAATGGGCGGGCGAGCAACTCCAGCACTTCTACGTTGACTACCGTCAGGTCCGATTCGTCGTGGCCAAGAACCCGATGAACTACCGAATAGCCTTCCCGGAGGCTTTGGAGGCCTTCGTGCTGGACACTGCGGGGCCAACTCCACCGACCTGTCGACACCTGCCCTACAAACACGTGGAGAGGCCTTATTACCCTGCGGATGAAGCCCAACCGGTGGTAAGGGTCTACCGAAAGCGTCGCGATTGAGCCACGAAGACCCAGAAGCAGTTTCTCCCACCCGCGTATAGTCCTACCTTGCCCGTATGTCCACCTGCTTTCAATTCGACAAGCTTGGTCCGCTCGTAACCTCGCCCGTAATGCCGGGGCCCGGACCCTACTACACCTGCGTCGTGAAGATGACCGACGTCGAGTCGTTCCCTTTCGACTATGCGCTTTTCTTCTCGCCAGATCACGACGACAACGACGGCGGCATCTGGCTTTATGTCTGCGAGGGGGACCCCTCTATCGCGGCGAACTGGATGTCCTACGACGATGCATTCGCGTCGCGGCGGTTTTCACACATTCCCCGCAAGCCTTCGGCCAACCCCATCTTTCTCGATCGCGTCCAGGGCGATGGCCACACGGAAACACCCTACGCCAACGTCATCGACGGCACCGTCTATCTGACCTACCACAAGAACAACTGCGGCCACAGTCAGTCCACCCTCCTTGCCACGTCCACCGACGGGATCAATTTCTTCCGTCACAACGGCGAGGACGATTCCATCATCCTCGACTACGAGCCGAGCGAGCGCCACGGCAACGGTCACACGGGCTATTTCCGCTGGGCCCCGAATCCTTTTCCTGGTGTGCGCGAGCGCTACGTCGGCTACTCGCTCCACGGGGGTGGCGATGATTTTCACTCTGCCATCTGGGGTTCGAACAACACGATCGCGTGGGAACGGCTGGACGTGCTCGATCCGATCCTCGGATTCGCCGTGCCTCGAGAGGACGTGGAGATCATCTGGCACGAAATCGATCCTGCCTCAATCACGAAACTCGATGACGACGAGTTTGTCGCCCTCTGTGGCGTCGGCACCCGCGCATCGGGTGGTGTCGAGCGCCTCACCGAGCTCTACGAAATCTTCCTCGGCCCCGACGGCCGGACGCTCAAGCGCCACTGCCGCAAGATCCTGAGCGTCGCCCCCTCGGCAGAAGACGCCGAAGAACTCGCTCAGCCGACGACGATCGATATCGGCGAAAGGAAGTTGCTCATCTACGTCGGCGCGAAAGAGACCGGAAGTACCAATACCGTGATGGCAGCCACCGGCATCTTCGACAGAACCGCAGAGCTTCCCCCAGTGTTACCGTACAGGGAACAACAAAAGCACATCCAGAAACCGTAGCTCACTGGCAAAGTCTTTTCACTTTGCATTCTGCACTTTGCAC
>DJHM01000011.1:0-44519 GCA_002433075.1 Latescibacteria bacterium UBA6620
CCTCTGCGATGGTCTTGCCCCCGGGCACCAGGATCTCGGCTTGCCGCAGGTGACCGATGATCTGCTCTGCTGAATACCGCTCCCTCGACATAGAAAACCCCTCTGTTTGTCCCAGATTCTAACTCTGAAACTGGGACAAACAGAGGGGTCAGGTCAGGTTCGATCGTCAACAAGGGGTGGGCCCTGAATCGAAGGCGGCCTGGAACGACCTTTTCGTGAACTTCGGGATGGAAGACCAGCCCCTCTATGAGGGCTTCAAGTGGGCCAAAGAAAATCTCTACAAGTGCGAAGATCCGAAGATCGATACCTGCTTTAAAATTCAAGATTGGGATGAAAGCAGGGCCCCATCGCCCCGCGTGACCTGACCCGGAACGGAGGTGTGTCGTGGATTCAGACGCAGTGGAGTTGAAGGGACAGGTGTGCATGGTCACGGGCGGTGGGCGGGGAATCGGCCGCGCGATTGTCCTGGCGCTCGCAGGAGCCGGGGCGAAGGTCGCTGCCGTCGCGCGATCCGAAGATCAGTTGGTAGAGACAGCCTCCCTTGCCCCTCAGGGAAGTGTTCACACGTTTCCGGGCGATGTTTCATCCCGAGCGGACGTGGAGCGGATCGCGGACGAGGTTGAAGCACAGATTGGCACGGTCGACCTCCTCGTGAACAACGCCGGTGTCCACGGACCGCTTGGCCCTATCTGGGAACTCGACCCGGAGGAATGGTGGTCGTGCCTGGAGATAAACCTGAAGGGCGCGATGATGTTCTCAACCGTGGTCCTCAAGGGGATGGTCGACCGAAACAGAGGCCGCATCATCATTGTGTATAGCGGCGCGGGCCTGAGGCCCTTCCTTTTCCTATCGGCCTACTGCAACAGCAAGGCGGCGATGATTCGCCTGACCGAGCAGACGGCGTGGGAAACCAAAGAGTACGGCATTTCCGTTTTTTCGATGGGTCCCGGCATTGACAGTCTTAAGGCCACCGCCTACCCTCTGTTAAGTTCCGCGAACAATCGTGATTCGATTGGCCTCCCCAGCAAGGCGACGAGCCGCCAATGCCAGACCCAACCCAACAACCACGTCAGACCCCAGGAACATCTGCCATTTGGTTCGTACTGGGCTGGGCGGCCGCCCTTCGCATCCTGAACCTCTATAGTTTCCTGACATCGAGCCCCTATGCGGACAGGCTCATTTCCGACGCGAAGATCTTCGACCGGTGGGCCCTGCGTATCGCAGGCGGAGACTGGCTCGGGGATGCATCACTGTTCGTCCTCTCCCCTCTCTATGCCTACGTGGTCGGCCTTGTCTACACCCTGATAGGCCACACTCCTGCACTCGTCCTGATCCTGCAGTCGTGCGTAGGTATGGTGTGCTCGGTCGCTGTCTACAAGCTGGCCGAAGATCGATTCGGGACCGTCGCTGGAGTGACCGCAGGCCTCCTTTATGGCTCCCTGGGTTCATTGCTGTTCTACGAAACCATGCTCATTGGCACCTCCATCGCGGTCTCCCTGATCGTTGGGTTCCTTTACTTTACCCAATCCTGGCATCAGGCAACGCGACCGATGTCCATCCTTCTCGCTGGCCTCTGCCTTGGCTGTGTCTGTCTCCTGAGACCGAACGCCTTCGTCCTCGTCCCCGCCTCCGTCCTGTGGACGCTCTATTCGCGGCGGGAACTGCGAGGAGCGACTGCGATGAGACGACTTTGGCCTCTGGGCATCGGCGTAGCCTTGCCGTTGATCCTCGTCCTGCTGCGAAACGGACTGGTCGCAGGTGTCTGGACCCCTCTGACCTCTCACGGAGGGATCAACTTCTACATGGGGAATCATCGAGACGCACCCGGTTGGTTCGCGCCTCCCCCGGGCATGCGGGCGGATATCACGCCCGACGCGCCACGAGGTAACCTCGAAGGCCCCCGCCGACTGGCCGAGGCCAATCTCGGCCGTGAACTCTCGGACCAGGAGGTCTCGTCCTACTGGTTCAGGCAGGGCTTCAGGTTTCTCGTCTTCGAACCAGCCGAAGCAGCTGTCGTGGTAGCCCGGAAGATTCGCCTGTTTCTCTCCGGTCACGAGCAACCCCTCAATTACACCTACGAGGTTCAACGAGATTACAGTCCCGTCTTGAAGCTGCCATTCGGCCAGCTCTGGTTCCTCTACCCACTTGCCGTTCTCGGAATCGCGGTGGCGATTCGACGTCAGGACCGACCAACCGACTGGATGATTTACCTCCTGGTCTATGCGGCCGCGGTCGTGGCATTCCACGTTTCGACGCGATATCGAATGCCGGCAATTCCTCTGATCGTCTGCTTCGCCGGCCTCGGAGCTTCCGTGCCCATCGAGGCCTGGCGGCGTGGGTCGCGTCACGCCGTGATCCCCATCGGTATCCTGATCGCGCTCATGGTTGGCTACCGGGCTGAGCGCTCGATGTGGCCGATCGATCGCAGCGCTGACCCGTTCAACCTGGCTACCTCCTACGTCTACGACGGAGATTTTACTCGTGCGCTCCCCTGGTATGAGAGATCCCGTGACGCCGGTGGACGATTCCCCAGCCTGTTCTACAACCTGGGCGCCACCTATGTCGCGACTGGTAACGTGAGCGCGGCGGAAGAAGCCTATCGGTCCGCGATCCAGATCAACCCCACGTTCGCGGAAGCCCACACAAACCTGGGGAACATCCTGTTCAAGACCGGCCGCTACGAAGAGGCCGGTAAAGCCTACGGTAACGCAATCGATGCGGACCCTTCTGCACTTAACGCGCGCGCGGCCCTCGGATGGGTTGCATACACCTTCAACCGCGAACAGGAAGCCCGCAGCCATTGGGAAAGCGTCCTCTCGATCGCACCCGATCATCCCTCCGCCCTTGCCGGCCTGAAACGATTGGAACAGTAGTCAGTCACTAACTCCTGCCCGTTCAGTGCTACAGCGGTTGAGCCGAAGAGCGGATCTGCCTACATTGTGGGCTTTGTCGCGATGTCCTGAATCGAAAGACTCTGTATGTCGGATACACCCGCGCCACGACATCAATGGATCATTAATCCGCTGGTCGACCTCTCGTGTTTCTCCATCGGATGGATGGTCATTTTCATAGTCCCCCTGATCGTGCCCGAGCTCGAAGAGAACGCACGCTTCGTCGCCGTCACCTTCTTCATCGCCCACCGATACTTTACGTTTCCACTTGTCTATGGAGACCGAACGGAATACGCACGCAGGAAGTTGACCTACCTGATCGTACCGGTCCTCTGCATCGTGGGAGTATGGCTCTGCTACGAGTTTCGACGCGCGGAGCCAGAGATGTTCACGTTCTGGTCCTTCTTCAACTACTTCCACTTCGTGAAACAGAAGTACGGCATTCTTAGGATCTATTCCAGCAAGACGAGGTGGGGATTCAAGCGCCTAGACGAAGTCGTGGTTTACGGTTGGGGGGCCGCGGGGGTGCTCCACGTCCTCGCCCACCAGTCCGATGTCGAAGGCCGATTGATGTTCTACCTGTCGAGCAATCCGGCCTGGATCTACGGGATGGTGATTCTCGTCGGTGCATTCTGGACGATCGACGAGCTATGGGGATGGACGGGGGAGACGAAACGCTCCACGATCGTCGCACTCGGATCGGCATTCGTTGTCATGGGAGGCGGGATCGGAATGTTCGCCATCGACCCCGCAACCGGGCCGATGATGGTCTACATCACCTACTCAGCGTTTGGCCTGCTGACCCTGATCTGGCTGGTTCACGAATTACGGGCACCGAACGGCCCCTGCATACCCAAGATTCTGTTCACCGCGGGGGTCGCCATCATGTACGGCTTCGGGCCCGTTGCCTCGGCAACCGCGTTCCTCGTGGCCACAAGTTTCAGCCACGCTTTCGAATACTTCGCGATCTGCGGATTCGCGCTCCAGAACAAGGCCAGAAATCACAAGGAGGATGTTCCCCTCCTGTCCTTTCCGGCCAGACACATCGTGCTCTACACGGTCCTGTTGATCGCTGTGATGTCCGTCTTTCACAAGCTGCTCAACGATATCTCTCCTAACCTCTATTTCCTCTTCATCTACAGCACCTCTTTCATGCATTTTGTCTACGACGGAATGATCTGGAAGCTGCGGAGACCCAGGGTAGCGGCGGAGGTACGGGCGTAGCAGGGCCGAGGATGATGCAGAACGTGAATGTCACAAAACGTAACCTGAGGAAGGTGTGCCCTCAGATCCTGCGATCGGCCCTTGTCGTACTCGCCCTCGGTGCCTGCCAGGAACGCGCTCTACGCATTCATCTTGAAGATGCGGATGGGCATCGCGACGCGGGCAGATACGAAGAGGCGATCAACGAGTACCGACAGGCACTGGCGATAGACTCAACGAACGTGAAGCTCTTCAACAGTGCCGGGTTTCTTCACATTCGGTTAGGCAGAGTCGACAGCGCGATGAAATACTATCGTGCCGCCCTCCGGGCCGATTCGACGGCGGCCGAGTCATACTACAACCTCGGGGTTCTTTTCTTCAGCATCGAAGAATTCGATAGCGCCCTCGTGGCCTACGAGCGCGCCGTCCGCCACGATCCGCTCCACGTTCAGGCGCACAACAATCTCGGATCGCTCCTGGAACGGAGTGGACGAGTTGCTGCGGCCATCGGTCACTATGAACAGGCCACGACCGTGGACTCGACGTTCGCACCCGCGTGGGTGAATACCGGACGCGCCCACTTTCGAATGGGGAGAATGCCTGAGGCAACGGAGGCGTACACGAAAGCCCTGTCCCTCAACCCTGACGTGGCGGATGCCCACGTTGGTCAGGCCACTGTGCTGGCTGAGTCGGGGAATCTGGACCAGGCCATCGAACATCTGGATCGAGCGGCCCTGCTGGCGCCCGAGTCTCGGCTCGTGAGGGAAGGTCTGGCCGAAGTACAGGCGATGCGGGACGATCGGGACCGACGTCTTCAGAGCGGCGAGATGCGAGCGCGCCACATCCTCGTGCGAAGCGAAGAACTGGCCCGTTGGCTCCTGCAGAAAGTGCAGTCCGGAGAGGATTTTGCGACCCTCGCCCGGGCCCATTCGGTCGATCCATCTGCCTCGGCGGGCGGAGACATCGGCGCATTCAAGCCGGGCGATCTGCTACCCGCCTTCGAAGAAACGGTGAGGAATCTGTCGCCTGGTGATGTCGGAGAGCCGTTCAAGAGCCCCCTGGGCTGGCACATTGTCGAACGAACATATTGAGGTCGCGAGACCTGAGTGAAGTTCACCCGATGGAGGCTAAAAGATGAGACCCATACTCGGAATGGGACGCGGAAGCGGAGATGCGATGAACCAGCAGCTCGTTTTCATGAAGCAGATCGGCGTCGAGGGCGTCGTCATCGGCCCCCCTGTGGATCCCGACAAGGGATACTACGAGTATCCTGTCCTCATGAATATGAAAGCCCAGATCGAGGGGCAGGGGCTGAAATGCGAGGGAACTTCACTCCTCCCCTGGTCCATGTGTTACAAATGGATGCTCGGTCTGCCCGGTCGCGACGAGCAGATCGAGAACTTGCAGAAGACCCTCCGCAACATGGGCGCAGCCGGCCTCGATTTCCTCGTGTACAACATGCACGCCATTCGCTTCTATCGCACGAACCAGGGCCGTCCCTCCCGCGGCGGGGCCCTCGGCTCCTCTTTTCAAGCCGAGCGCGTCAAGAACGCGCCTCTGATGGCCAGTCCCGGGATCGACGAGTCCCTGATTCCGGAGAGCCATCGCAAACCGATCACCGACGACCAGATGTGGGAAAACCTGGAGTATCTTCTCAAAGCCGTCGTTCCCGTCGCCGAAGAAGCGGGCGTGCATCTCGCGCTCCATCCAGACGATCCACCCGTGCCCGAAATCGCCGGTGTAGCCCGCATCATGCGGGAACCAGAAGCCTTCCAGCGCGCCATCGACATGGTGCCCAGTGAATACAACGGCCTGAAGTTCTGCACGGGGTGCTTCGCGGAGATGGAGGTCGACGTGCCGAGGTGGATCCGACACTTCGCGGACCAGAAAAAGATCTTCCTGATGGACTTCCGCAACATCAGTGGCAAGAACAGCGACTTTACCGAAGCCTTTCCCGACGACGGCAACGCCAAAATGTTCGACTGTATGAAGGCGCTCAAGGACTCGGGCTATGAGGGTCCGATTCACCCCGATCACGCCATGCACATCACCGGCGACGACGACACTCGTCAGTACTGGTCGTATGCCATCGGACATATGCGCGGGTTAATGGAGGGGTTGCAGTAGTCGGGTGGAGCTCGTTGCCACCTCACTGCGCACGGACCTTTAGACGATGTCCTTCTCTCTCATCATACGAAACGGCGACGTCATCGACGGTACGGGTGACCGCCCGCCTTTTCGCGCTGACGTAGGCGTCACCGGCGACGTAATCACCGCAGTCGACGACCTGTCCACGGCCAAGGCCGATCGCGAGATCGATGCCAGTGGCCGGGTTGTGTCACCCGGATTCATCGACGTCCACGTGCACGGTGAAATCGCACTCCTCGGAACACCCGATCAATACGGCGAAGTGCAGCAAGGCATCACGACGCAACTGCTCGCCCCGGACGGGTTCGGATGGGCGAGACTGGCAGGAGCTCGTGCGCAGGAGCTATGGGAATACACACTATTCGCCTACGGTAACGTGGACATCGAGCCCCCTTGGAACAGTATCGACGGCTACCTCTCCCTCTTCGATCGGCGCACCCCTTCGAACGTCGTCTCCCAAGTTCCTCATTGCGCCATCCGTGCGGAAGTGATGGGCTGGGAGGCCCGGGTCGCAACCGACGATGAACTCAAACAGATGGAAGCTCTCACCCGAGAGTGGATGGAAGCGGGTGCGTGCGCGCTCAACCTGGGCCTCGACTACCAACCCAGCTCCAGTGCGGACTTCCGAGAACTCGTCGCCCTGTGCAAGGTGGTTGCCGAATACGATGGAATCTATGCCGCCCATCAACGGTACCACATCCTCGGGCGCGAACCTGCGTGGCGCGAAACTATGGACCTTTCCCGGGAAGCCGGCATCCCGGTCCACGTCTCTCACGAACGTGTCGACGAAATTTCAGGGCCGCTGCTCGACGAGGTCGAACGGGAGGACATCGACCTCACATTCGAATCCTACCTCTATTCTGCCGGCATGACTCACATGACGATGATGCTGCCAATGGAATACCAGCACGGCAGCCCAGTGGAAGTGCTCGAGCGCCTGCGGGACCCGGCCGTACGAGCGAATTCCCTTCCCGTCCTGCGGGAAAAGCTGGGCATCGCAGATCAGATATGCGGGTTCACCCGATCCGGCAAGCATACCGGGAGACGGCTTCGCGACCTTGCCCAGGAGGCGAACAGTTCGCCTGAGTCCTTCGCCTATGACCTCCTGCTCGAAGAAGCCGGACTCCAGGCGTTCGTGTTCCCGTGGCAGGTTCCCGAAGAGGAAGCTCAACACGCCGTGGAAGCCACGGCTCGACACCCGCTGATGATGATCGCCAGTGACGGCATCTACAACATCCCCCATCCCCATCCGCGGGGAATGGGTTGCTTCGCACGCGTGCTGGGTGAATTCGTGCGCGATCGTGGGATTCTGACCCTCGAGGAGGCCGTCTCCAGGATGAGCGCCTTCCCCGCCGATCGCTTCCGGATTCCTGACCGCGGTCGTATCGAGGTCGGTCGTGCCGCCGACCTCGTCCTGTTCGATCCCGACACCGTGGCCGCTCAATCGACCTACGAAAATCCCAGGCGTCCCCCACTCGGTATCGACGACGTCATCGTCAATGGCGAAGCCGTCATCGCCGAAGGGATGCCGACAGGCGTCATGTCCGGCCGGGTGGTCCATCGGCGGTAGGACTTCCCCTCGATGCCCATTGGCCTCCAAATCGTGCCAGAGCCGTCCGACGTCGCTGATATTGCAGCGAGCGTCATTGCCGGCCTGCTTCGGTCCACGCCGAGTTGTGTGCTTGGTCTTTCAACCGGTTCCAGCCCCATTCAGACCTATGACCGCCTCGTCGAAATGCATCTCGAAGACGGTCTGAGCTTCTCACAGGCAAGGACCTTCAATCTGGATGAATACGTGGGGTTCTGTGGAAGCCACGAGCAGAGCTACCGTGCCTACATGAATCGTCACCTTTTCGACCAGATCGACATTCACATCGACCGGACCCACGTTCCCGACGGATGTGCCGACAACCTTGGCGTTGCCTGCGATCGATTCGAGGCGTTGATCGCCGAGGCCGGGGGCGCCGACCTCTGGTTCCTCGGGATCGGACACAACGGCCATATCGCCTTCAATGAGCCGGGCAGCATACCTGAATCCAGGACGCGAAGAATCTCGCTGGCACCTGAGACGATCGAAGCCAACAGCCGATTCTTCGATCGCGCCGAAGACGTCCCTCGCCACGCGCTCACAGCGGGCATCGGAACGATCCTCGAAGGGAAACGCATACTCCTGATCGCCACGGGCGAGAGCAAGGCCGTTGCGATCCGGGATGCCCTCGAAGGCCCCATCACGCCGGCCTGTCCAGCAAGCTACCTGCAGACCCACGACGCCTGTACCTTCGTAATCGATCGTGCGGCGGCCAGCCTGTTGAAAAACTCGCAGTCATAGCGTTTATGCTCCTCCTCGTCCTGAATTCCGGCTCCTCCTCTCTCAAATTCCAGCTCTTCGAGATGCCCGACGCGACCGTGGTTTTGAAGGGACTCGTCGACCGCATCGGCGAGCCCAACGCCGAGGTGACGATCGACGGGGTATCGAAACGGGGCGAGATACTGGATCACAAGACCGCGCTCGATGAGGTAGAGCAGGCACTTGAAGCGGCCGGTCATCGCGACATTCAGGCTATCGGCCATCGCGTCGTCCACGGTGGAGAGCTCTACGGACAAGCGGCCCTTGTCGATGACTCGGTCGAGCAGGACATCGAGGCACTCGCCGACCTCGCGCCGCTCCACAATCCTCCAAATCTCGAAGGCATCCGTGAAGCCCGTAGAGCGTTTCCCAGGGCCGTTCACGTCACCGTGTTCGATTCTGCCTTCCACCAGACGCTGCCGCCCAAGGCCTTCCTCTACGCCATTCCCTATCATCTCTACGAGACCCACCACATCCGACGATATGGTTTCCACGGAACCTCCCATCGGTACGTATCCGGCCGAGCATCTACGATTCTGGGCAAGGATTTGTTCACGGGGATCACTTGTCACCTTGGTAACGGCTGCTCGATCGCCGCGATCGACGACGGCCGATCGGTCGATGTGTCGATGGGCCTGACCCCACTCGAGGGGGTCGCGATGGGAACTCGCAGCGGCGATCTCGACCCAACGGTTGTTCTTCAGCTTCAGAAGCGCCTCGGTCTCTCGCCCGACGAAGTCGATCGACTGCTCAACCGCGAGAGCGGTCTGCTGGGATTAACCGGCCTTTCCAACGACCTTCGGGAAGTAGAAGCGGCCGGCGATCAGGGTGACACGCGTGCTGTCACGGCGCTCGAGGTTTTCGCCTACCGGATTCAGAAGTACATCGGCGCCTACACCGCTGTTCTCGGCCAAATTGACGGCCTCGTCTTTACCGGCGGAATCGGAGAAAACGGCTGGCGAATGCGGGGGCGAATCCTGGAAGGACTGGAGGGACTGGGGATCGTGGTTGACACGACAGCCAACCAGAATTGTGTCGGTCGGGAGGGAACAATCAGTCGAGCCGAGTCACCCGTAGAAGTGTTCGTGATTCCGACCGACGAGGAGAAGATGATCGCTGAAGAAACCTACGCCCTGATCTCCCAGGGATAGGATCATTGCGAGGACGACTCGAACGCTTTGGTGTGGAGATATCGCCAGTAGGCCGCCCCCCGCTTGCACTCACCGTGGAGAGCCGCCTCGGCCCCGATCAGGCGATCAAGAAGGTCTGTCTTCATTCGTTCCCGCAAGGTGCGGTGACTCGGATCGTCATAAAGGTTGTCAATCTCATCGGGATCCTCCGTCACGTCGTATAGCTCTCCATAGGTCTGACCTGGATAGTAGACAAGCTTGTGTCTGCGGCTCCGGATCATCTTCACCGCTCCACTTTCCGCAAAGACGTAATCCCTCGCCGGCGCCTCGTCTCCCGACAAGGCTGGACAGAGACTATGTCCCTGAATTTCAGGCCCCGGCTCTAATCCAGCGGCTTCCAGCAAGGTCGGACAGAGATCGACGAGTTCTACAGGCTCGTCGACAATGTGCCCCCGCTTTCCATCCGGAGTGTTCACGATCAAAGGTACGCGAAGCCCCACGTCGTAGAGGATCGGATACTCGTCGATGCTCTTCGTCAACATTCCGAAATGCCCAAGCAGCTCACCGTGATCCGAGCAGAACGCAATCACCGTATCATCGCGTAATCCGGCCGTCTCAAGCGCACCCATCACCTTCCCGACCTGCTCATCGACCAGAGACACGGCTCCATAGTAGTAGGCCATCGCCTGGCGCAGCTTGACCTCGGTCAGGTGCTCGTAGTTGACCCTTCGGCCCTCCCTTTTGAACGCAGCCTGAATCGGCGGCTTTCTGTCGAGACCCATTCCGAAGGTTGTCGGCACAGGGATATCTGCCGGGTCGTACATCGATGCGAAGGGCTCGGGGCAATCGAACGGCATATGCGGGTTCGGCAACCCGACGAACATGAAGAACGGCTCCGCAGCAGACTGACGTTGAATTGCCTCGACAGCGCGGTCCCCTACCCAACTGTCGATATAGGCTTCCACCGGGATCGGATTCACGTTCGCCTGAAAATCATCCCAGTACTGGTCGGTGCCGTGGATGGCGTAGGCTTCCTCAGCAGCTTGCCAGTATCCGTTATGCTTCAGCCACACTTTGTAGTCTTCGTGCAGCACATCTGGTGAAGTTGCGTCGGACTGCTGCCCACCCGTCTGGGCGGTTTCGGTGAACGCCGCGTTCTCTTTCTGCTCGAACAGATGCAACTTTCCCAGACCGATGTTCCGGTAACCCGCCTCCCGGAAATACTCTCCGAGCGTGATTTCGCTCTCGCCCATCGCCGTATGGTTGGAAACGGCACCGTTGACGTGGGGGTAACGACCGGTCAGCAGTGAAGCCCGGCTGGGCGCACATTGGGGATGTTGAGAAAAGGTATGGGTGAAGTGGGTACCGGATGCCGCCAGAG
The DNA here is from genome assembly GCA_002433075.1 of Latescibacteria bacterium UBA6620. Lineage (GTDB taxonomy): Bacteria > Latescibacterota > UBA2968 > UBA2968 > UBA2968 > UBA6620. The sequence continues at coordinate 11,101 of DJHM01000011.1, forward strand.
CGTCGATGTGCGGAGTCTGAACAACCTCATTTCCCCCACATCCGACACAATCGGCTCGCAGCTGATCGGAGAGAATCAGAACGACGTTCTTCGGTTTCGTCATAGGTACGTTTTGCGCTGGTGTGGTTCCGTGAGCTACGCCTTCGCGATCATAAACACGAGATCCCCTGGCCGTACTGAAGCGAAGCGTCGAATGGCCCAGATGTTCCCCTCTACAGGCGCGACGATCTCCTCCGCCGTATCTCCCCTCAGCGTCGAAATCTGGGCGAGCAAGTCGCCGCTCCCAACTTCCTCATCGAGGTCGACGCAGACATGAAGCAGCCCGCTCGCGTTGCAACTCACCATCTGCGTGACCGTACCGACTTCTGATGGCACCGACTCCACATTTCCGGGCAGCATACGTTTTGCGATCAGTACGTTTCCAAGGCCCTCCACCAGAGATTCAACATCAACTTCCCTGGCCCCTCCACGCCCCGGCATCTCGGTCCCCAGCGTCGGAATCCCAGCCCTGGCCACCGTGCCGTTGTAGGTTTTCGTTGAGGATGGTGATTCAGGAACCCTCCATACCCGCTTCAGACCGAATGTCCTGGCCATCTCCAGGGATGCCGCTTCGGTGGTGTCATCGGTCGAATGATAGCCCACCATCGGCAGGAATTCGTAACGCGTGCCTCCACTGTGGAGATCGATGAACAGGTCGTCAGGCCCCAGCAATTCGGTTGCGAAACGATAGAGCTCGTCCGCAAGGCGCTGCGTGGGCGAGCCCCCCGGCGTGCCTGGAAACTGGCGCGCAAGGTTCAACCCATCGTAGGCGGCGTCTGATTCCCGCTTTTGGGCCTCGAACGCGTATGGGTTTACGACTGGAAGACAGACGAATGTGCCGCTCAGGTAGGTGGGGTCGACGGAGGTGAAGAACCTCGCGACAGCCATCGGTCCCTCGTATTCGTCTCCGTGCACGCCCGCGACGACCAGCACGGTGGGGCCATCCGATTCGCCGCGGACGATACCGATGGGCAGCTGGACTCCTCCACCCAGTGACGTTCCGATCGTGACCTCTTCCCACCCCTTGTGGGGACTCGTGTAGGATCGTGGGTCGACGAGTTCGAGAGGGCGAGACAAAGGTCAGATCTCGCGGGCTACAGCGGTTACCGCCTCGATTGTCTGGTCGACCACATCCGATGTGTGCATCGAGGACACGAACCAGGCTCCGCGCTCGAGCGCTCGTACGCCCTGGTAGTGTAGCGCCTCAGTAAATCGGATATAGCGCTCGCGGTCCGCCTGCAACGAGGTACGATAGTCGGTCACGGGGTCCACGATCCCCATCCCGACGTGGAAAATTCCCGGGAACCCCTCGACCCGTGCCTGGATGCCAGCGTCGCCCAGCGCGGCCGATATTCCATCCCTCAGTCTACTGCCCTGGGTCTCGATCGCCTCGAACGTCTCGGCCTTCCTGAGCTCACTCAGCGTCGCGATGAGGGCGGCCATCGTCGCCGGCTGAGCATTGTAGGTCCCCCCGTGCATGACGCCTCCCATCACGAAAAGGTCGAGCAGGTCCGAGCGTCCAGCCAGACAGGACAGCGGAAATCCGTTGGCGATTGCCTTCCCCATCGTCGTCAGATCCGGCGTCACCCCATACAGCTCTTGGGCGCCTCCGGGTGACACACGGAAACCTGTGATCACCTCGTCGAAAATCAGGATCGTATCCGTCGCCGTACAAGCCTCACGAACGCCTTCCAGATAGCCGTCCGCGGGAAAAATGGTGCTCGTATTGCACATCACCGGTTCCATGATCACCCCGGCAACGTCGCCTCGCTCCAGTCGTTGCTTCACGTGCTCCAGGTCGTTCCAGGGGAGTACTTCCGTATGCTGCCCGGCGACCAGATCCTGTCCCGCGCTTGCCGGAACCGGCGTTGGCAACTCCAGCGGCCCATACGCATCCACCGGCGGAGCCACGCTCCAGAGTACGCTATCCAACCAGCCGTGATAGTGACCCTCGAATTTCAGAATGGTCGATCTGCCCGTGTGGGCGCGGGCGAGACGCCACGCAGCCTGGACGACCTCGCTTCCCGCACAGCTGAACCGCACTTTTTCCGCCGACGGCACCATCTCGCAGACAAGTTCTGCCGCCTCACGCTCGATCTCGGACTGACCGGCAAACAGAATTCCGTTATCCAGCTGCGCTCGAACGGCTTCGATCACGGCCGACGGGTTGTGACCGAGAATCATAGGCCCCATCCCGAGGTAATAGTCGATCAGTCGGTTCCCGTCGACATCGAACAGGTACGGTCCCTCCCCACGTTCGAACACCAGCGGAGTCGGCTTCATTCCGATTCGAAAGTTGCTGTTCACGCCTCCAGGCAGGACCTGCGACGCGTCTTCGATCATTTTTCTTGAACGGTCGAACTTCATTCAGCTGGCCTCGATTCTGGCTTTCAGTTTCAGGAACGTCTCCCTCGTCGCCTCATTCATTCCGACCTTGAATCGCGCCGGACCCAGTTTGCCGTACGCATTCGCCGCGTCCACTTCGTAGCCACCTTCGGGAATCAGCGCATCGACGGGCATATACGTGCGCCCATCCTGGCAGTAGCCCCAACCAATAAGATTCGGATCTTCGAGCCACTCCCGAAGCAGAGGAAGCCATTCTCCGACCACTTCGTTCGCAAGCCACGCCACCGTATGTCCTGGGGCCAGCCTCATCAATCCCACCGCCCACGGAACATATTTCACCGGGGGAACCCCCGATTCCAACCGCCTGACCCAATATTCGCCGAGGTTGCGCTCGATCTCTTCCTCGCTCCCAGCCAACTCCCGGTAGTGCGAGATCGGTGGGATTGCGTCAGGGTCACGCGGGGCCATCACGAAGTCCGCGGCAAAGGCGAAGTCGAGGTCAAGCTCGTCCCCCTCCGAATCCAGGGCCGCAAGGACGTCCGCGCCGATCGCCTGACCGACGGCCTTCGTGTCATCCGGCGTCGACTTGCGGAACGAATTCGACGCCAGATCGGCCACCTGTCGGGGACGCACGTTGCCTGCGAACCCTTGGATGAATTGAGTGTGCGTGTTCTCCCCCAGACGACACTGGAGCGTCTGCCGGCCCACGCCTACCCAGTCCGGTGAAATTCCGTTCCACGCATAGGCGTAGACCGTGACCGGGTGACAGCCGTAGTTGAACAGAACACACCGTCTGTTCCCCTTCACCGCATCGAGATCGAGCACCCAGAGATCCCGATTGAGATGACCCTGCGGGTTGGGTCGAAGTCCCATCTCTCCCGTTTCCGAGCGATTCCGTCGATTGATACCGATCTCCGACGTCCCACGGTGAACCGAGACCGTCACCGGCTCGAGGCAGTCGATAGCGTCCAGCGTCATTCTCGAGACTCGATCCAGTAGATTCTGCTCGTATTCGATCAGCTCGACCGGCTTTTCGACAATCGTCGCGTATCCTTCGAAGCCCGACATCGGACCGTTGTGGGTATGCGAGTAGTTGACGATGATCGCATCGAACGGGATCCCGGTCAGCGCGGCCAGTTCCTGTCGGAACGGCGCCGTCACCTGCCACGTCATACCGATCATATCGATGGAGACCCAAACGGTCCGATTCCCTCTTTCGTCCTCCAACACAACGACCTGCGACACGAGAGGATCGAGCACCTCTTCGCCGTTGCTGAAGCGCGGACCGCGACCTCCCAGGGGAAGGCCCAGGGCCGGTGTAGAATCGATCTCTGACCAGGCTGCTCGAGGCATAGAATGAACTCGCGTCTAAATGTTCAATGCTCTGTGCTCAATGTTCTAATGTTCATCTCCTGATCCCCAACATCTCTCTGGCTTCCCCACAGCTGGCCACCTCCCTGAGCAGGTCCCTGGATAGCTTTACCGTTCGTTCCACGAACTGGGCATTGCTGTCCGCCTTGACACCACGTTCGAGATAGATGTTGTCCTCGAATCCCACTCTGACGTGACCGCCCATCAGCAGGGCGTGGGTTGTGATCGGTAGCTGGGCGGCGCCTGTCGCCAGGACCGACCAGATCGCGCCTTCGGGCAATCGCCTCTCCATCTCGATCAGGGATTCGACCGTGGCTTCGATCCCCCACGGGATGCCCAGACAGAGCTGTACCCAGGGCGGAGAGTCGACGAACCCGTCATCGATCAGCTGACGCGTCTGGCGAATATGGCCGACGTCGAAAACTTCGAGCTCAGGCTTCACCCCGGCTTCGCGCATTTCCGTCGCCCCCCGCTCCACCCAGTCCTGAGGGTTGACGAAAACACGACGACCGAAGTTGACCGATCCCACGTCGAGCGAACAGATATCCGGCTTCAAGCTGACCGGATCAAGTCTTCGGTCCGCCGCGTCCGGCTCCGTCAGGTTGAGACCGCTCGTTGTCAGATTGATGATCAGATCGCTTACCGACCGAATCCGCTCAACCACTTCTGCGAATAGCTCTACCTCCGAGCTTGGTTCCCCGGTCTCGGGATCCCGAACGTGAACGTGCGCGATTGCCGCACCCGCCCGCCACGCCCCGAGAGCCTGATCCGCGATCTCCTGTGGCGTGTAGGGCACGTTCGGGTTCTGGTCCTTCATCGGTGACGATCCCGATACCGCCGCACTGATGATGAGCTTATCCATCTATCGGGGCTTGAATCGCGCGATCCCGTCGTCCGCCCGGGCCGTGTTGGCATCGATCGTTCTGCCGGCGTTATGCGGCGTGTGAATCACATTGTGACGACCCAGAAGGGGCGAATCGAGCGGGACCGGTTCCTCGTCGAATACGTCCGCGGCCAGAAACAGCTCGTCGTTCAGGACCCGCTTGTAAAGCGCCTCCGTGTCACACACCCTCGCGCGAGTCACCTGCACGACCAGGCTCTGCGCGGGCAGGGCGTTGATGTGTTCGGCCGGCACGAGACCCCGCGTGCTATCCGTGAGAGGTACCATCGGAACGAAAATGTCCGAGTCCTTCACCAGTTCCGACTGATGAAAGCACCGCTCGACGCCCGCGATGTCGAACGAGGCATCCGGTGCGAAAGGATCCCACATTTTGACATCGGCTCCCATCATCGCACACCACTTGGCGTATCGTCCCCCGATGTTGCCGACACCGATGACCCGAACGCGTTTTCCCGCGATCGTCCCATTCATAAAATTCACGTCATCACCGAACTGGGCCCCTCTTTGACCCGGTTTGCCAACACCTGACGAGTAGTTCCACGTTTCGTGACCTTCAATCATTTCGTTGTATGTGATCGGGATCCGTCTCAAGGCGCAGATCGTCATTCCCAGCGCATACTCGGCAACGGTCTGTCCCCATTGCACATCTCCACGAGGATAGATAAACGTGACACCGCGCTCTTCCGCTTCCTGGATCGCATCCCCTTTGTTACCTCCATAGTTTCCGGATGCGTAGCACTCCTCAAGGGAAGTGAACGGCTCCAGGTCCTCTTTTTCTGTCGGAAAACCTAGCAGAACCAGCCGCGTCACCGTCTCGGGATTGGGTACAAGTCCGGGGGCGCGGGCATCCATATCCTCGGTGCGGAAAAGCTCACACCCTCCCTGTTCTTCTTCCCATCGGCGGTGCCAATGGTCGGCAGTAAAAGGCCAGGAGCCGTCGTATTTCTCGTTTACGCAGATCACAGATCGCATCTCTCTACCTTTCTCCGAACGCAAGCAGCCTCCCCGCAGACAGAAGGTCCGGCAAGTTATTTCCCGGGATTGTGCGCTTTACCGATCGCAAGTAGGTACTATTCGATGTCAACACGACGACCGTTCGACAAGAGCCCGGCCTCGTAGACCTTCATCACAGACAGGGCGAACTCAAGCGACCCGAGCTGCGCCGATTGTCCCTCGAGCGCACAGTCACAGAAGTGACGCATCTCGTCGTAGAACCCTTGCGTGAACAGGGCTTTGTTTTCGAGCGTCCCCAACGTGTCCGTAGGCCCCCACACGACAGCCCCCGTGTCCGTACCCGAGGGGGCATAATTGGTCGTTTTTGAATATTCGAACGGGATCCCCCGCTGGAGAGTCACCCGAATATCGTGATCGATGGCGATGTGGCTCTTTCCCCAGAACCCGTAACGTTCGACAGTCTTCTTCCCGCGCGCGGAAACGAGGTTGAACGTGCCGATGGCCCCACTCGAGAACTCCAGTACACACACGCCCGAGCCTTCCGGGTTCCGATGCATCGTCACGGCAGCCACGTCCCCACCCACAGCCAGCATCAGGGACAGCGGGTGACAGCCATTCTTCAGCCAGTTGGGCGCCTGGCGATCCGCGAGCACCGTCGCCCCATCCTCGGGAATCGTCATCGAATACTCGGCAGACATCCCCTGGAGGGGCCCGATCTCGTCCGTTGCGAGCAGTTCGATCACCTTTCGCGTCGCCGGCATAAAGGCCTTCTTGAACCCCACCACCGCTACACGGTCTCCGCGATGGTCGATCATCGTCTCGACCTCGGAGGCCCTGACCGCAGGCGGCTTCTCCATCCACACGTGCAGCCCGGCATTCAGGGCTTCGCACGCGAGTTCGGGGTGTGCCTCGGGCGACACGCACAGGAAAACCGCGTCCAGATCCTCCTCCCGGTACATTGCTTCCGTGCTGTCGTAGCAAGATTGAACGCCGAACTCCGGAGCGGTCCGCTCTGCCAGATCGATCTTCGCATCACAGATCGAGATCACCTCCACCGGGAGGTAGTGCATCGTCGGCAGAACGTTTCGGTACCCGTGGGAACCCACTCCGACCAGGCCGACCCTCAGCCGCTTGTCGAATTCCCGCTGATAGCTCACTGTCCGACCTCATCGATCAATTGCCGAACGTAGGCCAGGTCTCGCTCGGTCACATCCGTGTAATCGTAGTCGGCCTTCCGCTCCCCGTGCGATCCATTCAGACAGATCACGGGGCTGACACCATCGGCGATGACCTGCGACGTAATCTCCCTGACGGGCCAGGCTGCATCTTCAAGTCCCGAGCGCCACTTCAGTTCGGTCGCGCCCCGTTCAGTCATCCCACCCTTCACGTGATAGTATGCAAGATGCGGTTTGAGCTGCCCGTAGACCTCGAGGGAGGGGAAGGTGCCCATCTGCCACAGGTTCTGCACATCCCAGGTCAGGTTGACCGCATCCCCGCAGTCCAGGAGGTCGAACAGGCTGAGGATTTCTTCCGGCGTCGACCAGATGCAGTCGTGGCATTCATTTTCGATCGTCACCCCGAAGCCGGCCGCGGCCAGCATCTCGACCGCCGTCCGATACTGTTCGATCAGCCAGGGATGCTCCGATCGCAGGTATAAAATTGCATTCGAGGTTGCCTCTCGATGGTCAGTCTTCGCGGCCAAGAGTCGAACGAGGTCCGGTTTCAGTTCTCGCGCAACCGCGATCGTGCGATCGATCGTACCGAGGTGCTGATTCCGGAAAACCTCCTCGCCCATCTCGACGTTTTCATCGAACAGGGTCGTCGACACACAATAGATGGACAGATTTCGGTCCGCTGCCATCTCTGCCACTCGGCCCGCCTCTTGATCCGTAAGATCTGTGACGCTCTTGTCGAAAATACCATTCTTGAGATCCAGGTGGCTTAGTCCCCACGCAACGTGCTGGTCGAGAGCCTTTCCCAGATCGCGGTCGGCCATCGTATTGAGCATCGTAATGGATGTTCTTGACATCTTACTTCCCATAGAAGAGGCGAATCGAAAGTCGTGCGCCGAACGCAATTGGAGATGCGAAGGGCCGCCGTCAGCCTCGAAGGACATTTTCGGGTCGATCCGGGAACCCCGTGATCCCCCGCGATTGATCGAACTGGTAGATTCGTCCACGGTCTCGTGCTTCGAACGGAAATGCTCTCAGTCCGTTGTCGTCGAGCGCGTCCCTCGCTTCCGGCGGCTCGCACGCAATCGCGGCGATCTTCCTGAATTCGTCCGTGGCTTCAGGCTCTGAGGTCACAGTATTCTGCAGTTCAGCAGGGTCGGTCGCCAAGTTGAAAAGCTGTTCACGCCCTCCGTTGGCGATGAAGATGTATTTCCAATCGCCCTTGCGAACCATCACTTTGAACTGTGGCGATCCCGGCGCGCCATACATCCCCACCACCGTTTCTCTGGGCGCCCCATCCCCGACTACCGCGCCGAGCACGTCCTCTCCGTCGCGGAGATCCGGTTCTCCCGCGGCACGTGTGGCGATCCCGAACAGGTCCGTCAGACAGACCAGATCCTCTACTCGGGTTTCGGACGGAAGCGATTCCGGCCAACTCACCAGAAACGGGACGTGACAGGACCCGTCGAAAAAGCTCTCCTTCTGCCAGGCCCTATGGTCGCCCAGATGATCCCCGTGATCGGAGAAGAAACAGATCAACGTGTTCGCCGCATCGTGTCGAGCCTCCACTGCATCCAGAATGCGTCCCAGGCAGGCATCGATGTAAGAAATTTCACCGTAGTAACGGGCCTTCAGTACACGCGCGTGCGAGTCGGTAATGTCGTCGGCCCAGACGATCCGATTCATATACGGAATCTGTTCGTCGGCGTGATCGTTCCCGACATCTCCGTAGAAGGGATCCGGCATCCGGTCTGGATCGTACATCCGGTTGAAGGGCACAGGTGGAGCGAACGGTGGATGAGGGCCTATGAATGACACGAACCCGAAGAACGGCCTGTCATCTACAACACCCAGTTGCTCGATCGCCCGATCGGCCGCCCAGGCCTCGACCGTCGCTTCGGGCCGCAACGGACTAACCTGCGGCATATAGTACATCTCGGTACGTTCGCCCTGAAGCGCCTCGACGTAATCGTAGTAAGGATGTTCCCTGGCGATCCAGGATGCGTATGCATCTCCTGCTCGCTGTTCGGGTGATCTATAAAGTTCTTCGCTGTGCAAGTGAACATCGTAGCCGATGTCCTCGTCCCAGGGTCCGGTATGGAACTTCCCTACTCCAAACGTCCGGTATCCCATTCTCTGCATCATCTGCGCGAGGTAGGGCCCGCATCGCCCCGTCATCGTTTCCGCCTGGCCAGGGACGGGCGCAGTCGCTCCGTTCGAAAAACGACGCGTCCTCGCCGGCTCGCAACCCGTCCGCACCGTGTACCGGGCGGCCACGCACACCGGACAGGTCGAGTAACCGCGCGTGAAGGAGAGACCCCGTGCGACCAGCCGATCGATGTTCGGTGTATAGATATGCGGATTCCCAAGCGACGCGATCGTGTCGAATCGCTGCTGGTCGGTCATCACAAAGAGAACGTTGGGTTTGCTCATATCTGACACGATGTTGAGATGTTGATGAGGTCCTGTGATTTATGAGCTTCGCGGCCGGGGAGCCTGCCCTGAGCGAAGCCGAAGGGCAGTTCCTACCCTGGTAGTACCTGTCGACAATTGCAGACCGCAGGCCCTGCCCGCCTCTCCGTAACTTTTCGCCGAAGGCCCACCCGCCGCTGCCGCAGGCTCCGGCCTTCGCTGAAGCTACGACCCGGCGGGCCGCCCACCGTCCACCGCCCACGGCTCCTAAGCCGTCCCCCAATCCTTCCATTTCTCCGGGTCCGCCCAGCGTTGCCTCACATCGATAAAACCCCGTGAGCCTCGTCTGCCGTACTCGAAAGGATCGCCCGTCCCTTCCATCCAACGATGAAGTCGGGCTTCCATTTCCTCCACCACGGGTCTTGCCTCGACCGAATCGAACAGGTTGTCCATCTCCAGAGGGTCTTCCTGCCGATCGAACAGCCACGGACCGCGTTCGTTGTCGTACCAGCGGGAATATGTGTAGCGCTCCGTTCGGACGGCTCGCCATCGACCGACCCACCCGTATCGGTTCGGCCAGCCGTTGGCCATATTCATCAGATACGCGGAGGTACTTCCGCCCGGCGCTTGCTCAGGATCCTCGGGGGGGGGCTCTCCACGCCAGACACTCGAGACATCCCGGCCCTGCAGACCCTCGGGTTGTGAAACCCCGCACGCCCCGAGGAGGCTCGGGACGAGATCAATTGCACCCATAAACGCGTTCGATCTCGTGCCCGGTGAAATATGGCCCGGCCATCGAATCACGAAGGGTACGTGGGCCGACTCTTCGTACGGCGTGGACTTCGACGCCCGCATAGAGTGGTGCAGCCAGCTGTCATTGGGTTTGCCGTAGCCGTGGCTTGACAGATGGTCCCCGTGATCAGACGTGTAGCAGACGATCGTATCCTCAGCCACACCCAGACGGTCGAGGGCGTCGAGAAGTCGCCCCATCTGGGCATCCAGTCCCGTGCAGCATCCATAGTAGTCCGCAATTTCTCTACGGGCGAAGTCGGCCATCTGTTCAGGCACGTTGCCCGGCAGATCGACGGTAGCCGGGTCGTAGATTCCATACTGCTCTGGATATTGGGGGTAGGGCCAGTGAGGGGGACGCCACGAGACGAACAGGGCGAAGGGATCGTCCGGATGGTCGTCCACGTGCTGGTCGAGGAACCGAATCGCAAGGTCCGTCTCAACCTCGGGGCCCCAGCCTTCGTAACCCTTCGGGCCTGCCTCGTTCTCGAAATAGGACGGGTCGAAGTACCCGCCTCCCAGTCGCAGGGCAGCAAGGTAGTCGAGACCGTACCGATCCTCTTCAGGGTAGGGTCCGACACCCAGATGCCACGTCCCGATGTGGCCTGTGTGGTATCCGTTCTCGCTCAGCCTGCCTGGCAGAGTCGGGATATCGCGACGAGGCTCGTACTCATTGTCGATCACACCGTTCCGCCATCCATATCGACCGGTCAACAGGATCGCCCGATACGGCGAACAGAGCGGGTGATTCGAGAAGAAATTGTCACAGACCATTCCGTCGCTCGCCATACGGTCGAGAACGGGTGTCTGAACGACGGGATTTCCGTTGGAGCCGAGGGCGCTGTAGCGCTGCTGGTCGGAGAAAACGAACAGGAGATTGGGTGGCATTGGGGTTACAATCGTAATGAACAGGATCGTCGTCAGGCCCGAAGGAGCAGAACCAGGATTCCGGCCACGACCAAGATAACGCCTATCAGCTCTGTTGGCTTGACCTTCTCTCGGAAGAACACGAGGGAACTGAGGAACGCGAAGATCAGCTCGACCTGCCCCAGGGCCCGTACGTGCGCGGCGTTCCGAATCGTCATCGCCGTGAACCACCCCACGGAGGCCATCATCCCGGCAAGCCCCACCACACCCGCCACTTTCCACGACCGTAGAACGGCCGTCATCTGCCCCGGTTCGGCAAATGAGAGATAGATGCCCATCCCGATCGCCTGAAGGACCAGGACGACGCAGAGCGTGCAGACCGCCGAAACAACGAACCCGGCACCCAGAGACAGATTGGCCGCACGATAGGAGACGGCAGCCACCCCGAAGGCCGCGCCACAGGCCAGCCCGATCAGGGCCGTCTTCTGTAAGAGGGTAGTCAGCAGATCCTTGATGGCCACGTCCTGGTGTACGGCGGCGAGAAGGATTACCCCCACCAGGCTCACGACAATGGCCGTCAGGGGCCCCATCGTGATCGGGTCCGACAGGACCAGGATGCCAACCACAGCGGCCTGGATCGTTTCGGTTTTCGAGAACGCTGTCCCCACGACGAAGTTGCGGAACGAAAAAAGATGTATCAGGAGGGCGGTTCCCACGATCTGCGTCACCCCGCCGAGCGCGGCGAAGGCAAGGAAGCGGAGGTTCGGAGCGGGTAACTCCAGCCCTATCCAGGACTCCAGACCCACGACGTAGATCAGAGCGAAAGGAACTGCGTAGAAGAACCGAACGTAGGTGGCGGCGAGGGTGCTCAGCGTTCCCTTCAGATGCTTCTGAAGCGAGGACCGAATGTTCTGGAAGAGGGCAGCCGCAACCGTGATCGGGACCCAGAGTTCGAACATTCCGATTGTGTGTTCCGGGTCCAGATCAGAGATCGGCGTAAGCGAGCCACAGCATCTGGATCTCGTCCGGCGCGAGCGATCCCGTGTGAAGCACCATTCGATACCGGTGTCTCAACGTCTCACCCGCCGACAGATCAATCGCTCCGGGAATGCACGGGGCCGGGTTGATTCCCCGCTGTCCGTCCACGCGCCAGCGCGCGGGGTGGCGTGGGTTCTCCGGATGGTCGAGGAAAGCGATCCCTGCCGTGACGTCGCCCCGGTTGACCGGCATCGTAAGATCGACCCATCGTGCCGGTTGCTGCTCCGTGTCGTCCTCCTCCTGCCCCTCCGAGTTGATCACACGTGCTGTCCGGTCGCTGCGATACGGCATTCGGACGAAAAACCCTCCGTAGGCGCCCTGCTCGATGTGGACGTCCGGAATCGCCGTCGTCGACCAATCGAGATCCAGGAACAGGACATCGTCTGATGCGGTCAAGGACCACACCTGCGTTTCCGAAAGCAGCTCGGTGTGGTCTTCGTGGCGCCACAGCGCATCAATCGACCATCGAGGCGGGTCGCCTGCCAGGATCCGCGGCGCTTCAGGTTCGATCGTCCCGATAACCCCAGACCGCTGACCCGGATCGAACCAGAAATCGCAGCCGTTCACACCGTGGTAACCCGTCTGCACGCCGTGTTGCCAGGGATGATGCCAGGGACTGTCCTCGGTCAGGCACGCCTGCCCATCGGGTCCACGCAAAGGATGAATGTAGGGACGCAACCCGAGTCGGGCGTTGTGTTGGAGGACATTAAGGCCCGACTCGGATTCGTCGATGAACAGACTGCGATTCTTGGCGCTCACACCCCATCGTGCCACTGTGGTTTCTCCTCGGTTCGAATCCTATTTCTTCGATTTAACGAAAATCTGCTCGTGGAACAGCGGCCGACTCCAACCCCGATAGGCGTTGTCGGTCGCCTTGTTCTCCGGCACGTTGCCCAGCCTGGTGTTCGCACCCCACACCTGGTAGGCGAACCCGGCAATCAGGATCGGAACGTTCTCGGTGTGCAGATCCCGGATCCTTGTCATATACCCGTGGACGGCCGACGTGTCGATTGTCGTCAGAATCCCGTCGATCATCCGTGTCGCCTCCGCCAGCCACTCCGGACCTTCCCTGTAGGCCATCCGGTGCCAAGTCGGAAAGTGAGGCCCAGTCGTTCCCCAGGCGTACATATTGACCGACGCGTCCTCCTGGTACTGTTCGGTCCACAGAATCTCGAATTCGCCCCTAGCTCTCCGCTGATGGGTCATATTCGGCAGGATCACGTTCAGATGCACCTGAATTCCAATCCCCGCCCAGTATTCTGCGGCCAGCTGACAGACGTCCGTCCCGTGTCCTCCAGGTGGCACGTCGATCATCATCGTGAACGGAGACCCATCGTCCAGTTCCCGGACGCCGTCCCCGTCCGAGTCCACGTAACCAGCCTCGTTCAGGATTTTTCGGGCAAGGTCGGGGTCGTGAGCCGAGTACTTCCTCTTGAGGGGTTCCTCGTAATAGCGGCTGCCCGGACCGAACGTGAACCCTGAAGGAATGAGCATCCCGTGATAGACGATCTCCGCGATCTCCTCCCGGTTCAGTGCGTGGGATAAGGCCACTCTCACCCGCTTGTCCCGAAACGCACGCCTGAGCTCAGGCCTAGGCGTATCCCAGTTCAGGCGGAATGCCGAGGCGGGCGTGGGTGTCGCGTAACGCAGGCTGTAGGTTCCCTTCGGTTCGTTCGCCCTCAGCGTTGGCAGCATACTGATTTGCGAGTAGCGCCCGAAAAGGTCGATCTCCCCGTTGATGAACTTCAAAAGGATGACCTGCCGATCCGGAATGATGTGGAACACCAGGCGGTCGGCATAGGGGAGCTGATTCCCGGCCGAATCGACTTTGAAGTAGTAGGGATTCCGCTCGTAGACCACCCGTTGATCGTGCTCCCATTCGACGGGCACCCACGGTGACATTCTCGGAATGCCGGGCGTGAGGATCCGCTTGGCGCGTGTCGTTACATCCCGCAGGGCCTCATACGTCGACTCCGGATTGTATCGGGGATGATACGGGGCGAAAATGTGCTTCGGCAGGCAGATATAGTCCTGACTGAGATTGTGAAGGATTCCGCCGAGCGGTTTGTGCGACCGAAAGCGAATCGTGCGATCGTCCACCTTTTCCATCTCGATCGGCTTGCCCTCGACCAGATACTGGGTCGGGAAAAGCGGACTCCGCCTGGCATCAGGGTCCACCCACATATCGTGATACCAGAAAAGGATGTCGTCGACCGTAAAAGGAGCGCCGTCCGACCATTTGAGCCCCTTTCGGAGCTTGAAGACCGCCGTCCTTCCCTCGTCTTCATAAGTGTGGCTCTCCGCCAGGTTGTAGAGAATCCGATAGGGCATCGGCCGTTCGTAGCCCATCAGGTTCTCGCTGAGCGTCTTGCTGATTCCCGAGACCTGGACGACTTCACCCGTCAGGGCCCGGTTCAGTGCCCCGCCGTACTCGCCGATTTCGTCCAGAGGAACCACAACCAGCGGGTTCTCCGGAAGACGCTCCGACACAGGAGGCAACAACCCGCGGGCCACCCGCTCGGACAGCATCGGGGCCTCCCCGAATCTTCGATGTTCCAGGATGGATGGATCGATCGTCAGAGGTGCGGACGTGGTCTGCGGAGAAGAGGAAGGTTTCGATGAGACGGATCTGGCAGAATCCTGCTCAATTTCGGGGTCGTCCGACAGACAGGCCGATGACCCGATGAGGAAGACGAACGCCCACCCTCGTCCGCGCATCGCGCGCACAAAGATCCCGCTGGTTCGTGAAGCTTCAGTGGACGTCACGCTACGTCGAGCTCGCATTCCGGTGACACAGTGCGACGGCCACAACCGCCGTCCACGACAGGGCCTTGAACTGGCCGTCCAGCAGGGCGGTCTCCAGTTCCTCACGGGATAACGTCAGGATCTCCTGATCCTCAACATCGTCGCTGTTCGGCTCGGCCACCTGCGTGGCCTGGCGAGCCAGGAACAGGTACCGCTTGCCATTCCCGCGGTCAGGATCCGCACAATAACTTCCCAGAGAGGTCCACTCCGGCGCTTCATACCCGGTTTCTTCCAGCAGTTCCCGCTTCGCGCCCTCGAACGGGTCCTCGCCAAGCTCGATCATCCCGCCCACTGGAGCGAGGGTTACGCCCTCGACCGCGTACTTGATCTGCCTGAAACAGAGAAATCGCTGGTCGGTCGTGATCGCCAGAACAATCACCGCGTCCGGAACGACGAGCCACCCCCGGTCCTCGATCAGGCGACCATCGGGCGATTCCACCGTGTGGCTCTCAACCTTCAGGAATTTCCCCAGTTTCAGGACCGTGTTTCTCGACAGGGCCTTGAAAGGTCGTAGTTTCTCCGTCAACAAGCCCCTCCTGACCGTTCTCCGATTTTTGTTTTAGATGCCTGCGAAACCAGGATTCGTCAAATAGAAATCGCTTTTCCACAGCCGTCGTATGGGATAGAATAGCGGGGTCGTTGTCCGGCATCTCCCCGACGACCTGAAGCGGATGGTATGCACGAATACATCTCTTACTTCGCGACAATGCCGGTATGGCAGCGGTTGGCCATCGTCCTCGGGTGCCTCGGGGCGAGCAGGCTGCTGGAGTCCGCGAAGCCGCTCGTCCGTTTCGGATACCGAAAAGTGGCCCACGCGGCAGTCAACCTGACGTTTCTCCTTACGTCGATCGTCGTCAGCCTGACGTTCGGACTCGCTGCCTACGGGCTGCTTGAACTACACCACGTCGCTCTCCCGCTCTGGGCTCAGCTTGCCGTGTCCCTGCTCGTGCTGGACCTGCTGGCTCAGTACTGTTCTCACGCGATTTTGCACCGGTTCCGGTTTCTATAGAAGTGGCATATGGTTCACCACAGTGACACGACGGTCGACGCGACGAGCGGCACGCGCCATCACCCCGGTGACTTTCTGTTTCGTGAGATTTTCGCCCTGCTGGCGATCCTCATAACGGGAATGCCGTTCGCGTTCTACGCCCTTTATCGCGTTCTCGTCACCCCCTTCTTCACGTATCTCACACACGCGAACGTCCGGGTGCCCGTTTGGCTGGATCGGCCGCTGTCGTGGATCTTGATCACCCCGAACCTGCACAAGTTCCATCACCACGTCGAGCGCCCCTGGACCAACACAAACTTTGGCGGGGTGCTCTCGATCTGGGACCGAATGTTCGGAACCTTCACCTACGGAGATCCCGCCCGAGTTCGATACGGCCTGGACGTCCTCGACGCGTCAGAAGGACCAGAACCTCAGCTATCAGTTCGGTATCCCCTTCAATAAGGCCATCCGAATCGATTAACCGCAGGGCGATCGCTCTGCAGGAAAGTGAATGAGTAGAATGAACGTGAACAAACGATTCCCGAGCGTCGCCGACCTGGAATCACGGGCGTTGCCCAGGCTCCCTAAGTTCGTCCGTGAATACCTGACGAACGGCCTCGGGACCGGGACCGGGGTCAGAAGAAATCGTGAGGCTCTCAACGACGTCGAGTTGATGCCTCGGTATCTTGTCGAGGCCGATCAACCGGATATGCGATGCACGCTCTTCGGCAGGGAATACGATGCGCCCTTTGGCGTCGCACCCGTTGGCCTTTCGGGCCTGATCTGGCCGAACGCGGAGTCCATTCTCGCCGAGGCTGCCCGGGCGCACAACATCCCCTACACCCTCAGTACCGTTTCCAACCTGACCCTCGAAGAAACCCGACGTCTGACCGGCGAAATGGGCTGGTTTCAGCTCTACACGCCCAAGGACGAAGAAGACCGCCACGACATCCTTCGCCGGTGCGAAGAGGCGGGCTACGACACTCTATTCGTCACCGTCGATGTGCCCTATCAGACCCGCAGAGAGCACGACATCCGAAACGGGCTGTCTGTCCCTCCTCAGTTCGACCTCAAGACCCTCTGGCAAATGGCCACCCATCCGCATTGGGCCCTGCGAATGCTCAAGACGGGCGTTCCCCAGTTCGCCAACCTGATCCCCTATCACGGGAAGATCACATCCCGGAGCAAGCGAAAGCAGATCGAGGCTCAGGTCCAGTTCATCAAGGACCGAATCGGCCTCCACATCACCAGGGAAGTCTTCGGTGACATACGCGAACACTGGAAGGGGAAGTTGCTGGTAAAGGGAGTTCTCGACCCGCAGGAAGCCGTAGCCTACCTGGACCACGGCGCCGATGGGATCGTCGTGTCGAACCACGGCGGCCGCCAGCTCGACGCCGCGCCAGGAGCGGCAACCCTGTTGCCGCACGTCCGGAAAGCGGTAGGTCCTGACGCGACCGTCCTCGTCGACAGCGGCGTCCGGTCCGGTCTGGACATCGCAAGAATGCTCGCGCTGGGCGCCGACTTTGTGATGATGGGACGACCGTTTATGTACGGGGTTGCCGCCCTGGATCGTCTGGGCGGAGACCACGTGATGAACATCCTGAAGGCCGAGCTCCAGTCAACGATGGGCCAGCTTGGATGCCGATCGGTTGAAGAGCTCCCGAGCCACTTGGTAAACGGGATCGAATAATTTACCGTCAGGTCCCAGCCTGACGGTCGCTTGCTTCATCAGATGTTGGGCCCACCGCGACCCTCATTTCATCCACACCTCTCGGACCATCCCCGCGATTTCCTCACTTCCCTCCACCCTTCCGTCCACGATCCTGGTAAACGAAGCCGCCTCATACAGCTGGTAGGCATCGACGCGTGGATGGTTCCTGGCTAGGGCCATTTCGTAACGCGTTCGGTCGTGTTCACCGGAGAACCGTAGCTCCTTGTTCGTGCCGATGTAAACGACCGGCCTGCCGGCTTCTTTCGCAACGCGAGTCGCCCGATCGATGAAGTGATCCGCCCTGGCGGTCCGCAGGAAGTGCATATCCTTCAGGTGCACGACATCCGCAATCTCCCGAACCCAGGTCTCCCACTGCCAATCAATGTTGGGCGGCAGGTTACACGAAACGCGGCGATCGTCCTCGAACTCGAAGGTGGCGTTCACGTGCAGACTCGTGACCTTTCCCGCATCAGCGATCTTCTCCTTCGCCCGCCGCAGGAACGTCGTGTAGGCATCTCCGTTTGCCCGCGAGGTCGCATCCCGATCGATGTGATCGCCATCGAAGATCGCCTGATTGAACCCGTATTCGTCTCGATCGTGAACGTGGCTCGAATGGCCTGCCGCCCGGATGTTGACCCCGTCCACATCGGCTTCCAGACAGTCCCCGATGATCTCCAACCATCGGTCCTGCACTTCGGTATAGATCGGGCTCAGGGTCCCAACCAGATACGCTGATCGCCCACGCATCGCTCCTGCGAATCCCCCTTCGACATCGAGCGTTCGCGGAACCGATCCAACCGTTTCATCGAACAAATAGGCCGTTTCGCACGCGCGTTCGACGCGAGCTGTGTCTTCGAGAAAGTCGACGACCTCCGACGATCGACCGTAGGCCGTGAGTTCTGGGATAGGTGACCGGCTTCGACACCCTTCCGCACTCATTCGCCAGCTGGCGGGAGTGGACGGAATCCTCTCGCCGCTCTCATCGCAGAGCTCGAGCAGATTGTCCAGCGTGTTGGTGAACGTACCGGCTCCGGTATCGCAGGTCACCACGACGAACCTGTCATCGGTCCCAAGATCGAGACCTTCCAGCGTGATGACACGTCGGAGTCCTCCCGTCGGGAAATCCGAACGCCACTCCACACAGTTCGAGAACCGGACCTCTCCGGCATACCGCTCCAACGCCCCGATCTTCGGCCCCGTCAGGATGCCCAGATCCTCCGGCCCGAATCCCGCCGGCCCATCATCCGACTTGACCAGCTTCAGCGACCTGACCGGCCGATCATCCTTTGAAGCGCCCGGAATCCGGCTGTGCTGCATCTCGGGGTGTGCAAGAAGAAAAGGGTCGACCGTTGCGATCGACCCTTTGTGCGTCTCGAAAAGTGGGATTCCGTCCGGCCTGGGGAACGTCGCTGGAACTCTCCAGACAGCCGGACCCATCTCGAACGGCTTCATCACCGCGTGCACCTCAATAGCCAGTTCGTGACCCGCGTCGACGACATAGGTCATCAAATTCGGTCGCCCCCCGAATGGCTCACGATAGGTGTCGATCCAGGTGTCCCAGTGCCAGTCGACTCGACGGATGCCGATCTCGTTGAAGTAGGCGAACAGCTGATCGATGTGTTCTGAATCGTAGCGCGTCCCGAAGTGGACCAGGTCGTCGGTGAAATCGACGGTGACGTGCAACGCCTTCACGCACCCTCCTCGAGCAACCGATTCCACGCCAGAAGGTCGGGCGTGACCGTGGACGGATCCTCGCTGCGAGCGATGAAGCCGGGCACGCTTTCGCGCCCTGTCGGCAGCCCCGTCCGGCAGTATCGAGTGTCCACGCTCCAACGGACAGTGTTCGAAACGTTGGGCAAACTGCAGTGGACAAGACGCTCGGTCGTCAGCATCGCGTCTCCGACGGCCAGCTCCGCCGTGAACACGTCCCCGTCGGGCAGCGAAGCCTCGACGATCCCTCTCCGACCCTTGTGATCGGGCGCCTCCTCGCGATGGTCGTGGGGAATGAGATCGAACTGATGCGAGCCGCGGATCACCTGCATACACCCGTTTTCGACCGTCGCATCCACCAGCGGAATCCACGCATTCACGACAAGCGTATCTCCGGCCTCCTCCGGGTTCAGGTAGGCAAGATCCTGATGCCACGGGATCACGGTGATATGCTGGTCCGGCATCTTCGCTCGAAAACTGTATTGCGGATGCGCATAGATCTCGGGTCCGATGAGCGACTCCACGACATCCAGCAGCGGCTTCGACGTGCGCAACGTAAACATCCCGGGGGTCCGGATCTTCTGCACGCTGAAAAACTCGTGCCAGATCCAGCCCTTGTCGGTACAGGCATCCGACACCATAGCCAGCCGCGTTTCAAACGGCGCGTCCTCGAAACAATCTGCGGAATCGAGGATCCTTGCCTCGACGGCTGCCCGGACACCCCTTTCAGCCTGTGCTTCAAGGTCGTCTACCAGCGCCTGGATATCCTCTCGCGGTAGAAGATCCCGAACAACAAAGAAACCGTCATTCGCGAACTGCTGTTTCTCCTCTGGCGTCAACCCGCTGTCTTTCAACACGCCTCCCCTCCCACAGGATTAGATGACTCCCTCGTCGCGCAATCGTCGCACCTCGCCCGGCTCAACCCCGATCAAGTCCAGGACCTCGTCCGTGTGCTCGCCCAGCGCGGGTCCACGAACAGAGGACGCCCGATCTCCGTCTATCTTGATCGGGCTTGCAGGCTGACGGACGATCCCGAACTGCCAATGCGGTAGCGCCTCGATCATACCATCCGCTACCGCCTGCCGATCCGCCAACGCTTCCTCAACCGTGTTGACCGGCGCACACGGCACATCACCCTTCAATAAGCCCATCCATTCCGCCGTCGTGCGGGTCTGGGTGAGCGGTTTGAGGATTGCGACCAGCGCGTCCCTGTGCTTCATCCGATCGGGTGCGGTCCTGAACCGCGGATCGTCGACCAACTCTGGAACCCCGAGCGCTTTCACCAAGTTCTGGTAGAACTTCTCCTTCGCGCACATCACGACGATGTGACCGTCCCGGGTCGGCAGAATCTGAGAGGGGACCTGCGAGGGATGGGCCGAGTCAGGCTGGCGAACAGGCTGGTAGCCTTCGGTCAGGTGCCACGCCCCCAAGTAGGCCAGCTGAGCGATCGCCGTATCGAACAGGCTCACGTCCACATCGCATCCCAGACCGGACCTGCGTGCGTTCAGGATCGCACTGACCGTCGCCAACGACGCCAGGACGCCCGCACTCAGATCCACGAGGGAGAGTCCACTTTTTTGGGGAGGTGTAGCCGGGTCGCCCGTGATGCTCATCCATCCGGCGTAGCCCTGCATCAGATAATCGTAACCCGGGTCCGCCGCCCGTTCCCCCGTCCTCCCGAACGCGGATAGCGAGCAGCAGACGATCGCCTGCTTCGTCCCTTTCAGATTCGCGTAGTCCAGACCCAGTTTACCGGGGACGTCCCCCCGCAGATTGTTGTAGACGGCGTCCGAGACGGCAACCAGTCGATGAAAAATGTCGCGTCCCTCAGGCGACTGAAGATCGAGCGTGAGGCTTTTCTTGCTGCGGTTGAAACTCTGGAAGTAGAGACTGTCCTGATCGACCGTGTAGGGCGGCACCGAGCGGCCCACGTCGCCGCCCGTCATCGGATTCTCGATCTTGATGACTTCGGCCCCCAGATCGGCCAGCATCATCGTGCCCCAGGGGCCGGCGCCGAACTGTTCAACGGCCAGGACCCGAACCCCGGCGAGGGGCGGCTGCCGACCGGATTCCTCAGCCAAGATCGGGTTCGCCCTCTATCTTCGGAAACTGTCCCTGATGCGGCGCGGCATCCTTCTTGTAGACCATCACACTGCGCGTAAAGTCGATCACGACCTTCCCGTCCTGATTCACACCCCGAGAGCGAACCTGAACGATCCCCGCCTCGGGATAGGTTTGCGATTCCCGTTTGGCCAGCACTTCCGTCTCACAATAGAGGGTGTCGCCCACGAAAACGGGACTGGGAAGCTTGACGGTCTCCCAACCCAGATTGGCCATCGCGTTCTGGCTGACATCCGGTACCGTCATCCCCACGACGAGCGCCAGTGTGAAGGTGCTGTTGACCAGAATGCGCTCCCATTTTGTGTTCTCACACAGTCGAGAGTCGAAGTGGAGCGGATTCGTGTTCATCGTCAGATGCGTGAACATCGAGTTGTCCAACTCCGTCACCGTTCGTCCGAACCGGCTGCGGTAGACCTCACCGATCTCGAAGGCTTCGTAGTAGCGTCCTTCCCACCCACTCACAAATCGTTTCTCAGCCATCAGCCATCCTCTACGTCGTTCAATCGCGCATATTCACGAACTGAAGCGGAATACCGTAATCGTTGCCTTTCAGCAGGCGGATCACGCCTTGCAGGTCGTCTCTCTTCTTCCCCGACACGCGAAGCTCATCCCCCTGGATCTGAATCTGGACCTTCATCTTGGTGTCCTTCACGTCCTTCACAATTTTCTTCCCGATTTCCTGTTCGATCCCCTGTTTGATGAGGACCTCGCGTTGAAGAGTCTTCCCTCCAGCCGCTTCAACATCCTTGAAGTCCAGACATCCCGCGTCGACCTTACGACGAACCGCGTGGGTCAGTAGAATATCCTGCACCGCTTCCATCTTCATCTCGTCCTCGGTGCGCACGACGATATGGCCCGTTTTGCTGTCCCACTCGATCTGGGTATTGGAGCCACGAAAATCGTAGCGTTGCACAATTTCTTTACTCGCGTTGTTCACCGTATTCGAGACTTCCTGCAAGTCGACTTGATTCACAACATCGAATGATGGCATACATATCCTCTGGTGGATGGATTGCGAGAACTACGCACCGGATCCGCCTTCGAGAATCCTGTCGATCTCCTTCAACTCCTCATCCGTCAGGCGCCAGCCGACGGTGTTCGCATTGGCGGCGACCTGTTCGGGCCGTGTGGCCCCTGCGATGACCGACGTCACGGCGGGGTTTGCGAGGAGCCAGGCGAAGGCCAGATCGAGCACCGTATGGTTCCTGGTCTGGGCGAATCGTTCCAGCCCCTCCAGAATGTCGAAGTTTCGGTCCGTAAACAGTCCCCGATCACCCTCCGCCAGACGCGAACCGTCCGGGGCGGGTTCCCCCCGTCGATATTTGCCCGTCAGGAAACCGTTGGCGAGAGGAAAGTAGGGCAGGATCCCGATCCCGTATGCCTGGCAAAAAGGGACCAGTTCCGTTTCCACTTCCCGATCGAGCAGGCTGTAACGTGGTTGCGCGGTCGAAAACGGTACCAGGTCCTGCATCCGGGATGTCCACAGCGCCTCGCAGACCTGCCACGAGGCGTAGTTCGAGCAGCCGATGTAGCGCACCTTCCCTTGCGCGACGAGCTGGTCCAGCGCGTGAAGGGTCTCCTCGATCGGCGTATTCGGGTCAGCGCGATGAATCTGGTAGAGATCGACGTAGTCTGTTCGGAGCCGTTTCAGGCTCTTTTCAATCTCTGTGAAGAGATGATGACGCGAAGCGCCGATCTCATTCGGTCCGTCACCGACCTTCATCGCTGCCTTCGTCGCCAGAATGTACTGGTCACGCTTCCCGTCGATCGCCTTTCCGATGTACTCTTCTGACAGACCGTCGCTGTAGATGTTGGCCGTGTCGATGAAGGTCACGCCCTCATCCAGTGCCCGGTCGAGCACCTTTGCGGTGCCAGCAGCGTCCACGCGTCGACCGAAGTTGTTCGTTCCGAGTCCAACGGCTGAAACTTCGAGACCCGAGGGACCCAGTCTGCGGTATTCCAAGCAAGACCCCTTTTCAGTATATGTCGCGTGAGTCCCCCGGGAAGCCCGTGTGAGGACTCTCTTCAGAATCCACGTTCCCTACCATTCGAAAACGACTTTGCCCGTATCTCCGGCGTCGAATGTGTTGAAGGCCTCCACGGCGTCCTCGACTTTGAACCGATGGGTGACCAGGCCGTCGAGCGGCACATCGTGCGACTGCAGAAAGTCAACCGCCGCGTAGTAATCCGCGTAGGAATAGACCGAATTCCCGCGGATCGTGATGCCTTTTCCGATCAGCCACCCCGTATTGACCGGGAACTGGGGCTTCCCGCTCCCCACATAGACGAGCGTCGCCCCCCGGCCCGCCACCGATCCAGCCTGCGTGCGTGCCGCATCGCTGCCAGAACACTCCACGACCCCGCGCACGCCCTTGCCGTTGGTTAACTCGTTCACGACCTCCGTTGGATCGTCTTTCGAGGCATCGACCACGGTGCCCGATCCGATCCGTTTCGCCAGATCCAGACGATACGGATGAATGTCCACACCGATCGCGTCGTAGCCCATCCCGAGCGCATAGAGATAGGCCGACATCCCGACCGGGCCGAGGCCGAACACCAGTACCGGTTCTCCTGCGTGAGCCGTCACCTTGCTCACCGCAGAGAAAGACGTCCCCGCCGTACAGGCCAGCTGTGTCCCCACCTCAAAAGTGATCGAGTCCGGGAGCGGAAGACAATAGCGGGCTTCCGCCAGCATATAATCGGCGTGCGAGCCGTCCTGTGTCCGCCCGAATGCGCCTCCATCCGCACAGTCCGTAGGTCTTCCCGAGGTACAGTCCACGCAGTGTCCGCAGCCCGTCCGATGGTAAACCGTCACGCGGTCGCCGACCTTTGGATTAGTTACCCCGGGCCCGACCTCGGCGACGATCCCTGTCGGCTCGTGACCGGAGATCATCCCTTCCCGTTCCTTCGCCCACTCCCGACTGCTGTGATACTTGTGAAGGTCGCTTCCGCACAAACCGCCCATCTTGCTTTCGATCACAACCTGCCCCGGGCCAGGTTGCGGCTGATCGAATTCCCTTACCTCGACTTCACTTTCTCCCAGATACACAACGCCTTTCATCCCGTTCTCCGATTCTGTTTACGCGGTGAGCGACAGCTTCACCGCAGTCACTTCACGTCCATCGATGTTGAAGCCCCCGGCCTCTTCCCTCTCCGCCTCGAAGCCCAGCGACTCGAATTTCGAGCGCTTGTCCTCGTCTTCCGCGGACACCCTCGCAACCACGCTGCGCCCCGCCGACCGACCCCATTCGATCGCCGGCGCCAGCGTGTCCGCCCACGCCTCTTCGTAGGAACCGTGAACGAATCCATCCACCTGACAGCTGTCGTCGCCCCTTCGACGGGCCGTTGAAATCCCGACCGTCCTGGCGTCCTCCGTCCGCGCGGCGAACCAGGCACCCTGGCCCGAAAGTGTCCTGACATAGCGGGGGTAGAGACCCATACACGAAGGCTGCATCACGTAGCGACGTGAGAATAGACCGACGTTCGCGTCCAGTACCTGGGTGTCGTGGGGGGTCCAGATCAGCGGGATCATCGGAATCCGCACATCCGGGCCCGCCGCGGAAACGGTGACTGCGCCCTTCTCGCGAAAATGATCAACCAGGAAGGCTTCTGGAGACCGTCCGTCTACGATGTTCGCCATCACGTTCGCGCCGGCCAACTTCCGCCACCCCAGACGATGATAGATCCGCGCCGCAACCGGGTTGCCTGTCCCGAGGAAGAAAGCCACCCCCCCCTCCGTGACGAAGTCGTCGACGGCCTGCCTGCAGAGCGCCGAAGCCAACCCGCGACCTCGGACCGCGGGGTCGGTCGCGACTTCCGCGAACCCTGCAAGTCCGGGAGCGGTCTTCGACCGCACCGTCAGACAGGTGGCGACAGGACATCCCTCTTCTTCCTTCAGGTATAGCGTCGTGTCGCAGGCATCCGTCTCCGATCCCAGAAACAGGTCCGGATCCAGATCTCCCCCTTCACCGAAGATCGACGTCCAGAACGGAAACAGACGATCGATAAGGTCCTGTTCGATAGGAATCTGGAGTTTCACGGCGTCTCTTCCGTTTTCAGAACCAAAGTCCTGGAAACACACGGTCTAAAATTCAAAACCCACGGCTTCTGTCAGGAACTTCACAAACCCCTTCGGGCTTCGGCACGTCTCTGCGAAAGTGTCCATAAAATCTGTGGCGAAAAGCTGTTTCTTCGAAATGTCCGTCACACCGATGAGGTCTTTCCGCTTCAGGTCTTCGATCAGCGGATGGTCTTTGTGGAGGCCTCTGGGAGGTCTCTTCAGGGAATCTCCCTCCAGTGTGAACGACTTTCCGAGAACGCCTCCGGTCGCCCGCTTCCAAGCTCCTGGACGTTCCACGATCGATTCCCGTATCCTCTTTGCCGTCGGGGCATCGGGGTGCCAGATACCGACCCCGACGAACGACTCCTTTGGATCCAGATGCAGGTAGAAGCCCGGTGCGTAGGCGTCCTTTGCTCGCTCGTCCCTGAAATGAATACCGGCGTTGGTCTTGTAGGGCGTTTTGTCCTTGGAGAATCGAACGTCCCTGAAAATCCGAAACAATGACCCCCCACTCTTGCGTGGATCGGCGACGAAATGCGGGCTAATCTTCTCGAGGTGCTCGGAAAAGTCTTCAATGAAGCCGAGTAAGGGCTCCCGCAAATCGCCCTCGAACCGATCTCTGTTTTCCTCAAACCAGTCGCGGTTGCTGTTCTCCTCCAGGTCCGAGAGGAACCGGAAGAGTTTGGGGGAGATGTAAGGATTCGGCACAGCTATTTCGTCGGCTGATATCGCTGTTCAGGACAAAATCGATGATCGCCTAGTACTTCCAGCAGCTTTTCGTTGGCCCCTTCGAGCAGGTGCTCGGACACCTCGTAGTTGATGTATGCGTTGTATCGAGGGAACGCCCATCGCGGGCCGTACTGCTGCTGGAGCAGGTAACGAACGCGTCCGGAGGTGTTGGGTGTACCGCGATGCCAGCACTGAGAGTTGTGCAGGTAGATGTCGCCTGCTTTGCAATACACCTGGACGGGGCCCTTCCCTTCGAACTCGGGTGTCGTTCCATCGTCAGCCGGCTGCCGACCCGAGTAGTGACTCCCGGGGACGTACTCCGTGGGGCCATTCGCAGCCTCATCGATATCGGTCAACGCCACCTGAACGGTGAGCCACAGGATCGGCATTTCGATCCGGGGATCGTGACGCGACACATTCTCCGGAAGTGGGAAGAACAACGCGTCATCCACGTGCCACCGTTCGATCGCGTTCGTCTCGTCCGTACGGAGCACATTCATCCCGCACTGCTGACAGCGAGGCCCAAAAATCGCTTCCATCAGCCCGAGGATCGGCTCCCTGATGAGCAGGTCGCAGAAAATCGGATCCAGCTCGTTGCAATGACGCAGGATGAAGTTCCTTTCGACATAACCCTCTTCGGCCATCTCCGGGTCCGCCATCAGCGCGTCTGTCCGATCTTTCAGCGCGGCAACCTCTTCGGGCTGCAGCACACCCGGGATAATCACGTATCCATCGCGCCTGAAGTCTGCGATGATGGCCTGTGTCCGGTCCGTTGTAAAAGGTTCGCCTGCCTGGATGGGTGTCCGGCTCAAGCTGAATCCTTTCTGTATCCATAGTTTGCCATCACACGCTTGAGATCTTCAATCGGGAGAGCCGTCAGTTCGGACCCGTCCGGTCGGAAGGTGGTCTCCGCTCTGAGCAAAGCGTTCACGATCGCTTCCTCGATCGCCTCGATCGTCATCTCGAAAAATGTCGACAGGTCGCTGTCAGCAACCAGGCGGTCGAACCCGCGCCCCGGTTTTCCCTGCCCATCGAATCGAGTTCCATTGGAGAATGCGATCACGAAGTCTCCGCTTCCGTGCTCCGCCTTTCCGCCCGTGCGGGCCAGCCCGAACGTCGCCCGCCTGGCCATTCGCCCCAGCTGCCGAGCCGTCACGGGCAAATCGGTTCCGACGACCAGCATGATCGATCCTTGACCGTCCTCCCCCGCTCGGTCCCGCACGTAATCAGGAACCACATCCTGGCCGAAGGGGACACCATCGATCCGCAATTGGCTCGACTGACCCGTGTTCGTCAGCACCATCGCCCCAACCATGAACTTGCCTTCATCCGTGGCCGTCACGCGGGAGGCGGTTCCGATACCGCCTTTCCATCCGAAACCGTGCATTCCGGTGCCCGCACCCACACAACCTTCATCAATATTGTTCCGGGATGCCGTCTTCAGTGCCTCCATCACGTGCTCCCGCGTCACGTGACGGCCGACGATGTCGTTCGTATGACCATCGTTGCACTCCCCCACAATCGGGTTGAACGTCCGAGCATCCGGGTTCTTTTCCGCCAGGTAATCGATCATCGCATCCGCCGCAGACCAGACGTTCAGTGTATTCGTCAGCAGAATCGGCGTTTCGATCGTACCCAGTTCCTCGACCTGCGGGAATCCGGTCGACTTGCCGTGACCGTTGATCACGTGAACCGCCGCGCAGACCTTGTCCGTGTAAAGGTTCTCTCCGTGCGGCAGAATAGCCGTAACACCCGTGTGTACGGCGTTGTCGTCCGAATGAAGCGTCGTGTGCCCCACAAGCACGTCCGGCACATCCACGATCGCATTCAGCTTCCCGGTGGCGAAAGACCCAATCTCGATACCGAGATCCCTGGCCCTTGGTCGTCCGTGTGCCGTCACAAGCGGACATCCTCCCGCTGGTGAACGACCGTCCCCCGGCTGATCGTGACCATCACTTCCAGCGCGTCGTCCAGAACCACAAGGTCGGCGTCGAACCCTTCCCTGATCTCACCTTTCCTGGCAGACACGCAGACGGTACGTGCTGGAACAACCGCGGCCATCTTTAAGGCATCCTCGACCGACGCACCAGCCGCCACGACATTCCGAACCCCGCGATCCATCGTCAGCACACTCCCCGCGTGACGCTTTCGATCTTCCCGGTAGGCCACCTCTTCCGTGACCCACGCCTTCTGCCCCATCACGATATACTCTCCTGGACCTTTGCCCGTGGCCTGCATTGCGTCGGTCGTGATGCAGATCAGCTCGGGGGGCTTGACCTTCACGATCAGTTCGAGCATTCGGGGCGTCAGGTGGTGACCGTCCGGAATGATCTCTGTCGTCAGGGCGTCACGCAGCAAACCCATCTCCGCGACACCCAGATGCTTGCCCTCATCCGTCCTCGTGAACGTCGACGAGGCGTTGTAGAGGTGACTCAGGAGCGTGGCTCCCGCATCGATCGCGTCATCCACCTCTACATCGGTCGCCATCGTGTGTGCGATCGCAGCCACTACATCTCGCTCCGACAGGTATCGAATCATCTCACGCGAGCCCGGGAGCTCGGGTGCGCTCGCGACGACTCTCACGAGAGGCCCGAAGTCCTCGACCCATCGCCCGTATTCCTCCGATTCAGGCTCGCGAATCCAGTCCCGACTATGAGCGCCCCGTTGAGCCGGGTTGTAGTACGGACCTTCGAGATACGCGCCCAGAAACTCGGGGCAGTCAGAGGGCTTCCGGAACGCGGCAAGTCGCTCGAGAGACGCAGTCCGGGCTTCCCGCGGAGCCGAGTTGATCGCCCCGACGATGCTGGTCGTCCCAAACCTCGCGAAGGTCCGAAGGATCGTCTCGATTTCGTGCTGCCCCCCGTCCTCGAACGTCTCCCCCCCTCCACCGTTGCAGTGAATGTCGATGAACCCAGGCGCCAGAAGGGCGTTACCAAGATCGGTGGCTTCGACCCATAGGTCGTCGTCGACACGAACGATCTTCCCTCCATCCACCTCCACCACCGCAGGCCCGATTCCAGTCGGAAGTGCAACCCGCTTCGACTTCAGCTTCATCCCCGTTGATCCGTTTCGTGTTTGGCGTGTTTCGTGGTTATCTTCCCGGCGTGCCAGAGACGAGAAACATCTCCAAAGACGACCTCGAGGCCCTGTCCATCGAGATCCTTAGCCGGCGCGGGGTTCCGCCAGAGGACGCGGCCACCACTGCACGCACACAGGTCCACGCCGATCTTCGCGGTGTGCACTCCCACGGTGCCCGCGCCCTTGTTGGCTACTCCCAACAGCTCGAATCCGGAACGACGAATCCGGCCCCCGAGATCCAGGTCCTCGCCGAAGGCGCCGCATACGTCCACCTCGACGGGGACAGCGGCCTTGGCCAGGTCACATCCAATAACGCAATGTCTCGTGCAATCGAGAAGGCCAAACAGAGCGGCATCGGGTTCGCTCTGGTCCGGAACAGCAACCATTACGGAGCAGCCGCCTACTACGCCATCCGTGCCGCCGAATCAGGCACCGTCGGGTTCAACTGCACGGGAGGGCGTAAACTGTCCGGCAATATGGCCGCCTTCGGGAGCGTCGAGCCCGTGCTCGGGAACTACCCGCTGGCCTACGGAATCCCCGCAGGCAAGGAACGACCGGTCGTGCTCGATATGGCCACCGGCGTTGTTGCGGCGGGCAAGGTCGGGATGGCGCGGTCACGGGGTGAATCGATCCCCGAAAGCTGGGCACTCACCAAAGAGGGCCTTCCCACGACAGATCCTACCCAGGCCAGCATCATCCTGCCGCTCGGGCCGAAAGGGTCGGGGCTCTCGATCGTGATGAATATGATCGGCGGTATCCTCGGCGGAGCGGGGATGGACGATCCGGAACGATTCGGTCACTTCTTCATCGCCATCGACGTCGCCGCATTCGGCGATCCGGACACATTCAAAGCCGAAATCGACGAGCGTATCACCTCGATCCGGGAAGCAAAGCCCGCCCCAGGTGTCGATCGCGTATTCTATCCCGGCGAGCCAGAGTGGCTGACCTACGATCGTTACATTGGCGAGGGGATC
Source organism: Latescibacteria bacterium UBA6620 (assembly GCA_002433075.1). Classification (GTDB taxonomy): domain Bacteria; phylum Latescibacterota; class UBA2968; order UBA2968; family UBA2968; genus UBA6620. The sequence goes on from DJHM01000011.1 coordinate 41,166, forward strand.
CCGATGCTGGCGAGCCATCTCGACGATCTCGAAGCGCTGGCTTCGTGAACCTCCTCCTCCTCACGGCGACTGCGGGAGAGCAGGATCAGCTTCGCGAATCCCTCGGCGGCCTGCAACGCACGGTCAGCACGCATCGCAACACCCATCACGGAAAGATCTTCGGTCACGAGGCGACGCTCGTGGAGGGCGGGATCGGCGCCGTCAACACCGCCCAGGCGCTAACCGCCGCATTAAACTCCCGCTCTTTCGATGGCGTTCTCCAGACCGGAATCGGTGGCGCCTATCCATCCAGTGGACTGACGACCGGCGATGTGGCCGTCGCGAACGAAGAGATCTACGGAGACCTCGGGATCGCCCTCCCGGACCGCTACGCGCTCGCCGACGAGATCGGGATCCCCGTCATCGATGGCGATCCACCTCGGTTCAACCGAATGCCCGTAGACGCCAGGCTTTCCGATCGTGCAGAAACCGTTGCCCGGGCCCGGTCGGAAACATCGGAATACACCACGCGGCGCGGCCCCTTTGTCACCGTTCAGCAATGCACAGGATGCTCATCACTCGCATCGGAGCTCGAAGAGCGTTTCGAAGGAATTTGCGAGAATATGGAAGGTGCGGCGGCCGCCCACATCTGCGCGCTATACGACGTCCCTTTCGCAGAGGTCAGGGGCATCAGCAACATCGTCGAGGACCGCGACTTCTCTAAATGGGACATCCCGCTGGCAACGAATCGTGCACAGGACGTCTTGTTAGGCCTTCTGGAAAAACTGGGATGACTCGCATCACGAAGCCGTATTCTCCAACCCGAAGCCCGGATTTCGAATGAATCCCCTGACCCTCGGCTACAGCCCCTGCCCGAACGACACGTTCATCTTCTACGGTCTGGTCCACGGACGCATTCCTGGAGCTCCCGAGTTCGAGGAAGTGCTCGAGGACATCGAGACGCTGAATCGTCTGGCGATGGATGCAAAGCTGGATATGACGAAAATCTCGTTCCACGCCTTCGCGCATATGCGGGCGAACTACTGTATGTTGCGCTCGGGTGGGGCGCTCGGTCGAGGATGCGGACCCCTGGTCATCGCTCGAGAGCCGCTCGACGCGACCGATCTCGCGAGCAAGCGCGTGGCCATCCCAGGAGAACTGACCACCGCCGCACTCCTCCTGCGGCTCCATTCGCCCGGCCTGTCCGACCTCGTTGTCCTTCCTTTCCACGAGATTATGGCGGCGACTCAGAGCGGAAACGTCGACGCGGGCGTGATCATTCACGAAAGCCGCTTCACGTATCCTGACTACGGCCTCCACAAGATCGTCGATCTTGGCGAATGGTGGGAAGCCTCCACCGGTCATCCAATCCCCCTGGGGGGCATCCTGATGCGGCACGATCACGGTGAAGACCAGATTCGACGGCTCGATGCCGCCCTCCGAGCCAGCGTCGAGTTCGCCTACGCCAACCCCGACGAGGTGAAACCCTACATCCGCGCGCACGCCCAGGAGATGGATGAGGCCGTGATGCAACAGCACATAGACCTTTACGTGAACGAATACAGCATCGACTACGGCCCGGATGGCGAAGCCGCCATCACTGACCTTCTGGACAGAGCCGAATCCGCAGGCATCGTCCCTCCCTCCGAGCACCCCATCTTCCTTTCCTGAGCCTGCACGTCCTCCTCCAAATTCTGGCCCCGGGGCCACTTTTATCCCAAAAACACATATATTACTGTATATTAATTCTTAACGTCCGATCAGTCAAAAGTGTGACGATCATCCAATGTTTCGATCGCCTCTCAATGACCCATCATCGATGATCTATGCTACAGTCTTCCTTTCTTCGCGTAATTCTCGATCTGGTCGTTCGCTCCTTCGATTCGGTCACACAGAATCCCCACCATATTCTCCAGAATCTTGATTCTCAGCCCCTCATTCGACTTCATCACACGATCGAGATCGTCGCGCTGAATCTTGAAACCGGCGCAGGATTCGAGGGCCACCACGGTAGCCGCGCGCTGGCGGCCCGTCAGCGCCCCCATCTCGCCGGTCGTCCCTCCGGGGAAAATATTTCCCAACACGTCTCCTGACTCGTTGATCGCACGGAGTTTGCCCTGCAACAGGATGAACATCCCATCGCTCCAATCCCCTTTCTTGTAGACAATTTCTTTGCTCCGGAAGCTCTTCGGCTGACACAAACGCAGAATCAGACCCGCCTCCCCGAGTGTCAGATAGCGAAACGCCCCCAACCTGCTCGATAATCGACTTAATCCTTTCGGCCTGATCTCTTTCCAACGTCGTCCCTTCATCTGCCGTCCAATCAAGATGCAACACCCGCTGTACACAGCGATACCTCACCGCAAGGATGAGGTATTCTATTCTCACTACCGAATCGGATATCAGGGGTGGTGGTGATCGTCGTCGTGGCTATGGTCGTCTTCCGCTGCCACGGTCGTCATCTTCGCAACCAGCTCCGACTCAGAGATAAGCCCCTTCTCCATCGCCAACGTTTCGATCGTGCGCAGCCACTGTTCGTAGTAGGCTTCCGGTTCGCCCGATCGCTCGCCCAGAGCGATGATTTCGGACAGCTGTCCGCTGAAATCCGCCCACGGGTAGGCGCCCTCCTCGTTCAGCGCCACGGCCAACCCGAACGCCCTCGCTTGCCAAGGCGCATCGAATTGCAGTTCGCCGTTCGATCGTGGAACCGCGATCGATTCGTCCATATCCGTCACGCTCCGGCTCACAGTATCTTCGCTCACAGCCTGGTGACTCCAATCATCGAGTCCCGGGTCACGAGGCTGGCCAGTGAGGCCTCATCAAGATGGTCGGTTCCATCAGGGCGCACGGGCAACACCATATAGCGAAGATCGGAATTGCTGTCCCAAACACGGACTTCGACGGATTCTGGAAGCTCCAGTCCGAATTCCTTCAGCACCTTCCTTGGTTCCCGAACGACGCGGGCCCGATACGCGTAGGACTTGTACCAGGTGGGAGGCAGGCCCAGGACCGCCCACGGATAGCACGAGCACAGCGTGCAAACGACCACGTTGTGTACCTCATCCGTGTTCTCGACGACAACCAGCTCGGTATCCGGGCGTTCCATGAAACCGAATTCGGAAATCGCGGACTGTCCGTCCTCCAGGAGTCTCTTCCGGAAGTCCAGATCCACCCAGGCTTTGGCCACAACCTGCGCTCCCCGCATAGGGCCGATATCTTCCTCGAATTCCTTTACGACCCGATCGATCGCCTCGGAGGACACCAAACCCTTTTCAACCAGCAGTGCCTCCAGCGCTTTCGTCCGCAGCGCGGCGTCTGTGTTTACATGGATTTCACTCATCCCCGACTCCTGATTCTCGATCTTCGATTCTCGAT
>DJHM01000011.1:44839-49107 GCA_002433075.1 Latescibacteria bacterium UBA6620
TCTTCGATTCTCGATCTTCGATTCCTCGATCTCCAAATACGCCTCCCACGCGTCAAGCACAACCGAGCTGTTCGGCTCAGCCGATGCTCCCCACACCTCCTTGCCATCGAACTTAACGGCATACATCGGTTGCGGTCCCTGATGGTCGCTCAGCGGCTCGTGATCCTGAAACCCCTGCGGCCGATAGATGCGAATCACTTCCCCAGTCTTCCCCCGAAGATAGCGAGGCAGCCGGGTGTGTCCTTCAGGGTGAACCTGCTTGGTCTTCACGCGATCGCCCACGCCGAATCGAGGCTTAGACGAGGCTACTGGGGCTCCGTCGGACCCGGACGACGTGGCTTCCCGTGCGACGGGCTTGCCATCGGGAAAAGGTGCGTCGGGATCAGTCCGGTAGTGCGCGAGTTTTTCTTCGAATTCGGATGCCGTAATCACTCCCGACTCAGCGAGAGCGTTAATCCGGGCGTGCAACCACTTTTCGTAGTAACTCGAGGCAAGGTAGAACGCAGGTTCCAGCGACTCTATCTGATAACGGGTACCGCCCGGAATGGGCGCCCTGAGGTGCCTTGCAATACCCGCAACGCGCCCTTCCCACGGTTCGTGAAAAACGGGCTCGTTTCCCTCGATCTCGATCCGCCCGAACCCGTGCATCCCACCCATATCGTGTATACCGTCCATCCGTGATTCCTCCTGGGCCTTTCCACTCAATAAAGCCTCCGCCGGAGTGCGTCGCAACCTTGCCGTCCTCTGGTGGGCGAAGACTTGGACTTGTGGCCCCCCTTCGATTCCCATAAATTGCGCGCCGTTCCCCAATCAGCGACATCCTAACCAAGGAGTACCAATGGCAGACAAGCCTAAAATCGGATTCATCGGCCTCGGGATTATGGGACGGCCGATGACCAAGCACCTGCTCAACGCCGGCTACGAAGTCGTCGTGCACGACATCAACCGGGACGCCGTCAAAGAGATCGTCGACGCCGGCGCCGAAGAGGCCAATGCCTGCGCCGAAGTCGCCGAAAAGAGCGATTTGATCATCACGATGGTTCCTGATTCACCCGACGTCCAGGCCGCAGCGCTCGGCGAGGGCGGCATCATCGAAGGGGTCCGCGAAGGCGCAACCTACGTCGATATGAGCACCATCGCCCCCAGCGTTTCGGTCGAAGTGGGTGAAGAGATGGCCAAGAAGGGCGTCAAGTGCCTCGACGGGCCCGTCAGTGGCGGTGATGTGGGCGCACAGAACGCGGCCCTGTCGATTATGGTCGGCGGCGACGAGGAGAGCTACGAATTCGTCCGTCCGATCTTCGAAGTGATGGGCAATCCCGTCCTTTGCGGCCCGCTGGGGTCCGGTCAGATCGTGAAAGCCTGCAACCAGGTCCTCGTTGCCGTCACCATCGCCGGTGTCAGCGAAGCCATTACACTCGGCGCCAAGGCCGGCGTCGATCCCATCAACATCGTCAAGGTGCTCGGCGGCGGCCTCGCCCGTTGCGGCATCCTCGAGAACCGCGGCGAGCGTATGGTCAACGGCGACTTCGACCCCGGGTTCCGGATCCGTCTCCACTACAAGGATCTGAACATCATAATGAAGACGGGCAACGACTATCAGGTCCCGCTTCCGGTGACGAGCGTCGTCCACGAGCTCTTCAACACCGCGATGGTCAAGGATCGGAGCGAGCTCGACCACTCCGGCCTTCTTACAGTGATCGAAGATATGGCGGGGATTCAGGCCAGAACGAAAAGCTGATAGAACCAGAACGGGAGAGCGGGGGTGAGGGAGCGGGAGCGTCCTCGTATCCCGCTCTCTTTTTTTGTCGAGGCAAACCCAGAGGAGAACCCTGCGTGGAGAAATCTGTCCTCGAAAATCTGCCCATCCGGGAACAGCTCGATCACTTCGAGGAGCAGGGATTCCTGGTCGTTCGGAATGCGCTTTCGGATCACGAGTGCGATCGGCTCGAGTCTCTGGTCGATGCCATCGCTGGCGAACAGAGAGCGGCTGGCAAAGAGGGGAATCTGTTTTACCCCAACTTCGTCGGGCACGATCAGGCGTTCATCGACCTGCTCGACAACTCGGTCGTCTTTCCCATCGTGTGGTCGATTCTGGGGTGGAGCATCTATCTCTACCACTCCCACCTGGGCGTTTCCCCCCAAGAAGCACCCGAGACCGATAAAGGAGCCCCTGGGGTTCCACCAGGGCAGCGGGCGGGTCAATCGAGACATCGAGACATCTCCACGACCCCGTATCTCCCTGAAGGTGGGCTACTGGCTGAGCGACGTCAGCCAACCCGGCCGGGGAAATTTCCACGTCATCCCCGGAAGCCACCTTGTAGATACGGTGGAGAAACCCGAGGATCGCAATCCCGACGGCGCCATTCCCGTATGCGCCTACCGTGGCGACGCTGTCTTTTTCGACCGCAGACTCTGGCACGCCCGGTCTCCGAATCATTCGCCCATCGTTCGCAAGGTGCTCTTCTACGGCTACCGGTGGATCCGCACCAAGGACGACACCACGATCCGGCCCGACCTATTCAAGAACTGCGATCCCATCCGCAGACAGCTCCTGGGCGACGGCCTCAACTGCAACAGCTTTTTCTCCCCCACCGATGAGGACGTCCCCCCTGAAGATGTGGCTCGAAGAACACGCCGAATCCGTCCCCGCCTGATCGTATTCTTCGAAACGCCTAAACGTAAGCGGCCCCCTCGATTCTCTCGAGAGGGCCGCTTACTTTTTTCACTTTCCATTTTTAACTTTGCAGTGAGTCAGGGCGTATACCTGAACACCTCTTCGAACGGCTTCCGCTTCCCTTCCAGCACCTCTTCCGGGTAGCCGGTGTAGAAGAATCCGATGATGTACTCCTTTTCCCGCTCGACCCCCAGCAATTCGTACGTCTCATCCTCGAGCGTGATCGGCCCCGTACTCCACTGCATCCCGATTCCCTCCGACCAGGCCGCCAGGGCCACATTCTGCATCGCGCAGCAGGCCGCAGCGTAGTCTTCGCGATTCTGTATCTCGTCCCCGTCCTGGACGCAGGACACTGCGACGATCGTGGGTTTGGAATGGAATTTCTTGTACCCGGCATCGGCGAGGACTTGGCGGGCCGCATCGTCCACTCCTTCCGCCGCTTTGGCCTCCTGGATTTCACTGTACCGCTTGGCCAATGCCTCTTTCGTCTCCGTACCGAGGACGATAAACCGCCACGGCTCGGTCAGATGGTGGTTCTGAGCCCAGATCCCGTAGCCGAACACTCGCTGGATGGCCTCGATCGGTACCGGTTCCGGCTTGAATTTGAACACCGATCGTCGTGTGGTAATCGCTTCCAGAACTTCCATTTACGTACTCCTGAGCATCAACGGATGGGAGGTGATAGGCCATCCAAAGAGTCCGGATGGCATCCGACTGTCAAGCCACGTGACTGCCCTCGACAGCCGGTTCGATCTCCAGATTCTCGTCGCGGACAGCGTTCTCGACGTGAGGAAGCGGGGCCAGATCTTCGACCTGACCAGACCGGATTGGAATCTGCTGGGGGCCCACGCCCAGTTCTCGGACGATGGTTCGAAAGGGCCTGTCGATCAACAGGGAAGTGGAAACCACACAGTAGACACCACAGCTCTCCTGACAGGACTTCTTTCGGTCGTAGGAGTCGAGCACCGCCTGCGTGACATCTTCGATGTCGATCTCGGTCCTCACCATACTACAGGGCCAGAATTTCCCCTGGGAAGAGATAAAGAAGTATTTGTATCCGGCCCGACACGTCCAGTCCAACGCCTGCCCGTCGAGAATCGAACGTTGATAGTTCAGGATCGTCCAGCTCGTGTGAATGCGCTCCCCACCCAACTTTCGAGTCGTCATTTCGTCCAGAAATGACGACAGTCGCTCCCGTTCCCCCACCGTAACGCGGAAAGACTGATGTGGGTCGGGATGGACGAGACGAAAATGCGAACTGAACCCCATTCCCAGAGCGGTATCCAGGACCTCCCTGCACTCCGACAGGGTGTCGTCGAACAGCACGCCTGAGAGCTGCGTCTTGATCTTCGATTCCTGGAGATGAACGAGTTTCGGACCGATCGTCTTCAAAGCTTTGCGAGTCGACTCGGTCGGGGTCATTCTGTCCACAGAGACCTGCATCGTACCCAGCCCGGCGTCCTCCAGTTCCTTCACGACAGACGCACTCAGGAGATACCCGTTCGTCGACGCGCTTACACTGAACCCGATCCCCTTGGCGTAGCGAACCACCTCCGGTAAGTCAGGATACAGTAAAGGCTCGCCGCCCTGAAGC
>DJHM01000011.1:49422-71552 GCA_002433075.1 Latescibacteria bacterium UBA6620
CGCCGCCCTGAAGCCCCAGGTGGAGGCAACCGAGTTCGCGAGCCTTGGACATCCATCGCTTTAGATCGTCCAGCTGTGGATGCGCAACGCTGTTGTCGTATTCAGCGCAGTAATGACAATCCAGGTTGCACTGATCCGTCACGTAAAGGTGGCAGGCCAAAGGCTTGCGGTCGAACACTCTTCGCACCATACCCAAACGCGACATGAACCCTCCCAGGATCAGAATACGGACGTCTTGGTGTGCGCCCCTGCTCCAGCGCCACAAGGCTGAACCGAACGCCAACAGCACTCAATGTAGGGGACAACGGCCACGCTCGCCATTCCGAGCGCGTCAGCCCTCGGGTCGAACCCACGTGGCGGAGGTTCCAATGCATCAAAGGGAATGCCAATGGGACCGCAGGGCTTCGGATCGACCCTATATCATTATATGTCATATATTTAAGCCAAATCCCAGTGAACAGAAGGGCGTGCAACCGGGTGACAGGCGTTGCACAGCGTCCACACTTCCCACTCACACCTTGAACAGAAAGTGATGGATCTCGCCGTCCTCAACGATGTGGTCCTTTCCTTTCTGCATCAACTTCCCGGCTTCCTTCACCTTGGCCTCGTTGCCCAATCCCGTAAGGTCATCGAAGGTCATCACCTCCGAGCGGATGAACCCTCGTTCGATATCCTTATGGATGACACGTCCCGCCTGAGGAGCCTTCGCTCCGCGGCGAATGGTCCACGCCCGAACCTCGTCCTCCCCCACCGTGAAGAAAGAGATCAGACCCAGAGCCTCATAACATAGCAGGGTCAGCCGATCGATTGCAGGCTTATCGATTCCCAGATCCTCCACGAACGCATCGCGTTCCGCCGGCTCCAGCTCGCTGATCTCCTGTTCCACCCGGGCCGAAACTGAAATCCACCGGTAAGACCGCAACGAGTGGTCGGCACGCAGCCGATCGAGAAACTCTTGATCACCGATCTGGCTTTCACCCACGTTCGCGACGACGACGACCGGCTTGGTCGTCAGGAAAGGATAGCTTCGGACAATGTCCGACTCCTCCGCCGCCAGATCGAACGTGACGAGGGTGCGTCCGGATTCGACGTGATCCTTCATCCGCTGCAGCAGGGCGGTCTCTTTCTCCGCCGTAGCAGCATCGATTCGCTTACCCGTCTCTTTCTCGATTCGCTCCAACCGCTTCTCGATGAAGATCAGGTCGCACAGTTCCAGCTCTTCCGCGAAGACCGTCACATCCTGAGCCGCATTCACGTTACCGTCGATGTGAAAGACCGTGTCGTCCTCGAACCCCCTGGCAACGTAGCAGATCACATCCACACGCTCCAGGTGTTGCAGGAGGTCGCGATTGCGATCCGCCTGGGTGTCCAGATCGGGCAACAACACGAATTCGATCTGGGCGGGGGTACGCTTCTTCGGATCGTACATTCCCACGAGCTGCTCGAAGCGAGCGTCTCGCACGTTCGCCAGGCCCGGCAACGGTTCCGAGCGATCCGGACCTGGTGCCTGTCCCGTCAACAGCTCGAAAAGCGTTCTTTTGCCTACCTGAGGCAGTCCCACAAGCCCCAGTTTCATTCTTTTCCTCCTGTAGCGGCTTGAACGAATCGACAGAGGGCGTTAATATACATAAACACCTGTCGTTTATGTGGATCGCCAAGGGAGAAACAGATGGAAACAGGCATCCTCGGGAAGTCGGGAATCGAAGTTTCGCGCCTTTGCTTCGGAACGGGAACGAACGGATGGTCGGGCAGGTCGAATCAGACCGATCTGGGCCTGGACGAACTCGCTGAGCTATTGGCCTACGCCCACGGGCGAGGCGTCACATTCTGGGACGCCGCCGATCAGTACGGCAGTCACGCCCACGTGAAAATGGGATTAGAGATCGTAGGCCGAGACACCGTCGTCGTTACGACTAAAACGACCTCGCGAGAGAAACTGGAGGTCGCCGCCGACATCGATCGTTTTCTGAGCGAACTCGGTACCGACTATGTCGACATTGTCCTCCTCCACTGTATGACCAGCTCGGACTGGCCGACGAGGTACCGTGGAGCGATGGACGCTCTGGAAGAGGCCAAGACGGCGGGAAAGATCCAAGCCCACGGGGTCTCGTGTCACGATTACGGCGCCTTTCAGCAGGCCGCAAGACAGTCCTGGGTCGATGTGGTTCTTGCAAGGATCAACTACGGCGGATACAGTATGGACGGCACGCCGGAGGAGATCACAGACATTCTTCACGAAATGGACGCTGCTGACATCGGCGTTTACGGGATGAAGGTCGTCGGTGCGGGAAAACTGGGCCACGACGCCCGAAACGCCATCCACTATGTCCTCGACCTGCCCCCGATCGACGCCATCACCCTCGGAATGAAAAGTCGGCAGGAAGTCGACGAGAACGTCGGATGGGTCGAGGAGCACGCTGGCGTCGTCGCCTGAACTTCGTCCCCGTTCGGCGAGAGTCCTCGAGTCCCTCCTGTCCAACTTTTCCTCGCAGGCCGCTGTACATTAATGAAGAGGCGAAGGAACCATCCCTCGCCTCTTCATTTGCACCGACCCGACAGTCTTATTCTTTCTCAAGTCGCTCGATCTCCTGTTTCATATCGCCCGCATCCTCGTAGCGTTCATCCTTGATCGCCTTCTGCATCAGATCCCGAAGGTGGGCAATCCGTTCGGCCACGGATCCATCATCTTCAAACGGCTCCTCCTCATCGACCTGAGCCGCTGTTATCAGATCTCGAACGGCGTCTTCCAATCCTGAATCGTGGAGCATGTCTTCACCCATTTCGAACTCGGCCTCTTCGGTCTCTTCTCCGAATTTCTCGAAGTAGGGCACGCCGGACTTCGCCGTGCGGACCTTCCCGCCGGCCATATTCAGGACCTCCTCCGAGATGAACACGGGCGCGCCGTACTTCAGCGCCAGCGCGATGCTGTCGCTGGGACGCGCATCGAGACGAAGCTCCTCGCCGTTCAGGGAGATCACCAGTTCGGCGTAGAAGATCTCTTCCTTCAGGTCCACAATGTCGACGCGTTCCACCTGCGCATCGAACTGTTCGAGAATGGCCTTCAGCAGATCGTGTGTCAGTGGACGAGACATCTGCTTGCCCGCCAGTTCGAACGAGATTGCGATCGCTTCCGCATCTCCGATGATGATGGGCAGCATCATTTCATCATCGTGGCTTTGCAACCAGACCATCCGTTGGCGGTTCTGCGCCGTCAGATTCACCACTTTCATTTCAACCATCGGACTCTCCAGTCCCTTTCGAAGCCCGTAACGGGGGAGTGGGCCTGCTCCGCTTGCTCGTCGGGGCGAGGTAGCGAAGTCGAGGGCGACCGGCCGGCAGTCTGTGCGCGGCTGTTTACTTTCAATCGGTCGACCGCGAGTTACTCTTTAAACGGACCGATGCGACGGGGGTTCCTGCGACCGAAGGTGAACCAATATTAGGAATAGCCATGTCATAAATCCAGTGTAAACTTGAACTTGGGCCAATTCATGCCCGTTGACATGCCCCCATACCACAACATAGATTGGCTCGGCAGAACCTGACCCCAACAGATTGGAGAATGTGTGCGACTGTCGCTTTCCGTTCGTGTCGCCGAAAGTTTCAGCAACAAGCGCGTCGGCGCGATTCCTTTACAGGAACTCGCCCCGCTTGCGCGGAACGCCGGCTACGAAGCGCTCTGTATGCGAGCTTCCGTCTGTGGTGTCCAACACGACCGCGACGAAGTGGCTACGGTCAGGGCCCACGCGACCGCGCACGACCTCGCCATTTCAATGGTGACAGCCGATTTCGACGTACCCGAGAACAAGGAGGCCGGCCCACGGAGCCTTCGCGACATCACTCCGAGTCTCGATCTTGCGGAAGCGCTCGGGTCCGACCTCATTCGTGTCTGTCTCAAGACCGAGGAGGACATCAAGGAAGCCGCCAGCGCCGCAGACGAAGCTGCCGAAAGAGGCATTCGGCTCGCTCACCAGTCTCATACGCGGAGTCTGTTCGAGACCGTTGAAGGATCGGTCGAAACGCTCAAGCGAATCGACCGGAAGAATTTCGGGATCATCTACGAGCCCGCGAATCTTGCCATTTGCGGTCAGACGTACGGAGCCGAAACCCTGAGGGCGTTCGAGCCCTACCTGTTCAACGTCTATCTCCAGAATCACGTGCCCGAACACAACGGCGATCTGGTGATGAACACCTGGACCCTCGGTGACGTCCCGTCCCGCCACTACCCGCTCGATTCAGGACAGGGCATCGACTTCGACGCCGTCTTCGGAGGCCTCCACGACATAGGTTACGACGGATGGGTCACACTGCATCACGCCTTCGCCGGCCAGCTGCCTCCTGACGAGGCCGCCCGTGCGTCGGCAGATTTTCTGAAGCAATTCACAAGCGGCTGAGACCAGAAGGTCCGGTCCCCGCTGGCCAACAGCATAGAAACTGGAGCTGACGTGAACGCCGACTCGACCCTCGCGAAACTCGACGAGCACCAGATCACGAAGATTCGTCTGGGTACGTTCGACCTGGACGGCATCCTGCGGGGCAAGTATGTGTCGCGGGACAAGTTCGCATCAGCTGTCGAAAGTGGAATGAGCTTTTGCGATGTGCTGTTCGGGTGGGATATGAACGACGACCTCTACGACCGCGAAAGCCTGACCGGTTGGCAGACCGGCTATCCCGATGCTCTGGCCAGGATCGACGTCGACTCGTTCAGGATCGTCCCATGGGAACAGAACACCGCGCTCTTTCTGATGGATCTCTTCGACGAGAACGGCGATCCCTACCCGCTCTCCGCTCGCCACTTGCTCTCACGTCTCGTAGAGCAAACGAAGGACGCCGGGTTTACGCTGCGTGCGTCTTTCGAGTACGAATATTTCTTCTTCCGTGAAAGCGCTCAGACCCTTCACGAAAAAGGATTCCGCGACCTGGTCCCGCTGTCCCCCGGAATGTTCGGCTACAGCGCTTCCAGGGCCTCGACCCACAGCGGCCTCGTCCACGACATCGTCGATGCGATGCAGGATTTCGATGTCGAACTGGAGGGCATCCACACCGAGACCGGGCCCGGAGTCTACGAAACCGCGATTCGTTACGCCGATGGGGTCTCTGCCGCCGATCGCGGCGCCCTGTTCAAGGCGGGAATGAAAGAACTCGCACCGCGCCACGATCTCACCGTCACGTTTATGGCCAAATGGAACGCCGATCTGCCCGGGTGCAGCGGCCACATCCACCAGAGCCTCATCTCCCCCGACGGTACGAACGCTTTCGCCGACGGGGCAGGGGGCTTTTCCAATCTGGCCAGAAACTATCTCGCGGGCGCACTTCACCTGATGCCCGCTGCGACCGCCTTCTTCTGCCCGACGATCAATTCCTACAAACGTGCCGTTCCGGGCGTGTGGTCGCCCGTCAACATCGGGTGGGGAGTCGAAAACAGAACCACTGCAGTACGCGCCATTCCAGGGAACACGGAAAAGTCGACGCGCCTCGAGTGCCGTCTTCCCGGCGCAGACGCGAATCCACATCTCGCCCTTGCCGTCAGCCTCGCCTGCGGGCTGCATGGAATCGATCAGCAACTCGATCTTCCCGACCCCGTGGGCGGCAACGCCTATGAAGACACGACATTGCCCGAACTGCCATCCAGCCTCGATCACGCCACCCGCGAACTCGCTGGCAGTGAGGTCCTGCGGGACTTGATCGGAAGTACCTTCATCGATCACTACGTGATGACTCGGGACTACGAAGTCCGTCGCTACGAAAAGGCCGTCACCGACTGGGAGCTGAAACGCTACTTCGAGATCATCTGAACCACGCGAGGAATTCTGCTGAAGATTACGGTGACAATTCCCAGTGCGGTCATTTCCTAATACGGTAATTCTCTTCCAATGCTTTCCACGTTCAGCTTTCCCACGCGCATCCGATTCGGCCCTGGCGCGCTTGAAGAACTCCCCGACCTGGTCCGTGAGCACGAGACGACCTCAGTCAGCATCATCACTGACCCGGGGCTCGTAGAAGCCGGCATCGTCGACCGGACGTTCAAGCTCCTCGACAGAGTTCTGTCTGTCTCGGTGTTCAGCGATGTAAGCCCCAACCCCGACGAGGATTGCATCGAGGCTGCCGCCCGGCACCTTCGCGAACACGATGCCGGCCTCGTCATCGGACTCGGCGGAGGCAGCGCTATCGACACCGCGAAGATCGCTGCCTTTCGTCTGAATCATCGCGAAGACCTGACACACTATAAGATTCAGACGGGGGGCGAGCGGTATATGACCGAACCAGTCCTTCCCATCATCGCAATCCCGACGACCGCCGGAACAGGAAGCGAAGTCGGCCGTAGCGGCGTCGTCACGCTAAGAGCTTCCAACCGCAAGGCCGTCATTTGCGGTGCAAAGCTCCTTCCCAGAATCGCCCTGTGCGACCCTGAACTGACCCTCGGCCTTCCTCGTCACATTACGGCAGCTACCGGGATGGACGCTTTGACGCACAACATCGAGGCCTACCTGTCGATCGCATTCCATCCGATCTGTGATGCGATCGCCCTCGGAGGCATTCGTCGCGTTGCCCAGAGTCTGCGCACGGCCGTTCGGAGCGGCCACGACCTGGACGCTCGATCCAATATGCTCCTCGCCTCGAGTATGGGCGCCATCGCTTTTCAGAAAGATCTCGGCGTCGCTCACAGTCTCGCACACCCCCTGTCAACCATCGCCGGGATTCCTCACGGACTCGCAAACGCGATCGTGCTCCCCCACGTCCTCGAATTCAACAGGCAGGTCGCCGCGGACCGTCTGAAGGATGTGGCGCAGGCGATGGGCAGGCAGACGGACGGACTGTCCAACGCCGCCGCCGCCAGCCTCGCCGTCACCGCCGTTCAGGATCTGGCCGGAGATGTCGACATCCCCGCGACCCTGTCAGCCGTCGGGGTGTCCCACGACCAGATCCCCCGAATGGTCGAGCAGGCCCTCGAAGACCCCAACCACCGCACCAACCCACGTCCCTGCAACGAATCCGATCTCCACGACCTCTACGCCGCTGCGATGTAAGAAAGCCCGGCACGTTCACCGTGGCCGGGCTCGATTACAAACATTGGTCCTCTGCTTACTCTGGCACGATCCGAATCAGTGTTGCCCTCCCGGCCGGGATGGGAAACGTAAGTTCAAGCGGGTCGACCGCCCGAAGGGACTGTTTTTCGATCGCACGTGGCGGAGCCTTCCCTGTCTGAATCATCACACGTTCGTAGTCGTAGGCGCGCCCCCATCGCATACCCGAGAGCGAAAGGTTCGCTTCGATCGGCCCGGTATCGTGTTTTCTCCACAGCAGCAGCAGCACGGCATCCCCTTCCATCGAGGCCACACCACCCACCCCTTCGTGCGAGACGGTCATCGGGATCTGCACGCTGCCAAGTTCGTTGAACGCTTTAAAGGCTGGAGCCCCCCAGGGGGACGTCCCGGGATCGATACACGCTGCCGCCAACTCCGTCCCCAGCAGGTAGCGCAGCGCGCCACACGTGAGATAGACAGGATCTGCTGCTCCATCGGCGAGGCCCCATTTCGAGACGAGCGCTTCCGGGCGGCTGGAAGGTGCGACCGCATCAATCGCAGACTCTACACGATGGTACGCATCGAGCGGATCGGCCACATTCGTAACCGCAACATGCCAGCTCACGAACCCTAACGGCAGGGATCGCTCCACACAGTGCCGAATGAACGGGTGAATCAGATCTCGCTTCCAGTCCGCCCCTGGCCCCCCGATCACGGCCTTGTGATGACCCTGATACGCGGCCCAGGCACCCGACTCGTAGTATCGCAGAAACCGTCCGATGTCTTCGACACCATCCGCCGAAAGTTCGTAGCGGTCCACCAGCTCGAACGTCCGCTTGACCGTGTCCGATACGCGCTTTCGCCAGACATCGTCTTCATTAGGCGCAGCGGCAACAGGAATCGTGAGGATCACGCGGCGGCCTTCTGCCCGCGCCCGGTCGATTGCCTTGTTGAGCGTGAACCAGCCCGGCCCGCCTCCCCCGATACGCTCCTGCCAGGAAGCGACGACCAGCGTCGGATCGATCCGCTCCCACGTTACCCGGTCCCGACTGATGTCATCCGGTCCTGATGGCGCCACACCCCGCCAAAAGGCCGGAATCAGACCCACCCCCTTCCGGCTGTCTACTTCGATAGACACCGTTCGTGCAGATACTTCAACACATAGACCGGCCGTCAGGATCAGCCCGACCACAATCGCCAGGCGACTGTTCGACACGCGAGGATTACTCATCACTTGTCTGTGGCACTCTTGTCAAGGTTCGCCCTATACCGCGGACAGGTCCGCTCGATGCCCGTCTTCAATGAACGCACTCAACAACCGGGTCGCGGCCTGCACGTCCCCCTTCGCCACGAGTTCCACTGACGTGTGGATATACCTCGCCGGGAGGGACAGCGTGATCACGGGCACCCCGTCCCGAACACGCTGCATCCCACCTGCGTCCGTACCCCCTCGCGGCAGAATCTCGAGCTGATGCTTGATTTTCCTTCGTTTGGCCAGGCTGCGCATCTGAGCAACGAGGCCCGGGTGAGAGATCGCCGACGAGTCCATCAGCTTGATCGCAGCCCCCCCCCCCATCGCCGTGACCCGCTCGTGTTCTGGCACACCCGGAATGTCGGCGGCGATCGTCGTGTCAATCGCCACCCCGACATCGGGTTCGATGCCGAACGTGCTGACCCCCACACCCCTCAGTCCGATCTCCTCTTGAACCGTGGCCACGGCATACACGTCAAATCCGAAGAACTTCGCTCGTCTCACCGCCTCGATCATCACGAAGATCGCCACTCGATTGTCGATCGACTTGCACGAAAGGCCATTCCCGATCTCGGAGAACTCGCGCTGGATCGTGACCATCGTCCCCACCTCCACATCCCGCTTCACCCGCGTGGGTGGAAGGCACAGGTCGACGAAGAAATCCGGAATCGCCAGTTTCTTCTCCCCGTCTCCCGCAGTCTGCAGATGGGGTGGCTTCACACCTGGATACAGAATCCCGGTCAGGTCGCCCCGTTTGCCCGCGACCGTCACTCTCTGCGCCACCATATTCCGCGGATCGTGGCCCCCCAACGGCACCAGCCGCAACAGCCCCCGATCATCCACGTGGGAGACCACGAAGCCGATCTCGTCCATATGTGCGGCCAGCATCAGCTTCAGCGGCTGGCGCCCTTTTGTCGCCTTCTTGTGCCCGACCACATTCCCGAGCTTGTCCACTTCAACCGCATCCACCAGCGGCTCGAGTTCGCGGAGCACGATTTCGCGCAGCCGCCCCTCGCGCCCGGGAATCCCCGAGCACTCGCACAACTCCCCCAATAGTCCAAAGTCTTCCGCCATCTTGCCTCCGCTGTTACTTGGTCTCGCCGTCGTCCGCTGGATACTCGGCCACCAGTTCGTGGCTGATTCCGCCTCTCGCGTTGAACCGCCCGACGATCGCCATTTCCCTCGGTTCGCAAGCGGCTACCAGATCGTCCAGCACCTTGTTGATCACACCTTCGAAGAAGATGCCCATACTGCGATAGGCCTGGAAGTAGAGCTTGAGGGAACGAAGTTCCACGCACCGGGGGCCAGGTCGGTATCGAACGATAATCGTCGCGAAATCTGGATGGCCCGTCTTCGGGCACAGAGACGTGAACTCCGGACACGCAAACTCGATCGAGTAGCTCCGATCGGATCGGGGGTTGTCGAACGTTTCCAGCAGTTCGGCAGGATCGTCGACACTCAACTTCGCACCTCCACCGTCACGGTCGTTTCGATCCCCCCGCGGACGTTAAACCCGATCTTCACCCGGGCTTCGCGCGGAAGACAGGCTGCCTGCAGGTCGTCCAGAACGCGGTTCGTCACCGCCTCGAGCGAAAAGGATTCGTCCCGATAAGTATTTAGATACTGCTTCAAGGACATCGTTTCGATGCAGGAAGCGTCAGGCAGGTAGGAGATCTCTACCCGACCGAAGCAAGGCTGATCGGTCAAGGGGTAGAGGAACGTGAATTCTTCCGTGACATGATCGACGCAGTAATCTCGATCGGGCTCCGGATTGGGGATGGTTCTGAGGAGCGTAGCGTCAGGCACATTCACCCCTCTCCCAGGCTGGCGCCCGAGGGCCTCTCCCCCGTCGGTCGGATCGGGGATGCGGTGTAGGATTCGTACACGATATCGAGGTGGGGTGTCTCCAGTTCTCGACTCCCCTGATACCTGGAATCCAGCAACGCTTCCAGCGCTCCCGTGACCAGAAGCGTACGCTCTGCCGGATAGCGAGGTTCGCCCGTCAGGAACATCGAGTGAATGTTTAGCCCCAGATAGCTGAAGTGCGCGTGGGGGTCTCCGGGAAGCGTCACCTCCATCTCGTCGATCTCCCCGCCCCGCCTCGCTGCGAACGCCCATCCCCTCGCATAGCCGTTTACCAGCAGACTCGCAGTTTTCAGTCCGTCTCGGTAGGTCATCAGGAACAGGATCGGGTTCTCGCAGTGATCTTCGAGGGGCCCCTTCTCTCGGTTCGAAATCTTCCGGATAGCCCGGTCCGCCAGCTCCCGATCGAACAACCCCTTGGAAGAAGCCTTCCAGACATCCGCTCCCTCGAAACACTGCACGGAAGCGATTCCCGTTTCCCCGCCCTTCCTTCGCTCGATCATACACTGCAGGAGCTCCAGTGTGTGGAATCCGTACGAGTCCGTCGGACCGTAGGCAACCGATACCGCTGCATCGATGTCTGTTTCGAGCTCGTATTCGAGATAGGGGGACCGCCAGGCCAGCGGAACTGAAGACCCCGCCATAAAGGGTATCCCCAGTTCTCTTGCCCGATCGTACATCCACTTTGCATCAGGCCAGTTGTAGGACAGATGTTTGTCGCTGAACACCGGAATCGGTTTTCCCGCCGCGGCGATCGTGCCACAGATCTGCTCGAAGAAGAACTTTCTCGGATAGAGATGCTGCTCTTTCTCGTTCCAAGCATAATCTCCGTGTTCGCCGATCAGAAAGATGCCATCAACATCCAGGTCAGAACCACCTTGGCAGAGCGCCTTAGGGATACTCGGGTAAATCGTGACCCCGTGAGCGGTTGCCATCGTTCGGCCCATATCCCGCTCGGAGACCTGGTCCATATACATCGAAACGATGTCGACCTCCGGCTCCACCCTGCCATCGTCCGTAGGAAAGCCCTCGAGAAACTTCGACACGATGACGTCCGCGTGCGAATTCCGTCGATACTCTGTTACGACAGCCGCAATTCGAGGTTTCAAATCATCCCCTTATCGCCCGAGCAGGCTTCGTTTCACACTTTACACTTTGCACTGCTAAACCCTTTTCACACCCACGGTCAGTGCCTTCGCTGGATTCTTCACCATCACCCGATCGATTTCCTCATCTGAGAACCCGGACGCCTTCAAACGATCTAGGAAAACTTCGAAGATGAAGCTGTACGGTCTGAACCGCCCGCCCCCGGGTTCACCCGGCCGATACCAACCCGCGTCGTGCGAGAGGTGGACCCGGCCCAGCAGACCGCGCTCCTTCATCGCTCTGAGGTGATCCAGATGCCGTGTCCAGGACTTCTCCCGACATCCGTCGAACGCCACCCAGCCTCCTGAGCAATCTCCTCGTGCGCGTCACGGTCCGTTTCGTTTTGCGCGTGTACCCAGACCCAGGCGCTCGGATGGACGCCTTCCTATTGCAGGATCGCAATCTCCTCCCTCGCCGGAGTCGCGTAGCCTGTGTGCGAGTATATCGTCAGTCCCATCCTGAGTTGCGTACGTGCGGCTGTGCGAACGAGTTTGGAATCGATCTCTGAGAGCGACGTTTTGTCCACGCCGATCTTGATGAACCCCGGCCGAATCCCCAAACCCTCGATACCCACCTCCCACTCGCCGATCCATCGGTCGGCGAGCGTGTCCGCAGATTCCGAATAGGCGTGCGCCGGAACGAATTTGTCGTTCGCAGCACCATAGTAGCCCGTATTCGTCAGAAGATTAAGGTTCGTCGCCGCAGACAACCGTTCCAGCAGGCGCACGTCCCTACCTAAGTAGGCCGGCGTACACTCCACCAGCGTGCGGCAACCCAGCCGATGCGCCTCCCTGAGATGGGGCAAAATCACCTCGTACGCTTCACCGGCATCGTACCGATCCTGACTCACCTGATCGGCCCCGATGAAATCGGCGAGGACGTGCTCGTGGGGCAGTGTCACACCCCTCTCCGAGGGATCGATCGGACCCCGGACCGTCATCACCTGGTCTGCGAAGACTGCTTTTTTCCCACAACCGACCCCCAAAACTGCAGATCCTGCAGCTGCGAGGCTGGACGCTTTCAGGAAAGACCTTCGGTCGATCGGGGTTGCAATTCGCTTCATCACAAGGCTCGAATATCTGCAGCCCCCTTCCTTCGCGCAACGACAAAGCCCGTCCGTTGAGCCGCTTGCGCGACAGCCAAGCCACGGGTACAATGCCCCGTCTACCTGACGTCCTGCATCTTCGCCGGGCGTGAAGATCGGAGTGAATTGACTTGAGCTACGAGCGATTCAGAGAATGGGCGACGGGAGAACTTGCCGAAATCGAGGCATCCGGCCTGACCAAGCGCGAGAAAGTCATCACCTCCCCCCAGGGTTCGGACATTCGAACCAAAGAGGGCGACAATGTCAATTTCTGCGCCAACAACTATCTCGGCCTGGCCAACCATCCGGAAATCCTGAAGGCCGCGCACCACGCACTCGATTCCCACGGTTACGGTCTCTCGTCCGTTCGCTTTATCTGCGGCACCCAGGACCTGCACGTCGCCCTCGAGCGCCGAATTTCAGAGTTCCTCCAGACCGACGACACCATCCTCTATTCTTCCTGCTTCGATGCAAACGGAGGGCTTTTCGAAACCCTCCTCGGGCCCGAAGACGCGGTTCTGAGTGACGCCCTCAACCACGCCAGCATTATTGATGGCATCCGTCTCTGCAAAGCGAAGCGCCACGTCTACGCCGAACTGGCCGATCTCGAATCGAAGCTCAAAGAAACATCCGACGCGAGGTTCCGTCTAATCGCGACCGACGGTGTGTTCAGTATGCACGGGGACCTGGCCCCGCTCGACGAGATCTGTGACCTTGCGGATCGCCACGACGCGCTCGTGATGGTCGACGACTCCCACGCCACCGGCGTCCTGGGATGGCACGGAAAGGGCACAGCCGAACATTTCGGTGTGCAGGACCGGATCGATGTCACCACCAGCACCCTCGGGAAAGCCCTCGGTGGTGCGTCCGGTGGATTCACCACAGGGCGAAAGGACCTGATCGCCATCCTCCGGCAGAGATCGCGCCCTTACCTGTTTTCAAACTCTATCGCCCCACCCGTCGCGGCCGGGGCGATAGAAGCACTCTCGATCATCCAGGCGGAGAACGCGCTCATCCGATCGCTGGCCGACAATAACGACTACTTCCGAAGCACGATGGCGTCGCACGGTTTCTCCATAAAGCCCGGCGTCCACCCGATTGTGCCCATTATGATTGGGGACGAACAGAAAACGGTAGATATGGCGAATCGCGTCAACGCCGAGGGCATCTTCGTCGTGGGATTCAGCTACCCCGTCGTTCCGCGTGGCGAGGCCCGCATCCGTGTACAACTCTCTGCGGCTCACACTCGGGGACAGATCGACCGGGCCATCGCTGTCTTCGCCCAAGCCGGCCGAGATGCGGGTGTCCTGTAATGACACGGGTCGCGCTCGTTACTGGAGCTGGCCAGGGTATGGGACGTGCGGTCGCGTCGAGGCTCTCCGCGTTGGGGGCACACGTCGCGGTCAACGACCTGAATCCTGAAACCGCGGAAGAAACGGCGGCATCTCTCGCTTTGGCCATCTCCGTACCCGGGGACGTCACCGACAAGGCATCCGTCGAAACCATCGTTTCCAAAGCGAGAGATGAGCTCGGCCCCGTAGACATCCTCGTCAACAACGCTGGCATTCTGTTTCCCACAAGGGTCGAAGAGATCAGCGAAGAAGAATGGGATCGCGTCATCGCCGTGAACTTGCGCGCGACGTTCCTCTGCTCGCAGGCCGTTCTCGCGGGAATGCGCGAGGGGCGGTGGGGGCGTATCGTAAACTTCTCTTCCACTGCAGGAAAGAGCGTCAGCACGATCGGGGGGGCTCATTACACGGCTGCGAAAGCGGGCATCCTGGGGTTCACTCGTCACCTGTCCCATGAAGTGGCCGCCGACGGTATCACAGTCAACGCCGTCTGCCCTGGGCTCATCGACACGGAAATGGTCCAATCCACGATTCCGCCCGAAACGGTCCAGGCCTACGCCGAGGGATTTCCAATTCCGCGTCTGGGTCAGCCCACGGAAGTCGCCGACCTCGTAGCCTTTCTCACCTCAGATGAAGCGAGTTACATCACAGGCGCCAGCCTCGACATCAACGGTGGCGATCTCACCATCTAACAACCTTTTGGGACGCTCCAGGTAGTCGACTCCTCTTCTTCTCCACAATTGAGGTTCACCGTGAAGATCACCGACATCAAGACCTTCATCATCCATCCTCCAAGCGGCAAGAACCTTCTCTTCGTCAAAGTCGAAACGGACGAGGGCATTCACGGATGGGGTGAAGCCTATACCCAGGCCGACCGTGACAAGGTCATTGAGATCCACATCCACCAGATGGCCAGGTACCTGAAGGGCCGATCCCCCTTCGAGATCAAGCACTTCACATTCTGGGCCTACACCGATTTCACGACGAAACGTGGGGCGATGGACGCCTACAGCGCAATCAGCGGGATCGAGCAGGCGATGTGGGACATTGTCGGGAAAGCGGCCGAGCAGCCCGTCTACAATCTGATCGGCGGACCGTGTCGCAAGAAAGTGAGGGTCTACGCGAACGGATGGGGCGGCGGCGGAGATGTCGCCACCTTACAGCAACGTGCAAAGGACGTCGTCGCCAGGGGATTCACCGCACTGAAGTTCGACCCTTTTCCCAGCCCCTGGCGCGCCTACATCGACCAATCCCAGGAAGACTTCGCCGTAGAGCGCGTGGCAGCGGTCCGTGAGGCCGTCGGGCCGGATGTAGAAATCCTGGTCGAAGTACATCGACGCCTGGCACCGATGCACGCCGTTCGGGTCGCTCGACGGATCGAACAATATCGCCCCTACTGGTACGAAGAACCGGTGTCCTCCCGAGACCTGGACGGGCTCGCCGAAACAAGAAGTCAGATCAACATTCCCGTCGTAACCGGCGAAGAGCTCTATCTCAAACAGGAATTCAAGACGGCGTTTCAGCTGCGGGCGGCCGACATCATCAACCCCGACATCTGTGCCTGTGGTGGGATCCTGGAACTCCGCGAAATTGCTGCGATGGCCGAAACGTACCACGTCGCAGTCTCTCCTCACAACTACAACAGCACCACCATCGGCCTTGCCGCCACGATTCACGCCGCGGCCTCGATGCCCAACTTCATCATCACGGAATATTTCGTGAACCTCGAAGCGCTCGGCCAAGACATCGCCTCGCCCGCATTCGAGGTCGTCGACAGTCACGTTGAGCTTCCGGAACGCCCCGGACTGGGCCTCGAACTCGACGAGGAAGCCCTCGCGAAATATCCCTACGAGCCCTTCCCGGACCGGGACATCCGTCATCCTCAAGACGAAAAGTAGCCCATCGGAGGTCCGGTTTTCCGATTCGGGCTGTCCGATTCACATACGCTCATCCGTCATCCCTCTGCTCGGTACTGTTCCGTCGCACATATAGCCATTCACGAGAGGTGTTGAATGCCCAGGTACATGTTTCTGCAGCGCGGGGGGGACGAAGAGCGTCCCAAAATGACGCCCGAACAGATGGAAGCTGGAATGAAGGCCTGGGTGGAATGGGTCAAGAAGGGAACGGACGAGGGCTAGCTGCTCGACCCCGGAAGCCCTCTGACCCAGGGCGGGGCGGTCGTCCAACCCGATCTTCCCGTCACAGACGGCCCGTTCGTCGAGTCGAAAGAGCTCGTCGGAGGTTACACCATCGTGGAAGCGGACAACCTGGCCGCGGCCTGTGAACTGGCAAAACAGACGATCGAACTTTCCGGCGCGGGCAGGATCGAAGTGCGAGAATTCCCGAATATGGGCGCGTAGTCGTCCCCGGAATACAAGGGAGGATGCCCTGAATGGCGATGGTCCAAATGCGGCACGGCGAGCCGCTCAATGACGTCACACCGTGGCTGAAGGATATCGATGTGCTGAGGTGGAGCGCGCGCCAGGAGGGAGTTCTGTTCTTCCGTAATCTCCTGGATGCGGAAAAGGTCAACGCGCTTCGGTCGCAGATTCTGTCCGTATGCGACAAACACGGGTGGCTTGAGAAGGGTACCTCTCCAGAAAGCGGAATCGCCAATCCGGATGCGATGGTCGTCGAGAGTCGTGACCCACGGTGGATGGCGTTCTACGACGACGTTCAGCGAATCCGGGATTTCCACGCTCTGGCCCTCGACCCTGCGATTATCACTGTGCTCGAGGCGCTCTTCGGGGAAGCCGTTCTGCCTCACAGTCGCAACATCTGCCGAGTGGTGTTTCCGGATTCCGCATCCCACTCGACACCCCCTCACCAGGACAACCTCTACATCGGCGGGTCCGAACAGACGTGGACGGTGTGGATCCCCTGTGGAGACATTCCGGAATCGCTCGGGGGTCTCGCCGTCGGCAAGGCTACACATCGGCTTGGAAGATTGGAGGACGTGAAGGCCCAGGGGCCTGGTGGAAGACAGGTCGTGGTCGACGACGATGTGGTCTGGGTCCACGGCGATTACGCGTCCGGCGACGCCATCTTTCTCCACAGCCTGACCGTTCACCAGGGGTGCGACAACCTGAGTGGCGATCGATTGAGACTGTCCCTGGATTACCGTTATCAGCCCAGAAGTCACCCGGTGCGGTCGGACTCACTGCTCCCTCATATGGGCTGGCTGACCTGGGATGAAGTTTACGATGGATGGGAAGAGGACGATCCGGTCCGGCGCTACTGGGAAGGGTACGAGCTGAATGTCTTCGAGCGAGAGGCCTGAGGGGAAGTACCGCGTCGCCGTGGTCGGCGGAGCGGGAACGTGGGGGCGCCACTACGTGCGCGCCTATGCCGAACATCCGGACTGCGAAATCGTCGCCCTGATCGATCGGGCAAAGGACCGTCGTCAGGCGTTCGCGGATCGCTACGGGATCGACACCGTCTGTGACGACGTAGAGGACCTGCTCTCGGAAACAATACCCGACATCGTATCGGCCATCGTACCCGTCCACCAATCGCTGCCCGTCCTTCGTGCGTGTGTCGAGAAGGGCGTCAAGGTGGTCTCCTGCGAGAAACCGATCGCCGTCTCTCTGGCCGAAGCGGACGAACTCGTCCAGGTCTGTCGCGATCACGGCAGTGCGTTCGGCTGCGGCACAGCCCACTACGAGGTGCCCCACTTACTGCATACGGCACGCTGGGTTCAGGCGGGCCACATCGGGAAGTTGAACTCGGCCGCGATTCCAGCTGGACTGCCGAACGAAGTTTCAGGCGCAGGTTGCGTGCAGCTCACGATGCTCCGAGCGCTGACCGGTATGGAGGTCGAATGGGTGGAGGGATGGACCCTGCCTCCGGCCGTCGGGTGGTTGCCGGAAGCGTTCGCCACAGACCCGGATATCGATCGTCCGGCCTACGGCCGCCTTGGACTCTCCGGCGGTATCGTCTGTGAAATCTCACAACCACGCCAGGTGGCCTGTCGTGTGTCTGTCACGGGCGAAACGGGCCAGGTCTGGCTCGGACAGCCCCAGTCCGTGCACATCGAGGGAACGGGGGCAGAGGCCGCGCCGGTCTATCCGGAGTTTCTCAAAAACGACGAAGGCGAGATCTTTACGAACGTCGTGGAGCGTCTGATGCGGGCATTTGACACGGGGGAAGAGGCTCAGTGCAACGGTCACGACTATCGACAGGCGCTCGAGATCGCCATCGCACTCAAGCTGTCCGCCGAACGAAACCACGAGCGAATCCATCTCCCTCTGGAAGATCGATCCCTTCGCATCCTCCCCCATCCCTACCGACAACACGGGGGCGACGTCGCGGGTTGGCAGAGCATAGGATACTCCGGGCCGCCGCAAGCGACGTAAACCGCACGGCGTCAACGACGCGAAGCCTTAATTACACCTCCTCGAAGAATTCGATCGCATCCAGGGCGGAGCGAAGCTTGTTCTGTTCGCCCTCATCCAGCGAACGGATGGGTGTGCGTGGCAGACCGCATTCCAGACCCATCCACGCCATCGTCTGCTTCGCCGCCGCGACAACCTCGACGACGGAGACAGCGGCGATGCAGGCGTTGATTCGATTCTGTTCGGTCGCTGCGGCGTCCATATCGCCCGCCCGTACTGCATCCCACAACGCGACGAACCACTCCGGCACCAGATTGTAGCTCAGGCCGATCCCACCGTGTGCTCCAGCCAGCAGAGTACCGAGCAGCACCGAATCCGCTCCGCCGAACACCACCGCATCCGGACACTGCGACACGAACTGTCCGACGGAATACACATCGCCTGTCGAGTCTTTCATCCCGACGACATTCTCGATCTCGAGCATCCGCCTGTAGAGGTCCGGGGTCATAGCGACTCCGGTACGCTGAGGGATGTTATAGATCAGCAAAGGGAGGGGCGAGGCAGCTTCGGCCAACGTAGAGTAGTGCTGTAGCAAACCCTCGTCGTCCGGTTTGTAGAAATAGGCTGGAGGCAGAGCGGCCACTGCATCGACCCCGACGGCAACCGCATCTCGGGCGCGCGTCAGCGTCTCCGCCGTTTGAAACGCGCCAACGTGACTGATGACGGGAACGCTGCCGGCAACTTCGTCGACCGTGGTTTCAGCCACCGCACGGTGTTCGTCTGTCGTCAGCAACAGCCCCTCACCCGTACCTCCGCATACATAGAGGCCGTGAACACCGGCGTTCAGCTGGTGGCGGATGATCCTTCGCATCGCCATTGGACCGAAGGCCCCATCGCGGTCGAACGCCGTAACCGTGGCAGGGAAAATTCCAGCCAGGTCGCTCACCTCGAGCCTCCGTTCATCGCAAAGCGAATTCGAACCCCTGTCCGGTTCGCTGGGTTCCGACTATGCACGAAAGGGAGTCCCTGTCCGTCTAAGTTCCTTGGTAATGGCGATCTGGCACGTCACATAAGCTCGATCGTTGGTACGTCCGCGTCCGTTCAGTGAGCCTGCGGCGTAGCCCGGACGAGCATCCCCGATCGTGCCGACGATCAGATTCGCGTGCTCCGCAGTCGTGTCGTATCGATCCGCGATCAGAGCCACCATCTCCGACCACGCAATCTTCACCGCCTCCTCCCAGTTCGCTCCGCGCCCGCTCGTCAGATATTCTTCCGCATCTTCCACCACGCGCGTTTTCTCGACGACGGGACTGCTCGTGGGAAAGCCGGGTGACCGATCGACCTTGACCGTCACCGCCGCATCGATTTCCACGCCCGTACCCGTAAGCTCTCCATCGCCCATCCTCGCGTGGACATCGCACAGATACAAGAGCGCACCCTCTTTCTGCGCGCGGATGTGCAGAACGCTCCCTGGCTGGACACTGTTAAAGTCCATATTACCCCCGTGATCCATCTCGTAGGCAGCGACCGACTCCAGATGGACGTAACCGATCATCGGTCGGACGGGCACGACGAAGTCCGGGGGAAAGTGGATCAGTCCATCGTGAACCGGCGCCGGGAGTCGGACGCTTCCCCAGTGTGGGCCTCCCTGACGGTAGAACCCATAGGGCCCCACATCGATATCGATCACTTCGATCGCCACCCAGTCCCCTGGCCGAATCCCTTCGACCAGGAAGGGGCCGCCTTCGCGTGAATAGCGAGGTGTTCCTATCTCCATCACGGTGCCCGGTCGAAGCTCGCCTTCCAGCTTCAAATCCTGATCGTGCCCACCCACACACTCGATGACGACCGTCTCTCCAAGCTCGATCGTCCCCCGCACCTTGCCTCGATCCGGATCATCAGGACCATCGTAATAGGGTGTTCGAGTAAATCGCCGCACGGTCGGAGATCCTTTAACCAGTGAACGATCGAAGACACTTGCCTGCGATCGAAACCGAAAATACTACACCCACCTTCCTTCCAGCAGAGTCCAGCCAGCCGTTGCCGTTCAAATCTCGCTCAAGTCGGAACACGGCTCGTTCCCTCATCTATTCCGAAACCTTCGCCATCCATAGCCCGCTGAGGAACCAGGCGATCGTGATGTCCAGGATTCCGATAAAGATGAAATCTGCTGGGAAACTCCGCCAGTTGTAGTAGGGGAAAAGGCCCAGAAAACCATCCGCCGTCGCCCCCACCGTAACGAAGGCCACCTTCCCCCAGTAGGACAGTCCGGAAGTGAGGGTCAGGAGCCACGTGAAAGCGACCGCACCCACCAGATTCATGATGAAGCCCATCCCCATCAACGGGCCCATCGTTCCCTTCATCCCCCCCGACTGCGACATTCGTGAACACGCAGGGACCCTCTTGCAGCTTCCGGGCGTGCTCTTCCTGTGCTGCTTCATCCATTGCCGCGCTTGGACTCAGAATGACGTAGACCCCGTCCGCGCTGGTCGCCATCGAACGGAATGTCGCCCGAGCGGCCTCTTCGTCCTCGAAGCCTTCCATCCACATGTGGGTTTGCCTCTCTACGTAACCAGCCTGGCCAGATCTGGCAAAGGGCGAACCAATTCGGGGTCTTCAGCCGTCTGTTGCTCGATCGAGAGGCCGTACGAGAGCAGTTCCAGGTCACGCTTGTAAGGCCCGATGAGGTTAATCCCGAACGGCAGGCCCTTCGTATCGATTCCAGCTGTCAGCGTCAGAATCGGAGCGCCGGTCAGCGTGAAAGATCCGTTGATCGAAGCACGGCCTTCATCCAACGAGAAGTCGTATTCATCGTAGGCGAAGCGAGCGTTCTCTTCCGCCATCGCTTGCTCTCGAGCGTCGATCTCAGTCAAGGACAGGAGTGGGTTCTGGTGCCCGGGTACGATCAACAGGTCGTATTGCTTGAAGAAGTCTCTCAGCAAAGCGAACACGCGGGCCTGTTCCGCCTGCGCCCACGCCACATCCTCTACGCTCGATGCGAACGCGTGACGAAGGTCGACACGCTTGTACTCTGTCGTACTCGACGGCTCTCGCTTGTGCATCTCTCCCAGGTCGGGAAGGAACTTCATCGGCCGGAGCATCCAATACGCGCGGTTGATTTCCCCGAGTGGCGGATCGCACCACGTGACGCTGCCGAACATCCCCGCCAGGCGCTCCATCTTGACCTCGAATGTCTCCCGCATCTCCGGGTGGACCTCGACGAAACCAAGGTCTGTCGAAACCGCCACGCGAAGAGAGCCGAGGTCTGCAGGGCCCACCTTCAGGATCTCGTCCGCCGTGACGTCGTGATCGAATGGGTCAGGCCCATCGCTCACCATCCCGGCCAGGAACAGTTGCGTATCCGCTACCGACCGGGCCATCGGCCCGCGAATGCTCGTCGGATTGAACGCGTGGATGTGGTCGTCGTGGGGGACGACGCCAGGCGACGGTCGCATTCCGCAGATCCCATTGGCCGCTGCCGGGCCTCGAATGCTGCCCCCCGTATCCGACCCGCTCGCGAGCGGCACCATCGACGCCGACACGGCAACCGCCGATCCCCCGGAAGAGCCCAGACACGAAAGCTCCGGGTCGAAGGCATTGTAGGTCGTTCCGAACAGTGGGTTTCGGCTCGTCATCCCGTGAAGCAGCGTCGGCACGTTCGTCTTGCCCACGATAACGCCCCCCGCCCGTCGAATCGCCGCAGTCGTACAGTCATCCGCTTCCGCAATCCGGTCCTTCCAGGGCGGAAACCCCTGCGTCGTCGCCATCCCCGCAACGTGGTGAGACTCCTTCAGCCCGATCGGCAATCCGTGCAGCGGTGGCAGAGCTTCGTTTCGGACGGCCTGGTCTGCCTTCTCTGCCGCCTCTCGACGCGCCTCTTCGAGACAGAACACC
This sequence comes from Latescibacteria bacterium UBA6620, assembly GCA_002433075.1. Lineage (GTDB taxonomy): Bacteria > Latescibacterota > UBA2968 > UBA2968 > UBA2968 > UBA6620. Next base: position 71,367 of record DJHM01000011.1, read on the forward strand.
ACGAACGCATTCAGTTCCAGGTTGGTCGCCTCGATCCGGTCAATACAGCTGTCCAGCACATCGACCGGCGACACTTCCCGATCCCCGATCATTCTGCGCAGTATCGTCGCTGAAAGCTCACACAGTTCGATCGTCACGCCCCTTCGTTACCCGATTCCCTATTTCCCTAATTCCCTAATTCCCTAA
>DJHM01000011.1:71876-80741 GCA_002433075.1 Latescibacteria bacterium UBA6620
TCCCTAATTCCCTAATTCCCTAATACGGTAATGGTCCTCCGCTTCACCAACTCCCAGTCGATCTCATACCCCAGCCCCGGCCCCTCCGGCGCGTAAACCATCCTTTTGTCGTCCACCTCGATGTCCTCCACGAGTGCATATTTGTTCGCGCCGTTTGCCGGAAAGACTTACTAATAATCACAATTCGGAATAGCCATCGTCACGTGCAGGTTGGCCACGTTGTTGAGCGAGTTCCCCCCGTGATGCAGCTCGCACTTCATCCGAAACGCATCGGCAAGATGCGCGGTTCTCATCATGGGTGTAATCCCGCCGTTCACAGCGACATCACCCCGGAGCAGGTCCGTCGCCTGCTGTTGCACCCACTGCGCCATGCCGTAGTATCCGCCTGGAGCATACTCCGTGTTCATCAGAGGGATATCGAGTTTCTGGCGCAGCTTGGTGTAGTTGTAGATGTCCTCTTCTTCAAGAGGATCCTCGTACCAGAAGTAGTCCAGCTCTTCGATCGCCCTTCCGACCCGAACCGCTTCCTCGTACGTGAACGCCCACATTGCGTCCAGCATCAGGGCCAACTCGTTGCCCACCGCCTCTCGAATCGCTCGACAGATCTCGATGTCGTTCTTCGGGATCCCGTGCGGATGGGCTTTGTAGGCCGTCCAGCCCAGGGACTGGAAGTGCGGCGCTTCCTCTCCGTAGGCCTCCGGCGTCGGCAGGTAGGCCGAACTGGCATAGGCCGGAACCTGGCTCTTGCAGGTTCCCAACAGGCGATGAACGGGTAGCCCCGAGACTTTCCCTGCAAGATCCCAGAGCGCGACGTCCACCGCGCCGATCGCCCGAGCGGAAACATTGCGCCTCAACTTCCACATATCCTGCCAGAGTGCACCGATGTCCAGTGGATTCCGCTCGATGAGCACGGGTTTGACGAGCATCATCAACGGCTTGACCAGCTCGTCGGCACCCTGGCTCGGGGACCCGAGAAAGGCGTGTCCTTTGATCACTTCACCGGCATGCACCGTAACCACGCCCAGTTGAATGTCTCCACCGAAGCTGTGCTTGCCGGTGCCCCAGGGCACGATGGGCCACTCGAACAAAATCGTCGTCAGATTCGTGATTTTCAATGTATCCTCCTGACGGGCACGGGGTTTCCATATGGATTCAGTCGACCCAAGTTCATCTCGATATGGCGATGAGCCCGGACTCTAACCCTGGGTTGGGCTCATGTACTTCAGGCCGTACAGGCGCTTGAATCCGAGTCGCTCGTAGAGTCTCCTGGCGCCGAGGTTCGAGTCGGCGACCGGAAGAAATGGCGTCGTCGCTCCCGCACGCTTACCCAGAACCAGGAGTCCCTGGATCAGCCGTGTGCCGAGCCCCTGGCTCCGCAGATTCGGGGTCGTCCAAAGTTCCGCAAGCTGGTAAAGGTCATCCTGCTGGACCGCTCGCCCGTAGCTCGAGGGGGCACCTTCGTGCTCGACATATCCGTACGATGTCGGCAACGTGATGCGGGACAGAGGGCCGCGTTTCATCGAGATCGCCTCGTCGTGCTGGTCCGAGTCGACGTCGTGAATCATCGTAAGCCACCCCTCGAGATCAACTTCCGTGACCTCAGGCTCGACCGATGGAATCCCGTCCATGACCAGAAGGTGGTTCGGGTTGTCGACCGCGTATCCTCGACCCGCGAGTGCACCTTCGATTTCGTCGCTCGCCACGTGCTCTGCCAGTCTGAAGTGGCATACGAGTCCTCGTGCACCATACTCCCTTTCACAGAACGTGATCTTGTCCTCGACAGGAACGGTGCCGGGGTAGAGCGGCCACACCGAGTTGGGGTTTCTGCTTGTGCCGGTGTTGAACCGCAGCAGCCACCCGTCGTAAAGCATCTGGTCTTCGGGAGGAAGCATGTTGGCCATCGCCTCCTCCATCGATCGTGGTGTTCTCTCTGGCATTTTTGTACTCTGATTTGTATGTGTGGTCATTCGCTAACGGTCCTATGATGCCTGTCCGGATCGGATAAATCAAGACGACCGAGTTCAGGATGCGGAACGGCGATCCCATTGGAACAGGACAGAGAATGAACCCCTGCCATCGCGGACACCAGGAGAATCCTTGATGGAGTCGAAACACGATTCAGCGCCTCCCCAGCGGGTCACCCTCGAACGGGTAGAGAACAACGCCCAGGTGCTGAGAAACATGGCCGAGTTCTGGCATTACGATTTTCCGGAAATCTTCGGAACAGGACTGAGTAAGGATAGCAGCTTTGGTTCGAGAGGATTCGATCGTCTGATTCGGGAAACAGAGTGTTTCCTGATCCGTCTCGACGGACATCTGGCAGGCCTTGCTTACGTGCAGCCCGAAGACGTCGTACGGAAGCCCGACCGATATTTCATCCTGCGAAAATACCGGCGATCCGGCACCGGAGAAGAAGCGTTGAGGCTGCTGCGTGCTCACCCGGATCCGTGGCGGCAGACTGTGCGACCACGGAACACAGGCACACTCGGATTCTGGAGGAAGGTGTTACCACGACAGTGCGATGAAGTGCAGGAACACGCGGAGCGTGAATCCGAGGACGGTGTGAGAAGAATTGAGTTCCGTTTCCGCGCCCCAACTTAATCACTCGTTAGGGTAAAGCGAGGCCTTCGAGACGCTTCCGGACCGTTGACAGGATTCGGAGGTCGCGCTCCATCAGAGTCGTTCCCCGCTCAGTGATACAGGCGGAGCTCAACCTGAGACGAAACATCGACGCGGCAAGTTCGAACCAGGGTCCCCACCTCTGGTAATCAACAGGCAGAGGAATCACCTCCTGATACCCGCGCAGGAGCTCGTCGGTCAACGCTGCGCCGTTCTCCATCCTGCGAACTCTTTCCACCAATCGGCCCAGACAGAACGCGTAGGGGCCCAGCCCGGAGTCATTGAAGTCGACCAAGCCCGGGCGCCCGCGATGCCAGACCACATTGTATTCTGAAACGTCGGCGTTGATCAGCCCGACTTCGGTGGGTTCGAGCCCTTCGGTCACGTGTCGCATCGCACCACCTCCACAACGTCGACGGCCTCCGGGAAACAGTGAAGACGGTCCTTCTTTCCCATACCGCACATGAAGTCCGCATCCCAGGACTTGATCGCGCCCGGCTCGGGAGGTACGGTTGCTCGAGCTTTCTGATGCAACGCCACGGAAACACGTCCCAGGCTTCGAGCGTGTTTCTCCCCGAGCCGCAAACACCGCCGACCCGGGATCCACGAGAGGAGAGTGCTTGCTCGATCGACACCTTCCCTATCCCGAATCTTCCCAAGAAGCTCACCGTTTGGTGTTCGCGCGATGCGCGGTGTATCGAACCATCGATTGCCCGAAAGCGCATCGATCCATTCGGCCTCAACACCGAATGCGGAAACTCTGCGAATGGGAATGCCGCTGGAGACCCGCAGCGCGAAGACGCGCCAGCCAGAAGCCCTTACACGATAGGACGTGTCCAGACCGTTCGCGATTCTTCGAATCGATCCACACCAAACAAAGCAAGAGACTTTCTGGCGAGTCCGATTTCACTACTCTCTGTCACGGCTGACGAATTCTCCCGGATGTTGATTCGTCACGCTTGTGAGCGTTACTGCCTTTCGACCGGCGCAGCCACACCCGGGTTTCACCACCGCTTGATCCTCGCCGGCAGACGATTTGGAAGCTCACGCTCCTTCCGTTGCCATCTCGTGAACTTCGTCCGCCGTATACTTCCCGGGAGCGTCTTTACCCCGTGCCATCTCCGTTGCCAGGACCTGAATCGTCCGATTGAACGGGGTTTCAATGCCGAGCATTTTTCCGAGTCGAACGATCTCTCCATTCAGATAGTCGGTCTCGATCGAGCCCTGCTTTCGGACAAGACTCTGCCAGCTGGATCCAAGATTCCTCACATTTTCGGGAAGTCTGTTGGCCCCCCGGACGGCCTGCGCCCGAGCCGATAGCCCTGAATCCTCTTCCAGGGGTATTCCGGCTGCCCTGAAGCACTCGATCGCCTCAGCGCGCGCTCGTTCCACGACGCGGTCCGTGTTCCCTTTACCGTCGCAGATCGCACCCAGCCCATTGCTGAGGTTCCCGATCATCTTCGCACCCTTTGCGGACATGACCTCCTGGTTCTCGTTTACTGCGAAGCTCGCTGAACTCAGATCGGCTACCACTTGCTTCGCCAGGCCGTCCATCCCGTTCGGATAAACCCCGACTTCCATGTATCCGGCGTTTCCCACGACGGGATTGTAGACGATTCCGTCCTCCAAAAAGATGCCCGTGAACACGACCGCTACCCCATAGACGTGATCGAAGTATCGAGCTGCAGCCGACTCGTTCGTGTTGCCGTTCTGAGCGCAGAAGACAGGCAGTTGCGTTGGGTCTGGCCCGGAATCGACCAGGGCCCGCAACGCCTGTTCCGTATCCTGCGACTTCATACAGAGGATCACGACATCGCCTGCAGCCCAATCGATCTCATTCGGAAACGTCACCGCAGGGATCTCGAGATGGTAGGTTTCCTGGGGTGTGTTCAGCGTGAGCCCCGACTGATGGATCGCACCCACGTGGCCTTCTCGTCCGATTAGGACCGACGAGTGACCCGTCCTCCAGAGGTGCCCTCCGATCGAGCTCCCAATCCCTCCCGCTCCATAAATGATATATCTCACGATCGCTCTCCCATTGTGCCTTCCACTTTGCATTTTTCACTCTGCATTTTGCACTTCTCTCTCACTTCCCCGCCACCGCGATCTCCTCCATCCCCACCTCAACCTCCTCGACGTCCGGAAAAGCCACCCCCCACTCCTCTGCCTCTGCCCGGAAGGCATCGATCGATTCTGGCGCGAAGAGCAGTCCTCCAAGCGCCTCGGAACGTTGCTTCGCTCGCCACTTTCTCAGCCCAACGATTCGAGAGGTTCCGTTGTCCTTGAAAATGGCCTCCACCATACTGGCGACGTTCTCCATCCTCGAACGGCCGTGAGGGAAGTCCAACGCGTCGAAGACGGAAAGATTGAGCGCGAAGAAAACGAACGTACACGTGTTGGGCTCGCTCGCGGGACAATCGTCCGGTGGCTCGTGGCGATAGTGCGGGTCCCCCGCTCCCACGTTGGCGGCAAGCAGCTCGATCAGGACACCGAGTGCGTTTCCGATCGTGCCGGCAGGCAGGAGGCTCACGGCATCGCTGGCTCGGACAGCAGGTTGGCCGTTCGCGTCGACCGCTCCACCCGGTCTCAGCTCACCATCGTCGATGAGCAATCTCTGCACCTCCCCCCAGCTCATGGCCGCTGTACCGGTATCCCATATGAAAACCGGACACTCTTCGATCCCCGTGTTCAGCGTAATGGCGATGGCATTCGACCCGATCGAAGCGTCCGTACCACCGATCGGCGTCACGATAGGAATCGCGCCCTGACAGAGATTCCCGATGAGAAGGTCGTCTGTGAGGTGTTCCAGTGCGTAAGCGGGACCCCAGCCGAAATGATTGCACGCCCTGACCAGAACGACGCCCATGCCCTGCGTTCGAGCCATCTCCACCGAGCGGGCCTGAGCCATTCTGGAAATCGCGGGCCCGACCTTTCTCCGCCCGTCCCACACCTCGAGAGACGGGAAGGACAGAAGAACCTCGTGACGCGCCCCGGCTACGCAGCTACCGCTTCGAGCGAACTCGTTGTCCATCAGATGAAACAGCTTCCTCGGACCGTGCGTTTCCACCTCGCAGGCAGCCGTCTGCGCAGCCCACTCGCTCGTCTCCGCCGACTCATCCCGGTCGAATCCTCGACCCACCAGAACTTCGGTCATCCATTCTGTGAACGGCTCGGTCTTAACCAGGAATCGCGTCTCAACGCGCACATCCGCCATCGAATCCTCCCGTGTCTCAAAAATGATCGCTGGTCCCCGGAACGCGCCACAACATTGGGCCATCATCACCAGCGGCCAGCCGGCGTCCTCTTACCTCAGCATCCAGTCTACTCCAAGACCTTCCTATTGCGCACTATCGGAACACCGCCGTGCAAAGCGAGCTTGCCCATCCTCGTCTTCCTTTCCTTACTTGCCCCCCAACGCACGGTCACGGCGCTGGACAGCCTGAGAAAGCTCGGCCAGCCGGCCCGGAATTGTCAAGCCGGATGATGATCCAACAGCCTCACCCACGAGGTAGAAGATGTCAGAAGAACTGAAGGACAAGATTGCCGTCGTAACCGGAGCCGCCCAGGGACTGGGGCTTGGCATCACACGACGATTGGCAGAAGAAGGGGCCGACGTCATCATCGCCGACTTGCAGCCGGAGAAGGCCGAGTCAGAAGCCGCGAACCTCAGGGAAGAGGGCCTGTCCGTATCTGCCTCTGTCCTGGACGTCGGCGACAGTCAATCCGTCAACACGTTCTTCGACGACCTCTTCGACAGTCGGGGACGTATCGACATTCTGGTCAACAGTGCGGGCGTGGGCCAGACGGTCACGCATACGGTCGATCTGCCGGACGAAGAATGGGAGCGGGTCATCCATATTACGCTGACCGGGACCTTCTACTGCTGTCGAGCTGCAGGCAGGATCATGGAAAAGCAGGCATCTGGTTGTATCGTCAATCTCGCGTCGATCAACGGGCAGAGCCCCGCCGCTCTTGTGGCGGCTTACAACGTCGCCAAAGCGGGCGTCATCAGCCTGACCCAGACCCTGGCACTGGAGCTTGCCGCCTGCGGGGTTCGTGTCAATGCGATCAGTCCCGGTCCCGTTTACACCGAATTCAACCGACGAAATATGGCCCAACGATGCGAGTCTCTGAACATCAGCGAGGAGGAGATGATCGAACGCGTCCGGGCTGCCATTCCGTTGGGTCGGTGGGGAGAACCCGCGGACATCGCCAATGGCGTGGCCTTTCTCTGCAACCCGTCTACATCCTGGCTGACAGGCGAGGTACTGCGCGTCAGCGGCGGTCTCGCCGGTGTTTCGGCGACGCCCGCCAAGCGATAGCGAGTCGAGGCGTTCTGTTGTAGGCAGGCAGTCTGGCTGAGAAGGTAGAGGATATACCCGTGAACAGAAAGCGTCGAAGGACCCTGTCGATCGGTCTCCTGTTTCTGGCCGGGACGACCGGTGTGGCCTGGGACGATAGGGCTGAAATTCTGAAAGGGATCGGCGATCGGCAGGGGCTGCTTGTTGCCGCACTGTTCTGGGGCGTGCGACACTTCATCAAGACGTCCAACGCACGATACGTGGCCGCCTGCTGTGCGCTCGCAGCGATGGTCGCGATGCCAGTAACGACGCTGGTCGCCACGATGCCCTCCCCCTCGGATCCCGTCGTCGTGTGGACCGAGCCGATGGCGTCTCGAAGTCCCGTTCCAGTGATTTCGAGGGAACTGAGCGAGATCTATCGACCTGACGCGCGTCCACTGCGAACCGATAGTCCCGATCTCTGGCGACGCCTTTCCGGTCATTTTCACCGGAACCTGCCGGCTGTTGTTCTTTTCTGGCAGATCAGCGTGCTCCTTCTCTCCCTTCGACTCGTGGGAGACTCGTGGGTCTCCCGGTGCTTTCGCGAGGAGCGGGAACGATGCTGCGATGATGTGGTGATCGCGCATACGGATCGAAAGGTCTACGCGAAAGCGCTCGTCGCACTCGAACACTTCCGAAGTTCGATCCTGGCCGCCGCGGCGACGGACGACTCCCTCGTCTCTCGTGTAAAGCGACTGCTCGTCTACGATGGCGGAGAACCACGCAACTGGGGTCGCCTGACCTTAAACAATCTCGTCAGCGTATTGGCCGCCGTGGCCATCTTGACCGTCGTGGTCGATGCAACCCGCGATACCGAAGCCGCCTCGGATACGCCAATGGATGTCGCCGTTGACGTCAGCCCGGCCCTCCCCCACGTGGGGGCGACCCTCGCCTCGTGCACGACCCCGATGATGCAGATTCTGGGTTCGGAAGACTGGTCGATGGCAAGTTCGCAGGGTGTACTGGGCCACGCTTTCCATTTCAAGACGAAGGAAGGCGGGGGGGCCGTGATGCACGACAATATCGATTGGGGTCTCGCGCTCGGCACGCTCAAGAAACTTGCGAATTTCCGGTCTACGGTACGGCCAAGAATAAACCCAAAGATCGAGCGACAGCCGAGCGGGAAGCTAGGGATACCGTGCGAGAGAGCCTGGCCAGGGACGTCCCCGCTCTCGTGTGGCAGCCGACGACGCCTGAAATGAAAGCCAAAGGCGCGCACGCCTACTGCTGGGGCCTGATCGTCGGCTACAACGAGTCGGATGAGACGTACACGCTCCGCCATCCGAACTTTCCCGAAACCTACAAGATTCGCTATGACGAGATCGGGCTCGGGGATGGCGCACAGAAGTTCGAGATCCTGGTCTTCGACAAGCCCGTCGCTCAAGACAACCGGGCGAGACATCTTCGGGCCCTGCAGAACGGTGTTGCATTTGCGCACGGCACATGCTACTCCAACCCGCAATTCATCAAAGACAAGGGAGAGTCGACGAACCCCTATGGCTTTGCCGCCCACGATCTCTGGCGGAGCGCGTTCGACTCTGCTGGTGTCCCTCTTGAAACCTCACGATACCAAGCCGAGATCCTGAGAGATCGGCTTCGCCTCGCAGCATCCTACACCCGAAGTCTCATCGAGCATCTGGCGGAAGCGGTGGAGTCTCTCGACGCTGTGGCCGGGAAGTACGAAGCCTAACTCGAATCCCTCGAGACCCTCTACGATCTCTGCGCCGCCGCGACAGAAGCGGATGCGTGGACCGCAGAGGGACGGTCCGATGCCCAACGGCTCATCGTCGGAGCGCTCGCCTCCGAGCAAGAAGCCATCGCCCAAATCGAAACCTTGCTGAAGACCTTTCGCATAGACTGAGGGTCGAAGCCACGCTCTTGCCAGGGTAGGGCCACGGCATGCCGT
>DJHM01000011.1:81054-100693 GCA_002433075.1 Latescibacteria bacterium UBA6620
ACGGCATGCCGTGGCCCTACCCTGCGCGTTGTCCCACTATGGATCTGTAGGTCACGATACGAGCAGACTAACCATCGGGGTCCACCTTGCGCCAGCCTGCCGACATCCTCCGTGAGGCCTAGCCCCTCAATCCACTCGCAGCCTTTAATCGCCCTCCTACAGTCTCTGTTGCCCCCAGCCTCCTGTTTGACGAGTTTGGCATATCGATCACGTGTTTCCTGCTTGAGTACCGCGCGGGTCGGAGTAAAACGGTCGAGGGTAACGTGGACGCGCTATGCTGGGACTGACGGACGATGTCGGGCGAAAATCGACCGCATCTTTACCAACTTCGAAATCGGCGTCGCACCCAACCAGTGGGTCAAGAAAGAGCCTGATGAGATCGACCCCAGCGGCTGGGTCTCGAGGAACTGATATCTTCTGAGAAAGGGACGGCGTATGTCATCTACAGACGTTGCTGAACCCAAGCGCTTCCGCGTAAGCCCCGCGGACTTGCCCAACAAGGGTATCGTGTTCGTCGATCGGCAAAAAGACGACCGGTCAGGACACGGCGGGAACTGCCTGACCGAGTGCCACAACGGCGACATCCTGGCCTTCTACAGCAACGTGTCGGGCGAAATTCTGAAGGGCCACGGTGTCGCGGGTTGGTCGGAGTACCGGCGGTCCCAGGACGGTGGCAAGACCTGGGGCGAACCCGTCGTCGTCGACTACACGAAACGCGCCTGGGATGGCGATGAAATGTATGCCGCCATCGTGTTCGCAGCCGCAACGGCACCGGACGGAACGATCATCGCATTCATCAGCCGGTTCGAGACCGATAACTGGGTGAAGAAGTTTGCGCCCGTCTACTTGCTAAGCCACGACCACGGCCGAACGTGGGGCGAGCCCCGCCCGTTGGATCCCGACGCAACCGTCGAAGAGGTCTCGCTGACTTTCGATGCTGTGTTCACACACAACGACCAGGTCTTCGCAGTCTTCATGGGTGGCACGAACGCCTACACCTACGGCCCCTACACGCTCCACGTCTCCACTGACAACGGGGAGTCGTTCGAGCGGCGCAGCGAACTCCCCTTCGATTACGAGAACTACTACGTCACGGCCGGTGTACTCGACAACGGCGACCTCATCGTGTACTCCTACCCTTACAGAGAAGACAAACAGATCGATGAGTACAACATCCCCTACGCCACGAGTGCGGACGATGGGCGGACGTGGTCTGAGGTGAGAACCACAGAGTTCGCTCGAGCGATTCGCAACCCGCAGCTGTCGCGCAAAATTGGCGATCTGTATTTCATACACGGACGCAGTGGCAGCATCAGCCGGGACCCGAAACACCTGGTCCTCTACGCCTCCACGGACGGGATCCACTGGGATGACGGTACGATCCTGCATCGGAAGGAAATCGGAGGTGGCGATGCCTACTCGGCCAACGAGGTCATCGGTAAGTACGATCCTTCCGTGCCGAACCGACTCCTCATCCAGTCGAGCATCGCCTACGAGCATGGAAACGCCAAAGTCAACGCGAATCATTGGTGGGTGGAAGATATCCGGGAATCATGACCCTATCGGCCATACCCGATCCGGAAGGCGAACGCATTCAGTTTTTCGGCGCAACCAAACTTCTGCATCGGTACGAACGACTGAATCACCGCACACAATAGAGGGCTCTCGTGACGATCTCAATCACTCAACTCACCGAACACATCGGCGCCCGCGTCGACGGGGTCGATCTCACCTCCCCCATCGACAATGAGACAGCGGAAGCCGTCCTGTCAGCCCTGTACTCACATTCGGTCCTGGTCTTCCACGGCCAGCCCATCACCGACGACCAGCACGTCGTCTTTACCGAATCTCTCGGCCCGCTGCAAATGACGATGGTGAACGACCCATACGGCGGCGGCGGCCCAATCAACGTGATCTCGAACGTCGACGAGAACGGCGATCTGATCCCCCCCGATGACAGTCGATCGCTCTACCAGGCGGGGAACACCCTCTGGCACTCGGACGGTGCGTTTAAACCCGTACCGCTGAAGGCGTCGCTCCTATCTGCCAAGGAAATCCCACCGGAGGGGGGCGAGACGGAATTTGCGAGTATGCGCGCCGCGTACGACGCCTTACCCGAAGAACGCAAGGTCGAAATCGAAGACCTTGTTGCCGAACACAGCATGGCATACTCGCGTCAGCAGATCGGCTCTGGAATCATGGACGACGCGTGGCTCAAGGCCACTCCACCTGCGCACCATCCACTCGCACGAACGATCCCGGAGACGGGTGAGAAGGCCTTACTGGTCGGCGCCTACGCGTCGCAGATCGTGGGATGGCCGGTCGAAAAGGGCCGCAAGCTGCTCGAAGAACTCCTCGTGTGGACGACCCAGCCTGAATTCGTCTATCGACACGAATGGCAAGATCACGATCTCGTCATCTGGGACAATCGCTCCGCCGTCCATCGCGGCCGACCTTGGGACAACGGCACCTACAAGCGCATCATGCATCGAACCACGCTGGCGATCGACGCCTCTTGAGGCTCGCCCCTCCGAAGACCGATCCTTACACCACGTAGCCTCTTCCCGTCGAAACAGGCAAGACCTCCCAAGCCGACGAAATAACAGACAAGAAGGTTATAGATGACAAGAGAAGACGCGATCACCCGGGCGCGGGCCTACTTCGATGAGGGCGGGTTCGAGGTCGACCTCAGTCGACGCGTGGCGATCCCCACCGAAAGTAAGAACTCCGAACGTGCTCAGGAAATGCGAGCCTACCTGGACGGAGAAATGCGCCGTGAACTCGAAGCCATGGACTACGACTGTGTCCTGCTTGGAGATTCCGATACGGTGGGCATGTCGATCCTCGTCGCTTCGCGAATCGAGGATGCTTCAAGACCGACCGTCCTGACCTACGGCCACGGTGATGTGATCGACGGAATGGACCCGTCCTGGGAAGAGGGGCTTTCGCCCTGGGAGGTCACACGCAGGGGGGACAGAATTTATGGCCGGGGAGCTGCGGACAACAAAGGCCAGCATACCATCAACACGGGCGCCCTCTCGTGTGTGTTGGAGACCCGCGGTCGTCTGGGCTTCAACTCCAAGATTCTGATAGAAACGGGCGAAGAAATCGGCTCCCCCGGACTCCGCGATCTCTGCGCAGCGCATCGAGACCTTCTCAGCGCCGACGTGCTGATTGGTTCGGATGGGCCCCGGATCCGACAGGCGCGGCCGTCCATCGTGATGGGGACTCGCGGGAACTTGAATTTCGCCCTCGAAGTAGATCTCAGGGAGGGCGGTCACCATTCGGGCAACTGGGGCGGTATCCTCGCCAACCCGGGCGTCATTCTCGCCCACGCCCTGACGTCGATCATTTCTTCGAATGGTCACGTTCACGTCGACGGAATCAAACCGCCCTCGATTCCCGAGTCGGTAAGGACCGCGCTGAGCGATGTGCGATTGGAATCGGGGGACGACGGACCCACCATCGACGGAGAATGGGGAGAATCTGGTCTTTCGACGACCGAAAGGGTCCTTGCCTGGAACACGTTCGAGATTCTGGCCATGACCGCGGGAGATCCCGATCGACCTGTGAATGCCGTTCCGCCGCGGGCGGTCGCCCACTGCCAGATCCGGTATGTCGTCGGGCGTGACCCAGCTGAATTCCTCCCGGCGCTTCGCGCTCATCTCGACGACCACGGCTTCGAGCAGGTTCGAATCGTCCCTCGGAAAGATGCTGCCTTCGCCGCCACCCGACTCGACCCCGAGCACCCCTGGGCACAGTGGGCGGCAGCATCGGTCGAGCTGACCCTGGGTATGAAACCGGATCTCATCCCGAACGCAGGCGGCTCGCTTCCCAACGACGTCTTCACCGAAACGCTCGGCATGCCCACCCTGTGGGTTCCCCACTCCTACGCTTCCTGCTCTCAGCACGCACCGAACGAACATCTGCTGGGCCCTCTCGTTAGGCAAGGGCTCGAAATCATGACGGGGCTCTTCTGGGACATCGGAGAATCAGGGACACCGGAGGCCTGATTTCACCCGCGCGTGACCGTCGAAAGAAAAGTCGGCCCGGAACCCAATGGGTCCGTATTTTTCGGCCTGCCCAAGACACGACGGCTCTGGAAACGATCTGGAGGATGAAATGACCCCCGAACAGATCCTGTCTCATCCCCCACTGGCCCTGACCCGGGAACAACGCGAATTCTACTTCGACAACGGCTATCTCCTCGTCGAGCGAATCGTTCCCCAGGAGTGGATCGATCGACTGACCCAGGTAACGAACGAGATGGTCGAACAGAGTCGCTCCCTGACCAAATCGGACGCAGTTTTTGATCTCGAGCCTGGCCACACCGTAGACGAACCCCGTCTGCGCCGTCTGACCAGTCCCGTCGAGCAACACCCGACCTACTGGGAATTCGCGTCGAAGTCGGTCGTCGTCGACTTGGCCGCCGATCTGGTCGGACCGGACGTGAAATTCCATCACTCCAAGTTGAATTTCAAATGGCAGTCTGGCGGCGAGGAAGTGAAGTGGCACCAGGACATTACCTACTGGCCTCACACCAACTACAGTCCGCTCACAATCGGCGTCTACCTGCACGACGTCGGCGACGATCAGGGCCCGCTTGGCGCAATTCCTGTGAGTCACAAAGGTCCGCTCTACAACCAGTATAATGATGACAACCAGTGGGTTGGGTGTCTCGGGGAGGAAGATGCCCGCGGAATCGACGCTTCCACGACTGACTATCTTACCGGGCCGGCCGGGTCCATCACGATTCACAACTGCCGACTGGTCCACGGTTCGCGCCAGAACATGTCGGACAAGGGGCGCCCGTTACTCCTGAACATCTACTCCTCCGCCGACGCCTTCACCTACACGGCGAACCCGCTCCCCAGCAAATACGAAGGGGCGATCGTAAAAGGGAAGCCCGCTCTCTGGGCACATCACGACGACCGGCCGTGTCTCGTGCCTCCGGATTGGTCCGGTGGTTATACTTCGCTCTACGCTTTGCAGCAGCAGGAAGAGTGGGACAGGGACCAGATCGAGAAGCTGGCCCGCCAGACCGCTCAGATCCGACGGGAAGACTGACTTCGGAGACGAGCTTGGACGCGCACGACCTCGCTGACATCGCTCGAGGGATCCGTCATCGATATCGCGGGGCCCGGCCAGGCCCACGGGAAGCCTTCGAGAACGGAACCTACGGCATCTATTCTCGCCAACTGGATCACCCGTCCCTCGACAGCGTCCTGATCGAATCCATCTCGAAAGAACAGCTTCCGGACCTGTGGCGGGAAGCCCAGACCCGCTTCGGGTCGAAATCCGTACGGGTCTACGTCGATGACTGGAGGCTGGATGCCGAACTGGAGCCCCACCTTGGGACAGAAGGGTGCAACCGGTCTTGTGAGATGATCTACCTCGCCCATATCGGCGAGCCACCGTGCGTCGAACAGGTTGAGAACCTGACGGTAGAACGGGCCTCAGCTGACACGGTGCGGGAATACGAGGTGGTCAGAGCCAAGAGCTTCGCCGACTCCGAAGTGGAACCGGATCCAGAAGAAGTCACGGCCAACGCTGGCGGGATCGCTGCCGACCTGGGCGAAACGCACCTGCTCCTCGGTCGGGTCGAGGGGGAAGCCGCCGCAATCGCCGGATGGTACGAGGGAACCGATCGCCTCGTCTTCCACCTGGCCACCCGAATGCCCTTCAGAAATCGTGGGATCGCCAGACATCTGCTTTCCCACGTGATTCAAGAGACCTACACGTCCGACCACAGATCGGTCACCATCTTCAAGGACCCGGAAGAAACTCCCGTAAGCTTCTATCGGAGGATGGGATTCACCGAGGAGGTCTACTGGCAGGCCCGCTACCTTTACCGTCCCCGCTGATTCGATTCACCGCCACCATTGGCCTAAAACGACAACCTGGATCGAGACACCCGATGAACACCCCCTCTGTCAACGCCACGATGCAAGACCCTGCTGTTCCCATGATCCAGCTTCCGGTGCGATTCAAATCCCGGCGAACCAACACGGCGACCGTTCCACGCACCGACCCAGAGCCCTACCACGTCGACATCTTTGATGTCGAAGGCTGCGGTTGTGTTCGCCACATCTGGTTTCTGTTCGCCGAGGCGCGTCGGATCGAGATTAAGGTCGATGGGGCCGAACGACCCCAGGTGGATGTGCCACTCAAACCTTTCTTCGGCATCATGCACGATTGGACCCCCTACTTCGTCGACAACGCGGCCTATACAGTGCTCCCCAACTACGAGACGCCACAGATGCCGGGGAATCCCGGCTACAACCTGTGGCTTCCGATCCCGTTTGCGCGGTCCTGCAGAATCAGAATCTACGTGGAGGCCCCTCCAGACGGACGTGTAACGGGGCTGCACGGAAGTGTATGTACGATGGTGGATTGGCACGAGTATGAAAGCGACGCAGCGCTGACCCCATATCGTTTCCACGCAGAGCATCATCGATACACACCTGCCCCACCTCGGAACAGTGCCTACCAGATGGCAGAGGTGGACGGCACCGGTTTTATCGCGGGGATCGTCCTAGGCTCCCGTCAACGCAACTACACAGACATGATCTACCATACGGGCGGGATGTCGATCCTGATCGACGGGGAGAGCGATCCCAATGCGATTCGTGGTACGAACATGGAAGACGATTTCGGCTTTTCGTGGGGGTTTCACCTGCATCAGTCCCGCTGGAACGGCTCACCGTACCACAAGTGGGGTGGAAGGAACGACCAGGATGGCGTCATTTACCGCTTCTTCGGTCCGGATCCCATCGCGTTCGAATCGTCTATTTCGTTTCAATGTGGGTCTCGCGACGACGACATCGAGACCGTTGCCTACTTCTACAGGATTCCCGACACGAGGTCGCCCCCAATTACGACCCCTGACGAGTGGCAGGTCACAGGGTTCTACGAGAACGGTGATGACCTGGATGGGTTCAACGCGACCGAAGACGTGGAAGACATTCCTCTCGACCAATGGGGCTCACGGTTCGCGGATCGCGAGCACTTCATCCGGACCGTTCCCCGAAATCGCGGATGGCTGGATCTCCGTTTCTCCGGTATCGACCCCAAGTTGACAGCCAGCCACTTCACGGGACGCTCGATGTATGCGGGAAGCACTCTCGACAGCGGCCACGATCGCCAGGCCGTCCTGCGCATCTGCTATGACGACTGGTTGAAGATCTGGGTCAACAGGGAACTCGTGGACTCCCTCAGGAGCGAGGGACGCTTCGAAACCGTCCGCTTACCCATACAGTTGAAAGAAGGACGCAACGAGCTGTTACTGAAGTCGAACAATCTCGGCCACGTCTGGAATCCGTGGATTCTCAACGTCGCGGTCGAGGACGCATAGGCATCCCAATCCTAACCTGCCAACGATGACAGATCGTTTCACTGACTGGGCAACTGGAGTCGCATGTTTCCCGAGATCTACCTAAAAGCTCTACTCGACAGTGTTCGATCGGCAGATGCGCTATTGCCAAACCTTACCCGTGCCTCCGAGGCGGCTGCCGCTCGTCTGAGCGCGGGTGGCGAGATCTACATCAGCAGCGATCGGCCAGATTTCGTGTCCGAGGGGTATGTCCGATCCGGCGGAATGATGATGCTGCACCGGTTCGAGGACAGTGAGCCGTCGGGAGATGATGTCATCATCGTGGGATCGTCGGATCTCGATGCGGAAAAGGACCGGGCCCTCGCAGAGAAGCTCGAAAGAACGAGAGCGTTGGTCATCAGCATCGGTCCCCAGACATCCGATCTCCATCGAATAGCAGACCATCGACTGGTCAGTTCGCCCCTACTCCCCGACGCCGCCCTGCGCTGCCTGGATAACCAGCTGTATCCTCTCGTTTCGCTTCAAAATCTCGTCCTGCTCTGGGCATTTACGGGCGAGCTTGTGGCCGCCCTGAGCCGGGACGGCCAAATGCCCGTGATGTATCAGAGCGTGCTTGTTCCAGGCGCCCGTGAACGCAACGCCTCCTACGAGACCCGACGTGTCCACCCCACACACGACGTTCCAGAAATCAAGCCCGGCCTGCTGGGAGGTTCGTTTCTCGTGAAAATCGCCGAGTGTGTGGGCGCGCTTCTCGATGAGGCGGCTGCCCTGCAAAGTGCGGCGGAACTCGCGACGGAGACCCTCAAGGGCGGTCAGCGCATTCACGGCTTTCTCGTATCCCATTTCCCCGTTCATCAATCCGGAGCACCAGGCGATCCCGGTTACGTCGAACGGCTCGAGATCTGGAAGGGCGAAGATCCCGATCTCGACGAAATCAATCGAAAGTTCGAGTCAGGCGACCTCTTTTTCTTTCTTGGGTATTACCGGCGCCCCGTCGATGTCTACAAGCTCGTTCGGAGCCGCAACGGCAGAATCATCGAGGTCATCACGGGTGCAGAGGATCAACCTGCCTCGACGGGCCCCGCCCCCGACCTCGCGATCGACCCCGGCTGGCACTATACAGACTCTCTTGTCGACGTTCCCGGATACGACATCCGTATCCTGCCCGCTTCCGGGATCGTTCAAGCCGCCGTTTACTGGTGCTTCGTCGGTCAAATCACAGAAAACCTCGGCAATAGATCCGATTGGAAGGAGCCTTAGATGTCCGAAGATCGCACGCTCTCCGGGACGTGGTCAGGCTTCTATCCCGGTGACTGGGTGAGACCCAGGCAAAATTCGGGAACGTGGATGCCCCTCGTGGACGTCGTTGACATCTTCCCCGGAAACCGCTGTGTTTCCAGACAGGGAAAATACGAACTCTACGACGCTCCGATCGGCGTACACCTGGAAATCGAGGAATCAACGAAAGCGCCCATGACGTTCGACGGGGAAGACGAATGGGAATCGGGAGGCGTCACGGCCGGAGACATCTGGTACGAAGACGGAAAGCTTCACATGTTCTACTGGGTGCTCGGTCTGGGATCGTGCTACGCCGTGAGCGAGGACGGTTATCAGTGGACCCGGGCCGAGCTGGGCGAGGTCGAGTACAACGGGTCGCGGAAAAACAACATCCGTGGCGAAGCGCCAGAGGGAAACATATTCGAAGACCCATCCGCTCCCCCGGAGGAGCGATTCAAAGCCATGAGCGCGGGTTCGGGATGGTACGATCCCGACACGTGGGAGAAGCTCGCCTCGGAGGAGGCGAACAGACGATGGGATGCGATGCACTACGGTGGACACGACTACGACGGTCCGAGAGTCGTGCTACGAGGTTGGCTCGAGGGATGGACCTCACCCGATCGCTTTCGTGGCTGGAAGAAAATCAAGGAGCCGCTCGCCGAATACTCCGTCAACGGGGGCATCGTTGCCGGCTATGACGAGGCAACCGAATCCTACTACGCCTACCTTCAACCACAGGGCTTTGCACCCGACGAGCCCCTGAGCATCGGAACGGGTTCTCAGGAATCCGAGATCGTTCGTCGGGCGAACGGGATTGCCCGAACCCGGGACTTCCGCCACTGGCCCGCGCCTAAGCTGACGATGTACCCCGATGCCCAGGACGACCTGGACATTTCCTTCTACGCCCACAACTACTTCCCCTACCCCGGACGAACCGACCTGCACGGCATGCTCACCCCCATCTTCCATCACGCGACAGGACAAATGGACGTCCAGATCGCGTTCAGTCGAGACGGGCTGGTCTGGTACCGCCCGGAGCGACGACCGATTGTCACCCTGGGGCCGCCTGGCAGCGGAGAAGAAGGGATGATCGGAACGGGCACGCTCCACGAGCTTCCCGACGGAAACTGGGCAGCCGCTTACTGGGGAGATTCGCGGTTACACAATGTCAAAGACGAGTACACCGCCGACCTCTTCCCCCTGCAGCAACCCCGGAAGATGGGCTGGGCCCTCTGGCAACCGCACCGACTCTGCGGGTACGCGACGCAGGGCGAAGGCGCATTCACGATCCCCACGATCGAACGGAAGAATCACGAGCTCCGACTCAACTACCGATGCGAACCCGGCGGCTGGGTGAGCGTCGAGCTGTTGCCGTTCATCCCTTCCATGTTCCACGGAGACATCGACCCGATTCCCGACTTCACCTTCGAGACCTGCGATCGTCTCACCGGCGACGCGCTCGACGCACCCGTGAGTTGGAACGGGAACAGCGATCTCAGCAAATCCGGAGAGATGCTGGCGATTCGTGTGAAAATGTTCCAGGCCAAAGTGTTCGCCTACAGTATCTGACTGACGTTGACCTTCCGGCACTTCGGCGAATCGAGCACGCCCGGCCCCGGGTGGGGGCGCAACCCTGCATTACGTCCCCCAATCTCAAACATCAGATTTCCCAATTTCCTTTCCGCTTCGCACGACTGTAGTCTCTGAACGAATGTTCCGGGCCGAATCCCAGGCTAACGCAGGGTTCGGCAACGACACGCCTTGTGATTTTCGGAGCGGAGGTTCCCCTGCCCGTCACAGCGATCGTCGGCGCCAACTGGGGGGACGAAGGGAAAGGCAAGATGACCAACCATCTGGCACGGGAGGCCGATGCGGTCGTCCGGTTCAGGGTGGCGCGAATGCCGGGCACACCATCATCAACGAATACGGCAAGTTCGCGCTGCACATCCTCCCCTCCGGTGTCTTCTATCCGCATATCGTCAACGTCATCGGACCCGCCGTCGCCCTCGACCTCGAGTCCCTCTTCGCCGAACTCGATGACCTGGAAGCGCGCGGCGTTCCGACCCTGAATGTTCGTGTGTCCGACCGCGCACAGATTCTCCTCCCCATCCACAAGCAGTTCGACGCATTGGAAGAGGAGCGACTCGGAGACCGCGCCTTCGGGTCGACGAAAAGCGGGATCGCGCCCTTCTACTCCGACAAGGCCCTGAAGGTGGGGGTCGACGAAATCTTCGACGAGGGAAAGCTGGCCGACCGGCTCGGCCCGATTCAGGCCTTAAGGAATCGGGTGCTGCAATCGGTCTACGGAGAGCCTCCGGTGTCGGCATCCGAACTTGTCTACCACTGCGTGGCATACCGCGATCGACTCGAGCCGTAGGTCTGCGACACCACAGATCTGCTCCGCGAAATCCGCCAGTTCGGAGGCCGGATTCTGCTCGGAGGGCAGCTCGGTGCCCTCCGTGATCTCGATCACGGTCTGCTCGGTTTTTCGACCTCATCTTCTACATTAGCAGGCTATGGGGCCGTTGGGGCGGGGGTCCCGCCCTGGGCGATCACGGACATCGTCGCCGTCACGAAGGCCTACTCCAGCTGCGGGGGAGTACGGAGCCACAACAGGCCGACCCCGTCGAGTCGGATGGTTCGACGCGGTGGCCACGCGCTATGGCTGCTCGGTCCAGGGCGCCACAGCCGTGGCGCTCACGAATCTGGACGTGCTCGGGTATCTGAAGGAGATCCCGATCGCGACGGCCTATCGAGTGGGCGGGCGACGCATCGAGCGGTTTCTGGCAAGACTCGACGATGCGGTTCCCGTCATCGAGACCCTCCCCGGATGGGAAGGGGACCTTGCCGGGGCGACCTCCTCCGAGCAGCTGCCGGCCCCTACGCAGGCTTACGTCACAAGGCTGGAACGCTTGATCCAGGTTCCCATTCGATACGTTTCGGTGGGACCGCACAGAAACCAACTCATTTTGCGCGAAAGCGCCTAATTCGGGTCGGGGCAGAATCTCGGAGTGCTTATATTAGAGGCCTCCGTCGGGACGGGGAAACCCATGCCGAAATTCGACCTCGACATCGCGCACGTAGGCCTGACCGACGCATTCATCGAGCGGGCCCAGAATTGCATCAGCGAACGGTTACTCCCTGCCGCCGAACGATTCTATGGCGCCGGGGGTACCGCCTACACCCAATGCCCCCCCGCTCTGTCCCAAGAAGCGCAGGCCGCACACTACTTCGACAGTCAACCGTGTGCGGTTTCTCTGCTGAGCAAGATGGGAAAAGAGGGGAACCGGCAGGAGGACATGCTTGCCCATCAACTCTTCGACAACGCCGCCTATTACCTCGACGAGTGGCAGTCGCGAGAGGGTCTATCTGCCCCTCTCCTTCACTCCCTTCTCCACCTCACCCTCTGCTACGAAACCCTCAGCAATCATCTCGGTCCCGCTATGGCCACTCGCTGGCGTGCGACTCTCTTGCGTGCGGCGGACGACGTGTTTCAACACTTCCGCTCTTTCGAGATCGAACCCTCCTCCCTCTCCAACCAGGAACTGGCAGAAAGCGCGGTCGCTGCGGAAGGCCTCTGGCAGATCTGTAGAATTTTCGGTGGGGAAGAATGGCGTACAGGCGCGGAGGCCTTCGTCGATGCCGTCGCCAGGACGGATCCCGAAAGCCTCATCGCCCCGGCGATCCAGAAGCCCCCGCCATCTTAGACCGCGCCCTGGGGTGTGTGCACCTCGTCGCTATATGGCGAGTCATCCCCGACGTTCGTGGACTTTCAATCGAACGTTTGCGACCGACTCGCGGCAGACTGGAAGAACGGGACGGTCCGCTTAGACGCCTACGGAGTCGCGCTACTCAGCTCCACCCCCGAGGGTCGCGGCTTCCTTCGGGTGGCGCTCGACCCGGACACCGGCGTTTTCGATTACGATACTACCGAGCACGAATTGCCAGCTCGACTGGCCTTCGAACTCGATCACTGCGAACGCGGAGAAGGCGCTGTGCGTCCGTCCTGAAACGCTCCCCCGTTTCGCCCCATCGGACGAGAAACCCATCCCTCATTCCGCAAAATCGGCCTCGGATCGGTCAACCTTTTTCACGCCCCGTTATGCTATCTACAAGACGAGCTACCGTCGCCGACAAAACCTTCGCCTACGATGTCCGTAAATCTGCGTTTGGTGAGTATATTCGTCAAACGTGGGGCTGGGATGAATCCTTCCAGCGCCACTTTCACGAACAGGACTACAACCCTGACACCACCGACATCATTACGCTCAATGGCAGCGACATTGGACTCCTGAGGGTTCGTCGAAAGAATGATGCAGTCTACCTGGACCAGATCCTGATTCTGCCTCTCCATCAACGCCGTGGTTACGGTACCCAGCTCATTCGACATCTTATGGATGAATGCCAGACCGCGGCTAAACCGCTCCGCCTGCAGTATCTGAAAGTCAACCCGGTGAGGCGGCTCTACAGTCGTCTCGGGTTCAAGCAGACAAGCGAAAGCCCGCCGTATCTGTTGGCGGAATGGTCGCCCCCACACGGCGATCGAAACGTGAATCCGGCGTGACCGACACTCCGCACTCTTCACCCAGACCAGGCCTTCTCGCTCCCCTCTCCATTCCCGACTACCGCCGCCTCCTCGCGAGCAACGCGTTGTGGTGGCAGGCGATGTGGATGGAGATGATCGTGATCGGCTGGCTCGTCCTCGAGTTAACCGATTCGCCCTGGCAGGTCGCGCTCGTGCTGTTCTACGGTTCCGTCCCCCGACTGATCTGGGGTGTCCTGAGCGGCGCGGTCGTCGACCGGGTCGGCCGACGAAGAATCATCCTCACCTGTCAGACCGTCAATCTCCTCGGATCCGGCACCATCGCGCTCCTTCTGTGGATGGACCAACTCGCCTTCTGGCATCTCTGTGCGGCCACATTCGTCGTCGGCACAGCGTGGGCTTTCGACTGGCCGGCCCGTCGTTCCTACATGCCGGACCTGGTTGGCAAAACCCGGACCGTCGACGCCATGCTGCTCGAAAATTTCGCGCAGATCTTCTCCCGCATCCTCGGCCCGTTCAGCGGAGGGGTCCTGATCGACGCGCTGGGCCCGAAAGGCTGCTACACCGTGCTGGTCGGAATCTCGGTGGTTGCCCTCCTCATCCTTACGCGTCTCTCGCCTGCAGCACGCCCCAACAACGCACGACCGGTTCGACACGCTCTCCGTGACATCGCGGAGGGGTTCCGCTATGTTCGCCGTCACGAGGCCATCTTCGGTACGTTCCTCATGACGGTCACCATGAACAACCTGTCGTTCCCCTACATGACGCTCCTCCCCGTGTTCGCCCGTGACGTCCTGGGCCAGGGAGCCACCGGGCTCGGAATCCTCGGGACGGCCTACGGCGTCGGCGCTTTGATCGGCCTGATCATCATCAACTTCGTCCGTCGAAGGATCAGCAGCGGTGTGATCTTCGGATTCGGATCGGCAATCCAGCCTATTGCCCTTCTCGCCTTCGCCTACTCTACGGTCTTCGAGCTGTCTATAGGTCTGCTCATCTGTGCCGGCATCGGCCAAGCCGCCTTCAGCGTGATGCAAAGCTCGATCGTCCTCGTTAACGCCAGTGACGAGATGCGCAGCCGCGCCATGGGCAGTATTGTCATCGGCATCGGCGCCGGACCACCGGGAAAACTTCAAATCGGCGCGCTCGCCGAAGCCTTCGGGGCCCCCATCGCACTGGGCGCCCAATCGTCCATGTGCATCGTGGCCGTCTTCGCCATCGCCCTGCTGATGCCCGGACTGCGGCAAGCCAGGGAACCTGATCCGGTCATTGCCACTGCCGACGACTGATCGCCCCTCGACCGCGGATCTCCCCAAAGTGGCCCCGAGGCCGCCTTTCAGGCCGCCATTCGATACGCCGCTCCGGGTAGCCCGGCCCGATTCCTCGGAGTTGACGTGTAAAGGCGACCTAGCGAACGTGTAGCCCGTCATCCCGATGGTTGAAACCCCACAGAACCGGCCGCCCGTGTCTCACCAGCCCGAAAGAAGCATCACAGAATTCAAACCCGACAACCGCGGATTCATCCGTCACTGGGTCTGTTCTGGACCGAATGCGACCGCCGTCAATCCCCCCGATGCCCCTCGTCAAAGCGTCATCCTATCCACGCCCACACGCCTCCCGACGAGTGTGATCACAGGTGGACCCCGGGCCCGACGGGAAGGCCTAGCTCTTCCAAGCCCCTGGAACAAGCTGGTTTGTGGAAAGGGGCGGATTTCACCACAGTCCCCACCGCCTGGACCTCTGGGCGGCGACCGATCTCGTCTCGAGCAGAGCGGTCGATGTCGAGATCAGGGTCTGGACCCCGAACACACTCGGCCTCTGGTGTGGGACCGCCCACCGCCTTCGTTTCGATCCGCCCTCTCACACAGAAGCACCACATTCCCCGACGACGACTGTGTCTCTGCTGCCGGGTCGAACGAGAATCGTCGTCTATCTTCAGAAGAGAGGATTCCGGTCCTCCCCCTTGCAGTTCGGGCTGGAGCTCACCGACCCGGACACCGATGTCGGCATCGCCTTGCCTGGAGATCCAGCGCTGACCCCCTCGCTCGCCGGGATCGATGCGTGGCTCGAATCGCTATCGTCGGAGGTGGGGCGTCTGCAATCCACACAACCGCCCGACGTGCCCGTTGACGTCATCCTGGATCGGCCCGATGGGTCCCTCCACAAATCGTGGCCTCGAAACGAGACCGACCGGGCCTGGCACAAGAGCGCGGTAACCGGCGTTCGCGTTTCTGCCAGATTTGAAAATCACAAATTGGACCGCCCATTCGAGTGTCCGGGAACCGAACGCCTGACTACACCCGGCGAGACGATTGAAGAATTCCGTATTCGCTACCTCGAATCGCTTGCGTTTGAGGCCAATGGGAACCCACGCCAGACCGTCCACGCTTTGCTGGCCCGACATGCGCTCGAGCGGCAGGATCGAGAAGCCGATGAGACTGTGCTGCAGGAGTCGCTGGAACACGTTTCTCAGAATCTTCACGGCGCGGACGAGCGGTGAAGATTCTGCTCAGACTCTACGGGCTGGGCTGGGGATATCCCGAGCAGAGACGTCGAATCGAGCTCGTCACGGCGGGCAGATTCCAAGTGGAACGAGCCGATGTGGAAAGTGGGTTGGAAGGGGAAGCGTTTCTGTGGCCCACGTGTCGAATGGTCGGAAGTGCGAAGATGCGGGTAATCGATCCGGGCCTTATGGACGACTGGCTCACGGAACGAGAATCCGCCGGATTCCGATCGCATCTCAGTGCGAGCCAGACCGCCCTTACGCTCGCTGCTCTGCTCAATCTCGCGGATTTCGTTCACGACCTGCGCGACCGTGCTCTACGTCTCTGCGACAGGCTGCTACGACAACTTGCCGAGCACACCTGCGAGGGTGTCGTTTCTGGGCCTCAGGCCGTGGCCGACCGATACATCCTGTATCCACACAGCGCCTGGACGCAGGGACTGCTTTCTTTCGCTGCCGGCTCGAACGTTGTGGAGTCCTTCTCGCCCTGGGCAGTCTTTCTGGCCTCCTCGGCCTATCGCAGCCCATCCGACCTGAACGCCCTCATTCAACGCGCAACAAGCAGGACCTACCACGAAGCCGGGTGGCCCCTTTCTCCGCACAAGACAGACTACGGAATGCTCTCCAGTGTCGCGATCGACATCACCCGTTCCGTCGATGCGAAATCCCGACACCTCTGGCACGCTACTCTCGGACGTGGATGCCACGTCTTCGTCAATCATCCCTCATCGCCCAGCGACGACAGCGAGCCTTTCTGGCACGGCAACGGTGTCACGCCTCGGATTGCCCAGGAAGGAAACACGCTCTTCACGACATACGATATACCGGAAAACCATCCCATCGGGTTCACACACGCACACTGGCCGATCGACGCGTTCGAAGGAACGCTCAACAGAGATGGATGGCACATTGGGAGGTCTCACAAGGGCGCCGCGATCGGCCTCTGGTGGAATCTGCCCACTCAACTTACGAGTGACGTCCTGCAGGGGCGTGAGCTGCGCGCGTGGGGGCAGCGGGCAGCGTGGATCTGTGTGTGCGGGGCACCCGATAACGGATCTATCGAGATTTTCTTAGAATCGTGTCTGTCGAGTCGGCCGGAGTTACGCGAATCCGGCCAACTCGTTTGGGAGGGACAGATCGTTCTGTAGAACAACTGTCGACTCCACAACTTCTGGGGCGTCCGACGTCTTCCTGGAGGAATCCATGGCGAATCCCAATATCGTCTACATCTGTTCAGACCAGCACAGCTTCCGCTTCACGGGTTACGCTGGCCACCCTCTCGTTCAATCTCCCAACCTGGACGCCCTCGCTGATCGCGGAACGGTCTTCAGCAGCGCCTATTGTGGCAGCCCCGTCTGCGTCCCCGGTCGGGCCTGCATGATGACCGGCATGTATCCGTCCGACTGCAACTCCTTCTGCAACTCGACCGTGTGGGATGGGTCCTATCCGACCTGGGGAACGCTCATGGGGGAGGCTGGCTACCACTGCGTTGCCACAGGAAAGTTCGATCTCAATGCGGACCGAGAACTCGGCTTTGAGTGCCTGGAAGTCACCAACGGTCACGCAATCAACGCGGACATCACCTCGCTCTTCCGGCGTCCTCTGCTAGGGTTCAGACAGGGACAACGGTCGGGTATGGATGGCAGTACGAGAACAGAGCCCCACAAGGACAAGAGGTATGCTGACATCGCGTCAGGTTGGATCCACGAACAATCACGTCAGATCGACGGGCCCTGGCTTCTCTACGCCGGGTTCTCTCAGCCCCACCCGCCCTTCCGTTGCCTCCCCGAGCACTTCGACAAGTACCCGCTCGACCAGATCGATCTTCCCGACGTAACGGATGGGGAGAGAGAGCAGATTCACGCAACCTATCAGCTGCGTCGTTCCAACCCTTCTACTTCGATCCCGATCCCCGAGGAAAATCTGCGGCGCATGCGCGCGGCCTATTACGGAATGATCACGGAACTGGACGATTACATCGGCCAGATTGTGGCCGCACTCGAGTCGACGGACCAGCTGGAGAATACGATCGTCCTTTACACGTCGGACCACGGTGAATCTCTCGGAGAGCACGACCTTTGGGGCAAGGGGAATCTCTTAGAAGACTCCGCCCACATCCCTCTCGTTCTAGCGGGGCCCGGGGTCCCGGGCGGTGAGCAGATCGACACGGCAGTCGCTCACGTCGATCTCGTGCCCACCATGCTCGACCTGGCCGGCGGCCAGAATCCCCTCGCCCTGCGCGGACATTCGCTTCTCCCCATGATCTCGGGCGCGGAAGGCGATCATCCCGGGTTTTCCTACACCGAATGCCATGCCGGAGGAAACGTCACCGGCACCTATCTCATTCGCGAGGGAGATTGGAAATACATGCACTTCACCTGGTTCGGGGACTTGCTCTTCAACGTATCTGACGATCCAATGGAAAAGCTCAACCGAGTCGAAGATCCGGATGCCGCCGAAGTTCTGGAACGGTTGCGAGAGCGTCTGCACAGTCAGGTGCAACCCGAAGCGCTCACCCGCCGTGCTTTCGAGACGCAACGGGATTTCCTGAAGGCCTATGTCGACACGCGCACTGAGGATGAGCTTGCTGCAGCCTTCGAAAGCCGGATGGGGGCCGCCCTCGCCAGAGCCATGGCAGTCAAGTGTAAGACTGGCTCCCTCGGTTGAATCCAGAATTCGGCCCCCCTCATTCGAGTCACCAATGACCCACACGAAGATTTATCACGAACCCGGCCGCTTTGCGGGATGGCCTGCCAACTATGGAATCTGGAATTGGGGCGACGAAATCGTCGTGTCCTTCACCGTTGGCACGATGGACGTGGACGGAGGGTTCCACGCCCGTGACAGGACCAAACCCTTCGTCACCAAGCAGGCAAGAAGCCTCGACGGCGGAATCACCTGGGACGTGGTCGACCCCGCGATGGCGACGCCCGGCGGACGGGGGCTCTCTGCCGACGAGCACACGGTCAAGAGCGAACAGATGGGAGAGGTGCTTGACACGGACAACGCACCTGAGCCTTGTCCCGGTGGAATCGACTTCTCCCACCCTGACTTTGCGCTGATGTGTGCGAAGACCGGCCTCTCCGAAGGGTGTCGTTCGTTTTTCTACGTCAGCAAGAATCGGTGTCACAGGTGGGAAGGACCCTACGATCTGCCGATGTACGATCAGACCGGAATCGCAGCCCGAACCAATTACATCGTTGATGACGGAGAAACGTGCACGCTCTATCTGACCGCCAACAAGACCAACGGCAAGGAGGGCCGGGTGTTCTGCGCCCGATCGACCGATGGCGGAGCGGCATTCGATTTCCTCTCGTTTATCGGTTCCGAACCTGATGGCTATCACATCCTGCCGGCGGCGGTCCGACTCTCTGACGGGGAGCTTGTCTGTGCAATCCGATGCAGTGGGCCGGGCAAGGATTTCAAGGTTCGGAAATGCTGGATCGACCTCTATCGCTCGACCGATAACAGCCAATCCTGGTCCTTGGACAGCCAACCTGTTTCCGACACCGGCAAGGGCGGCAATCCTCCCACGTTGACCCATCTTTCCGATGAACGGCTCTGCTTGATCTACGGATACCGGGATGCTCCGTCCGACATCCGGACGAAGCTCAGCGACGACGATGGCACCACCTGGGGCGAAGAAACCGTCCTTCGAACGGGAGGCGGATGTCCCGACCTGGGCTACCCACGCACCGTGCAAACTGCGGATGGAACCGTGGTCACCTGTTACTACTGGAACGATACGGAAGAAGGAGAGCGCTACATCGCCTCCACTCGGTGGAAGCCGTAGGCTCATCTCCGCAAAGGAAGGATACATCAGTGTCGAATCACACGGACCCGCCGGCTCGGCGCCCGAATTTTCTCTGGATCTCACTCGAAGATACCAGCCCGCGTTTCGGTTGCTACGGGGACGCCCTTGCTCGCACGCCCCATCTGGATCGGCTCGCGGGGCAAGGACGTCGATACACCCACGCGTTCTCCA
>DJHM01000011.1:101025-190731 GCA_002433075.1 Latescibacteria bacterium UBA6620
CCGCCGGCGTCTGTGCCCCGAGCCGGTCCGCCATCATCACGGGTGTCTACCAGACCTCGATGGGAACGCACCACATGCGGACGACCCATACGAACCCGAACGCGCCCGAACTGCCGACCCCCTACTCCGCCGTGCCCCCTCACTATGTCAAGACCTTCACCGAATATCTCAGGGCAGCGGGATACTTCTGCACGAACAATCAGAAGACCGATTACCAGTTCACCCCGCCATTTACCGCCTGGGACGAACTCGGGGACCACGGACACTGGCGGAACAGACCCGATCCGGACCAGCCCTTCTTCGCAGTCTTCAATCCCACCGTCACGCACGAAAGCGGCATGTGGCCCAAGGACGACCGTCCGCTGGTCACCGATCCCGCGAAGTTAGAGCTTCCACCCTACATCCCCGACACGCCCAGATGCAGGGAGGCCCTCGCAAAGCACTACGACAATCTCGAAATCGCTGATGGCATCGTTGGGGACCTCCTGAAGGAACTGGAGGAGGATGGTCTGGCCGACAACACCGTCGTGATGATCTGGAGCGACCACGGAGAAGGTCTGCCCAGGGGCAAGCGGTGGCCCTACGACCGAGGGATTCGGGTCCCCCTTATTGTAAGATGGCCCGGAATGCTCGAAGCCGGGGACGTGTCCGAGGATCTGGTAAGCATGATCGACCTCGGCCCGACCTTGCTATCATTGGCCGGCGTGGACATCCCCCTTCACTTCCAGGGCCAGGCCTTCCTGGGCCCGGAAGCCACCGCCCGTGAATACGTTTACGCAGCGCGCGATCGCCACGACGAGGCCTACGACATGGTTCGTGCCGTACGCGACGGCCGCTACAAGTATCTGAGGAATTTCTGTCCGGAGAAGCCCTACCTGCTCTGGATTCCGTATCGAAACCGGCATCCCATGCTTCAGGAGATGTGGCGACTTCATCGGGAGGGCAAGCTGGAGGGGCCAGAGAAACTGATGATGCAATCGAAAAGACCGCCGGAGGAACTTTACGATACGCAGGCGGATCCCTGGGAAGTCGACAACCTCGCGAAGGATCCCCAGAATGCAGAAACGCTCGAGCGAATGCGTGCAGCGCTACAGGCCTGGCGTGAGGAAGTCGGAGACGTAGGAGAGGTTTCGGAGGACGAGATGGTCGATCTTCGCTGGCCCAACCGCCAACAGCCCAGGACGGGTGTCCCGACTTTCATTCCGCTGGACGAAGATCATATCGGGATGGAAGCTCATCCGGAGGGCCATTCCCTGAGCGCCCCCGCACTGCTGCAGATGCACTGCGCGACGCAGGGTGCATCGATCGGGTATACCATGGAGGAAGGAGCCGACGCTCGCTGGCGTCTGTATTCAGAGCCGCTTCGACTCGAACCAGGTACTTATCACATTCGGGCGAAAACCATTCGGATCGGTTACGAGGAAAGCGACGAGCGGTCGGCCACGTTCGTCGTTGGATAGCGGTCAGAGGCGAACCGGCTGTCCTGTCGGTTACTGCGGGGACCCTAGAATGGTCGCGATCTCCCCTTCCAGCCGCCGATCCAGCCGCGCACCCAGCTTCGACACGACCTGCGCGCCCGCGAAATTGGCCAGTTTCGCCGCATCCGAGTTCGAGTAACCGTTCGTAATGCCAAACAGGAAGGCGCCGGCGAACGCGTCCCCCGCACCGTTGGTGTCGATCACCTCGACAGTGTGTCCCTTTACTTCTCGCACGTTCCCTTTGTCCGAAACGACGGCTCCGTCGCCGCCCAGAGTCACCACGTAGTCACCCACGACCTTGCCCAAGGCGGAGCACGCCGTACCCACGCTGTCCCGATCAGTGTAGGTCTTTGCCTCACTCTCGTTCGCGAACAGAAGATCGACCCCGCCTTTCAGTACGGTTTCCAGAGGTTCCCTGAAAACATCGATGATGAAGCCATCGCTCAGGGTAAGCGCCACCTTGACACCTGTAGCGTGCGCTTCACTCTGCGCCTTGAGCGCAGCCTCGACACCCGACTCGGAGGACAGCAGATATCCTTCGATGTAGACCACATCGCTGTTCGCGATAATATCGGTGTCTACCTGCTCGGGTCCGAAGGTCGACGTAATCCCGAGAAAGGTGTTCATGCTCCGCTCGCCGTCGGGCGTAATCAGGACGAGACACGTGCCCGTAACGCCTTCCCCACGATTCTGCTGATTCGATTCCACACCCGCTTCGGACAGATCGTTTAGATAGAAGTCTCCGGCTTCATCGGTACCCACTTTGCATCCGTAGTAGGACGTCCCGCCGAACCCACTGACCATGATCATCGTATTGGCCGCGGAACCCCCGGAAGTTCTCTGCAAAGGGTCGCCATCCACGGCGTCGCTCAGGGCCAGCTGACGGGGCTCATCCACCAGTGTCATCCCGCCCTTCTCGACTTCCATCCTCTTCAGGTAGTCATCATCGACCTGGTACTGCACGTCTACCAACGCATTGCCGATGCCGTAGACGTTGTATTGCTTGGACATGCGCGCTCCTTGTGTCCCGGTGAGAAAGGTGTATCTTGGGGCACACGATATGGCAATCCAGAAACTGACGCAAGTGATGACTGGACAATAAGTTGGATAAGGTGCGTGCCGCACGCCCGATCGTGTTCACACCCGGGCACACCTCGCCGACCGCGTCCTCCCCTTACCCGGATTGCCACCCACAATCCGTGCTCTTCACGCAGATGACTTCGGCTGGGACGGCCAGGAGAAACCTGCCCTCCGAGACTCACCATTGAGAGGTCCGCATGAATTCTTCGCTCGATCAGTACCGCTACGAGTTCCTCACCTGGCCCGAAATCAATCACGCAGCCGAAGCAGGCAAGACCGTCCTGCTCTCGATCGGCAGCACCGAACAACACGGCTATCATCTTCCGCTCGACACCGACAACTTCCTCGCCACAACCGTATGCATCGAAGCCGGCAAAAAGGCGCCTCAAGAGCTGCTGGTGATGCCCAACATTCCCTACGGCTACAACGAGCACGCACAGGACTTTCCTGGAACGATCCACGTCACCTACGAGCATTTTATCGAGTACTGCCTTGACGTGTGTAAGAGCGTGGCCTATGCCGGCTTCAGCAGAATCGTAATTGTGGATGGTCACGGATCGAACGAGCATCTGTGTGAATTCATCGCTCGCCGAGCAACACTCGAAACAGAGGCGCTGATCGCATCCCTGATGTGGACCAATCTCGTCAAGGATGAATTCGAAGAGATTCGCGAATCGGGGCTCGGCGGCGCAGCGCACGCTTGCGAGCTCGAGACGTCGGCCTATCTCTACCTGGCCGAGGATCGTGTCCAGATGGACAAAGCCCAGGACCACTATGGCGGAGCAGCAGGCAGTGAGGGGTCGAAGTATCTGTGGGTGGATATCGGGAAAGGTTGGGGGCCGGTCAAGGTCGTCAAGTGGACGAGCGCATCGACGCCTCACGGCGTATCGGGCGCACCCACGCTCGCCACAGCCAAGAAGGGCAAGGTTCTCATCGACGCCGCTGCCGATCACCTCGTGGCCTTCTCCAGGGAATTCAAGGATCTCGCCGACCCCGTCCGGGTCGACCACCGTAAGGTCAGACCTTCGAGTCCGACCTTACCCAATCTGGACTGATCTTCACCGCGATGGACGGGACTCCGCCTCCAGCAGGACTCCGTTTCGCGTAGCTGTTGTACTTTCGCTTCCCGGGAGCCTTTATGAAGACCCTCTTCATCATGCTCGACTCGTTGAACCGCCACTACCTGAACACCTACAATCCCGATTCGTGGGTGCAGACTCCCAACATCGACCGACTCGCGCAGCGGGGTCTCGTCTTCGACAATCACTACTGCGGATCCATGCCGTGCATGCCCGCTCGCCGGGAATTCTACACGGGTCGACTCAATTTTCTGGAGACTCCATGGTCCCCGATCCAGCCGTGGGACAACTGCGTGCAGCCCGAGCTCTGGCGGCAGAAGCAGGTTTACTCCCACATGATCACCGACCACTACCACTACTACCATAGCGGCGGGGAGTGCTACCACACACGATTCAACAGCTGGGAGTTTCAGCGCGGGCAGGAGGGCGACGTATGGCGCCCCATGATCAACGACCCGAAAATACCGCCGTCCATGGGACGGAACCGGCGCGCCTACTGGGCCAATCGTTCCTTCATGGACACCGATCGTGACGAGGACTACTCAACACCTCAATGTTTCATGCGTGCAATCGATTTTCTGGACCGCAATCACGACGCGGACAACTGGCACCTGCATCTGGAGTGCTTTGACCCTCACGAGCCGTTCTCTTGCCCCTCGAAGTACCGTGACCTCTACGACGATGACTGGGACTGGGACGCCAACCATTTCGATTGGCCCGAATACGCGCCCGTGGACCAGGACGAGGCAGCCGTCCAGCACATCCGAAAGTGTTATGCTGGGACACTGACCATGGCCGATGTCTGGCTGGGGAAGCTGCTGGATAAAATGGATCATTACGACCTGTGGAAGGATACCACCCTGATCCTCA
This sequence comes from Latescibacteria bacterium UBA6620, assembly GCA_002433075.1. Classification (GTDB taxonomy): domain Bacteria; phylum Latescibacterota; class UBA2968; order UBA2968; family UBA2968; genus UBA6620. Next base: position 105,533 of record DJHM01000011.1, read on the forward strand.
CCACCGATCACGGCCACCTCCTCGGCGAACACGGCTTCTGGGCGAAAAACTATATGTTCGACTACAAGGAGCTGGTCCACATCCCACTGTTCGTCTCGGCACCCGAGGGCGACTCCGGTAGGCGCTCGGCCTTAACCGCCTCCATGGATATGATGCCCACCCTGATGGATCTCCACGATGGAGACCTGCCGACTGGAGTACACGGTCGATCCCTTCGGCATCTATTCCCCGGCGACGGAGAACACAACGACGCCGTCCTCTACGGCTATTTCGGGAAGGACATTAACCTCACCGACGGCCGATACACGTACTGCCGACAGGCGCTTCCGGACTCGACCCTGTTCAACCATCTCGGCAACCCGTGCAACTTCACCGACTTTGAAAAACGGGACGTGCTGAAACGTGCGGATCTCGGTGTCTTCCTGGATTCGGCCGATGGGATCCCACACTACCGAATCGAAATGCCGTCGCATCGGCACCACAACGCACCGGACTTCAATCCGATTTACGACATCTCAGTCGATCCGAGCCAGGAGAACCCCATCCAGGACAAGGCGCTCGAATCACCTCTGGCGGAGAAGATGAAGGAGCTGCTGGACCGATTCGATGCACCCGAGTGTCAGTATCCGAGAGTGGGATTGAACTGAGATTGAAGACTCAGAGGATCTCGGACAAATCACTATGGAATCGAAATGGGAGGACGATCGATGCCGACCAAAGTCGTCGTGATGGCGGGTCGCTGGGCAGAGTGGGTGGATGACTATAACGCAGTGTCGCCCGACATAAACGCCGTCGCGGCGCACACCGACGACGCGCTGGCCGAAGAAATCGTCGACGCGGATGTCGTCTTCGGGCGACTTCCCCGGGAGCCGTTCCTGTTGGCAAAGCAACTCAAGTGGGTTCAGAGCATCGGGGTGGGCTTTGAAACGATGCTTTACCCCGAGATGATCGAGAGCGAAGTCATCATCACCAACACGGCAGGCGCTTTCGACTCCGCCATGGCCGAGCACGCCATCGCACTGTTGCTGAGTCACACCCGCGGAATCGTCGCCGCCGAGCGCCATCGTCGAAATCGCTTCTACACCCGGGATGTTCCGCTCAGCCAGGTTGACGGAAGGCGTGCGTGCGTATTGGGGCTCGGAACGATCGGACGCAACATCGCCGTGCGCCTGCACGCGCTCGGGCTCCACGTCGTGGGCGTCGACGCTCAGGTGACCCAAACGCCGGAAGGCGTCGACGAGCTGGCAACACCAGACCAATCGCTCGACGTCCTCTCACGGGTCGATTTCGTCTTCGTTGCTCTTCCCCTCACCGACACGACTCGGGGCATGGTGAACGCAGAATGGTTCGACGCCATGCCCGACCATGCCTATCTCGTGAACGTCGCACGAGGCCCGATCGTGAACGAGAGTGATCTCGTGACCGCTCTGCAGCAGGGGAAAATCGCAGGGGCCGGCATCGACGTGTTCGAGGTCGAACCCCTGCCGGAGGAGAGCCCGCTGTGGAATCAGTCGAACGCCATCATCACCTACCACCTCGGGGGCCGATCTGCCGAAGGTGAGCGAAACATGAAAGAGATCTTTTGCGAGAACCTCAGACGGTGGGCGAAGGGCGATCCGCTGTTGAACGTCGTGGACAAGTGGAAGGGCTATGTGGTTCAGGATGACTCCTGACTCGCTGGATCGAGGATCCACGCAGCATAATTCGAGGTTCCTGCAGCGACCGTGAGGACGTCATCATTGACCCGGACGCGGGAAATTGATGATATTGAGTCGCACTTCAGCCGAAACCTACGATCCCACAGGAGAATCCATGGCAACACTCAACACCACCGAAGCCGTCCAGAAGGCCGTGCAGGCTCAATCCATCGTCGACATCCACACCCACCTCTATCCTGCGGCGATGGGTCCCCTCTTTCTGGGTGGACCGGACGAGCTCGTCACCTACCACTATCTCAAGGCGGAAACCTCCAGGCAGCTGCCGTCCGACATCACGGTCGAGGCCTTCAACAACATGCCGACCGACAAGCAGGCCGACGTGATCTGGTCGACGCTTTTCGTTGGCGACAGTAGCCCGATCTCGGAGGCGCAGGTCGGCGTGGTCACCGTGATGAGCACGCTCGGTCTGAATCCCCGTTCAGATTCGCTCTACGAATTCCGCACGCTCTACAAGGACCATACGCCCGAATCCTACACCGACCTCGTGTTCGAGAAGTCCGGCGTGGGAACCGTCTACATGACCAACGATCCGCTGGAGGATGTCGAAGGCGGCTACTGGAACGACGGCTTCGACCTCGACCCTCGGTTCAGGGCCGTTCTCCGTCTCGACAGCGCCCTGATGAACTGGCCCGCCCCAGTGGAAAAACTCAAAGCGGCCGGCTACGACGTCGAAACCTCACTCTCGCATCAGACCTTTTCCGAGATCCGGCGCTACCTCTCCGATTGGGTAAAGAAGATGGACGCGCGTTACATGGCGATCTCCCTGCCTCCGGATTTCACGTACCCAAGCGAGGAATCGACGTCCACGCTCATGAAGGAATGCGTCTATCCCACCGCCGATGAACTCGACATTCCCTCGGCGATGATGGTCGGCGTCACCCGTCAGGTTAATCCGGTCCTGAAAGACGGAGGCGACAGCCTCGGGAGCTGGGATATCACCAACCTGGAGCGCATCGCCAGAGACTGGCCGAACGTCACCTTCCTCACGACGATCCTTTCCCGCGAGGATCAGCACGAACTGTGCGTGACGGCGCGCAAGTTCCCCAACGTGTTGCCTTTCGGATGCTGGTGGTTCCTCAACAACCCAAGCGTGATCCAGGAAATGACACAGGAACGGCTGGAACTGTTGGGGACCTCGTTCATCCCGCAGCACTCCGACGCCCGAATCCTGGACCAGCTCCTCTACAAGTGGACCCACTCTATACGCACCATCGCGCCGGTCTTGGCGCAGAAATATGACGACCTGCAGAATGCGGGGTGGCCGCTTAGTGAGTCAGACATCGCACGGGATATCGGTCGGTTCTTCGGTGGGGGTCGCGTTCTCGCCTGAATCACGCTCCGAAGACGAAAAGCAAAAGGGAGTCACGACCACAGGTCGGACTCCCTTTTCCGTCTCCCTACGCCTGTATCGCTACTCGGCGGCAGCTTCTTCGGCATCCCCTTCCTCTTCCTCTGCAACGTCGTCCTCCTCGCCCAATGATGCCTCCTGTTCCGTCGCGGCAGCCAGTTCGGACTGCGCCGCCGCCGCATTGGCCTCGTGCCTCTGCGCCTCACTTATCAGTGCGTCGACCTTCCCGTTCGCCTCAGCAAGTCGATTCGACAGTTCGCGAACCACGTTGTCCAGGATCGTCGCTTTGATCGATTGATCGTTCTCCATCAACTGGTAGATCAGCGGCTGGGTAATCACGAGACCCGCACAGTCACCGACGGCGACCACGGTAGCCGATCGCATGTGACCGGTGAACACCCCCATCTCGCCGATGGAAACCCCGGGTTCGAGCTCCACGAGCTTCTGTCCAGCCGGACTCAGCACGGCCAGTTTCCCCATGATCAGAACCAAAAAGTCGTCGCTCGCATCCCCGGCCGTATAGACCTGCGTGTCCGCCGCATACTTCTGAAATCGACAGATACGGATCAGATGCTCGGCCTGCTCCAGACTGAGTCCTTCGAACACGGGGATCTTCTGGAGGGTTGCCATCAACTGGTGTTGTTGCCGATTCATGCTGCAACTCCCCTTGATCGACGATTACGATCTTTCCGACGGTTGTTTACGCGGAGACCGCCTCGTCAATCGACTCGGCCAGAACCGAAAGACCTTCTTCAAGCGCCTCTTGTGTAATGGTGAGCGGGGGCGAAACCTTGACGGTCTGTCCCCACGACCCGACGGGTGCAAAAAACAACAATCCCTTGTGAAAGCATCTCTCGACGATGTCGAACGCAAGATCAGGGTCGGGCTCCTTGCGATCTGGCTTGACGATCTGTAATCCTGCGACCAGCCCCCGCCCCGTGCAGTTCCCGACCACGCTCGGATGACGATGCTGGATCTCCTTCAGCCCCGCCATCAGGATCGGCTCCAGCCGCGCGGCATTTTCGGCCAGACCGTCGTTCACGATTTTCTTCAGGCTCGCCAGAGCCGCGGCCGCACACACCGGATTGCCGGTATGTGTACTCGTCATCGACCCCGGGGGATACTGGTCCATGATCGCCCGTCGTCCGATGACGCCCGAAAGGGGCAACGAACTGCTGACGCCCTTCCCAAAGCAGATTAGATCCGGCTCTACTCCGTAGTGCTCGAACCCCCACATCGTGCCACACCTTCCGAACCCCGCCTGGACTTCGTCGAAGATGAGAAGAGCCCCGTGCGCCTGACACCATTCGGCGAGCGCCTCGACATAAGCCACCGGCGCGAAGTCGGGCCCCACCCCCTGGTACGTCTCCAACATCACACCGGCCACGTGATCCGGTTCCAGGCCCCGTTCCTGAAGCGTCCTGCAGAAAACATCGAAGCTCGTGTCTTCCGTCCAGTAGCCGTCGGGGAAAGGCGCCTGAACGATCGCCGGATCTTCGTTGACGATCCAACCCTTCTGGCCGGGCATCCCGCCGGCCTGCTGGGCGCCCAGGGTCCGGCCGTGGAACCCCCGTTCGAATCCGACGATCCCGATCTTCTTGTCGCCACCCTCCTGGATTCCGTGACTTCGGGCAAGTTTGATCGCGCACTCGGTCGCCTCTGAACCGGTCGTCAACAGGAAGACCTTGTCCAGTCCATCAGGAGCCAGACCCACGATGAACGACGCCAGTTCCGCCCGCTCCTCGCTCGGAAAGCAGTAGTTGTGCAGAAGTCCGCTCTCGGCCTGCTCGATCACCGCCTGACGGACTTCGGGCATCCCGTGCCCGGCGTTGCTGACGAGAACACCCGAACTCCAGTCCAGCCACATGTTCCCGTACTTATCGAAAACGCTGACGTCTTCCGCTCGATCCCACACCACCGGAGGCTGCCCCCGCATGGAGATCGGTTCGAACTCTCGTAATCGCTCGAGGGTCTCGACCGAGTCTGGAGCGGGAAGCGGCGTCACGATGCGACGGTATTTCGTCTCGACCCTCGGCACGTCTTTCGGTGTAATGTCGAACTCTTTCCCCATCGTCTCCTTACACTCGCAGATTGATATAGAATCCTGGGCGCAACTTCGTTCTACAGAGGCGCTGAGTAAATCTTCTCGAACACGGCGTCTTGGCCTTCGCGCGCTCGGTTCGGGTCGACGATCGTGATGCCGTCGTCACCGAACGTGGCCGACACCACCGCACCCTTCCCCTCTTCAAGATACTTGAAGTTGAGATCTCTGACGAGCCGAGCGGCGTGAACGATCGCCACCGTGATTCGTCCATCCTCGGCGGTGGGGTAGATGCCGGAAACATCATCGAGAGAAGCCCCCTCGAACTTCACCCTGCACATCGCCACGAGGCCGACGATGATGCTGTCCACCCCGTAGCCGACGTAGGCGTCGTGCCCCTCGGGCCGCTTCACGTCACGCGTCATGTGATTGTTGACCGTGCGACTTCCGCCCCCGTGATACCAGAACCGGAACCCGCGATACTGCTGATCGGATTCCACCTTGCCATCAGCACCGACAATCTCGTGGCCCTGATTGACCGGCCCCTCGAAATCGTCGGGCGTAATCCAGTTGTTGTGAAAATGAATCGACATGCCGTTTTCGAAGTCCACTCGAACCTGAACCGAGTCGTAGGCGTCGATTCCTTCTCGGATCAGCCTCTTCTTCTGACCGACGGCCGTCAGGGATACGGGTTTGCTGCGGTAGTAATTGTAGATCAGATCGGTCCAGTGCGGCCCTACGTAGCTGAATGGATCACTTTGTTCGGCCCACTTGAAGGTGCTCGTCGACACTTCCAACGGCTCCTCCAGCATTGCCTGACCGTATAGGGGATCACCGATCCGATTCTTGATGTCGTTCAGAATCCGGAGATGATCGGGATCGTAGCGCTTGTGCATATCGATGGCGACGACCAGACCTTTTTCCCGAGCCTTCGAGATGATTTCGTCTGCTTCTCCCACGGACAGGCACATCGGTTTCTCCATGAGGACGTGAGACCCGTTGTCCAGCGCGTCCAGCGTGACTTCCGTATGAAGATGATCGGGGGTCGCCACAGATACGACGTCCAGGTCGGGATGATCGGCGATCACGTCTTTCCACGGCGTCTCCCCGTGGTAGGCGGCCGGCCGACGTCCCGTCCAGACCTCGTAGGCATCGCACGCCTTCGACGCCGAAGCCTCCGAACGGGTCGCGATCGCCGCCAGGTCGAACTCGACCGGAGCGAGATCCCGAGCGCGGGCGTCCAGCCCGACCCTTCCGAGCATGCCCGCGATCCCCGCCTTCTGAAGATCCGCATAGGCCCTTGCGTGCACGTCCCCACCGAACATGCCCGCACCGATCAAAGCCACCTTCATCGTCTGCGCCACTTACTCCTCCTCTTCGTCCGCCCCGGGCGGTTTCTCCCACGTCCGATACTCTTTTTCGTCGATGAACCGTCCTCGATCGTCCAGAAAACTCTGGTTGTCCAGATCATCCACAATCTCGCCCTTTCGGTCGACGAGACTCCATTTTCCATCTGCTTTCACCTTGGCCACACCGCCCGTAAACACGCGGGTCTGCTCGAAGCGTGGCAGAATCACCCATCCGCCCGACGTGTCGATAAACCCCCACTTTCCATTCGACCGAACGCGTGCCAGACCTTCGGAGAAACTTCCCGCCGCATCGAACTCGGGGGCAATGACCGTGTGTCCACTTCCATCCCGGAATCCCCATCGCTCGCCGTCGGCGAACGGTACGTAGTCGTCGCCGATCATGGCCCTGCGGGGACGGCCTGAGAAGCCCCACGCTCCAATATGCGGTAGATCGCCACCATGGCCAATGAGGTCACCGGCCAGACGATGATCCAGCCCAGAAAGAGTGGGATCAAGCCGATCAGATACAAGCCCAGGCAGGCTCCGTAGAGCCCCGCCAGCGTGAAACCGTAACTTCGCGTAACCCAGAAACTCGCCTTCAGGGCCTCGACAGGACCCATTTCGTGCTCGACCACGTAGAACCCCCACAGGCTGAACCGAACTCCCCAGATGACAGCAGGAATCACGAGCAAGATCAGACCCGCCACAACGATGACCGAGTACAGAATCGAGCCCAGGAGATACTTGAACACCAGATGAGGCCGAGCGAAAAGGTCGCCGAATTCGAATGATTCCCCGTCGACGATCTGCAGGACGATGCAGGTCAGCCCGATGGAAGTCACATAAGACAGAATCACCGTCGCAAAGGCCACAAGACCCTTGATGCCCATCTGGCCGGGCAACACCCATTCCACCGCCACCTGAGGCGTGTGGAGGAAGAAAACGAACAGATGGATGCCGATCAGCCGGCCAGCGTTCTGCCTGAACAGATCCCACGCCCGCGAAAGAACACGACCGCTCGTGAACATCCGCTCTCCAAGGTCGTCGTTGAAGCCGCTAGTATAAGGCATGCGGCGGTCCGATAAAACCCGGAACGGCTGCCCACAGACGGGCGGTTCCGTCACCTCGCTCGCAGTGCTCTTGTCCACGCCTTCTTGATCTCATCCTTCGCAATGATGGCATCCTTCCAGATGTCAGGGAAACAGGCCAGTGCATAGCCCGATCCCTGCGGCCCGAGTTCGGGCACGGCGTAGAGTGTCCTCGCCCCTCTTTGCCCTTTCGCCCACGACGTCAGCGCAGGAACGAGATAACCGTCACGCCAGAGTACGAAATCACGATCCAGCTTTCCGCGACCGTCCGTAATGGGCGTCTGGCAGTGGCTACCCGTGAACGGGCGGAAGTGAATCAACTCGCTCATTCGCCAGATGTCCGAACGCCCGGACAGCGCATTCCAGTAAGCGGGGGGGCGGATCTGCTTGATGATCGCCGGGTGGGAGTGATCGAAGTTCATTCTCAGCTTCTTCTTGTAGCGCTTCTCGTAGGCCGAGGCCAGCGCGAAAGCCTTCTCCGGCGTCTCCGTGCACGTGTCGCGATGCACCTCGATCGCGGGCAACATACCCAGCTTCTCTCCCGCGACGATGACGGCGCGCGCCACCTTCAATGCGTCTGCCGTAGAGGTGTCGTGGTCGCACAGCTGTACATTGACGTGGTGGGCGCCAGCGTCCTGAAATCGCTTCAGGGTCGGTTCCGCTGCCCGGACCGAGCCGACATCGACTCCGCCGACGAGCTCGAGCCCGTGCTTTGCGAGTGCCCTGCCCAGGGCCGGATCCGCCCCCGCGCTCATCCCGTCGAACCCCGCCTCTTTGACTTTCTTCACCTTCGCCTCCACCGACCAGGGCCGCTTCTCCGATGGATAGTCTCGCAACGACCAATCGGCCGCCATCATCTTGATGCTCAACTTCGGTCTGAATTTTGCCATGGGTCCCCTCTCTGTGTTTCCCTTCGGTCGTCTTGTCTTTGCTAAAACTGGATCTCGATGTTGCTACATCGGCCCCACGCGATCGGGGCCCAGATCCACCGCTCGCACGGCGGCATCGAAGCTCTCGTGCAGAAGTTGTGCCTTCACTCCCTGATGTTCCGGGTCATCCCAGAGGTTGTTGAATTCGTTCGGGTCCTGTTCCAGGTCGTAGAGCTCGCCCAACCCGTGGCCGTGATACACGCACAGTTTGAACTGCCGGGTCCGCCACATCGTCGCGCGTGTTTCGTCCGGCTGATCGAGCGCATCGAAATACTCACACCGCACACCTTCGCGATGTTCCGATGGAGGACGCTGACCCGACAGAATCGGGAGCAACGATCGGCCCTCCACGTACGGCGGCACACGTTCGCCCACGAAATCCAGAATCGTGGGCATCACATCGACGATCTCTACGAGGGCGTCGCTTACGATGCCCTCCTGAATTCGTCCTGGACAATAGAAGATCAGGGGCACCCGGACGAGCCCTTCGTAGAACCTGCACCCCTTCTGAATCAGGCCGTGGTCGCCGAGCGTCTCTCCGTGATCGCTCATGAAGATCACAATCGTGTTCTCCAGCTGCTCTGTCTCCTCGAGCGCCTGCAGCACACGGCCCAGTTGGTCATCGATCAGCTTGATCATCGCATAGTAAGCAGCCTGAAGCGTTCGATCGTCCCGTCCCCCAGGACCTTCGGCTTCGACCAGACCCGGCGCGGCCGACCGTGGCACGATGGGGCTGTTGATATCCAGTTCCTTCGGATCTTTGCCCTTCGACTGGAAATCGACCGCTTCCAGCTTCTGTTGCTGCTCCAGGTCCGATGCCTGGAACAGTGCGCCGGGCATCTCGGCAAGGTCGAACTGATCCCGGTAAGTCTTGGGTGGGTTGAAGGGCGGGTGGGGATCGTAAATGTTCACGCTCGCCAACCAGGGCTGGCCGCCCCTCTCTTCCTTGATGAACTCGATCGTCTTCTCCGCGCACCACGTTGTCTGGTGAAAGTCTGCCGGGACGCCATCCACGCTCTTCGTGAGCTCGCCGAGAACTTCCCCCTTTTCTCTCACCCAATCGGCGTAGTCGTGTCCCACCTCCCAGTCGTCCCGGGGTGCGTGGGAGTACTGCCAGTAGCGGTATCCGTCGTCGGTGCGAGGCTCGATGCGCCCATAGGCGCTGGCCAGGTGCAGCTTGCCAATCAGCCCGCAGTCGTAACCCACATCCGCAAGCATGCGAGTAACCAGAGGGGGCGCGTCATCGGGAAAGACGTCGTTCCCGTTTCGATTCATTCGGACCGTGCTCGCGTAGAGCCCGGTCAGGAAACTGGCGCGACTCGGCGTGCAGATGGGGCTCTGGCAGTACGCGTAGTCGAAAGCGACCCCGCCCCGAACCAGTCGGTCGATGTGCGGCGTCGACACATAGGGGTTCCCGAGTGCAGCGATCGTGTCATAGCGCTGCTGATCCGTACAGATCCACAGGATGTTCGGCCTGTCGCTCATGCCCGAACCTTCTTGCGCCGGGCCCGGCCGTTGGCCGTGGCGGGAACCAGGTCGACGAGTTCAAGCCCGGCTTTCATCCACTCCCGCAACGCCGTCTCGTCGTTCACCGCCCTGCGGGCAACGCCACCCGTGGCCGCCTCCAGATCCAGCGCACAAACCACATCTTCCTCGGTGAAGAAGCCGGCCTCTTCGATCACGTTCCCGTCCGGGTGAATCACCTTCGATTCTCCGTGAGAGGACGAGCCGGCGTGAAGGTCGTCGGCGTGAGCGGGCGCATTGGCCATGACCACATAGATCCCGTTCTCCGTGGCCCGGCTGATCGGCATCGCATTGTAGGCTGACAGTTTCCACTCCGATTCGAGGGTCGACTCGCAGCTGCAGAAGAAGCACACCTTCGCTCCTGCGGCCGCTGGTAGACGAACGAGCTCGGGGTATCGCACGTCGTGGCAGATGATGAAGCAGCACTGTACCCCACAGATCGAGTAAATCGGTAGATGCTGGGAAGGCTGGCACCACTTCTCCCCCGCCAGATGAATCTTGCCATAACGCCCTCGCACGCTTCCGTCCTTGCCGATCACGAGCAGGCTGTTGTAGCGTGTCGTCTCCTCCATATGGGCCGTACCTAGGATCGCCGCGATCCCATACCGCTTGCACGCCCGAACGACACGGGCTTCGGCTGTCGGCAGTCGTTTCGGATCCAGACGGTTCCAGAAAGCGGGTCGACACGAGTACCCGTAGAGGAAACCTTCCTGAAAGGCCGCGACATCCACGCCCCTCGCGGAAAGCTCTTTCAGTTTGGCCACTGCCTTCCCTGCGTTCTCTTCGATGTCCTCGCCGACTCGCATCTGAACCGCTGCGACCGTCAATGTATTCCTCGGCACGACGTGCCTCCTCTAGTTTGCCCTGACCTGTCTACCGATCCTGGAGCCGAACTCACAGCTCGATGACATCGCCCTTCTCGGGGCAGTCCACATTCCTGTAGCCTCGGGACTTCAGTTCTTTCCTGAGCGACAGCGCCTGGTCTTCTTCACCGTGAACGAGCAGGATACGCTTCAACTGTTCCACGGAACTGAATCCCGCATACGACAGCAGCTCGTCCCGATCCGCGTGGCCGCTGAACGCATCCATTCGCTGTACCTTGCACCGCACATCGAAAGGCTCACCGAATATCCTTACTTCTCGTTCCCCGTCCATCAACCGACGGGCCAGCGTGTTCTGTGCGGCGTATCCCACGAACAGCAGGACCGCTCACGGATCCCCAACGTTGTTTCGAAGATGGTGGAGGATCCGTCCCCCTTCAGCCATGCCCGATGCCGATATGATGATGTGGGGAACGGTCAGGCCGTTCAGCTTCTTCGAATCGTTCACATCCTTCACGTATTCCAGCCGCCCGAAACCGAACGGGTCGACATCGCTGTCGACGAAATCCCTGAAGGTCTCCTCATCGAAACACTCGGGATGTTGCCTGAAGACCTCGGTCGCAGCCACCGCCAGCGGGCTGTCGACTTAGATCGGCATGTTGGGAATCCGGCCCTGATCGAACAACTTGTGCAGCACATACACGAGAACCTGCGTTCGCCCGACCGCAAAGGCGGGGATGATCATCTTTCCCCCAGATCCGGCGACCCGATTAACGAGGGCGGCCAGTTCCTCCTCGGAATCCTCACGCGGACCGCGCAGACGGTCCCCGTACGTACTCTCCATCAGCAGCACATCCAGATCGCGAAGTACATCGGGATCTCGAAGGATCGGAAACTCCGTTCGACCGATGTCCCCACTGAAACCCAGTGGGATCGATCGGCCCCTCTCGGTCAACTCCAGGAGCACACCCGCTGAACCCAGCATGTGACCCGCATCCCTGAACGTCGCCTGGACCCCGTCACACACCTCGAAGGCGTGCCCGTAGGGTTTGCTCGACGAACATCTGGACCGCTGCCTCCACGTCCCGCAGCGTGTACAGGGGTTCGATCAGCGGTTCCTTCCGACGCGACCGGATCTTGTTCGCCCAGTGCACGTCACGTTCCTGAAGGAATGCAAAATCCCGCAGCATGATCCGGCACAGGTCGACGGTCGCGGAGGTGGCGAAGATCGGACCCTGAAAACCGTGCCGAACGAAGTTGGGAATGTTCCCGCTGTGATCGATGTGCGCGTGTGAAAGCACCATCGCATCGACCGTCGCCGGATCGAAGCAGAAGTTCTGGTTTCGCTCGTACGTCTCGTGCCTGCGCCCCTGGAACAGGCCGCATTCGAGCAGAACGCGTCTGCCATTGATCGACAGCAGATGCTGGGAGCCCGTCACGGTGCGGGCACCACCACAGAACTCGATATTCATCTTGACGCGTTGCCCGACAAGATTCCGGGACGCCCTTTACCCTGACAGATCAGGAAGCGAGCGTCTTCCTCAGCCATTGCAGCTTCCGATGCTGGTGAAGATTGTGACCGCCCTCGTGCTTGTTATACCTGTAGATTTCGATCGACTTGTTGACTGAGGACGGCAACCGGTTGTAGGACGCGAACACCGTCGAAGGCGGGCAGATGTCGTCCCAGAGACCGACGGAGTAGTAGGCATCGGTCACCTTGACCTTCTCAGCCAGGTTCATGTTGTCGAAATAGCTCAGCGTCTCGAACGCCCCGTCGATTTGATCGGGGTGTTTCTTCATGAATTCCGTGATTTCCTCATACGGTCCGACCGCGATGTCGATGGACCGCTCGAAGTGCGACAACCAGGGGACATCGGGCGCCATCACCCGGACGTGCTCCGAAAGCGCGGCACACGCGATCGTCAATGCGCCCCCCTGGCTCCCGCCGATCGCGGCGATCCGGTCCCCGTCGACTTCGTCCCTTGCCCTGACGACGTCGACCGCCCGTGCCGTGTCCAGATAGAAGTTCCGGTAGTAGTACTCTTCCTTGTTGATGATTCCGTGGGTGATGAATCCACGCATACCGCCGTGCGATGATGCCAGTACCTGACCCGTCTGTCCGCCCTGGCCACGGGAATCCATGATGAACGCACAGAATCCGTTCAGCACGTGGTGGGCCAGCGCGTGGGGGTAGTCCCGTCCACCCGAATAGCCGATAAACTGCACCACCGTGGGAAGCGGTTCCTGCACGACTGCCGGAGTCATGAACCATCCCTTGACCCGCACCCCGTCCGCCCCGTCGAACCCGACATCGAAGACCCGGGCACCCGGCAGCACATCGTCCACCGCTTCGAACGTCGCGTTCAGCGGAACCTGGTCGCTTGCCGCCCGTGCCCCGCACCAGAATGCATCGAAATCCTCCCGAGCCGTCGACTCGGGCCTGTAATCCACCAGCTTTTCCAGCGGCCAATCAACCGATCCCATTCGGCCTCCGTGCGTCGGGTGTCAGGGGGTCCTCTTCTGCCGGTAGGGTGCGTAGGCATCATCTTCCGAGAACGCAGTCAGGTCGATACGCTCCCCACCCCGCAGGTGGGAAACGTTCGCGCCGAGGACCGCAGCCAGACTGTTCATACTCGACGCGTAGGTACTGAGCATCTTCGATTCATCTTTCGACCGAATCGATTCCACGAATGCCGACGAGATCGCGAGGTTCGTGTCGACCCTCGGCGGCGTAGGCACAGGGTGCCGCACCTCGTCTTTCGATGGCGTGCCTTCGGGCGGGTACGGACCGTCGTAGTAGTAGGCCACCACGTCTTCACCCTCCAGCTTCAGGTGGCCGTGGTCCCACATCACCGTCAGGTATCCATCGCTGTGGTAGACTTTGCGAAGTCTGGACATCAGCAGATTACCGACCGCCCCGTTCTCGAACCCGTAGGTTACGGCGTAGGCGTAGGGGTTGTCTCCTCCGTCCTCGATATCATCCTCCTCGCGAGGGACGTAGGCCGCCTGAACCCACGAAATGTCTCCCATCCAGAATCTCATCAGATCCGTTTGGTGAATGCCCGCTTCGACAATCGTCGATCCGGACCATTCGAAGTTCTTTGCCCAGACCCTGTCCGACGGTCCACCCATCGAGGCCGTGTCCGTATGCTTGACGGAGTGAGCCTCGAGGCTTCCATCCACCACACACGTCGTCGTTACCGGACGCTTTCCAGCCATGACATCGCGCACGGTCAGACTTTGTGCCTCGTATCGTCGTTGGAAACCGCACGTGGAGATCACGCCTGCTTCCTGAATCGCCTCGGCCTGCTCCTTTGCCTCGTCCAGAAACAGGCTCATGGGCTTTTCCGCAAAGATGTGAATCCCTGCGCGGGTCGCTTCGAGCACCTGGCCGTCGTGCAGCCCGGGCGGAATCGCGAAATAGATCGCCTCGGGGCTTCGATAGATCACCTCGGAGAACACCGTTGTCGTGTGAACCTCCGTGGCGTCGTAGTCCGGAACGAACTTCCGAATCTTGTCCTGCGCCAAGTTGCCCTCGCTCGCATCGCAGAGGGCAACCACCCGAACTTCACCCCGCCCCTGTAGCGTCCAGAGTGCTTTCAGGTGCTGAAGCCCACGTTGTCCGAGCCCGACCACCGCCACTCTCACTGTATCCGCCATCTACTCTCCCTCAGCCCGTTCCAGCCGCGAGGCACCGGCGCCCTCGATGGCCATCGATTCGTTCCGTTGTACGTAGGCCACGACCGACAGACGGTCCTCCTCCGCATCCTCAGGAATGTCGAGGATGGCTTCCCCAACGCCTCCGTCGTCCAGCCGGACCGTCTTGAACGTCCGGGCGATGCGATCGTGAATCAGTTTCCGCCCGGCGCTTTCGCCTGAGGTGACGTGAGACTCGATGCCGTCCTCAACGAGGGCGGCATTCAGCACACGCCCATCCAGCCGTCCATCGATTTTGTAGCTCAAGTTCGCGGTGCGTCCCACCCGTCTCGCCTGGACGGGACGCTCGTCTTATCCGGATTCCTCAGCCCCCCGTCAATCAACTCCCGAGCTCGGGCGCCCCGGCTGCCCACGAAAGCCGTCTTGCCATCCACAATCATCTGCGGTGTGTAAACCCGCTCACCCAGAGCTCGCGCGTAACGCCTCTGTCGGCTGGAGAACGCGGCCTCGCTGAATCGGTCAAGCCATCCGAGCCGATTCCAGTAATCGACGTGGAACGCGAGCAGATAAACCGCGTCAGCAGCGTGGTCGTCGGCCAGCTTCGAGACGAGCTTTTCGGCCGGCGGACAGCTGCTACACCCCTCAGACGTGAACAGCTCTACGACGACGGTCGAGCGTCCATCCGCGTTGGACGTTCCCACCGCGCACGCAAGAATCGCGGCGAAACACAATGCTTGTAGGAAGGAGTGTAAGAGCCCGTGGCGTCGCACGCAGTACCTCGTCGAAGGTCAGGGTCATCGACCCACAATTGAAACGCGTCCCATCATACACACCGATAGGACGCGCGTCAATCCGAGGAGATTTCTGCCCCCGCAGGACGACAGAAGAATCGGTCAGCTGGGTGGTTACAGTTCCTCGACGGCCTGAAGGGCGGCGTGAATGTAGCCGTAAGAATAGGCGAAGCCGACTTTCCAGTTCTCCGGGCCGCTGATCTCGGGTACGTGATCCGGCATGATCATGTATTCATAGCCTACATCCTTATACACTTTCAGGGCCCGAATCATGTTGATGTCCCCTTCATCGGGAAACACCTCCACGAAGTTCCCGAGTCCGCCCTTGATGTTTCGGAAGTGCACGTTGAAGATCTTCTTCCTCTCCCCAAAGTAGCGGATCACATCGAAGATCTCTTCTCCCGGGTTTTCGAGCGCTTCCGACATACATCCCTGGCAGAAATTCAGTCCGTTGTAAGGGCTGTCGTAGAGTTCGATCAGCTTTTTGAAGCCCTCGACCATTCCCATCGGCCTCGCCACACCGCGGTAGGTGTTGCCCACGCCGATGCCCGGGTCGGAAGGATGACACGCCATCTGCACCTTGTACTCCTCTGCGACGGGCATGATTTCCTTCAGCCAGTGATCGATCCGCTCCCACATCTCGTCCTCGTCGGCCGGACCGCCTTCGAACTCTCCGAGCGAATCATCCAGCTTGTCGAGCTCGAAAGTCGACACGATGGCCCCTCCCCGCCCCGTCGTGGACGGAGTACGGAGATGACCTAGAATCGTGATGTTGTAGTTCAGCCCCCGGAGTCCGGCCTCACCTGCCATTCGAACCGTCTCTTTCATCCAGTCTATCTGCCGGTCCCGTTCGTCGCTAGGCTTGAGAAAGATGGCCCCGGCTTCGTTTTTGAACGCGCTTCCGGAGCCGAGCGGAATGTGGAGCATCTCGAGGCTGATGTCGTGCCGGGCCCATTTCTCCATCTGCCCCCGGATCATATGCGTCGTCCACTCTTTCCACGGCGTCGACGGAGTTTCATCGACGTTCCTGATACCGAGCTGCGACAGGACCTGCATCTCGTCATCTGTCTGCTCGCTGAACTGCGATCCGATGTACATCCGACCCTCCGTTAACCTGTTGACTCACCCTGATGGATGAGGAATAGAAGTGATCCCACCTCGAAAAGAGGTAGAAGGAAGCAGCCTTAAGCGTCTTGCAGGTAAGGAATTGTAAGGGGTCCGTCCGGAAGTACGGCGACCCGGCGATCGTCCGTGCCCTCCAGACCCTCAGCGACGGCCGAGTCGACATCCTCGATCACGTCCATCTTGCACATTTCGACATCTTCACGCGGAAGATCGGATCGGACCTTGATAGCAGAGCGCTCCAGAATGCCGGCAAGGATCTGAGCCTGCCACTGATCGAGGATCGGACGCTCCAGGGCCTGAATCGACCCGATGACGTCGGCCGGCGACGCGCTGTCCCTCATGATCTGGGCAAAGTTGCCGTGATCGGGAATCCCGTCGCTGCACTCACTCGCCACGACGATGGTCCCGCCATCGCCCACGATTCGGGCCGCAGCCGAGATGCCCTTCACCGTCTGGTAGAGATTCTGGTCGAGGGGGAATCCGCTGTTCGAGGTGACCACCACCGGAAACGCTCGAGCGACCGGCTGCATCGAGGCCGCTTTCACGGCGTCACATCCTTCGCGATGCGCCTCGACATAATCTCCCAGGTAGAATCCCGAGATGGCCTTCTCTGCGTTCAGCGTCACGTTCACCATGAAGTCGGGTGGCAGCATCGCGACCGCCTGGGCAATCTCTTCCTGAATCGGATTGCCATCTATCACACCCCACGTACTGTTCGGATGACCGATCAGGTCTGCCCGATGAAACCGCAGGATCGTATCGATGCCGGCCACCCCCGGGGCGATTCCCTTCGCTCCGCCAGAGAAACCAGCGAAGAAGTGGGGCTCGATGAACCCGACGACAATCCGCCGGTCGGCCTCAACGTAGGCCGAGTCCAGGTAGACGTCCGTCCCCGATGCCGTGGTCCCCATTTTCTGGTTTCGCTCTTCGTCGAACGCATCGTGGTTCACGATTTTCACACGACGTGCAAGATCTCCGAACATCGAATCGATTTCAGCCGGGGTATTCGGTCTGTGGCTCCCCGTCCCGATCAGGACGGTGAGCCTGTCATCGGGAACGCCCAGCGATTCGATGATCCACGGAATCAGCTGCCGGTTCGGAACCGGTCGTGTGCCGTCCGACGTCACGATCACCACTCGATCCCCCAGGCCTGCAACTTCTGACAGGGGGTCCGCTCCCAGAGGCTGTGCGGATGCCTGTCGAAATCCCTCGACAGGATTCGGATGTGCAGGCTCGAACCCGGGACGGATGACCTCCCACTCCGCCACCGAAGGATCGGCACGGAGAGGGATGGATCCCTTACCGTATGCGACGTCGATCGTGTTCATGTCCATTGTCCGATGTGGATGGCGGCCACGGCGTGCCGTGGCCCTACCCTTCTAACAACTGTAACTTGTCTGTCATCTCGCCTGCCTCGCCGAAACGACGCGTAGGCGGGAATCTAGCTCGCGCCTGCGACAGCAGGCCACGGTCACGGATGAGAGATCCCTGCGCAACAACCCGAGCGCTGTCACTTCAGGGCCGAAGGCAAGCACCCGTTTCCCGCCGTCCTTCGCGCAGGGATTTCTCCACGGATCGTGGTCCTTGCCTCAGTGGGTTTGGGTATTCGTCAGACCGTGTCGAAATGACAACGGAAAGCCTTGAGCCATCCTCTCTGCACCGACCCACTCAGCATCATAGCTTGTCCGCAATATCGTGAAAGTCTCGACCCCATACGTCCATCCAGTCTTCGGGCTCCAGGGAGTTCGGCCTGTCAGGATGGTGTTCGTGGGGTCGTTGAACGAATCCGGTCTTGAACCCCACACGAGCCGCCGCCTTCAGATCGCCCTTGTGGGCGGCGACCATCATGACGTTCTCGGGTGGTTCCGACAGAAACTCGGCGGCAGCAAGATACGTTTCCGGATCCGGTTTGTAGTGCCGCGCCAGTTCGGCGGACAGGATGCAGTCCCACGGAAGCCCTGCGTGCTTCGCCATGTTGGTGAGCAAGGAAACGTTTCCGTTCGAAAGGGTGGCGATGACGTATCGTGATCTGAGACGTTGCAGCCCTCCGACGGAGTCCGGCCACGGATCCAGCCTGTGCCATACCCGATTAAGGTGGTCCATCGCCGAAGCATCGAGCCCGCCCAACCCATATTCATCTACCAGGCCGTCCAGGATCATCCGATGGAGGTCGTCGATCTTCGTCCACCCCAGTTCGCCTTTCCTCACACGATCCATCGACGGACCGTACCCGCCGCGCCAGGCATCGGCGAAGGCCTCCCAATCCGCGTCGATCCCGTGTTTCTCCCCAAGGATCCGGCCCTCGCGGGCGATCGTTCCCCGCCAATCGACGACCGTCCCGAATACATCGAACATCATCGCACGCACGTTGGAGAGGTCACTCAACTCGACAGCCTCGATCAGGGTTTCGTTGCCACCGCCACCAACCGGCGAGCCTGCTGATCGTAGGGTGTACCATCAAGACTCCCATACAGTCTTACATCCGAGAACCCGACAGACAGCAGGACCGCTTTGAGTTCCACACCGGAGTAGACACGAACTCGAAACGTCGTTTCGTGGCGCTGGCCGTCCTTGTCGATCACCCACGTATTGCGAACCCATTCCCAGTCCGGTTCGACGGTCCGAGACTCCGTAAGCTTCGTCCCATCCGGCAGGATCTCGGACGAGTCTGCGGCAAACGCGCGCGCAACCACTTCCTTGCCCGACATGTCCAGCAGGATTCGTCCACCGGGGCCGAGCACTGCGTGCACGTTGGACAACATCATCCGGTCCTCGCCCGGATCTTCGAAGTAGCCGAAGGATGTGTAAAGGCTGAGGGCGGCATCGAACGATCGGTCCCACTCGTGTAGCCGTGCATCCCCTTGCACAAACGTAGCCTGGACGCCGACCTCTCCAGCCTTTTCCCTGGCGATGTCCAGATATCGCTGGGTGCGATCCAGGCCCGTTATTCCGTATCCGAGGTTCGCCAACTCGATCGCGTGACGACCAGGCCCGCAGCAGAAATCGAGGATCTCGGCGCCCTTCGGCAGTTCCAACAGGGCGGCGGCTTCAACTGCCTCGTCGGCCGCGGCCTTCCATCGACCCGCGTGAAACATGACCGGGTAAAATGTCTCCCAGAACCGGTCGTCCTCGTGCCAGGCGGGATCCATGGTCAGGACAGCTTTTCGCCCCGGAGACATCGTTCGAGCGTGTCGGCGGGAAGGCATCCCAGCTCGATCGCCGTCGCGAGGAAGTCCCAGGCGTTCCACGCTTCCTGGAGCATTCCGTTTTCCAGGCGGGCAACCCCACCCCCAAGAATGTGCGCGACTGCGCCTGTCCTCGACGAGACCACTCGAAATCGTCCGTGCAACGCAACCCGGTCCCCAGCGCCGAAGCAGTGAATCTCCTCGTATGAGATTTCCGAAAACATTTCACAGAACAGGTGGAAAAACGGTTTAAACCCGGGAGGCCCTACAATCGGCTCGGGCCCGAGTCCGTAGGCCAGCCCATCCGGCACGAACAACTCCTCTATGGTCGCTTCCCTGCGCTCGCCCCAGACCTCGCGGAACCAGCGACGGATCGCTTCGACGTTCCGCTGTTCTTCTTCCACGGCCACTACTCCCTGCCCCCAGGGAGTCAATTCGGCGAAGACTTCTCCGGCATCAGCACAAACTGCGCGTAGTTCTCCATATCGAAGTACCGGTTTGCCGCCGCCTTGATCGCTTCCAAGGTCAACCCTTCGATCTTCTCTTCTGCCTTGAGGATGTTCGTCGGATCTTCGCCGTGGCTGTAGTAGAAACGAAGCACACTTAGCCAGTACCCGTTTTCCTTCAGATCGGTCTCGCGGGATCTTCGCTGTGTTTCCTTCACCTTGTCCACATAGGTCTGATCCAGGCCGACGTCCCGGAGGCTGTCGATCTGGGCGAACAGGACCCCACGAAGTTCCTCCGTGCGTTCTGGATCGGACCCGAAACTGAGTGAGATCGAATAGCTTCCCACAGGATCGCGGGAACGGGACGCCCCCACCCGGACCCCATACGTTCCTCCCAGGTCTTCGCGAAGCACCTCCTGCAGCTTGATCCTGAACGCGCTGACCATTGCGTTGAGATCGAATCGATTCTGCCAGTTCCATTCGAACGGTCCTGTGAACACCAGACGCGTATTGCTCTTGGGTTCGAGGCCGCGATGGAGCGTCTTCTCGATCACGCCTCGCGGGTTTCGCATCTTTCGATCTCTCCAGGTCTCTTCTCTCGAAAGAGCGGGGAGGCCCCCCAGATACCGACTCGCGAGAGTCCGAATCGAGTCTGGCTCGAAATTTCCGACAAACAGGAAAGTGAAGTCGCCAGCATCCGCGAAACGATCTCTGTAGATATCGAGCGATCGCTGGAGATCGACTTCTTCCAGTCTCTCTGCTATGAACGGTCGAGCCCTGTGATGATACTGTGACATCGTGACCTGAATGGTATCCCGGTAGGCGGTTTGTGGGCTCGCGGCTCTGTTCTCAAGACGCCCGCGGGTTCTTGCCACCCAGGCGTTGAAGGCAGTCGAGTCTGCCCGGGGTGAGGTGAACGTCAGGTAGATCAGCTGAAACAGGGTTTCGATGTCTTCGGGAGATGCGCGGCCTCTCAACCCCTCTCCCAGTTCGGACAGCTGCGATGTCAAACGGACGACTTTTCCGGCAAGCTTCTTCCGAAGCTGAATCTGACTGAATGTCCCGATGCCACTCTCGCGAAGGACCGATATCGCCGTCGAGGCCGCGATATGATCCTCGTCTTCCACGAGCGAAATGCCCCCAGGGCTCCAGGCCGTGAAGAGGATTTCGTCGTTCTTGAAATCCGTAGGACGAAGGAGAACGCGAACCCCATTCGACAGGGTCCACTCCGTCACTTCGATTTCGGGCACCGCCGACTCGGCCACGATGCTGCCCGGCGTTGGGAGATCAGCCACCAGAGGCAGATCCGACACATCATCTTCGTAGGGCTCGACCGTTTTGGCTGCTACCCTCTTGAGCACGGAGAGGATTTCTCCCTCACTCGGAACCGGTAACCCTTCTTTCTCCGGCATCTGGACCGAAACTACCCGGCTGTGGTCTTTGATCCATCGGCTGGCTACTGCGTCGACTTCCTCGAGCGTGATGGTCGGAATCAACTCGTTGTAGAGCGCGTGCTCCCTTTCGATGCCAGGAATCGGCTCGTTCGTCAGGAAGTTACGAATGTACTCGCCCGCGAAGGCGCGCGACCGGCTCTTGTCGCGTTCCCGATAGATCTGTTCGATGGTACGAAGACTCTGGGTCTTTGCGCGGGCCAACTCGGTCGCGGTGAATCCGTGCTGGCGGACCCGCGCCGCCTCCGTCAGCAGCGCCTCGAGACCCCGCAGGACACCGCCCTCTTTCACACCCGCCCCCAGGACGTGGAACTCCTTGGACCGAATGAATCTGCCCTGGCTCGACCCAGCCCCCAGAAATGGCGGGTCCACCTGTTTGGTCAGTTCGTTGAGACGCTGGTTCAGCATTCCGTTGTAGAGGGATTCCACGAGGGAGCGGCGATAGTCTTCAATCGACCCCTGCGATCGGACGGGTTGCTTGTAGTAGAGCGAAACCCCCAGGCTCGACGCTTCGGGATCGGTCGCGATGTTAATCAGCGTCTCCTCGTGCTCAGGAATCGGCCAGATCTTCCGCTCGACCGGTGTCTTTGGTTTTTCAAGGCCACCGAAATACCGATCGATGAGCGATTTCACACTGTCCACCTGAAAATCTCCGACAGCGACCAAGGCCATCAGATCGGGGCGGTACCATTTCGCATAGTAGCGGCGCAGCACCTCGTGATCGAAAGACTCCAGCACTTCCTTCTTTCCGATCGGCAAACGCTCGGCGTATCGCGACCCTTTGAAAAGATCCGGGTAGAGCTTGTCACCCATCCGCTGCCGTGCGCCCCGCCTCAACCTCCACTCTTCGATCACGACCCCTCGTTCCTTATCGATCTCTTCTTCATCGAATGACACCCGACTGGACCATTCCAACAGGATCTCGAAGGCCTTCTCGAACACCACGGTGCTGTCCGTCGGCACCTGCAGCCTGTAGACCGTCTCGTCGAAATCCGTGGAGGCGTTCAGATCCGGACCGAACCGCATACCGATCGACTCCAGATAGTCGACCAGAGCCTGCTTGGGGAAGTTCTTCGTTCCGTTGAACGCCATATGCTCGACGAAGTGTGCCAGACCCTGTTGATCGTCATCTTCGAGAATGGAGCCCGCGTTCACGACAAGACGGAGTTCGGCCCTCTTTTCCGGCTTCTCATTCTGCCGGATGTAGTAGCGCAACCCGTTCGCCAGCGTTCCGATCTGGATCTTCGGATCGGGCAACAATATCTCAGGTTCGACGTTCGGAGCTGTTTCGGGAGGGATCGTCCGACACGCGAGGGCAACCACCGCGATGAAGGATACTCTGAGGAGTCGATTCATGGTTCCAAAATGATCGATCATCGATCCTGTGGCCACGTCTCGTCGAGGGAACGGTGGGTGAACGACCTAGCGTCATCGCCCTGGTAGGTGCCGGCCAGATGGCCGTTCCCCTCAACCACATACTTGTAGATCATCAGACCTTCGAGCCCGACCGGCCCCCGGCTGTGGAGGCGATTGGTGCTGATGCCGACTTCGGCGCCGAGACCGTAGCGGAATCCGTCGGCAAAGCGGGTCGACGCATTGTGAACGACCGACGCGGCATCGACGGACTGGAGAAACTGCGTGGCCGTCGAGCGATTCTCTGTCACGATGGCATCGGTATGGTGGCTCCCGTGGGTATTGATATGCTCGACCGCCTGGTCGAAATCGTCGACGACCCGGACCGACACGATCGTATCCAGATACTCCGTACTCCAGTCGGTCTCGTCCGCTACGCCCACGTCGACCAGAGCCCGTGTCCGTTCGTCCCCACGGACTTCGACTCCGCGATCCTTCAACGCCTGGATGACGCTCGGAACCGCGGCCTCCGCAATGTCGCCGTGGACCAGCAGCGTCTCCACCGCGTTGCAGCTGCTCGGGTAGTCCATCTTCGCGTCGACGGAGATCTGCGTGGCCTTTCCGATGTCCGCGTCCTTGTCGATGTAGACGTGGCAGATGCCGTCTGCGTGCCCCATCACCGGAATCTTGGTGTTGGCCATGATGTGCTGGACGAGTTCGTTGCCACCTCGGGGGATGATGAGGTCGATGCAGTCGTGCATATCCAGGATCGACTGTACGTCCTCCCGGGCTTCCAGCTGATGCATCCAGCCCTCCGGGATTCCATCAAGCCCCCGTGTCGCTTCTACGAGGATCCGTGAGAATGTCCGGTTCGAGTGGAACGCCTCGCTTCCGCCCTTCAGCAGCACCGCGTTTCCCGACTTCAGGCACAGCGTAGCAATTTGGACGAGCGCATCGGGACGAGATTCGAAAATGACTCCCAGCACGCCGATTGGTACCGTGACACGATACAGCTTCAGCCCCTCGTCCAGTTCCGTCGCCGCCTCCGTCTTCCCGATCGGGTCCGCCTGATCCTTCACGCTTCGCACACCGAGAGCGATGGTTTTGAGCACCTTGCCCTTCGACAGCCTCAGCCGATCGACCAGGGGCCGCGACAGTGTGCCTTCCGTAACTGCGGGCTCCGCCGCCACCAAGTCCTTGGCGTTCGCCGCCAGGATCGCTTCGACGTTCTGTTCGATCGCAACCGCGATCGCCTCCAGCGCGGCGTTTCGCTGGGCTTCAGTCGCGCGGACCAGAACGCGGGACGCTTCCCGCGCCGCTCTCGCCAGATCTCGAATGTCATCCGCCATAGATTAACCTGCGCATTGGTTGTCCAACAGACCAGGCCCCGGAATCCCCGTGCAACAGCCGTTGTTCGATCTTCAGCCTCTCAATGTTCCTTGATCACTGTTCAATGCTCTATGAACAATGTTCTTCCTTAAGCCCCTGCAAAATGTCCCACGTCGCATCCGCAACCGGAATGCCGTTCGCCAGTCGCTCCTGATAAGTACGATGCGAGCGCTCGCCCGGCAGGAAGATCTCCTCAACGCCGGGTACCTTCCGGCATCCCTTCACATAGTCGATGAACTTCCCGATCTCCGCCTTGAAGGCATCGATCGGCTGGAAGGCTTCAACGTCGATCGCCTGCACGAAAAGCGCATTTCCGACCTCCGGTGGGTTCTCCTCCGTGCAACCGGCGGGCGACAGGGCGCCGGACAGAATGTCGAGCGCGATTCCCAGAGCCGACCCCTTGTGGGCCACTGGTCCCCCGAACGGCACCAGCGCCCCGCCTCGCTCGAGAAAGTCGGCCGGATCGTTCGACGGATTCCCGTCCGCATCGACCTGCCAGCCGTCCGGAAGCGCCTCGCCCAGGGCAGCCCAGACCCGCAGCTTGCCCCCAGCCGCGACTGCGTTCGTCAGGTCGATCGCCACGTTGTAGTCTCGATCCGTCGGAAAGGCCGCCGCCATGCACGCTGCCGGCAGAATGCGGCCGATGGCACCGGTCGGCGCCAACGCGTGGTCACCCCCGTGCCCGTTGTTGGTCAACAGTCCGACCATGTCGGCTGCCGCCGCCAGAGGCGGAAACGCCCCGACGCGTCCGATGTGGTTGCAGCGATGCACCGTCACGATACCGACCGACGCTTTCCGCGCTTTTTCGATCGCCAGGTTCATGGCGTCGACCGCCGTCACGTGTCCGAATCCCCAATTGCCGTTCATCACAGCCGTGGCCGAGGTTTCGCGCTCCACGACCGATTCTGCTCCGAGCCGGATATACCCATCCTGAACGGCTTTCACATACTGGGCACACCGGATCACCCCGTGAGAATCGTGACCGGCCAGGTTAGATGACACCAGCAACTCAGCGACCGTCGAAGCCTCTCGTTCACTCGCTCCAACCGCGAGGTATATGGACTCGGCCAGGTCTTTCAGCTCATCCGCAGGAATGGTCGGCACGGCTACCTCTCTAAATGTGACGATCCCGGAAACGGGATCAGGATGCGTAGGCTTCTACAATCAGACTTTCGTAACGGTCGGCGATGGCTTTAGGCACGACCTTTTTCATTCCTCGGGTCAAGGTTCCTGTCTCTTCGGTCAGCGCTTCGGGCAGGACCACGACGCGCTGAGGTCGTTCGTGACCAGGTAGACCGACTCGTGTGGCCTCTGCAAGAAACTGTTCGCGGACGAATTCGACCACGTCCGGGTGTCGACGCGCCGCATCGTCATCGTCGGGCAGATCCTCCAAACCGGGCGTGACCCGGAGCTCTTCCACATTCACGTTTACGAGCGGGAGAGGATAGTCCCGCTGCTGGTCGCCGACCACAATGACGTGATCGACCAGTGGAACCGCAGTGTAGACGCGCTCGAGCATCTCCGGATTGACGAATTCCCCGTTTCGCAGCTTGAACTGACGACCCAATCGCCCGGAGAACGTCAGGAATCCTTCTTGGTCGATCGAAAACAGATCGCCGGTGCGATACCAACGCTTGCCGTCCGATTCCACGATCGCCTTTGCCGTCTGCTCCGGGTCGTCCAGGTACTCCCGCATCACGTGAGGGCCGTGCACCCAGAGTTCTCCGGCCTGTCCCTGGCTCGATCGATAGGTCTTCGTTTCGGGCTCCCCGTTTCCGATTTCATCCCCCGCTTCGGTCACGATCTTCACTTCCTGCAACGGCTGGCCCACAGTCCCCGTCTTTTGACCCGTCAAGCAATTGGCCGCAATCAGGGGGGCGCACTCTGTGACACCGTATCCCTCATAAGAAGTGATCCCCAGTACGTCCTGGAAAAAGTCGAGCGCATCGGGGTCGGCCTTGGCCGATCCGACCACAAGCAGTTTGAGCCTCGCTCCAACCCGACTTGCGAGACGTTCACTGATCTGACCGATCACTTTCTTCCCGATCGTGGCGTGCACGAGCCAGTCGACCGGCGATGCCTTCCCTCGGGCGATACGCTGCTTCGCCCGAACCGATCGAGCTACGAGCTTTCCTTTGGCTCCCCCCCCGTCGATCGCTTTCCGGACATTCCCGTAAACCTTGTCCAGAATGAGCGGAACCATCAATGTCCCTTCCGGCTCGGAATGGCGGATGTCGATCAGCACTCGATCGGGCGACCGTGCGAGATCCAGACACCAACCCTTGGCAAGCGGGTAGTAGACGTTGAGGATACCCATCGTGTGGTAGTCGGGCGCGGACTTGAAGAAGATCAGATCGTCTTCGCTGATCACATCCCAGATGCCCAAACAATTGTGCAGGATATTGCGATGGGTCTGCACGACCCCCTTCGGCATCCCCGATGAACCCGAGGTGAAGACAACCTTCGATTCGTCATCCGCTGTGAGCTCGACTTCCGGCGCCTCCCCAGCTGTCTTGATCAGGTCGAAGAACGGCGCAGCATTCGGATGCTGCCCTTCCGTCACGACGAGGCGGGGTACGGTCTCCAGTCGATCCGACATTCGGTCGATCTGCTCGATGCTCTTCGGATCGACAAAAAGAAGAGAGGGACGCGTCAGGTTCAACTCGTGCGCCAGGATCTCATCGGGCAATTTGTTGCAGAGCGGCACGGCAGAGAGACCCAGGGCATCACACGCCAGGAAGATCAGGATCGGCTCGAGCCCACCGTCCGTAAGAATACCGACCCGGGCACCCTTCTCCAGCCCCAGCCCCGCCAGACCGATCACCAGTCGATTGCGCTGCTCGCCAAGTTGCCGGTAAGTCATGGGCACATAACGAAGCCCACGATCACCTTTCTGCTCGGACTGACGAAGGACTCGAATGGCGGTGCTATCGGCGTAGCGTTCGAAACTATCGTCGATCAGATCTCTTAGATTCTCAGGCATAATTGCAATCTACCAGACTTCAATATTCAAACAAATTGTTATTTTTATTTAATTTATACTTATTCTTTCACGAAATTTCGAGATGAAATTCCGTTCTGAAATCTCCTGACGGGCTCAGGGGTTGAGTGCCCCGCTGGAAACCGCATCGTCGATCATCGCCTTCGCATGCTCCCAGAGCGCGGGAGCCCCTTCCTCGATGTGACGATTCCTGTCGACGACCTGACTTTTCCGAATCCCGTGTTTCTTCCAGCCCTTTCCACCTGTCAGAACGTTGTGAAACATCGGCTGAAAACGATCGAGCGATGCGGCATAGCGAGATTCGATCGTTTGTCGCGCCTCGAACTCCTCCCACAAAGCCATCACTTCAATCGCCTGATCCTCGGGCAGCAGGTTGAAGATCCGGTCGGCCGCCTTCTGTTCCCTTTCAGCCTTGTCCGCTCGCGCCGCCTCATCGTAGACGAACGTGTCGCCGGCGTCGATTTCGACCAGATCGTGAATCAGAAGCATCTTCACGACACGAAGGATGTCGACCGGTTCAGACGCGTACTCCTCGAGCAGGATCGCCATCAACGCAATGTGCCAAGAGTGTTCCGCGTCATTCTCCCGCCGCTCTCCGTCGAGTACGTAGGTCTGCCGAATGATCCCCTTGACCTTGTCGATCTCGGCAATGAACTCGAGTTGGGCGGTCAACCGATCGTCAGACACGGTTGGGCTCGAAACTCATCACACCGGTAAGCGATTCACCCGGCCCCAAAACGCTCATGCCCCCCTCAATGCCCCTCGTGGCGAGGTTGAATGCGTCCGTCGTACACGTATAAGGTTCGAAGCAAACGACAGGGCGATTATCGGGCGCGTAGAACACCCACTCCCTGAATCCACCATCAGCTTCGACTTCGATCTTTACACCCGAATGAGGGTCCTCGAAGAGACATCGACTCCAACCATCTGCACTGACGGCCACGTCGGTCCACACATCGTCGTAATACCTGTCCCCCAACGCACTCAGTTCACGTAGGTCGTAATCCTCATTCACAAAGAGTATTACGCCCGTCGGAATATTGTCCTCACGGAGCGGCCAGTAGCTGGCCGCCGGCAGTTGTATCCGACACGCGCCTCGATCGCCCCCCGCCTCCAGCGGCAAGCCGAAGTAGGGATGGAACCCGAGTCCGCACGGCATATTCGAGCTGCCTGTGTTTGTCCCCTCGAACTCTACGGAAAGGCGTCCCTCTCTGAGCCGATACGTACACACCGTCTCGAATGGGAACGGCCACTGACGGACAATCCCTTCATCCTCCGACGATCGGAAACGACCGGTCATCCACGCGCCGTCGTCGACGCCTGTCGCTTCCACCTGCCACGCCCGGTTCAGGACGAACCCGTGAAGGAGATGGGCATTCGGTTCAGGGGTCTCGAGATGGATGTCCGTGCCTTCGAAGCTGAACCGGCCTCGATCGATACGGTTCGGCCACGGAAACAGGATGGGGATCCCATAGCCACTCGGACGGCCCAGCAAGGTTTCCGCATCCGGTGCAGCGTGGAACAACTCCACGTCGCGGTCCTCCACAGTCAGCTTGTAGCTGACACAGTTGTTTCCGACGGACGGTAGCACGCGAGCCGTCTGCTTGGCTACCTCGTCCGACAGAACAAGGATCGGGTGGCCCCCAAAATCCTCTTCCACCACGCGGTATCGATCGCTCATACGGACATCCGTGGAATCAGATCACGCATTATCCAACCACCGCTCGCCAGCCATGAACCCGCCATCCACATAGATCAGCTGGCCCGTCACGTAGTCTGACGCCTTGGAAGCCAGAAATACGGCCGTCCCTAAAAGATCCTCTGGCACGCCCAGTCGACCGTGTGCGCATCGCTTCTCGCCCCAATCCCGCATCGACGGGTTCGACCACAGCTTCTCCGTAAGTGGCGTCAGAATGAAGCCTGGGCAGATCGCGTTCACCTGGATCTCCGGTGCCAGTTCGACCGCGTGTACCTTCGTCAGCTGCCCGACGGCCCCCTTCGTTCCC
The DNA here is from genome assembly GCA_002433075.1 of Latescibacteria bacterium UBA6620. Classification (GTDB taxonomy): domain Bacteria; phylum Latescibacterota; class UBA2968; order UBA2968; family UBA2968; genus UBA6620. Next base: position 134,755 of record DJHM01000011.1, read on the forward strand.
GTGTAGACCGAGACACTGGCCAGACCCACCCCTGTCGTCAACGAACCGATGTTGATGATCTTTCCTCGACCCCGTGGCCGCATGTGTTTCGCCGCAACCTGGGTCATGAAGAACAGGCCTTTCTGGTTTACAGAGGCGATCTGGTCGTAGTGATCTTCGGTGACCTCTTCCAGGGGCTCACGGATGTTCATGCCGGCGTTGTTTACGAGAATATCGAGCTGTCCAAACGTTTCAATCGATTTGTCCACACTTCCCTGGATGGAGTCCATCGATGTCATATCCAGCGTAACGGGGATTGCCTCGCCGCCCTTCGACCGAATCGCTTCCGCAGTTTCTTCCGTCTGGGCTTCGGTTCGCGCAGCCACCACGACCTTCGCGCCGTGGTCGGCAAGACCCTCCGCGATCCCCCGACCGATGCCCCTGCCGCCTCCGGTTACCAGCGCGACTCGGCCCTCAAGATTGAATAGACTCATTCGTCCCTCACTGTCGGTAAGTGCTTGTTTTTTCGGGCGCGCAATATAAATGAATCGCCCCCCGGAGACAACGTGCTCCGAGGGGCGGATAGCCCATTTTGCTTCGATGTGACCGGTTGCTACCGGAAGAAGACCGAGAAACCAGCTGTGATGATGTGACGGTTGAGTCGTTGCCCGTCCGCGAAGAGCGCCACATACGAGTACTGTGTATTGAGGGCAGTCGTCCGGCTGACAAAGCGGCGAACCCCGACGCCGGCGCCCAGTTCGCTCAGATCCCCCCCCCAGCCGAAATCACGGCCCCCGAAGACTTCGACGTAAGGGAAGGACCGCTTCTCGATCTGAAATGGGGCGTTGTAGCGATAGAATCCCGTCAGCGAAGACCCGAAGCCCTGGTCGATCAACAGGTTGGCTCCGTTCCCGTTCGACAAAGTTGACCCGACAACGACTTCCCGACGATTCGTGCGGTCGTCGAGTCGGTTTCCCATCACAAAAGAGCCACCCAACTGATGGGTGCGCGTAACCGCGTATCCCACAGCCATGCCGACCTGGTAGATCGCAGCGCCGTCGGACAAACGCATCGACATAATCGGGTTGACTTCGAGATGGCCAGCCCGGATGCCCGAAATCGGCGAGAGATCGATCTCTCCCTCGGTCTCGCCATCGATGATCTGAGCGGAGACCTGCCCCGTGAGTCCGACCATCGCACCCAACAGAATCAAGAGCCATCGCTTCATAGGTTTCTCCCTGGAATCCGGCTGAGGTAGAAAGAACTCGAGGCTTAGACGTTCGATCTGCGGTTTTGGTTCCGGCTCAACACACGGCCGGGATGACATAGGACCGGCTTGTCGATCAAAACACAATCAACCCCCTTGCGAGCTCGCCGTCTGCGAGCGCCCGAAAAGCCTCGTTCGCTTCTTCGAGCGCGAAGCGTCTGGAGATCAGCTCATCGATCTTCAGCTTGTCCGCCATATACAGCTCGACCATTCTGGGAAAATCATCCCGGATGCGCGCGCTCCCATACTTGCAGCCTCGGAAAACCTTCTCGTCCGACTGTAATTGACCCGTGTCGAACGTGACCGTTGAGCCCGTCGGGGGCAGCCCAATCATCACGGCCGTGCCGGCTGGAGCCAGACAATCCCACGCTTGCGTGATCGTCTTGGCCACGCCGACGGCGATGAACGCGTAGTCCGCGCCTCGTCCGGTGATGTCCTTGATCGCTTCGACAGGATCGTCCTTCGACGCGTTGATGGTATGCGTCGCCCCGAGCGAGCGGGCGTAGTCCAGCTTGTCATCCAACACATCGACGGCGATGATCGGATTCGCCGCCACCAGCGCCCCGCCCTGGATACAGTTCAAGCCGATACCGCCCACCCCGAAGACCGCCATACTGGCCCCCGGGGGTACCTGAGCGGTGTTCAACACGGCACCGACGCCCGTCATCACCGAACAACCGATCAGCGCGGCCTTGTCGAGCGGCATATCGGCTCGAATCGGGATCGCGCAACTTGCTGGAACCACGGAGTGGGAAGCATACGTGGCCACATTGCCATAGTGATGGACTGGCTTCCCGTTCAGGCTCATACGCGTGGTCCCGTCGAACAGCGCACCTCGCTTCGGTACGGTCCGTATGCAGAGCTGCGATCGCCCCGTCGAGCAGTAGTGACATTGGCCGCACGCCGGAGCCCAGGACAGAATCACGTGATCGCCCGGCTTCAATCCTCTCACCCCGGGGCCCACCTCTTCTACGACCCCCGCACCCTCGTCTCCCAGAACGATCGGCATCGGAACCCACGTCCAGCTGCCGTCCGCAGCGTGGAGACAGCTGTGGCAGACGCCGCTTGCCGTCATCTGAACGAGAACTTCGTCTTCCTGAGGCGCCTGAAGGTCGATGTCTTCGACTTCGAGGGGCTTGCCCGGTTCGTGAAGAACGGATGCGATCACGTTAGGCCTCCTTGAACATTTTCGCGATTGGGCTCACAAGGTAGTGTTTGACAGCTTCAGTGGAAAGGGACGGTGCGGAGGTAACCGAATCGAAACCGCACACACCCCTCACCTTCAGGCTCGCCCCTTCACTGCCTTTCAACCACGACTAAGTGCTGATCAGGTAAAGACTTGACACCCAACCCCGAGTGTCATTTCTTGGCGGCGCACCTGGAGTCTATACGTGAACAAAGTAGCTCAGAAAGACCTCGAATGGCGCGAACGACGGTCCCCGAAGGGCAAGTATGGCGCTTCCGGGCTGGACTTCGGGAAGCCCATGGACGCGGGGCCCGGCGGTCACCCTTTCGAGATGATGTTGCTCCGCATCCCTCCGGGAAAGCGACCGTGGCCGTATCACGCGCACGCGCAGCAGTGGGAATTCTATTACGTCCTGGAAGGCTCCGGCGAGATGCGTCTCGAAGACGGTAACGTCCCGTTCACCGAGGGTGACGCGATGATGTGTGGCCCCGGGGAGGCGCACCAGATCATCAACAACACCGACGCCGATCTGGTCGTTCAAATCATCGCTTCGAATCACGCCTTCGACGCCTGCAATTATCCTGATTCGGGTAAATGGGCTATGGGAGGGACGATCTATCGTATGGACGAGACGACCTACTACGACGGCGAAGAATGACGACACTGGAGATTCGGACGGAGCAACGATCCCAGCTTCTTCCCATCACCGACCAAGTTGAGCGCATAGTCACCGACAGTGGGGTCTCGACCGGCGTCTGCACACTTTACGTGCCACATACTACGGCGGCTATCACCGTAAACGAGAACGCCGATCCGGATGTGGCCAGGGACATCCTGATGGCCGTCGACGAATGGATCCCTCAACAGCATCCTGGTTTCCGGTACGCGGAAGGCAACTCCGACTCGCACATCAAGGCTTGCTACTTCGGCGTTTCCGAGTCGCTCCTGAGCCAGAGCAGCCGACTTGTACTCGGAACGTGGCAGGGCGTTTACTTCTGTGAGTTCGACGGGCCCCGCACCCGCCCGCTACACGTGCACATCTCAGGCGATCCATCATGAACGACAACTGTTCATTCTGCGGGAAATCAGACGAGGATGTCGAGCGGCTCTTCCGGGATCCGGACGATCCCATCTGTAACGAGTGTCTGGATACGTGCAGCGCCCTCCTCACTGGTAACCAGGTCCCCGGATGGCTCGTCACGACCTCCCCTCAGCGATGCGCCTACTGCGGCCGCCGACCGTCGGAAGGGGTTCGCCATTGCGTCCATCTCCGATGGCACTCTCCCAGGATCTGCAACCTCTGCGTCGATACCGCCCTCGAAGCCCTCGCATCCCAGGTCGTCGAGGAGCAGATTAGCAATCTTGTCGACGGTGTCGACGATGAAGACGGGATTGGGATCAACGACAAGATCGAGCATACTCTGCTGGAGTCGGCCGGCGGCCCTCCTGCACGACTGCTTCGTCCCGATGCGGTAACGTTCGACTTCGGGGGGACGGTTCTCCGCCTTGTCGAATTCAACAAACTCGCGGGCGTCAAGCGAATGTTCGAAATCTGCGAGGTCTCGAACAACCGGACAGAGCAGGATTTGCTCGAATTCATCGACGAACTGGACCTCCAGGTCCAGGAACGTCGCGAAGAAAGTCTGATCGAGTATCCGGCCGTCCTCCGGCAGCGCCTGATCTACGATGCCCTCGGCATCCTCTTCGACGTCTCTCAACAGGAAGTCGAACTCGAGTTCTGGAAGGCCTCGATGCAGTATTCCGTCGAACCGGGGATCACGACCGTGCTCGACGGATTGAGCGCCCGTGACGTCAAGATCGCACTCCTCAGTAACTCTGCGTTCAGCGCATCGGCTCTACGCTTCGAGCTTCAGCGCCACGGACTGCACGACTATTTTTCAGAGATCCTCGTAAGTGCCGACTACGGATTCCGGAAGCCTCACCCTCTTCTGTTCCGATCCGCTCATTCCCTCCTCGGATCCACGGCGGCAAGGACGTGGCACGTGGGAAATTCCCGTTACTACGACGTGGAGGGCGCCATCATATCCGGAATGGGATCTATCTGGTACAATCCTGTCGGGCGCCAGCCTCAGGGACCCGCCCCGCACGAAACCGTCGACTCGTGGTCGAGCTTTCAGTCGATCGTCGAACGGGTTTTCGACCGGCCGGAGTCCTCGTGATCCTTCTGGAGAATGACTTCCGGGACCTTCCGGTCGGCCAGTTCTCTGCCGAAGTGGGACCTCACACGGAGTATCATTTCCTTCCCGAAGCCGCGCCCCGCGGCAACTGGACCGTTGCCTGTTTCATCTCGCCGATCGAATCCCAGCGCGCGTTGCACATCGTCCAGAAGGAGGACCGGCGTGCCTTCGTTCAGACCTACTCGAACGATCGCCCTCACACCCATCCGATGGTGGTTGCCGGCAAAACGGACTGGGAAGATTACTCGGTCGAAATTTCTCTGACGCCACGATCGAACCACGGCCGGATCGGGTTGGTCTTTCGACTCCGAAACAGCCGTTGCTATTACTTCTTCGGCCTGGTCGCAGATGGAGTCTCGCTGGTCCGCGTGAATCACGGATCCGCCTACCGGACACCCGTAGAGCACAGCCTTGGCGAGTCAGATCGTCGATGCACGATTGACGAACCGGTGACCCTCTCGGTCGTCGTAAGCGGAGACACGATCACCTGCGCCCTCGACGGTGAAACTGTCCTGACCACCACGGACGACACCTTTCCCCAGGGCAAGGTCGGCTTCCTGGCGGACGGTCCGTGCGATTACCACAGCATTCGGGTCGAGGCGAGCGACGAGGAGCAGTCCCGCGTGGGCCTGTTGCGTTCGAAAGCCGAACGCGAAATCGACGACCTCAGGGCCACTAACCCCAAACCCGTCCTGTGGAAGAAGATCTCCACAGCCGGGTTCGGAGTCGGACGCAACCTGCGATTCGGCTACCTGACAGGGAGCGGCATGCCCGACGTACTCGTCACGCAAATTCATCACCACGGGCCGCGAGACGCCTACTGTGAATGCCATTGCTTAACCGCGATGACGTTCGACGGCGACATCCTTTGGCGCGTGGGGGAGCCCGAGGCGTCGAAATACGCGCTTACAACCGATGTCGGCGTCCAGATTCACGACATCGACAACGACGGTCGCAACGAAGTCATCTACTGCAAGGACTTCGAGATCGTCGTGCTCGACGGGGCGACAGGTGAAGTCAAACTGAAGGCTCCGACCCCGCAGAGCCGCCCCCCGGCCGACAAGTCCCCCCACATCCTGGGCGATTGCCTGTTCTTCTGTGACCTATCCGGCAAAGGGCACCCACAGGACGTTCTGATCAAGGACCGCTATTGGAACTTCTGGATCCTCAACGACCAGTTGGAAACCCAGTGGCATCAAGAAATTCGCACCGGACACTACCCCTACGCGTGCGACATCGACGATGACGGTTGCGACGAACTCGCGATCGGGTACGCCCTGTTCGACCACGACGGGACGATGCTGTGGAATCTCGAAGACCGCGTGCAGGATCACGCGGACGGCGTCGCCATCGCGGATTTCGGGGAAGGGGCTGGTCTCAAGATCCTCTACACAGCCAGCGATTCCGGCGTGTTCTTCATCGACCTTGAAGGCAATATCCTCAAGCACCATTGGATCGGACACGGACAGAATCCCGCCATCGCCCGGTTCCGGGAGGACCTGTTCGATCTGCAGGCGGTCTCGATCAACTTCTGGGGCAATCAAGGCATACTTCACTTCTACGATTCAGCGGGCAACATCTACCACGATTGTGTGCCCAATCCCTTCGGCAGTATGTGTCTCCCCGTCAACTGGAAGGGGGACGGCATCGGGTACTTCGTCCACAATCCCAACATCACCTGGGGTGGGATGTTCGATGGGTGGGGACGACCGGTTGTCGGGTTTCCGGATGACGGTCACCCGGATATGTGCAACGCCGTTCTCGACATCACCGGCGACTGACGGGACGAAGTCGTGGTGTGGGATCCCGAAGAGATCTGGGTCTACACGCAGGATGACGGACCTCGTGACAGTCGATTGAACAAACCGACTCGGAATTCCCAATCGAACGTGTCGAACTATCAGGCAACGGTATCGCTGCCGGGATGGACGGAATGAAGGGTGTACCAAAATCTAATGGGACGTGTCAGCAGGATGGATAGCCTATGAAGCTCACTGAGGAAGACATCTGGTACTTTAGACACACGGGATTCCATCGTGTTCGTGAGACGTTATCGGACGACCTTCTCGACCGGCTGAACGAGGTCACGTCTCGTCAGGTCGCGGAGATGCTTGAACCGATCGTCTGGGAAGACAAGGAAGACCATCGCCCAGAATCCGTTCGCCGTCTCTCCAAGATTCTGGATCGTGAAGCCGTGTATCTTGAAGCGGGGACCCAGCCGTTCATCCTGGAGGCCCTCGAAGGGGTACTCGGTCCAAACATCGAGCTTCTCACGAACAAGCATAACCACATTATGGTACGTCCCGCCGGTTCATATCCGGTCCCCTGGCACTCGGGGGAAGAGCCGTGGGAGCCGACGCTGATCACGGCCCTTATCTATCTCGAGGAGTCGACGGTCGAGAACGGCTGTATCCGGATCGTGCCGGGCAGTCACCACCGGCCCTTCTCGCACGCGCGTCGACCGGGGGGCGACTGGTACGAAGCCGATCAATACCGTCGTGCGGTTCCGGTTCCGATGCCTCGTGGGGGCGTCCTTCTGTTCAACGACTGCTGCTACCACGGGTCTGACGTGAACCGATCGACCGAATCGCGACGAAGTATGACCCTCGGTTACCGTGCCCATGACTCACACGACGTATTGAAAGACGATCCCGAGAAGGTCATCGTGCGCGGAGAACGGGTTTACACGGGTCACCCTCATCCGTTCCCGAATCCTCCTCGGTCGGCGTAAGACCGAGCGGATATTTCCGTACTACCGTATTCCCATATTCCCCAATCAATTTCCTATTTTCCTAATTCCTTAATAGGCCAATGACTTCCCTACCACGTCCAGAACACCCGCGCCCCCAGTTCGTTCGAGACCACTGGCTGAACCTCAACGGAACCTGGCGCTTCGCGTTCGATTTCGGATCAACCGGCGAACAGCAGGGATGGGCAGACGATCCATCGAGTTTCGACCGTGAGATCGTCGTACCCTACTGTCCTGAGAGTCGACTTTCGGGGATTGCGCATACCGACTTCATCCCCGCCTGCTGGTATAGCCGAACTTTCTCCACGCCATCCGAATGGGGAGACCAGCGTGTCCTCATCCACTTTGGCGCAGTCGACTACGACTGCACCGTCTGGGTGAACGGCACAAAGGTCGGACGACACTACGGTGGCAGCGCGTCCTTCACGTTCGACATTACCGATGCAATCGGACCGGGGGACAACGTGCTCGTCGTCCGTGCTCTCGATGACTTGCGGTCGGGTGTCCAACCAGGCGGGAAGCAATCCAAACAACTGCATTCACGAGGTTGCCATTACACGCGAACCACCGGCATCTGGCAAACCGTCTGGCTGGAAGCTGTCCCGGAGGTGAACCTCCATTCCGTGCGGATCGTCCCCGATCTCGACGGCTCACGCTTCATCCTCACGCCTTCGCTGAACCACGATGCGAACGGCTACACGATCCGCACCACATTGTTGGATGATGGACGGGACGTTGGAGGCGCAGAGGCGCCCGCGTTGAACGGCGGCGCGTTCTCAATTCGGCTGAAGCAGCCCAGGACCTGGTCGCCAACCGATCCCCATCTGTACGAAATTCGATTGGAGTTGCTACACGGAGAGACCGTCGTCGATACCGTCACCACCTACGCCGGGCTCCGGAAGTTTCACATCGAGGGACACCGTTTCTTCCTCAACAACGAGCCCATCTTCGTTCGTTTCGTGCTCGATCAGGGCTTCTATCCCGACGGCATCTGGACCGCGCCTTCCGATGAAGATTTGAAACGAGACATCGAGCTTTCGATGGCCGTGGGCTTCAACGGCGCCCGGCTGCACCAGAAAGTCTTCGAAGAACGATTCCACTACTGGGCGGATCGTCTGGGGTATCTCACCTGGGGTGAATTTTACGACTGGGGGATGGACTTCGGCCAACCACAGGCCATTCACAACCAGCAACGCGAGTGGGCCGAGGTGGTCACCCGCGACCGGAACCACCCGTCGATCGTCGCCTGGACGCCGTTTAACGAAACAGCGGGCCAGGCCCGCAATCACTTCGAAGTCCATCGGCGCTGCATCGAAGAGACTTACGCCCTGACCAAGCGACTCGATCCGACCCGTCCGGTAAACGACGCCAGCGGGTATGCCCACGTCCGGACCGACATCTACACGGTCCACGACTACGAACAGGAGATCGAAACCTTCGCCGCGAAATACACGACCGTCGCGCTCGATGCGGGAGACGGGGCCCACTACCAGCACTCCGACGTGAGCGTTCCCTATTCGGGGCAACCCTACGTCATCGACGAATACGGAGGAACGTGGTGGTCGGAGGATGAAGCCAAGAAGGAGCAGGACGCCGACCGCAAAGGTAGCTGGGGCTACGGCAAGCGGCCGACCGAAATCGAGGAGGTCTATCGCCGAATCGAAGGTCTGACGAAAGCCATTACCGACCACCTCCATATCGCCGGTTACACCTACACGCAGTTGACCGACATCGAGCAAGAGCAGAACGGGATCTACCACTACGACCGGTCACCCAAGTTCGACTCGGGGCGACTGAAGAAAGCATTCGCGGCCCCCGCCGCGATCGAATCGTGACCGGACCGTTGCTCCTGCTGGTCGTCGGCGGAGCCATCGTCGGGCGATTGCTTCCCGCTCACGATCGGATGATGCCGATCGCCGACTGGATGATGCGACTTTCCATTTGCTCGCTGCTCTTCCTGCTCGGTGCCGACACCGGGCGAAATGACACCGTCTTTTCGAGCTTGAACACCGTTGGAGTGGAGTCGATCGCAATCGCCGTGGGCGGCATCGTCGGGTGTGGGCCTTTCGCAATACTGCTGCAACGAGCGCTCAAGCTGTGATTACAAGCATCGTCATCGCCGCGTGTTTCGTTCTGGGAATCATCCTTGGACGCACGGACAACGTACGGGTCTCCTCGCCCACCCCGATCTAAGCGTCGGCACGCTCTTCGTGTTGATGTTCGTCGTTGGAATCCTGGTCGGATTGGATCGTCGGATCCCGAAAACGTTCCAAAGCGTTGGCTGGCGTGTCCTCACGATTCCCGTGGCAGCCGTTGTCGGGACGACGCTCGGTGTCCTTCTGCTCTCCGCGCTTCTCGCCCTCCCCCATCACCATACGCTTGCGGTCGGGTATGGCCTCGGCTACTACAGCCTGTCCTCGATTATGATCGACCAGCTCGTGGGAGAGCGGCTGGCCCTTGTCGCTCTTCTCTCCAACGTGGCACGCGAACTTCTGACCGTGGTCGGGGCTCCAATTCTTGTTCGCCTCTTTGGGCCATTCGCACCGATCCTTGCCGGCGGTGCCACGACAATGGACACAGCGCTCCCGTCGATCATCTAAGCTTCAGGTCGCGAATATATTCCGGTCGCTGTTTTCAACAGCGCGGCCCTCACGCTGCTCGTCCCTGTCCTAGTCACGCTGGTCCTGTAGACAGCCTCACCCCGTAAGGATACCTCGCTCTGGAGGTCGATATGTCCGAAGAAAAGGAGTTAGAAGGAAAAGTCGTCGTCGTCACCGGCGGAGGACGCGGCATCGGCGCCGCAATCGCCGGCTCCTGTGCGCGAGAGGGGGCCCGTGTAGGCCTTGTAGCCCGAACCGTCGAGCAGTTGAACACCGTCGCGAAAAACATCGACGATGCGGGTGCGGACGTGACAGTGATTCCGACGGACGTAACCGATCGTCGGCAGACGGAGGCGATGGCGGAAACCGTCCGGGAATATTTCGGCCGCATCGACACCCTGTTCAACAACGCCGGTGGGGGGACCGAGCGAAGATCCATCGCCGAAAGCGACCCCGACGAGTGGACGGCCACGGTCGACCTCAACCTAACCAGCGCCTACTACGTGACGCACGCCCTGCTGCCTTTGATGATCGAGTCGGGCGGTGGCAAGATCATCAACACAGGTTCAGGGATGGGACACCGCCCCGGCGATAGCGGATCCGCCTATCGGGTTGGGAAGGCGGGGATGTGGATGTTTACGCAATGCCTGGCGGAAGAGGTCTGGGAACACGGAATCACGGTCAACGAACTGATCCCGGGGCCCGTGGCCACGTATCTGACCGAGGGGAGGATGGAAGTAGGAGGACCTCCCCCGTTCGCACCCAGCGAACACGTCAAGGGCCCGGAGGATGTAGTTCCGCTCGCGATGTGGTTGGCCACGCAACCGTCGACCGGCCCGACCGCCCAGACCTTCAGCCTGACGAGAAGACCGATATAGCGGAACGGGAGAGTGGGAGCCCAGGTGAGCGGGAGAGGAATGTCTGCCTGATCTCAAAACGAGAGGGCCCGGCACCGCGAAGCGGCCCGAGCCCAATGATCGATTCTCGATGATCCATTTTCGATGTTAATGTCCTTCAAGCGCTTTCCGCATCCCCTCCCCTGCGTCCCGTAGCCATTGGATCCAGACCACGACGTCCGTGCCCACACAGAAGTCACGGACGCCCATATCCAGGTACTTCTTCGCCTGGTCCGGTGTGTTGATCTCGCCACGCGGGCGAATCCCCATCGCAAGGCACGTCTCGATCACCTTCTTTTCTGCGGCCACCACGGCCGGGTCGCTGTAGTCCTGATACTTTCCGATACTGAGTGCATAGTCGCCCGGGCCGAACTGGACCATATCCACTCCCTTTACGGATAGCATCGCCTCCAGATTCTCGACGGCCGGATCCTTCTCGATCATAATTGCGATCACTGCATCTTCGAGGGCCTGGACGAAATCCTCCGTACCTGCCTCGGCGCCGAACCGGGCGTAGCGCCGCATATTGACCCCGTGTTGCCCGCCGATTTCCGGCGTTTCCGCGCGAACGGCCCGAACCGCCTCCTCGACATCTTCCGGGGTCCTCGGATCCGCAAACAGAAGATTCTGGATTCCCGCCCCCATCGCTCGACTCGCGATGTGACCTCGCGGCTCCTGCTCGATCTTGATCATCGCCGAGAAGTTGTCGAACAGATCCACCGCTCTCCCCAAATTGTCGAACGTGTGCAAGTCATAGGGCGCGTATTCGGACACGTACTCGACGTAGTCGAACAATCCCGATTGCCCCACCATCTCGATCATCGATGGCCACGGGCTGTGCACGTGCGTGCCGAGTGTGGGTTTCCCTTCCTTCAGCAGATTTCTCAGATGATTCGGTCGCAATGTTTATCCTTTCTTGTGATCCGAGGACATTCTCCGTGAAGTGCACGTTATATCGGCAGAGTGGGAGGAATGCCCCCACAGCTTTCCTTCGGTGTTCATCGGTGTTTATCCGCGGTTTCCGCAGTGTCAGCTTCTGGCTTCCTCAGCTGTTACTCGTCGCTGTCCTGCCCTCCGCTGAGGCTCGACACTCACGATGTTAGGCGCCTCCTCCCCCGCTCCTTCCATCCGTCGAATCAGACGCTCACGCATCACTGCTCTCACTTCGGCGTGTGATTCTAAGTCAACGAGATTGGCCAATTCGTAAGGATCCGCCTGGAGGTCGTAGAGGTACTGTTCGACATACGTATCCGAACCGACATCTTCTCGCCCTGATTTATCCGGCGCATCGACCCCGTACTTCCACCGCCCAGTCCGGACCGCGCGACCGACCTGCGCTTCGCTGATCTGAACAAACGCCTCCTCCGGCCAGTCATCCACTTCCCCCCGGATGAGAGGCAAAATCGATCGCCCCTGCATCTCGTCCGGCACATCAATGCCCGCAGCGTCGAGCAGGGTCGGTGGCAGATCGATCAGGCTAATCATTTCGGTGAGGGAACCCCCTGCATTGAACCCGGGGCCCTGGAAAGCGGTGGGAACGTGAACGGAACTTTCGTGACACGATCGCTTGTACTCGCTGTTCCGGGTCTTGAAATGGCACCCGTGGTCGGAGGTGAACATCACGATCGTATCATCCGCCAGATCCAGGCTCTTCAGTGCATCCAGCACGCGTCCGAGCGCTTCGTCCAGACGCTTTACCATCCCGTAGTAGCCTCCCAGGTGCTGGTGGGTCGACCCGCCCAGTGCTGCGAGATCGGGTGGGATCCATCCTCCTGCATAGCGTTCCCGGTATCCGTCAGGTGGAGGATAGTCGTCCAGATGATTCTGGTGGTGGGGCTCGATGTAGGACGCGAAGAGGAAGAACGGTTCTTCCTGATGGGCGTCGATGTACCGAATCACGGCATCGGTCTGTGCGTCCACGCGGTAGCCAGGCATCTTCACCGGCTTCCCGTCATTGTCGTACATCACACAGTCGTAGGCGTCTGACGTAAACTCGAGGACGTTAGATGCCAGCCAGTCTTCGTATCCGCCACGCTGGTCCTCGGGCACGGGCTCCTCATCCGCCAGGTGCCACTTGCCGATATAGCCCGTCCGGTATCCGGCACCCTTGAAATGGTGGGCCAGTGTGGTGGCGTCCTTCGGAAGTGGGATCCCGTTACGATAACAGCCTATGGCTGTGGCGTAGAACCCCGTCTGCAAACAGGACCGTGCCGGGCCGCACACCGGCTGGCAGGTAATCGAATTGGCTACGTGCGTCCCACGCTTCGCCATTGCATCGAAATTGGGAGTCAGATCCATCGGGTTCCCGTGCAATCCCGACGTATCCCATCGCTGCTGGTCCGTGAAGAACACGATCACATTCGGTCGTTCAGCCATTGCCTTCTCCTTCTTCATCGAGGTTCCGAATCTACAATATAGGGCTCACACGAAAGCCTGCCCACTCAGTCGAGTGCGAGCCCAAAGTCAGATGGATCGGACGGTTTAGGTCTCCTCCGCGCCTTCCACTGGACCCTTGCGGCACGCTGAGGTATCTTTTCTCGTCACGTCCACTCAACGAAAGCAGAACCGTTATGTCGTCTGTCATCGAAGGCAATGCAGCCCATCTCGAACTCGCCGATCGCTATCTGCCCGGCGCCAGCCTTGGAATGTTTCAGCTCCCCCACGAAAGCCGGTTCGTCATTGCGCGTGGCAAGGGAAGTCGCGTGTGGGACTCCGACGGCAAAGAATATATCGACTTCGTGATGGGCTCTGGCCCGATGGTACTCGGCCACGCCCCGGACAGCGTCGTCGAAGCGGTCCAGAATCAGGTTGCCCTCGGATCGACCTTCTACGGCCTGAATGAGCCCGTCGTTCGCCTCGCTCACGAGATCTGCGAAGCATCGCCCTGCGGGGAAATGGCTCGTTTCACCTGCTCCGGCACGGACGCTACCTTTTCCGCAATTCGGCTCGCACGCGCCTATACCGGGAGGGAAAGAGTCCTCAAGTTCGACGGTGGCTGGCACGGAGGACACGACTACGCCCAGCAGGATATGGCCGACGACGGGCAGACCAGCCGTCCTCTGTCCGACGGGATCCCTAAGGGGGCAACCGACACCGTGCTCGTCAGCCCTTTCAACGACGCGGCCGCGGCCACCGATCTGATCGGACGCTATGCGACGGAGCTGGCAGCGGTCATTGTGGAACCCCTTCAGCGCGCGATTAAACCCGAGCCCGGATTCCTGGAAGCTCTTCGTGAGGTTACGGACAAGCACGGGATCGTTCTCATCTTCGACGAGGTCGTCACCGGGTTTCGCCTGGCCTGGGGGGGTGCCCAGGAACACTACGGCGTCACTGCGGACGTGGCGGTCTACGGAAAGACGATCAGCGGAGGATATCCCCTCGCGGCGGTCTGCGGGAAAAAGGAAGTGATCGACTGTGCGGATCCTGGCCGAAAGGGTAAGGGACCCTACGTCTTCATCAGCGGGACTTTCAACGGAAACCCCATCAGTGCCACGGCAGGACTGGCTACGATCGACGCGCTCCATCAGCCAGGTGTTTACGAGAGGCTGTTCGAGGTCACCGACCGTCTCGCCACCGGCTTCGACAAAGCTGCAGCCGAACGAGGGATCCCGTTTCAGATCATCGGGGACGGACCTGTCCTGCAACCGTTCTTCTTCACCGACCCGATCCGCAATCACGCCGATTCGCAGAGAGGCGACCGCACGCGGATCACACAGTTTGGCGACTCGATGATCGAACAAGGCATCTTTATCAATCCGAGTGGGAAAATCTACCTGTCTCTCGCTCACACCGACGAGGATATCGACCGAGCGATCGATGTGGCAGGAAACGCGTTCGACCAGATGAACTAAAACGTTTGGAGGATGCGATGGGGATTGTGACGATATCGAGGCAATACGGGTCCGACGGGCGCACCGTCGGTCTGCGAACTTCGAAACGCTTGGGCTATCGCTATGTGAATAAGGAGATCCTCTCCGAGGTCGCGCAAAAGGCGAACGTGCCCGTGAACGAAGTCGAGCGGTTCGACGAGCAACCTGAATCGGCCGCCGTCCGCGTGCTCCGAAAATTTCTCGCCCCAAGCTATACGACGGTGGGTCCCGAGCTTGCCGAACACGACTGGTGGACGGCCACCACCCTTGCCGGAGCAACCCCCTCGACTCACGAAAGTCTGTCCCTGGACGAGGATGTGTTCGTGCAGCTGACCCGTGGGGTCATCAACCAGATTGCCGAGCAGGGCAATCTCATTCTCCTCGGACGGGGTTGCCAGGCTCTCCTCGCGGGCCGGGCGGACGTGCTTCACGTGCGCGTGGTCGCACCTTTCGACTATCGGGTCGCTGTGGCGGTCCGGCGGGATGGTCTGGATCCGGATGCGGCCGCGGCGGAGGTCCGTCAGATGGATCAGCTCCGACAAAACTACTTGAAGCGCCACTACAACGTCGACTGGAATCGAGCCGATCAGTATCACCTCGTCGTAAACACGGCCTGGATGGGAATCGAGGGTGCTTCAGCCCTGATCGAATCGGCCGCCCGGGCCCTCCCTTTCCACGAGGAATAAGTGCTCAACCTGCACGGAAATCGTCCGATATCTACAAAAGGACGCCCAATCCGTGCGTCCGGACCCGAATTCCGACAGGGAGCACTTGCCGTGAACCCTCTCACACCCCTCTTCTCAGGACATACCGGATACGGGTCCACGAGTCTCGATCTTCTCGACCGAACCACTGCTTTGATCGAAGAAGTGGTGGCCTTCAGGCCAGAGGTCCGGGATTTCAGCGCGCCTCAGATGTCTCTGGCGTCCTCGCTGAACGCCGTTCCCCTCGCCGATCTCCGTCCCGTCATCGATATTCAGGCCTGAAATACCTCGAAAACGAATAAAAAAGGCTCTCATTCCAGGAACGAGAGCCTTTCGTCATTGCAGGGATGTGCGGGGCGAGCTAGACTGGGTCTAGGCTTGGACATCCACGTGATGCGCGTCCACGTGTGGCGTGTCGGCAAGTTGCGTCGTCGGTGCATCGACCCCGTTTGAACTCTGAACGGGGGTTGTCATTTGCTGTACGGATCTGACGATCAGATCGACCGTCAGGTTCGTAATCCCCTGAACGGATGCCGACATCGTTATCACCTCCTCTAACGCACATCCCTCTACTTGGCCTTAGTATTACTTTCGGCATCCCATTCCTCAATCTTGACCCGCCCGTATGAAGTCCAACTTGAAGGAAGGACCAATTCGATGAACGTGGGAATCATCGGGGTCGGTTTACTGGGCTCAAAACACGCAAAAGTTATTTCAAAACAACGGGATACACAATTGACGGGTGTGGCTGATTCCCGTGCGGGGACCGCAGAGAAAATCGCCGCTGAGGAGGGCTGCAGAGCGTATTCGGACTACCGGGCGTTGTTGCGCTCAGAGCCTCTCGATTGCGTCATCGTCGCGACACCCGACCCTTTCCACCGGGACCCCGTCATCGACGCGGCTCGGGCAGGAATCTCGACGATCATCACTGAAAAGCCGCTCGCCACAACGCCAGCCGACGCCAAGAAGATGCAGAACGCCGTGCTGAAAGCTGGTTCTTCCCTCTACATCCTGTTCCCCAACCGGTTCGATCCCCTGGATCGGGTCACCCGCTACGCGTTCGCCCACGATCTGATCGGTGCCCCGGTTCACGGAGATGTCAGACTGGATGACAGCATCACCGTACCCAAACAGCTGTGGGGGCGCCGGAGCCGAAAATGGTCCGCAGGCTCGTCAACCGCCCATTTCCTGCTCAGTCACGTCGTCGACCTGCTACGATGGTACTTCCAACCGGCCGAGATCGTCGAGGTGTTCGCAGTTTCCCAGAACGCGGTCCTGGGGTTCACACCCGACCTCTACGATGCTTTTCTAACGTTCGATTCAGGTCTGACGGTTCGGGTCAAGGCAGAGTGGATCCGCCATATCGAAGCACTCGTGGAGTTCGAGCTCACCTTCTCGGGCGAGAGGGGAGGCATCGTCTATCGGAAGCATCCGGCCTTCGCATCCAGACGCGGCCTCCGGCTCGATGTGGACGGGGCGTCCCAGACCGCATTAACCCGCCACCTGAAGAGGTTGGGTGGGCAGGGCATTCACGGCCGGGTTGTCCTCGATCCCGATGGGCGATCTCCAGGCGCAATCGAATTCCGAACGGAGGAGAACCCCCAGGATGAGTCGGTCGCCCTCGCGCACTACCTGAGGACGATTGCCGAAAAAAGAATTAACGTGGCGATCGAGGGATTCGGCCCTCTTCCTGGGCTGGATGACGCGATGCGCCAGATTGAGGTCGTGGCGGCCATCATCCGATCCGCCGAAAAAGGGCGCGTCGTCCCTGTTCGCCAGAGCTGAAGGACTGGGAAACAACGCGCGAGACGTTCCCAGCCCCGCAACGGAACCGGTCCGGGTCTCCAGAACCAACCAGCTTCTTGTTGATCCTTCCTACGACATCGCGCGTGCGACTTTGTTAATCGCCGCGCCGATGTCCTGAATGTCCTCTTCGCTCATATGCTCATGAATGCCGTGGACCGCCACGGTCGACAGGCCTTTGACCGCGTTCGGTACGAGCTCGGGGCCGTAGGTGTACTCCTTGCTAGTCACGCCGCACGTGAACGGGCATCCGCTCGCCCCGTAAGTGTGTTTCTCGGTCAGGAACGAGCCGCGCATATAGATCGGATCCTTGATGTAGTGCGCACGCATCGAGGCACCTTCAGCGCTCACAGCCT
Organism: Latescibacteria bacterium UBA6620; assembly: GCA_002433075.1. Classification (GTDB taxonomy): domain Bacteria; phylum Latescibacterota; class UBA2968; order UBA2968; family UBA2968; genus UBA6620. The sequence continues at coordinate 152,362 of DJHM01000011.1, forward strand.
CGCAGAATTTTTCCGGGTCGTGACCGGTCACGTGGAAGATGTAGTTCCACCACGAGGTCTCTCGGTCGTCCTGGGTCGCCACGATCGTGATTCCGGGCGCATCGGCGATCAGGCCATTCAACATCGCGCCTAACTCTACACGACGCTCGACCACACCCCGAACCTTCTCCAATTGTGCGAGACCGACCGCGCCCTGCATCTCCGTCATCCGATAATTCGGAGCGAGGAAGGCGTGATCGCGATCGCCCATATACTTGTAGTCCCATCCCTTGTCTGCGAACAGCATCAGCAGGCGGTGCGTTTCCTTGTTGTTGGTAATCGTCATCCCGCCGTCTCCAGTCGTCATATGCTTCGACCCCTGGAAACTGAAGCACGCCATATCCCCGTACGAGCCGGCGTAACGGTCCATGTATTTCGTTGCGTGGGTCTGGCTGCAGTCCTCAATCAGGATGACGTTGTGCTTCTTCGCAATCTCCACGACCTCGTCGATATTGCACGGTCGACCGAACAAATGAACCAGGATGATGGCTCGAGTCCGGTCCGTGATGTTCTCCTCGATCGACTCGGGAAGCATATTGAGCGTTAAAGGGTCCACGTCGGCGAACACCGGTACCGCCTGCTGCATCAGAATGGGCATTACGCTTCCCGGATCCGTGATCGGGGCCGTAATGATCTCGTCACCGGGATTGGGGTTCACCGCTCCGATGGCGATATGGATTGCCGATGTTCCGCTCGTCGACGCCTGTCCGTAGTCCACACCGTAAAAACCGGCGAACTCCTGCTCGAGCTTCTTCACGAACGTCCCGCTCTTTCCGAACAGGTTCTGACTCCGAACGGCCTCCAGCAAAAGCTCCTCTTCTGTTTGATCAAACGGCGCACGTCCCGGAAAAGGTTCCGTGCGGACAGGATCTCCGCCGTCGATCGCGAGTGCTTCGGTTGTGGTCGTCATAAGGTCCTCGGTCTACTGGCGTGAATCTTCTCTCGGGTAGGTTGCTTCTGCGAAGCATCCTGCGAAAGGCTCGTCAGGAAACGCTCTTCACACAATCTGTAAAACCATCTCGTATCGGTCACGGTCTTCCGGAAACGGCAGCACGACGCCCAACCGTGCATTCTCGATCGTGCCTTCGCCCCCTCCCCCGACCGGCCACTCGATCCGACAGCCGGCAGGTAGAAGCAGCCGCCAACGATGATGCTCGACCACACCGACCTGCCCCGGGACCGTCCACGAAAAGGGCTGTTCGCCAAGAGGAATGGCATCGCCCGTCGACAGCCTGACCAACTGGCCCACGTGGGGGAACAACGGCAAGCACCCGTCAACCGGTCGACCCACCTTAGATTCGACCTCGTAGACAATCCCCAGCTCGGCGTCCGTCCGTGCGATCAGGCGAACCGCACACTCACCATAGACAACGCAGATCGTCTTTTGAACGGTGCCGGAAAGGGTCTGTGATGATTCCGTGCTCTGAAAAAGCGCGACCTTGTCGTCGACGATCCTCCCAACAACCTCGTGTCGGACATCGAGTCGCTTGCCGTCTTCTGAGGCAAAGATCCAGGGCCCGGATGCCATCGCTCAGCGAGGCCCGGCGGAAATGATCGATAATCGATAATCGATAATCGATGCCACCACTTCTTTCACACAGACAGGCCTTCCATCGTGCCGCGGTCCAGGAAGTCCAGATCGAGCGGCACTTCCACGCGTCTCTTGTTATCGCCCAGGAGAGCGATGCGTCCATCTCCTGCTCGTCGAATGTTCCGCACACGATTAAATCCATGCGGAATCTTCGCGACCCCCATAATCAGCGTCACATCGGAGGGCCTTCGTGAGGACAGCCTGTGTATCGTCTGAACCCCCCGCTTCGTGAAGTCGTTCGCCCCAGCCGATGGGCCGATGCCGTCGCCCCAGAACGTCGTTCCCTCTTCAATCCCCATCACGTTGATGTGTCGCCCGTTCCAGGGGGGCGCATATCGACCGCCGTTCGTGATCCACAGCACCGTACTCGCCAGAATACGAGGGTTCTTGAGATTGAAGTAGACGTAGCCCTCACGCTGGAAAGTCACCGTCGACCACGCGAACGGCAAGGTGGGATCGCTACAGATCATCGCCAGGTCTTCGAAGCCTCGACGGGCCGGGTAGGAGGTGAGGTCCGTCGAGGATCCATCGATCAGCGAGACGCGACGAAGATTGTCGATTGTCTGTTTCGGCTTCAGCATCGAGTAGGTCCCAACCTCAGGGCTCTCCACCGGCTCGTAGAACGTCGCTGCGTGGATGTGTCGACTGAACGACAGCCGCCCGCTACCCGGTCTGTCCGGAAACTGAATGCAGGGGTGATGCGCGAACGTCATCGGGCCGGATATTCCCGAAATTCGATGGCGGCTATAGACGACGTTGTGACCGTTCAGAAGGGTCAGAGATTTGGTCACCGTCCCCGGCTGGGCGTTCTGCTTCATCTCCAGATGAAGGGAGACGCCGTTTTTCGTTCGAGACTGGCCGATCAGTCGCCAGTTTCGGTTCGCCGTCTCGCCGTGCGGTGGGTAGGTCTTGCCACGATAGGTCGTGTCCCCTCCACTGAACGGCATACAGAAAAAGTCGCCGCGCAGACCCTGGATAATCGGATCGACCCCCGGTGGCAGCTTTTCAGTCGCCCACGGAGCGATCGCATAGGGTTGAACGGGCTTGCTCGTGTCACGGAAGAACGTCACCGGCGCCATAAACCCCGCCAGTCGCGACACGGTCATCGCTACCGAGTTCGACCGCACCGTCCATCCCGGCTGCCCGTGTACTGTTCTCAACGCAGGCTTCGTCATCTCACCCCCAAAGTCATCGATGATCGATTATTAACAGATCATTCCTCGCTTCGCACGTATCCCGTGCGCGGTCGGGTCGTCTCCCATCCATCGGTCGTCTACGGGGTCGGAGGCGAGTTGGTATCGCGTATCCGACGAAATTCGCAGCCGGTCCGTGTGATTGTCCGAGCTGCTGTGCATCGTGTACATCGAGAAGATGAGAGCGTCCCCCATCGCGTAGTCGGTCGTCAGCCACCGACCGCCAAGCTCCGCCCGCGTGGCGATCGCATCCTTCGAATAGCTTCCACTGGAATTCCACCGCAAGGCTTCGCGTTCGTCCTGTTTCAGGTTCCGACCTTCCCGTTTGGCGGCCTCGACAACCGCATCCGCCTCCCCTTCGCTGCAGTAGGCATCGACGTCGGACGATCCGTAGCTGGCCTTCAGTTCGGCGTTCAAATGCGACCGCTCAAGGACCATCAGTCCACCCATTTGCAGCGGCACGTCCCCGTAGGGGATCCAGGCCGTGTAGAGTTGCTTCGTGCCCCGCCCCATATAGACGATGTCGCAGTGAGGGTTCGTGGCGTGGGTGATCCCCGAACGCTTGCACCGAAACCAGGTGTAGTCGAAGTGAAGGGGGGGGCCGCCCAGGAAACGTGCAAAGAAATCCATCAACGGCCCCTCGTGGATGACTTTGTCAAGCGGCGGATTGTCGTTCGCCATTCTGGGCATAAATGGGCCTGTTGCCGCGGGATCGATCTCTTTTTCCGAGGCGACCCCATCGATCACGGGATGGTCCGGGTCCAGCGCACCGATCTCGCTCAACCGGGTCATCACCTCCAGTCGGGCTGCACGTACCTCCTCGACGTTCAGCAGACCGGGGAGAAAAAGGTAGCCGTCTTCGCCCATCCGCTCCCTGAGCGCCTCGGTGTCGTGCAACGCGTCGTCCGACCTTCGAAGCGGAGCGAAATCCCCGAGCGACGAGCCCAACGGATTCCCTTGATAGGTCAGATCCAGGTACCGGTCGTCCATCCGATTCTCCATCGTGAGTTAGATCCGAGTCTTCAAGCGGTATACTAGCCCATTCGAAGGGCGATGGCAAAGAGAGTGTTCCCCTCCACAGCTGGACGCCACCACCTGCCAGAAGAGCAGGGCTCGGCTGCAACCGAAACCCATTCGCGGAGTCCTCACCACACCTGCCTGCTCGCCGTAGCTCGCAGAGCGAAGGCGGGCTCTCCCCCGCCCCCGATCTCCCCCTCAGCTTGACACTCCCCCCTCACCCCCTTATACCCCCTCTCAGAGATAAACAATAGGTTATGATTTTATACTCCAGAGCGCTCGCGATGCCGCCAGTCTGAATGCGAAAGCCCCGATACAGCACGTTTCCAGCTGCATCGGGGCTTGATCGAACGAATGGATAGCGCTACGATCAGAAGGGAAGGTCGTCGTCGGGATCGTTGAACGGGGGGGGCTCGGGCGGGCCGCCTTGAGGGCCGCCCTGGGGTGAACCGGCCTGACCGGAACCCGTTGCGTTCCCGCCCTGTTGAGGTGCTCCCTGGGGAGCTGCCGTATATCCGCCGTCGCGGTCGGCAGGAGGCCCATTGGAATCGTCACGCGAGTCGAGCATTTGCATTTCGCTCGCCACGATCTCTGTCGCGTAACGACGCTGGCCGTCCTGACCTTCCCAGGATCGTGTCTGTAACTTACCTTCGATATAGACCTTGCTTCCCTTGCGGAGATACTGATTGCAGATCTCTGCGAGCCTCCCCCAGGCGGCGATGCGATGCCACTCCGTCCTCTCCTGCCGCTCGCCGCTGTTCTTGTCGGTCCAACTCTCGTTCGTGGCGATGCTGAAGTTGGCCACCCCGGCTCCGCTGGGGGTGTAACGCAGCTCGGGATCGCCACCGACGTTCCCCAGCAGAATTACTTTGTTGACGCCTCTTCGTGCCATTTTAAGGACCTCCTGAGATAGGTTCTGATCGACGGGATAATGGCACGTCCCGGTGAACTGTTTGCGAATATAGCCGGGGGTGCTGGAGGTGTCAAGACGACCTCATTACACAGGAAATTCGAGACTTTTCGTGTCAATCACGGCCACACGAGCACGCATCGGCATCGCCTTTTGCGCGTTTCTGTTCATCCTGCAGGCCGGTTTTTCGGCCCGGCAGAAATCCCTGACGTGGGACGAGCCTACCTTCATCGTATCCGGGCTCAGTTATCTTCATACAGGGGAGCTCACACTCAACACCGAAGCGCCTCCGCTGCCCCAGTTTCTGGCCGCTCTCCCCCTTCTCCTTCTCGATCTCCATCCCCCGGATTACGCCTCTGACGATTTCACGCCTCGCACGCAGGTCAGGTTCGCGCGCGCATTCTTTACGGCCAATCCCGATCGGGTAGACGTGATCGCAACCCTCTCCCGGATTCCATTCTGGCTGGCCGGCGCAATGATCGTGTGGCTCATCGGGAGCTTCGCGATGCGATTGATGGGGCCCTCGGCCGGGGTATCTTCGGCCATCGTCGCATCGCTGTCACCTAATCTGATCGCCCACGGGCGGCTCGCTACATCGGATGCATTGGGCGCCCTCGGAATGCTCGCGGCCGTCTACGCAATCCACATTGTCGTGCGGCACCCGCACTGGAAAGGGTGGATGGGTGCTGGCGCCCTCGGAGCCACAGCTGTGCTCGCCAAATTCACGGCCCTGCTGCTGGGCCCGATCACTGCGATTCTGCTCCTGGTAGAGGTTCGGCGACGAACGGTGTCGCGTCGTCAGTTGCTGCACGCCGTCGCCCCGTTTCTGGCAGGCGCGCTCGCGGTCCTCACCGTTGGGTATCTTGGGGAACCCTGGCTCATCTTCAAGGGGTTGAGCCGAATTTATCAGAATACCACGCCCGGCTACCAGTTCTACCTCCTCGGCCAGGTCTACGACCACCCGGTCTGGTACTACTACCTCGCGGCGGCGGCCATCAAGACACCTCTCCCTACCCTGGTTCTGCTGGCCACCGGGGTGTGGATTCTGCGCGATCGAGGCGAGGCGCGCGATGTTCTTCTCTACTGCGCCGTTCCCTTCACCATCCTGATGGTCGTCACGGCCTTCGATCAGGCCAATCTTGGACTCCGACGCATCCTGCCCGCCTATCCCTTCGCCTTCGTCTTCCTGGGTGTGACCGGCCTGGCGGGTGCCTGCCGCCCCTGTAGACATCTCCACCTAGCGCTCCTCGTGGGTTGCGCTCTCGTCGCCGTATCCATTTACCCCAACCATCTCACTTACTTCAACGTGATGGCCGGAGGACCTTCCAGGGGCCCCTACCTGATGGACGACAGCAACGTCGACTGGGGCCAGAACTTCCCCGCCCTCAGCGCGTGGCAGCGAACCCACCACACCCACGAACCCCTCAAGCTTTTCTACTTCGGTACGTTGCCGCCAGAGCTTTATGGCATCGATCATACACCCATCCCGAACGACGAGATCGTTTCTCCCCAACCCGGCGTCTATGCGGTCAGCGCGCACCAACTCGTCTACATCCGCAAGACTGCACGTCTTGCCGGTGCCGACGTGGATTGGCTGGATCGATTCGAACCCTTCGATCGCCTCGGTGGGAGTATTTATCTGTACCGATTTCCTCAGTGAGGGTTGACCATTCCCCCTTGCGTCTCTCTGCCTGCGGGGGTGGACGGTAGGCAGTGGGCGGTCCGTTCGGCCACGTTCGTGGCCTCACCCGGCAGAAACGACTCTCGGTCCAAGATTGGTGTACACAGAAAAAGCGACCGCATCGGGTCGCCATCGAATCATCCTCAATCTTCTGCCGTTACGGGCTTCCGCCCATCGCCCCTTACCGCGCCCCACCCTTCCTTGCTTCGACTTCAGCTTGATGTAATATGCCTCGAATCGCTTTGGCGAGGGCGGGGGCGGCCTTCTCGCGAATCATCCGTTGGGCGCGCTCCCGCTGGCGCCTGATTTCCAGTGGCGTCATCTGCTTCTGCGGCTGCTTGTTTCGAATCGCCGTGCGCACCTTATCCACACGGCGGACACTCTCCTCTTCCCCCGTTTCCTTCGGCCAGAGTCGGATAAACAGGTAGAAGGCCACGGCCATCGACAGGACGCCTGAAAAAGCCACGACCACCACCTGAAGTCGGTACATCACCCCGAAGGTGAGCACCACACAGCCACCAATCGCGACAAGCAGGCTCGCGATGCTCAGGATCCGATAGATCCTTCCGCGGACCTCCGATTCCTTCAGCCCTCTGGTGAAGAATGTGAATGTCTTCGTAAACAAATCAGAAAGCCCTTCGATGCACAGAACGCTCAGTCGCCCCAGAAGAGGTTGTGTCCCCCAGCGGGGAACCAGACCAAATCTACGGCCATACTGACCAGCAGGGCGAACGTATAACCGACCATCAGACCGATGAAGAGCGGAATCCCTCGCCGATAGAGCGAGATCCCGCCGACTCGCATCACGACGAACTTGATCACCCACGTCACGAAAACGGACACGATCGACGTGCGCGTAGAATAACGGGTAACGAGTGTGTAGCCAACGGGATGAAGCGGCCACCAGGTGAATCGATATTGACAATACGTCATCACCCCGACGATGGCGGCACCCACGCCGGTGAACAGCATCCTGACGCCGTGGTGCTTATCTCCACCGAGATCGCGAATCGTCGTGACGATGCCATCGAAATAACGGGGCGCCGCGGTCCTGAACATATAGGAACCGAAATTGAACGCTCCATCCTGGTAACCCAGGTAAATCGTGGACGTCGCCGCCGCCACGAGCGAAATCAGCAACGTGGCCAGGATGGTCGTCCCCAGCAGTCGCGCGTAGGGTCCCAGGCTCTGACCCAACCGCGAAGCGTGGGCCGCACTCGGCATCGCGAACGCTTTCCCGTTCTGATAGCAGCTTTTTAGCAGCTGCTGCATCGCCACAGACCCCGGCTGCAGCGAACCCGGGGGAGCAAAGCCGAGAAGGTCGACACCCAGGCCCGGTGACTCTGCAAAAACCAGGCCCGTCATCGCGATTACCTTGGCGAACCCGATGTAGAACACGAACCAGAAGACGACCAGCGCGACCGAAAGAACAGGGTGCATCCCCCCCTTCGTCAGCCACAGGACCATAAACACAACAGAAGCCACGAAGAGCCAGACCGAGGTGCGATAGGATAGCAACTCCTTGCTGTCGTCCAGCAGCTGCCGATTTCTGAAGGCCTGCAAGAACACTTTCTTCAAGTGATCTCTCGCCGTCCACAGGCCCCAGACACAGAACACGATATACCCACCCATCGCCTGCTCCCGGGTCCCCGCCAGGTCCCCCAGTCCTTCCACGAACCCCAGTCGATTCACGGCCCCGATCTGAAGCCACGTGAGCAGCCAGAAGAACCAGATCGAAAACAACATCTGTAAGTCCGTGAAGTAGGCAAAAGCGACGATCAGGAAGTTGATCCGCCCGTGGAGGGCGGGTACGTATCGACCCAAGTCCACACTGTGGTTCTCGATCCCCACCGTAATCACCGGAAAATCAGGTCGGAAGTATCCCACGATGTAGAGGAGGACGATTCCGGCCGGAATCGAGAATCCTACCCAGAACATCCTTCCCTTCATCACCTCGGGCCAGGTCCGGGCGCGGCTGGCATTGGCCAGTTCCAGCGTCACCTGGGCGAACGGAAACGGCAGCCGTTCCAGATCGACCCACTGGCGACGGATCATCGAGCCGAAGGACACGCAACCGACACCGACCGCGCCCAGGAACGCAAGCCACCAGAACGTGGGTCGTAACCAGATTTCCCACGGAACCGAACCTCCGGCCGGTAACCCCTCGTAAAACCACGCCAGTTGCGGCCCTGCGTCCTCAACAACCAGCCACGGCGGAACAAGCCCGAACGCGTACTCCGCCCAGAGGTTTTCGGGCGACGCCACATAGTGCAGAATCGCGAACGTCGCCAACACTCGGCCGAGAAGCTCGTTGATGTGGATGCAGGTGTAGGAGACCGAGAAGACGGCCACCAGTTCCCAGGGCTGAAGCGGGGTTCCCAGGCGCAGTCCCCTGAGCAGTGGATTCACGACGCAAAGGAGAAGGAGGAACGGCATCAGCACACCCATCGGAATCATTCCCTCGACGAGGGAAATCGTCCTTACAACATGCTGGGTGTAGGGTATGAACGCGTTGATCCCAACGGTCAGACCAGACGCGATCAGAATCGTGCGGAGTGTGGAACCCCCGATCGGTTCGGCGGAAAATTCGGGGATTGGTAGCGAAGGGGCGACGGCGGGATCAGACAAGAACACCCCCTCGGTAGGGAAGCCGGGTGGAGAGAGAGCGCCGCATCCGGTGTCCGACCGGAACCGGTGGACGGTTCCGGGGCAGGCGACACGAATGGTACGAGGCTTGCAAAAGAAGCTGGAGAAGACCTGTGGACACGGCGGAAAACCGCGAGAGAAACCCGGAATCCGGGCCGAACGACGGCTCCTCTCGTGCGCTTCCGCCGGAAAAACATCCCACCCAGGAGGAAGAAATGTCCCCGGAAGCCATCCAGAGCCTCATCGAACTCTTCGGCGTAGAGAAGGGCGTCAAGATTCTGAATCTCTTCACCGCGCCGAACGAAAAGCGATCTTTCCCCCATAGCCCTCGTCCCATCCGGGCGGGCCGACCTCGGCTGTCGACTGTAGCCAAAGAGACCGTCAACGCCTGATCATCGATCCACGAATCCCGGGACGCTGAAGTAGCGTTCGCCCGAGTCGCAGATCACCGTGGCCACGCGTTTTCCAGGCCCGAGCCGTCGTGCGACCTGGAGGGCGACCAGAACGTTGGCCCCCGCCGAAATGCCAGCAAGGATTCCCTCCTCCTTCGACAGGCGACGCGCCGTCGAAATCGAGTCCTCATCCTTCACCGTCACGGTCTCGTTGTAGATCGCCTCGTCCAGCACGTTCGGTACGAACCCGGCTCCGATACCCTGAATGCCGTGAACGCCCTGGGAACCGCCAGACAGGACCGCGGATCGCTCGGGCTCGACGGCAACGATCAGCACATCCGGATTGGCCTCTTTGAGAACCCGGCCGACCCCGGTAATCGTCCCCCCCGTTCCTACGCCCGAAACGAACGCATCGATCCGACCGTCGCAGGATTTCAGCAACTCCGGTCCGGTCGATGCACGATGGACTTCGGGATTCGCGGGATTGTCGAACTGCCGTGGCACGAACATCCCATCCGGGTCCTCCGCTGCGATTGCGTCCGCACGGGCGACCGCCCCGGCCATATCGTCGTCGGCTGGCGTCAGCACCAGCTCCGCACCATAGCTGGCCAGTAAATTGCGCCGCTCCACACTCATCGACTCGGGCATTGTCAGAATGAGTCGATATCCTCGTGCGGCCGCGATCATTGCCAGACTGATCCCCGTGTTACCGCTGGTCGGCTCGACGATCGTCATCCCGGCACGGAGCGCACCCCTTTGAACGGCATCGTCGATCATCGCTGCGGCGATCCGGTCCTTCACCGTGCGAGCCGGGTTCAGAAGTTCCAGCTTCGCGACCACCTCGGCATCCGCGTCTGTAACCATCCGGTTCAGGCGCACGACAGGTGTCGTGCCGATCAGATCCTGAATGTCATTCGTGACCCGATTGGGTAAAGCCACGGCTACTCCTTGTGTGCGGTCGTTGACAACGGCGGGGTTTCTGATGCCTCTCCGACTCGGGCGATGGCCTCGCGGCCCAGCACCCGGATGTCTTCGTGGATCGCCTCATCAGCCAGGTCTTCCAGGCTGCACCAGCGAAAACCGGACGCCTCCGCGTCACTCACCGACAGCGCCCCCCCGGTCACCCGGGCGTAATAGATCAGGTCGATGTGCTGATGATCGTTCGAAATGTCCTCCAGAAGAATGCACTCCGGCCGGCCCAGGACCTCGACTTCGCCCAACGGTCTGCGCGAGGACAGCAGTTCCACCTCGAGTCCGGTTTCCTCCCTGACTTCGCGTCGGGCTGCGTCATCGGGCAACTCATCGGGGTCGATATGACCGCCCGGAGGAAACCAGGCGCCTATTTTCCTGTGGAAAAGCAGAAGGGTACGGTCGTCCTGGACGACGAATGTCGTGGCTGTAAAGTCGCGGGTCATAGAATGCGGGAAGGGGCGAATGGGCGTGCAATATAGGCCGACCTCCGACGCTCATCAACCCCCTCCCGGAGCAAGACGCTTTCTTGACGATCTCCATCTGCGGCAATATCCTTGATTCAAGGGTAGGAAAGGAACCGGCGGAATGCTGATCAGCGATTTCTTCGTCAAGAAGGGCCATCGTCGAGCCGTCACATCAGAGGCCCGTGGCCTGGAGCGCCTCCAGTCCTTCAACGTCACCTCCGCGAACTGTATTTTTCTCACTACCGCCGATGGCGTGGAAGTCAACGAGGAGATCGGGAAGGTCGAGTTCTTCCACTCTCGAGGGCGTCTCCTCGTCGACGATCAAAGTGTGAGCGTCAGTACGCCCGATGGCCTCAAAGCCGAGGATCGGGACCGCTTCCTCGGCCGGGGTGAAACGGTCCGACTCTGGTTCCTCTACCAGCGTATCCCCAGGGTTCTCGTCGTCGTCGTCGAACAGCACGCCCATCTCAAATCGAACGGCGTGCCACGACTCAACCCCAGTTCGGGGGTGGGGTTCCCGCTACGTCCGCTGTCGGACGTCATCAAGCAGGACCAACGGAACTCCCTTCGCTTCTCCCACCGGACGCCCCCCGGGGCCCTTCCCGTCTACCCACAGGTTTTCTTCGACGTGTTCGCGATGCGCACAAACCTCCAGCCTCCTTCGGAGGGCGCCATCCCTCCGTGGATCGAAACCTCAGAGTCTATCCACACGCCTCCATCGATCCGCCTCGACCCGACGACGCGTTCAGTCCCGTGGACCTCGTCGCCCGGTTCAAGGACGCGATGCGCCTGAACCCGACCGAAGACCGCAAAGTCTACGTCAGCAAACCCTACCTCGATGAAAAGCTGCAGAAAGGGCTGCTTCTCGACCTTGGCTACTCGGACGTGCTCGGGTTGAGCAGCGAAGAAGAAGGTCGAACTCTCCATATCAAGAAGCCGACCCTCGCCTGGACGAAGGATCGCCGCGATCCTCACCACCTCGGACTGGGAGGCATTCTCATTCTTCATTATGGATCGAGAGCGCCGATCTCCGGCCGGAAAGAATACTTTCAGCTGGTCACCGAGATCGTCAAGGATGGGCTGGAGAACATCACGATTCGCCCCGTGGCGCAGGAAGCGATCGAGGGAGGGATCCGACTGGGCCTCCTCGATTTCAGCGCCAACGGGTTCAGAATCGACGCGATCGAGGAGTTCATCGACTACGCAGAGCCCTCCGACAGACTCACGACGGCCGAGCAGTTCGAGAGACTTCAACAACACCTGTTTCTTTTCGCGTTCTACCCGAAGATTCGGTTCTCCCGCGAGATCGAGACCCATCGTCCCGCGCTTCCCAAACGCATCAGCGTCCTCGGTCAGATCGTTCGAAGCTAAATCGACTGGGAGGACGAAGATGAGGAAAGGGGTCGATTCCGAACGTTCGGCGTCAAGTTGATGTACGATCCTTTGGATTACGGACTGGAGGAATTCCGGTACAGCCGGTGGGAAATGATTCGACCGTTCAAAGAGAATCGTCACTTCAAGAAAGTACACAAGTCCTTGAACGGACTGATCGCTTTTCTTGAAAGCCAAGCGAAGGAAGGAGAGGGGTAGCCGGAAGGGATTAGCGGTCTGTCGCTAAAGGCGAAAGGGGGCGCGAATCAAATTCGTCGCGCCCCCTTTCAATGAACAACTGCTGTTTCCATCTTGCCGTTCAACTCCGGGTTCCCGTTCCCTGAGAAGAACATCACATTTTCTCGAACGAAGTGAAAGGCCCGCCGCTCGGGAATCATTCCGAGATCCCTCGCACGCATCACGTTCAGCAGGTCCAGACCCTTCTTGAATCCGTGCTTCCTGACTAAATCCTCTGAGTGGTATCGAACCATAACCCCCTCCTAGCAGAATCGTAAGGTGGGGAGGTTAGTTCCCTTTCGGGAAAGCGCTTCAGGGCTTTCCAATCACGCGGCAGTCGTTTGGCCTCGTCACCTCCTGTGGTTGCCTCGCCGAGGTCACACTACCGGTCCCTGCATCGCCTGTCTCGTTCTCGGGCGAGACGGACAATGTGAAAGCGATCAGAAACGCTCAGGCATTATGCGATAGTCAAAGCCCTCCTACAAAATGAGCCAGGTCGAGCTTGAGGCGTGACCGAAACGAAAACAGGTCCTTCTTGGACGGGAGGATCTTCCGATGATCCGCCCCGGAACCCAGGACCTGAATCTGAATCGGCCCATGTGCGGAACGCCGACCCGGGCTGAGAGTGTGGACATCCTGTTTCACCATCTTTGCCCTCCTTGGCAATGGTTGGCGGTAACCATTACTACTCAGTAGTAATATCGGATCGGGAGGGAAAAGCTTTAGAGATTGTGTATATCCGAGGCGGTCGAATCAGATGGCATCAGCAAGCCAGAAAAACGGCTCACCAGGCGGGAATCCGACCCGGAGCAGCGAAACCGATCGAGCACCGCCCCCTCGTCTCTGCACCATATCCGCCACCGAATCCCTCCCCAATAGGGCCCGAATCAGGCCGATTTCGGGAACATAGATGCGATCGCCCTCCCCATCGTGGCCTTCATCGGACGTCGTAACCTCCAGGGAACGACCGATCCGCAGGCTGAACGACCCGATCGAGAGCGTGACCACAGGTCCAGGCTCCTCGACCCCCGCGAGCCTGCTGTCTATTTCCGTTCGAACGCGCTCGAACAGGGCGGCCGTATCAAGGGATTTCACCAGGAACTCCGGATTGGGCGAGCTTCGACCCCGCTCCCAGGCCATCGCCACTGGATGGCGCGAGGGCAGACGCAGTTCCAACCGTGGAACTCCGAATTCCGCGGCATAGGCGCGCAGATCGTCCAGCAGCCTGTCCGGATGATCTGCACCGGCCTCGTAAACGACGAAGACCCCGTCTCCGGCAGCGAAGCTGGCGTAGCCGTCATCGCTGACGATCACCCGGTCCTCTGTGCTGCGGAACCCCACCATCCTCTCGTTCGTCCCGGTGAGTCCTCCGGGGTGGCCCGTCTCGAGCAACCAGCGCCACCGGCGATCGCTCGGAACGACCGCACCAGCGGGCACGTGGGCGAGCGACCACCGGGTCAGTCGATCGATGTCTGACGCCACCGCATCTCTGAAACCTGTCGGCCGACGGCTCGCCGGCTCTAGTGTCTGGACCCCATCCACGTAGCCGTCGACATAACCGAACCGGCTGTAGTATCCCAAGTCGCCGGCCAGCTGCACCACGAGACATCCTTCACTTCGCGCAGCTTCTTCCAGACAACCGATCAGGCTGCCGCCGATCCCCTTCCCACGGAAGGCGGGGGCCACCACGACCATCCCGATCAAGGCCCCGGCGACATCACATCCCGCGATCCTGAGCGATCGAAACCCGTACAGAGCGTGCCCGACGATCCTTCCCTTTTCGACGGCCACCCAGGACCGCCCCTCCCCGATCGAGTCGTCACGGTCAAGAAGATCGTCGTAGAGACGCCCAAACGCGGCTCCAACGCCGGGGGAAACCTCGAATTCAGTCCGTAGAAGCGCCTTGACGGAACGACGCTCCTCCAGGCCGCGGACTGACCGAAACTCCACCTCAGTCCTCGCCCGGATCCTTGCCCCGCCGGCCTACCAACCACCCACCTGCGTTCGATCCACGATGTCACCGGCCACCATCGCCATCGCCTCTCCAAGAGCGGCCTCCCGCACCGCCTGTCGTGCAGCACCCGCATCGTAGATGCCGAATCCCCGAAGCCCTTTCTCCTCCCAGATCGAGGTCTTCTCTGCCGTGTCGTAACACGACACATCCAACCTGATCGTGATCCTGAACTGTTCGCTTCCCCCTTCCAGGGTGAAGGGCTGCTCCAGAACACCCGTCACCGTTCCCCGTAACACCAGTTGGGCCTGGTCCTCATCCAACACTCTCATCGACCCGTTCGCGAAAAACGTCTGAATCAGCGTGTCCGTCATCGCCTGTTGCAGCCCTGCCTCGAGGCTCTCGTTCTCGAACAGAGAGATCGCCACGGAGGCAAAGGCCCCCTCCCCGGACGCGGACGTGCCGTAATGCGCGCAACCCGAGGCAAGCACGAGACACGCCAGCCCGATTCGAAAGCTCACGACGAGGACTCCTCGTCCGACGGGCCTGGCTCAACATCTTCCCCATCCGCAGCCTCGTCGTTTTCGTCTCCCGCTTCAGGCTCAGGGTCTCCTTTTTTCGTCTCGTCCACGTAGTTCATCCGAAGCTCGAACAGGGCGTGATCGAGAAGCTGTTTCTCCTGGTCGTTCAGGTTGCCGTTCGTCTTCGCCTCGATCATCGACAAAAGGTCGATGAAGTTCTTGGCCTGTCCCAGATCGCGCTCCACTTTCTGCGTCGCCGGGTTCGCCACCTTGCCCAGCTGCTGCATCGCCATTCCCTGGAACATCATCACGAGTTGCATAAACAGCAGTTCGTTGTGCTGCTCCGGCGAGATGGTCTGCTCTGCCATCCTTCTACCTCCAGAAGTGACGTCGTCTCGCTCCTACCCGTCCCGATTAGCGGACGACACTTCACGATTGGCCTATAGTGTGAGTATGCTCAACGCAAAACGACCCGAACGCCCGTCGCCGCTGAAACTAAAAGGGCCCCTGTTGGGTGTCAAGATCATCGCTTTCCTCGTGCTGATATCAGCGCCCGGGCTGGGGAGCGAAACCACCGGTGACGTAACCGTCTTCCGCGACGGCTGGGGAGTCCCGCATATCTACGGAACATCCGAACGAGCGATGGCCTTCGGGCTGGGCTACGCGCAGGCCGAGGACCGCCTGGACGCGCTACTCGAAAACTACCTCACCGCTACCGGGGCCCGGGCCTCCGTCTACGGCGCGGACCAGATCGACGCCGACTTTACCCAGCATCTCTGGGCCCACGAAGCGGCCGCGCTTGAAACCCTCGCCACTCTCCCGCCGGCCACACGCAGCCTCATCGAAGGATTCACCGACGGCATCAGATATTATATGTCGCAGCACCCCGAAGACGTCCCCGAATGGGCCGCTCCTCCCCATCCGGCGCACACCCTCGCGTTTTCGCGGTACCTCGTCTGGCGGGACCTCATCGCCAGAGCGGACCGTGAATTCTCGCGCGCCCCGGATCCCGGTCCCGATGAACAGGGCCACGCCCTCTGGGCCCTGTCCCCCGAACGCGCCGCAGGGGACGCACCCATTCTGGTTGCCGACCCCGAAGGCCCCTGGGAAAGCCCAACGCGCTACTACGAAGTCCACCTCCACGGCGACTCCACCCACGTGTGGGGATACACGATCCCGGGACTTCCCGTCATCCTCTTCGGGCACAACCGGCACATCGGATGGGGCCTTGGGCCGGCCGGCCCCGACGTGGTCGACGTCTACGAGATCGAAATGAAATCGACGGCCGCATCGACCTACAGCTATGGAGGTCGGATACGCAGGCTCGCTCTGGACACGTTGCGGATCGACGTGCGAACCGGCAACTCGACCACTACGGTCGAGCGCTACGCGCAGCGCACAAACGACGGCCCCGTCATCCATCGAGATGGGCGTAAGGCCTATGTCTACCGCCTGTCCGGCCTGGGTGGCAATGCAGTCGGCCAGCTTTATCGAATGATGAACGCGGCCAGCTTCAGTGCCTTCTACGATGCCGTTGCCGAAGCCCAGATGGGGTCACGATCCATCCTCTACTGCGACCGGCGGGGGCGCGTCCACTATCTACAGACCGGGCACACTCCGATCCGCTCAGAAACCGAGGTATGGCACCTTCCCGTCGACGGAAACGACCCGACCACCGCCTGGCTCGGTTTCCATTCCCAGGACGACCTCATCCAGATCGTCGATCCTGAACAGGGCTGGATTCACGATCTATCGACATCTCCCGACCTCCTGACCTCTGCCAGTCCCGCCGTACCCGATCGCTACCCGCTCTACGTGTTCAACGCGACACCCTCGAGAAATCCGACCCACTCCCGCCGGCTGGCCACCCACCTTTCCGGCTACGGGCGGCTCACCCTGCAGGAGGTGTTCGACCTGGTGTTCGACACCTATGTCGCCGACGCCCACCACTGGCAACGGGCCCTCGCGGATGCTCGCGTCATCCAGGCGGAGCCCAGTGACAACACAGAGGCCTTCGACCTGATTCAGAATTGGAACGGCCGCGCCGACCCCGACGCAACGGGACTCGCCCTCTATCTAACGTGGCGCGAGACGTGCGAGAAGAAAGGTCGTCTCATCGACCACACGAGGATCGCTTCCCGACAGCCAATGACGGCCCGCACGGCCGGTGCCCTTATCGAGGCGCTCGAAGAGGCGTCTGCCGCCCACGCGAAGCGATACGGCCGCCTGAGCATCCCCTGGCACGAGATCCACCGGTTCCGCCGCGACGACAGGTCCTGGGGGTTGCCCGGTGTCGCCCATCCTCTTGCCCGTTCGTTGCGCAGAACCCGTGTCACCGTCGAGGGGGTGGTCGGCTACGGCAACGCGGGGCAGGCAGCTCCGACGGTAATGGTCTTCCATCCGAACCGCATCGAATCCTACACCGCCCTGCCATACGGACAGAGCGACCGCAAGGGCAGTCCCCACCGATGGGACCAGGCCGAAGCCCTATACGCACAGGACCGCCTTCGCCCCACTCGCTTTGGGCAACGGAAACATCTAAATAGAAAAAGGGTCCTGCCGCTCGTGCAGAACCCTCAGACGGCGTCACCGCCGGAAAGATGAATCAGACCGCAAGGGGGATCCCGACCTCTTCCAGCATTCGCAGGGCGGTATCCTTGCTCGCCCACCCTTTGACCAGCCAGGTCTGCTCCTCTCCATTCTTATAGACCAGGCTCGGGAACTCCCGAACCCCGAGAGATCGCCTCACGTTGAACCCGTCCTGCAGCAGTTGTTCTACTTCATCCGACACGACGTCCTCCGCAAAGCAATCCCTGTCGAGGGAAAGCTCGCCCGCCAGCGCGGTGAGTGTATCCAGATCGGACGGATTCCGCGCTTCCTGGTAGTAGGCCCGCTGAATCGCCTCGAACATCGTGGCCACCGCGTCTTCCTTCTGGAGTCCCGCGGATATCGCCGCCCGACACGCCGGGTAGGTCGATCGACGAGGTTGGCAATCGTCCCAGAAGTCCCAGTTGAACGTCGCCCCTGTCTGCTCCGTCACGAGTCGCCACTGACCTTGAATGTACTCCCGCGTCTCCTGCGGCATCGGCTCGTCACTGTCCTTTGCCAGTCCTCCCATCACGTAGACCAGAGGAAGCTCTTCCGGGATTGCCGCCTTCACCGCGTCCAGAACGGGCGCGAACCCCCAGCACCACGAACACATTGGATCGCCCACGTAGTAGATCGTCTCGTCAGCCATTGAGATCTCCTTCTTCTCGATTGTCGCCCAACCCTTCAAGTATGCACGATTCGGCGGCGCCCTTCCACCCCATTTCTTGCTGTACAGAAAAACGCGCCCGATGGATCTCCCACCGAGCGACGTGATTCCGTGCCTCCGTCAACTTTTCTTACGGAGTCCTAAACGAACTGGTCGTTCGAATCCCCTCTGACAATCGTCACCTGCCCCGCCTCTTCCAGCTGGCGGACGGTCTGCACGACGCGCAGCTGCACTTCCTCCACGTCGCTCAGCCTGATCGAACCTGTGAAGTCCATTTCCTCTTTCATCATTTGACCGACGCGATCCGACACGTTTGCGAATACACGTTCCTTTAGCTCGTCGTTGGACCCCTTCAGGGCGATCGCCAGATCGTGTGAATCCACCTCTCGCAGGATCATCTGAATCTCACGATCCGTCAGTTGGGCAATGTCGTCGAACACGAACATCTTGTTCCGCACGTGTTCGGCCAGCTCGGGGTCGTGTGCGTCCAGACGCTCGAGCACTGATTTCTCCGTCGTCCTTCCCGTCCGGTTCAAGATCTCGGCGACCGCTTTGGGCCCGCCGATCTCCGTCACCTGCCCGGAGAGAATGGCTTCCAACTCACCGGCCAGACTGGCTTCCAGGTCTCGAAGAACGTGGGGAGAGATATTCTCCATCTGGGCGATTCGGAGGGCGACGTCCGCCTGAAGCTCTTCAGGAAGACCGTTCAACACGCCCGCCGCCTGGTTGACGTCGAGCTGAGAGAGAATCAGAGAAATCGTCTGGGGATGTTCTTTACAAACGAAGGGGATGATCTGTGCAGGGTCGACGTTGCGAAGCATATAGAAGCCGCTCGCAGTCGTGGAGTTGACACGGTCGAGCAGACTCTGGGCTTTTCTCGGACCCACTGCCTTTTCAAGCGCTCCCCGGGCAAAGTCCATCCCGCCTTGCGAGATGTACTGACCCGCGATCAACATTTGCTCGAACTCCTCGAGCACCTGGTCTTCCTGCTCCGTCGTGACGACTTCCAGCTCGCTAATCGACTGGGCGATCTGCTCGATTTCGAAGTCCGACATATACTTCATCACTTCGGCAGTCGTCTCCTGTCCCAGCGCGATCATCAGGACCGCCACTTTTTCCTTTGCCTCGAGACCTTCGATTTCCGCTTCAGCCAAAGCCAGACTCCTGATTCACCAGGGTGGAAGAGTTTGGACCCGCCAGGCCCGATTGCACGAACCCAAGTCGTTTCGATTAGGTTCACCCTCCACAATGCAAAGCCTGTACCCTGCGGGCAGTCCCCGCCCACAATACCACAAGAATATGTTTATTAATGGCTTAACGATGAATCACGGGTGGATGATATGGGAAAGATCGGACGAATTTTCCCACTCGAACCCGTTCCGGACACCAAAAGTGCTTGCCACAACTGCGAACCCGTCTATTTTGGCCGCCTGCCGTCCTGCGAGCCAAACCTGCGCAGAATCGCCCAATCACAGGCATCGAGCGATCGAGTTAAGCGTCAGACATCCGCAACGGAGGACACATTCGTGAAGGTCGAGATCACTATCAACGGGGAAAGCCGCGTTCACAACGTGGAACCTCGCACCTTGCTGGTTCACCTGATTCGAGACGTCGTAGGTCTCACGGGGACCCACGTAGGGTGCGAAACGAGTCTGTGCGGTGCGTGCACCGTCCTGCTCAACGGCGATGCCGTCAAATCCTGCACATTGCTGGCCGTCCAGGCCGACGGTCAGGAAATCACCACCATCGAGGGCCTATCTGATGACGGAGAGCTCCATCCCGTCCAGGAAGGCTTCTGGGAGTGTCACGGTCTGCAATGCGGATTCTGCACACCGGGAATGATTATGACCGCCGCCCAGCTCCTAGAGCGAAACAAAAGACCGACCGAAGCTGACATCCGAAAGGGCATCGAGGGGAACATCTGCCGGTGCACCGGGTATCAGCACATCATCGACGCCGTCCAATACGCCGCCAAGAAGATGCGGGCCTGAGGAGATCACTTATGCCAGTCGCCAAATCCGTCGGCGCGCGTATCAAACGGCGAGAGGACCCAAGGCTCATCCAGGGCCTCGCCACCTACGTCGACGACCTTCAGCTACCGGGGATGTGCTACGTGGCGTTCGTGCGCAGCCCCCACGCCCACGCTAAAATCCAGAGCATCGACACGTCGGCAGCCTCCGCTCTCGACGGCGTCGTCTCCGTCGTCACCGGGGCGGACGTCAATCCCGACGTCGGCGGCGTGCCCTGTGCGGCCACCGACTTCCCGAACGTCCAGGTCCCCGAACATCCGGTGCTCGCCGAAGACAAGGTGCGATTCGTCGGAGAGCCTCTTGCGGCCGTGGTCGCAGTGGATCGCTACGTTGCACAGGACGCCGTCGATCTTGTCGAAGTCGACTACGATCCGCTCGAAGCCGTCTCGGACGCCGAAGCCGCGTTGGAGCCCGGTTCAGTCAAGCTCTACGACCACTTCGACAGCAACCAGGCATTCACCTGGGATCTCGAAGGCGGTGACGTCGACGCAGGCCTGAAAGAAGCCGATCGCGTCATCAGCCAGCGATTCATTCACCAGCGTCTGGCCCCCAACCCGATCGAGCCACGGGGCGTTGCCGCCGACTTCAACGCCGGCGACGAGCAGCTCACGCTCTGGTCGTCTACGCAAATTCCGCACATCCTCCGCACGCAAGTTGCCCTGATGATCGGACTGAATGAAAACAGAGTCCGAGTCATCGCCCCTGAAGTCGGGGGTGGATTCGGGTGTAAGTTGAACGTCTACGCGGAGGAAGCCGTCCTCGGACATCTCGCGAAAAAACTCGAGCGCCCGGTCAAATGGATGGAGAGCCGTCGTGAGAACTTTCTCCACACCATTCACGGCCGCGACCAGCTGGGTGATGTCGAAATCGGGATGAAGAACGACGGCACGATCACGACGTTGAAGTACAACGTCGTCGCCGACGTCGGTTCCTACTTCCAGCTGCTAACCCCCGCGATTCCGACGTTGACCGGTCTGATGTTGTGCGGTTGCTACCAGATCCGAAACGTCTCAATGCATCTTCGTGCCGCATTCACCAACAAAATGTCCACCGACGCCTATCGCGGCGCCGGAAGACCGGAAGCCACCTACATCGTCGAACGCATCGTCGACTGTGTTGCAGACGAGCTTGGTCTGGACCCGCTCGAGGTACGTCGCAAGAACTTCATCGTCAAAGACTCGTTCCCGTATGAAACGGGGACCGGACTCAGTTACGATAGTGGCGACTACACCATCGCGCTCGACAAGGCCCTCAAGAATGCTGATTACGAAGGATTGAGGAAGAAGCAGGCCGAACTTCGGGACGAAGGTCGCTACCTCGGGATCGGCCTCTCGACTTACGCAGAGATCTGTGGGATGGGGCCCTCGGCCGCAATGCCGGCTGGCGGTTGGGAATCGGGTACCGTACGTGTCGACCCCACCGGCAAGGTCACGGTCCTCACGGGAATCAAACCCCACGGCCAGGGCCAAGAGACGACATTTGCACAGCTCATCGCGGACGGGCTGGGCGTCGACGTCGACGACGTGAAGATCGTCCACGGAGATACCGATTCGGTCCAGTACGGAACCGGGACCTTCGGCAGCCGCGGAACGGCCGTCGGGGGAACGGCGATGATTATGGCGATGGAAAAAGTGAAAAAGAAGGTCAAGAAATTCGCCGCGCATATGCTCGAAGCCAACATCGACGACATCGAGCTGGAGGACGATCGCTACGTCGTCAAAGGGAACCCCGAACGAGGCGTCTCCCTCGCTGACGTATCCGGCCACGCCCATCGCGGCATCGATATGCCAGAGGACACCGAGCCGGGCCTCGCCGAATCCCACTTCTTCGAGCCGTCGAACTTTACCTACCCGTTCGGAACGCACATTGCCGTCGTCGAGGTCGACAAGGACACCGGCGAGGTCGACATCCAGCGCTACGTCGCCGTCGACGACGTCGGCAACATCATCAATCCGATGATCGTCGAGGGCCAGATCCACGGCGGTATCGTCCAGGGTCTCGGTCAGGCCCTCTACGAGGAAGTCATCTACGACGAGTCGGGTCAGGTCCTCACGGGCACGTTTATGGATTACACGATGCCCAAAGCCCATTTCTTCCCGCGGTTTGAGCTCGACAACACGGTGACACCCACGCCGGTCAACCCGATGGGCGTGAAAGGTGTCGGCGAGGCGGGCACCATCGGTTCGACCCCCGCTATCGTAAACGCCGTCATCGACGCGCTCAAGCCCTTCGGGGTTCGCCACATCGATATGCCGCTCAGACCCGAAAAGCTCTGGCGCCTGATGAACGGAGGAGAATCGTCATGATCCCCGGCACCTTCGACTACCACGCGCCAAAGACCCTCAAGAAGGCCGTCAGTCTCCTCAACGAGCACGAGGATGCCAAAATACTGGCAGGCGGTCACAGCCTCATCCCGCTGATGAAGCTCCGCTTCGCCGCGCCCGCGGTCGTCATCGACATCGGGCGTGTCTCCGGAATCAGCCGGATTCGTATTTCGGACGGTCACATTCAAATCGGCGCGCTCACGACGCACCACACGATCGGCAGCAACGCCCGCCTGCGGCGCGTCTGCCCGGTCCTCCCCGAGACCGCCAACGAGATCGGCGATCTCCAGGTCCGCAATCGCGGAACCCTCGGCGGAAGTGTCGTCCACGCCGATCCCGCCGCAGATTGGCCCGCCGCAATGATGGCTCTACGCGCTTCTTTCGAAGTCGCGGGGCCCAGCGGCACGC
The DNA here is from genome assembly GCA_002433075.1 of Latescibacteria bacterium UBA6620. GTDB lineage: Bacteria > Latescibacterota > UBA2968 > UBA2968 > UBA2968 > UBA6620. Next base: position 175,365 of record DJHM01000011.1, read on the forward strand.
GAGAGGTCTCCGCCAGCGATTTCTTTGTCGATATGATGACGACCACGATCGGCGACGGAGAGATCCTTTCGCAAATCCGGATCCCCGAGCCGCCGGCCGGCTCCGGAAGCGCCTACGCAAAGATGCACCAGTCGGCTTCCGGCTTCGCCATCACAGGCGTCGCGGCCCAACTCACGCTCGACGAATCGGGCAACGTCAGTGCGGCCGGGGTCGGCGTCACGGGCGTCGCTCCGATCGCTTACACGGCGTCTGCGGTCGAGGACGCGCTCGTGGGCAAGGCGCCCGATGAAGGCGCCATCGCGGCCGCCGCCGCCCTTGCGGCCGACGGTGTCCAGGACGCCAACGAGGACCACCACGCTTCAGGCGAGTATCGGATGCACCTGGCCACAGTCCTCGCCAGCCGTGCACTCGCCAGCGCAGCCGAACGCGCGAAGAGCTGAACGTCGCCACTACACGAAAGACACGAAGGGGCCCTGACGGCTTCCCCTTCGTGTCTTTTCGTTTCTTGCCCCCGGAGGTCATCAGGGCTTCATGAAAATCACCGGCACACATCAGATATCCGCAGCCCGCGATCGAGTTTTCACCGTGCTCACCGATCCCGAGTGTCTCGCCCGGGTCATGCCGGGGTGCAAGGGCCTGGAGTCGACGGGCGATGGCGCCTATTCCATCCACCTCGCGGCCGGGGTCGGTCCCATCAAGGGCGAATACGCGGGTACGGTTCAGCTCACCGACATCGAAGCCCCTTCGAGCTATCGAATGCTTGTGGACGCGAAGGGCAAAACCGGTTTCGTCAAGGGGGAGGGAAAGGTCGAACTCGTCGAAGACGGCGACGCCACGACCGTCATCTACGAGGGCGACGTCACGCTGGGCGGCCCGGTCGCGGCCGTCGGACAGCGGATGCACAGCAGTGCGGCCAAGTTGATGACGCGCCAGCTGTTCGGTGCGATCGAAGCGGAAGCCACCGCCGAAGAGGGTGAGGATGTGAAGCACAGCATCATCCGCAATACCCTGCGAGGCCTTCGGAGCAAGTAACCGGCGACCCCGCCCGAATCTTTTTTCTACCCTGATCGGTCACTCATATGCCCTTCATCGACTGGAACGCGATCCCCACGAACGAAGTCGCCCCCGGGGTACGAATCCGTGCACCTTTCGGGGAGAATCTGATGATCTCCCTCCTCGAAATGGACGAGGGCGCCGTCGTCAATCGTCACAGTCACCCCCACGAACAGGGCGGCATTATGCTGGAAGGCACGATGGAACTCAGCATCGGTGACGAGACGCGGCTCGTCGAACCGGGAGAGGCCTACCTCATTCCCCCCCACGTGCCCCATCGCGCCGTGGCTGTTGGAGGAAGCGCCAGGGCCCTCGATATTTTTAGTCCTGTACGAGAGGACTACGTCGACCTCGCAAACAGCTACATTCCTCCGGACGATGCCTAGCACCCTTGACGCGAAAGGCAAGATCCGTCATCCTCATAGAGTACCTGCCAACCCCATCGATCGGCCCTCGTGACCAACGTCCTCTACCAGATCATCGCCGTCATCTTGGTCCTTGCCGGGCTCGCCGTCGTGCCTTTGCCGGTTCCGTTCGGCGCGCTGATGATCGCCCTCGGGTTGACGATTCTGATCGGGAACAGCCGTGCGTTCACGGCCTTCGTCGGGGTCGTCGGAGACGTCACGCCAGCCTGTACCGCGCTCTGCAGGCCCTGGAACGATCGACACCCAGAAGTATCCGCACCGTCCTCGAACGGTCCGACCCGTACACCGACGATCAACACCCCAAGCAACAGGCGGACTAACCGCACGCTTGACTCGTTTCACCTGCTCTTCTATTTTCTGCCCAAAGCAACGACGGAGAAAAGTACGCCGTCTCCAGCCTCACGAGGGAGCGGGTGCCGTGACTGTGAGCACCCGCGAGGTATGCACGGTCGAAGTTCACTCCCGAGCTGCTCAGCTGAATGCTCCTGGATCTCCGGGAGCGGGGCTTCGCGAGCAGAGCTCGCACCCAGCCGCCGGAAGCGGCCATAGGTTGAGCCGGAATCGTTCCACGTGATCGGAGCGGGCAGTGATGGCTGCGTAGAGTGGCGGGGCCGGTCGTCGGCATCGCAATTAGGGTGGTACCGCGGAAGAGGCTCTTTCGTCCCTAAATGGACGGAGGAGCGTTTTTTGTTATGACCCCGAGGAAAACCGATGGCTGACTTCGATCTGACATCACTGCACGCGCTCGAAATCAAAACCCTTCGTGGGTTCACCCAGGCACCCGAAACCACCCAATCGGATGCCGACCTCGAGGCCTCCTCGGGTCTTGAGGCGGGTCAACTTCGACGCGCAGTCGAGTGGCTCGTGTCCAAGTCGCTCCTGGCCGTGACATCGGAAGAAGCGCGGATATCGGTCTCCCTCAGCGACCAGGGCAAACGTTTCCTCGAAGTGGGCGGCACCCCGGAGTCCGAACTCCTCCGCCGGGCTACCGAAGGCTCGGTCACCCTCGGCGATCTCCAGGGCGACGATCGATTCGACCGCGGAGACTGGGGCAGTGCATTCGGCTCGCTGAAAAAGGAAGGCATCATCGACAGCGACGGGCCCCACATCGTCTTGAAGGATGCGGAGCGGGCCGCTTTCCATACGGAAACCATCGTCGACGGTCTGATCGGGCGATTCCGCGAAGATCCGGAAGCCACGGTCTCGATCGAAACGTTCTCGGGCGAACTCAGGGCGCACATCGAAGAATCCGCGACGGGGCGGGGAAAGGGCAAATCCCCGGTCCGCCTGAGCGAACAAACCGTGCGGGAATACGCGTTGACCGACGACGGTCGTGAAACCCTGACCGCGGTTCTCGACCAGAATCTGACCGGCGAAGAGGTCAGCCGGCTCACCCCTGAGATGATCCAGGTCGGAGCGTGGAAACAGGTCGGCTTCCGTCGGTACGATCTGTCGATCCGCCCCCCACGCATCCAGACCGGACGTCACCATCCGTATCGCGCCTACCTCGATCAGGTCCGCCGCAAGCTATTGTCGCTCGGGTTCGAAGAGATGAAGGGGCCCCTGGTCGAGACCGAATTCTGGAATATGGACGCGCTCTTTATGCCCCAGTTCCACGCGGCACGAAACATCCACGATGCCTATTTCGTCAGCGATCCCAGCGAGTCCCAGGGTCCGGAAGAACCGCACTTCAGCGCCGTCGGTCGCGCGCACCGGGACGGAGGCGACACGGGGTCTCGCGGATGGCGCTATCCATTCGATCCCGAGCGATCCCGTCGTCTTCTGATGCGGACACAGGGTACCGCTCTGTCCGCCCGAACTCTCGCGGGAGGACCGAACATCCCCGGCAAATACTTCGCGATTGCCCGCTGCTTCCGTCCGGACGAGATCGACGCGACACACGGTGCCGAGTTCAACCAGGTCGAAGGCATCGTCCTCGGCGGATCTATCAACTTTCAATCCCTGCTGGGCCTGTTGAAACTCTTCGCCCTCGAAGTCGCCGAGGCCGAGGAGGTTCGCTACGTGCCCGACTACTTCCCGTTCACCGAACCCTCAGTCGAGCTTCAGGCCAAGCATCCCACGCTCGGATGGATCGAACTCGGTGGAGCGGGGCTCTTTCGTCCCGAACTGACTGCGCCCCTGGGCGTTGACGTTCCCGTTATTGCCTGGGGATTAGGGGTCGATCGAATGGCGATGGTATCCCTGGGCGTCAGCGACATCCGCGATCTGTTCAGTACCGACCTCGACTATCTACGAAACCAGAAATAGGACGACCGAAAGGTTCTGATGCCCACGATATCAGTCACCAAACAAGATCTCGAGCGCCTGGCCGGGAAGACCTACCCGCTTCCCGAACTCGAAGTTGCGCTCGAATTCGCCAAAGCCGAGGTCAAGGTCGAGGGCGACGAACTACGGGTTCAGCTCAAGGACACCAACCGACCCGACCTCTGGTGCACGGAAGGTCTCGGGCGCACCCTCAAGGGCTACCGCGAGGGAGAGTACGCCCCCTACCCTTTCTTCTCCGCGTCGGCCGATGAGGATCATCGAATCGAGGTCGATCCCGAACTCGAACACGTCAGGCCTTTCGTGTCCGGATTCGCCTGTCGTAACGTCCAGATCGACGACAACGCCCTCAAGCAGTTGATCGAAACCCAGGAGCGTCTCGCCGAAAACTACGGTCGGGGTCGAAGCTCGATCGCCATCGGGATTTACGACGCTTCAGACATTGTCTATCCCATTCGCTACGAAGCGGTGTCTCCAGACACCCGGTTCACGCCGCTCCAAGCGACTTCGGAGATGAGTCTTCGCCAAATTCTGACGGACCATCCGACCGGGCAGACCTACGCACACCTCCTCGAAGGCTTCGCGGCCTATCCGCTTCTTCGCGATGCGCGCGGCGAAGTGCTGTCAATGCCGCCGGTCGTCAACAGTGCGTCTCTCGGCCGGGTCGAGGCAGGCGACACGCATCTCTTCGTGGAGGCGACTGGAACCGTCCTCGATCACGTGCTCCACACGATGGCCATCTTCGCTGCCAACCTCGCCGATCGGGGGGCAACGATCGAACCCGTCGTCACCCACTATCCTTACGATACACCGCGGGGCCGGCAGATCCAGAGTCCGGTCGATATGGCCATCGAGACAACCGCGACGCTCCCCCAGGTTCACGATACGGCTGGCACAGCGCTGGACCCGAAACAGATCGAGACTGCGCTCACGAAGATGGGCTACCGTGACGTCACCACGTCGGATGAATCCGTCACTGCGACCCCACCTCCGTATCGTGACGACTTGCTGCACCCCGTGGACATGATCGAAGACATCATCATCGGCGTGGGCTACGAGACCTTCGATGCGGTAATGCCTCGGGACTTCACGATTGGAAAGGCTGCTCCTCAGGAAGATCTGTCCGACCGCATTCGCCACCTCCTCGTAGGATGCGGATTCCAGGAACTCTTCCTCCCCGTGCTTGGATCGCTCGACAACCAGACCCGCCGGATCCGGAACGACGATGCACCCGCCATCGTCATCGCCAACCCGATGTCCGAGCACTACGGGTGTGCACGCTGGTCGTTGATTCCCGGCTTGCTCAGCGTCGAGGAGACGAGCCGGCGCGCCATCTACCCCCACCGGATATTCGAAGTTGGCGAAGTGGCGCGGAAAGACCCGGACCACGCCTACGGATCCAGAACGGATGTCCTCGTGGCCGCGATGGAAGCATCCGAAGACGCGAACCTGTCGGGCATTCAAAGCTATCTCGAAGCGATCGCCTACTATTCGGGCTTCGAATACGAACTCAGACCCATCGATCACCCGACCTATCTGCCTGGGCGCGCCGGCGAGGTCGTCAGTAACGGGCAGGCCTACGGAATGATCGGCGAGATTCATCCGGAAGTACTCGAAAACTGGGGTATCGCTGTCCCCGTCAGCGTATTCGAAGTCGACATTGCCATTGCAGATCGAGCATAGAACATTGAATATGTCGAAGTCGCGGGGCATTCCAATGCACACATCTTCTATCTTCAATCTTCAATGAGGTCCTGATGGCCAACATTGCTTTTCTGTCCACCGCCCACACGCACACCCGTGGTTTTCTCAAGACCGTCGACGAAAAAGAGAACGCCAACCTCGTCGCCATCTGGGACGATATGGAGTCCCGCGGTCAGGGGTTCCGAGATGAGTACGGCGGGGACTATTCGAACGATCTCGATGCGGTCATTTCACGCGACGACGTCGACGGCTTCATCGTCTGCGCCGAAAACACACGGCATCTGCCCCTGCTGGAAGCCGCCATCCCTACAGGAAAGCCCATCTTCTGCGAAAAGCCCTTCACGACGACAACCGCCGATGCCATCGCCGCAGTCGATCTCATTCGCGAACACGGCACCATCGTTCATATGGGTTACTTCCAGCCCTTCACCGAAGCGATGCAGGGCGTGATTTCGCACGTTCAATCTGGCGCGCTCGGCGACATGACTCACGCGAAGTATCGGAACGCTCACCACGCCGCATACGGACGCTGGTTCGATTCCGACGCGCTACGCTGGTTCGGAGACCGGGAACTCGCGGGCGGCGGCGCCTTCATGGATATGGGCACGCACGCCATCCACCTGATGCGGACGGTGCTCGGACCCGTGACAGAGGCCTTCGCCACCATCTCGAACGTCTCCGGCATCTATCCCGACGTCGACGACAATGGCGTCGCCCTTCTCCGTTTCGAGAACGGCGTCGTTGCCACGGTTGAAGCCTCCTGGGTGCAGACCGGGGGTCCGAAGGCCTTCGAGATCGTCGGTAGTACGGCGACGATCTACGAGTTCGCCGACCGCGGCTTCGTTACCGCCGAACCACGCGAAGATCCGGTCGACGTTCCCTTGGGGGCCGAAAGACCGACCCGTGTCGACCGCCTGATCGCCGCGATCGAGGGAACCGTTCCGCGTCAGGAATACGATGCCGACCTGTCCTGTGCCGTCGATGCGGTCGCCATTATGGAGGCTTGCTACGCCTCGAGCGAGAGCGGCAAATGGGAAAGCGTGGCTAAAGTCTAGCCGTGTGCATATCACGACTCGGGCAAACGAAGCGGAATCTAACGGAGGGATGTCCGATGGCCTTGAGAATGGCCTACAGCAGCCTGAAGTGGAAAGAGCACGATCTCGAAACGAACCTGAGGGCGTTGGCAGAAGAGGGATTCGAAGGATGGGAGACGCGTGAATCGCTCGATTGGCTTGGAACCCCCGCCCGACTCAGGAAGATGGCCGCCGACTGCGGAATCGAAATCGCAGCCGTGAGCGGCCCGAACGTTCCCGCTGACAGGGACCAGCCGGCGTTCGAAATCAACAAGCGTCGAATCGAGTTCGCGTCCGACCTCGGCGTGCCCCTCCTGATGACCAAAGGTCCCCGAGGTGAAAACAACCCGACCCCGGACAACGAACTTCGTAAGGTCGCGGATATGTACGAGGAATTGGCCCGACACGGGCAGTCCCTCGGGGTGACCGTCACGTTCCATCCTCACATCAACCACTTTGTCGACAGCGCGGAGGAATGGGCGAGATTCATGCCGATGTTGGATGCGTGCCGTCTCTGCCTTGATATGTCTCACGCGGTCCGCTGGGGCTACGACCCTCTTCAGGCAGCGAAAGATTTTTCCGACCGGATTTCGCTCGTTCACCTGCACGACGAGAAAGACGGGGGCGGCGCCGACCTCGGCGAGGGACCGATGTGCGATTACACGGCTTTTCTGAACACCGTCGAGGACGTCGGCTACAGTGGCTGGGTGGTCACCTGTCCCGGAAACGGTGCGGCCCCCGACCGAGACAAGATCCGCAACAACCGCGCCTTCCTGAAGTCGATTGGCTACTGAGTCGACCGAGGAGCTCTTCGAGAGACCCCAATGCCCAACATCCGTGTCGGTATTCTCGGCCTCAGACGAGGCTTCACTCACCTGCGCAACTTTCTTCACGCAGACGGGGCCGACGTGATCGGGGCTTGCGATCGAGTTCAGGCCAATCGCGACCGAGGCACTGCCCTCGTCGCCGAAAGCGGATCGCAGACCCACATCGTCGAGGAATTCAACGACCTCCTTGCGATGAAGCCCGATGCGATCGTGGTCGCCAGCAACGGCTCGCTTCACGTCGAACATTCGATTCAGGCGATGGAAGCGGGATGCGCCGTCCTGTGTGAAGTCCCGGGCGCGTTCACCCCAGAAGAGTCGTGGCGTCTTCGTGAGTGCGTCCAGCGAACAGGCGCGTTCTATATGCTCGCCGAGAATACGTGCTTCTGGGATTTCTTCCGCTACTTCCGAAAATGGATCGTCGAGGAACAGTTCGGATCCGTCTCCATCGCAGAGGGAGAATACCTCCACTATCTTCCGAACACGATGCTCACGCCCCAGGGCACCGTCCCACCCTCCCGGGTCAAGACAGAAGGAATCACCGACGCGGTCCCCAGCTGGCGTGCGGCAATGCCCCCAATCCAGTACCTCACGCACGACCTGGGGCCGCTGCTCGAGATCCTCGACGATCGTGCGGTGAGCGTGACCTGCCAGAGCGCAGCCTCCCGGTCTGAAGAAGCCCCGCTCCGAAGCGACGGCCAGATCGCCCTGTTCCAAACAGCGAAGGGCCACCTGATCAAAATCATGGTGACCCTTAACACGCGACGTCCCGAAGAACATCGTTATCGTTTGTTCGGTACGCTGGGGAGTGCGGAATGGTTTCGATACGAAGGCTACGCCCGTCGTTTCACACGCACGATGGAAACGAAAGAAGGCTGGGAGGTCTTCCCCGTCGGGTTCGCCGCCCGGGACGACGACACCACCACCGGTCACGGGGGCGCCGACCTCAAGGTCGCGACGGCCTTCACCAATGCACTCAGCGAGGGCAGGCCGAGCCCGATCGACGTCTACCGCGCGATGGAGTACCACCTTCCCGGGATGCTTGCCCACCGTTCGGCCGAACTGGGAGGCGCGCCTGTCGCGATTCCGGATGTTCGGACCACGCCTTTCGAGGGCACCGACTTCTGGAACGTCGTCGGCCTTCCCGACGTCGATCCTCCTCGCTCTCTCTACAACGAAACGCGCTGAGCCGGCTGGCCCGGCCTCAGAACGTCACTTCCTCCCGCCCCTCGATCTTCGTCTCATCCAGAACAATGCCCAGCCCGGGGAGATCGGGCACGGACACATCCCCACCTTCCGGCCGATAGATCGGATCGTGGAAAAACTGCTTCGTTTCCTGTCCCCTGATCAGAAACTCCGCTCGGGGGACGGTCGTCGGAGCCTGGGCCGCGGCCACGTGAAGAGCCGCGAGCATCGAATGACCGTGGGCCACCACCGGGACCTCGAACGCCAACGCACAGATCTTCGTGAGTTCCGTGAAGCCCCCCGTCCAGTCCGGATCTGTCTGAATCACATCCACGGCATCTCTCAGCAGCAGCTCCTTGACCTGCCAGCGCGTGTAGACGTGCTCGCCCGTCGCGATCGGCACGCGGGCGACCGTTCGCAGCTTACGAAACTCGTTCACACGGTCGGACGGAATCGGCTCCTCCATCCATCCAGGTCCGATCAGCTCGAGACCCCGCACCATTTCGGTCGCATAGGTGAGGTCCCACCCGTTGAACACGTCGAACATAAGCTCGTAGTCCTGTCCGACGGCCTCCCGTACCGCCCGGGCCATTTCCAGATTCCGCGCGAGCCCCTCCTTCCCATCGTCCGGCCCGTGACGAACGAACCACTTCTGCGCCGTGTAGCCGTGCGATTTGTATTCCAGGGCCGTGGCTGCAGCCTAAACAGGCTCAATCGAAAAACCCAGCATGCTCGCGTAGGCCGGCACCGCGGTCCGCGTCGGACCTCCCAGCAGTCGGTAGACAGGCAGCCCGAGGGGTTTGCCCTTCAGATCCCAGAGCGCGCAGTCTACCGGACTGATCCCCGTCATGATCTGACCGCTTCGTCCGTGGTGATCCAGTCGGATCATCTGATCGAGCAGCGCTTCCGTCGCCATCGGATCCCGCCCGACGAGGAAAGGCTTCAGCAACGTCAGGATCACGAACGCCCGCGATCTCTGGATCGGGCCGAAGATTCCCGTCACGCCCTCGTCTGACGAGATCTCCAGATAGAGTGCGCGCATCGCTTCTCTCGCCCTCCGGAGGCGGAGCGCTCGTTGAACTCCGCGTAGACATCGAGCGGTTGAGATTGCCTCGATCCCGGTGGGAAAACCGGACCCGTGTAGGCGCCGGACACGCCCGTCACAGTCACATCCGTGATTTTCAAAACCCCCTCCTTGTCATCCGTCGACGCACGGAACCGTCGCGTCTACGGGTGAATCACGACGCCCAGTGATTCATTGGGGCACTGAATCAGATCCTCGCAGGCCGCGGGCGCATCGTCGAGCGAAGATCGATGCGTGATCAACGGTTCCACGCGGAGTCCCCCGTTGTCTAGCAGAATCAGACACTCCTCGAGATTCCTGGTTGTCGTCCACTGCACGAACACCGGAGGATAGTCGGCCCCGTGTTCCCACGCCTCGTCGTGGTAGCCCGCCCCGGTCCGTGCCGCGCTTCGAACATCGATGTTGCCCCGGCTGGCTGCAAAGCCCGAGTCGATGCGTGCGCCTCCCACGATCACGATGCGGCCCATCTTGTGTGTGTCCGGTGCCTGCTTGAGCATTCCGTAAAGAGTGTTGAACGCCGGGTTCCCATCCCCTCCGTGCGCGATGATGCCCGCATCCAGCCCGTAGCCGCGGGTGAACGTTTTAGAAACCTCCACGGCGTCCTCCTCGTCGATGTTGAGAGGTCGCTCGAGGCCCCCCTCCTCCGCAGCGGACAGCCGCATCGGGAGGCGATCCATCCCGATCACGTGACAACCCGACAGTCGGCCCAGCTGGCAGGACATCTGCCCCACGACCCCCAGGCCGGCCACACCCAAGAATTCGGCGAACTCCAGCTTCGCGCGCCGGATTGCATTCAGCGCCGTGGCCGCCAGCGTCACGAATGCGGCGTGGTCGAAGCTCAGATCGTCAGGCATGGGAATCGCCATATTGCGTGGGACACAGGCCAGTGACGCGTGTTCGGCATACCCCCCGCCCATACACGCCATCCGGGTACCCAGCGGCACATCTTCGCATCCCTCGCCTTGCCCGATCACGACGCCCGCGTTGGCATACCCGAACGGACGGGCGGGTCGATCGGTCGGATTCTCCCGAGATCGCTTGACTCCTCCGAGTTCGGTTCCCGGACTGATCAAACTGGCCTTCACCTCGATCTGCACCTGACCCTTCTTCGGCCCCGGTGCGTCCTCCTCCACCACCGCAATCTGGCCTTTGCCATCCCTGGTGAGCACCTTCCGCGTGCCGTCCGCCAAGGGGACCTCCCTTTCTTGATTTCGTCTGCTCTTGTCTGGTGAGCACCACCGTACGGACAAATGTCCGGCGCATCGAAAGGCAGTTCTGAAAACCCACATAGATGAAGACTCGATGACCGCGTCATCGAGTCTTCGAATACACATACCCTGGGCGCCCCGATCTCGAACCGGATCGGCGACGGCCAGGCGAAAGCTTGCCGGATCACCCAGTTCCGGTCCTTCATCGGTTCGGAGTAGATGCTGGCGCCTACGGCAATGACGTGGATGCTCTTGCCACCCGACTCCAACTAGGAGCAACTGCTTGCGCGAACGCCAACGAACTCAGGCCGTCATTGGACGAATAGATAGCGGGCGATAAACAACACGGCGAGCACATCCAGAAGAGGATGCACGTCCTGGCCCCGCCCACTCAGACGCTTGACGACGGGGTAGACCACGATACCGGCGGCCACGCCGTTCGCAATGCTGAACGTCAGCGGCATGACCAGCAACGTCAAGAAAGCCGGTAGAGCGTCCGTCGCGTCTCCCCAGTCGATCCGTTGGACAGCTGCCATCATCAGCACACCGACGATCACGAGCGCAGGGGCCGTCGCGTAGAGGGGCACAGACTCTACGAGTGGCGCAAAGAACAGCGCGGCCAGAAACAGCAGGGCCACGACGACTGACGCAAGACCCGTTCGAGCCCCCTCCGTGATACCGGACGCGCTTTCGATATACGTCGTCACCGGTGAGGTCCCCAACAGCGAGCCTGCGACGGTACCGAGCGAGTCCGCGAGCAACGCTCGGTTGGCACGGGGAAGATGACCCCGATCGTCCAGCATTCCCGATTGCTGCGAAAGACCGACCAGCGTCCCCATCGTGTCAAACAGGTCGACGAACAGGAACACGAACACCAGTTCGATCAGGGCGATGCTGAATGCAGTCGGTAGATGCGTAAGGGCAGCCCCGAACATCCGTTCGGGCCAGGCCGGCATCGCGACAAGACCCGACGGCGGGGGCGCGACCCCCGTCCCCATCGCCAGGACCGTCACGGCTGCCGTGCCGATCAGGATCGACCCTCTTACCCCCCGCGCAACAAGGACCCCTGTCCCGAGCAGTCCCACGATCGCCAGTCCCGCTTCCCCCGCACGCACACTTCCGAGCGTCACCAGCGTGGCTTCGTGCGCGGAGACGATCCCTGCGTTCTTCAACCCGATAAAAGCGATGAAGAGGCCGATTCCGGCCGCCGTCGCGTGCTTGAGACTCGTGGGAACGGCGTTGATCAGCGCCTCTCGCAGTCGCAGAACGGAAAGGAGCGTGAAAATCAGTCCTGCCGCGAGCACAACCCCCAGCGCCAGATCCCACCTCACCCCCATCCCGATCACGACGGTGTAGGTGAACATCGCGTTCAGCCCCATGCCCGGAGCCAAGGCAAAGGGGTAGTTCGCCCCCAGGGCCATAATCAGTGTCGCGACAGCCGATCCCACGCAGGTCGCGAAGAGGAGCTCGCCGAACATGTCCTGGCCGAGCGCTTGGGACAACATCCCCGGGTTCACGGCCACGATATAGGCCATCGTGACGAACGTCGTCACGCCACCCACGACCTCGGTCCGAATCGTCGTCTGGCGTTCGTCGATTTCGAAAAAGGATTTGATGGCATCTGTCATATTTTCACACCCACTCGACGGGTCATTCTACCCGTTCAGGCCGCATCCGCACCGAACTGATTGGCGAAGATCAGGAAGTCGTTGAACCCGATCAACGCATCCCGATCCAGATCGAAGATCGCCGCGTCCGGGCCCAGAGCAGGCTCCCCGAATCGTGCCGCGAACTGAAGAAAATCTTCGAAATCGACCGTCCCGCTGTCGTCGAAATCGGCCGTCCTCGCCCCCACGCCTGCCAATTCCAGCACACCGCCCACGGTTGCACGAGTGACCTGAGCGACATATCCGATATCGACTTTGCTCAGGTTATCGCTACTCCTGTTCAGGTGGGGTGAGGGGTTATCGAAGAATTGAAAGATCGCAAGAGCCGGATAACCCTCGTCAAGGAAGGGTTGATGATCCGAGCACCGGCAACCTCGTGACGTCACGCGCAGATCCGACCCGTTTCCATCCTCCGTCCGGAGCGTCGAGTAGGATCTGGCCGCATCGGCGATGACCTCTGCGATCTCGACGTGAGGAGAGGTCGTATCGATCGAGAACGCGTCCGGATGGATCGAGCCCGGGTCCCCGATGGCGTCGAGCTGAATCATCAGTTCGATCTGGTCGCCCCTGCTCCTCGCCTGGTTGGCATAATGGGCGCTCCCGTTAAGGCCGATCTCTTCCGCGCCCCAGAAGGCGAACTCGATGGTCAAGTCAAGGTTCTGGTCCTTGAGCAGCCGGGCGATTTCAAGAACAGCCGCACACCCTGATGCGTTATCATCCGCCCCAGGCGCAACATCCTGCTGCGCCTGGGTACGGTCGAGTGATATCGAATCGTAATGTCCCGAAACGATTATCTTTCGATGGGGTTGAAGGCTGCCCGTTTTCGTGGCGAGCACGTTCGCCTGAACCGTCGAGAGAAACCAGTCCTTGTTGAAGAAGCGCCGGTTCAATTCCAAGTCGAAAGAATCCCGTACCGCCTCGTACCCGAACGACTCCAGCCGGTCCTCCAGATAGGCCACCACCGCCCAGTTGGAATCGCTCCCCATAAACCGGGTCTCGAAGGCGACCAGTCGCTCGACCGTGATGGTGAGGGAGTCCGCGTTCACCCCATCCACGATTTCGATGATCTGGGCCCTTACACCACCGTGCCCGAACGTCGCGAACGTGAGCCAGACGAGAATAATCGACTTAGCTGACAATTTTACAGACACTTATTATCCAAAATTAATCCTTAACCCGTTCCTGGATCGGCCGATATAAATAACAGGACTTGATGACGAAACAAGGAGGTCCTGTGATGACTTCAGGTGTGTGGATTCTGCTGATTGGCTTTATGTTCACGTCGGGCATGTTTTGCCTCGTCTTCGCGCTCTATCGGCTGACGACGCCCGTCGGAGCAACGAACGTGACACCGATGCCGGCGAGACCCGCTCCCGAAGGCGAAGAGCAGGACCCAGAGCTTACAAAGTTAGGCAGGCCGGTTCAGGAAGTTCGCCTGAGGGCCTGAGATTGGTCAGGGCCGGCAACGCCGGCAGTGGACTGCAAGAGGGGGAGCGCATCGCTCCCCCTCTTCTTTATGTACTGACCGTGCGCTCCGTAGCTGCGATCCGATCTGCATCCTCTACGAACGCTTCCTCGTCGAACAATCGGTAGAACAGGACGGCCGCCACAACCGTGATGACGATCGGGACGAGAAAAATCAGAGCCCAATCGTGCCCGCCATCAGGGAACCTGAACGCGTCGTGAATCCATCCGCTGAAAAAGTGACCCACGAGCATGCCTACCCCGTTCGTGGCAAACACGATCAACCCTTGTGCGCTTGCTCTGATGTCACCCCGGCTCAGTCGCTCGACCGCGATCATGCCTCCTACAAAGAAGAACGAGTAACAGATTCCGTGCAAGCCCTGTGCGGCGATCACCAGCCACGCGGGTTGGCCTAACGCGAAGATGGCATACCGAACGGGCCAGGCCAGGATGCCCAGCGCGATCGTCGCACGCGTACCCAGTTTCATCAGCGACGGCCCGAGTAGCAGCATCATCGCCACCTCTCCGACCTGACCCAGACTCATCGCGAAATTCGCCGTGCTCGCGCTCAACCCCACGCCGTGAACCGGCTCCGTAAGGAACAGAAACGTCAGGTTGTAGTAGAACGGCAGTTCAATCGCCACCACAAAGGATACGCCCAAAAGGACGCCGAAGTTTCTGTTTCGCGTGAGCTTGAACGCCTCCAGAAAGGCGTACGGACGTGCAGGCGATCGAGAGGGTGGCGTGTTCGGAAGCGTCAGACAGTAGATCGCCAGCAGGACAGACAGCCCCGCCGCGAATAAAAGACAATCCCCCAGGAAAACGCCCTCCGGATCCGTGCGCCCGCGGTAGGAAAGGTAGAGGCTCATGCCCCAGGCGATCGCAATCCACCCGACCGTGCCCCACGCCCGCACGTTGCCAAAAGTGCGACTTTCGTCGGAATGGTGGAAGGCGATCGCGTTCGTCAACGCGATCGTCGGCATGTAGAGCATTGCATAGAAGAAGATGGCCAGCCAGAGGGGAAGAAACGCCGTCTGATGCCAGGCCAGAATCAGAAGGGGCGCACCCAGGAAGTGACAGATTGCCGTGAACACCTGGTTGGGGAGAAATCGGTCCGCCACCCATCCGGCAATGACCGGAGAGATCAGAGAGCCGAACGCCGTCGTCCCGAAGACATAGCTGATTTCACGGCCGCTGAACCCCAGATGGTCCATGTGTCCGGCGATCAGCACCGCCCAGGCTCCCCAGACGGCAAACTGCAGGAACATCATCACGGCCAGCCGGGTATAGATCAACTCGCGACCGCCTTTCTCACTACACCAGTGAAAGGATTCAGGAGGTCAGCCACCGTAGCCCTCCAGCCGCTCTTCCAGAACCGCTGTGCTGTCCACCCCCCC
>DJHM01000011.1:191134-298047 GCA_002433075.1 Latescibacteria bacterium UBA6620
ACGTCGTCTCGTGACTGCCGACGCCATCGACCCCTCGATCAGCGCGAGCCCCCGATCGCACGCGTGCTGCATCAACCTCGCCGTGTTTGCAAATTCCCTCACCATGAGATCCCCCTCTTCCCCTGAAAGCCTCGCCTCACTGAGCGAACTCATCACCTCGTCGATCGTCGCGCGTGTTCGGAGCAGGTCGTCCGCCGTAACCCCCTCAGGCACGGCTTCATCATCTCCGGCCAAGATCAGATGGAACAACGTGCTCGCCCCCCGAACTGTCGTACCCACCTCCTGGTAGAAGTTCCCCAGATCGTGGGCCAGCCATCCGATGCGCCCTGCACGATCACCGTAAACGCGAAGATCCAGCGCTCGCGCTAGGCGGCCATCGTCAAAATCGCCGTTCCACGCGCAGGCCGCCCCCGCGGCACAACACGGTTCGCTGATCGAGTAGTAATGCCAGTGTCCCTTGTCCCCCCAGTCGGTGTTCACGAAACCGATCGCCCCGTGGTCCTTCCCTGCCGGGGACGCGAGTTTCTGATTCGCCAAACACGTTTCCGTGCACCCTCCCAGACTGTACCAGGCCGACGTGCCGGGCACGACACAAAACGGGAGTCCGGCTGAGGCAATCCGGCCACAGGTTCGATCGAAAGGAGTGTCGACATCGTAGTTCCAGTCCATTAATGACGATGTCGTCCGGGACTTCTTCGTAAAGGTCGGGATACTGATTCAGTATATCACTCGCGATCAGCGCCTGATGCCCGCGATTGCGGACCAGTCGGTCGATTTCCAGGACGAAGTCTAGGTAAACGCGATCTCGTCCCTTCTCCTCACAAGCGGCCTTGCTCTTCCCTTGCCCGAGACCGAACGTCTCGTCGCACCACGGCGCGAACCGAGTCGACTCGAAATGTGGAAGAAGCTGATCGTAAAGATCCTCCAGCAACGCCAGACTGCCGGGATTTCCCGGATGCAGACTTTAGGGATGCGGACTCCATCTGCCCCGCGACAGGGCATAGCCATCAGGCGCTTCCGCAAGATGGCGATACTCAGAATGGTTCAGGAAGCGACGAAAGTGACCAAACGAATTCTGATTCGGAACCAGCTCGATGAATCGATGGCGGCAGTACGCGTCAAGTTCCACGATTTCGGCCCGCGTCAGCGGGTCTGCGTCTTTCCACACCGTTTCGTGTCCTTCATACGCAAACGTTTGCTCCGTGTAGAGGAAAACCTGGTTGATCTTCCATTCGGCGAGTCGATCGACCCAGCCGAACAGCGTCTCCATCTTCGGAATCTTGTCCCGACTGACGTCCATCGTCGCGCCACGGATGGGAAAATCGGGCGTGTCCCAAATCCTGCAGGTCGGAACCCACCCCAGTCTCTGCCGCAACAGCTGACGGACGGTCACCGCCCCGTAGTAGGCGCCGGCGTCGTCCCCCGTTCTCACCCGGATTCCGTTGTGCGTCACATCGATCTCGAACGATTCTCTTGCCCCAAACTCCGAGTCGCACACGATAGTGATAAAGGCCTCCGCTCGCTGTGCACACGTGACGACCCACTGTTCGGACACATCGAGCCCCTGGCGCAATCGAATCGCAGACCTCTCTTCACCTCCAATCAGGAGGACTTGCCCGCTGTCGGGAACCTTCACCCAGTTTCCGTCGTGAGAAAGACGACGTGGAAACGGTAACAGCACGATGTCGGCGGCGGGCACCTGTGTCTCCGTATCTCAGAATCATCATAACGTGTTACAAAATTGTCGCTTAGGATAAATGAGCGCCCTTCCCAAGTCAAGGCGCCGGACAGGATTCGGCCTTGCCTGGGTTTCGTCGGCCGAGTACATTGGCCAGCCCTGCAACACCTCAATCCGCCTCGACAGGGTCGACTTCGACCGCCTCAACCCGAGCGCCCCCTTCGGACGACAGGCACTACGATGCACGCCATCTCAGATCGATCCCAATGAATGAGAACATCGTCCATCTGCTGAGTGACTGGCCGTTCGACCCAGAGAACAGCATTCGGAAAGTCATCGATGAAGACGGGACCGAACGCATCCAGGTACGAGTGGACCAGGGTGCGTTCCAGGGAATCCTGCAGATGGATCTGGACGGTCGCCCCGATGGCAGAAGACCCCACGACCAGGACTTCGTTCTGGAGCATTATCGGGACAAACTCGACACGCTCATCACCGACAACGGCTCGGATGAGGAATTTACGCTGAGCGAGTCCGACTGCAAGGAACTGTTCGACGAGAGTCGCAGGATGTACGAGCGTTACGTTTTTCTCCTTCAGATCCAGGACTACGACCGGGTCATCCGCGACACCGAGTTCAACATGGCTCTGTTCCGGTTCGTGAACCGGTATGCGGATCGGGAGGAAGACCAGCTCAACCTCGAGAAGTGGTGGCCCTACATCATCCGAATCCACGCAGTAGCGCGTGTGATGATCGCCATGCAGAACGAGGACTTCGACGCCTCATTCACGATCATTGACGAGGCCAGAGACCGAATCAAGGATCTCGACGAAGTGGACGCAGAAGAGTTCAGGGTCGAGCAGCGACGTTCCGTTCAGGCCCTCGATGACCTGGCGAAGGAACTGGATGAAAAGCGGCCCCACACCCTGTTCGACCAGCTGAAGAAGGAGCTCGATCAGGCCATCAAGCGCGAGGAATTCGAGCGCGCGGCCAAACTGCGCGACCGTCTGAGAGAGTTGGAAGAAGAAGCCTGAACGAGGGCGTTTTCCTGCGAAACAGACCCTGAATGGAGCTCCATCTCAGGGATTTTTCTTGACACATTTCGTGCTTGGTCCTACCTTGGGAAGGCTGTCCGAGAATTTCAGCCCTGAATAAATGGACCCTATGACTACACAACCCACCCGGACGACCCCGCTTATCCTCGTAGTCGAAGGCGTAGGGACTGTCGTATCCAGACGGCGGTGGGGTCGCGTATAACGGTCATCAACCTGATCGAACCAACCCGCCGCAAAGAACATTGCGGCGGGTTTTTCTTTAGAACGAAGGACACCGGCACAGACCGGCAGACTCCCCCAGGGACCAAGGAGACACATCGAATGGCTGGCAAGACACAGACAGCGACCACCGAGGATAACGGTCGCGCTGAACAGCGTTCGGCCCCGCCCACGCTCGAACAACCCACGACCCCCATGAACGGTGCGGATATCCTCATCCACGCCATCGTCCGAGAGGGCGTCGATGTGCTCTTCGGTTATCCGGGCGGCGCTTCGATGGAAATTCACCAGGCAATTACCCGTTCCCACCTGCGATGCGTGCTGTGCCGCCACGAACAGGGCGAGATCTTCGCGGCCGAGGGCTACGCGAAGGCCACCGGGCGTGTGGGAGTGTGCGTCGCAACCTCAGGCCCCGGCGCGACGAACCTGGTGACCGGACTCGCCGATGCCAAGATGGACAGCGTCCCCCTGGTCGCCGTGACGGGCCAGGTGCCTAGCGCCAACATCGGTCGGGACGCGTTCCAGGAAACCCCCATCATCGAGATCACGCGACAGATCACGAAACACAACTATCTCGTCGAGCATATCGAAGACATCCCGAGGATCGTGAAAGAGGCGTTCTACATTGCCAACTCCGGGCGACCTGGACCCGTTCTCATCGACATCCCGAAGGACGTGCAACAGTCCACGGCCATCCCCCACTTTCCGGATCACGTCTCGATCCCCAGCTACACGCCGAACGCCCACGCCAGCCGCGACGAACTCGCCAAGGTCGCCGAAATGATCAAGACCGCCAATCGTCCCATCATCTACGCCGGCGGAGGAATCGTCACTTCGGGCGGATCTCAGGCGCTGCGAGAGTTCGCGGTCAAGACGAACATTCCCGTCGCGCAGACCCTGATGGGCCTTGGCGCGTTCCCCGAAACACACGATCTATCGCTACAGATGCTGGGGATGCACGGATCGGTCTACGCCAACTACGCGGTCAATCACGCAGACCTGCTGCTGGCCTTTGGCGTGCGTTTCGACGATCGGGTTACGGGGAAACTCGAGGAGTTCTGCAAGCACGGAAGGATCGTGCACATTGACGTCGATCCATCCGAGCTAAACAAAAATAAAGAGGCCCACGTGCCCATCGAGAGCGACATCAAATACGCACTCGAGGAGCTCCTGGGGCTGGTCGAACCCGGCGACTACGAAGCTTGGCACGCCAACATCGACGCCCAGAGGAAACGCCATCCTTTCAGCTACCAGAAAATGAAGGACGTAATCCTCCAGCAGGACGCCATCGACACCCTCTACCGACTCACCGAAGGCAAGGCCGTCATCTCCACAGGGGTGGGTCAGCACCAGATGTGGGCGGCTCAGTTCTATCAGTTCGACGAGCCTCGCAACTGGCTGACTAGCGGGGGTCTGGGCGCAATGGGATTCGGCCTCCCGGCCGCTTTGGGCGCCCAGCTCGCCCGGCCAGACGCACTCGTCATCGATATCGACGGCGATGGTTCTTTCGCCATGAACGTTCAGGAACTCGCCACCCTGCACGCCGAGCAGATTCCTGTCAAAGTGCTCATCCTGAACAACCAGCACCTGGGTATGGTGGTCCAGTGGGAGGACCGGTTTTACGAGGGTAACCGCGGGCATACCTACATCGGGGATCCCGAAGCTTCGGGCGCAACCGACGACATGCAGGCCACCCCCGGACACCTGATCTTCCCCGATTACGTCAAGGTAGCCGAAGGATTCAAAGTCCCGGCTGAGCGAATCGAACATCGAAAAGATTTGGAACCCGCCCTCACCCGAATGATCGAATCGAAGGGCCCCTACTTGCTCGACATCAGCGTGCCCTACCAGGAGCACGTGCTCCCGATGATCCCGTCTGGCCATACGTTTGCGGACATCATTACCGAGTAGGCTGGTAACGATCGGTAAGGGACGAATTAGCGTCTCGGGAACTTCCCGGGGCCTTTTTCGTGTACTCCGGGAACGGCTTTTGCACGCTCTGTCAGCCGTTGCCAGGCGAACAGCCAATGTCACCCGCATCGGCGATGGTTCCGCACACGTGTGACATAAATCGACAGATCGGCTCAACGGATGGTCAACGAAGGATGAGATTTCCGATTCCCACGCTTACCGCACTCGTAATCCTCGCCCTGGCCTTTGCGGACATAACCGGCGCCTCCGGCCAACAGACCGTCGCCCTCGAGATGGGCAGCGGCTGGTTGAGACGCGACTGGGATGAGTGCGAGGACCCCTCACGACTGATCCAGACGGACCGGTCCATCACGATCCAAACTGAAAAATCAGCCTCGCTTTACTGGCAGGTGCCCACGCGCCACGGCCCGATGCCCATCGACACGGATGAAGATTGGATCCAGGAGTGCGACCGGCCGCCGCGGGACTTCGCCAGCGAGGTACAGGAAATGGACCAGGAATCGGGCGTGTTGCTCGACATCCAGGATCATCGATACCTCTCGTGGAAGTGGCGCGTGAGCAATACGGTCGACGATTCCGAAACGGTGGACCGGAAGGGAAAAGTTCAACTCCGAGGGGACGACTTTGCCGCCAAGTTCGGCATCAGTATGCTGCGCAAGGGAAGTACAGATCTCCGCGAAATCGCATATGTCTGGACCCGGTCTCTCCCGAAGGAATCCGTCCTGGTCCAGGAAAAGCGGATCCTGTTCTGGAAGTTCAAATACCACAGAATCGTCGCGGAATCGGGAGAGGAGAATGCTGGGTCGTGGGTGAACGAAGTCCGGGATCTCTACGCCGACTACAAGCGAATCTATCCCGATGAAGAGCCCGGTCGTATCGTGCGTGTCTACGTGATGACCGACTCCGACAACACGCAGGGGGCGGTCACCGGATCGTTCTCGGACCTGGCCTTCCACAAGTCGCCACCTTGACTTGTAGAAGGCCCATCTCTAAGTTTTTCACGTCTCTGTCTTGTCAGGCGATTCCCAGAGGAAGCGATGCTGGATACCGTCGATCTGAGTAAGCGTACTCGGAAAACCGAATACAAAGCTCGCAAGGACGATCTCGAGAACCAGCTGGGCGAGCTGCAACGCAAGCTCCGCGACCTGGAACTTCCGATGATCATCCTGTTCGAGGGATGGGGGGCGTCGGGGAAGGGCACGCTGATCAACAAACTGTTGCTTTCTCTGGATCCGAGGGGGGCAACCGTACACAGCATCACCGAGCCTACAGCCGAGGAGCACAGCCACCCGTATCTGTGGCGCTTTTGGACTCGGACACCTGCCCGCGGCCGCATCGCTATCTTCGACCGGTCCTGGTACAGCCGGTTTCTGATCGAGGACTACGATCGGTCGATCGCGGACAAGGTAGGCGATCGCACCTATGAAGAAGTCAACGCGTTCGAGCGCCAGCTCATCGACGACGGCTGCATCCTCCTCAAGTTCTTCCTCCACATCTCCCCCAAGGAGCAGGAAGCCCGCTTCAAAGAGTTGGAGAGCAATCCCTCCACGGCGTGGCGGGTCACCGAACGAGACTGGGAAAAACATCGTCATTACGGACGCTATGCCAAGATCACCAATCTGATGATGGCGCGTACCAGTACGCAGTACGCACCCTGGACCGTCGTCGAGGCCGAGGACTGGCGATATGCCACTCAGAAGGTCTTCAGCACCGTCATACAGTCGGTCGAGACGCGAGTTCGGACCCACAACCAGACCGAAGTCAGGTTCGGCTCACCCCCTCCTGACCAAGATCCCGCTCCTGACAAACTGAGCGAGGTAGATCTGTCTCCCAAGCTGTCGCGAAGTGAGTACGGCAACCAGCTCAGAAAGCACCAGGAACGAGCACGAGAGCTCGAACACGAGTTATATCATCAGGGTCGGTCGGCGATCATCGTCTACGAAGGGTGGGACGCCGCCGGCAAGGGCGGAAACATGAAGCGCCTGCTGCGTCGGATGGACCCACGCGGCTACGAGGTCATTCCGATCGCTGCGCCCAATTACGTCGAGAAGGCGCACCACTACTCGTGGCGGTTCTGGCAGGTGATACCCAGAGACGGACACATTGCCGTTTTCGATCGGTCCTGGTACGGGCGGGTGCTCGTCGAGCGGGTCGAGGGATTCTGCACCCAGGAGGAGTGGAAGCGTGCCTACCGCGAGATCAACGAGATGGAAGAACACCTCGTCAACCACGGCACGATCGTCTTCAAGTTCTGGATGCACATCGACAGCGAAACTCAGCTCAGAAGATTCCAGGATCGACAGCGTACTCCCCACAAGCGATGGAAAATGACCGACGAGGACTGGCGGAACCGTAACAAGTGGGACCAGTATCACGCCGCCTTCAACGAGATGATCTACCGAACCAACACGGACTTCGCACCCTGGACGATCGTGGAGTCGAACGACAAGCGCTACGCCCGCATCAAGACGCTCAAGACCTTCTGCGCGGAACTCGAGCGTCAGCTTCGATAGCCCCAGAACCCTGGACACGAAAGAGCCCATCACGCATCGCGATGGGCTCTTTGCTTTGGACAAGCTGGCCAGACCTCAGTCCACATCGAGAACGTATCGGGCCAGCGGAGACAGTCTCTTCGCCGTTTCCAGCCTCAGGTATTCTCGCTGGTTCGTCTGTTGCGCGTGCTCTCGTACAATGAACGCGCAGTGAAGGGTCCGCCGGGGCGATCCATCGAGGTTCGTGTAAGAGCTGTGCCACACGTTCCCGTTGAACACGGCCACAGATCCCGCCTTCCCCGTCAGGTGAACCTGGTCCGGCTGGTCCGCTTCCCGGTCTTCCAGATAGTCGCGGATGGACCCTGCCTTCAGATGGCTTCCCGGGATCAGGCGGGTGGCACCGTTTGACGTCGTGAAGTCATCCAGCATCCACATCGAGTTCACGACGTCGTAGGTCCCGCCCGGGACCGCTGGCTGGTTTGTATCCGCGTGAAGACTCTGAAGCCCGTTGCCTTTCGTGGGATCGTGACCGTTCACCGAATGGAGTTTGAACGGACGTTTCAGTACATAGCCTACCGCAGCCAGCAGGAACGGCTCCAGGTAGACGCTGTCGAACGCCTCGTCCTTGTTCACGAGGTCGGCCAGTCGTCGAACTCCGTCCATCTGGGCCACCTCGGCCCCGGCCGCCTCCCCTTCCTCGACAAAGACCCGATCGAACGCGTGACGCAGATCGTAAACCCGGCTCTCGCCGATGACATCCTCGAAAATCACATAGCCGAGTTCGTCCAACTGGCGCCTCTGCTCGGTCGATAAGAGATACGGAGCCAGACCGAGCCTTCCGAGTTCCGGATCCGTTGTTTCCCCGTGATTCATTCAATTCTCCTGATTCAGGCTGTATCCCTGACGACCTCTGCTTCGAAGCCGGTTACTCACCTACAGCGAAATCTGTAACCCGTAACGAGTTCGGGTACTCCGGGTGCACAAGATCCGTCACCCGTATCTCGAGTTCGGTGCGATATGCGAAGTTTTTGAGCCATCGCCGCATCAACAGAAAGAAAATCTGACCCCGATCTCCTTCGTCCGTTGTTCGACTGTATATGCCGTCAGCCCGAAGAGACCGAGGCACGCCACAAAGATGGCCAGTGACGCGAACACGGTAAACAGCTGAGCCAGCCGCCTGTCTTCGCGGTAAAGCGAGTCAATCTGTTCGTCCACGAACCAGAACCGGAACAGTCTGTTGGGCACGAATCGATTCCAGGTCTCCTCCAGATGATCGACCGTCTCCGAGAAATTCTCGGACCGGACCCTGAGGGAGAGATAAGAACAAAAATGGAATCGCATATAGATTGCGGTGGGTCCGATGGGCCTTTCGAGCGATTCGTGGTGGTAGTCCTCTACAACGCCGATCACCGTCCCCTGGCGTTCGAGGAAGACCACCTCGAACCGCTTCCCGAGAGGCTCCTCCCATCCAAACTGTTTCACCGCAGCTTCATTCACGATAACGGCATCTGTGAAGTCGCTCCTCGTGGCCACCGAAAAATTCCGGCCCTCCACCAACTTCATTCCAAATGTGTCGAGATAATCTTCATCGGCCTGTTGTAGTGGCATATAGACTTCGTCGTGGCCCTCCCCCTCCGAACGAACAAGCCTCAGGCGGCTGAGCCCCATCCCCTCGGGGAAGGTGTAGGCGGTGGCCTTTTCGACACCCGGGTGTTCGAGGAACGCGCGCTTCACCGCGGGATAGCGGGCGGCCAGGTATTCGCTCCGATCCGCACGCGACTCCCGGTGACTCAAAAAGACAGGCAGGACGATGAGATGGTCGCGCCTGAATCCGAGGTCTTTGTGTCGAATGAAGTTCACCTGTCGCCAGACGGTCACAGCGGCGACCGCCAGAAGTACAGAGAGCACGAACTGCAGTACAGCCAGCCCGCTCCGCAGCCCGGCCCATCGACCGGGCCGTCGACAGGTTCATAAAATTGATACACGCGACCGCCAGCACCGCAATGCCTGCGGCCGAGAACAGGTAGACGTGTCGGATGTCACCCTGGAGCTTCGGAGACTGGACACGCTCCGCGTGCCGGCGGGACCCCTGAGTATCGATGCCGTAATCTCTGGCGGTAAACAGGTGGGCTCGGGACAGGGGCTGTAGCCGATACGTATTGGACGCCCTGATCTTCGCCCCCATATGGCGTTCCATAAACGCAGTCAGCTTCGGCTCGAGGTCACGAGGATGGACGTTCCGTCTAAGGTGGATGTACGTGAAATCGACGACTTCGTCCAACCTCTTGATGGGTGCCGGAATGGGAAGGTAGACGCGGTTCAGCGCGAACAGCGCACGAAGAAGGCGCTTCTGCACATCCACGATCCCATCGGTAAGGGCGATGAGGTCGTCCCTAGCAACTATCATATCCACGTTTCTGAACAGTCTCCAGAATCCGAGGGTCCCATCGAGCATCGCGTGGACCAGGCCATCAGGATAGTTTGCGACCCGCTGTCGCCACTGCTCAGCCAGTTCGGAGCCGACGACCGGAACGGCGTGCTGGACTGAATACAACCGCATCTGGGCCTCAACATCCGGGTTGCAGTCGTCCACAATTTCAGAAATGAAACGTTCCATCGTCGAAACCAGAAAGGTGCTCGTCGCCGCGGGGAACCCGTCGAACGACATCTGCTCTTCCCATTCGATCTCGTCGTGATCGAGGGAAAGTAGTTTCGCGCCACAGCGTTCGACCGCAGCCACACGGTCCTCTTCGGTCGGAAGTTCGTCGTAGTAGATGTCGATCTCGAGGTCTGAGTAGGCATCGGCCGTCCCACGCCCCGTCGACCCCGCGACTATTACCACGCGAACTTTCGGGTTCTCCGCGTAGGCGACAGCCATTCGCTTCCCGAGTCCCAGTCTCCATAGGCTATGCACAGTCGGCTCTGTTCGAGGATTCGTCACGGGAAGCCCTTGGAAGTAGTGAGCCACGAATGCCTTGGGGCCGCGCGTCAACGAGTGCAACGGCTCTGCCAACAAACGAAAGAATCTGTCATCCCGGCAGTACTCTGAAGAACCTGTCCCGAGCCCCTCGACAGAGCCTGTGCTGAGCGAGCGTAGCGAGTCGAAGTGCTCGGGATAAACTCCGGCTAGGGAGGATCCATTTTGATCTTCGTGAGGTCCAACGGGCCGTCCGTTACGCTATAGCCGTGAACGTGCAGGATGCTTCCAGTGCATCACAAACTGGAAGCCATTGGAGGGAGGATATCGTGCATATCGCAATCTACGTCGGACTCGTGCTCGGCCTGTGCAGCCCGGCCCCGGCCCAACAGAGCGACGTCGCGAGCCGGCTGCTCAGTCACGAGCGATACGAGTGGCAACTCGCTCGGACGCCACACTTCGACATTCACTACCCACGGTACTCATATGCGTCGAGCCGACTCGAGATCATCCGACAGCGGCTCGTGGACGCAAGAACCCTCGCGCTCGCGCATCTGGGGGTGTCAGATTACGAACGGAGGGGCGACGTGTTCTACGTCGACCCTCGCCAGGACGTCCTCGACCTGATAGGGACCCGGGCGACGGGACTGGCCAACACAGAATGGCACTTCGTCATTCTTGTTTACAACCCGCTTGGGGATGCATTCGATCGTCACGAAATCCTGCACGTCTATCACGAGAACGTCTGGGGTGGCGAGTCTCAACCCATTGACTGGTTTCGCGAAGGCTTTTCAACACAGACCCACGGCTATTGTGGTCCCTACACCGTCGGCGAAATGACGTCCTTCCTCCTCAAGAACAATCTCCTGTCGCCCCTCGAGGAAACGATCTTCTCTTTCGGCGAACAGAATGAGATCGTTCGGAATCATCAATCCGCGAGTCTGCCCGCCTATCTCTTCGCGCGCTATAGGGAAGACAGCGTAAGGCAGCTCTGGACCTAAGTGGTGGATCGAATCCAGGACGTCCTGGGTACCTCATTGGACCAGCTACAGATCGATTTCGTTTCTCACCTGCGGGCCAGGCCCGGGAAAGCGATCATCGACTGGATCACGCTGCAGGAGAA
Source organism: Latescibacteria bacterium UBA6620 (assembly GCA_002433075.1). Classification (GTDB taxonomy): domain Bacteria; phylum Latescibacterota; class UBA2968; order UBA2968; family UBA2968; genus UBA6620. Next base: position 202,551 of record DJHM01000011.1, read on the forward strand.
AGGGTGCGGGTAGGAAAAGATTAGAAGCGGCCCGGACCTTCTCCCGAAAGCTCTCTGGCGATCGCAGGACAAGCCCAGTTCTCTCGCCTGTCCCAGCTGAATCTCCAGCGATGCGAAGACTCGAATCGGTCCTGGAGCGCCTCGGCCAGAAGGCCGATCGTCTGCACAACGGCCGCGTACTGGTGGACGTCCGAGCAATCTCGTGAGGCGTTTTCCTCGTGGTGGGACATCACCGCATTTAGGGTCCTTGTCAGCGCGACTTCCGCATCGTCTTCCCGCCATCCGATCTTCCCGGGCAATCTCACCAGCAAAAAGACCGCGTCCATCGTCGAAAATCCCGGCCGACCGTGCCAGAATCCGTCCGCCCCCTGGAGGTCGAGCATCGTATCCACAATCCTGTCCGACTGCGGCGGAAGCCGGCCCATTCCGATGTGGATCAGGCTGTAGGCGAACGTCCGGCTGATGTTGACCGGCTTGTCCCCCCGCGGCCAGAACCCCTGTGTGGGATGCTGTTGATCCGCCAACTCCGCAAAAAAGGCTTCGACCCATTCAGGGTTGGGATGGCTCGACAGGGTGGGCACAAGGGCGAGCACTTCGTGATGCGAATCTCCCCAGGCCTTCCAGGTCTCGAACCACTCTTTCAACCCATCTACGGTCATTACGGGTTTCTGGTAAGCGGGAAACCGGGCCACCTCACTGCTGAGGATGTTGAGTGCCCGCACCGCGCTCCATAACGCGATCCCCTTCCGTGGCATTCCCGTCCCGATCGGTGGCGGGAAACTGAACGAGCCGTCCTTTTCGCTCTGTTGAGCACTCAGCCAGGCCACCCATCTCGCCTGATCGTAGCCTTCGCCCTCCAACGCATCGATTGTGTAAAGGATGTAGGCCGCGAACGTCGAGCCCTCCAGCGTCGGCTCCTTGCCGGGAACGTTCGGGAAGGCGCCAACGTCGTCGTTCCAGATCGACGCCGTCCATTCGATCAGATCTTCTCGAAGTGGATCGAGCTGAATTTTCAACCTTCCTCCAGCTGTGGTGGGCTCTGCGCGAAGTAGTCGTGTAGAAGATTGGCGTGCCGGATTCGTTCCTCCAGAGGTGCCTCGACCGGCTTCGTCGCGTAGAGATCGTCACCAACGAATCTCGGAAGGACGTGCAGGTGGTAGTGCCACACGCTCTGACCGCCCGCCGGTTCGTTGTGCTGGTAGGTGGATATACCAGCGCACCCATAGATTTCCTTGAACGCGAGGGCCACCAGCCTCGACAAACGATGGATCCGATCCGCGATCAGCAAGGGCAGGTCGAAGAGGTTCTCGAAATGGTCCGCGGGAACGATCAGCGTATGCCCGGGGTTTTAGTCCCGCCAGTGCTTGCTCGGAAAACACGCGATCCTGTCATCGCGATACACGATCACCGACGCTGATTCTTCGCTGTCGCCGGCCAGGAATCGACAGAACGGACAGTCGTACTCATCGGGCTGATGGGTGTACATCTCCATCCTCTCTCGCGAAGGCGGTCTTCACATCTCGTAGCAAACTTACGACGTGTCAGTCACAGACCCAGCCGACCCCGGTCGTTCCCACGATACGTTCTTTCGCCCCGAACAAGGACTCGCCGCTTCTCTTCCGACCGCGCAAACTCATCCACGCTGTGATATCCCAGTGTGATGCTCATTCGCGTCTGATCGGTCCGGTTTTCCCCGGCCGCGTGAAGCACCATCCCATCCATCGCGATCATCCCACCGGCCTCCATCGGCACCGGCACCGCCTGTGTGGGCCCGATCTCCTTGCCTTCCGGCGCCGTCATCGACGGCACAAGGTGCGAACCGGGGACAAGTCGAGTACATCCGTTCTCCAGATTGGTGTCTTCGAGATAGATCAACACAGTCACGATCGTTCTCGACCACTGGCCCACGTCGCGGTGAAACTCCAGGGACGCCGTCGAGCCTTTTTCGCGGAGGTAGAAGTGATTGTGGCGGTTGAGCTGGAACTCGATGTTCGGACCGAGCAGAGACTCCAGCGGATCGAGAATCTCATCGCTCTGGATCGTCTCTCGAAAAACTCCGCCGCGGTCCCATAGTTCCGACAGACGATGAACGTGCCCGTCCAGTCTTCGACTGACCGGCTCGACAACGTCCTCGATATCTTTCAACGCCGCTGATTTCAAGGCCTCCACCCGATCGTTCGGATGTCGTGTCGGCAGCCGAATGAACCCGTTGTGCCTGAACAGATCCATCTCTTGTGGAGATAAACTCACCTGTCGCTCCTACTTCGCCGCAAGAAAGTCAGCGTATCCGTAGTCCATTGGGTGATAGAAACCATAGTTGAAGCAGGACTCGAAGCCGATGCACCGGTAGACGAGCTCGCCCATCGTGGATGCCTGCAGGACAGCGTAGTCATATCCTCCGTCACTGGCATCCTCCATTGGCCTCAACGTGAGCGCTGTCCCGATCCCTCGCCGCCTGAAGGCCGGAAGCACTTCTACGTGGTAGAGTCCTGCGACACCAGCGGACAGAAAAAGCATTGATGCGCCTACCGGTTTTCCCGCCATCATCCCCACGTACAGGCGCAAGGAAGACGACGTGAGCAACTGTTCGAACATCGCGGGCTCGAATGCGTCGAAGAGCCCCAGCCACGACCTCAGTTGTGCTCCGCCAGATACCGCGTCGATGCTCAGGTCCTCGACGACTGGAAACGACTTCCGATCGACAGAACTGAGCGCGACCGCCATCCCTGGTGGCCGGTGGTCCATTGCCACAAACCCGCTCGGCTCGAGATGGCGGTGGAGATCCGGAGGTTTGGCCCTCGGACCGAATTTGAGGACCGCAGGCCATCCCCGTTCCAGGATCCGTGCGCGCAGGGCTCTTAGTCCGATCTCAATGTCTTGATCGAAGCTCGGATCGAACAGGAAGCTTGGCCACCAGGGCTTCGAAACCACCTCGCTGATTTCCGGTTCTTGCAGAATCGTCCTTGATCCTGCTCGGGCGGCCGCGTAAAACAGGTCGAAGTTATTCTGTTCGATCGAAAGACTGAGGGCATCTGACGTCGCATCTCGAAGAATTACGGGCATCAGCGGGAGGCATCCTTCCAGTCTGCGGGTATGGACGGCAAAGGCCATCCAGGATCGGGTTTCCATTCCGGCCAGGGGTCGCAGAAGGGCACGCCCCTTCGTTCGATGCGCTGAATGGCCTCTTCCCCGCCCTTTCGGATTTCGGCGGCTTCCGCGTCCGTGACCCAGCCCAAGGATTGTATTCGATCAAAGTCGTCCTCGTCCTTCCACCGCCAGTTCCGTGCCGGATCGACCACGATGTCGAGCGATTGATCCCAGGTGACGACACCGCTCGGGGTTCGGACGAACGGAGCCTGCAGATTCACATACCATCCGATGAACGGGCCACCGTGCTCTTCCCACATCAGCCAGATCGCATACCGCTTTCCGGCTTCCAGGATCTTGAGAACGTCTGTGGAATGCCACGCGTGATCGCGAGGCCCGTCGAATTCGCCTTTTGCCCAGTCGATCCAGGACCACATCGTGGGAGTTCCGGATCGCGTGAACACGGTCAGCCGATCCTCGACGTCCTCGACCACGGTCACCGGTTCGGCATACCGGACGACGCCCTCCCACACGTTCTTGATCAGAACGCGGTCTCCCGGCTGCCATAGCCCTCCCGATCGTTCATTCACGGACACCCGCCTCGTCCCGGGGAAGGCTTTGCCAGGACAGATGATCGCCCATATTTTCTTTCTTCGAAATTTCAGGACCCGAAAACCGAGCTGGCGGCTTTGGAGAGCGCTTATGAAAACTGTAGCCATCACCGGCGTCGAAAAGTGCGAACTGGTCGAAAAACCGGTACCCACCGCCCGAAACGAATTCGTCGTCGTCAAAGTCCTGTCCGCCCCTCTTTGTACGGAGTATAGCGACTACGCCGACGGTTGTCAGCGGGCGGAGTATACACGGGGAGAAGAAGACCCTTCCTGTCTCGGACACGAAGCCGCGGGTGAAGTCGTGGAGGTGGCCAGGCCGGGAAAGGTCCAGGTCGGAGACCGCGTGGTCGTGATGCCCGGATTCTGGTGCGGCCGATGCCGATACTGCCTGAGCGGAGAGTATATCCACTGTCAGAACCCTGTCGACCCACACGCTGCCTGTGGAACGGAAGCGGGTGCAGCCGCCTACGCCGAGTTTTGCCTGAAGCAGGACTGGCTCCTGCTGCCCATCCCGGAAGAGATGTCCTACGACCACGCGAGTATGGCGTGCTGCGGGCTCGGCCCGGCCTGGAACGCGATGCAGACAATGAGCGTTTCCGGAACAGACACCGTGCTGGTCAGCGGCCTCGGCCCCGTCGGCCTCGGGACCGTAATCAATGCCGTCTACAGGGGGGCTCGCGTGATCGGCGTCGCCCGTAACAAATATCGCACGCAGCTCGCACAGGATCTTGGAGCGGAAACCGTGCTCGACCCAGACAAGGACGACGTGGTTGCGGCCGTACACAATCTCACGGGGGGCCTGGGAGCGTCGAAATCCGTGGAGACGAGCGGTCAGTCACGCTATATGGACCTCTTGATGCAGGCCACACGTCGCAAGGGCGACCTCGCCTTCGTCGGCGAGTCCGGAGACTACACGATTCAGATCAGCGACGGAATGATCCGGAACGGGCTTCACCTGCACGGCATCTGGCACTGGAACCTGGGCGATGCCCCCGATATGCTGAAGATGATCTCGGAAGTGGGCGATTCTCTGGACAAGGTGATCACGCATCATTTTCCCATCTCCCGGATCGAAGACGCCTGGAAATTACAAATGACCGGCTCGTGCGGAAAGGTAATGGTGTATCCCAATGAGTGATCAACTCTGGTTGGACTTCAAAGGTGGCGACGGACCCGGATCGGGAAAGCATATCGTGCTCGTCAGCGGTGACGAGGAATACCGCTCCGAAGAGGCGTTGCCGATGATGGCGAAGATCCTGTCCACCCATCACGGTTTCGACTGCACGGTGCTTTTCGCCATCGACCCGGAAACCGAGGAAATCGACCCCGAGTACCAGACGAACATCCCCGGTCTCGAGGCGCTCGATACAGCTGATTTAATGCTGATGTTCTTGCGGTTCCGAGAACTTCCCGACGATCGGATGAAGCACATCGTCGACTACGTCAATTCCGGAAAACCCTTGATGGGTCTGCGAACGGCCACCCACGCGTTTCAGTATTCGCGAGACACGACGGGGCCTTACGCCAAATACGACTGTACGAACACGGAATTCGAGGGCGGATTCGGACGACAGGTCCTGGGCGAAACCTGGGTCGAGCATCACGGCCATCACGGCTACGAAAGCACGAGGGCCCTGATTCATCCCGGTTCCGTCGATCACCCCGTCCTGAAGGGTGTGAAAGATGTGTGGGGCACTACGGACGTTTACGAGGTTGGAGAGTTGACCGGCGACCCACAGGTACTGCTCGACGGACAGGTTCTGACCGGAATGAATCCGGACGATCCTCCCAAACCCGACACGGTCACGATGCCGATCGCCTGGGTCAAGGAATACACCGGCGAACAGGGGAAGGCGTCACGCGTGTTCTGCACGACGATGGGAGCGGCGACAGACCTTTTGAGCGCCGATTTACGACGGCTGCTCGTCAACGCCGTCTACTGGGGACTGGAGATGGAAGACCGCATCGACTCGGGGTCCAGCGTAGAGCCCCTCGAAGCCTACGACCCCACGCCGTTCGGATTCGGAACCCACATCAAGGGTCGTCGCGTTTCGGACTACCAATGACCCGCCCTGTCCGTGGAGTCCTACCCATCATTTCGGGTCCGGTAACCGGCGCCGGATGTTCTCGATGATCTCCCGATACTCATCTCCTCCAGGAAGACCTCCTGCTCCTGCATATTGATCGGCTGAAGGGGATCGTGGTCGTAGGTGACCGGAAACAGGTGACTGTGGATGTGGGGACAGTGATTGCCGAACACCATATAGTTCATCTTGGCCGGAGCGTAGATTTCATTCAAGGGCTCGGCAACAACCGAGGTCTCCTGCCAGAACCCGGCCAGTTCGTCGGAGGACAACTCGTAGAGTTCTGACGCGTGACGCTTCAGGACGAGGATCGTCAAGCCCGAGACGTATGGGTTTCGTGGGAATCGGACATAGGTCTGCTCAAGTTCTGAGACCAGGAAGCTGTGTTCGTTCTCCGGCAGGTGAACGTCCTCGCACATCACGCAACCATCCCCCGCGCAACCTATCTTCCCGCATTGCACACCGGTTCCCGAGGCTCGTGAAGACTGCATTCGTGCCTCGTCCAGCCGAACACACTGAGGACCAGGATGGAAATCGTAAGAATCGGAATCATTGGCGCGGGCTGGGTGACTCAGGAACGTCACCTTCCCCGTCTACAGAAGGTCCGTGAGGCGACTGTCGACCGCATCTGGTCTTGGCACCCGGAGAACGCACGCAAGGTCGCCGATACGTTCGGCATTCCGTCCACCCCGCGGAACTGGAGGGAAATCGTCGACGACGAATCGATTGATGCGATCATCGTCTCAGCGCCTCCGATCCTTCACGCCGAGGCATCAATCGCCGCCCTCCAGGCCGGCAAGCACGTCCTCTGCCAGGGGCGAATGGCCAGGAATCTCTCCGAGGCCTATCAAATGCGGGCGGCCTGGAAGTCGACTGAAAAGGTGGCCGCTCTCTATCCACCGTTTCCGGGTCTCAAGGGGGATCGTGTCGTACGTAGACTCCTGAAGGAGGAAAATTTCGTCGGAGAGGTCCGAGAAGTGCGTGTCAGCGGCCTGACCTTCACCCCGCCCGCCGACGGCTACACCTGGCTCGCCGACCCGGACGTGGTCGGGATCAATACGATGACTTTAGGGCTGTGGTGCGAAGTCCTCAATCGATGGGTCGGGCCTGCGACGCGGGTCACCGCGATCGGCCGGTCTCATACATCGAAACGATTCGACCTGGATGGACAATCCGTCGACGCGGTGGTTCCCGACTCCCTAGCTATCGCCGCCAACTTGGAATGTGGCGCGTCGACAAGCTATCATTTCTCCACCTGTGCGGCAGCAGCACCCGAACAGTCCATCGAAATCTACGGGACAAAGGGTGCCCTCATCTACCAGATGCACAGCGGCGTGCTGCGGGGGGCGGGGGCCGGTGAAGCGATAGAGCCTATCGAAATTTCTCCCGACGAAGAACGTGATCAGACGACGGATTCGGAATTCGTCCTGGCGATCCTTACCGGGAGTCCCGTCTCCCCCGACTTCGAAGACGGTGTTCGCTATATGGAATTCAGCGAGGCGGTTGCGATCTCCATCCACGAAGGTCGAACCGTTTCGCTCCCTCTTACTCAGGGCGTGATGCAGACCTGGGGACAGAAAATTCAGTAGACGGTAGACTGGGACGGTGGACCGGCTAAGCGCTTCGGCGCATCAGGTAGGTATGTTCGACAACGGGTAGGAGCCACCTTCGGTGGCGATCAGAAAAACGCGAAAGCCAACGGGAGCTTCAAATGAAGGCGAATCAAAAGCAGGCGGTCGGCAAGCACGGCCTCGAAGTCACGCAAATGGGTCTGGGCGGTACGGGCTTCGGAAATCTGTATGAGGCGATGAACGAACAGGAGGGAATCGACACGCTGGGCGCCGCCCGCGACGGGGGAATCGGCTACATCGACACTGCGCCCCTCTACGGATTCGGATTGAGCGAAACCCGGATCGGGATCGCCCTTTCCGCCCACGGCCGAGAAAACTTCGTGATTTCCACCAAGGTGGGCTACACCCTCGAAGAGCGAACTTCAGACGAGCCGCACAAGGCGCCCTTCGTGGACGCCCCTCCGCTCGACGCGATTCACGACTATTCGAGAGACGCCGTTCTTCGATCCATCGACCAGAGTCTCGAACGACTGCAGACCGACCATATCGACATCATTCTAATCCACGACCCCGACGAGGGCGCGACGCTCTGGTCGCAGGGCGCAGACCCGTTTGCCGTCAGCCATTTTGCCGACGTGATGGAACATACGTATCCCGTTCTCGACGAACTACGATCGCAAGGCACCATTAAGGCCGTCGGACTCGGAATGAACCAGTGGCAGATGCTCGCAGAGTTCGCTAAAGCGGGTGACTTTGACTGCTTCCTTCTCGCGGGGAGGTACACGCTGCTGGAAGAGGAGCCGCTCGACAGTTTTCTGCCCCTTTGCACCGAAAGAGACATTCGCATCATCGTCGGAGGGCCCTACAATTCAGGCATCCTGGCCACTGGCGCCATCGAGGGTACGCACTACAATTATGGAGAAGCCCCGCCCGAGATCCTGGAGCGGGTACGCGGCATCGAGACCATCTGCAGCCGCCACGGCGTACCGCTCCAGGCTGCCGCGCTTCAGTTTCCTTTCGGCCACCCGGCGATTGCAACCATCATTCCGGGGGCCCGCTCGGTCAAGGAGATCAGAACGAACGTGGATTACTTCGAACACGCCATTCCGAACGATTTCTGGTCCGAATTGAAGGCCGAATCACTCCTGTCCGGAGAGACGCCCGTTCCACGATAATCGGGGGTTGGAACCCCAGGCGACCCGGCGATGTCTAATCTTCAGGACATTGACGGAGGACAAATGATTCTTTACCACGGTACCACGCGAAAAAGAGCGGCCAGGATCAGAGTTGTGGGGTTCATCCTCAAGCGAACGCGCGTCTGGTTCACATCCAGTCAGGGCTATGCGAACAGACGCGCTCGGACCCAGGCGAAGCGGAACAAGGACCAGCCCGCTACACTGAAGTGCGACCTCAATCTCGGCCAGCTACGGACGCACTACGGAAGCCGTGGGGTACACAAGAGCCGGCACGTCGTCGTCATTCGCGGGAAGGTTCCCCCCTCCGTCATCCTGGACCAGTCTGGAGAAAAGCACCTCCCCTATGTCTTCACCGCGGACTATCTCGCCGGATGGATCAACCAGATCACCGGCGTGAAATCATACAAGGGCGTAAGCCGTCGGGATCCCGGGATCCTTCGACTGGACTAGTGGATCCAGAATCGGCTCAAGGAGAACCCGAAAGCGACCTTCACCCCTACCCAGCTGCTGGCCCTCGCCCGCCAATGGATACCCGATCACCTCAGCAAGGTCAGGATCGACCCGAAAACGCTCCGGGCCATCCGCATCCCGGTGGCACCAGACGAATCCTTCTGGTCGGACGAAGAACCCGCCGCAGTCGGTCCGGACGAAGAGAGGATCCTCGACGCCCTGATGTCGGAACGTCCCGCCCAACGGGTGAAGGGCCTCCACCTGCTCGCCCAATCCGATGAACTGGAGCTGTTCAAGTGGTGTATGATGTTCTTCGAAGACGAGTCGGTAGACGTGAGGGTAGCCGTCCCGGAGACGGCCCGGCAATGCGAGGACGCCGAGTCGGAGCTGATCGCCCCTCTCCTCGACCATCCGGAAAAGCGAATTCGTGCCGCAGCCGTCGCATTTATGACAGGCCACGCTGAAGATCCCGTCGAGTGGTTCCGGATGGGACTCACCGATCCCGAACCTCACGGTCGGCTCCAGACCGTTCAACATCTCTTTGAGCTCGCCCTCTACGATCCCAATCCTAAAGTCGCAGAGATGGCTTCAAAAATGACAGCCGGGAAGGGTTACACCGTCGAAAATTGGTAGGTTGGCCTGAATACCGCCGGATCTGTCTTCTGTTCTACGCGACTTCCTTGCCCAACATATCGCATCGCTCCCGCATCTTCCGAAGCACTTCCGAGTAAAGGGGCTCGCCGGAAAGATTGACCGATTCACGTCGATCTTTTCGAAGATCGTAGAGTTCTTCGTGGAGCGGTGACTCTTCAAAGTACCGGATGTATTTCCAAGCCTCCGTGCGCACGCCCTCGCTCTTCGGGATGTCGGCTCTGTCGAAGAGATGTTCGCAGAAGAATTCCGACCGCCACTTCATCTTTCGCCCCCCCATCAAGGGCAACAAACTCCTTCCCTGCGCCATCGGATGAGGCAAGAGTCCGCCGAATTCAGCGAGGGTTGGAGCGACATCGATGTTGAGTGCCATCTCGTCAATCACGCTTCCTCGGACATCCCTGTTGAAACTCGGATCGAACACGACCAGGGGAATGCGCAAAGGTTCTTCGTTCAGCTGCCAGCAGTCGCACAGTCCACGCTCTCCGTAGTACATCCCGTGGTCCGACGCGAACACCACGACGGTGCTCTCCGACAGTGAGAGTCGCCCCAGTTCATCCAGCATCCTGCCGACGTTTCGATCGACCCCGCTGATCATTCGATAGAGCCCCCTCACGTTCCGCTGGAGGTCCTCGGGTGACGAAAATCGCTCATCCCACCGTCTGCGGCTCTCCGACTCCCGAATGAACGCAGGCAACCCTTCGAAGAAAGCCGGATCCGCATTCGCTGGTTCAGGCACCTTCACATCGGAATAGAGGTGACTCTCCGACGCGGGCCAGATGTATGGCTGTGGATCGCCGTCCTGGGCGTGGGGCGCGTTGAAACTGACCGAAAGGCAGAAGGGAACGTCGGTCTGGGTGGCGCAGCTTCGCAGGAACTCGATCGCCTTGTCGCCCGTGACGTCCGTCAGATGTCGAATCGACCCATCCTGTTGAGTGACCAGATACCCCTCGTCCGTCCAATGCTCGTAATTGTCGAACAGATCGAACATCATCTCGATCGCGGCCGGATCTTCCAGCGACGGCTCGATCCCGTCCGCGCAGACGCCGAACTTTCCGATGAATCCCGTACGATATCCCACGGCCCTCATCATCGCGGGGTAGCTGGCGTCCGTGAATGCGCGGCCAAGCGGTGGGGTGTGAAATGTGAAGCGATGGCGTCGTTCGTAGCAGCCTGTGAGGAAACTGGCCCGGCTGGCGGCACAGATCGGGGTGGTAGCGAAGGCATTGGAAAACCGGACCCCATTCTCGGCCAGTTCGTCGATGCGGGGGGTTTGAACCACAGGGTGACCGGCGCATCCGAGAAGGTCGGCGCGCTGGTTGTCGGTCAGGACGAAGAGGATGTTTTTTCGCACAGAGGCTCTAACAAGGTGCCGGTCCCGCCAGATACAAAGCGTCGGGTTACGCTCTCAGCGTCTCGCGGGCATCTACACAATAACTTCCAAGTCGAAACCCTGCATATCGGTCCCTCCTCGACCGTTCTGGACCCGAACCGTGATCGTGTGGAAGCCGGCGTGTTTCGCATCGGGCCGAGCCGTGAACAGACCAGTGTGTTCGTCGATCTCCGTCCAGAAGGGGCCTTCGTCAATCAGAAATCGAGGCTCATCCCGCTCACGAATGGCCCGCACGTAGTTCTGCCCTTCCACCCTTTCCGCCTGCAGCTCGCCTTCCGCCTCGATAGCACGAATCTGATATTTGTAGGTCTTTCCGCCGGTTGCCGCTGGTCCCGGTACGGAGACGATCATCGGACGGGGCGCTTCGACATAGTCTGATGGACCGCTGCGGATTCCGTTCCCGTCGACGGCGACCACGCGATAGAACGCGAAGTTACCTGCCTCCACGGACGGACCGGCTACCTGGATGTTCGTTGCGCGCGTCGACGTCAGCAGATTCGGTGGGAAGCTTTTCCGCTCGTCGTTCGATACCATCAGGCTCTGTGGTTCTCGACTGGCTGTGAACCCGCGCTCGTTACTGCCATAGATCTCGTAATGATCCGGGGGGGTGCCCCGTGAGTCGGGTGCCCAGCTCAGCGTCAGTGTGCGATCGTCCCAGTCCGGCTCCAGATTGAGAGAGAGTGGAACTCCTGGCGCGATCGGCGTAAACGACCAGGTCGGACTCCAGGCACCCCATAGACCCAGTTCATTGCGCGGTCTCACGCGCCAGTGATAGCTCTGGTGTGGGTTGAGCAAGCCCTCGAACGGGACTTTCCACTCGGCAAGGCCAGCCGACGGTGTCAGCGACACGATCTTCTCGAACACCGGGGATAGCTTGTATTTCAGGTCGTCACGATCGCTCAGCTCGAACTGATAGTCGACCGCATCCTCGACGTCAGGCCAGGAAAACGTGAATCGCGTACCGGGAACCATCTGCCCCTCTGGGGGAAAGACCGGCTCCTGCGGGGGGCGCGGTGGAGAAGCCTCCTGCTCTTCCCACGAGTGCTCGATTTTCATCTGACCCTCAGAATCGGCAGTGTAACGGACCGAATTCTCACCCACTTCGAGCGCGGGCAGAGAGAGGGGCGCCATCTGCAGGTCTGTCTCGATGTCGAGTCTCGTGATCGTCAGATCTGTCGTCTCAGCGGCATCGACTCGAATGTGGTATGCGTAGACCGCTGGTGCGTCAGGGCGAAGGACGGCGTCCAGATCCAGCAATGCATCAACAAGCTGCCCGTCGGGAATCTTCAACGGACTCCAGTTCTTTCCATCCAGAGACACACTCACCCGGACATCATCCGACACCCCTCGCTGGAGCCCCAGGTCCAGTTTCCCTCCCACGATGACGTAGGGACTACGGATGGTCAGTTCAAGACAGGCGCCTCCCGGCGTCTCTGGAACGAGCCCGTGACCGTTGCCGACCCAGCCCTCCGCTCGATCCGCCCACCGTGTCAGCGTGGACAGATCGATCTGGTATTGCATCCGACCGTTACACAGCCGCTTCGGTCGATCCCAGTGGCCGTGGAATTTACCGCGGTCCTCCCACTCCCAGAGCATCGATTCCCCCGGGCGCAACGTGAGATCCATCGTATGGTCGCCGATCAGAGGCCGCCCACCCGTCCTCGGGCCCGTGAAAAAGAACAGGGCCGACGTCCCTTCTGCGTGATCGGCGTTCTCCCGCTGGAGAATGCCGTACGCGTGTCCTCTCTTCACCAGGTCTCGGTCCCTAGCCAGATCGGCTTCGGAAGCCACAGTCCGGTTGTCACGCATCAGGTAGAGCAGGTGTTCGTCGCTGTCGAGCAGATGGTATCCCCCGTTGTAGAACACCTCCGTTGTACAATGGCCATGTGGGTATCCCCGCCGAACCTTCAGACCTGCCGCCTGCCAGAGATTCGAAACGGTGTATGCCTCATCCCAGCACAGCGTATAGCCATAAACGTTGAGCATCTTGACCGTGTCCTTGACTTCATCGGTCGCCGAGGTGAAGTGATACCGATGGGTCCGGGCGAACTCCCAGATGGCCCTCGCCTTCTCCTCATCCGACATCCCCTCCTCGAGGATGCCATCGAGGATACGATCGAGCGATCGCCAATCCCGCTTCCCGTTCACCACGATCCAGGGGTTGACCACCTCGGTATCCCCCACGTTCTCCATCCGCACGAATCGGTTCGGCTCATAGGCCTGCTCGAAAGGGGATCCGCCCACCGGATCGCGCGAGTTGACGCCGTCCAGAGAACCACCCATTCGGATGGTGTAGGTGTGGGATTGACGGCCGACGGTTTCGATGTGGGTAGGCATAGATTATGATTCGCTCGTAGGCCTTAACGGGCTGCGTCCCCAGACCCCGGGCAAACTTATGATTACAGGTAAGGCTTGAACGAATGGTCAATTCGGATGGGGTCCGACTCACCCTCGGCGCGATGGCGATACAGCAGCTTGACCCGTTCAGGCATCGCCTCATAGGACGCTCGCGGGATGTAGGCTCGGTTTCGCCCCCCGAACTCGAGGCTGAGCCACCACGGAGAATACCTCACCAGGATCGTCACTCGGGGCTCGGGGCTCGGGTTCGACGCGTTCGAATGCCATATGCGACTGTCGATCATCACCACGCTGCCCGCCGGACCCGATAGCTGGATCTCACCAGGGATCGACAACTCTATCGGAACGTCATCGTGCAATTCGGGTGGGTTCCGCGGATCCAGATGACTGCGGGGATTCCTCAAATCGAGGTGACTGCGCGGCACGATCCAGGTCCCGCCGTTGTCGGACGAGAACGGCGAAAGAATCCACAGGGTGGTGAGCCCCATCGTGACGTTGGGAAACGGCATCCGGACCGCACCCGCCCGCTCGCCATCCGAAAGATCGTGAGGAAAGTCGGAGTGCCAGGCTCGATAGTGCGGTTCGTGGACGTTCGGTGGCCGCGACTTGAACTCGGTCTGGGAGATCCGCACGTGAGGCTCGAGCATCGCCTGAGCGATACCCACCACGCGATCGTCGCCGAAATACGCGGCCACCGACGGGATGTAGGTAACGACGCTCGGCCCCGGTTCCCCGTTCGGACCCTTCTGATGTCTCAGCAACCCGCCCCAGGCCTCGTAGTCTTCGATCGCCCGCTGATTGCCCGCCACCACTTCGTCGCGGAGCGCCTCGATGCGATCCTGGGGAACGACATCCTCGACGAGGCACCAGCCCTCCTTCTTCAGGTGGAGCACACTTTCTTCGATACTGCTCGACTTCCCCATTGAACGTCCTTGGTTGAAGCGAGACGACGAAGGCAACGGATACGGAGCCACGTCGTGCCATTTGCCATTTAATCGGGGGGAGTTTCCCATCCCCGTAGAAGCCAGTAATGACGACCACAGACTCCTGATTCTACAGAGGCGTCACGTCTTCCCAGCCACCGCTTTCCCAGGAACGCATCGTCGCCGCCAGTACGTTGGCGTAGGCGTAGGCCTGGGTCAGGCTCGCTGCTCCTTCCTTCCCATCGACAATAGACTTCAGGAAGTGGTAAGCCTCGATCGTCTTGAGGTCTTCGTAGCCCACGCCGACCCCCGGGCCGGGATTGAAACGACCGTGAAACGGATGCTCTGGACCCGCCAGAATCCGGACGAATCCATCGTGGTCACCCTCATCGGACAGGTGAAGCTCCATCTCGTTCATCTGTTCGAAGTTCCACTTCAGCGCCCCTTTGGTGCCATACACCTCGAGCGCCATTTCACACTGCGGCCCGAAGATCGTACGACTGACCTCGAGTGTGCCGCGCGCACCGTTCTCGAACTGGACCAGTGCGCCGGCGTAGTCTTCGTTCGTCACCGCGCCTGTGGGGTCACCAGCCTTCCCCGTCGAAAAGTGAGTGCCTCGACCAGGAACGGGAAGGGGGCGCTCCTTGATGAAGGTTTCCTCTGTTCCCATCACGCGAACGATCGGCCCCGCCAGGAACTGTGCCATATCCGCGACGTGGGGCATCAGGTCTCCCAGCGCGCCCGTCCCCGACTTCTCCTTCTCGAATCTCCAGGATAGCTGCGCCAGGGGATCGCTTGCGTACATCACGTAGAAACGGCCGTTGTAGTTTGTGATCTCCCCCAGTTTTCCGTCGACGATCAGTTGGTGGGCATACTGCACGAGCGGCGCCCAGCGGTAATTCACGCCTACGAAACTCAGCAGTCCCGCTGCTCGGGCAGCGTGATAAACCTCGGCAGTCTCTTCCGGCGTGCGCCCGACAGGCTTCTCACAGAAGAGGTGCTTCCCGGCCTCGATCGCGGCAAGGGCCATTTCCCGGTGGAGAAAGTTCGGTGAGGCCACGTTCACGGCCTGAACATCGGGATGGTCGATCACGGCGCGCCAGTCGGTTGTCGACGCCTCGAATCCGAGCCTGGCCTGGGCTTCACGTGCCCGCGCCTCGACATCGTCCGCGCAGATGACCAAACGCGCGGAAACACCTCTGTTGTGAAACCGATCGCCGACGGCACGATAGGATCGGCCGTGCACCGTGCCCATCCAGCCCATTCCGATGACGCCGACACCTATTGTCGTCATGAATCACCCTCTATTGAATCACAATCGCCATCAGACGTGTGCACCCTCCGGACCTCTCCTTTTTCGACCATCCGGCATCAGAATCAACTTGCCTTGAGGCTGTCAACCACGCCCGTTTTCACCAGATGTCTCTTGCCCCGATCAAAGGCATCGAGCAACATCCTCCCTCTTCCGTTACTCTTGAGAGCAACCGGATACTCGAGCGAGGCATCGAAAGCAGGAAGCTTCCTGTACCTCTCCTGCCAGCCCTCCTGCCCGAGGACATAGTCCCAAGGGCCCTCGTACCCGACCACACCGTCCAACCGTTTCTGCGACAGCATCACAAAAGCATCGACGATCGAACCCACCTCGTGCTTGCGAATCGACTCGGCCGCTTTCCATTGGTCACCGCAGTTGAATCCTCGCTTCACCCCGATCCTGTACCTAGCAACGGGCGCCAATCCATCCCATTCTACGCTGTTATCTGCACGGACATAGACAACAAAATTGGCCTGGTTTGTCGGCTCTTCCGGGTAATCGAAAGCCCACTCTCTTTCCTGGTTCTTGCCTTCCGGGAACAGGATATCCGCCTTCCCCTGATTCAGGTAGCTCATCGCCCGGGCCCAGGGGACGACGAACAGTTGAATCGTAAACCCTTCCTGATGATAGCTCTCTCTCAGCACGTCCCAGCAGTTCCCGCCGAATCCCACGGCGTCGTCGCCAGATGGGATATTCTGATCTCGCTCGATGTTTTCCGACGCGCCGCAGAAAGGTGCATAGTCCTGCAGCCTAGCAACTCTCACGACCCTTTCCTCGGCCCCAGCCGGGATGCCGAGGAAAAGGACCAGGAGTCCAACGACCATAGACCCTGTCCACGCTTTCATTTATCCACCCGTCTCCTGCAGACGCTCCCATCGAGTCTGGAACTCAGGGCGATCCTTCCATTCGGGTATGAGTAGCTCGTAAGAGGGATCGAGCATCCAGTCGCGTCGTTCCGGATTGGGAACCGTAATCGTACCTTCCGTATAGTCCTCCCCGCGCAGACTGGCTTCGACCTCGAGGTTCCATTCGTCGTAGCGCTCCTTCATCTCTGCCACGCGGTCCGGCTGTGATTCAGAGAGGTCGGTTGTTTCCCGTGGATCGTCGGCAAGATCGAAGAGCTCCACATCGTCGCCCTTCACATCGCGCACAACGAGTTTCCGATCGTTGTCGACAAGCGCGCCGCCTCCGTTGTAACGGCAGGGAATGGGTACCTTTCTCGGTCCGAGCTCGTTTTGGAAAAGGGCATCGAGGCTCCGTCCGTCCTGGCGCTGAACCAGAACAGAATCGTCGATGCCGCAGACTTTGATAACGGTCGGGAAGATGTCCATCGTCGAAGCCGGATAAGACGTTCGGCGTGGATTCGGGATCCCCTTTGGCCATTCGATTACCGCAGGAACGCGGAGGCCGCCCTCATACAGCGTCCCTTTCCATCCCCTCAGCCCTCCGACCGTGGCAGGCCCGAACGGCTCGAGGCCACCGTTGTCGCTGTTGAACCAGACCAGAGTGTCCTCCTCGATCTGCAGCTCGCGAAGGGCCAATCTGAGGGCACCGATACTTCGATCCATCGCCACCAACTCGCCGTAGTGGTTCTGCTCGATGTCACTGAGTTGAGCGAAGTCGACCTTGTCGTCCTCTCCGGCAATCCACGGACTGTGGGGAGTCCCGTACCAGATCACTGTAAAAAA
The DNA here is from genome assembly GCA_002433075.1 of Latescibacteria bacterium UBA6620. Classification (GTDB taxonomy): domain Bacteria; phylum Latescibacterota; class UBA2968; order UBA2968; family UBA2968; genus UBA6620. The sequence goes on from DJHM01000011.1 coordinate 219,875, forward strand.
TGGATTCCCCCTGGCGTGCTCTGTCCGGATGAAGTGGATCGCCTGTTCCATCGCCACATCCGACGAGTCGCCTTCGAATTCCTCGAACGAGCCCAGCCTGCTCATCAAGGGATCGCGATCGAAGAAATTCGTGACGGACAACCAGTGGTCGAACCCGAAGTGTCCAGGGTGCCTCGGATTCTCTTCCAGGATCGGCGCGCCAGGGCCCATAAACCCACTGAGATGCCATTTCCCGAAGTGGCCCGTCGAATACCACGCGCTCTGCATCGCCTGTGCGATCGTTTTCTCCTGAAGGCACAGGGGACAACCGTGACTGAACACCCCACACCGGTCGTTCGACCGACCGGTCATCACCGACGCACGGGTGGGCGAACAAACGGGTGCACCCGCGTAAAATCGGTCGAACCGGAGCCCGTTCCTTTCCATTGCGTCCAGGTTCGGGGTCTTCAGGATCGGGTGATCGTAATACCCGGTCTGGCCCCAACCCTGGTCGTCGCTCATAATGAGGACAATGTTGGGTCGGGTCGGGTGTTCAGGCATCAATGGTTACTCAGCTATAATGTCCTATTGCCTGGTACCCATCACGATCGCGGCGCCAAGCGAGATGCCCAGCGAGGTCCCGAGCCCCATGTTGTCGATTGCGGCGCCTACCGCCGCTCCCACGGCCAACCCGACCCCGGCTCCCAGCGCGATGCCCATCGATACGGAGCTTCCGTCATCCGGTTCCTGTTCGTCATTACGATCGTCAAAAGACACGTCGTCCCCTCCCGTTGGCTGACACGGGGCGAGCCTCGAATGACTCCAACCGCTGATGTGGACCACCAAATCGGGGTGGAATCAGGAGGTACGGGTGTAAAGCACCGGAAGATGTTCGTCGTCGGCAAGTACGTCGCCGACTTTCGTGCGAGCCACGACCTCGTCCGGCAGCGCACTCTGCTTGCCGTTGAAAGTGGCATCCTCCGGCATAAAGAGCAATGCAAAGGCCCGTCGAGGCTGCAACGTCATATTCGGCCCCGCGGCGTGAGCAACCAGACCGCTGATGAAGATCCCTGACCCAGCCTCCACCTCAACTGGCTGCGGCTCGATCTCCGACCACTCCGGGTAGCTGTCTATCAGACGACCGATGCCCTCCTCACCCAGCGTGCCACTCTCGTCGAACCGGCACGTCTTCTGAGAACCGGGCAGGAAGTAGAGACATCCGTTCTGCAACGTCGCATCGTCGAGGGCAATCCACAGCATCGTGGCCTGGCTCGAATGGAACAGGTCCATCGGGTTGTCGACGTGGAAGTTGGTGGGATTCGACCACGGTTCCTTGGTGAGCGCGTGGTCGTGATACAATCGAACCCCCGTCGACCCCGAAACTTCTGTTGCCAGTTTACCCAATCGTTCGTCCAGGACCAGCGCCCTGACTGATTCGTGGGTCTTCCAAAGGTTGACACACTGTACGAAAACTCCCGAATAGTAGCTGTCGTTCGCCTGGTTGTGGCGCACGACACGGCTGGATGGATCTCGATCCACCATCTCCGCGACGGCCTCGTCGACCGCCTGTCGCCAGATTCTCAACTCATCCGGATCGAGCAGGTCCGGCACGACCAGGTAGCCATCCCTCCGGTAGCTCCCAGCCTCTTCCCTGGTCAGCGTGGTCCGCATGTCTCAGACGCCTGTGTCGAACCACTCACCCCGATCTTCCGCTTGGGAGTAGCTCGGATTCTTGATTTTGATCCAGGGCGTTCGCCCATTCACCTGTCGGTAAGGGCTGTCCCGGGGTTTCGCCACGATGCCTTCCATATACCGCTCGCAGATCATTCCAAACAGGTCGACCCCATCGCCTTCGATATGATCCACAAAGTGCAGGCGGGGTGCTCCGCCTTCGACCAGTTCCTTCAGCACACCCTTCCGCTCGATACACGGCTTCTCACGTAGACCTTCACCATCCAGCAGCAGGATGTCGAAAGCAAAGAAAACAACGGGGGCGCGTGCGGCCATCAGATCGTCGAATTGCGATACGCCCCGATCGTCGACACAAACGAGTTCACCGTCCAGAACCGCCTGCCGCGTCATTCCGGACAGTGCGCTCGAAACCTGCCGAAATCGATGGAACGCGTGCCGTTTCGTGAAACGAGCCGGCACGTACCGTCGCCAATGTCGGCAAGACTTCGGAAGCCGTCGTATTTGACCTCGAACAGCCATCCCGGGTCGTCGAACGGATCCGACTGCTTGATCAAGGGGAGGGGCGTGATGATGATGACGTCCCCGAGTTCGAACCCGCAAGGGTCGAATTCATTCGGTTTTCCTACCGAGTGTAAAACCGAACCCCAGCGGTTCCGAATACTCCCCCCTGGGATCGAAGTCCAGAAGATGGCGCGTCAGATCCGCTTCGAATCCGTCGGCATCGTCGCCGAGAACGCCTCTCAGGTTCCCCGAACTGGAGTAGAGGTTGCCAATGATGGATTCCGGGGGCCAGACGTGGTGGTGTATACTTGGATGATTCTGCACATCGACGAACCCGGCGCCGCGAAACACCTGTTCGGCGTGCTCGGCAGTTCGTGTGCTGTCACGCACGGCCCCTCTCGGCTTTGAAACCTTGCCCGTCCATTTCTCCAAGACCTCCCGCAGTACGTCTTGCCACGGCTCCAGGCCCCTGCGGATTCCGTTGCACCCGAGCGTCGTCAGACACGCTCCCGATAGCAGCCAATCGAGCGACCGTTCGAGCACCCATCGCTGGTCCAGACGATGAAACGCTTCCCCGATCGTGATCAACTCGATCGTCTCATCCGGAATCTCGAGATCCTCGACTCTCCCCGCACGCCAGTCGATGTTACCGACTTCGTGTCGAGCCGCGACTTGCCTTCCGACCTCGATCATCTCGGTTTCGTGATCGATCGCGAGGATGTCCTTGAAGTAGGACGCCATCCGAATGGCCACCCGGCCCGGCCCGCAAGCAAGGTCGACCAGCCGCCCCTCCCCCGTGACGCTCGCCCTCCCCCGCAGGTCCTGCAGCATCTCCTCGGGGCAGGGAACGCGATAGTCGGCATATTAGCGGGCCGTTCCGGCGAACAGATCGCCGGCGAAATCGGGCTTGATGGGTTGTCCTTTCGACATTGACGTGCTTCCTTAGGAAAACGGTGAGTCGGACCGAACCTATGATACGGTCTGTTGCCCGTAATGTCAGAACGTCCGAGTCGTGGGCTGGGGCGCCCGAGCCTATCCCCATTGACAATCTGAAGCGGCCCACTTTGATTAGCCGCCCGGCGCCCGATCCTCCCACATCAGATGGAGACGATATGTCTGCTCAGGATACTCCAGCCCCAGCCGAGCCAGCGAGCTCCTACCGTGCTCAGGCCTTCGCAGATTCCAAACCCGAACTGTCTGCTCCCGGTGCCACACCGGAGCGTCTGGCTCACCTCGAGGAACACGGATTCGTCATCATCACAGACTTCGTCGGAAATCCCTGGATCGACATCCTTCGCGAGGCCGGCCGCAGAGTCACCGAAGCCTGCGCACCCGAAAACGGCTACGACAGAATCGACTACTCCAGGGGCTACGTGCATCGCGCCAAGGGGGACGAGCCCTGGGCGATCCGCGGTCTGGTGCATCCTGCCTTCGGCGAGCCCTCCTTCGCTGAATTCCACGGTTCGGATGACTTCCTCGGGTTCGTGGACTCCTGGTGCGTCGATGGTCTCAAACCCGACGAGATGACGATGGGCAACCTCCTCCTGTGGTGCAATCCACGAAAGCGCGAGAATCAACTCAGCTGGCATCGCGACGTCACGTGGTGGGGCACCGGAAAGCCGTATTTCTCGCAACATGAGGTTCGTGGGGATAGCGTGGAAGACTACTCCGAGGAGGTCGAACGAGCCAGATGGGAGGAAATTCGTGCGGACAACGTCAAGTCGCTCACCGAACGCAACGGCGTCAGTATGTTTCTCGCCCTGGCCCACGACGAGTGCCACGAACTCATTCCAGGGTCGCACGATCGCTGGCGGACTCCCTTCGAACACGACGTGTTGCTCCCGCAGAAAATGAAGGACGCCGGGGTGCCGCATACGCCGAGCTGGAACGGCGAGGACCCGTTGCCGGGTCAGGTCGCCATTCGCCTTAAACCGGGGGAAGCGCTCATCCGTAACGGAACGACCATCCACACGGGCCGCACCGTCCCCGATCGCGAGCGGAACACGCTTTCGATCGGATGGTCCAGGTGGTCGGGTCCTTTGGACGAGGAGCCGTCCACCGCCGACGCTCGCCACGCCTGGCAACTGGATCCTGCCGTTCGCGAAGCAATGCCTCACGACTGGATGAAGGTTGCGTGGGATCGCTGGGCGGAAACGAAGAAACTGGGTGAAACGCTCGAGGATCGATACGCAGGCTGGGACATCCAGAAGATCAAGGCGGGCGACGTGGTAGGATGGCGAACGGAGCTGGAGAAACAGGCTGCGGCGGCGGGAGATTCCTGGGAGGCGTTTCAGACGGTGGAAGAATAAGTGCCGTCGGCCTGAATGGAGGATCAGGCTTCGAGTCTCAAGCCCCCTCCCAGACCTCGCCGAACAGGCGTAGCCAGTTCCCTCCCAGGATGCCTGTGATCTCCTCACCCGAGTAGCCGCGACGCTGCAGACCGCTCGCCAGATTTGGCAATTCGTCGGGGCTCGTGAGATCGTCCGGATACAGCTTGTACTCTTCCCACTTCACGTTCGGATCCTGGAACACGGCCGGATACGATGTGCCCTGCTGCGAACCGATGTATCGCCAGAACGATTCAGGCTGATCCTGCGTGAAATCGATACCGAACCCGACGTGGTCGGGCCCAATCCGCTGAACCATATCGTCGATCGCATCCAGGTAATCGTCCAGTGTGGACTCGAACTGCGTCTTCAGGAAAGAGCAGATGGCCGTCGCGCCCACAACGCCCCCCCGTTCCGCCAACAACCTGACCGCTTCGTCGGTCTTGTTGCGTGGGCGATCGAAATAGCCTTTGCAATTCGCGTGGGTGACCGCGACCGGCTTTTCCGAATGTTCGATGGCCTCCATCGTCGATCGCTCACCGACGTGAGACAGATCAATCAGGATTCCCAGTCGGTTCATTTCCCGTACGGCATCGCGACCGAAATTGCTCAACCCCGCGTTCGCGCTCTCGTAGCATCCATCTGCCAGCAGGCTGCGCTCGTGAAACGAAAGCTGGATGATGCGGACACCCAGCGCGTGGAACACGGCCAGATGGCCGAGGTCGTTCTCAATGGGCGTGGCGTTTTGGAAACCGAGAATGACTCCCACCCTGCCCGTCTCCTTCGCCCGAAGAATGTCCGAGGTCGAATGGATGGGCATCAGAAGGTCCTCGTACGTCTCGTATCGGCCTAACCACGCCTGAATCTCCAGCAGAGTCTCCTGATAGTTTTCCCACGTCGCGATCGTTGCGTTCATAGCCGTCACACGGCCGTTCCTCAGACTCTCGAACACACCCGGGCTGTTCCAGTTGCTGACGTTCAGCCCGTCAATCACGATAGCTCGATCGTAAATCGAGCGGGCATCTTCCTTGCTCATCAGAATTGTGTCCTGCGTCGTGTATTGTGGGCTGCGATCAGACCTTCGTCGGCTTGTCGGGCGGGAGCGGTTGTGAATCGAATCCGAAAATCCTGCGCATCTCGGGTGTCGCACGTGCGACGACTTCTGGTTTCAGGAAGGAGCGACAACAGAAGCAGATCAAGGCGATGCGGGCGCGGTCGGTCCGGTTCGCACCCGCCGAGTGCCAGACCGCGCCGTTGAACAGCAAGACCGAACCTTTCGGCGCCTCGATCCGGATCTCGTCCGGATGCGAGGAACATTCCGGCTGGGGCCCTTCCGAAAACCGGTGACTCCCCGGCACCAATCGGGTCCCACCGTTCTCTGGCGAGAAATCTTCGAGCAGCCACAGGCTGTTCGCTACCATAGGGAACGGCATTACACCCGACATCCTTCCCACCGCGTGATCTCGATGGTAAGCACCGTCGGGTGCCCCGGGGGAGATGATGTTCGAGGTCAGGGTACTGAGCGTGTAGTCGTCGCCCAGGAGGTACTCGAAGAACGGAACCATCTTCGGATGCGCGACGAGTCTTTCGAACATCTCGCCTTTGTTGACGAGCCACCGAACGAGCTGTCCGTGATCGTCGGTGTGCATCCTCGCCGAACCGTCTTCCCGCTCAGCAAGTTCCAGGAGTCGAGTCCTATAGGCGTCGATCTCGGACTCTGAGAGCACGTCCGGAACGATCGAGGTCGGCCTGATGGGACTCTGGGATCGACACTGCGTGGCTTTCGGGTGTGGATCGGTATGCCAAACCGAATCGACCTGTCAGCCTCTCTCGCTCTCGAATTCGGGCAGATACGACTTCACAGATTCGAACGCACGATCCGCATCCTCATCCGACATTGGCGTCTTGGGTGGAGCCACCCACTTTTCCATCAGACCAAGTCGGCTCAGCACGGCTTTGCCCGCGGCCTGACCGAACGGACTCAGTCCGCGCAGAGTGCCCGCGAATTCGTTCGCTTTGTGCTGCGCGGCAAAAGCTGCGGGATAGTCCTCGGCACACCAGGCATCGTAGACTCGCGCCGCAAACTGGGGAGCGATGCCCGGCATCAGACCCGTCGTCGCGCATACACCCGCGTCGAGCAGGTGCAGTAGAAATGCCTCTCCCCCCACGACAACCCGAAAGTCGGAATCGGGCCCCAAGGTACTGAGGAAAGCGAGTGTGTTCGACGGGCTGCCGGAGCTGTCTTTCGTTCCCTGAACGCCCACCTCCGCCAGTCTCGGGACCGTCGCTGGCTCGACGGCGACTTTGGTCATCGCCGGAATGTTGTAGAGCATCACGGGGATCGGCGAGACCTTCACCAGCGTCTCGAAGAACCCGACTACCTCTTCCTGCGACATCGGGAAGTAGAACGGAGGGTTGACCAGAATGCCGTCCGCGCCCAGATCTGCCGCCGCCCTCGCCTGGTCGTGAGTGCGTTTGACGTTCGGCTGCCCGCATCCAACGATCACCGGCGCATCCTTTCCGATCTCCTCGACCACCGACCGAATGGCCACTTCCCGCTGGTCGTCGTCGACCCCTGCGAACTCACCGGAAGTGCCGACGACGACCACCCCGCGCGAGCCGTGGTCAACGGCTCGGCGTGCCACTTTCGCCATCGCTTCCCCGTCAACGGTGAAGTCCTGCTTCATCGCCGTCACGATCGCGGGAATGCTGCCCTGTAGCTTCTGTTGGAAAGGTGTCATAAGTCTCCTCGTCCGTCATTGAAATCGTTGATCTTCGATCGAAATTGTGGCCCCGATGTCATCTCGACTCGTCTTCGTGCATGCAGAGCAGGCCTTCGCACGAGGAGAGATCCCTGCGCAACAATCATTGCGTAGTCCAGACCTCCGTAGTCAGGCTCCCCAAGAAACCCAAGCTTCAAACTGGCCGAGCGCGCAGCCGGGCCAATTCGGCATTCTGCATCTCCTCACTCCGCCCCGCATCCTCGTTATCCAGCCCCGCGTCCGACTCGGCATCTCCTGCCACCCGACAGTTCAGCAGCTCGCGGGTCTCTTCCTGCTCATCGTAGAGACACGCACGATGAAGTAGTCTTCTGTTGTCGAACACAATCAGATCGCCCACCTGCCATTCGTGCTCGTAGACCCTGGGTGGGCGACACGCTTCCGTCTCGAGCTCGCGAAGCAACGCATCCCCCTCCTCGAGCGGTATCCCGGGAATCCCGAAAGAATGCCTTCCCAGAAAGAGGGATCGACGACCCGTCACTGGATGAATTCTCACGAGCGGTCGTAGCGGACATTCGGCTCGCATACCAAGGCCGTACGCACCGTCCTCTGGCGTGTCCCCGACGAGAGCGTGGAGCGTGGTTTCGTTCTCCCTTGTGTGAACCCGTGTGGTCCCCACCAGATTCGAATGGTAGGCGTTCAAGTCTGCGATTCTGCCCTTCGTCAACGTATCCAGTGCGTCGTAGGCAGCCCCCATATCGGCGAAGGCCGTCTGACCTCCCTCTTCGGCGACGGACGCAGCCGAAAGAAAGCAGACCTTCGGCATCACGTGGTTGAAAGTTCCATCCGTATGCCAGTAACGCGTCGGATAACTGAGCGTGAGCCAGGTTGCGTCCTGCTCCGTAAGTAGAGTCTGGTCCTTACGTCTGTTCGATATGCTGGCCGCTCGGCCCGCGCCTTTCGCGCCCCCTCCCTGAAGAGACCCGAACCGCTTTGCGAAAACAGGCAGGGCTTCCGCGTCCAGGCCTTGACCGGGAAAAATGAGCGCGCCGAACTCGTAAAACGCAGTCTCGACGCCCTCCCAGGTCGCATCGGACAGATCTTTCAGGTTGATCCCGGTGACCACCGCACCGAACGACGTGCCGGGGAGCGGCTCGATATTCATCGTTTCGTCCATCGCCTATCCTTCAGTCCTGACTCGAATCGGTCTTCGTCTGCACTTCGAAATCGGTCTCAATCCCCACGAACCAACCCGTGGAAAGATTGCAGATCACTGCGCCCGCAACTCCTCCAACGAACCCCGCGATCGCACCGAGGATCGGCATGGTGGGAATCGCCAGAAAAGCCAGCACCGTCCCTGTGTTGAACCCTGTCGTCGCGGCGTCGTAGATCGCTCCCACGCCGGAGTAAAGAAGTCCCGCGGCCAGACCTGCCATACCGAGGATCGAGGCGACCAGCTTTCCGAAGAACAGAAGACCGATTCGTTTCAGGCGTGCCATCGTTCGGGCGAGGTCTCGATCGCGTCCCCGAACCTATGGAGCGGAGCCCACGCCTCGTCGGTAGAGCAGGGGCACCAGGTCGTCGTTGTCGATCGGGTCACCCACGGACAATGATTCTGCATACGCTTTCGGCAGGACGTTCTTGTTCCCGTTGTAGGTCGAACCATCCGGCATGAACGCGCACGTCATCGCCCGCCTGGCACCCCTCGTCATATTCGCGCCAGCGCCGTGCACGGTCAGGCCGTTGTGGAAAGAGCAAGCGCCCGCCCTCATCGGAGCGGGAACTGGATCGACCGACTGCAGGGCAGGGTTCTGCTGAAAAATCTCGGCCATCGGTCGACTGGTCCCAACATCCTCGTACCGCTCGTGATGGGAGCCTGGCACAAAATAGAGACAGCCGTTGTGCGTCGTCACTTCGTCCAACGCAATCCAGATGGAGACCGCGTGGTCCGACGTAAACGACCACTTCGGGTTGTCCTGGTGCCACGAAGTGGGATTCCCCCACGGCATTTTGATCAACGTCTGGTCGTGCCAGACGCGGATCCCGTCCACCCCCTCGAGATCGGCAGCCATCTTCCCGATTCGCTCGTCCAGCATGAGCGCTCGAACCTTATCGTGGTCCATCCAGAGCTGGAGTCGCTGTTTGAAAACCGCCGAATCGGACCCCCCGAACTTCTTGCCTTCTTCCCCCGGCAGACGGGCTTCGCCTCGCGTCTCTACCGCTTCTCCGACCGCATCGCGCCACGCCTCCAGTTCGTTGTCCGTCAGAAAATCGTGAATGACGACGAATCCGTTCTCGTGATACGATTCAATTTCCGCCTGGGTAAGTTCCGATCTCATACGCCTCCACGTTGAATGAACGAATCCTGGATGGTGGAGTGTCTATCCGCTGAGGACTTCGTGGTTCCGGTCTTCACCCGTCAGGGGCAGATCGACGAACTGGCCGTCTCTGTGGTGCGAAGCGTGGAATCCCACGATGGCTTCGAAGGTCAGTCGTCCCTCCTCCGCGTCGTATGGAAACTCCGCGTTTCCGTCCAGATGCTGGACGATCTCGTCGACGGCACGATCCATTCCGGTAGGCGATGTCGGGGGCGGTTCCCAGAGTTCGGTTGAACCATCCCATTTCTCGATCGTCACTTCGGCCTGGTTCGTCAGCGTTCGGCCGAGGGTACCGTTAATCGTCTTGATTCCGGGCATCGTCGCGTAGTCCGGGGCATCCACTGTCGCGCGAAGGTTCCCTTCCAGAACGAGGGTCCCCCATCCACCCGGATCCGTGAACTCATCCCCCCGACAATCCGGCTTGCCCGCCAGATCGAGATGACCGGAGACCCGCGTCACTTTACGCCCCGTGAGCATCATCAGCCCGTCGATCATATGCGTACCCACGTTACCCAGTCTGCCGTTCCCCCATTGCAGGTTCGCGGAAGTGAGCTCGCCCAATTCGCCCGCCGCGATATAGTCTCTCAGCCGTCGACAGTTTGAGTTAAACCGCCGTTGATGGTTCAGCACGAGCAACGACCCAGCCTTCTTGCACGCTTCGACCATCCGATCCGCGTCGGAGAGCCGGGTCGCGATCGGTTTCTCACAGTAGATCGCACGGATTCCAGCGTCCACACACGCCTCGACGATCTCTGCGTGATACGGTGCATAGGTCGCCACACTGATGATATCGAACGACTCCTTTTCCAGTAGTTCGCTCCATTGTTCATAGGTGCGGGCGCCCGTCCGGGCCTCGAATCGTTCGCGACGTCCTGGGTCCCGGGTGCTCCCCGCCACGACGTCGACTCGGGGATGGTTTTCGTAGCCCGCAACGTGAGTCCCGTCCAGATTCACGACCTGTTGGCCCAGCGCGTCACCAGAGATCTGATCCCCGCCGCCGATGAAACCCAGTCCGATGATACCGGCTTTGTACTGTGTCATTGAGTCATTGCTCCCGCACGTGTCATATCACGAACTATGAAAGAACCGCTGTCTTCCTGTTCTGGATCAGCTCGAAATCGATCTTCGCTCCCAAACCGGGCTCATCGATCGCGTGCATCATCCCGTCAGAATCGGGTTCGGCCTCTTCGATCAGACCATACTTCTGCGCCCCTCCGGGCAGAAGGATCTCGAAATACTCGGTGTTCTTGATGGCCATCGTGGCCTGAAGGTTGGCGATGTTGTTCAGCGAGTTTCCGCCGTGGTGGATTTCGTAATTCATATGGAAAGCTTCGGCCAGATGGGCAGTCTTCATCACCGCCGTGATGCCCCCCTTGACGGCGACATCGCCACGCAGATAGTCGGTCGCCTGGGAAACAAGCCACGGAGCGTAAGCAGTGAATCCCCCGGGTGAATGCTCCGTCGCCATAATCGGAATATCGAGATGGTTTTTCAGCTTTACGTAGCCAAGCATATCGTCACCCGCGAGCGGATCCTCGTACCAGTAATAGCCGAGTTCCTGAATCGCCTTGCCCACCTCGAGGGCCTGGGGGTAGTCGTAGCCCCAAATCGAGTCCAACATCAGCGGATAGTCATGCCCCACGGCCTTTCGGACTGCCGTGCAGACCTCGATATCCTCCCGAACGTCCACCGCGGGTGGATGAATCTTGTATCCCCGCAGGCCCTTCGCCTGATACTCCGTCGCTTCGGCCACGTAGGCCTCCGGAGAGGCAAGACGGGGTGAGCTGACGTAGGCAGGTATGGAGTCCCGGTAGCTTCCCAGCAGTCGATGGATCGGCAGCCCCACGATCTTCCCTCCGAGGTCCCACAACGCGACGTCCACCGCGCCGACCGCACGCATGGTCGTATTCCGCTGGATGTTGATCATCGGCTCGAACAGTCGCTCCCGGTCCAGCGGGTTCTGGCCCAGAACGATCGGCTTCAAGTATCGGATGAGAGACCCGGCGTCGAACTCGGCGCTTCGTCCGGAGGATCCGAGGAAAGCGTGGCCTTCAACACCCTCGTCTGTCGAAAGGGTCAAAAGTCCGAGCTGGCTGTCCCCACCGATGGCCCCGGTATGCCGCTTGGCGATGCCCTTCGGGATGCCCTCCCATTTGAAGAGCGTGACCGTGAGATCCGTAATCTTCATTCCGTACTCCTGAGGCCTTTCACACCATTCTCTGGCCGCCATCGATGTGAATCGACTGGCCCGTGATCGAACTCGCATCATCGGAAACGAGGAAGGCCACGAGGTTTCCGATCTCCTCGGGCGTCTGTCCTCTCCCCAGCGGAATCATATCGGCCACATTCTGATCGAAGATTTCCTGGGGCGCCTTCTCCGCAAGAGAAGGATCCTTCCGCTGTTTTTCAGCGATCGCCGTCACGTGGAAATCGGACCAGACACGACCGGGGCAGATGGCGTTCACGTTGATGTTGTGCGGTCCGAGACTCGACGCGAGATACTGCGTGTAGTTAATCACGGCAGCTTTGGAGGGTCCATAAGGACTGCCGAAACCTGCTCCGCCGGGCGGACCCCACAGGATCGGCCCCCTGCCCGCGCCTGACGACGTATTCACGATCTTGCCGTACTTCCGCTCGATGAAATGGCCGAGGACTGCCTTCGTGCAGCGCATCACGCCCTGAACGTTGATGTCCATCACGGTCGCCCAGTTCTCTTCCCAATCGTCTTCCAGGCCCCCACCCGCCTTCCCCGCCACGCGGCCGATCCCCGCGTTGTTGACGAGAATGTCCAGATGCCCGAAGCCTTCAATAACCTCCGCAACCGCAGGGCCCACCGAGTCCGGATCGGTCACATCCAGATGGACCGAAAAACTCTTTCGACCCAGCGCTTCGATCTCCCCCGCCACGGCGCCTGCGCCCTCGTCGTTGATGTCGGCGATGGCAACGTCGGCCCCCTGTTCGGCGAGCTTGAGAGCGATCCCACGGCCGATCCCCTGACCGCCGCCCGTCACCAGAGCTGTCTTACCCGAAAGGTCTGCGAGCATGGTTTTGCCTGACGCCTTCGTTAGGGCACGTTCACCGGACGGTTCGTCTTGCTGGATTCGAGAGCCGCCTGCACGACCGCCACGGTGTCACGTCCATCCGTTTCATTGAGGATGGTGTCTTCCCCCGTATCGATCGCGGTCGCGAAGTTCTCCATCAACAGAAAGTCGTTTTCGTTCGCGATCCGTTCGTGCTTGAACTCGGCCTTGGGTTGATCGCGGTAATAGATACCCACTTCCGGTCGAGCCTCACTGATGACAAGGCCGCCTTTCGTACCCAGGGCGTTAATCTTGATCTCCCCAATGTCCGGGTGACTGGCTGCTCCGATCCGTCCCATACACAGCGTCCCCACGAGGCCCTCGTCCATCTCGAAAGAAACTGCCGCCAGGTCATCGATATTGTTGTCCACGTTGGCCTGGTGAAAGTGAGTGGCCGTCGTCGTAAACACCCGCGTGATCTTCGCCCCGGTCAGTACGCGGACGTAACCAAGGGGATAGATCCCCTCGATCTGCAGCTCACCCAGTGGCGCAACACCGACGCCCCCATCCGATCCGTCGGCGTGGGCGTCCCGCTGGCGCTCGAGCCAGTTGATCGGGGAATTCCCTTGCGCCCGGCTTCCCTTGGGAGGGCCCGCGTCCTTCGAAAAGTAGAAATCGACGTGGATCGCGTAGAGATCGCCGATGGTCCCCGCTTCGATCGTCTCGCGGGCCTGAATCACCGCAGGCAAAAAGTTGCGATTCCACAACAGATACCTGACCTGATTCCTCTGAACGGCCTCCACCACGCGATCGCATTCCGACAACCGGTTCGACATCGGCTTGTCGGAGATCACGTGCAGGCCGGCGTTCGATGCCCGGACGGCCAGATCGCAATGCCGCTCCGCTTCCGAGCTCACCACCGCAAGGTCCAGATCGTAGTCTGAGAACGCCTTTTCGACATCCTTGACGTAGGGGATGTCGAAGCGGTCGGCGAACTCCTGGTTGCGTTCGTGGACCCACTCGGGAGCGGACGCGTCGTCGGCTACGGCCACCAGTTCGAATCGCGGATGCGCATCCACGGCGAGCGGAATGTACTCGTGTTTGACGATGCTTAGGACCAGCGCCTTGAACGGCCTGTCATTCGAACTCATAGCTGCCATCCTTCCATACCGCGACGCTACCGACTCGCCCCAGCACGGTATCGGAGACGTCGAGGACGTCTGCTGCGTCCTGCGTCGTGAGGGTTTCCGCGGCCTCGCCTCTCACGTGATTCACGAAGGCCTTCAGCTGGCCGATGAGGTGCGCCTCCCCCTGACCGGTTCGAATGGCGTGGGGGTGCACACCGTCGACGACCAGGTTCATGTTGCGATGATCGTCGGCGTAGGCCGCTCCCGTTCCGCCGATGACCGTCAGAGAAAAGTAATCGCCCCCGTCGGGAAGGTCCGCCGTGTCGTCGATGACCACCATCCCGTCGCCTTCGAACTGCAGATGCACCTGGATGTAGTCCTTGCCCGAAGTGCCCTGGAGGGAGAAGATCTTCGTCGGTCGGTGCCCGAAGAACCACGTGGCGATGTCGATCGCGGGGATGATTCGATCCGCCATATCGCTTGCCTCCGAATGCCAGCGATGGAGCCGAATCAATCCGATCTCCCCCAGCTTCCCCGCGTCCAGGCTGGCTTTGAGCGATTGGATTGCGGGGATGAATCGCCACGTGAAGGCCGGCACCAGCGCGCTCCCGTTCATCTCCGAAGTCAGTGCGGCCAGCGCTCCATGGCTGCTGGCCAGAAGAGGCCCCGCCAGGATGGGTTTCCCAGCTTTGCCTGCCGATTTCGCAGCCTCTTGCAACGACTCGGAAGCTGAGTGAATCACGAACGCATCTAGCTCCTTCGAATGACCCTCCACCAGAGCGTCGATCGAGTCCTCCACGACGAATGCCCCGAGCGCTTCCTTTCCTTTCGCGGCGTCCGCCCCGTCCATAGGCACGAAGGCCGACCAGTTCGCACCTTCGATCCGGTTCGTGATCGACCCGTATCTCACCGCTTCAGACGCTGATCCTGCGAAAGCCAGATTCAACACACGCCTCCTTGATACGTCGCCATCAGCCCAGTCTCTTCTTTTCTTCGATATGCCACTCTTGGTCCGGCATGGGCATCGGCTCCAGCGGGCCCAGGCCCGCTTCGTTCCGCCATCGCGCCAGTGGATGCTCGCGGTTGGCTTGCGGGAGGTTGACGCGGGTACCGTAGGCGGCCGACTCGAAGATGCCCATGATGATTTCCACGACGTGGCGGCCTTCGTACCCGCTGCATTCGTGTTCCCGACCTTCATCCAACGCCCGGACGTACTCATCGACGAACCAGTAGTCCCCGTCCGTGAGGTTCCCTTCCGGGATCAGCTTGGCCGCTTCCTCGAAGCTATCCGGATAAAGCGGCTTCAGCTTCTGCCAACGATCCAGTCCGTCTGTCGGCACCGCGTGAGGGTTGGGTAGAAACCAGGCGCCTCGCGTGTGCCAGAGAAGACGGCCCTCGGTCCCGTAGAGTTCGATCACGTGCGCGTGGACGTCCATCTCTTCGAACTGATGCTGGAGGAGCGTCCCCGTCACACCGTTCTCGAACTGCAAAGTCGCCGTCACGTGATCCCCAGCGATCGTTCCGTTGCCACGGGGCGCCGGCAGGACGTCTTTCGGCGTAATCGCCCGACCTCGTGTGGTCGCGTGCGCCGTGACACTCTGACAGTGACCCCCGAATCTCAGCATGCTGTTCAGCAAGTGCGTGCCGATCTCCATCAACCCGAAGCCGCCGTAGTACCCCTTGCCGCTTGCGAAGATGTATCGCAGATCTCCGATCCTGCCTTCGTCGAAGAGCTTTCCGACGGCCTGCGCCCATCCGTGGAGGCGCCACTGGTGATGCACGGCGACCCGAACGCCCTTCTCCTCCGCCTTCGCCATGACAGCATCGGTCTCGAGCAGATCCATCCCCATCGGCTTCTCGACCTCGATGTTGACCCCGTGCTCCAGCACACGCAGCGCCAGAGGTGCGTGCAGGGCCGGCGCGGTAGGAATCGCGACCAGGTCGGGGCTCGTCTCACGAATCATCTCATCCAGATCCGTAAATCGTGCCGAGACGTTCAGCTCGTCGCCAAGCGTATCCAGTCGATCCTGCAGCAGATCGCAAAGGCCGACCACTTCAGTACGAGGATGGGCGTGATAGACTCTGGCGGCTGCCGTCCCTCGGGATCGACAGCCCAGGATAACCACTCGATACGTTTTCATCGCTCCACGCTTTCTGGAATTGGTTTCCGAAACCAGAGCCTCACGCTCTCAGGTCCCGCATTTACAAAAGCCACGGATTCGTCGGATCGGCCAGCGGAAGATCAATCCGCTCCCCACTCAGGTGGGACTGATAGGCTCCCACCAGCATCTCCACGCCGATCGCACCGACCTCGATCGTCGACGACTCGGGACGTGGATCCCCCCCGTCCACGAGTCGCACGAGATCCTCGCAGATGACGTGATTGCTCCAATCGGTCGGATGCACGCCTTCGGGAATCCAGTCATTGCCCCCCAGAGACTCCCACTCGACCCCCGGCTCTGCGGGAAACACATCTCCGCGGGGGAAGACGTGGAACTGACCGAGGGGCTGATTGCGAGCAGTAACTACGGCATTCTGGTAGTAGAAATCCACCCCTAGCCGATCGCTCCCGTAGCTGCCGTCGCCGACCGGCATCGATTCGAACGTACCTACAACCCCGCTCGGGAACTGATACTGAGCTGAAATCCGATCCCCCGCCATCGGCCCCGCCCCCAGGTACTCGACGTACCGAGCATCGTCTCGGGTCGCCGGCCTCCCGTCCAGCGTGACGGCGCCCCAACAGGAAGTAGGGGCTTCGCCAGTCAGGTAGAGCATCGAGTCGAACACGTGGGGCGTATGGATCATCGCCTCGTGCACACCCGCCCGGTGGTCGCCTTTATCCATCGTGCGCACGCGGGTCAGAGAACCCCATTCCCCTTGAGCTGCTCGTCGACGAATCTCCTGCATCGTCGGGTGTTCGCGACTGCGATGTGCGAGCACTACCGGCACGCCTCGATCGGCTGCCGTCTGGCGCAGAAGCCTTACCTGATGGGGCCAGGCCGCGATCGTCTTCTCCGCGAACACCCCTTTCACGCCAGCTTCCAGCGCCGCCAGAAATTCCTCAACGCGCCCATCGTCGAACCAATGACGGGCGATGACGGCGATGTCCGGCTTCTCACGTTCCAGCATCTCGCGATAGTCGGCGTAGGACGACGACGCCCCACATTCAGCCGCCAGCCGCGCTCGCCCTTCCGCATCTGGATCGGACAGCGCCACCATGTCCACGCGCGAGTTCAGATGAAATGCACGATGCATCCGATGGCCCGCGCCGCCCCGGCTCGTGTCGGCAATCGTCACGGCTCTATACGTATCTGCCACGATTTCAGATCTCCTCTCTAGCGGGTGACTTAGACTGAGATTGTAATTTGCTCACAAAGCGTCCGTCGTGCTGCGCCAAAGTGCAACGGCCGCTCAGACTGGCCGCAGAATTCCCAGCCTCAAAGTGCCTTACGATAATGAGTAAGGGTGACCTTCCTGGCCGCGACAAGGAACCTTGGAAGGAGACCATACCGGTCGCCAACCTGGGGGGTCAGGAGGGTCACTCCTTGGCGTCAGTTCAAGCCCTTGTGGGGAGACTGACGATCGCATAGTTTCAGGTATAGATCCTGCCGAGGAAGTGAAGGCAGGCCAGATGGCCTTAGCAGCAAGGGTTATCTGCAAGAACCGTTTCCATCCGGGAGCGGGTTGCGGACCCTTGCGCGTGTTCAGGGCCGGCGACCTCCTTTCGGATGCCACGAAAGGAGAATTTTTGTACCGATCTTACAACCAGTCACGGGAGATGTTCGGCAGAAAGAGGCGATTCGATCCAGAACACTGGGAGATCCCGGTGGATCCCGAACACCTCTATCGATTTCCATCCAGCGAAGGGTTGCACCACGAATCCGAAGAAGACGCACGTGCCCGCCAGGAAAGGACCGACTGGGTCCGAAGAGCGTTCCCCGTCGTTGAAAAGCTCATCCAGCAGGTCTTGACCGATCGGCAGAAACAGATCGTCCGAATGTACTTCCCGGAACGGATGACCGAAAAGGAGATCGCAGGCAAACTGGGACTGTCCACGACCAGTGTCAGCCAGCACCTGTTTGGAAAGGTTCGGGGTGGGAAGCGAGTCGGTGGAGCGATCCCAAAGCTCAGGAGAAGATTGAGCGAGGACGATGGTTGGGACGTCCGCCCGTGACCGAAGATCGCGTTCCCATCGGCTATCACGAATCGGCGGGCGATCCCTTGGTGAACTGAAACGCGTAGAGTTTGCAGTCCTGCAGGATGAAGCGGATCCGAATCGACTTTCCGGCCAGTCGCCCCACCCCAGGGCCATTGGCCCAGGACACCGGCATGCGCACCGAGTTTCCGCATACAAAGACCCCGTCTCGCTCGGCGTAGCCTTCGATCGGCGTGCCATATGCGTCCTGGAATTCCACCTTGGCCGAACCCCCACCACCGGTATCGACGTTCAACTCCATCCGGTTCCCTTCGAAACGCACGACCGGGGTCACGATCTCCCCACCGTCATATCCCGCGTCGGCGGACACAAATCCATCCAATCGTAGAATGGCTCGCCCGATCCCCGAAAGGCGCCCTTCCGCAGCAGGATCCACAAAACCGTCGTGGTCCCGGTTCGCGCCGGTGAAGTAGAACCACAGCTCGTCCCCTATCGGGACCGGGTTTGGCATCGCCCACACGGTGCGGGAGGAGAAACTGCCTTCGGGTCCGGGACTCAGGAAAGGTCGGCGCCCGCCGCAGCGTTGGAAGTGGATCCCGTCCCGACTGACTGAAAGACGGGCGTCAAAGCGGCTGGGACCGTAGACCTCCTGCGTTTCCTCGCGGGCGACTTCCAGATCGTCACGGACGGTCGTCACCGTTCGCTCGCGATTGAAGAAGGCCCAGTTGGCCTGAGCAAGCATCACGTAAACGCCCTGGTCGTCCGGATACTTGAAAACCGCTGCGCCGTAGTAGTCAACGGGCACCCTGCCGTAGGGTTGGTCCGGTCCCAGGGAATCCAACGCCGGGGTAACGTCGTACGTCGATCGATCGACCTCGTCCGGCCACATCACGATCTTCTGGTTTTCCCAATGAATCAGATCGTCCGACTCGAGCCGCCTGACAGTCCGGAAGTTCTCGTTCCCTTCGGCCGTGGTGTGGCGCTTGGCGAACCAGTGCCGGGTATAGAGGACATACCGCCCAACCGAAGGGTCCCAGAAGACGATGCTCTGGGTGTCCCAGCCGCCTCGCTTCTCGAGTTGAATCCGACGCAGGAAGTTCCATTTGAGGCCATCGGGTGAACTGTGCGCGTGAAACTGCATCGCCACATCGGGATTGTAGACTTTAGTCTGATTCTTGTAGCGCTCCTCCGGTGGCGCGTTCGGATCGATCCAGATCGAACATCCGCCCAGCTTGCTCGGAATGACGATATTGTTGGCCGTTGAGCCCTCCTCTTCGACGAGACCCAGCTCCGGTTTCTCGAAGTGAACGCCGTCGTCGGACTCAGCGTAGCCGACCCACGCCTGATCCAGAGCCCGATCATCGATTCTGTTGACGTGATACCAGACACGAACCTTTCCGTCCACCTTCATCGCGGAGCTGTAAGGCCCGTAGTGTGTGGTCGTCGGATCTTCCAACGGCGTATCGGGACGCAGAACCGGGTCCGGACACACATACGGAGTGTTCATCAAGAGTTCCACACCACGACGTGAAGCACACAATCGGTCATCGATGAAGAGTTGTTTGCGGTCGGCGATATCAATCGGTTGCACTGCGACCCCTTATCGCTACTTTGTCAGCGGACCTGCGAGACGTGAGCAATCTATAACGAAAAGTGAGAGACACCCGTGAAACATTCAGTGCTCTACTTTGATGAGGCTCGATACTCCAGTTTTCCTGACGTCGCGAAGGGAGAAAGCGACAGGCTCTGGGTCGGCTTCGATTGGAATGCCCACACCCCGCTGGCACGGGGTGCCGAGGGTGCGGCAGCCTCCCACGCCGGGGGGCTGGCGGGGGGTGAAACGGGTCACGTGGAGCTCTACTCTCCCAACGGAGGACAGAATTGGCTCGAAGAAGGGAAAGACGATCGATACCGGCCGTGCCCGGAACCACTCAGAAGTGCGGTGCTTTCCGACGGCACCCAGATCAGAATATCGAAGCCGGTCTCGACCTACCAGCCTGATCAGAAGGAGCTGTTTGAAAAGCGCGGGTTTGCAGTCGAGGTGTATCCCGAAAAGATCAACGTCGAACATCGCCTGGAACTACGGAGGAAGAGACCGGGGGAAGAGAGCTGGGAGGTCCGTACGCTCGAAAGTGGCGAGGAGTTGCCGTTCTTCGCTCTTGCAAGGAACGGCACGGATCTGACGAGCTGCGTCCTCCAGGACGATACCATCGTGCATCAGATCTACGGGAGCGCAGAAGCCGGGGATCCGTTTCGTGCGTGGGTACTACGATCGGAGAATGCGGGCGACTCGTGGGAGATGGTGACGATGGCCTACGACGGCGATCTGAACCCGTTCAACGAAAGCTCCCTGCTGTGTCTTCCGAGCGGCCGTATCGTCGCCCTCGTCCGAACGGCCAGCGCCAGCAAGCGGATTCCCACGGATGAAAAGTATCTGTGGCAGACACACTCCGACGACGGCGGAAAAACGTGGAGCGAGATCAGAAGGACTGACATCTGGGGCTATCCACCCCATCTGTTGAGGCTGAGCAACGGCAGCGTGCTGTGCAGCTACGGCCACCGGCGAACTCCCTATGGCATCCGCGCCTGCGTTTCCCACGATGAGTGCGAAACGTGGAACATCGAGAATGAAATCGTACTTCGTGCGGACGGATTGACCACGAACGGAACGGTCACGGGGAAAGGTGTCGCCGCCGATCTGGGATACCCGAGAACCGTCGAGCTCTCCGACGGCTCGCTCTATACGGTCTACTACATCACCCTTGGCGATGGCGTGACCCACGTGGCTTCCACCCGGTGGTCGCTGGATCGGGCCTAATCCAAACGCACGTCTGGAATCTCAAAGAACCGCGCCGAGTGGGCTATGCCTGCCAGCCGTTGTAAACGAACGCGTTCTGGACCGGCTCGGGACTCTCTCGTTCGATTCTGTCCAGCAGGGCCAGTAGGCGTGATCTGAAATTCTCCTCAACATCCAGCTCGTTCTCAAGCCGGCTGCCCTCTTCCAGGAAATGCTTGAGATCCCTGCCCATAGCGCGTCCCTTCACCGTATGCTTGTCCAGGGCGAAATCGGGGATCTCCGGCTTACGTTGACCGATCGCGAATTCCATTTTCACGATGTTCTTCAGGTTGTCACTGGTACGATCTTTCTTCGCCGCTGCCAGATAACGTATGGCGTGGACGAAGAAGAGAGGGCGATCGCCATCCGCGTAGGGGAAGTCCTTCCGCATCTGATTCAGTGCATTGATCAGGACCGGTGCGCTGAGATCGCCGAATCCTACATCCTCCACCGAAATGGCCTGAAGCCTTCGCCACAGCTTGTCCTCGAACTGCTCGCTCGTGATATACATCTCGTAGGCGAAGGTCACCGCTTCCTCTGCCAACCCTCTCCGAATCGACTTCTGGAGCGCCGAGATGACCAGATCACCTTGAACCCCGTTCCGGGTTGTCACTCCGCTCCAGGGATCGTACACCGTAGACTCACTCATATCTGTTCCTGTCCGCGTGATGGTTGTTGCACCAGGTGACGCACGGGTCCACCCTGGACACCGAAGTCAAACCGTCTCTAGAACCGTTTCCGGATCGAGGGCTCCCTCGCCAAAAACCCTGGAGAACGTCGTTCCTTTCTTGTCACTTGCCCAGCCATCCATATAACACACGCTGAAGGCACGACGAGGCACGCGCGTCGGATTAACTTCAGACGTGTGCAGCAGTCTGTTGTGAAGAAGGATCGCGTGGCCTGCCCGACACTCGAGCGTTTCCGGTCTACGTTCCTTTAGCGCGTCCTCGACCTGATCACCATCGAGGAAAACCGTGGTGTCGTCTCCCGCGAGAAGATCGTGGCTCCCCTCGAGAACCTTGATACACCCGTTTGCGGCAGTCGTATCATCCAGCGCGAGCCAGACTGTGATCTCAGGTGGACGATCGATCTGGCCGAAAAAGTCGCGGTGCCACGGCAGGACCGTGCCCTGCCCAGCCGGCTTGTTCATAAACATCGCTCGAAGAACTGACACGGGCGTACCCTCACCGTACGCCCGTTGACAGATGTGATGGAAGAGTGGCTTCTGCGTGTAGGTCAGAAAAAGGGGATCGAACTCCAGTCCTTGCATCTTTCGATACGCCAGAGTCGCGCCTTTATGCCCCTTGGTCTGCGGATCCATGTCTTCATACCGACCGGTTTGCGTGTCCAGCTGCATCATGATGCGGTCGTAGGGCACGGGTGCCGTCCCCAACATGATTTCGTCGATCCGGCGACGCAGCCCCTCCAACTCCTCGTCCGTAACCACGCTGCCCAGCCGCACATAGCCACGCTTCTGGAATTCGTTCCACTCTGCGTCTTTGATGGTTCGTCGCATTACGCCTTCCTTCCCTTTCCGCCGTTACCCTCAGGTGTCTACCGTGATGACGCGCAAGGAAAGATCTGTTACCTTGATGATCGCTTGTTGAAGTAGCCAGATAGACTTGGGAAGCCGCAAGGCCCCCAGAAAAAGCCTCGCTTTTGTCGGAAATCTTCTGGCCACTTCCTCTTTTTCTCCAGTCCCCTGGTTATTGGGGACCGGCCGTTACTTCGACCGCCAGCCAGGCATCTCCTTCTCGGTCGCTGCAACCCTCCTGCACCATAGATCCTTTTCGGTTGGATCGCCGTAGGCCAGTCCGTCGAGCACTTTCAGGACGTCATCGTTGGAACCCTTGATGAGATTCATCGCGCCCGGGATCGCGGGGAAGTAGTCCAGGTCCTCGTGCAAGCAATGGATAACGGTGTCGGTCGCCGTCATCTTCTCCCGCGGTGTGCGGGCACGTGGATAATCTTTCTCGAACTTCAGAAACCCCGGCATCGCCCTGCAACCGTGGATGAGTCGCTTCTTGTAGGAATTACGATAACGACGCCAGGTCGTTTCCCATCCACACGCTCTACACGTCGCCATCCCCGCCCCGTTCTCGACCTCCAGACTCTCCTCGCAAACCGGACAAAGTCGGGCCCGTCACGATACGGATCGCTCGGCATCGCACCATCAGGGTGATCCCAACCTCCTCGAGCAGATCTTCGTCAACCAGACCGCTCGCCTCTGACGCGTAAAGGCGAACGAGTTTCGATGGCTCGAGTGCGGGCGCCCATCTCAGTTCCTCCGGGCGCTGCCATCCAGATTTCCCCGTGTTCGATTCTCCCGCAGGGTTATTTCCCTGCTCGTTTCGCGTGATTCTTGGGCCGTTCCCGTCGGAACTCTCGTCGGCGTCCAGAGTCCTTTTCTTAGACGATCCAGCCGCTCCTCACGCTTCATCAGCCCACGAGGTTCACGTCGCCGACCCCAAAGGATGAGCTCCTGAATTACAGACTCCACAGCGAACTCGCCCTGATCCTGGGCGCAATCCTGTTTCATGGGTGTGGGGACCGTCGACCGACTGAGCCGGGACCTCTTTCCATCGAGGACCATACGCAGGTGCTGTTCTTCGGGACCGGCCGACTGGGCCGCAATGCCTGTCTCGGGACCCATTGGGTAACCTACCGCGAGGGTTCACGGATCGAGGTCATCCTCGGTTCCACCGTATGCCCTGAATGTCGTGACCTGGTCGCGACGGAAGTCGCCCGGGTGAACGACGCCGTCCAGGGCTATTTCGTCATGACCACCCGGCAGAGCGACGTCGTGCGCCCTCCCATCGAACCGGCAATCATCACCGTCGTTGTCCTTCCCATCCCCGAGCTCGTGGCTGACAGTATATGCGGAGATGGCGCCCTCGGCGCTTGTTCCCATCCCCTGTTCGACGACGGTTACCTCGAGGGAGGCGAGACGTTCTATCCCGCCAACGAAAACGTGTTCGACATAAACGAAATCGGACACCTGATCGGGCTGTGCCACGTCCATCCCGAATACGAACCGGGCGGGACGATGGCTGCTGTGGGAATCGATCGCAGTCGCGCCCGATTCAGTGATGAGGAGATGGAGGCGATCCGGCGCGTCTACTCCGCGGATCTCCCCAACCGGGCGTCTGAGTCCGTCTTTCGGGAGCGCGGCCTCATCCCCGACAACTGAAACGAGGATCCTCCCTACGACTCCTGCCTCTGAATTGTATCCGCGCGATTCCACAGGTAAGGAGCTTCGAGCATCCGACGAGCTTCCAGGCTCCAATCATCCTCACCGCTGGGCGACGTCCGAGGGTATCCGCCATCGGGTTCCTCACGACCGTCTTCACGATAACGCCCCACGAAAGCCATATGACCCGGAGTGTAGCGGCAGAAAAGAGCTCGACGTTCGTGGTCCGCAGTCCACGGCAGGGTACCGTGAGTGAGCGCTTCCGTAAAAATCACCGCCGCGCCAGCTTTCTGGGGGACGGGCTTCAACCACGGACCCGTTTCCTCAAAGGAAACGAAACTGGACGGGCAGGCAAAGTTGCTCTTATGACTGCCCGGCAACACGCAGAGTCCCCCATCCCCCTCGTCGACATCGCACAATGCGTATTCGACCACCAGAAGTTCGGAGCGGATTTGCCCGTCCACGACCTCGTAACGGATACCGGGTTGACGAGGCACCCCACCTCCGTGCAATTCGAAGGGCCCTCCACCTTCCCGCATCAGCATCGCGTGGCCGTGATCATAGCGAAATTGGCTACCTAGAAGGTCGGCCAGATAAGGAAGAATCCGCCTGTGGCCGATCAGTTGCCGAAAGGGTGCGGAGAACTGATGAAGCGGTCCGGCTGAAATCTGGCGATCGCCATTTCTCCAGATGTCGAAGAATCCATCTTCGTATCCTGGCTCACGCCAGAGATCATACTCGTCCAGCTCTTCATTGAGAGTTTCAAGCTCCTGTCTCCGAAGCACGTCGTCGATCACCAGGAAGCCCTGAAGATCGAACAGATAGCGTTCTCTGTCGGTCATATCCCTCTCGGTTGCTGACCTTCGTAAGGATATCGGGGCGCAATGGCAAGGTAAACCCTTGACTGCGCTCTCAACTCTCTTTAGCCTATCTAATGGTACGAGTGAAAGTTGTGGCCGAACACCCTAGGCCGGATGGCTCCCAGTCTTGCCCCTTAACCTCTAAAGAGACCCAAAAAATGGCATTGCCCGAAGAAGAACAATCGACGGCTTCCCGCGTCCTCGACGATGGCACCGAAACTCGGGACGCGAAAGGCGAATGGACACCCCGCATTCTGGGCAAGACCATGCCTTTTTCGTGGCCGATTCAGCCCCAGAAACTCGGCAAGTTCTTCCTAGGATTCCCCGGGTTCCTCTGGCCGTTCGGCGCTGCCGCCTACTATGCCCTGGGCTATGTGACGTGGACCTACCTTCAGCCCGGGGCCCACGACCCCGCGACCTTCAGCCAGCTGAGCTTCGACTGGATCTGGCCGATGTTCGTTCGAAACTACGTGATGCTGGCGATCGTCGGCACCACGCTGCACGGCATTCTCTACTGGCGACGTGTACAGGGGAAGCGCTTTAAATACAATTCTCGCTGGCCCGCCACCGACAGCAAGGCATTCCTGTTCAGGGATCAGGTCTGGGACAACGTTTTCTGGACGATGGTCAGCGGGGGGACGATCTGGACCCTCTATGAGGTTCTCATGCTGTGGGCCTACGGCAAGGGTTGGGCCCCCCTGATGACGTTCGCAGACAATCCGGTCTGGTTTGTCGTCCTCGCCTTCCTCCTCCCCTTCTGGCAGGACCTGCACTTCTACCTCGTTCACCGGATTTCTCACTGGAAGTGGCTCTACGACAACGCCCACTACCTGCACCACCGCAACACCAACGTGGGACCGTGGTCGGGTCTCTCGATGCACCCCATCGAGCACCTGATCTACTTCACACGATGGGTCATCTTCTTCATCATCCCCTCACATCCGATCCATATGTTCTATGTGATGCAGCGCCCCGCGCTCAACCCGGCCCTGGGTCACACCGGGTTCGACCGACTCGTCCTCAAGGACGACAGCGAAGGCATCAGTATCGATACTTTCTTCCACTATCTCCATCACCGCTATTTCGAATGCAACTACGGCACCTCCACGGTGCCGCTGGACCGATGGTTCGGCACCCTCCACGACGGCACCCCGGAATCGTACGAGAAAATGCGTCAGGCACGGAAACTCCCAAAGGAAGCAGGAGAGGCTCCCGCCTCAGCCTAGCCTGAAGTTTGCCGGGTCACCCAAGCGTAGGGGTTTACACCCCTCCGGCGAAGGGTGGGATCTTCCCCCAAGCATGATCGGGCAGAGCAGATGCCCCCGTTGCAACCCGTAAGACCCCCATCCGCATATACGCCAGCTCGGTAACGGATCGCCCACGGAGACAATCTACGCCTCGATTGGGTAAAGCTTCCCGTACGAATTGTGTTGACATTCACCTGGGCATTCTGCATAGTGTGCGCATCGAATGTTTTATTAATAAAACATATGAACACCACATATTACATTTGGGCGGTCCAGTTGTCTCTTTGCTCTTCGGTCTTCGTGTTCAGGGCGGCCGAAATCATAACCAAGGTCATTTGTAACGATCCAGATGGGAGGATCTCCTGAGTGTTCGTGAGAACACCATTGCAGAACCTCCGGGCTATTCGTCACGGGGTTGCTCACTGCGACCGAAGACGACCATCCTTGCGGGCGCAAGTTCCCTACTGCTATTGCTCTCGCCCGATGGTGTCTACCTGTGGGCGTGCGTCACGGCTGTGACGTTGTCAATAATGCTCTCCGAGGCCTACAGCAAGAGACACGTGCTACCACCTGCCGAACACAGCTCGCTTCGAGCGCGGTGGCAGCATCACAAGAAAGCTTTTCCCATAGAAGAGGAGGAATCTGAGTGGAACCACTGTTCCTGTCTGAAAGGCAAGGCAAAAGACCCATGGGTGTCTATCTCTGCCACGCCAAGCGAATCCACGTCGTCTATGACTTCTTCGATGTCTGTCTCGGCCTGGAAGGGTTCAAGAAGCTGAGGGAAATGGTATCGAGCCTGCTGGTGGATCCCGGGTCCGCCTCCAGCTTCGCCCTGCACTTTGCCTGTGCAGGCATCTCCGTTCCCCTCGACGACCTCCTGACACTGAGAGGGGTCCTGGATGAAGCCATGGATCGCGTCGCCGAGCTCGAGCTGGAGGATGAAACACGGAGCGATCCACACGTCGGCAACGACTGGTATGAAGTCGGCACCAACTGAAACCCACTCACCCCTTCGGTTGACCGAGACGACTCAATCACACGCGATGAACCCATAGTACCTTTGAAAGAAGGCCGCCGTTGATTACGGTCGCGAACAGAATCTACGTACACCGCGACCACGCAGAGGCGTTCGAGGAGCGGTTTAGCAACCGCGCACATCTCGTTGACGGAATGCCTGGCTTCATATCGAACCAGGTCTTGCGTCCCACGACGGAGGGGGACCCCTACGTCGTCTTCACGCTCTGGGAGTCCAAGGAAGATTTCGAAGGGTGGGTCAGTTCGGACGCATTCCGGAAAGGACACGCGAAGTCAGGATCCCTCCCCAAGGGTGCATTCACCCACGAAAACAAGCTGGAGATCCACGAGGTGTTTCTCGACTCGACTCGCCGCCAGGAAGAGGCGCGTGCGTGAAATCGATCCGAATGAGCCTTCTCTTTGCCTGCGTAGTGGGTCTGACCGCACCCGCGCAGCCCCAGGATCGCATACGGATCGTATCTATCGGTGGCGCGGTGACCGAAATCCTGTTCGCACTGGGCGCGGAATCAGACATCGTAGACTGCGATTCCACAAGCGATTACCCTTCAGGGAACTGCCAAACATAGTGCCCACCATTACCTGATTGGTGTAGAATATAGAAAGGAGAGTTTCGTGAGTGTCAAAGTGACCACAAATCCTACGATCGATCTTCTACTTAAGCGTCGTTCGCTGGTCGTTGCCAACATGACCAATCCCGGGCCTTCAGTCGAAGAACTGAGGATAATTCTTCGATGCGCAACACGAGTGCCGGATCACGGCAAGCTGACCCCCTGGCGAATTTCAGTCATCCAGGGAAACGCGAGGAAAGAAGTGGGTCAGATCTGGGGCGACACGTTCAGGGAGAAAAACCCGGATGCCACTGAGGAACAGATTCAGGCAGAATATGAGCGTCCGGCACGTGCTCCGGTGATGCTGGTCGTCAGTACTAAAATCGAGAGTGACAGGGTTCCCGAGTGGGAACAGATCCTGTCCGGTGCAGCAGTCTGTCAGAACACGTTGGTGGCAGCAACAGCTCTGGGATACCACGCCCAGTGGCTTTCGGAGTGGCCCAACTACGACGACGACGTCAAGCGGGAGATGGGGCTGGCGCCCGAGGACCAGTTCCTAGGCTTCATCTACATTGGTACAGCCGAACGCCCCCCGGTGGAACGACCCAGACCTGAGCTATCCGACGTCGTCTCATACTGGTGAGTGCTCGTCAGATTCCTTACGAGATGTCTGGACTCGCGAGCTAATCAACAGACCTGGCAACAACGAGATCTTCGTTCAGCCGGAACCCGAGGCCCGGGCCCTCGGGCAGGATGAGATGACCATTCTCGACGCGGCTGGGCGGATAGAGCAGGTCGTTTTCCCATTCGTTTTTTGGTGCACCTCCAGCATACTCCTGATAGAGCAGGTTCGGGACCGTCGCACACACGTGTGAGGCCGCTCTCGTGACGACCGGTCCACACCAGTTGTGAATGGCAATGTCGACGCCGTAGACTTGCGCCAGCGATGCGGTCTTGCAGCTCTCGAGGATCCCGCCGTTCGTACCAGTCTCAGGCTGGAAGTAAGCCAGAGCGCCGCTGTCCAACACAGCCTTCGCTTCCGCCCGGGAACACGTGAGCTCGCCGGTGGCCAGTGGGATGGACGTGGCATCCGCAATTCGTCTCAGCAGGTCTGGATCGTCTTCTGTTGGCGCCTCGAAGAAAAGGATGTCCAGCGGCTCTAGGGCTTCGGCGGCCATCAACGCGCCCTCCAGACTGAAGCGGTTGTGTGCATCGATGGCCAGCCGATAACCGTCACCGACGGCGTTGCGCACCTGCTCCACCCGTGCGATCTGGCTCGCCAACTCGCGCGGGTCAGGCGTTCCACGGCCCTCGAATGGATCCCATTTGAACATCTCGAAACCCGCTTCTTTGGCCGCAACAATTCGTTCGACCCTCTCTCCCCAGTCGTCAGCTCCATCGAAGACTCCGTGGTCTGCGTAAAGGGGGATGGCCTGTCGCCGCTGTCCGCCCAGCAAGGCGCAGACCGGAAGCTCTGCGACCTGTCCCAGAATGTCCCAGAGAGCGATTTCCAACGCCGACACTGCTGCGCACGCTTCGCGGCCATCCGCAATCGGGAGAAAGCGATCGACGAAAGACTCGATCGCCAGCGGATCGCCCCCGACCAGCTCCTGGCCAATTGACACGATGTGGTTCCGTACGGCGTTGGCTTCTCCCCGCCAGGTGAACCCTTCCCCGATTCCTTCAATACCCTGATCGGTCTGAACCTTGACCATTACCCATTCGCCATAGCCTCGGGTCGCCTGAATCGTGACGGGCACAACGTTACGAATCCGTATCTGACTCATCGCTCTTTCCTCACAGTGGAAACTCGCTTCGTGTCGACCGCATCCAGCTATCTCCCACAACGAAACGATGATAGCCCTCACCCACCCAGGTCGTCAAACCAGTGGGAGGATCTCTTGTTTCCCACCCACCGGTCCCTAACTTGTAGACCAGAAAAGGAGGTCCCAAACGATGAAGACTCTGGCTCAACTAGTGATGACTGTCCTCGGCTGCCTCGCGTTCCTGGTGGAAACCAGGGCAGAGGAACTCAGGGTGGCATTCGGACAGGGTCGCCCACCGTTTGTCTACGAAGTTGATGGGATGTGGGAGGGCTTTGAAATCGATATCGTCCGGGAAGTCCTCGCGGTCAGGGGGCACTCGATCGAAGCGAAGCGACACTTCCCCAACACCAAGCTGGCCAGGGTTGTGAAACCTCATCCGACCCCACGATCAATGCTGAAGATCGGGTACCCAGGCGGTTGTTCTCCCCCCGACCTCATCGAAAACCACCTTTTCTCCGCTCCTGGTTACCGCATCCGCCGACCTGCCCCATCTGACGTGGAAAAGCCAGCTCTTGGGGAACCGGTCCGAGTCCGCGTCCACCGATACGGCCTTCTTGATGACGCTCATCACCGCGCTCCGAAGCCGCTTCACCTCTTCCCAATCGAGCGATTGCGCCGGACGGCGAGGCGCGATTCCCGACCTGAACAGAACTTCGTCGGCGATCCAGTTACCCACCCCGGCCACGAAGGACTGATCGAGGAGCAGCGCTTTGATGGGTCCCCGCCGGCCCGCGAGCCGTTCTCGCAGTTGACGCGCGGAGATCGGGGCGATCAGGGGGTCGAACCCAAGCTCACTGATCGGGGGTTCTGTTTCCGGGTCCCCCACGAGCCGGATTCTGCCCAGCCGTCGGCGATTGTCGTAGACCACACGCCCTGTGGCCGTAACCAGATCGAGCTTCACGTATCTCTCGCGCGGCTCGGTTGGCTGAAGCGCCTCGAACCGACCCGTCATTCCGAAATGAAAAACCGGGTGCGGTGGACGATCGAGGATGATCCACGCGTACTTCCCCCGTCGATCCGTACCCACAACCCGACGCCCTTTCAGCTTCCCCGACAGCGTGCGTGGCGCCACTCCCGATATCACAATTCGGTCATCGGCCGCCCAGACTTTTTCGATTCGCTCACCGGAGAGAACGCGCTCCGCGATCCGGCGGAACGATTCAACTTCAGGTAACTCTGGCACGCTTCACTCCAGTTTCGCTCCCGTCAATCACTCAGCTGACCCGTGGGTACACGAATGTGCGCGTTGGCTTCGGCGACGCTGTCGGCATCCTCTTCCACCTGGCGGTATCCGTAATCGTCGCGATCGCCGGCGGCCTGGGAGCGGGCCAGGACGGATTGCTGAAGGGTATCGTGTTCATCCGGGCAGACGTGACGGAGGAGGGGCTGCAGATCGGCAGGTAGATCGAGGTATTCGGAGTGGGACAGGGGCCGACAAACCTGGTTGACATTGTAGTTCACGCCAGGGGCAAAGTCGTCGACGGACACCCACCACGGACACCATCGGTTGACCACGACGACCCGTTGCCGACCGCTGTTGTTGTGCGCGGCGGCCGCGTGCCAGCATCGGGAATCCTGGATGTAGACCGATCCCGCCGACGCCTCGATCTGCATGTCACCGGGGATGGGTGCCGAGACGATCACGCCGTCGTTCGGTCCACGTGGATTCCGCTTGTCTCTATGCGATCCCGGAACGACCCACGTCCCCGCCGATGTTTCGTCCACGTCCGTGAGATTCCAGATCATCACGAGACACATCGTGACATCGGGGAACGGCTGTCGAATGCAACCGACGTTCAGACTTGGGTCGCTCCTCCCATAAGCAGAGAGATCGTGGGGCCAGTCGGTGTGCCACTTGCGGAGGTGAAACGTCTCCGAACCCGATTGGATGGGTTCACCACGCGATGGGCGATCTTCGAGGACGCGGATGTGGAGCTGCGCGATCCGCATGTGATCGTCGAGCACCCGTCTGGCGACGGCCGTGACGACGGGATGAGCGAGGTAGCGAGCGTAGCTCGGCATCCAGATGATTTCACACGGGATCTTTGGCGGATGGCCGACACGCCGGACAGGTCGCAGTTCGACGCCCCTGGCGTTCGCTTCTTCGAGTAAGGCCGCTCCTTCCAGACCCGTTTCGGAATGCAGGTCTTTGACCGCCTCTAGGTTCCGGTCGACTTTCGATCGAGCGGCGATCGCCTCATCACGGATGGCCGCGACTTCCTCCTGAGGAATGACATTGTCGATCACGCAGAACCCGAGATTGCGGATCGATTCTGAGCATTTCTCCACAGCCCCCTCGGATGCGGCATCGAAGGCGTAGGCCCGGGTGAGCTTCAGCTCGGCGGATACAGCTTCGGGATCGGTCGCTTGTTGAAGCTCGTCACGAGCGACTTCGAGCTCCTGCTCGAGGCGGGAAACTTTCGAACGGAGTGCGTTGACGTCCACGTCTGACCTCTGCTTTGTGTTTGACCCACTCACGATTCAGGCGAAACGATTAGGTCGTCTCCACTCAGGGCAACTGTCAGCCATGTGTCATCCCGGTATGCTTCTTGGCCGGGATCCATTTTCCGGCCTTGATCGCCCGCGTGGTTCGAGATCCGGCCCCCACCCGACTCAATGAATAGAATGGTACTGGTGTGCGTAGAACTCTTCGCAATGGGCCCGCAGAGAGGCGTCCGTCGGGTAATCGTCACCGAAACGGTCGACTCGGAGCACGCTCGCATCGATCCAAGGTTCGCGTCCACAGATGATGTCCGCAACGATTCTGCCTGTGCCTGGAGAACGGTTGACACCGCCCACGCAGCACCCCGAGAGCACAATGAGACCTTTCAGACCGGCCGGCTCGGAAAGGATGAGCCTTCCGTCCGGAGTCATCGTCGGCAAACCGCGACGCTCACGAACAATCGTGGCGTCCGACAGGGCCGGGAAGAAGGCAGTGGCCGCATCCCTCAGCTGCTGGTAGTAGATTGGATCGGCTTCCAGTGCGGAGATTTCGAATCTGCGGTCGAAGTCATCCATGTCGAAGCTGAGGGGGCGATAGCCATATCCGCCGACGAGCAGTCCCCCTGCTTCGGGTCTGACGTAAATCTGAGGTTCGGTGATCCGAACGATCGGCTGCCCCGGCGAGACATCGCCTATCGGTCCGGTATCGAAGGCCTGATGCCGCACCGCTACCGTGTGCAGATTCAGGCCGAGTCGATGTCCGAACTGCCGAACCCACGCCCCCGCAGCCAGCACGACCCATTTCGCTTCAATCGTGCCGTCGGCGGTCTCAACGCCCGTGACGCGACCATCCTCAACCAGAAGTCCGGTCGCCTCCGTACGGGTGCGGATTTCAACGCCACGATCCGCAGCGGCCGCTGCAAAGGCCACGGCCACGGACTTCGGCTCAACGTAGCCATCCTGCGGGATCGACAGAATCCGACAATCTGCAGGAGGAGCGAAGGTGGGCACCAGCTCCCGGGCTTTGTCGGGTGAGATGAATTCGACTTCGTTCTTCAGATGCGGGACGGCCGCACTGGCTTCAAGTTCATCTTTGAACTTCTCAGTCAAGGCGACACGTAGGCTTCCCGTTTGTCGAAAGTCGATCGCCCTTCCTGTGCGCTGCTCGAAATCCTCGAAGAATTCGGCGCAGTACTTCCCGAACTCGAAAGCAAAAGGGTCGACGTTCAGGTAGCCTGTCTGGCCGGCAGCCTGCGGCGACGTACCGCTGGCGATCGGTCCGCGGTCGAGGAGAACGACATCCTCCTGGCCTGCGTCGCTCAGGTGAAATGCCGCGCCCGTTCCGAAGACCCCTCCGCCGATAATGACGGTATTCGCTGATTTTGGAATCAAAGTTCTGTCCTTGATGTTGCAGTGGTAAGGTGGGTTTGGACATCTCCGCAAAGCATGGAGCGAGATGAACTATATGCCTGGGTGAAGAATAGGCTCCCTCCGGCTGTCGGCCGCCACTTCGGTATAGAAGAGACGCTGGGCCGGCGTCATCCGTTCGAGTGCTTCCCTGGGGGGCCAGTAGGAGCGCCATTTCATGCCGGCATGGTTGTACTTATAGAACAGGTTGACTCGATCGTGGTCCCGATTCCAGGGCAAGGCGCCGTGCGCCAGAGCCTCCGGAAAGATGACGACCGAACCGGCCTTGCAGGGAACCGACCGCAGGACCGAGCTGTCGAACGTGCCGTTGCTGAAGTCCGTGAGATCCACGGGGGTTTGGAAGTGGGAGTTATGACTCCCGGGAACGCACACAAACCCGCCTTCCTCTTCGGTTACGTCGGTCAGGTTGAAGGAGACCACCGTGTGACCGGCAAAGATCTTCCCGTTAGCGTGTTGATACGTGAAGTTGGGATCGATATCGTCTCTCGCTCCGCCGTGAAGATTGAGGCCGCCATACCCGTTCCGTCGAATGCGCCCATAGGCGACCTCCAGCCTCAGCTGCGGACTGATGATTTCTGTGAGGATATCGATGACAGGGGGAAGGTCGATCAGGTCCACGAAGTCCGGCCCGATACTGGCCAGGTCGCCCACGCTGGTTTCGCCGGAGGAAGGTTCGGAATAGGACACTCCCTTAGGCAACCGATCGAGAGGTGTGTCGATCACCTCGTGAAGCGCCCCAATCAGTCGCTCGCAAAGGTCACGCGACAGCACGTCCTCGATCACAAGGTAGCCGGCCACGTCGAAGAGATACTTCTCTCTATCCGTCATCGATCCTTCCTCCTGTATTTTTCACTTTGCACTCCGCGTCAGCGCTACACGTTCTGCCCAAGCATGATGGTCGCACAGGGTGTGTTACGCGCGACCTGTAAAGCCAGCTCGCCGAACGTTCTATATCGCCGGTTGGTGCGCTTCAGTCCGACGACCGCCAGGTCGCAGTCACTGGCCTTCCGGGCGATTTCATCCACAACGGAGTCGTTGATGCCTACCCCGTGCGTGCTCCCCGGAGCCTTGTCCCAGGCAATCTGAGCCAATTCACGCTCGGCCCTGACAATCTCGGCACGTGATGCACTTTCCGGAAGCACGCTCATGAAAACGATCTCGATGTCACCCCCCCCCCGTCTAAGGCTACCCAGTAGTCGAGCGCGCTGCTCGTCGTGTGAGCCCTTCCCCCCGACGGGCACGAGCACGCGTCTCACATTCACGAGATTCCATCCGGGCTGAGCTCGGAGAATCGCCACGTCGCAGTCTACCGAGTTGATCAATTCCTCCAGGTCCGTTCCCACGAACTCGTCAGACAGATCGCTGATTCCCAAAAGAAGTCCCTCGCAGCGGTGTTCATGCGCCACCCTCGCAATCTCGGACCAGGGAACAGGCGCAATGGTGATCAGAGCCTCAGGAGACAGACCCGCCGCGAAAGAGACCGTGAGACTTTCTCGGATGACCGACTGGGCATCGATGAGCTGGGGCGGGCTGTGCTCGGGGTGCCAGTCATCCGGTGGCGACACGACAGAAAGGAGGAGCACCCGCCCGACTCCAGGGGGAGCAAGCGCGCTAGCGACGCCGACCATGGCCGCGGAACTGGCCGGATTGGCAATGGGCACCAGGATGAGGGGGGTCTTCCCCCGCGTGCGGACGAGTTGAGGATCGACGGCTTCCGCAGCCGCATCGACGACGCGCGCTCTCCGGGCGAAGAGAAACAGATAGAGGATACCGCCGAGCGTCAGCCACGAATAGGTGATCCAGCCTGCCTCGGGTACGGTGATTCCCTGAAAGACGGCAAGTGCGGTACACGAGACGGCCCCGATGGTGGGCAACACCGGAAACAGGGGCGCCGTGAAGGCCTCCACCACCGGAGAACGACGGGTTCGAGCCAGGATGCTCGTCACGTGAACCAGCGCAAAGGAGATCAGAAAGATGAGACTTGCGGCCGCGCCCGCAGAGCAGACATCGGGGATCGCAACGATAATGACGGTAACGAAAACGGCCGTGAGCAGGATCGCGGACGTCGGCGTCCCGCGTCGAGGACTGACCCGGGCAAGGAAATGGGGCAGCGTTCGGTCGTGCGCCATGACCAGCGAGATCCGGGATGCGGCATACAGATTCGCATACAGCGCGGAAAGCATGGAGAGGAGAGCGGCGATGACGACGAGCCAGAATCCCGTTCGGCCGAGGAAATTCTCCGCCGCAACTGCGATCACGGTCTCGGGATGGCTGGAACTCATCTCTACGATCGACGCTCCAACCGGCACGCCCACCGTGGAAACGATGAAGAGGAGGGGCAGATAGATGACAAGAGCGATCCCAAGGGAGAGGAGCATGGCCCGTGGTAGGACGCGGGATGGATCCCGAACGTCGCCTGCAACCGCGGCAACCAGGTCATAGCCTTGCAGGGCGATGAAAGTGAACCCCATTGCCTGCAGCAGGCCGATCGAGCCGTGCGCGAAAAAGGGCGTCAGGTTCGAATAGACCGATTGGGGCGGACGACGACTCAACGCCCACACCCCTGCAATGATCAGGAAGACGAACAGGACGACCTTTCCGATCGTCGACCACTGGGCCCCTCCGGGACGCCTCAGAACCAGACTGATTGAATAGATGGCGACCGATCCAACAGCCAGCGCGGTGATCGCCAATCGTTCGTTCACGGCCGGCAAAGCCGATTGGAAGACGACCTCCCACAACGGTTCCAACAAGACTAGAGCAAAGGCCGCGAAGCCCACGGCATAGAGGACGCTGGCCACGATCGAAGCGAACCACACAATCCAGCCCACCGCAAAAGCGGCTCGAATCGTCAGGACCTTCTTGGCGAACGTATACGACCCGCCCGACTCCGGAAACGCGGTGGACATCTCCGAGAAGCTCGCAACGGTGAGCAGAGCGATCAGCCCGTTGAGAGCGAAGGCCAGAATCGCACTCGGGCCGGTCGTCTGAAACGCGACACCCGCGAGCGCAAGGATGCCGCCGCCGACGATAGCTCCCACCCCGAGGCTTGTCGCACCGACGAGGCCCAGCGTACGATGATTGTCCGATGTGTTCATGAGATCAGGAGATGTGCCTGGGTAAGCAAAAATTGGACGAAACTGACCCACCTGTCACTGGCGGGGTTTCGCCACCAGCGATAACTCGCCCTGAGCTGGACCAGCTCAGGATGGCATCAGCTTCTCGTGCATCGTGCGGCGCTTGCGCTGTTGCAGGGGAACACGCTCATCGACGTCCGGATCCGAGGCGAGGCCAGTCTCGCGATCGAGAAACAGGGGGAAGTCCTCGACCGGCGGCTTTGCGCGATCATAGCCATTGGTGTAGCTCCGCATGATAATGCGCTGTTCCCTGTTCAGCGTCTCGAGCCAATTGGGGGAAGACTGGATCCGATCGCCTTCACAGATCCAGGAGGGACAATACGCGAGAAAGAGGTTCTTCCGGACCACGTCGCTCTCGTTGGGTTCCACCCGATGCCAGGTATTGCACTGAACCAGCGTCATCGCACCCTTCGGTACGCAAAGGATCTTCTCCCCCGGGATGCTGTCGTGCGTCCAGTAGTGCTCCGAGTATTGGGATCGGTGACTTCCGGGCAGGTAAACGAAGTTGCCCATTCCCGAACGTGGCAGATCCGTCAGCCAGTAACTGACCTTCACCTGAAGTGAGAGATCCGGGGCGAAAACCGCATAGGGCACGACGCGTGCGCCGTCGGGGTGCCAATGGTTGTGCACACTGTCGCGGGGTCTAACGAAAATCTGTGACAGGTGCAGTTTGAGCAGTTCTCCGTAGATATCATACACATAGCCCAGGTGACGAGGGTGATCGATCAGCTCGGAGAAGATTGGATCCCTTTCGACGATATTCTCGGTCATATAGAACGTAGTGGGGTCGAAACTCGAATCGGCAGCGCAGCACCGGTCAAGAGCTTCGATATAGCGATCGATCTCGTCGTCGGAAAGAGCGCCCTCAATCACGAGCATACCTTCGGTCGTAAACTGCTCCCATTGCTCGGGCGTGAACCCCCGTGGGGCGCGTCGATACTGCGGTTCGGACATTGC
This sequence comes from Latescibacteria bacterium UBA6620, assembly GCA_002433075.1. GTDB lineage: Bacteria > Latescibacterota > UBA2968 > UBA2968 > UBA2968 > UBA6620. The sequence goes on from DJHM01000011.1 coordinate 257,281, forward strand.
CGACTCCTTCTCAGTTGATCGCATTGCTTGAGTTCAATCGTTGTCAGACACGCTGGAAGTGCCGGTCACTTCTTCGCAGCTCGGTGAAGACCGGTTTCATCAGTCGCGGTCTGCAAATACGGCGGAAAGCACATCTCGAGCATATCGAACCATACCGGGATTGGTATCCCGATAGTAGGGAAGCGCGATGACAGCAATGGACAGCGCCCACCCTCGACCTCTGGCCCAGGTCGCATCGTCCACCGATGTAGCCGCTTGAAATCGGTCTCGATCCTCGGGTGTGAGCAGATCCCACGAGACGATCAGATCGCAGGCGGGATCGCCGACACCCAGCCCTCCGAAATCGAGAACGGCTGTGATCTCATCTCCGACACGAAGCAGGTTGTCGGACTTCAAATCCCCGTGAATCCAGAGATCCGGCCCCGTCCACGGTGGCGCCTCGAGGGTCCTCTCCCAGGCCTCCGTGGCCATAGAAGTGTCGATCGTGTCGTTCAGGCCATGAATCGAGCGACGCGTCTGTTCGTCCCGATCCGCCAGTGCAACACCGCGGAAGAAGTTGTGCGATCCCGGACCGAGTCCACCGCTTGGATCCAGCCCGTGCCGAATGCGTACAAAGTGCCCAAGTGACGTTGCTACGTCGCGGGGATCTACCCCTCGTCGCGAGCTCGCCCTCGACGAGGGGTAGATCGACCACGGTAACGGACATCCTTCGGCGGGCTCGCCCCTCGCAACGGGGATCGGGACCGCCAGCGGAAGCGCGGGACCCAGTATGGGCATCCAGCAGTGGAGCTTTTGGACCTGCTCCGCCGCGTGAGGTCTCCGAGACAGTCGTACGACCCTCTTCTGTCCGAGTCGATAGAGCGTGTTCTCCGTTCCAGCGGAGGACACCGGCTCGAGAGTCAGATCGGACCACTGCGGGAACTGCGTCTCGATCAATCTCCGGACGAGAGCCACATCGGTGAAAATCTCGTCCGCGTGCATCCTGCTGGCAGATCCTATCCTGTCGTCCCCCTATGGACCCTGGTCAATGTCGGCAAACTTTCGACAGCCGAGGCGGTTCTGCTTCCGCAGCAACGGGTGTGTCGCAAACTCATCTCCAGCAACGTCATCACAGGCAGGTGGTCTAGGAGGCGAAGACCGCTGATCCGCCGTCCCTGCGTGGATCCGAAGCAGCGCGAAAGCCGTCGGGTTCCATGAGGATGCATTGAGCCCTCCCGAAAGAGGGGGCGTAGTTATAGGGCAACTGTTCGACCTGCATCCCCCGGTCACGCATGGAAGCCACGGTAGCCCGGGGAATCCGCATCTCACAATACACAGGCTGTCCTTCGCTGTGGAAACGCGCCGCCGAAACGGCCTCAGTCGGCGCCATCCCGAAGTCGATGACATTGACCAGGGTCTGCAGGACGGCGGAAGTGATCGACCAGCCTCCCGGCGCCCCGAGGATCATGACCGGCTTCCCGTCCCGAAAGACGATCGTTGGTGACACAGCGCTCGCACGCGCTCTCCCCGGCAGGTAGGAGTTAGGTCGCCCGGGCACGGGGTCCATCAACGCCACACAGTCGTTCCAGAACGTTCCCGTGCCGGGAACGACAACTCCGCTGCAGGTCGTCAGCGTGTGGGTGATGGAAACGCAGTTGTTGTTTTCGTCGGCAACGCATAGATGGGTCGTGTGACCCGGCGCGTTGAGTGCCGTCTGATCGGGCAACTCACCCCGTCGTATCCGATCTGCGATCTTCTCGGCGTGCTCTTCGGAAAGAAGCTCTTCGGCAGGCACATCCCAGAACCGAGGATCGGCCAGGTGCCTGAATCGTGTCACCCCCGCCCAGGAGAGCGTTGCGGCAACGATGTAGGCGTGCTCCGGACCGTTCGGCTCGAGAGACGACAAGTCGAAGAGACCAAGCACATTGAGCATCTGCTGCAGCAAGAGTCCCCCGCCCGGCAGCGGAGAGGTTTGTATCTGGCAATCCCGGTACGACCCCTGAATCGGAGGATCGTTCCGCACATGATAATCATTCAAGTCGTTCCGCGTAACGAAGGCGTCATTCTCTTCGAAGTCTCGGATGATGATGTCGGCCAGCTCCCCGTGATAGAAATCATCCGGGCCGTACCGTGCCAGTCGTTCGAAGGTGCGTCCCTGATCGGGATTGCTGTAGCGTTCGCCACGTTCGATAAGCTCCCCATCGGCATTCTGCCACAGTTCACGGATGGCTGGCGTGTGTTGGGCACGACGAACTGGATGCGGCAGTCCCTGGATCGTCTGCTCCCGCAAGGAGCGGGCGATGTACTCGGGGACGGGGTAACCTCGGTCGCTCCATTCGATAGCCGGCTTCAGAAGCTCAGCCAGAGGCCGGGTGCAGAAGCGCCGATGCAGCTCCCCCAGTCCGGCGACCGTACCCGGCGTCATGATCGCCTGGTAACCGAGGATATTTCGAAAATCATCGAACAGTGCGAAGTGCCAGATGTCCGTATAACCCTGTACATCGTCGGTCCAGATTTCCGGGTGCATCCTCTCGCCGATCGTCGGCCAGAACCCGATGCTTTCCGTCGTGGAGGTCGACGCGTCGTAGACGGTCGCACACCCCCAGCCGCCGAGCCCACACATGAACGGATCGAACACGATCTGGGCCGCCGCGGCGGCCACGGCTGCATCGAATGCGTTCCCTCCACCTTCGAGCACGCGTGCCCCGATTTCGGTGGGGATGGGTTGGGGTGCGACGACAGCTCCTTTCACACCCAATCTCCTGGTCGAAAAGTCATGTCGAACTCCTCGCTATAGAACCGTACGGTCTCTGGAACGCCCGTCACACACGAGCCGGCCGCTATGGTAGGTACCCTGCATACATCGGTCACGCCACGCGACAGATGCATCGTAGCAATTCACGGCAGGATCGATGTCGGTCACGAGCACACCAGGCCTGTGGGTGCGGGCCTTGTTGACAATCCAACCCTCTGGATCGATGACGAGGTTGGGCCAGGCGTACTTTCGGGTACCGTTATTTGCGCTGACCCAGTAGTAATTGCTCGCGGCGGCAGCCTGCAGCGTTGCGGGCACCGACATCAGATAGTGTCTGTACTGCTTCGCAGTCATGTTGGCGTTGTGGAAGGAAACGAGCATCAACTGCACCCCTCGTTTCTTGTATTCCCTGAAGAGCTCCGGATAGCGGAAGTCGTGGCAAATCAACAGACCGCACTTTACCTCACGCAGAGTAAAGGTGACAAGGTCGGAACCCGGACTGTAATGTTTCAAGTCGCCGGTGTTGTCACTCGATCCCGTACAGAACAGCTTGTCGTAGCGTGTCTCGATGCGGCCCTTTTCGTCGATGACATACAGGGAATTGTGAGGCTTGTGTTCGCCCGTCAGTCGATGATTGGCGCCCAGAACGACACTGAGGCCCAGTTCGCGGGCAAGCTCCCTGACTGCCTCCACGCACTCCCGCACCTCGTCCCAATCAGTCTCCGACACGGATTTCAACTCGGCGCCCAGATACCCCGTCAGACAGGCCTCCGGAAAGTGGATGAGATGGGCCTCCCTCCGCTTCGCGGTCCGCATATGACGGACAATGCTGGCTATATTGCGACCTGGGTGTTTCTCGACCTGGAACTGGCTGGTTGCCAGTCTGAGTTTGGGCATGCACTTCTCCTATCAGATTTTCCGTTTGGAAATTTGAGGAGAGGAGCAAACGGATGATTCCGACTTCACCATCTCGCGTGGAGATCTCTCACCAGTGAATAGAGCCTGCCCTCGCAGGCGCGATGCTAGTTCGAGGACAGACTCTGTTTCCGTCCTACACCCCGTTCAATCCCAATCGCACCCGCTGTTCGGGAGGCGCTTTCAATCGGGCCAGCTCTTCCCGCAGTCTATCCTGCATTGCCTTGAGCTGGTCCGGCTGTTCTTCCACGAGGTTCACCAGTTCGTTCGGGTCGGCTCTCTTGTCGTGGAGCGAAGTCGGGTCCGGCCAGGTCCTGCCGTCCCCGACCGCTCGCCGACCCTCCTCATAGGGCCCGAGTTCGTAGCGAACGAATCGCGCAAGATGGTATCCGTACCAGTAGAGCGGCTGATTCTCCTCGGTCGGCGACTGATGAAGGGTCCACGTTCCGTCTGTGATGGACACGCTCTTGCCAAACATGCCCATCAGCGCGACGTCTCGTGTCCGGGCAGTCGAATCTTCCAGAACAGGAAGCAGATCGATCCCGTGCAGGGGTCGCTCCGGCGGCATTTCGGGCAACGACCTGCCGACTGCCGACAAGACAGTGGGATAAATGTCTATCAGCTGGACCAATTGGTCACGCCGCTCGCCGTGTCCCATCTCCGGGTGGCAGACGATGAAAGGGATGTGCGCGCAGCCGTCATACTGGTGCGTGTTCAGCTTCCCCGTACGACCGTGATCTCCGTTCCAAGTTCCGTGATCGGTCGTGAAGATCAACAAGGTGTCTCGCCACAGGTCCAGCTCATCCATTTTGTCGAAGATCACGCCCAGCCATCGATCGAGAAAGACAACCTTGGCCGCATATCGGGCGCGCATGTTGTTGAACTGTTCATCGTTGTAGTGGTCGCGCCACGGCGCATACGGGGCTCCCGCACGCAGGCCTTCCACCGCATACCCCTTGGGATCGAACTGCTTCAGAATCGCCTCCGGCGGATCCCAGGGCTCGTGAGGGTCGAAGATGTCGAGATGGAGGTAGAAGTCTTTATGTTCGCGGTTGCGCTGGAGCCAATCCGCAGCCTTGCTGCAAACCTGGGCGCAGAAGTAGTCCTCTTCGCTCTGGCGAATGAAGTGGACGTTGCGCCAATGACGTTCGTTTTTCCCCAGTCGATCGCCCTCCGGACACGGGAAGTCTATCGGATCCGTGTAGAGCGCGTCGCTTTCGATGCCCCGCACGAATTCGAAACCCGTATAACCCATATGGTAGTTTCCCGAACCCTGTTCCCACAGATGGAAGTGGTCCGTCAGCAGGCAACTCACACGGTCGCCTTGCTCCATCATGAGTTGCACCGAGCGGTTGGGTGGCCCCGAGACCTGCCGCGGCAGGTCTCGATCGTCCTCTTCCAACGGTCCCCAGCCACGTTCGAGGAACTCGAGACGGCCGGTGTAGATGTCCCGGCGAGCGGGCATGCACGGAGTGGACCCGATGTAGGCGTTGTCGAAAACCGTACCGCGGTCGATCAGGCGATCCAGGTTGGGTGTCGGAACGGACCAGGACGGAGCCTCTTTGCTCCAGCATTGGTCGAGAGGTTTTCCGCCGTTGTAGGCGCCGACGTGGTCGCGACGCAAGGTGTCACAGAGAATGGTGATGACGTTCATGGAACACTCCGGATTTGAACGAAACTCGACGGACCGAGCGAGAATATTCGCCTCGAACGGTTCACCGACGAATGGAAGGCGGCTCGGGGCGCGATCCCAGTGACGAACAGGTCCTGTGTGATTCGCCGCCAGACTTTATATTCAAGAACGCATCTTCCGCGACTGCCAACCACTGTTTTCGACGAAACTCATGGTTCGACGATGGACCTACGGAGTGCCACAGTCGCCACACTCTGAAGCAGGAACTCACCTGCCGGCGGGCAGCATGCTGTAGGAGGCTGACTTGAAGATCAAAGAGATTCGTGCCGCTGTCGTCGACCTGACACCCGAAGGCAAAACAGAGCCACGTGTGCCCGAGTTGAAGACGGACGGTTTCACGAGCCCAATGGCAAGATACCCGGATTTCAAACAAGGCGATTGGAATCCCGGTTGGGGGCGTGTCGCGTGTGTGGTGACAGCAGAAGACGGGACCTGGGGGCTGGGCCTCACAACACACAGCGGCCCTGTCGTCAGTCTGATCAACGATCATTTCGCGCCGCTGCTCGTCGGACAGGATTGTACGGGGACGGAGAAAGCGTGGGACCTGATGCGCCGGGCCTCGGCCCAATACCACACCGCCGGCCTGGCCAGCTACGCGATCAGTGCAGTCGACAACGCACTGTGGGACCTCAAGGGAAAGCTGCTGGGATGTCCTGTGTATACCCTTCTTGGGGGGCCCCAGAAAGAGAAGATCTTCTGCTACGCCAGCAACACGATCCTCTCCTACGGCACGCAGAACAGCATCGAATGGTTCCTGGAGTTGGGATTCAAGGCCGTGAAGCTTTTCGCTCGCCACGGGCCGGAGTCGGACCTCGAAGGGATTCGGAAGACGGAGGAACTGGTCGCCCGTACCCGGGAGCAGATTGGAGACGATGTCGAGCTCATGCTGGATGCCTGGATGTCCTTCAACGTGGAGTATGTCGTGAGGCTCGTCGAAGCGCTGAAGCCTTACCGCCTGAAATGGCTGGAGGACTACCTGCTACCCGAGGACATGGACAGCTACATCAAAGTACGTCAGAGAGTGCCGGATCAGATCCTAGCCACCGGCGAACACTGGTATACGATTCACCCTTTCGCGCTGGCCGCCGGCCAGGGCCTGGTGGACATCCTCCAACCCGATGTCGCCTGGGCAGGTGGTATTACCGCACTGGTCCGCATCTGCCACATCGCCGAAGCGCACGGCTTGTCGGTGATCGCTCACGGCGGGATGAACTATCCGTATGGCCAGCATCTCTCCTACGCAATGCCGGCCATCCAGTGGGGAGAACGTTCTGAAGGCGTATCGCCACCCGGCGTTCCGCTCGAGGAGAGGGTCATCCTTCCCGGGACTCCGGTGATCAAGGACGGCTATGTGACCCCAAGCGATGCGCCCGGATTCGGGATCGAAGTGACGAAGGAGTGGCTGGAGGAAAGGACATTGAGCACATGAACATTGAGCATTTAGCAGAGAACATAGAACGTGTTGAACGTCCTTGTAGCGACCGTGACATCGGCCTGCGCGACAAGGCCACGATGCCCCAGGAGCAACGCTGCGAGTCATGATCGTACACCTGATCGACGGAACTTACGAGCTGTTTCGCCATTTCTACGGCCTTCGGCGAGGTACGAAGGGCGAGGATCGGCAGCTGGGTGCGGTGAGAGGCGTTCTCGGAACCGTGCTGAAGATGATCGAAGACGGGGCCACCCACATCGGCGTAGCGACCGACCACGTGATCGAATCATTCCGGAACGACCTCTGGCCCGGCTACAAGACTGGAGCCGGAATCGATCCAACGCTATGGGCCCAGTTCAAACCGCTGGAGGAAGCGCTGGAGGCGATGGGCGTCCGGGTCTGGCCGATGGTAGAGCTCGAAGCGGACGACGCCCTGTGCTCGGCCGCACTCCAGGCGGAGACGGATGACCGGGTCGACAAGGTCTGCATCTGGACTCCGGACAAGGATCTGGCGCAATGCGTCCGGGGTGACCGGGTCGTGCAGATCGACAGGCGGAAGAACATCATCCGGGACGCCTCGGGGGTCCGCATCAAGTTTGGCGTCGATCCCGAACAGATCCCCGACTACCTCGCGCTCGTGGGAGACTCGGCGGACGGTTTCCCCGGCATCCGCGGAATCGGGCCGAAGACGGCAGCGCGTCTACTCGAGGAATACGGATCCATCGATTCGTTCCCACCAGAGGTCATCGGAGAGAACGATCGGAAAGACGCTCTTCTGTTCAAGGACCTTGGCGACCCTTCGGGAGGATGCGAGCGTCTTCGATGATGTAGAGGAGCTGAGATGGAGGGGAGCTGGAGACTGTTTCAAGGTGTGGGTGGAGCAACTGGGCATGACAAGCTTGCCGCCGGTTCCCAGCTCCTCCTGAATTGAACCCGCCGATATATGCCGAAGGACTCAGATTCGACCCTGAACACCGAGGTTGGTTCTGAGAAAACAGTTACGGTTGCGACTGAACCTGAATGGTTCCTCCGCCATCTCTCAGATCGCCTCCTCCGAAGTAAAGAGGTGGATCGGATGCTGAACGCCTGAGTTGAAAATTGATGAAATCTTCCCTGCCGTATCGGTCGCCATCGCGAAGGGTAGCAAAGAAGAAGATGGATACCGACCCCCCGGCTTTTCGGTGATCACTTCACACGCGCCGTCGAGTGCCAGAACCATTTGGACGGGGACTTCCTTGACAACGATCCATCTGAGGGGACTACCCTTCCCTTTCACCCTCAATTGGCGCCCTGACAAGCCCAGTTCGCTCAACGCCGCAGCGGCGAATCCAGAGCCGTGATCGACAGCGTGAAAGTTAGCATCGATGCCAGCCGGCCCGCTCTGCGCAAGCTGACATTGAAGTTGATATATGCGCTACCGAATCCGTTGAATGGCGACATGACCGTATAGCCTGCGCCGCTGGCTATGACCGGGCTGCTGGCAGCTCGTTTACTTAAGACACGATTCTCTTCGGGTGCAGTTGGTTGAGTCATTTGATCAGAACACCCGACAAGAGCAATAGTCGCGCAGAGAAGAAAGGGAATAGAAACAGGAACGGTCACGTGGGTACCTTTCACTTTAAGAGCTGGTCTGGCTGTCATCTTTGTTCGGCCACATTCACCCTAGCAAGCGCATCACAGTGCCAGGACGACGACTCCTCGAGTCATAGGCACGTCCATGAGCTTGTTCCCGGCCATTACCCGACTCACCAACAGCTCTACACATACGAAGGAATATAGGTCAAGTTGGTCTCATCCTTGTAATCCACACAAAGTTGCTCAACCCGCTTTGGTGTAGGCCAAAAGCTTGTTTCCGCCGACTGACAGAGCCCGGCATCAGGCCCTTACTCACCCGAGTCCTCACCCGCTGCTGCAGCCTGTTTCTCCAGTTCGCCTCTCCACCCCACGACCTGCCCTGACTTGATGTTCTTGATGTCCCATTCCGCGTAGCGATCCTCGAGCGTATCCCCGAGTTTCTCCGTCTCCGCCCATCGATCCCACGCGGTCTTCATCCATTCGTGAGAAAGCGCTTCGCGAACGGCCGGATCGTGCTGCCAGGCCCAACGCGCGTCGGTTACTTTGGGCTCACCCTCGAATGGACCGTCCCATCTTGACCAGCCGATGGCCAGCGAATTGCGCTCGCGACCAGGCACCGTGTGGCCGGTGTGAATGTTCGTGCCGACCCGAATCAAGGCCTGCCCCTCCTTGAGCCGCACCGCGGTCTGGCCGGGAATCGGACTCTCCCCATCCCAGCTGGGCGTGTGAGGCACACCCGCTTCCTTCATGGTTTTGGGTAACAGGACGTCGTGTTCGAACGGCGTTCGCCATCGATCGTGGCTTCCGGGAACGATCTCGTGGCACTCGTCGTCTACCAGGGCTAGGAAGATGCCCACACTGTCTCGCTTTTCGATCTGTTTGTGGTTCCGCTCCCGAATCTTCTCCCAAGCCACCCTCTCGGCCTCTTCAGAATACGCCTCGGGATCCGGAGGCCCGCCCTCCTGGGAATTTCCGCGCTCGCCCTCCCCCCACCAGACCGCATCTCGATGCCATCCGAGCCGGTGTTCGTGCTTTGGATTGTTGCACCAGAGCAGGATCGTGGTAAGTGTCGTGTCTTCCGGCCGCAGACCGTCGCACCAGCCCTCGACGAACGCCGTGAACTCTTCGGAGCCTTGGAACTCGGCGAAGGAGGGCTCGCCGAACGCCGGATGAATGATTCCGCGGATCGCCCACGGTTCGTCCTCCTCCGTTCTATGCACATATCCCTTCGACGTATCGATCACGTCGTAGCCCTTCTCCGGCCGACACGCTTCGGTCACGCGACGGCCCGCTTCACGCAGGATGGGGATCCAGTCGCTACCGACGAAATCATCGATGATGACGACGCTCGTCTCCCGCAGAGCATCGAGACGGGCCTCAGTGGCCCCCTTGCCTGACCATTCGGGCTGGAAATCAATGAACGCAGGGGCGCGATAGACGGTAGTGGAACCGGCCATTAAGTTTCTCCTGGTGCGAAAACGGAGGTCGCAAACTCCGAGGACGTTTCGATCACAATGCCATCTGTATCGTTCGTTCGCAAGGATATTGTCACACAGCGGGGGCGATCATCCACCCTGAACGGAACGGTAAAGATCCAGACGATCTGAAGGAGCTTTCTCTACCTGGCAGCTGTTGCGTAAGTTCCCTTCTAATTCAGAACGTAACTGCTTTGAGCATGGACTCATGGGGGACCCAGACAATGCCGGACCGCGCCGATGCCCACATTCACCTTTTCGAAGGTGGCTTTCAGGGAAATTCATTTGTCAAACGATTGGGAATGCCCATCGACGAAGCAGTCTGTTACCACTCACTGGCAGCCGACCACGACGTCAAAGCGGCTCTGATTGTAGGGTATGCAGATGAGCCGTGGTGCGAAGGAAACCACGGCTACCTCGTGGACATGGCGGCTCGATACGACTGGGTGCGTCCCGCGACCTACATCGACGCAACATCCCCCCCGACGGTCAACGATCTCGAGCGTTACCGGTCACAGGGATTCGTGGGAATCACCTTCTATATCTCCGGACCCGAACGGGTCGCCGCGCTGAAAGCCATTCCCGATGTGTTCTGGGACTGGATCGTGGTTCACCGATGGTTGGTCAGCGTAAACTCAAAAGGCGAAGACTGGACGGCCTGGCAGCACGCCCTGGATCGGCATCCTCAGTTGCGTGTGCTCGTGTCACACCTGGGGCTACCGCCTCAAGTGAGCCATCCCCCTTCTCCCGATGAGACCCGGAGCTCGTTGGCTTCCGTTCTCTCCCTAGCGGCCTATTCGGAGGTTCGTGTGAAGCTCAGCGGTTTCTACGCCCTCTCCGATCCTGGCTCCGACTTCCCGCATCGTGCGGCCTGGCCTTATGTCGAAGCCCTGATCGACAGCTTCGGAACGGATCGCCTGCTCTGGGCATCTGACTTCTCGCCGTGTCTCGACAATCTCAGTTTCCCACAGACTTTCGGACTGTTTTCTCACATGCCTTTCCTCAATGATTCGGATCGAGCAAAGATCGAAGGCCGTAATCTGCTCGCACTGCTCGACGCTTGAGCGCTGCTTGTTGGGGGAGCGCGTTGCGGGGATGCACGAGATCGCGCTCGCAGGATCCCACGTGTTCGCGGACTCCACCAGGGCTGTACCGAGTCCTCGTCGGCGCCACGACGGATGTACCATCACGTAGAGGTTGTGAGAACCGGAGCGATAGCCTGGGGTGTGGAAGATGGCCCAATGGGCGACGGGAGCATCAGACCCGGGCTCGAGTGCGACGAGTTGCCGGCTATGGGGTTCGCGAAGACGGTCGAAGTCAAAGGCTGGATCGAAGTCCCGGATCGCCGTGATGTCTGCGGAGGTCGCATTCCGGATGACGTCTGTCAAGGCAAGCCTCTGGGTACCGGTCGTGGGAACGAAGTGTGCGCCTATCCCACATGACGAATCTGAGACCTTCAGGGCTTCAGATCAGATGCGCCTTCACCTGCGAACCAGGAGTGCTTTCAGGGCTCTATCAGAATCTTGCAGCAGCTGTCGGGGTCACAGGCCAGTTCGAAAGCGTCTCGTGCGTCAGCGAGGGGAAATCGATGTGTGACGAGTCTCAGGATTTCACTCCCCCGCGACCCCAAAATCTCGATCGCCTCCGAGGCATAGGCATCCAGCGGCGCCCCCGTCATCCCCAGCACTTTCAGGCCCTTCGTCACAACGCTCATCAACGGAATGCCAACCGCCGTACGGGAGAGCGCAACCATCATAAGCGTGCCCCCTCGAGCGACAATCTCCACAGCCTGAGCGATGGAGTCCTCTGAGCCGGCGCATTCAATCACAATGTCGGCGCCCTGGTCCGCATTCACGGCGGCCCTGAGTCGTTCCAGCCCATCATCGCCCCCGGATTCGACGGTTCGCGCCCCGAGGGACTCGGCAATGTCGCGCCGGAGGCTCGACGGCTCACTCACCACGATGTCCGTGTGCCCGTGAGCTTGGGCAGCCAGCAGTACACAGAGCCCGATGGTGCCCCCACCCAGGATGACAATGTGGGGACGAGCATCCGGCCCAGAGGACGGCGTACACTGTTTCAGCGCGTTCAGTCCTACCGTGACCGGCTCGATGAGTGAGATCAGCGCGGGATCTAGGGCTTCACTCTCTGTTGCAGCGCCGAGTGAGATCAGATTGCGATCCGCATCCAGTATCAGCAGGTACTCCGCAAAGGCGCCTCCGTGCTCGACCCAGCTGGGATGACCAGTCACCCACTCGCCGGGCTTAAAACCAGTGACGTGTTCCCCAACGGTGACCACCTCTCCCGCGAACTCGTGACCCGAGTTCAGAGGATAACGAAACCGGCTTCCATACGCGTCGACGAGGTATCGGTGAACGTCAGATCCACAAATGCCACAGGCGTGGATCCGTAGCAGCGCGTCGTCAGCACCGACTTCCGGAATCGGGACCCGGTTCACATCCAACCTCCGCGGACCCTGTATCTCCGCGGTCATCATTGATTTTTCAGATGTCGTATCGGAGTTCGGCAATTTTGCGGCCCTTCCTTCGTGAGTTCGCGTGATTCGATACGGCGTCCATATTCCTCGTCGCTGTGTGATGCGGCGGGCTCATTGGTCACCCCAAGAGACCCAATCGTGGACCCCTCGGCTGCGCTCGGGGCAGGCTCTTCAGCCCGCGTTTCGCCCGCCTGTTGTTGCGGTTACCCAGCCTGTTGGGATAGGCTCTACGATCGCGGACCCTTGGCCCACCTTCGCCGCCTATTCAGATCGCAACCAGGCTTCTGAAATCCCGTACGGTATGGAACGTAATCAGGTTTCCGTCGTGAGCGTTTTTGGCTCGATGATCTCCCGAACGGGACAGGATGTGCAGATCATCACCGTCCGTCACCATGCTGGCGTAGTGCCTGGACTCCCCTGCCGTGTTCCCCTTCGCCACAATGCCAGCCGGGATCCAGTCGATACAGTTCCTCGAGTAATGAAGGCCCTGCACATGGCGTTCGTTGTTCGGGAGATTGTATCGATTTTCCGGCATCTGCTCCGGTTTGCAGGCACTGTCCGTGGCAATGCTTCCCAGCAGCCAGAACAGCTGTGTGGGCTCGTCGTACAGAATATGGAAGCGCATCTGGCCGCCAGGGCACGGTACATAGAGGAAGGGTTGCCCGGCAGGCGTCTGCTCCAGCATCGTCGTCATCTGCCCGTTCTCATCCTCTACCACCTTTGCCACGCATGCCAACCCTGTCCCACCTGTGTGGGCCCTCATCCAGAGATGGAACCTACGTCCTGATGGATCGTGCCAGACGTGATCGGGGTCGAGGAACTGAACCACGTTGCTCTCCAGCCACCCGATGGGGTTCATCTTACGCCCCTCGCTCACGGTTCCCGGATTGAAGAACGGAACCGGCACATTCCCGAGTGTCGCCTCCACCTCATAGAACGGTAGCTCGCTCGCGAACGTCCAGCTCGCAGCCTCTGTAAGATCGGCGCTCAAAGGTCCCTTCATCAATACGGGTGCCAGTTCGCTGACATACCAGCCCGGGTGATCGAATCGTGTTCTCCGTTCCATCACCAGATAGACCGCATCGTTGGCGTAGATCACGTTACACGCCGACTGGTGCCAGAACTGATCCGACGTAAGCTCGACCGGACCAGACCACGTCACTCCCCCATCGTCGCTGGCGATGATCGTCAGATCGGAATTGTGTCCGAGTACGTAGACCCGGTCGCCCGCCACAAAAGGCCGAGCGTGCATGAACGGAAAGCGTGTCCGCTCGACCCAGGTGGCTCCGTGGTCGTCCGACGTCCAGACGATCCCCTGCCAGGGGTTCCTGCCATCGCCCAGAAGGCCTTTCGGCCCCTCCAGGTCCGCCACACCGGGCCCGCCCTGGTCCATCGTGGCGACCAACCGTCCAGATCTGAGTCGACAGATGCCGGGCGTATACGCGTAGAGCCGATCCGGATCCACCGACTCGTAGAGCACGTGATGTTCGTTTGCCAACAGTTCTGCCAAGGAGATCCTCCAGTGCGGCTCGGATGCAAGGACGGAAGCAGGGATAGATGTTCAGCTTCTGGAGATGAGATGGACGATGTTCGCGGGACTGCTGATCCAGCAACCCTCGAATCCTTCGGGCAAGGGTTCGATCTCGTCACACCGAACCACCTCTTCCTGTTCGAGATACTCTTTGGCGACCGTCACGTCGGGCGTGTCCACCTGTAGCCACAATTCGGCTTGACTCACCGTGGCAACGCGGTCGAGCCAAAGCTGGACCGCGCCGAACTGGAACCCGCACATTTCGGGTTCCTGCTTCAGCGGGGGCAAGCTCAGTGTATCGCGGTAAAAGGCGACTGTCTGGTCGAACTCGTGCGGTGGAAGCTTCATCGCGATGTTCTTCCCGCCTTCAAAGTGAGACCGCGATCGATTCATCCACTTCTCCCACGATGACAGACTCGCCCAAAGGGGCCCAACCGCTGAGCCCCCACTCAATGGTGGAAAAGTCTTACGCCTGAAAGAACCATCGCCATCCCGTATTCATCGCACGCCTGTTTCACCTGGTCGTCCGCGATAGAACCCCCGGGTTGCACGACGTACTGAACCCCACTTCGCCTCGCGCGATCGACGTTGTCTCTGAAAGGCAGGTGACCATCGGAGCTGAGGACAACGTCCTCGAGCCCTCGAAGCCACGACGTCTTCTCTGTCCGGGACAGCCTCTTCGGAATCTCCTGAAAAGCACTTTTCCACACGCGCTCTTCTGCGACGGTCAGACGTCCATCAAATGCTGATCGATCGCGTTGTCCTTATACGAACGTTTCAGACCTTTCCTGAAGGACAGCGCCAGTACGGATGGATGTTGACGGAGATACCAGGCGTCTGCCTTCGCCGACGCAATCCGGGTGCAGTGAATTCGTGACTGCTGACCCGCTCCGATTCCGATCACCTGGCCATCGTGCGCGAGGCAGACCGCATTCGACTGGGTGTATTTCACCGCGATGGTTGCAACGAGCATATCCCGAAAGGCCAATTCCGGTTCCCGAAGACCACATTTTGCACTACCCCAGGTGAAAGCACCAGATCATTTCGGCGCTGTCGCAGCACCAGGCCGAACACATCCCTGAATTCGCTGTCGTCAGGTACGTATCGAGGGTCCATCTGAAGCACCACATACTTCCCCGAGAATTTCTTCCGCAGGATTTCCAGCGCGGTGGCTTCATACCCTGGCGCGATTACGCCGCAGGAAAACTCACGTCTCAGCAATCTTGCCGTAGAGGAATCGACCGGTTCGCTGAGGGCGACCCAGTCTCCGTAGGATGAAACGCGGTCCGCTCCCCGAGCCCTGGCATACGCACAGGCCAACGGAGAAAGTTCCAGGTCGTCAACGAAGTAAGCACGTTTCAGGTGATCGCTTAGAGGTAAGCCCACCGCAGCCCCAGCGGGACTCACGTGCTTGAAGGACGTGGGCGGATGGGAGCCCCGTCGCGGAGCTGAGCTCCTGCACCAGCTGCCACGATTGCAGGGCATCCAGCGGATTTACGTATCCGGGCGCGCCGTTGAGCACCTGGAATGACAACGAATCCATCTCTCGGTGGACCGAGGCGGGTTGTTGATGGGGATTGCATCCGTATCTCAACGTCAGCTGATCCGCGCTCATCTCCTACCTCCGAAGGAAAACGCCCAAACCCCTCATACAGGGGCCCAGGCGCGCGGCATACAGCTCAATCTCTGACCCAACGCTCCACCGTGGTTCATTCCACGTCGAATCGCCAGTTACGTCGGGTACGTGGTTGACTCAGAATATAGAGAAGTCCCCTACCAGGGGCACATCGCATTTACCTGGAGATTAGATCACTCAGTGGGTGCTATTGTCTGAGCTTGTACGATCTGACAGAACTCCTCCCAGCTCTTCACCTCCACGTCCGGGGCGACTCCCTCTGGATCGAATCCGTGACGGTTGTACCAGATGGCTACAAGGCCGGCGGATCTTGCGCTTTCGATGTCGTACTTCAGACTGTTCCCACAATACCAGGCCTGATCCGCAGGGATCCCCAGCTTCGCGAGCGCCACCTCCAGGATCAGAGGATGGGGTTTCCTTATCGCACGGTCAGCGCTTGAAAGGACGAACGAGAAGGCGTCACGTAGGCCGTGATTCTGGAGTTCCCATTCCAGAGCCGGCCCCTAGAAGGGATTGTTGCTGACCACGGCCATCTGGATCTTCATTCGCTTCAAATCTTCGAGAACGCTCGCGATCCCCGGTTCGGAGCTGAAGCGGACCGCGCCCTTCCAGAACTCCAGTTCCATCTCTGAGAGTGAAATTCGAAACTGGATTCCGAGCAAATCGAACAGGGTCCAAAGAAACGTCTGGAACGGCAACTCGATCAGCCCATAGTGTTCCTCCAACTCGGCGCCCATCTGACTCGACGCAGCCTGGACCTCCTCCGACGTGTGGGTGGAATCCGTAAAGCCAAGGAGCCTGGCATAGCCCTTTTCGGGATCGTAACGTCGATCTCCGAGAAGGGTACCCCCAAAATCGAAAAGAATGGCAAGGGGTCGGTTCATGCGGTTAATCCGTTGGAATCTTGAAATCGTGAAGGTTACAGCTCAAGAACGGTGAATTGCGAATGTGTGCAAACTGAAAACCCGGATGATGCGAACGATCGACAGGCTCAGTCATCCATTCGATCCGATCCGATCGTTCCCCTTCACGCGGATCGTGCCATCGGCAGACCGGACTTGCTTCGGAATATGAGAACGCCGTTTATTCCCCTGTTCGTTCGTATACAGTGACCTCCCGCTTCAATCATTACGACAGGACTTGAATTCAACGATGAGCCGACACATGCAAGAAATCGCCGATGCCATGACGACGGCGGATCTCTGGAAAATGATGAGACGACGAGTTCCCCCGATCGTGTCCGAGTATTTCCGTGGTGGAGCAGACACGGAAACCACGCTTCGCGGGAACGTGCGTGCGTTCCAACAGTCCATGACCACGGCTTATGGCGCACTGAAATTCTCCTCCCTGGACACGCGCACCACAACCGTGGGCCACGATCTGGCCATCCCCTGGTTCATTACGCCAGTGGGAAGCCTTCGGACACTCTACCCGATGGGCGATGCGGTTGCCTCACGCGTAGCCGGTGAGTTCGGGACCGTGATGGCCCAGTCGACCCTTTCGGGAACCCCGATGGAAGATGTGGCGGCGGCCTCAAAGGATCAGTGCTGGTACCAGCTCTACCTCTGCGGAGGTCGTGATACGGCATTACGGAGCATTGAGCGAGCCAGGAATGCGGGCTTCACCGCGCTCATTCTGACGATGGACACGGGCGTCTCCGGATTGAGGATTCTGCACGCCAAGATGAAACCCATGCAATCGATGGGTCCCTTCCGTGGCTTGAGTTTCGGTCAGAAGATCGTAAAAGCGTTCAGAAAACTGGCACTCGCCCCACAGATGCTATCCTGTCTGCCGTGGCTGATCGACTATTACCGGGACGGCGGGTTGATGGAGTTCGTGAACATCATCGATGACGATGGCGAACCCATGCCCTACACGGATATCGGGACCCAGCTCGCGGCTTCAGCCGTGACGTGGGACGACCTTACGTGGATCAAGGAAGCCTGGGGGGACAAGCCGCTGATCGTAAAGGGCGTTCATTGCGCCTACGACGCCCGGAAGGCGGAGGAGATGGGAGCCTCCGGCGTGATCTGGTCGAACCACGGGGGTCGACAGCAGGATCGCGTGCCTCCGGTGCTTCATATCGTAGCCCAGGAAATGCCTCTCGTCGGGGACACGCAGCTGGACTTCATGATGGATGGCGGCATTCGGAACGGGACCGATATCCTGATCGCATTGTCCTACGGCCTGAAGGCAGTAGGCATCGGACGGGTGACGGCGGCAGGCATCGGCGCCGGAGGACACACCGGGCTTACGCGTGCATTCGAGATCCTGCACGAGGACCTCGATCGGGCAATGCGACTGGTCGGCGTGCAGAGCGTGGAGGAAATCCGCAGCCGCGGAGCGGAGATCCGGCGCGAGAGTCTTCTGCAAGGCGATGATCATCTTCCCCCATTCGTATTCTAGCCGGTTCAGGGAACAGCCGAGTCAGTTTCCTGATTTGTCCTCACTCTTGAGTTCGCCCCACCCCTTCGTCACGGGCCTCCCGGCCAAACCTGCCTCGGGTGGCTACGTACGACAGTAAGTCAGATACGCTCGGAAAAGAAAGGTTCGTACGATGCCAGATGCGGAAGACCTGCCCGTTCGTGAATTGGGAAAGACCGGTGTCCACGTTTCGATCGTTGGCTTCGGTGGTGGACATAGCGTTCGGCCGGATATCGACGAACAGATGACGGTTCGCTTGATCCAATCTTCGATCGACGAAGGCATGACGTTTATGGACAACGCCTGGGAATACCACGATGGCGAGGCCGAGCGCCGAATGGGCATCGCGCTCAAGGGACGGAGGGACCAGGTCACGCTGATGACGAAAGTTTGTGGGCGCGATCGGAAGACCGCTGAGGAACAACTCCACGAAAGTCTGCGCCGCCTGCAGACTGACGTGATCGATGTGTGGCAGTTCCACGAGATCAACTACGACAACGACCCCGATCTGGTTTTCCAACCCGGAGGGGCGTTGGAAGCGGCGGTGGCGTCGCGTGAGGCAGGCAAAGTCCGATTCATCGGTTTTACCGGTCACAAGAGTCCGCATATCCTGCAGAGAATGCTCGACCAGGACTTTGACTGGGACACCTGCCAGATGCCGATCAATGTCGCGGATGCGCATTTTCGCAGTTTCCAGAAAGAGATCCTGCCCGAACTGAATCGACGGAACATCGGTGTGATCGGAATGAAGAGTCTGGGAGGGCGCGGACAGCTCGTTACCGAAGCTGGCTTTACGGCAGAGGCGTGCCGTCGATACGCACTCTCCTTACCCATCGACGTCCTGGTCTGTGGGATCCAGTCACCGGAGGACCTGAAGCAGGATGTCGATATGGCCCGCTCGTTTTCGGCCATGTCTGCAGCGGAAGCGCTGGAGATGGAGGAGCAGGTCTACGACCAGGCCGCGGACGGACGACACGAGTGGTTCAAGACGACCCAACATTTCGACTCACAATATCACCGCGATCAGCACGGGTTTCCCGTGCTTAACTAGGAACTCCTGACGTTGATGCAAATAAGGATACTCTACTCACGGTGATGGGCGAGTTCTCGATGGAGTTTATCCTGAGCCTGCCGAAGGGCTCGAACTGACGCCGCTCAGGTACCACGCGGGGTTAGGGGGTATCAAAAATGTTTCTACACAAGCTGGACTGGCAGCGGAATGTGATCGACGTAAAGGTCAATCACCGCGACGAGGCGCCCCGGGTGAACCAACCCGTGCTCTCCGCGATGACCACACGGCAGGATTGGTGCACGGTTCAGCTCTACAGCCCCGCCGTCGTCCGTGTGGATGGCACGTACCACATGTGGTACGTCGGCAACCCCATGGCCACCCGCGTTGACAACCTCTCACTGGGATACGCGGAATCCGTCGACGGGCTCGTCTGGAACGAACACGAAAACAACCCGATTCTTACGCCCGCAGACCTGCCGTTCGGGGCATCCTGGCAAACACCCCGGGTACTGTTCGACGAGGCGCGAGGGCTGTTCAGGATGTGGTTCGTGTCGGGTGGGGTCGAGAACGACGATGAGGGCGCCCCGACTCTTCGTCGTCAGTTTGCCGGATATGCCGAGAGCGAGGATGGTCTTTCCTGGAAGATTCATCCCGAGCCTGTTTATCCGAGCGGTCGGGGGCCTTGCGTTCTGATAGAAGAAGAGGGCGGATACACGATGTGGATGAACTCCGCTCCAGAGCCTGACGACGAGTTTGCGCGGCTTGCGGCCAACATCTTCAGGTTCAGCTCCAGCGACGGCCTCGAATGGACACGGGATCCCGATCCTGTCGTCACAGCGGGCGGTCCGACACGGAGCAACGTTTATCCATTCGTGTTCAAGGATCGGGGTGACTATACGATGTGGTATACGTGTGCGGTCGAGGGTGGGCACTGTGAACTCTATTCCTCGACTTCTTCAGATGGCGTTACCTGGACTCACCATCGAGACGAGCCTTCCTTTCCCGCCACCCGGAACCCGGACGACTTCGACGGCAGGTATACCTCGACGCCCTGCGTCCTCGACGACGGGGATCGGTATCTGCTCTACTATTCCGCACGAGATCCGGGGAACCTCTACGGGGCTGGTGATGGAACGCTGAAGGTGGATCGGATGGGGATTTATCGGCATATCGGAGTGGCCGTCTGTGAGAAAGCACAGTGAACAGTTCAAACTGCAAAATGCAAAGTGACCGCCCCGACTTTCCACAGCGTGGCCTTCTCCTGGAGGGGTGCCAATGAGCCAACTTCGCATTGGTCTTGCGCAGACGCGTCAGACTGCAGATCGAGACGACAATCGACAGGCGATCCTGGATGCGTTCGGTGAGGCGGCGGCGCAGGATGTACAGATTCTCTGTTTTCCTGAGGCACAGACCGTCGGCTACCGTGTAGACGTATCCCCATCGGACGCGCCGGTTCCGGTCGAGTGGCTCGAGAAGGTTCACGCAGAGGTGGCGGAACTGTGTGGGCGGCACCACATGGCCTGTATTCTTGGAACCGAGATGCAATCGGAGGCAGGCAAGCCGTTCAATACCGCGCTGGTAATCGACGAGTACGGGAACCCGCTCGGCGCACACCACAAAACCATGCTGACGCCGCCGGACGCGCTGGCCTACGCCCCTGGGGCCGAGCAGCATACGTTCGAGCTTTACGGCGTCACCGTTGGCGTGGTCATCTGTTTCGAGGCGCTGCGTTTCGCCGAGACGACAGCCGAATGTGTCCGCCGCGGCGCCCAGGTCGTCTTCCATCCACAGAACAACACCACCCGTCCGAATGACTGGAAGATCCCGATCCACCACGCCATGATCGTCACCCGTGCGGCGGAAAACACGGTCTGGTTCGCCTCGTGCAACGCCTGTCTGCATCATCAGAACAGCCGCAGCCTGATTGTCGCTCCGGATGGACGCATCCACGCACAGACGGAGCTGGCTCGCGAGGAGTTGCTCGTAAGCGACCTCGACCTCGAACTCGCGACCCAGGCCATGTTCCGACTGGGTGAGGAGGGCTCGGCGTCAAAGGCACTGGGAGACACCCAACCCTTGTTGTTTGGCGAGACGATGAAAGTGCTCGGACGAGATCGATGAATCCGGAGCGGAGAGCTTGATACGCGCCGTCTTTCACGTCGAGTCCGGGGAGCGCCAACTCTTCCTGGACGACTACGGGATCGAGGAGATCCGCGATCTCCGACGCACTCTGCACCAGCCAGAGAAGAAAGGGGCCGTGATCGAACCGGAGGGCGACGAGCGAAGCATCCAGATTCGCTCCGCTCCCTCGTGGGACCCTGAAGCCAGACGCTACAAGCTGTGGTTCATGTGCGAGGGAAACATCGGGCTCGCCCAAAGCGTCGACGGCCTCAACTGGGAACGTCCCGCGCTGCGCGTGCGGGAACATAAAGGGTCGTTGGACAACTGCATGGTGGCGGGTCCGTGCGGCGAGCACGTCGTGTTCGATCCAACCGCCTCAGACGCATCGCAACGTTACAAGAGTCTCAAGCTGCGGGGATCGTCGGAACGCATGGTGAGCCCGATTGCCGACCACTGGAGGCTCATCCACAATCCGTGGCGGTTGGTCTATCCACGGAATCACGTGCTGAACGATCCCCGTCAGTACCAGTTGAGCTGGGTGATCAACGTCTGCGAACGGCCCGATGACCCCGCCGACGAGCGTTTCGAGGGCGTGGGTCGCTTCCAGACCCAGGACATCTGTGTCAGTGCCGACGGGATCCATTGGCGCGTGCTGGACAACCCCGGGCTGCCTTCGGGCGACGAGGCCAACCTGAGTTACGACCAGAAGGAAGGGATTTACATCGCCACCCTCAAACAAGGGGAGATGGGTCCCTACGGGCGCTCGATCTCCCTGTCGACGAGCAGGGATTTCATTCGATGGAGCAATCCCGTGCTGGTGTTCCACGCGGATGCGGACGACCAGGCATTGAACCACGAAATCATCGCCGCACGGTACGACGACCCTACCCTGATCCACCCACCCCACAATGTCCCCGCAGAGTACTTCGTCGACGTCTACAACATGGGGGTCTTCAGATACGAGGGCGTCTACATCGGTCTTCCCGCCTTCTTCCACCACACGGGTGACCGAAACGAAAACTCGGATGGTTTCCACCAGGTGCAGCTCACCTGCAGTCGCGATCTGCGCAGCTGGACGCGCCTGGGCGGACGGGAAGCGTTCATCGGGCCGTCGTCGATCGAGTCGGGGGCATATGACCTGAGCGGAATCATGCCACCGTCATCCGCGATTCGCAGGGAGGACGAGCTCTGGTTCTACTACACGGGCACGAAATATCGCACTTCGCCAGAGGACGCCGATTGGAAGCGAACAGCCGCCTGCCTTGCCGTGTTGCGTCGAGATGGGTTCATGTCGCTCGATGGCGGTCCTGACGGTGGCTCATTGTTGACCGAGCCGTTCCTGATGCCGACAACGTGGTTGTGCATGAACCTGGATGCGGGCGACGGATCGATTGAGGTGCAAGCGCTGGATGAATCGGGTGACGTCGTAGCCGAATCTGAGTCCCTCACCGGTGATGGACTACGCTCCACCGTGAAATGGAAGCGCGGAGACCTGATACCCTTGACCCGTTCTCCGGGACGACTGCGGTTCAATGTGATAGATGCGTCGATCTATTCGTACTGGTTTGAGGAAGACAATTAGGAAACTAAGCAATTGAGATACTGGCCGCTCGCTGGCGATTGCCACTGAGCAGGGAAATTCGATGCCCCCGTGCAAAGCACAGGGGCAAGCGTCGCGCATCGTTTATACTGGGCCCGGTACTAGCGGCGCCCCTAAGACCGGGCCCGTCACCCAATGGCGACTGCTCGTCCTCGTGCTCTGCACGAGGACGAAGGTGTTCTACTACCATTCCCCATAGCGCACTCTTAGCTCTTGTACAGCCCGGAGGTAACAAGAGATGGCTCTCATCGACATCGGTTCACGGAAGCAGCTCTTTGTCGACGACTATCTGATCGAGAGCATGGACCATTGCGTCAAGACCATGAATCGGGCCGAGAAGGTACCCGGAAATCCAGTGCTTCGGGCTGAGCATCCCTGGGAAGGGCGCCACCTGATTGTGGACGAAGTATGGTGGGACGACGAGGCAGGGCGTTTCGAGATGCGCTACTCGGCGAGAACGTGGGTCGGGCGACGCGTCAAAGACGAGGTCCTCCTGGAAGAGAAAGACAGGAGCCGGACCTGTCTGGCCGTCTCCGAAGATGGCATCGAATGGGAGAAGCCGGTTGTCGGAGAAGTTGAGTTCGAGGGCTCGAAGCAGAACAACATTCTGCCGTCCGATTGGCTGATGGGTTACACATACCCCGATCCCAATGCGTCGGACGAAAAGAGGTTTCGCGGACACGTCAGGGCTGGCGACACGAGGGCTCCCGGCATGACGATGGATCTTTACACCTCGCCGGACTTCAAGTCGTGGACGCCCTACGTGCACAATCCAATCATCGACACGTCGCCGAAGATCGGCCGTTGGGGTCCGACTTCGTTCATGGGCTGGGATCCGATCCGGGAAGTCTACGCGGTTCACCTGGAGAACAGCCGTCACCGTCGCTCCCCGCTGGGCAAGCGTCTGATCGGCCGAGCCGAGAGCCCAGACGGCATCGTCTGGAGCGAGCCTGAGACGATCCTCGTGCCCGACGCGCAGGATCCGCCCGACACAGAGTTCTACAGTATGCCCTGCACGGCCTACGAGGGACTCTACGTAGGGCTTCTGTGGATCTTCCGAACCACGAACACGACGCATCACCCAGAAGTCGTCTTCAGCCGTGACGGAATCCACTACGAGAGAAATTACCGCCAGCCGTTCATCGAACGCGGAGGCGGAAGCGACTTCGACTCGATCTCGGTCTATGCGAAAGAATCGATCGTCGTGGGCGACCAGATTTACACGTTCTACAACGGGCGGAACTGGCGATCCCACGACACGTTGATCGAGCTGGGCGATGGGGCCCGTGCGGACATCGGCCTGGCCGTCAGTCGGCTGGACGGGTTTGTATCGGTTGACGGTACCAAAGCCCTGGCCGGCGATCCCCCGCTCGGCCGTCCCCACTTCGCAGAATACAGCGAGCTGGTAACCCGCTCCTTTTCTTTCACCGGGTCGCAGCTGCATCTGAACCTCGCATCCGCTCCCCGACACGGTGGAGCTGGACCGTGTGAAGTTCGCGTCGAAATCCTGGAGCCCTACCACGACTACATTCCTGGATACGCGTTCGAAGATGCCGACCCCATCGAGGAAGGCGGCTTGGACCAGGTCACATCGTGGAACGGCAGCTCAGATCTGAGTCGGCTGGAGGGTCAACCCGTCAAATTGCGATTCTACTTCAGGAACGCGAAGCTGTACTCCTTCCAGTTCCGGTAGAGAATCGCTGGCTGTTTTCGAGGCTGGGTCCACATCTCAAAGGATGCGAGGACGGCGCGATGGCATGATCCGAGTGGACAACAACCAGTGAAATCTCTGAACGTTCGGGGATTTGACACACGAATGATGACCTCGGCGGATCGATGCGGCTGATCGGTTACTCCCTACAGGCAACGAATTTGGTCTCTTCAACCGTCGGATAATCTTTTGGTTAGCACCGATCGTGGGCGCGGGGATGACGAGCGTCGACGTGAGACCGCAAGCGTAGCCCACGTCCAACTCTTGACCTCTGGCCCCGAATGAGACATACTCCATCCATGACCGCTGTTGACTTGGTCTGATAATGGGGAGAGGCGATATGAAACTGTTGAAATGTATTATTCGCCCCAACGCACTCGACGATGTCAAGGAAGCGCTGAACAAGGTTGGGATCGCCGGCATGACGGTGAGTGAGGTGAAGGGGTATGGACGCCAGAAGGGCCACAAGGAAGTCTACCGGGGCGCCGAGTACCAGATCGACTTTATCCCGAAACTCGCCCTCGAGGTGGTGGTCGCCGACGGTGATGTCGACAATGTCGTCAACGCTGTGATGGAAGCGGCCAAGACGGGCGAAATCGGCGACGGGAAAATTTTCTCCACGCCCGTGGAGGAAGCGGTTCGCATCCGCACCGGAGAGACGGGAGAAGACGCCCTCTGACCGCCTAGAGGCATTCGCACAGATAAACCCCCTGGCCCGAAATGGACCAGGGGGTGTTTTTTCCTGTCGGGAGCTCAAGTCTGGTAGCCGGCCTCCCCGTGGCTGCTGAGATCGAGACCGGCCTCCGATCCGCCGAAGCTCGAGGACGCGAAAATAGCTACGAGGACGAAACCCCCGACACCGTGGACACCGACCACGTCGAGGGAGTCATCGTAGCCCATCTTGTTCTTGAATACGACGGCCGCGTAGTAACAGATCAGACCGGAGGCGATCCCTATGACAAAGGCGCCTGTGGGTCCGACGGTGCCGGAGGCCGGTGTGATGGCCGCCAGACCGGCGATGGCCCCGGTGGCAAAACCGACCGCCGTCGGCTTCCCGTAGCGGATCCATTTGATCGCGATCCAGGTGAGGGCCGCGAGACAGGGTGATATCTGAGTCACCACAACGGCCATAGCTGCCTGGCCGTTCGCCGCAAGGGCGCTGCCCCCGTTGAACCCAAACCAGCCGACCCACAGCATCGCGGTCCCGGCCATCGTCATGGGGATGTTGTGGGGCGCTGAGAGGTTTTCGGGATACCCATTGCGCTTGCCCAGGAGGATACAGGCTGCGAGGGCGGAAAAACCCGCCGTGATATGTACGACGATACCGCCCGCGAAGTCGAAGACGCCCATGTCCCCGAAATACGAGCCTTCTCCACCCCACACCATGTGGGCGACCGGGAAATAGACGACCGTAACCCACAGCGCGGTGAACAACAGCAGCGCAGAGAACTTCATCCGTTCGGCGAAAGCACCGATCATCAGTGCCGGGGTGATGATGGTGAAGGTCAGCTGAAAGGCGAAGAAGATCGGTTCCGGTATGGTTCCGGAAAGTGAATCCGGGCCGACGCCGCTCAGGAACGCTTTGTCCAGACCGCCGACGAAGGCGTGGAGCCCGATCTTTCCCGCTTCCATCCCTGTAGCATCGAACGTCATGCTGTAACCGTAGACCGGCCAGAGCGCGGTGAGTTGCTGGGGCAAGAGCATCGTTCAGGCGGAGCTGGCGCGATATGCGGTTTCTTCGGGAGAGACCGTTCTGCCCGCTTTCAACCGGCTCCCCCGGAAAGATCACCGCTCCGGGCGGTCGCAAGGTATCGTGGTTCATCTGGCTCTGGCTGTTCCATTACATTCCCAGTCTATTGAGCCGGGGTGGTATTTACGGCGGAGTCGGGCAGGCGATCCATATGATGTTGCCGTTTCTGGCATCGAAGTGTGGTGGCCGATTGTCTTCGCGGCGATTGCGGCGGGGATGATCCTGAGCGGTACCTATCGAGTGCTCGAGAAGCTGCTGGCGGTGATGGTCGTGACGTTCACGTTTGTGACGCTGACGTGCGCGGTTCTGCTGCAGCTCACCCCCTACGCGCTTACGTGGGCGGACTTCCAAACGGGGATGCGATTCGAGTTTCCTTCATTTGCCATTGCGACGGCTCTCGCGGCGTATGGCGGCACGGGGGTGAATGCCGGCGAGACGATGGCCTATACCTACTGGTGTACGGAGAAGGGATACGCCCGCTTTGCGGGGGCGCCCCATGGCAGCGAAGAGTGGGTCCGTCATCCCGTGGCTGGATTCGCGTCATGCACACCGACGTTCTGCTGACGCTGTTCATGCTGAGTCTGGCGACCATCCCGTTCTATATGCTCGGGGCGGGGGTGCTGCATCGGATGGGACGGGTCCCCAACGGTCTGGAGACGATCAGTATCCTCTCCAATATGTATACGGAGACGCTGGGCGTGTGGGCCTGGTGGCTGTTTATGGTCGGCGCATTTGGCGTACTGTTCTCAACCGTCGTTTCGGGCTTAGGCGGTGCGTCAGGTATGTTTGCCGACTGTATGGCCGTGCTCGGGGTGATCGATCCGAAAGACAACAGGGCGCGTCTCCGCGTCCTGCGAATCTGGGCAGTGGGCGCACCCGCCATCATGTCGACGTGCTAGTTCTTCGTGGAGAACCCGGTCTGGATGCTGACGATCGGTGGTACGGTCGGGGCAATGATGACACCGCTTGTGGCAGGCGGGACGATCTATCTGCGATACACGCGTACGGATCGCCGCATCGCGCCGACGTGGAAGGCAGATGTAGTTCTGTGGCTCTGCTTCTCGATGATGCTGGCCCTGGCGAGCTATGCCGTGTATCGAATCTTCACGTAAGCGTCGTGACTGAAGAGTCGATAGCATTTTGGATGGATCAGGACCAGCATTCCTCACGCGTTAATCCAGAATAGAATTCTAACTCAGCCGAGGAGATCGCCACCGAATGGCCGTGCCCAAAGAGATACCCCCATCGTTGATCTTCCTCGAGGGATCCGTCCTGGACGCCCGAAGCGGCGAACCCTTGGCCGGGGTCAAAGTGTCGAATGGCGAGCTGATCGTCAGCACCGATGAAGCCGGCACGTTCGCGATCGAGGCGCAGCCCGGCATCCACCGATTTCTCTCGGTCACCACGCCAAGGGCCTACGTCTGCACCGAGGGGTGGTTCCACCGCATCACGAGCGATTCCGAGCGCTTTGATTTCAGGCTCGACCCCATCGAGGACAGCGACAGATTCGTCGCGGCCCACGTTACCGACCTGCATGCCCGCGCAGCCGGCGATCTGGAAAAAGGGTTCGACTCGCCGTCGGTGCTCGCCGCCGACCTGGCCCGTATCGAACAGGAGCTGTCTCCCAGCTTCTTCCTCGCCACAGGTGATCTCACCGAATGGGGCCTCATCGCCGAGTTCGAAACCCTGAGCACGGTCCTCGATGGACTGAACACGCCGCTGTATCCCGCATTCGGCATGCACGACGCCGACGTGCTGGCGCACAGTAACTCACAGCCCCGGCTCCCGGCGGACGGTCCGATTCGCGACTGGTTCAACGATTCGAACCTGGGCTTGACCCTGTCGGGAAACTACGAGCAGATGGTCGGGCCGACCCACTACAGCTTCGATCGAGGGGAGTGGCATTTCATCGTCTTCCCGAACGAGATGTATGCCTTCTCCGAATACGATCGGATTCGCCTGGGGCGCTGGCTGGAACACGATCTGTCCTTGCACCCGGACGACAAACCAATCGCGGTAGCCACGCACATGGCGCCGGAGATCGACCTCCTGCGGCGCCTCGAACGTCACAATGTTCGTCTGATTCTGCATGGTCATTCGCACACCGTCAGAGCGTGCCGGTGGAAAGACATCCTTCTCGCCGTGACGACACCTCCATGGGCGGGCGGGGGCGATACCAATCCACGGGGATATCGCTCACTCATCTTCGATGGACCCCAGTGCGAGGTGCGGTTCCGACCCTTGACTCCCGACCCCGCACCCTGCGCTCCACAATCTCAGCCCTCCGCCGAATCGCGCACTCGCTGGGAGGTAGAATTGCCCGCTCACGTGCACCGCGGGGATCCGGTGGCGTTCGAGGACAGCCTGATCATCAGTCTGCAGGATGAGGACGACGGCGCTGAGAGTGGGGTGTGTCGCTTCGACGCCAACGGCAACCTCGTCTGGCATTGCCGCACCGAGTCGGCCGTGCGCAACAGCGTGGCCGTCGGGGATGGCGGCCTCTTCGCTTCGACACAGAACGGTCAGCTGCTGCGACTGGATTCAGCGTCCGGTGAAGTGGTCTGGAGAAGCAACCTCTGGGGGTTTCCGCAGCGATGGGTTGCAACGTCACCGCTCGTAGCCAACGGTATGGTGTTCATCGGAGCCAAGGCAGGCTACGCTGCCTTCGACTCGGCCACGGGCGAACTGCGGTGGGAGCGACGACTGAGCAGTACGCGCGATCTGATGGCCGATCCGATCGGGGATAAGTTCGGCGCCTACCATTCGCTGTTGCCATCTGAAGATCTGGTCGTGGCGCTGGTTCCCCGGCGGTCGTTCATGGGGCTCGACAGGAAAACGGGCAGCATTGCGTGGGAGGAGCCGATCCCGGGGAGCCAGGACACCTGGGGCGCTCCGATTCTGCACGATGAGCACATCGTCTCAGGCTCAACGCCCGGCCATCTCGTGGCTTTGAGGCCGGGATCAGGTGAGGTCGTCTGGAAGATGGAAGTCCCCTTCGACCACCCGACCTCGTTGGCGGGACACGGCGATCGTTTCTTCGGGTGCGTCGACGACGGCTCCGCTTTCTGCGTCGACCCGGAAGGCGGTGACGTGATCTGGCGCTACCAGACCGGTCAGGGTCTCCTGGACATGTCACCTCAGAAGCGCAACGCCAGCGGGGCGTTCGCCGCTCCTGTCGTCTACGAGGGTCGACTTGTGATCAGCGGGGTCGACGGCTTCCTCCACCTGCTCGACATCGAGACGGGCGACTGCCTCGGTCAGGTGGCGATGGGTGCACCGGTGACGGCGTCGCCGATTCCGTTCGGTGGCGGACTTGCGGTCGCTACCTGGAATGGCACGCTGCGGGTGCTCGAGCTGTGAGAGGTCCCTGAGTGTGTACGGTCGTTCGCCTCTGTGCTCAGCACTGCTCTGCACGAGAATGTTGGAATCAAAGAGGGACTGCGCGGTGGAGGTTAGAAACCGGCCCGGATGCGATTCGTGATGCACGACGTCAATCGGATCGCCAGCCTCGCGCAGCCACACGAAGATCCAACTCTCGATTGTCTCTACCTCGCGTTTCAAAGCTCATCTTGAAGATCACGCTCTAAATCGAAGCGAATACAGATCCGCGTCCTGCATGGCGAACTTCAGCCTGATCGGTTGGCCGCTCACGTCGTCCAGACCGTCGCCCCCCCGCCAGCGCACAACCTGGTCGATGCAGTCGCCCGTCATGGCCACACAATCGGCCAGGGACCGGCCGACGAGCGGCGTACCATTGAGGTGCTGCAGCTCGACGCGTACGCTTCCGGCCGCGCTCGTGGCGTAGTTTATCTCGAGTTCCCGCCCGTCGAACGTCAAAGGTCTGGTTCGCATCTGCCCGCTTGTGTAGGGGGCATGGAGCGAAGCGAAGCCATCAAGCCGCAGAGTCATGCGCTCCAGGTAGAGCGTTCGCTGTCCGCAGTGCCGTTTGACATAAAACGAGAGCTCCGTCGGCGACGTCTGAACGAGTCCGCACGTCGGGTAATTGTTCCGGGTCGTCCAGTTCTCCATCCCGATGCCAGGGCGCACGAAGCTTTGCAGAAAGGTGAAATCATAGAGGGTGGAGCCGGCCCGGGTAGAGAGGAGAACCCCATCGGAGGTGTCGCCCTTGCAATCTCGAAGCCGTGGGTCCAGGGACTCCT
This sequence comes from Latescibacteria bacterium UBA6620, assembly GCA_002433075.1. Taxonomy (GTDB): domain Bacteria; phylum Latescibacterota; class UBA2968; order UBA2968; family UBA2968; genus UBA6620. The sequence continues at coordinate 287,544 of DJHM01000011.1, forward strand.
CATAGAACTTGCGCAGCTCAGGGGAGACGGAGCGCTGGCCGGCCCCGACGATATCGTCGGGGAGCACGAGATGCTCTGCGTCGGCGAAAAAGATGCGGCCGGGCAGGGAGATGTAGATATGCGGTGCACGGAAGTAAGGTTGGGTCTGGTTCGTGTAGAGATGGGCCGACGGAGTGGTAGTCCCGGTGTCGCTGTAGGTCATGAACGTGGGATGGGTCCAGGCGCGAAAGTCGCTCGAGGTTGCCCGCATCGTGGCTCGCCGCCCGCCCTCCCAGTGGCGAGCGTACAGCACATAGCTTTGTTCCTCTTCCGACCAGAACATGACATTCTGGGAGTCGAAGGCGTTCTCGACGGTGGTGGAGAGGATCGGTTCGTCCTGTAGCTGGCGCCAGCGCAGGCCGTCTGCCGATGCGTAGCCGATCAGGCCTGCTTCGGGTTTGCTGCGCACGACCGCGTTCGCTTTGAAGCGCTCGGCGGCCGGCACCCCCGGACGCGTGTCCAGGAATGGGAAAAAGGTTACAGCGCCGTTCAGAATGATGTTGTTGGCCGTTGAGCCGTCGAATTCCACCAGGCCCAATCGCGGTTTCGTCCAGTGGATGCCGTCGCTGCTCTCGGCGTAGCCCGTCCAACTGCCGTCGTGGCGCCCCCGATAGTACATCCGATACAGATCGCCGTCCCTCAGCACGGTGGTATACGAACAGACCCAGTCTTCCCAGGGCTCTTCGTAGGTCAGAGCGACACCTGCCGAACTCGGCTCGTGCAGTTTGAGGGTTGTGCCGTCGAGGATGTCGATGAGGTAATCATCGACAAAGAGTTCGCGGCGCGAACCGATGTGGATGGAAACATTGTCCATTTGTCTCGCCTTTGTCCTCACGTCTGGTTTCGGGCAGGATAGCTTCCTGGTTGCCGGAGCGCCACATCTGAATATCCGGCGATTTTGACTCCGCTTCTCGGCCCCGCAGGGGACACCCATCCGGACAGTCGAAATGGTTCGAAATACGTAGTATACTCTACCACAATGGTTGATGCGCGTTTGGGGCCGCTAAGAGACCGTCCTCCTCTCAGCGTCGTACGTCCCTGCGTCAACGTCCATCGATACGAGGAGAGGAGCACAAAGATGGCAAGCGACAGTGACCAGCGGCTCAGAATTCTCGTCGTCGTAGCGCACCCGCACGATTTCACGCACGGCGCCGGCACGTGTGGGATTCACGCATCTAGGGGCGATACCGTAACCGTCGTGACGATGACCAATGGCTCGCTGACCCATAACGAAAGGCTCCACGACGAACTGATGAAGCCGGAGAGCGAGCGCGATCAGGAGGCACTGAATCAATCCGGTGAGGAATACGCCGAGAAGAAAGCGGCTGAATTTCGAGAAGTGTGCAGTCTCTTCGGTGTCGACGACGTGCGCGTCCAAATGTGGCCCCAGCCGTTTCGTTTGGAGCAGCACCCTGGCGCGGTCGAAAAACTCGTGGAGATCATTCTGGACGTCCGTCCACACGTGCTAATCACGCAGAGACCCTACTACAGCGGCCCACACGGCATGGCTTCCATGGCGCGGGACGACCACAATGAGACGGCCATCGCCGTTACCGAGGCGGCAGGTCTTGCCGCAACCCCGGACTATGGTAGACAGTTCCGGCCGCACACCATCGCTGCAACCTTCTATCTCGGTGTGTATTTTATGAGAGATGAGATCGACTTTTTCGTCGATATCGGTGATTGGTACGAACAGCGGGTGCAGGCGGAAACCCTGTTCGAAAGCCAGGGTCATACCGAGACCTTCGCTCGGAAACGCATCGACTCCACGGCTGGCAATTGGGGCTGGTACGCGCGCACCGGTTACGCCGAAGGGTTCGTGCGCGCCCGACCGGATTTGCTGTCCTCGCTGTTCGTCCCGGAATCTGCATTGGCGAGAGCGGCCGAGCCGCACGAACAGCACCTGAATCGGATGTCCGGCATCGTAGAGTCGGAGACTTGAGGGGGCTTGGAGGAGCTATGGATGATCTGGAAAGATTGGAATACGTCTTTGATATCCAGGGTTACCTAGTCATTCCAGATGTTCTGACTTCTGATGAACTGGCCGAGCTCAATAGATTGATGGATGCACAGAATCTGCCCGGGCCGAAAAAGCGCATTCGCTTTGGAGAGGCCGCGGGGGGTGCGCGTAAGTCCGGGCCAGGATTTCTTGCCTGTGGCAAGCCGTTTTGTGATCTGCTGGATCACGAACGCACGATGCCCATCTTACGGATGATGTTGGGAGACTGGTTCCGTCTGGATCGGATTTATGGGATCTACATGGACGAAGGGATGGAGGCTGGGCGTTTACACGGGGGCAACACACCCTATTCGCCTGGGGAATACTATCACGTACGCGATGGAAAGATCGTCAATGGTTTTACTGTGGTGTCGTGGAATCTGACAGATACCGGGCCCGATTACGGGGGATTCTGTTGTATTCCCGGCAGCCATAAGGGAAATTTTCAGGCTACCGGAACAGATTCACGAGGCAAGGTATAACGATCCCTGCGTCATTGTTCCAGAGGCACCTGCCGGTTCGGTCGTTATGTTCACTGAAGCGCTAACCCACGGAACCGCATCTTGGCGCGGTAAACATCAGCGGCGCACGTTGCTGTATAAATACTGTCAGTCACAGGTGGCGTATGGCAATACACGTGTGGAGATGCCCGAAGGGATTGAGTTGAGCGAACGCCAGAAGATTTTCTTTCGAGAACCGGCCGAACCGAGGAAGTACTTCGACTCCCTTTTTGAAGAAGAACCTCAGGTTCAAACATAAATCATGGAGGCTGAGATCCGCTCATACCTGGAAAGGCTCCTTCCGACGGGCGAGGAATTACAACGCCTAGTTGCTGGTACAGGTCCCGATGGTGTGCACCCGAACAGGGGGTGGGTCTACGACGACGAGCTCGGCTTTGTACACACGTCATCTGTGTTGAGCGCAAACGGCGTCAATGGCACGAATACCTTCTACGACTACGAGGAAGACGGGGCACGGAAACTTATCAATTGCGCAGACCGCCCGTGCCGGGTCCATACCTACGGCGACAGCTTCACTCACTGCGATCAGGTGAACGACGGCGAAACATGGCAGGAGTACCTTGCCGCACACCTACGGGAGCCGATGCGTAACTACGGGGTCGGCGGATACAGCGTCTACCAGGCCTATCGACGGATGCGCAAGGTGCGCGACGCGGGAGAGCGCTCGGAGTATATCATTCTCAACATCTTCGACGACGACCACTATAGGAACCTTGTTTCGTGGCACAGGCCCCACCGTTCTGGTCGTATCGGTCCGAGGTTGATGACGAGGCCACATCTACGAGTTGATGTCGGCGCGAAGACCTGTGTCGAGCGCGGTAACCCGATCGCGACCTCGGATGATCTCAGCAAGCTGCGTGACCTCGACTTCGTCTTCACCGAGTTTGGCGAAGACCCGCTGGCGCATCTTGCACTTGCGACAGAGACCAAAGGTGAGAGGTCGCTGGCGTATTTGGAAAAGGCCTGCGAGCACTTCGGCCTCACCGTGCCGGCCGACGCCGGCGACGATATCGAGGCCGCCGTCGAGGCCGTGTTTGCCGAGGCAGCCCTGTTCTCGACGCAATACGTCGTGGAGCGGGTCGAGCGGTTCTGCGCGGACAACGGAATCAAGCTGCTCTTCGCGCTCTCATATCGCAGCGCGAGTATCCGGACGGTGCTGGGTGGGGATGAACGCTTCGACCAGGGGTTTGTCGACTGGCTGAAGTCTCGGCCCTATCCGGTGGTCGACATGGGCGAGTCCTTCAAAACCGCGTTCGAGCACTCGACGTTCGACCTGGACACTTTCGTGGACAGATACTACGTGAACGGCGGCCACCACACGCCGACCGGCAATGCCTTCACGGCCTGGACGATGATGGACGAGGTCGTTGACTGGCTGGACCCCAAGCCGTTGACCTACCAGTCGGGCCTGGGCATTTGAGCGAACTATCGTAGTACATTGTCGTTTGTAATCCACGTCCCAGACAAACCCACATCCGTCGAGGCTATGATGACCGCGGACACCTACACCGTGACCCACTGGAACGAAGCGACGCACGCGCACGAGCGCTCGATTTTTACCGCGGAGCAGGAATACACCTTCGATGCGCTCGGGTACGTCGTGCTGCCCCAGCTCCTCCGTCCGGCCGAGCTGTTGGCGTGCCGTGATAGAGACAGCCTGGACAAACTCTGCACTGAAGAAGGACCCGTCGGGCGCTACGTGCGCAACCTGTGCGGCGATGGGTTCCGCCAAGACGGTCCCCCATCGCACGTCTCCGCAGGCGCCGACGACGCAAAGGACGATACTGCGTTGCCGCTGGAAGGCGGAGTCGACACGCTGGATCGGGCCTACATCAACTTGTCCGGGTGGAATGGCCACAACGCCGACGGAGCTGCCTTGAACCGCGACGGCGGTGCTTGGGAAGAGGTCCGCATCCGGCAATGCCAAGGTCTGCTGGTAGTCATCGCACTCACGGACTCGGCCGCCGGGACGTGCCCGTTCGTCGTCGTGCCTTCGACACACAAGAGCGGGCTGCCCGCTCCCCCACTTCTGCCCTCCAGCCCCTTCGTTGAGCGACCGGCGATGAAAGCGGGCGACGTGCTGCTATGCGCGGCCAGTGCCTTACACGGAGTCTGCCCTCAGGGTGCGGGTGGGGAGCTGCTCGTCATGAGTTTCATTTCGACCTCCGCCCGTCCTCAGTTGCCAGCGGACGAGGAGGACGGACAGCCTCTGCCTGAATGGGCGAAAGGGTTGGGCGAGGCCGAGCAAGCCCTGCTGATGGGTGGCGGCTCCAACCGCGTGCTGCTCTCCGACGGCCATACGACATGGCTGAACGACGCCGACGATGCTGAAGTCGCCCAGAGGGCCTCCTCCCCCCTGGAGGTCGGAAGCACGGACGATGCGGCGGAGCGTTGGGCCTTCGACACCCACGGCTACCTGTTGGTAGAGGGCGTGATGGACGAGGACTGGATCGAGGCAGCCGTAGCCGGCATCGACGCCAACCTCGATCGCATGATGTACCGCGGCGCAGGCGCGGACGACGGAGACGTGACCCTGGCTGACATCCCCGGTGCGCCGACGATCTCGGGCACGGGCCGACCGGATCTCAAGGGCTTGTTTCAGCTACCCGCGCCGCACAATGAACCCTTCCTCAAGATGCTGGCCCATCCGGCTGTGGTTCAGCGCTTGAATTGGATGATCGGAGCCGGTTACCGGGTCACCCAGAACACGGCTCTGTGTCACGTGAAGGGCTCGAGCGGGCAAATGCTGCACTCAGGGAACACCAACCCGACCGTTATCGTCAAACATTATGAGATGGTGAACGGGCGTGTGCACACGAAGTCGGGCATCAACGTCGCCTGGACCCTCAGCGACGTCGAGCCCGGCGATGGCGGGTTCGTCGTCATACCGGGCAGTCACAAATCGTGTTATCCGTTGCCGCACTCCGTGCGGACCTGCAATGAACGCGCGCCGATCCGCCACGTTCCCATGCGTGCCGGGTCTGTGGTCTTCTTCCTGGGAGGGACCGTCTGTCACGGTGCGTATCGCTGGGAGTCCGAGACACCGAGACGGACAGCGCTCTTCACCTACGGACACGACGGGCGTCGGCCCTTTGCCTGGCCGGCGAGCATGCTGTGAAAAACAGACCGCGGATGAGGACCACGGAGGAAACCGGGGTTTCCGCGCTGAAGGCGCGGCATTCTACAGCCCAGGGCGCAGCCCTGGGTCAGTTTGACAGGCGATCGAGATCGCGCCACCGTCCAGAAGAACGTTGCTGAGAAACGCCCCCCCGGCGCTCGGTCGCGGAACGGGTGGTAGCAGCAAAACCCTGATTGGCAACTGCTGCACAAGAAAATGGCCTTTGTAGTTCCTACAAGTAGAGGAGGTTAGGTATGTGGGACGACACGATGCGCGACACGTTCGCACGACAGGGCTACGTCGTCGTGCCGGATGTGCTCGATCAACAACAGCTGGACGAACTGAATGACGTCTACGACCGGGAGATCCTCAAGGGGAACGAGACGTTATCTGCGAGCTCCAGGAACGAGAGGCGTTTCAATGTCCGAGGGCGCGGAAGGCACGAAACGACGGACCGGCACGGCAACACCTACGTAGGAAGAAGGCTCTGGAGCAAGGCCTACCGAGACCTGATCGACAACGAAACCACGCTGCCCATCCTGGAAGAGGTGCTCGGTGACCCTGCGTGGGGCCATGCACCGGCACATACGCCGGAAAAGGTTCGCCCCCTGTTCAGGCTGGATCATGATAATGTGCATTACAAACCGCCCCGTAAACCGGCAGACGGGGATGACAGAGGCGGGACGCTCCACGGCGGCCCTCCCCACTTTCACGTAACGTGCGTGTATGAACTTAAATCCGTGGGACCGGGCGACGGGGGCTTTGGATGTGTTCCGGGGACACACAAGCCGGCCAATGAGCAGAAGCTGCTGGACATGGACGGCGACTGGCGGAGCAACTGGTGCGACACGGAGTGGACGACCCAACTGCCGAACTGGGATGAAGAAGTGCCGGTGCATCGCGTCGAGGCCAAAGCCGGGGACTGTATTCTGTTCACCGAGAAGCTCAAACACGGCACGATCCCGTGGGCGGGAAACGACGAGCGACGCACGCTCTTCTACAAGTACGTTCCCTTCGGCATGCACCACCGCGACGCCGCCTACGATACCAACGATCCCGAACTCACTGAGCGGCAGAAACAGATCGTTGAATACTCGCCGTGCTGGTTCAATGAGCCTCGGGAGGACCGAGACTATTCAGCGAATCCCGCGCTCACACGGCTCCATCCGGATGCGCGTGTGGAGAGCGACCCGAGTGTATTGATGCCAGGCATGTGCCCGCCGCACATCAAGCTGACGGACGAAACCAGGGTGAAGCTGCTGAACGGCGGTGGAGCGTGATCTTCTGGGATGAAGATGTTTAGCCCCGGAGGGGCGCCCGATAATAGCCCAGGGTGACAAGCCCTGGGTGCTTTGAAGAGGAGATGGAATATGTGGGACGACGCGATGCGCGAAACGTTCGCACGACAGGGCTATGTCGTCGTGCCCGATGTGCTCGATCAACAGCAGTTGGACGAGCTCAATGACGTCTACGATCAGCACCTCATCGAGCGGGTGGCGATGCGGCCCAGGCTCGGCACCGACGAAAAAATCCGCTTCTCCATCCGCAGGCGCGAAACCTACGAGACAACGGACCGGCACGGAAACACCTACGAGGGGAGAAGATTCTGGAGTAAGGCCTACCGGGATCTGATCGACAACGAAACCATGCTGCCCATCCTTGAAGAGGTTCTCGGCGACTCGGCGTGGGGACACGCCCCGGCGCATATGCCGGAATCGCTCTGCTCTCAGATTCGGCTGGATCACGACAACATTCACTACAAGCCCGGCCGGAAACCGTCAGATGGCCCGGACAAAGGCAGGAGTGGGCTCCACGGCCGCCCGGATAGCTGGCACGTCACGTGTGTGTATGAACTCAAGACGGTCGGACCCGGTGACGGGGGGTTCGGATGTGTGGTCGGCACACACAAGCCCGCCAACGAGCAGAAACTGCTGGACATGGATGGCGAATGGCGGACGAACTTTGTCGACACGGAATGGACGTCTCAGCTGCCGAACTGGGATCAGGATGTGCCCGTGCACCGCGTCGAGGCCAGGGCCGGGGACTGCATCTTGTTCACCGAGAAGCTCAAGCACGATACCATTCCCTGGGCGGGGAGCGGGGAGCGGCGCACGCTCTTCTACAAGTATGTTCCTTTCGGCATGCACCACGGCGACGTCGCCTACGACACCAACGACCCCGAACTCACGGAGCGGCAGAAACAAATCCTCGAATTCTCACCGTGCTGGTTCAACGAGCCCCGGAAGGACCGAGACTACTCCGCGAACCCCGCGCTCACAGAGCTCCATCCGGAAGCGCGCGTGGAGAGCGACCCGAGCGTGCTGATGCCCGGAATGTCCCCGCCGCACATCCGACTGACGGACGAGACCCGGGCAAGGCTGATGAATGGCGGTGGAGGGTGATCTTTTAGTGACCGCAACGCACAGGCTTTCACCGCATCCACCTTCGCCGCGGAGCGGCTATGGCGGACAGGGAGAGCGCTGAGGCCGAGGAGAAAAGAAGGTGTTAGCCCCGGAGGGGCGACCGATCATAGCCAGCTGCTCCGATCCTTTGGCCGGCAGTCAGTCCGTTTGTCTTCTGTGTTGTTCGTCAGGGGGATCCAGACGCCTTCCGCGCTGAAGGCGCAGGATTCTTAAGCCCAGGGCAACGCCCTGGGTCACCAAAAAGCCGACAAACGATTCGCGCCGCTGTTCAAAAAACGTCGTCAGAAAAATCGCGGCCACCGGCGCTCGGTCGCATAAGGCTATCGGGGGCTGTGAACGGCTACACGGATCGCAGATTGCCGTAGGGTGGCGAAACCTGCCCCCGTGCCTGTCCTGAGCTGCGTCGAAGGGCTCTGCACGGGGCAGACCACCTATAGCGCATCGTCTCCTGCCGAAGACCGCAAACCGTACTTCCCCTCCATATTGGCATGCCAGTCCATCCCGATCTCGGGTCGTGGCGAGATCGGTGTGGGCAAGGTCGTCGCTCGCTCCGCCACCACGGACGGCGAACCGACCTCGCGCATCAACTCCGCCAGATAATCCATCCGCACGAGCGTTTCGCTCTGATACAGGCTCATGCCGTCAATCCCGGCCGCGTATTGCCGTGCGGCCAGCGCATACGCCGGCTGCGCCTCGAAGAAGCCGGTATTCTCCTCGACCCCGTTTCTGATAAGTCCCATCGACCCGACACCGCCGACACACACTTTGCCGTGTTTGTGTGCCACCGCTGCGTGGTATTCGACGTGTAAGTCCAGATCTTCGCGCGTGTTGGGGAACGGGCTCAGCATCAGTCCGTCGACTAGGCCTTCCGCGCACCAGCGTTCGGTGTCCAGACCGTAGGCCAACATCAGCCAGCCCGCGTTGTCGGGCACGCGGGCGATGATGGGGCATCGTCGACCCAACTCTCCTTCCTGCTTTCGAACGGCCTTGCGTAGCTCGTCCATGAAACCCGTGAGCACATCGGCGCGGTACTGGAACCACGTTTCGTAGGCATCGACGTCGTCCGAGTCGATTTCGCGGGGGTCCACACCCGATTCCGCCACGAAGGGCTCGACCAGCGCAGGGTGGTAACGCAGCAACGGCATCTGCCGACAGAAGTCGAGTACCAGGCCGTCGACACCAATCTGCTGGCACTCCAGCAGAATCTCGATCCGCTCTCGCCGCACCTCCTCCAACACGTAGCATAGCCGGCTGGCATCTTCGTTACCCGGCCTGGTCACTTCCCTGAGCGATGGGTTGTCCAGCGCCAGACTCGACGTAACCCCGATCCAGTCCACCCGGCCGTAATGGCGGTTCATCCCCAGGCGGCCCCACAGCTGTGCCCCGCGATCGTGACACCGCGCCAACGCGTGGCGTACCGGGCACACCTTGTCCATCACTTTGTGGACGAAGTCCCAGGAGATGCCGCCGATCAGGTCGCCGTTTTCGCACACCCGCGTCACGTTGGGCAACTCGGACCAGTAATCGACGACCGAGCGTCCCAGGTTCCACACCAGGTGGTCGAAGCCGGCCTGCAGGTGCAGATCGACGCATTCGTCCAGCGCCTCGGGGCCGGGGCACGGCTTGTTGTAGTTGGCGTACCAGCACTGCCACTCCGAGATGCCGAACACCGGCTTTTCGTTGCCGCTTGCCTTGCGCACTTCGAGCATTGGATTCATGTCCTTGGAGGGGTGGCCGGCGAAGCCGGTCGGGGTGGGTGCCTCTCGGGGCAACATTTCCCGCGAAGTTTCAATGACCACATAGCTGTTCTCACATCTTCCACGCCAAGGTCAACTTGGATGAACTTCCAGGTCGTCCCCTATGCTCTCCTGCCAGGCCTCGACCTCTCGCGTCAATCGGGAGACGTCCTTACTCAGGCGCTTCGCGCCATAGAGGTTGTGAATCTCGTGGGGATCCTTGCCGAGATCGAACAGCTGGGAAACTTCCTTTTCGCGCAGGCATAGCTTCAGGCCTTCCCGCGTCACGATGGTTCGGGAGTTGAGATGAGCGGCCGAGTCAGCTACCTCGCGCGGCATGAGGCCCCGATCCGCCAGGGTGTGCATGCGGCCGGAGCGCTTCCAGTGCCATTGGTAGAAGACAGACTCCGGCTTAGCGTCACGCCCGAGATAGCGGCTCCAGCTTCGTCCAGGCAGACCTTCGGCCTTTTCCGGCACGCCCAGGAGGTCCATGAGCGTGGGGGTGATATCAATGCTGCTCACGGGACGCTCGATGCGCTGCTTCCCGAATCCCTTCCTGGGATACCTGAGGAGCATGGGAACGCGTGCGGACTCCTCATAGATGACGCCCTTCCAGTAGAGGCCGTGCGAGCCCATCTGTTCTCCGTGGTCGCTCGTGTAGACCACGA
>DJHM01000011.1:298347-298627 GCA_002433075.1 Latescibacteria bacterium UBA6620
CGTGGTCGCTCGTGTAGACCACGATGGTGTTGTCGTCGAGGCCCCATTTCTCGAGCTCGCCAAGAATGCCGCCGACGGCCATGTCGACCATGGTCACTAATCCCCAATAGCGCGACGTCTCCCGCTTGATGTCCTTCTCCGTGATCCCGCGCGTCATGGCGGCATACTTCCGAAGGTACTGGTAACGCACCGGCTCACTCTCGTCGGGATAATCCTGCCAGTTCCCGGGCAAGGGAACCTCGTCCTCCGGGTGGTATCCGTCAAAGGGGCCGAAATTGGG
>DJHM01000011.1:298962-299474 GCA_002433075.1 Latescibacteria bacterium UBA6620
TCGTGCGGCTCCAGGAAGTTGACGTGGAGCATGAAGGGTTCGTCCCTGTGACGCCGGATGAAATCACGCGCCCGCCGACGCAGAAACGCCGGCTTGCTGAATCGCAACGGAAGCCGCGCTGAAAACTCTCGAGAGAACACGCGCTGTCCCTCCCGCTCGATATCGGGCTCGAATCCGTTTTCGACGAGAAAGTGGTGGTAGGCACTCTTGCTCGTTCGGTCACGGCCCTCGCTGTAATGGCGGATGTAGAGGTCTTCGATGCCGGCCCATTCCTCGAACCCACGCTGAGGCCAGATTTCATCCCCCAGGTGCCACTTCCCGAGGAAGGCGGTCCGATAGTCGTCGTCGTCGAGAAGCTCCGGATGCGTCAGCGCGTCGGCCGGCAGGGGGATGTTGTTGCGTACACAACCGTGCTGAGACGGCCACAGGCCCGTCACGATCGACCCTCGGGACGGAGTGCAGATCGGCTGGGTCACGTAATTCCGCTCGAAGACCGTGCTTTCAGCGGCGAG
>DJHM01000011.1:299789-358733 GCA_002433075.1 Latescibacteria bacterium UBA6620
CCGTGCTTTCAGCGGCGAGCCGGTTCAGGTTCGGGGCGTGGATTCGGCTGTTTCCGTAAGCGGCCATCGTGTCCGCGCGCTGCTGATCCGTCCAAAGGAACACGACGTTCGGTTTGTCCTTGCGCGTTCTGCCCCTGGCGATGGCCGGAAAGACCTGGTGGGCCAGGCACAAGGCGCCGAGGGAAGCGCCCGTTTTGAGGAATTCGCGACGTGAAGGTCGAGAGATCTTGGACATAACAGAATCCTCAGGCTGGGATGAACAGGAAGTCAATAGTGGGTTCAAATACTGTGACGCTCATCGGTGGCCCTGCCTAGCTCGAATGCGTACAACGTTGCCCGATTCATCTGGAACCTGGCATTGATCTTTTTTCCCGAGAGGGGGGACAGGTCGGTGCTACCACGCCAGCTCAGCGGCTGCCGAAACGCATCACCCGATACGCGCTGGCAATCCTCAAAGGAATAGCCGGCCAGCGGCTCAACCGGTTCCGGCGGGTGGGGGATGTTCTCGTAGAGTGCCGCTCGGATCCATCCACCCCGGTCGGTGCGGTAATTCAGCACCAGCTCGCCGCCGTTAACGAGGTGGCTCTCCAGGGTGAACTCGCCCAGGGCATCTGCCCGGATGCCGCCGAGTCGGTGTTCGGGCCACGTGGCGAGCCGGAACTGGGCATCTGCCTCCGGTTCGCTGTAGTAGGCCTCGTGATGGCGGGACTTCCTGCCTGTGTAGGGAATGGCGAACCGCCCGTCGGGCAGAACCACCAGACCCGGTCCGCCATACACCCCCCCTTCATCACCGCTCCCGCTTTCGCCACAGCTTACAATCGTTTGTCTGCTCGGCCTGGACCAGTTGAGGCCGTCGCTGCTCACCCCCAGCTGCATGTCCACGCTGCAGTCGACCTGGTGGTAAACGGACGGAAACATGAGGTGCAGGTCGGCGCCTGGGTAGCGGGTGTACGCGTTCGTGTAGAACGAGTCGCTGGGCCCATCCATTGCGTCGGTGGTGAAGATCGGCTCCGGCACCGGCCACGCCGAGAAGTCCTCCGTCTCGGACATCCCTACGGCCCTCCGGCCGTCGATGGCCGTGCGGAAGTAGCCAACGTACTTGCCCCTCTCAACGTCGAAACAAGCCACCGTCTGCGTGTCGCAGAATGCCTCGAACACCGGTTGCTCCAAGGCTCGCCACTCGATCCCGTCAGGCGACGTCATGGCCCGGTGGACGCCGACCAGCCGCACTCGTTCGCGTACCTCGTCGCGGTTGTACCCCTGCTCGCCCAGCTCCTTCCACCGCGCCAGGCCCTGGCGACTCGTGATTTCGGTACCGTCGTCGTCGTACCATCGCGGGGAGTGGCCGAGCTTCTTGTACCTGTCTCCACCGCCGGGGTTCTCGTCGATGAACACCGACCCACGAAGTGCGTGCGGACCTACGAAACAGATGTTGTTGCTTTTCGAACCGGCGAATTCATACAGTCCCAGCTCCGGTTTCTCCCAGTGGAAGCCGTCGGCGCTCTCGGCGTAACACAGGAACTGGTCGTCGGGCCCGCTTCCACAGCGGGCGCCGTACCACATTCGGTACCTGCCCTGGTCGTGACGCAAGGTGACGTGAGAGATGATCTGTCGCTCCCAGGGACGGTCGACTGTCACCACCACGTCCGACTTCTCGGCCGGGGTCAGCCGGATACGGATCCCTTGGGGCGCGTGAAACGGGTGGGCGTTGCCATCCTCGTCGTAGCGAGATGCGCCGGCAAATACTCGGGCGTAGCTGAGCAGTGGTTCCATGGGTGCCCTTTTGCGAGTGGGGGCGGCTCGTGATCTGTGGGAGAATAACGCGGCCTGATCGGCCGCACCAGAGTTTCCAGACGCAGTCGTCAGACGTCAGGAAAGGCCAAAGCGTGTGCCATCACCTCGACCTTGCACCGGTGAGAAACCCAACATTTATTCGTCCTGTCCAGTGCCGCCCGGCGTGGTCGACTGAGAGGTCTGGTGAAAGATGCAACATAGCGAGGGCTTTCGCCCACATTGCACCGGCGCTCACGAGGCTTGAACAGCCGAAACCACAGCGGGGTGCCGTTATACGATAGCTCCGCGGCTTTGCGACATCTGTTTTGCGTATGTCGTGAGTAACGTGATGTCAGGAGGTCGCCTATGAGCGAACTGCTGGAACGTATCGAAGGCTTTCCACGCGTGTCGCTGACGCACGCGCCAACGCCGTTGGAGCCGGCGCCGCGTCTCGGCGAACTGCTTGGGCTTGAACTGCTGGTCAAGCGCGATGACTGCACCGGTCTCGCGTTCGGCGGCAACAAGACCAGGCAGCTCGAATTCTATATGGGCGCAGCCCAAGCTGAGAACGCCGACACGATTCTGATCACCGGTGCGGTGCAGTCGAATTTCGTGCGCATGGCTGCTGCTGCCGCTGCCAAGCTCGGCATGGACGCGTATGTCCAGTTGGAAGAGCGCGTGGCTTGTGTGGACGATACCTACCACAACTCCGGCAACGTCCTTCTCGACGATCTGCTCGGCGCACACCGCTTGAGCTATCCCGAAGGTGAGGACGAGGCCGGGGCAGACCGCGCCTTGGAAGAACTCGCCAAGACGCTGAAGGATGAAGGGAAGCGCCCCTATCTGATCCCGCTCGCGCCGGATCATCCGCCGCTCGGCGCTCTGGGCTACGCCTTGTGCGCCGCGGAGCTTTTGGAGCAGCGCGACGATGTCGACGCCTATGTCGTCCCTTCCGGCAGCGGCGCCACGCACACAGGTTTACTGTTCGGGCTACGCGCGTTGGGCGATCGTACGCCGGTTTACGGCGTCTGTGTCAGGCGTGCCGCCGATCTGCAGCGAGGACGGATCGCCAGGCACTGCGCTGCGATCGCCGACATGCTCGACCTCGACGTGACGGTCGATAACACCGACATCATCATCGACGACCGCGCTCTGGCGCCGGGATACGGGCAACTGAACAAGCCGACCTTCGAAGCCTTGCGTCTCGCGGCGACGATGGAAGGACTGCTCCTCGACCCCACCTACACGGCCAAGGTGCTGGCCGGACTGATCGCCCTGGCACGCGAGGGGACGCTGGCTCTCGATTCACGCGTAGTCTTCCTGCACACCGGTGGACAACCGGCGCTCTTCGGCTACGAGCCAGTATTGCGCGATTGGCTTGGGCGGAGTGGCAGCTGACGTGCACTACCGACATATGTAAAAGGCTGTGTCATCCCGGGCGAGCGTCCTCAGGCGCAGCCGCAGGGCGAGACCCGGGATGACAAGCGGTCGACGTTAATCCCAACCTTCACTCGTAGGTTTGCGCCGTGTCCACAGTCCTTTTCCGAAAGCTTTGTCGCACACCTCTCGGGTGACGCGGTCAAACCCGAACGATTGGCGCTGATGGCAGAACCCGTCTCGACATCGCCCGAGACCGAAACCGAGTCCGGCTCGCGTTTCCGAACGATCTTGATCGCTTCCGGCCTGACCGTGGGCCTCAACACGCTCATCCCCTACACGCAGCAGGTTGCACGGACGATTTCTCTGGTCGAGGGCATGATCCCGATCGGGGTCCTCCTGCCGTTCCTCCTGCTTGTGTTCCTGGTCAATCCCCTGATGGCGACTTTCCGCCTGGGGAGCCGGCTTCAACCCTGGGAGCTGGTGGCCGTCTTCTCTGTTTCCTACACGAGCATCCACGTCAACGAAGTGGTCTCCCGGGTTGTGGCGACCTTCGCGGTCGGGCACTACATGGCTTCACCCGAAAACCTGTGGGGCGAGTACGCGATCGGGGTGGTACCGCCGTGGCTGGTGGTAGAGGATGCGACTCAGCAGCTGGCGTGGTTCTACGAGGGGCTACCGACAGGCGAGTCCGTCCCGTGGCCCATCTGGGTTCGGCCGACCTTCTGGTGGCTGTCCTTCCTGGGCGCCGTCGGCACGGGCTGCGTGGCATTCGGGTCAATCATCCGCAGGCAGTGGGTCGACCAGGAACGACTGCCTTTTCCGTTCGCCCAGGTCACACTGCAGCTGGCTGCTGCGGTGCATTCAAGAAGGTTCCCTGGTCCCGTAAAGAACAGGCTGTTCTGGATCGGGTTTTCGATCCCGGCCAGCATCGTGTTGCTCTACATCGTGGGCTATTTCAGGCCGGATTTTCCCGTCATCACGGTGGGAATTGAAAATCATCGAATCGACCTGGGCAGGCACGTGCCATACCTGCACGGACGTCTGAATTTCATGATTGTTGGCTTTGCCTACTTCACGGATCTGCAGATGCTGTTCTCGATCTGGGCCTTCTGGGTCCTCACGTGGCTTCAGATAGGGACCCTGAACAGGTTCGGGGTGGCTGAGGGGCTGGGATACCTGGCCGGCACGCGGGAGCAGGCGCTGGGGGGATACATCGTCTTCTGCGTGTGGGGTCTGTGGACTGCGCGTGACCATCTGAAGAAGGTGTTCGAGCAGGCCTTTAGAAATCGCCGTCTTCTCGATGACAGCGACGAACTCCTGTCGTATCGCACGTCGGCCTGGCTCTTCGTGGTTTCGTCGCTCTACATGATCCTCTGGCTGACGAAGGGGGGCATGCATCCGCTCCTTTCGATCGCCCTGGTCGTGTTCTGGTTCCTGTTTTACATCGGGTTCACCAAGGTGATCGCGATGACGGGGCTGGTTTTTGCGGAGTCTCCCGGCCTGGGCGTGGATATCGTGAATTTCGTCCCCCGCCCATCGTTGCAGCCCAACTCGATCGCCTTGCGACAGCTCCTGGGTAGCTGCTACCAGAATGGTAAAGCGTTCGCCATGCCGAGTGCGGCCCACGCTGCTCGCCTGGGTCAGACGGTGGGGCCGCGGGTTCGTCTTCTGGGTGGAACGATTGTGGTGACACTCTTGCTTTCTCTGGTGGTCGCGACCGTGTCGACGATCTGGCTGGGCTATCGGGACGGCGGCGCCAATTTCGGCCCCCTATTCAAGGTCGTGGCGCCCAGATACTACGACGGGATGGTCACTCAGATTCGGAATCTGGGGGCGGACAGGCACTACGCCACCAAATTGACCTTCACGGGGATCGGTGCACTTGTCGTGAGCGTCATGACGTTCTGCCAGTACCGGTTTGCCTGGTGGCCGCTTCACCCGGTTGCATACACGCTCGTCAACCGTATTTCGACCCGCACGGCCATTGTCTCGGTCTTCCTGACGTGGCTGATCAAAGTGATCGTGATGCGCGTGGGAGGTATCCTGATGTATCGGCGAGGGATCCCACTCTTCATCGGGATGATCGTGGGGTATACCTTCGCTTTGGCGGTGAGTATGGTGGTGGATCTCGTCTGGTTTCCCGGGCAGGGGCACGATTTGTTTTGGGGGGATTGAGAGAGCAGTTGTCAGTCGTCAGGGAAACCGGGAACCACCCTTCGATACGGCCGCTTCTACGAACCCCGCCAAGCGGGATGCCATCTATGGTGAGATCGGTTCCGGGAAGTTCCACCGCACCCACCGCCACTTGAACATGTCGCCCGTCGCATCGTTCCATCCAAGCAGGCGCCCCTTCATCTCCGTGAGAACGTCCGCGCAGCCTGAATCGGCGATCCGATTGACCATTTCACCAGGGTCGGACTCGAGATCGTACAGTTCATCTGTGTCGTTCGGCGTGTAGACATACTTCCATCGATCCGTTCGGACCATCCGCTGTGAATGGTAACCCCAGACCTCACCGTGGCTTTCGCAATAGACACTATCAGGCCAGTCCGAGGGATCCTCTCCCTTTAGCAGGGGCACCAGGCTCCGACCATCGACTTCATCGGGTACGGATCCCCCGCCCCACTCGACAAATGTCGGCATCAGGTCGAGCAATCGCGTGAAGCTGGATACCGTTCCGGCTGATTGGCCAGGAACCCTCACCAGGAGAGGAATCCGAAAAACTTCATCGTACATCGTGCCGGACTTCTCGAAATGCTTGTGGCTTCCCGTCGCGTCGCCGTGGTCCGTACTGAAGACGAAGATCGTCTCGTCTTCGATTCCACAGTCTGTGATGGCCTGAATCACTCTTCCCACGCACGTGTCAATCAGCGTCACATCACCATAGTACTTGGCCACCACCTGTTGCCACCAGGTCCAGTCCTTGTCTTCGAGGTTCCATTCTTGATGTTTTCGAAAATGCCCGGACGGCTTCCCTTCGAATGTTTCGTCGAAATTCGACCAGGGAGGAATCTGGACAGGATCATACATAGAGGCATACGGTTCAGGAACGACGTTCGCAAAGTGTGGCGCAGTTGCGTCGATGCGAAGAAAAAATGGCTCGTCTTCCTGGGCCCGTTCGCGCAGCATCGCGATCCCGTCGTCCGTCACCGTCCACGTTTTATGCTCCTCAGGGGGCAGCGCACTCGTGGCTGCAGCCACCAGGGAACCCTGGGGGAAGTCAATTTCGATCTCCGATCCCGGCTCGATCTCAGTCTTGAACTCAGTCAGGACGTGCCGATCGAATCCGAAGTTCTCAGGTCCCAGGTCCTGGTGCACGTGCCACTTGCCCGCATAATCGCACACATAGCCGGCTTCCTTGAGCAGGCTACTGAACGTGGGGAAGTCAGTGGATAGCCCTCGAGTCCACGCCGGACCGATGTGCGTGTTGATCATCACACCGTGGTTGTGTGGGTAGAGGCCCGTCATCAACGAGGCCCTTGCGGGCGAGCAAACGGGGCTGGTTGTGTAGGCCTGATCGAACCGAAACCCTTCGCCAGCCAGTCTGTCCAGGTTCGGCGTTTGACAGATCTCGTTGCCGTAGCATCCGAGCGTGTCACGGCGAAGCTGGTCGGTCAGGAAAAGGACGATGTTCGGTGCCATGGGTGTTTTCCTATATGTGCGCGTTCTGTGGGGAGCGGAGTCGCGGTGACGGCTCATACCCCGCCGCGGGGCACCAATGGTGCCTTTGCTCCTTCCTGGTGGACGGGAGCCGTGGACGGCTGAGCTTCATAGCGGAATCAGGAATCACTTGCTCCGACGTCGGGCAATGGCCATGATCGGTGAATGACCACCACAATTTCCACCGTGCCCGTTCCGGCCAGCAGCGCGCCGGTCATCCACGAAGCTGATGTCATTGTCGCGGGAGCTGGCATCGCGGGGATCTTCGCGGCGCTGGCGGCAGCGCGCGAAGGCGCCTCGACCGTGCTCATCGACCGTTACGGCAGCGTCGGAGGCAACTACGGGCCCGGGCTCGGCGCGCGCCACGACATGTGGCAGCACCCGTCTCTGTTGGAGGCCGGTCTCGGCGGGGCAGTGGGCGCGTTCTTCGCCAAGCTGGAGGCCCGTGGTGGCATCACGTCGTTTGCATTCACCGGCGGCGGGGACAATCGGAAGTGGTCGTGGGATGGCATGCACGAGTTGCCGATCATCGACAACGACCGTTTTCAGGAGCTTGCGCTGCGCGAGCTCCTCGATGGCGATGTCGCTCTCATTCTCTCCACCCAGGTCTCTGGCGCCGTCATGGAGGAAGATACCATCCGTGGTGTGTTCGTGGAAGGCCGAGCCGGTCGCCAGGCCGTACGGGCCGCCACTGTGGTGGACACCTCCGGCGAGGCGGACGTGGCGGCGTTTGCTGGCGCCCCCTGCGACCTCAGCCGGACCCGTGGCGCGCACGGCATCGGCCTGTTCTTTCGTGTGCGCGGCGTCGATTGGGAGCGTTACGAGGCGTTTCGGGCGGCGCACCGCGACGATCCGCTGACCGCGGCCGAGAAACGCTTCCTGGACCAGGTGATGTTCCCCGAGCTGGGCCGCAGGTGGCCCAACTACCCACGCGAACTGCTACCCGCCATCATGCGGGCGTGGGAGAGCGGAGAGTACTGCTACGTCCAGGATGCGGGCGGACTCACCAAGATCTATCTGATCCCCTTTGGTACCCACAATCGCGAGGTGACGACGGTAGAGAGCGTCGGCCCCGACGGCAGTCAGGATCCGGCCGACAGCCCGAACCAGGTCGATTCCCTCGGCCTGATCTCGCGATCCACTCTCGAGGCCCACTTCCGGCGCTATATCTACGAGTCGGTAGATTTCTACCGCAATCACGTGCAGGGCTTCGAAAGCGCGGCGGTGGAGCAGATCGCACCCTACATGGGGTCGCGCCGTGGTCGCACCGTGTTGGCCGAGCACACCATGAGCGACGAAGAGCTATTCGACGGCGGTCGCTTTGACGATGTCGTTCATCAGTTCACCTCGTTGCGACACCGAGACGGCTCCCTGGTCGACCTGCAAAGCGGCGAGGAGGGTCCCGCCTACGAGGTGCCACTGCGCGCCATGCTCCCCCAGCGCATCGACGGCCTGCTCGCGGCGGGTCGATCAGTGAACACCAACATCCGATCCGTGTTTCGCAACCGATGGGCGGTGATGATCATGGGCGGCATTGCCGGCAAGGTGGCGGCCATGAGCGCGACCGCCGGCTGCACGCCCAAACAGCTGCCGATTCGCGATGTGCAGCGGCAGTTGGTCGCCGACGGTTACTACCTCGGTGATGACGCTCGTCTGGCGGAGTTGGGTATTGGTTGAAAGACCTACCACGAAAAGACACGAAAATTGGATGTAGGCCGAGGCATTGGGCCCTATTCGGGGAGTGGATCGAGGTGCGATGAGTGTGAAAAGCCGGGACCACGGAAAACACGGAAGGAAAACCCCACCTTCGCCAAGGCTACGCTGGTCAGGAAGAAAAGAAAAAACCATCTGCTTACCTGAGGGTTACTGTGAACGCAGACTTTGAAACAATGGTCGATCAGGCGATAGCGAAGTGTAAGACATTATCTGAATCAGATGCTCGACACTTTGTCGAGCACGGTTGGGTTGTCGTGAAAGGGGCGGTTCCGAGGCGAATCGCTGAAGAGGTCGTTGCCTGTGCCTGGCGAGAACTCGAGGAACGGGGCATCAAAAAGGACGATCCGGAAACCTGGAAGGAAGAGCCATACATCCGAACCGGTTGCCCGCCCAACATCCATATCATGGCATCGCGTGGTGACAAGGAGGCAGCCAGGCAGAAGCTCAAGATCAGAACGCGATACGGTCTGCCACCGGAAAGTCCGTTCCTGCAGGACGTCGCTCCACGCGCACTCGGTGCACAGGTGGATTGCGTCGGTGGCTGGGAGCGGGTGGACGCGCCCGAGCAAATCGCTTTACCGGATTCCCTCGCGGTAAATCTGTGCAGTGATGACAGTAAACTCGGTGAGGAGGGCTGGCGTTCAGCCGTTGCGCCGGGGTGGCACAAGGATGGGTGGCACTACCGCCACTTTCTCGATTCGCCGCAGCAGGGATTGTTACTGGGATACATCTTTTCGGACCTCCTGCCGGAATCAGGAGGGACACAGATGTGTGTCGACTCGATCGGCGTTGTGGCTCGCTTCCTGGCGCGGTATCCGGAGGGCATTCATCCGGACACCGTCTTCTCCTACATCAAACCGTATATGGTCAAGGAGTGCAGCCGATTTATGGAGCTCACTGGCGAAGCAGGCGACCTCGCGATCATGCACCCTTACATGGTGCATCGGGTTGCCGGTAACGACAGCGGCAGAGCCCGTTTCGGTCAATTCCCGAGTATCAAACTCTCTCAGCCCATGCGGTTTCGTCGTGAAGATCGAGGCGACTACAGCCTTGCAGAATTGGTCGTCTTGAAAGAACTCGGGCAGTTGACACATCTCGACTTTTCGGAAGAAGCCGACTACGCAAAATATCCGCGCGAGGACATCACGCCACCACCTTCACGCACGGATGAGGAGAAACGGGAGATTGAGATAGAATTGTATGAGGAGCTGCGACGGATGGCTTCGACTGAGCCGCAGTGGGTACAGGATATGTGGCCGGAACGGGAGCGACCGTAGCCCGGTAAACCGGGCAGAGTTGATGATGAGCACGAGATCAAAAGGTATACGGAGCGAATGCGAGGAGGACGAGAGATGAAGTGGCTACAGACCACAGAAAAGGTGCAGTTGCTGGGCATATTCGCCCATCCCCACGATCTCACGCACGCCCTGGGGACCATGGGCAATCACATCGACAATGGCGACGGCGTCACGGTCGCCATCCTCACCGATGGCGGCGGTACGCACAACGAGCGCCTCTTCGAGGAGCTCCGCAAGGATGCGTCGGAGCGCGATGCCGGGGTCACCGAGCAGCAGCGCCAGGAGTACACGGAGCAGAAGTACGACGAGGCGCGGCACGCCTGCTCCCTGTTCGGGATAGACGATGTGCGCTTCATGGGGTATCCGGACAAACCCCTGCGCAGCAGTGACGAAATCGTGGACGCGGTCGCCGACCTCATCTGTGACGTGAAGCCGGACGTGCTGATCACGGAAGTGCCGGAGAAGCAGACGCGCAGCCGCACCGTTAGCGGCGGAGATGACCACACGATGACGGCGGCCATCGTCAACAACGCCCTCGTCGTCGCCAGCCATCCACGTCAGGGCCAGAAGCGCGTACCCCACAAACCCGCCCGTATCTACTACTGCGCTCCATCTGAACCCAACGATGAAATCGACGTCTACGTCGACATCTCGAAGTGGGAAGAGCAGCGCATCGAGGCGGAAATGAGCTACAAGTCCCAGGGTCACACGCGGGCCTACGCCCGCCAGCGCATCATGCGCAATTATGGGCATTACGGCTGGTGCGCCGGCGTCAATCTGGCTGAGAAGTTTCTGCGCGGCAACGCCAACGTCACATCTCTGCTCCCAGTTACGGATCTCGATCTGAGAAACTCGAAAGGCTCGGGTATCGACCGCGCCCTGAGTGTGATGGGCGATGACTACCGAAAAGACGTGGAAGAGACGATCAGGACAGGGAGTTGACCACGACGAAACGCGCGGTCTCAATGGCCGACAAAGAGTCAGAGTTCAGGAAAGCCAGCACCTGGTTTCAGCCCTGGGTTAGACCGCGAAGGACAGAGACCGCGCCGCCGTCACCAGCCAGGTCCTGAAACAAGTGACCCACCGGCGCGCTGCCGGGAAGCTCAGAGCCAGCCGGGGGTTGTCTCAGCCGAACCCGGATCAGCCGGTCGCCGGCGGATAGGGTGCCAGGCACGATCCTGTGGGAGAGGGTCCGGTCGGTCGCCAGCCGAGATGTTCGAAGGAACGGTAGGCCACGTCCAGCCACGGGGTTTCGAGTCGCGTGTGACCCTCGTACCGCGAAGTCAGGGCGGCTTCGAGAGCGCCGGACGTCAGCAGCGTGCGCTCTACAGGGTACTGCGGTGTGCCGGAGAGGAACATCTCTTCGATGTTGAGCCCGAGGTAGCTAAAGTGGGCATACGCGCCGTCTTCCCCGCCGTGACCCTGACACTTGAACCAGGTTGACTCCACCCTTCCGTCAAGGCGCCGGGAGGCGTAAGCGAGCTCCCTCAGGTAACCGTTGAGCATCAGGACGGCACCCCGAAACCCGTCGCAGTACTCCAGCAGGAAGAGCGCCGGATTCTGGCAATGTTCCTCCATCGACCCCGGTTCCTTGCCGGATGCGTCGACAGTCTCACACGCCGACTCGGCAAGAGTCCCCCACCACGAACCCGCATCCCGCGCGTGCTCCCAGACGGCATCCCCTTCCAGGTAAGTGACGGCGGCGATCCCTGTTTCTCCGCCCGTGCGTCGCTCGACCATGCACTGGAGTACTTCGAGCGTGTGGAAGCCATAGATGTCGAGGCCCGAGAATCCGACGGCCACAGCCTCTCTGAGCGGCGCGTCGATTTCGTGTTCGAGGAAGGGGTCGCGCCAGGTCACCGGAAGCGATGAGCCGGCCATGAAAGGTGCCTCGAGCTCGGCGGCTCGATCGACCATCCACCTGGCATCCTCCCAGCGCCACGAGAGGTGCTTGTCGTTGAAGACAGGGACGCCACGTCCCGACCTGGCCATCACCCCGGCGATCTGCTCCATGAAATAACGGCGTGGATATAGCTGCTGCCCCTTTTCGTTCCAGGCGTAGTCGCCGTGTTCACCGATCAACAGCACGCCGTCCACCGCCAGTTCGTCGCCACCCACGGTGAGCGCACGGACAATGCTCGGATACACCGGAACATCGAACTGCTTCGAGATCGTTTCGCTCATGTCGTCGTCGAAGGTCTGGTCGACGTAGAGAGAGGCGATCTCGACACGCGGGGCCAGCAGCGCGCCGTCCGTGGGGAAGCCGTGCAAAAACTTGCCCACCAGCACATCGGCGTGCGATCGAGGCCGATAGACCGTAACGATGGCAGCAATTTTTTTCATGGGTCGGCAGGTGGGCTAGGAATAGTCCTGCTGGACTGTTACACAAATCACACAGTTGAATGGAAAGGAGCAGGGTCACTTCGACCACCTCGACTTCGCTCGGCACAGGCTCCGTCGAGAAGTCCCTATTCGCCCATCACGTTGGGCGTGTTCTATACTCCTCCCGCCGCTTGCTTACGAGTTAAGGCAAGGCGGGCGCGCTCGACCTGACGCCGCTTGGAGCGACGGTGAAATGACATACTGCTCCTTGCTAGAGCACTTGCTATGCGCGCCCCGCCAAAGCGAACGCATGGATCATTCCGTCGCACGATCCGGTCCACAGGCCGTCGCCTGAAACGACTGGAGATGAGAGCGTGGGCACGCCCAGGTCGTGCACCCACGCGACCTCGCCGGAATCAACCATCAAACCGTAGAGGTGGCCGTCCGCCGACCCGAAGAGTACGAATCGCTCGGTGACAACGGGCGATGACAGGGCGCCCTTGCCGCCCCGGACGTACGGCGAGAAGGACCCGAGACCCGCACCGGATGTCCAGGACCAGATCACTTCACCGGTATGGGCGTCGAGCACCGTCAGGCCGCCATCGCCGTCCGGCACGAAGAGACGCCCGTTGGACAGCGCCGGGGAAGCGGCGCAGCGCGTCTTGTCCAGCTCCCGCGACCATCGCGACTCGCCCGTCGAAATCTCGAACGCCCGAACGTTTGTTCTCCCCCCGACGATGTAGACGAGTCCGTCGGGCCCAACGACGGGCGTGGTGTTGGTGCGATTCGTCTTCTCTTCCTCGACGGTCCAGACCGTGGCGCCGGTTTCCGCATCCAGAGCCGCAAGGTTCAGCGTCTGGCCGTAGAATGCGAGCATCAGGAAGTTCTCGAAGCCGGCCGCCGACGGATAGGAAGCGATCCAGTCCCGGGTCCCCAGATCCTCGCGCAGCCAGTTGACCCCACCCGTCGCCTGGTCAAGGGAGACATAGTGAGGCGTCATCCCGGTGTAGAGACTCCCCCGCCACGCGAGCGGTGAGCTGTAGACCCAGCGTTCCGACGGATCTCCGGTCTGGTAGGACCACAGTTTACGTCCATCCGGGTCGAGCGCGATCACCTCGCCCGTCACGGTCGTCGCGAACAGGCGTCCGTTCTCGGCAGCCGGAGAGAGCTTGATCGAGGCGGACGTTGTGACATCCCACAGGGGTCGGCCGCTGATCGCGTCCAGCGCGACGACCCCCGACGCGTCGGGCCTGTCCTCGCTCTGGGTCCCCACCACCAGCGAGCGGCCAACGAGGATCGGAGAGCCCTGATGTAACCCACCACCCGAGGATGCGGTCCAGGCTGGCTCCAACGGAAGATCGGGGTCCGCGTCCACCTCCCCCGTTCGCGAAACACGCCCCCGAAACAGCGGCCAATCTGAATCGAGTGTCGGCCGCAGGTCCGTTTCCGTCACCGGCTCGCGATGAGTGGAAGCGGGTCTGAAGCTCGCCCCCCGAAAGGGCTTCGCATCCAGCGCCCGGATCTCGGAGGTCAACGTTCCCTCTCGTACCGTACAGAACCGGTAGGCCCGTGGACTCTGGTCGATGCCGCCGAAACAGAACGTCGGGGTGTTGTAGTGGATGGTCGGGGCATCATCATACACGCGCGCGCAGTGCCAGTGACCGGAGAACGTCGCGATGATATTGTGGTCGCGAAATGAATCGTAGAAGTGGTCGCCCCAGGGGAAATGAATCAGCACAACGACCGGGGTCTCCGGAGGGACGGCACCGAGATCGGCCTGAACCCACGCACCCTGATGGTCCGGTTCACGCCATGCGCGCCCGACACCGGCGTAGGCGACAAAGTGGACGTGGCCGTAGTCGAACGAGTAATAGCTGGGTCCGAGCGCGTTCGTGTATTGGTCCCCGTCCGCGTCGTTGTCGTCGTGGTTGCCGATGCACGGGTAGACCGGAAGCGGTGATTCGGAGATTCCGCGGAGGAAGGCGTCGAACTCGTCCTTTGTTCCCTTGTTGGTCAGATCACCTGTCGCCACGATGAAGGAAGCCCTATCCCCCACCTCCTCGTAGACCGTGTTCAGGTCCTCCACGAGTTGACGTTCATTCGACCGACTGCCGTCGACGGACATATGGATGTCTGTGATCTGGACGAAGGAGAACTCGGAGGCTCCGCTCCGGTCGTCGGCCTCGAGAAAAAAATCGAAGTCGCCCTCGCCAATCCGGTGATAGCAAGGAATGGATTCAGCCGAGTAACCCGATGGAACCGTAACGAAAACGAACTGATCCTCCGGCCGGCGATCGAGGGTGTAGCATCCGGATTCGTCCGTCAGTGTGACGTCGCGACCGTTTGACACGCGGACCCTGGGAAGCGGGGTCTCTCCCGATGGAGTCCTGACTTTGACGATTCCTTGAATCATAGGATGTCCGGTCGTTTTCCGGGATCCTTGCCGATGTTAGGTGCTCGGAAAGTAAGTCGCTCTGTAGAACAAGAAGGAGCAGGGTCACTTCGAGCAGAGTCGAGAAGTCCCTGTTCGGTCATCTATATGGGCGTGTTCTTCGACTCTGCGCTGCGAAGAACGATCCAATACGCTGCATGAAGCTAAGGCGGAGAGGTCCCAGGCGGCTGCAAGAATGGCACCTCAAAGATCTAAACGCCGCGAATCAGAAGGCGGGGATCTTCACCGCCTGCGCCTCCCCGGTACGAATCGAAGCCTCGATGCATTCCACGAGCACGGCCGAGCGGATCCCCTCGCGGGAGCTGATGGCCGGGTCCGTCCCGGAGCGAATGGCACTCACGAGGTCGCACAAACGGGGGGCCTCAGGCGGTTTCACAGTCTCGGTGACAAGCTCGCCGGAGTCGGCGTCGGGGCGCGTGAAGGTGGCGGTCTTGAAGTGCTCGTGGAGCACGGCGGTGTCGGCACCGTCGTAAAACTCGAAGAACCACTTCGACATGAGCTCGTTGCGGCCCGCATCCGCCATCAGGAAGGTGCCCACGGCGCCGTTGGCGAAGCGGAGCGTGGCGGCGCAGGTATCGACCATGTCTGGGCTGCCGAGCTGGCCCGCGTGGGTGATCTGGCCGCCGGTGGCGTAGACCTCCACGGGCTCGGCGTCGTGCACCCAGCAGAGCAGGTCGAGGGCGTGTACGCCGACATCGTAAAGCGGCCCTCCGCCGATCGTCGGGTGCCAGCGCCAGAGCGTCAGATCCGCGGGTGACTGCGTACACTGGCCGTGACTGACGAGCGGCGTACCAAGGCGCTCACGAATCGCACGGGCCGCGCCGGAAAAGCGTATGGAGAAGTTCAGCTGCAGCCGGCACCCGCTGGCCTTGCGCGCCGCCTCGATGCGCAGGCAGTCGGCGACACTCATGGCCATCGGCTTCTCGAGGAACAGGTGCTTACCGGCTTCGAAGGCGGCCACGGCAAGGTCTGCGTGGGAATCGTGGGCCGTGGCGATGGCCACGATATCGATCTCCGGGTCCTCGAGCAACCGGCTCGGGTCGGTCGTGTGCACGGCGCCGTCGTGCTCGGCGGCGAGTCTCTCCGCGTTCCCCGCATCCACGTCGCAAAACGCGCGTACGGCGACGTCGGTATCGGCCGCGGCATATCTCGCGTGCGCACGGCCAGCACCTCCGCAACCGATCAGGCCCCAACCGAAAATTTTTTTCGTCATCAATCACCTCCTGGTCGCTTGAGTCTGCCTGGAGAATGGAGGAGATCCACTCTAGGCTAATACAGGATGGGCAGCTCTTACGGGGTCCACTCCGCGGTACACAGTTTCCGGGGTGATCCCCGCCTTTTTGAGACAGGCGTCGATAAACTGGATTTCATTGTAGGAGAGTTTGTGAAGGGGCGGCCTTACGTGTGCGGATTCGAGTCGACCCAGCAGTACGAGGGATTCCTTCATTCGGTTGTGCATGTCGAGGAAGGGGTCGCCATAGAAAGCCTGAACCGTGTGGTAGATCCGATCGTTCACGGCTTGCGCGGAAATCAGGTCTTTCGAGGCGACAGCTTCCCACAGTGCGACCTGAAGGTCTGGAATCACGCTGCCAGCGCCGGAAAGGAGACCGTCACACCCGAGGACGAGAGATCCAAGGAGCCAGGCGCTGTGTGTCGAGAGGATGTTGACCGGTGTATCGAGGCTGTGTAGCTCTCGAATGTGTCGCTCGTGCAGCGCGGGATCGTTGCACCAGTCCTTGATCGCCCGGATCGCGGGAAAACGACGGCAGAGATCGAGCAACGTATCGAGGGGATATCCAAGACCACTGCTCAAAGGGTACTGAAACAGGATGAGCGGTAACTGTGTCTGTTCCACGATACATTCGATATGACGAACGGCCATTTCGGGCCGTTTCTGGCCACCCATGGCCGTGCTTCCCGGTGGAAAGACGAGGAGACACGCGGCGCCGGCCTCCTCCGCCATTTTCGCGATCTGTCCAGCCTCTATGCTGCCTCCGGTGAAGACGCCAGCGATGACCGGAAGCCGTCCTGCGAGTTCATCGACCGCGATCCGGATTCCCTCTCGCTGCTCGCCGAGCGTCATGGCATGAACTTCGGCGGCATGGCCGTTTACGGTGATAGCGCTGATTCCGTGTACGGATGCGAGGTCGCTGAGGTGGCTCCGATACGCAACCTCGTCGATTGCAAGACTCGCATCGAAGGGCAGAAGGCAGGCGGGGATCACGCCTGAGGGGGCGTAGTTATCGAGTGACACGTCTACCTCATTGGTTTTGTGTGAACATTGGATAGTCAGTTCATAACGTCCATTGTTCTATTCTCAACTCGTTCTTCAGGTTCTTCACGTACAAGAGTGGATGGCTGACGCGCTTCCCTTTTTGCGAACTCATTTGTGTGTGTTCTCTTTTGTGACCAAAAAGAGAACCAGAAAAGTCCCGCTCAGGCGCCGCGGGGGCTTGTGGCCCAGGCCGGCAGTACGATCCAGCTCGGTGACGGCACCTGTGACAACCCAAAGAGCCTCCGCGCCCAACCCTATCCCCCCTGGAGGTGAAACAACGGTGTTGGCTTGCTGCCGCCTCTTCCCAGGCCGCTACCGAGTGGGCGACGGGCTTCTCAATCGTACAAGCGACAGGCTTCTGATAGATCCACTTGAAGAACCCAAGAAGCATGGCGCCTTTCTACATTGAAGATAGATGACGTGAGAACAGGGCATTGATCCTCGTTGGATGCCTGCAATGCTTCTCAATTCCCACATCGTCTATTTCCACATCGTCTATGTATTGGCTGTCAACCACTCCAGGTTGAATCGCGCAACGCTGATCTTTTCGCTGTCGCGAACCTTCCCGTTGGTATACAGGCAGAGGATGGTCCCGTCGGCTGTCACCGCCAGGTCGGAATACCGGGAGAGTCCTGGTTCGAGCCGCCGCGAAGTGAGCCAGCTCCTGCCTTCGTCCCGGCTCAGGCAGATCGTCATTTCTCTGGCCGGATCTGGATTGGAAAACAGAACGATGTCTTCGACCTGGCCATCCCGTCGGTAGCGGGTCAGGCCCGCGTGGAGATTGGCGTCCGGTATCTCTTCGTGCTGGCCGTGTTCGCAGAAGGTTTCACCACAATCGCTGCTGCGCGCGAAGTGGCGCTTACCCGTAAAGCGTGTATTCTTGCGATAACTGACGTAGATGCCGCCCTCCACGGTTTCCACGAGGCTGACTTCGTCTGAGCCCTCGGGCAGGACGGCGCCCGCCAGCCAATTCTTTCCATGGTCGTCGCTGTACAGCAAGCCCCCACGCACCCCCGGGACCTGTCCCGGTTCGCCCTCCTTGTAAAGAAACGCCGGTATGACCAACCGTCCCTTGCGTTTTCCTAAGGCAAGCTGGATGCCGTGCACACAGTTGTTAGGCCATCCCACCCAACCCTCATCGTTCGGCTGAGGCTTGACGTAGAAGGGCTCTGACCAACTCCGCCCCTCATCGGTGCTCTCGAGCAGCCAGAAACCCCCGCCCTGTTTGGCATAAGCGCTGAAGAAACCCAGATCGTCCAACACCTCGGCAGGCATCTTCCAGAAGGACACGAATATGGCACCCGTCGATTCATCCTGGAAGATGGGTCCAAGGTAGGTATAGGCATCCTCTTCCTCGAAGATGACTTCCTGCCGCTGCCAGGTCACACCGCCATCCTCGCTACGGGACATCGAGAGGTCGACCTGGTTTCCGCCGTCCCCCATGGAGTTGTGCCGTTTTTGACACACGGCAATCACCGTCCCTTGCGTTGTGACGATCAACCCCGGTAGATGCAGACCAAACCCGTCAAAGTCGTGATACTTCAAGGCCGTGAGATCTACCTCGATCGGCATCTCTGCGAGGGCATCCCTTTCCTCTCTGCTGATTCCTTTCAGATGGATGAGCACGGATTTCGGTTCTCGGGTACTGTAGTAGATATGGCCGGTGGCGTGCTCGGCCCGCTCCCAGTGATAGGCCGGAGCCTGGGCCAATGTCTCGCCCTGTCCCGGCAGGAACACATCGACCTTCTCAAAGAAAGCTTCGCCCATGTTCGCTCCCCCCTGAGATTACCCATCGATGGCCAGTCTTTACAGGCTGACAACGGAGAGAATTAGATTACTCACGCCGAGCTTAACGCTGTGAGGCACAGCGACCTGGTCATCCTGAGCATCTCGGCTTCGCTCGGCACAGGCTCTGTCGAAGGACGTCCAGGTCGCCGAAAGCAGATACATCGACCCTTCGGCATGCTCAGGACAGGCTTCGCTCAGTTTGACGGCACCCACAGTGACAGCCTGTAGCTGTCAGCCACCCTAAGCTACGAAAACCAGAGCGAGAAAACCTCGGCGTTTCGCAGATGCAACCGAACGCTTCGATTCTCGTCGTGGTTGTCACTTGAAGCAGGACTTCGCCACGTGATTGTGTGATCGAGCGCGTCGCCTTCGAAAGGATGACAGGTGTCGCGCTCGAAGCCCTGCAGCACCGTTCCCGCCTCGTCAAGGAGCTCCGCGGTGATTTGGCCGCCTGATGCATCGGCATTGACGTGGACCTGGCGGCCGGCGGGGATAGGCACGGTCACGAGTTCACCTGCCTCGTCAGCCGCTCGAAGCCCGACCAATCGGTCGCGTTGCCAACGCGCCAGACCGACGGCCCGCTTCCAGTCGCCCTTCTTCTGGGCACCGTGAGGATGGTCCATGGCGAAGTAGTAGAGCCTGAGCTCGTCGCCGTCTTCGACGAAAGTTTTGGCCGAGCGAATGAAGCCACCGTCCCATTCGCCTCGCCTGCCCATCTCGAGAATCCGGCTACGGTCTCCGACTCGCTCCCACGTCTCACCGTCCCGGCTGCTGATGAGCTGCACGTCCACCACGCCCTGGTTGTTCAACCCGAACGTGCCCATCGCGTCGGTCGTGCGCAGCAGGTCCACGAAGCCGAGGAGCAGGGAGCCATACCTGAAGATGGGGATGCCGTAGATCTCCGAGGCCTTGTCCAGATCACCCTGGGTCCATTCGTCGTCCATCTCGTCCGGGATCACAGCCGGAATAGGTAGCGTCCAGTGATCGACGTCCGCGCTCACGGTCCAGTTCTGAATGCGGCGTCGACGGCCCCGGACCTCGAGGTATCGTTTGACCATGCCGCGAAAGAGCTGGTCGCGGGCGTCGTAGGTGTAGAATCCGACATCACCGAAACGAGGAATCACCGGCTCCGACGACCATTCCGTCCAGGTCAGCCCGTCGTCGGAATAACGAACGTGGTGGCCGGGCCCGCTGAAGGACAACAGCGTGTAGCGCCGGCCCGGCCCCAGATGGGGGGTGTGCATCACGTTCGAGTACTGATGGGGGCGACTCTCTGGATCGAGGAAGACGTTGTTCCTGGTCGATCCTTCGGGATCGGTGAACTGACCCAGTGACGGCAAGCGCCACTCGAATCCGTCTTCACTCTCGGCGTACATATGCCACAGGCGACCCTTGTTGTTGCCGTGCTGTCCCACGCCCGAACCGTACCACATGCGATAGACGCCATCCTCCTTCAACACCGTTCCGAGCATGGCCTGGCCCGATTCCCACTTGCGATCGCATAACAGGACTGGGTTGCCCTCGAATTTCTCCCCCAAGTGGATACGACGCTCCAGGCCCTCCGTCGACTGGACATGAGCGTCGTCGATAAACAGGACTCTATCGTTCATGGCACCACCACAGGGAGAAAAGCTCCGCATCTCGCAGCGTCAACTGGATGCGTACCGTCCGATCCGCGAGCGACGAGAGGTCGCCGCCGGCCCATTCGACTGCGTGGTCAAGCGCGTCTTTCTTGAGTGGTTTGCAATCGGCGGCCGAGTAGCCTCCGATTGCTGACCCATCTTCCTCGAGAAGCGCGACGGTCACCAGACCTCTCGAGGCATCGGCATTGATGTGCAGCTGGCCGGCGGCCACAGACGCCGTGGTCTCGACCATGCCTTCGCCACGGGCAGCCAATCCGACGAAACGGTCTACCGGCCATGATGCCGTGCCGATACTCTTCGACCACTTACTTCGCGCCAGAGCACCGGGCGTCCTCCTGCAGCCTGTGTAGTAGGCAACGACCCTGTCTCCGTCCTGGACCAGCGAGTTACCCATCCAAACGAGTCCGCTATCCCACAATGCATCGTCGCTGCCCCGCTCGATGATCGGGCACCGGTCTCCGACGCGATGCCATGTTTCGCCGTCTCTGCTGGACACGAGCTGGACGTCCATCTCGCCGTCGAATCCATCGCCGGCGTGCCGGCCGCGCAGCACCTGCAGAAAGCCCAGCAGTAGGGGGCCATATCGAGCGATCGGCATGGCCGGAAAGAGCGTCCTCTTTTCAGATTCTCCGGCGGCCCATTCCGTATCAACCTCATCGGGGGTCAGCACAGGGCGAGGGAGTGACCACTCGAGCCCATTCGGGCTCTGCGTCGAGAACAGGTGCGTGTCGGACGCCTCCCAGGTGAGGATTCCGCGAAAGCACTGCTCGACCTCGTCGTAGTTAAAGCAACCACGCTCTCCGTAACCGGGGATGACAGGTGTCTGCGACGCGTCACTCCACTGCAGCCCGTCGTCGGACCAGGAAACGAAGTGACCGTCGTAGGGCAGGTCGTAGCCTAACCCATACGAGAACATCGTGTAACTGTGGCCGCCAGACGCGTGAGGGTGATGCATCACGGACGGGTTGATTTCTTTGCTGAATGCACGTCTGACGAACGCGATGTTATTCGCGACCGAGCCGGTCGAATCTTCCGTCGTGCCAAGCGAGGGCTTCGACCATTCGAGACCGTCGTCGCTTTCGGCGTAGAGATGTAAGGAGCGGATGAAGGAGTCGATCCCGTGAGGATCGGGGGCGGAGGCGTAGGACTGGTACCACATTCGGTACCCCTCCGGCTCTTTGCGAACGGTACCCAGGGTTGTCTCCGACCCCTCCCAGTCACGATCGGAGGTGATAATCGGGTTTCCCTCGTACTTACGCGCGGGGTGAATCCAGCGCTCGACATCCCTCATCCAGGAGATTTGAGCATCGTCGATAAAGAGAAATTTGTTCATCACAGTTTGGATTCAGATTCTCTGGGCGATCTCGAGCGGCAGATCCTCGAGCCCTTTCAACGCGAACGCCTGTCTCGACATGCCTGGCAGGGGCGTTCGCACGGACGGCGGATCCCCGACAGCCACACCCTTTTGAGCGAGTTCGTCGTAGGTCCTTGCGATATCGTCGGTCCAGAAGCCCAGTGCGCTGACGGCTCCAGGCCCTCCTTGCCTTCGCCTGGTGGATTCACTTTGCGTCAACTCCAGGTCGGTCATACCCGCCGCGAAAACCGATTCTTCGAACCCTTCTACGGCCGGTACCGTTTCTGTTCTATGGCTCAGTTCTTCCAGGCCTAGCTTCCGGCCAAAGAAATCCCTTTTGGCGCCGACGTCACTGCATACGATCTGCACGTGGTCGAATCCTTGCAGCAGACCCGGGCCGGAGCCTGACGCCCGCGCTCTCTTCTCGTCAAGGCGACCCTTTAGATGCTCGCGCGGGTCAATCAGGTCGGCGATCTGAAGGACATAGCCATCCGGATCGTCGACCTGAAGCAGGGACCTTTGCATATACGCATGGTCCATCGGTTGAACGCTGGGGCCGTCCGGGGTTACGAGTTGCGTGCTCACCAGAGACTCTTTCAGCACCCTGAACGCTTCGTGGTTGTCCGCCGTGTAAAAAGCAAAGTGCCCCACAGAACCGGGCACGTCTCTGGGATCCTTTCTCTCACCGGAAGGCAGCAACGATGTCACGGCATCGGCGTCTTCGTGCAGCTCGAGGACCGAATCCCCTATCGCGAACATCGACAATCCATCTCCGTACGCCAGTTCTTCCAGGCCGAGCTGTTCACCGTATAGCGAGCGGCAGGCGGCCAGATCACGCACGCGCATCTCGAGATGGGCAATGCCCGTCAGCATCAGAGTGTTTTGCGAACTTTTTCGGCGTCGTTGAATAGGATCTCGCGCACCTGATCGGTCGCCTTCTCGTGGAACGCGACGGCTTCCGGGTCGAAGTCCCGGGTGGGAACTGGCGTGGGGCGAAAGTGACCGTACCGATCCTCACCCCGTACCAGAGCGGCACTGTCCCACTCACCCACGACCTGCTTTGTGTGTGGAGGCACGTAGTGCAGTGAGAGACCGATTCGTCGGTCGGCCGAACGGTTTGGGCTCGACGCGTGGGCAAGCCGCCCGTTGTGCAGGGATGCCTGACCGGTGTCCAGTGGCATGGCGACGGTCTTCGACTCGTCGACTTCTACCGAAATCTCCTGTCCCCGAGTCAGCAAGTTGTCGTCCCGGTATTCGTCCTTGTGTGGAAGAAGGTCACCAATGTGAGACCCGGGCAAAACGTGCATACAACCGCTCTCTAACGTCGCGGGAGAAAGAGCCAGCCATACGGTGATCAGGTCGCTCGTATCGAGACCCCAATAACGCAGATCCTGATGCCACGAAACGAAGGTTTCGCTTCTTGCCTCTTTCACCCAGAAGAGCGTGTTCCAGCACAGAATATCCGGGCCAATCAGGTCCTCGACCGCATCGAGCATCGTGGGATGTCGCATCAGGTCGTCGACCCATTTGAAGAGCAAGTGGGATTTGCTTCGCTGCGCTCCCCCAATCGGCTTGCCTTCCTCACGCTCGAAGCTCTCCAACTGCGACCTCATCCGCCTGGCCTCGTCCTCACTCAGAATGGTGACAGGAAAACAGTACCCATCCCGGTCGAATTGCTCGATGTCACTTTCATTCAGCAGTTTAGGCACGGAAACCTCCTGTGGATCGGAGATGCGTTGCAAGGCCCTGGGCATGATCCTCCACGCCAGATTCCATGATCTACCCTCTCACTCACTAAAGAACGGGTACGGCTCGCCGGCTTCCACCAACTTTTCAACCAGACTCGAGTACTTCAACACCTCCGTCAGCTTGACGCGCCAAAGCGGGGCGTAGAAATCGACGAATTCCTGAAAGAACGCCCGCGCACCCTCACTCACTCCATCAAGGTATCCGGTAAGCAAAAACCAGGGTTGGTCACTGGCGTAGTTCAGCCCCCGCTCGCGTATCGAAAACTCTGCGGCGGCTCGCTTTTTGACGGAGATCATCAACGAACGCCTGAGGTTGTCGGTGTGGTACCGGCCCCTATGGATGGACAACTGGGTAAACAGGACCGCGTCGCCAGGCTCCTGGTGGAGACGGACGGCGCCTGGCATCTCGTTCGATCGGTTGTGGATCCCATCATCCGCGACGCAGATCGCGTGCTCTTCAGGAGTGTAGTCACGCAGGTGAGAGCCCGGCACCAGTTCGAGATCGTCCGTCGGGACCAATGCGATCTGCATCTGCAACCCGGCCCCGGTTTCCGGTCTCCGGGAGACGTCTGCTTCTCCACCGATCTTGTCCTTATGCCAGAACCCGTCCTGGCTTTCTCCGGTCGGGTTGAAGTAGAGGCTGCTCAAGGCAAACAGGAATTCCTCATCCAGGGCCGCACTCAGCGATTCGACAACCTGGGGCGATCCCATGGCATTGAGCAGAAAGGCGAGATCGTCGGGATGATCGCGATGATATTCCGGATCGATCAGGTGCCTCAGGTAGTTGGACTGGGGGCCCACCGGTGGGTTGTCGTGTCGAGGAGCCCGCCTCCACTGCTCCAGCACGCGCTCGCAGATTTCGCGCAGCCGTTCTGTCGTCGTAGCGTCGAACAAACCGCGCACCACGGCATAAGAGTGCTCTCGTAGCTGCTCGGGGCTGGGTTCGGTCGCAATACTCATTCTATCCTCTCGCGATTAAGAATCACCTCGTGGTTGGACTGCCTAGTACGGTTCACTACCTGGGTGATAAACCATCGCACCTTGAGGCTGCTCCTACTCCCCAAAGCGGCGACGTCTGTACTCCCGACCTGGTCTTCCCAATCCTTCAGATGGATATGGAGTACAATCTCGCACGTGACATGTGAATGCGGATCGAGACGCGTCTTCCCTTCAATTCTGATAGATTGGTTTTTCCTTTCCAGCTGACAGCGCGGGATAGTTCGTCTCCGACCAGAACGTCGGCGTCGTCCAATCCGTAGCCTTCGAAAGGTTCTACCGGGAGGGGCGGTGTCACCGGAGGAGGAACCAATTCTACCCGCACCCAACCTCCGGTTTCAGTTTCATAGTTGAGACACAGCTCGGCCCCGTGACACGTTCTCTCCGTCATCGTGAAGCGTGCTTCTCCCAACGCTTCCAACGCGACAAGGCGGTCGCGCTTCCAGACCGCCCAGCGAAACTCCTGTGGCTCATTCTCTTCGCCACCTTCAGGAGGTTGGGTCTGAAAGTCGTGACGCCGCCGAGTTCCGGTGAACAACAGGCCCCATTCCTCGTCGTTCAGCGGGACCAGATGTCTCCGGGCGTAGACCGCCTCATATTCGCCGCGAGGAATGATGGGGGTCCGTTCGGGGCGGCTCCAAAGGATTCCATCTCGGCTGGTTGCCATCTGCACGTCTACGGTGGAGGTGCGGCGGTGATAGAAAGGCAGGAACATGAGGTGAAGGTTGCCGTGCGGGTAGGGGCAGTAAGCGCAGCTGTAGACATCCACGTCGATCGGGTCCTGCGGGTCCGCCATGAAGACGAACTGAGGCTCGTCCCACTGATTGAACGCCTTTGCCGTGCTGCGCCGGATACAACGCCTTCGTTCGTGGTGGCCTCGGTGGTAGGCGACGTATTCGCCTTTCGGCTCGTCGTAGGTCGTGTAATACTCGCCATCGAGGGTCAGGGTGCCAAGGTCCCGTAACGGTTCATCCAGTACGGTCCACCTGAGACCGTCCGGGGACACGGCGCCCCGTATGATCTGATGCATCTGCATCTTCTGGGTGATCTGGTCGAGGCCCATGCCTTCGTGCTGCATGGTCGTCCGCATTTCCCAGTAGTGCTCCCGCGTGACCTCCGGCCTGGCCACGCCGTCCACGTAGAGCATGCCACTTGGATGGGTCGACTTGTATCGGGCCTCGGCCGGACCCGAGGGGTCCTTGAAGACACACCGCACCCACCAGTGGTCGATGGGGTGCAGCAGATTGTTGGCTTTGGAGCCCTGGTAGTCCACCAGACCCAGTTCCGGCTTGTGCCAGGTGCAGCCGTCGGTGCTTTCGGCATACGCGTCGTAGGTGACGCCGTCGTATCCGGTACTCTGGTAGTAAACCTTGAGCTTGCCCTCGTCCGCGAACGCAAAGCCTGGGACCATGCCGCCCGCTTCCCACGGGTACTCGGCTGTGCGAAAAAGGAGGTCTGACCAGCGTCCTGGCTGAACCTTCAGGTGCAGGTCTCCCACGGGTGGGTCCTGGATCCAGCTCAGGCCGTCTTCCCCTACAGCGCCGTGGCCGGCCCAGATGCCGTACCAGTCGACGAAAGGGAGAGGAGGTGGTTGCTCTTCCGGCATATAAGTCGCCTTTCAGACGGGAAAGTCAGGCGGGATTGGCTTCGCCGGGACCGGATGAGGCTCCGCCTGGTCCGGGTTGCGATGCAGATATCCCAACCGTCCATCCTCCGAGCCCGGCTCATAGAGCCAGAACAACTCGAAGTCTTCGTCGCCGTAAACCTCGAGAATATCGTGTTCGTCGCCTGCCTTGATGCACACGATATCCCGGGCCCGCACATAGGACTCCTCGCCACCGTTGAGGATCTTTGCTTTCCCTCGGCAGACCAGATACAGCTCATTGTAATCGTGATAGTGGCAGTCGTGCTCCCCACCCTCTTTCGACATCCGAAAATAGCCGGCGGTGGGTGTCTGACACCAATCAGGCTTGTTACCTGGCTTGAGCGCGCCGTCCTGCGTGTGAATGACTGACATGCTCAGCGTCTCCTTAGGGTCGTATGACTCCGCTGGAATCGGACACGAGACGACTACCTGTCCAGCTTGACCCAATCTGGCCAGATTTTAGCAAAGAACGACCGTTGGATGCCCCGCACGCTCTCCCCACCGTCGAGAACGATATTGGAGCCGACGTTGTAGTTGCCGGCCTGCGAAGCGAGAAAGATGGCAGCTCCCGCGATATTCTCCTTCTCCCCGATCCTCTTCGCCGGGATGGACTTCTTCATCTCAGCAGTATGGTCCCGGGCTGCCCTGTTCAAATCGGAAGGGAAGTCACCGGGCGAGATCGTATTTACCTGAATCCCCTCCCATGCAAGGCTGTCCCCCAGAAGCCGATCGAGTTGGATGACGCCCGCCTTGCTGGCACCGTAGGCGTAGTTGTAGGCTGTGTTAAGCTTTCCACAGCCATCGATCGAAGCAATGTCGATCACGTTGCATGGGGTTTCGGCTGAAGCTCTAACTCGCAGGTAAGGCAGAAACGCCTGGACCATGAAGAAGATGGTCTTGACGTTGAGATCCATCACCGTGTCCCATGATTCCTCCGTGATCTCTTCAATCTCCTTGCGGCCGTCACTGGTTCCGGCGTTGTTCACCAGAATATCGAGCGATTGCTCTCGTTCACCGAAATCCTTCGCCAGCTGTTGGATGCCGTCGACCGAACCTACGTCGGCAACGATCGACTCACAGGGTCCGATTTCCGCCAACTCCTCCTGCTTTTTCTTAAGAACGTCTTCTCTGCGTGCGACAATGTAGACTTTCGCCCCAAAGTTGACGAACCCCTCGGCGATCATCGCTCCGATGCCCGTGGAGCCGCCGGTCACCAACGCGACTTTCCCCTCGAGTGAAAACAGGTCTTTCATTTTTTCCTCCGTGTATGAATGAAGATCGAGTGAGAAGGTTCGATCAGGGGCCCGATAAGCTCATGGAATCCATCGCCTGCGTCAACCGTGCGAAACGAATTGAGCCTCCTTGCGACTTTCGCTCCGAACCCCCAGTGCCAGGCTCGTCATCCACACCAATGGCGCCGCCGCCGTAGCGGCGAGGGCCCAGCGCAAACCAACAAGATCAGCTGCCATACCGAACGCAATCGGCCCGGTCAGGGCCCCCAGCAGGGCCGCGCTGTTGAAGGCGGCGAACATGGTGCTTCCCGCGGTGGGAAAACGGTCGCCGGCGTGCGCGTTGACGGACGGATAGAGACCGGAGACCGCGAACCCGAGTACGGAGAGCCACGCCACGACCGCGAACGGGTGATCGTGCCAGGCCGCCGGAGGCGAGCTGACCAGGCAGGCAAAACCGGTGATGAACACAACCTTCCTGAGTCCCAGGCGGCGTATCACGATCGGCATCGTCAGCCGACCCGTCGCCATGACCACCGC
Source organism: Latescibacteria bacterium UBA6620 (assembly GCA_002433075.1). GTDB lineage: Bacteria > Latescibacterota > UBA2968 > UBA2968 > UBA2968 > UBA6620. The sequence goes on from DJHM01000011.1 coordinate 327,609, forward strand.
GTAAACCATCAGGCCCACTGCACCAAAGGAGCGGCTGCTGCCGATGCTGATCTCGAGGTAGTAGGGCATCCAATGGGCGGCAGTCACTTCAGTGATCGTCGTGAAAAACAGACCCAGGACGAGGAGCCTGAATCTCCAGTGTCCTGCCACTTCACGGAACGGGATCCGTACGTCCGACCGGTCGGAGCGTGCCGCTCTTCGTCCTGGCATGAACTCGAGGAAGGCAGCGGGGGCGTAGACCAGGACCAGCACGGTGAACAGGCCGAAGAGGCTCCGCCAACCCACATTGAGTTGGAAAGCCAACAGAACAACCACCAGGATGACGCACACCCCGATGTACCAGCTCGAATGATGGATAGCGGTGATGCGGCCCCGATTCTCGGCGTAGAGATCGCATAGCAGGGCCGTCATCGGCGCCGACACCATGCCGCGCCCGAGCCCCGTAATCGTCCCCCCTGCCAGGGCGTGAAGCGGTTCCGTCGCGACGGCGACCACGACCAGGCCCACGGCCTGCACGAGCGAGCTGATCAGGATCTGCAAACGGTAGCCGAGCCGATCGACGAGCCACCCCGATCCAACGCTGGTGAGCGCCGAGCTCCAGATCGGTGAACTCAGAAACAGACCCTTGGACAGCTCGGAGTCCATCCCCAGATCAGCTGAAATGGCGCTGAGGCACGCCGCTGCCCCCAGCATCATCGTGCTGCCAGCGGCCATCGCGTAGCAGGCCACGACCAGGATCGTTCTCCGCGAACCGTGCACACTTGGCGTCATTTTTCCCGATTCCTGGACCGAATCTCGTACCCTGCCAATCCTAACGCTCCTCCGGATCAATGAACAATGGGGAGGAAGTGTGTCCCCTTGTGCCAGGTATCGCAACCCGAACTCGCACCCAGACCTTCATTCCCACGAGAATACCCCTGTCCATTAAGCCCAGCCTCACCGAACGTGAATTCTTTCGCCATTTTGACTCTATCTTGGCAACCCTCGCGAACGGTTCCGGCTCTTCTCCGTAGAACGCGTTCGGAAATGGGATTCCAGGAGACCAAGTGGACGATTTGACATCATTGATCAACCGCGTCCAAAACGGCGAGATAGACGCCTTCACGCCCATCGTGGAGAAATTCCAGGACATGGTGGTCGGATATGCCTACGCGATTCTGGGCGATTTTCACAAGGCAGAAGACGCGGCTCAGGACGCATTTATTGTCGCATTCCTCAACCTGGACATCGATCCGAGAGCCAGCTGACTTTCCGGGTTGGATGCGGAGGATCGTTTTTACGCAGTGCAGCCGAATGAGACTAAGCAACAGGCTATCGACAGTGGAGCTAGACGAGGCGATGGAGACACAGACAAAGGAACCCACGCCTGATGAAGTTCTGGAGAAGACGGAGACCAGCGGACTCGTTCGCGGCATCATCGAGTCCCTTCCAGACCTTTCCCGAGAGGCGATCACGCTGTTCTACATTTCGGATCTGTCTCACGCTGAGATCGCAGCGTTCCTGGAAATACCGGTGTCTACCGTCGAAAAGCGGCTGCACGACGGACGGAAGCGGATGAAGAAAGGAATCGTGGAAATGACCCAATCAGAACTGCAATCGGGAAGACACTCGCGGGACGACACGTTCTCGACATCTGTCGTCGAGACGATTCGAACCGCAGTGGTGGCTATCAGTCAGGGAGACTGTGAGCGCCTCGAGAGGTTGCTGAAAGAGAAACCCTCGATCGTCCATATCGGCGGCGCACTCGACCCGGAGGGAGAGCCCGCCAACTACTTCACTGGCGCCACGCTCCTGCACTACACGGCTGGAAACCCGACCCGGAATCCGATGCCACCCAATATCCTGGATGTGGTCCGCGTGTTGCTCGACACCGGGGCTGATCCGAACGCGAAAACCGAACTCGGCAACACGGTCGTCACGCTCGTGGCGAGCGGAAGGATTCCCCGTGAAGCTGGTGTGCAGATCAACCTGATCGATCTTCTTGTCGAGCGGGGGGCAGATGTCAATGAAGGTCAAAGCGGAATCGAAGTTGCCCTGTACCACGGGGAAACGGATGCAGCACGAGCGCTGTTTCGACACGGGGCCAAAGTCGACCTTCGCACGGCCGCCGGACTGGGTGAGCTCGACCTAGTTGAGAAATACTTCAACGAGGATGGATCGCTGAGATCAGATGCCAACACCATTCCGGTTTACGCCGTGCTCGAACCGAAAACGGTGGCGGATGAGCTGGTGTTGCAGCTCCCTCTCGAGAGAGCGATCAATAACAAACACCCGAAGGTGGCCGCGTATCTCCTCGACAAGGGCGCAGACGTCAATTCCAGGGCGCGGGGCATGACGCCTCTCCACCTCGCGTGCTCTGCCATCTCACAGGACGGGCCCGAGATGGTCGAGTGGCTCCTCGACCACGGCGCAGATCCCTCGATCCAGGACAACGTGGGACCCAATCTGCTGCCGATCAACTGGGCCGTGCAAAACAACCGCCCGAGAAGTCTGGCCTACCTGATCGATCGGGGACACGGGACCGACACTGCAGGGATGTCTCCAACACACTATCCACTGCGGCCATCGAAAGGTCGTGGATGTCCTCCTGAAGGCGGGAGCCGATCCGAACGTGAACACCAGGAAGGGCGGAACGATGGTGCAGATCGCGAAGGAAGCCGGACACGACGATCTCGCGACCTACCTCGAAGGACTATAGGACTGCGCCATCATCTGCAGGAAGGCGCCCCTCCCGAACTGCTGAGAGGGGCGCTTTCGTGTGTCCCAACGTTCCACCAGGCTCAGAACCATCGACCTTTGTCCACGATGTTCTTGAGCGGCTGTCCCGCGGCAAAACGGCGTGCGTTTTCGAGCAGAATCTGGAACCTTCGTTCGGGCAGATTCTCGGCTTCCCGAACCGCGACGTGGGGGGTGATCAGCACATTGGGCAATGTCCAGAGCTTGTGGTCCGATGGAAGCGGTTCGACCTCGAATACGTCCAGACCACAGCCGCCGATGACACCATTCTCGATCGCGTCCGCAAGCTCGTCGATGCGCATCGTTTTTCCGCGCCCGATGTTGATGAAGTAGGCCGTGTTTTTCATGCGTTTGAATCGAGCTCCGTTCCACATGCCAGCCGTATCAGGCGTGTGGGGGGTGGTGGCAATGACGAAGTCGGCCCGCGGCAACAGTTCGTCCAATTCCTCAGGGGTGTGCATCTCAACATAGGACTGAGAGTACTCCGGACGCGCGTCGACGCCGATCACATCCATGCCGAATTCGTGGCACAGCCGGGCCGTTTCGTGTCCCACACCACCGACGCCAACGATCAGTGCCGTTGCCTCCGGCAGATAGATGTAAGGGCTCTTGCGGGCATCCCCCTCCCACGCCTTACGAGATTGAGCTTCGACGTACCACGGAAGTCCGCGAGACAGGGCAATCAGGAACATCATGATGTGGTGGCTGATGTGGTCGTAGTAGATGCCACGCGGATTGGCGATGACGAGTGGGTGGTCGATCAGCTCCTGGTAGAAATAGCCTTCGCGGGGACCGGAGTCGGGGTTCTGCAGCCACCGGAGTTTTTTCGCCTCGGGTAGCGTGTCCAGTGGGATCCAGCCAAATGCAGCGTCCGCATCGACGATCTCGCGCCTGGCGTCTTCGTCGGTTTCAGGAGAGACAACCGTGTATTCAGGAAGTTCTTCTGGGAGGCGTCGAGCGAACATCACTTTGAGATCATCCTGAGGAGGCATCATGACGAATTTGAGCATGGGTGTTCTCCAACTGATGTCAGGGGCGCACAGGGCTTCGGCATGAAATGGAAGCTCTAGTTCTTCCTACCCGCGGGACTCGTATTTACCATGGCTGATGTGAATGGGGTCATCCCGTTGTTTTCTCTACCGCTCGGACCATCAGAGCAGCGATTCCTTACACTCCCAGTCCTCGAACGCAACGATGTTGGCCGCAATGCGTTCCAGGGCACGTTGGTGAGGGAGTCCATCCAACCAGTCGTAGGTGACCTCCAGAGGAACCTGAAGGTGAGCGATGATGGACAGACGGTAGTCGTGTAAGCAGTCCTCCCACGTGTAGTCCTGAACACCTTCCGGTATCAAACAGTTGTGATACCTCTTGAGCAGTTTCTCTTCAAAAACTCTGCGCTCTTCAGGGGGAAGAGCAGGTGCGAGTATGAAGCGGCAGATGTCATAGACCCCAAGACCCCGCGTACAAATTTCCCAGTCGAAAATCAGTGGGTCGTAAGCATCCGGGTCCTGGGGTTAGAATACGTTTGAGGAATCGGCGTCCCCGTGCAGCAGAGTCAAATTTTTCTCCCCAGCAATTCGTGGCAGAATCGCTCGAGGCTACGAACGTATTGCCCTCTCGCATACTTCTCTTTGTTCAAGGGGCAGATGCAGGCGTTTCGCCACGCTTGGGTCGACTAGGAAGTACCGATTCGCCAGCTCCTGACAATGGTCACGGACAGCGTCGACTGCTGGTATATGTGCCAGCCCGACTATTCCGCCCTGAGGGCTCAGGAAATCATCCGAGCGCACGTTTTGTTGTTCCCACCATTGCGTGCCCCACCAGTGGGCGTGGATTTTGGCGAAGCAATCACACACGGAAAGAGCCTGCTCCTAAGGCCATCCGGCGAAAGGTCGGGTTGAGTGAGTCTGAGAGATGTCCTCCATTAAGAGGTGACAGAATCCCATCTCATCGTCTGTGCCTATATCGTAACATCGTGGAATGGGCAGGCACAAGTCTTGGGCAAGGTCTCGGTAGAAGACACCCTCGAGAATGGCCTTGCAACCTCGACCGTGTTCGCGCCGGTTGGATTTGAGGAAGAACTATCGGGGTAAGTCCACCACCCCGTGGGAGTACCGAACAACCAAACGAATCAGGTGGCACCCTCGAGCTTTCTTCCAACGCCACGTGACGTTGATCTCTTCTACTTCTCCACGTAGGAGATGTCCGTTCTTCCTGAGACGATCCGTCAGCCACCAGGCCTGAATCTGCTTGATGCGCGTAAGAACTCGATGCCCAATAGACCTCCTGTCTGCCTACGAACCGCGTGGGTAGGAGTCCAAGCGGTAGGCTGCCAATGCAGTAGGGAAGATCACTCGCCGCTTCCCGAGCTTTCGATCTCTTTGAATCTGTGTACGAGGATCACGGAGAAGGGTACGCAGCAGAGGGAGATCAAAAAGACTCCGCGATAGCCGATCACGGTCGCCGCCAGGCCAGCAAGGATCGGGAAAGCGCCCTGAAGCACACCAAAGGTATTCATGAAGCTCGTATAAGTCGGTCTCCGATCCGGTGGCGCAATATCCAGGACGAGCGCCGTGCGTCCTGTGTAGTTACTGCTCGAGGCGAACGCGTCGAACACGAACGTCAAGGTGAAGAAAAGCACGTCTATCCGGATGGCGGATTCGATACCGATCAGGGTCAAGGGACGGACATACTCTACAGGCAGGTAGGGCGTAAGGATCGGGATCGAAACGGACAGAGCCAGCAGATAGGCCCCGTAGACCAGGAGGGAGCGGCTGCCTCGACGAGGAGCCACCCAGGCCCAAAGCGCATTCGATAGAAGCGAGCTCGCCTGCGAGACCGACACGAACAGGCCTACAAAAACCGCCGCGATTCCAAGGTTCGAAATGGCGTATGGCACGTAGAAAGACCTGCCCACCTCGGCAGCTGCCCACGTGTAACGAAGTGCGAAGAGTCTTCGATAGTTGGCGTCATCCTTCAGCAGCCTCAGGCCGCTCATCAGGTATGCACGAAAGGGCTCTCGTTTCCGCCGATTCTCCTCGATCGGTTCACGAATCAGAGCGAAGATGAGTGCAGAGGCACCTGTGACCGCACCGCCGATCATAAACAACACGCCATACGAACCTGGAAAACCGAATCCGCTCTTCTCGCTCAACACGTAGGAGATGACGCCACCTGTTCCGATGGCAAGCCCCCCACCCACGAGACGGGTCATCGCGAATACACGCGCACGCTGTCTACTGGGTACGGTTTTCCCCACCACATCCATCCGCGGGACGTTCGTGGCACCCATCATAGATGTAGTCACGGCATACATCGCGAGAAACACGACGAACAGACTTGTGGCATCGACGCCTGCTGCGGACCACAGGACGATTCCGATACCTACCGTAAACGCGCCTCGAATGAGCTGCACACCAACAAGGAAGGGCAGCTTCCTGGGACGTTCTTCAATGAAGTGGGAAATGAAAACCTGCGGCCAGGCCCAACCTACGCGCATCAGAGCCCTGGAGAGGCCTACCATGACGCTTGAACCGGTCAAGGTCTGGATGAATGCGGGGATGACCGTCTCGGAACTGGCAAACCGATAGCCGGACTCGCTCAAGCCGCCGTTCAGTATAAACAGACGGGCGTTGCGTTTCACTTCCGCCGCATCACCAGGGTGGTCAGAAATGTCTGATTCCATAGGCTCAGGTGCGGGCTCAATTCTCAATCGGTTGCCTGAATCACGAAGCCGCAGTCACCACCAACGATCCGTCCATTTCAGGCACGTCACGCCAGGTGAACCTGCACGCCGAGAGCCACGCTGGCTCCACCACGCAGGGGAGCGCTACGAAGCGCGTAGAGCTGCCTCCCAACGATACAGGTAGACCGGGTCACCCTGCTGAGCCAGTCCCCAGGAGATGCCCTTCCCCACCCCGTCATCGTCGAACGCGTCGGGGCAGTAGACACTGGCGTCGAGAAGATGGCCGACCTCGGCGCCGAGCTGAAAGTCAAGGCCGTCCTTGCTGTAGGCCAGACAGTTCCGATCCACGACCCCAGCCACACCTTCCCTGTGCGGCCAGACGCAGCCGGTGTGCCAATCCGCGTAACAGACCGGTTCCTTCTGCGGTTTCACGAACGGTCCCGCAACCTCCTCTGACGTGGCGACTCCCAACCAGCACTGGCTAGTGTCCGAGCTCCGTCCCTTGTAGTAAAGCCAGTACTTCCCATCCCGCCGAATGATGCACGGATCGTCCATCAGGATATGATCGAACCTTTCCGGTTCCCGGGAGGGGCTCAGGATCGGGTCCTCGCAGATGTATTCGAATGGGCCTTCGGGTCGGTCGGACACGGCAAGTCCGATGTGCTTCTCGGGCGGGATCAGAAAGACGTTTCTTCCGTGGAGGTCGGTCTGTGCGCTGAAAAACAGGTAGTACCGACCGTCATCATCCGGCACCATATGTGGGGCGTGCTTGCCGCGTTCGTGCCAGGCACCATTGGGGCTCGGCGCGATTACATTCCCGTGTTCGGTCCAATGGTGACCGTCCTCTGACGTCGCCATCCAGATTTCGAGGACGTTGGGGGCGTGAACTTCATCGCGATGCAGCCCCGCTCTAACGTGAGAATACCAGACGTGATAGCGACCGTCGATTTGGAGGATGTTGCTCGGGTCCCAACGAACGACGCCGTCACCCTCGCCCAGTCCGTGGGCGGGGGTGCGGGTAATATGGGCTGTTCTCAGTTCGGTGGGAATCAACATGGTCCTCGGACGCGCTTTGTAGGGTCACGGTATGCCGTGACCCTACGCCCAACGCTGAAAGGCGACTACTCGCTGAGGGTGACCTTCTCCAGCTTCGCGATTTCCTTAGTGTGGGTGTAGTGTTCCGTTGCGATCAGCTCTTGCGTTTCGGGTGCGAGCCGCTGTCTGACCTCTTCGGGAATCGGGCCTTCCTGGCGGTGGTGGGGTCGATAGCGAAGCGTCAGGACGCGGCGCTGACGGTCGGCCGCATTCCACGGCAAGACGCCGTGGGTCACGCACTCGGGCATGATCAGAACGTCTCCGGCGGAGGGGGTGATGTTGACCACGCCTGGCGGGGGGTCTTTCTCGATAAGACCGTCGGAAAAGAGGTCACGGGGACGGTCGAACAGACTCTTGTGGGAGCCCGGCAGCACGAGGATTCCACCGTCGCCGGGACGCACATCGTCCAGGTAGGGAAACACAACAAAATCGTCGCAGAAGATCCGATCGTGGCGGACCTCGTAGCGGGCGCTCTCGAATCCGTAGTCGTCGCGAGCGCAGTGCAGAGGAACGGCCTTGGTGTGTCCCTGTGGATCGTCGACCATCATGGTACCACTGACGAGCATGGGTTTACCATTCGTCAACTCGAGGACGATCGGCCAGACTGTGGGAAGGAAGACAAGTCTTTCCAGCGCCCGGTCGAAGGCGAATCCGTGAGAGAAACCCTTCTCCGGCAGCGACCCTTTGAAGTGCGGCGGCCGATCTTCCGGTGCGCTTTCGATGTAGCGATTTGCGGCCTCGGAAGCCGCATTCAGCTCCTTCGGACTCAGTGCATTCTTCAGGTGGAGGTAGCCGAAGAGGTCAAACAGATAGCGTTGTTCATCGGTCATCTTGGCAGAACTTTCAAGTCTTCAGAGTGAACTCAGGGTTGTCTGACACGAACGTGGCTGTTGTCGGCCGGCCGCTCCCGGAGTTGCGAAGCGGCGGACACATACCATTTCGCGTCGCCGATCTCATCGGCCTGGCCGTCGGCGCGATGCCGCACGAGTTCCTGAACGGAAGGCGGCAGTTGCTCGAACGTCTCCCTCGGGATTCGTGCACCGTTTGCCCCCGCGAATCCCCTTCGCCCTCGTGAGAACTCGAGGTTGAGCCACCAGGGCGCGTAAATCAGAACCAGGCCGATGCGTGCGATCGGTCCGGGGTTGGCCGCAACGGAGTGCCAGCAACGCGTGTCCTGAACGTAGACGGACCCTGCCGGGGCCGTGATCTGGACCTCGCCCGGAATCGGGGCTTGTTCGTCGATTCCGTCGAGGATGCCCCGAGGGTTGCGAGGGTCGCGATGAGAGTACGGCACCGCCCACGTACCTCCAGATTGTGGTCCGGCGTCACTCAGGTACCACACCGTGGACAACGCCATCGTTACGTCCGGAAAAGGCTGGGCGATCGAACCCGAATGAGGCCCCGCCGTGAGGTCGTGGGGCCAGTCGGAATGCCATTCACGATAATCCGGTCGGTTGTCGTTCGGCGGGCGAACGGTTCCACCCACCGCCTCGCACTGTGCAATGCGCACGTGTGGATCGAGGAGACCCCGGGCGACACCGACCATGCGCTCGTCTCCGAAATAGGGGGCGAGCGAAAGCAGATGGGCCATCTGGGAGATGCCGGGCGGGTCGCGGAGGGTCTGCTGCTCCCTCCAGTCCCTTGCATTCATCTCTTCCCATTCCGCCTTGATGAGCTCCGCCGCTTTCACCACATCTTCACGAATACCGGCCACGCGATCAGGGGGAACCACGTTCTCGATCACCGTGAATCCCTGCTCCTTCACGCGAGCTACGTGATCTGCAATCTCATCCCTCACCTCCGCGGGGGGATATGGCGCCCCGGTGGGAAAAAGCTCGCCCCCATCAGGGACCTCTCGTTCAGCCAGGCTCCGCAGGTGTTCGACGTAAATGGGAGACAGGGTGTCTTCAGCCTTGTCGATGAGGCCGCCTGGTCCCTCAAGTGTCATGTCATTCTCTCCTCGTTGTCACGCAAGTTCTGACCTCCGCGGGTCGAGCGCTTCCTATCACCGAACTGTTCGTAGACCTGCTCGCGGTCAAGCCCCAGCCGTCCCGGGCACAACCGTTGTAAATCCTCCGGCATGCGCTCGTAAGTCTCAGGCCAGATTGGCTGGTGGCCCCCTTCAATCCAGTTGTTAAACCAGGACGGATTGTAGGCGATGTTGAGGCCCACTCGAATCTGGTCGCTCGTGTTCGGGCGGGCCTGATGGAACAGTCCGCCGTGCCACATCATCACCGAGCCGGCCCGACCCGTGACGGGCTTGATCAATGGGCTGTCTGGCGTGATCTCCGAAGGTGGATGCTTGCGACGCGACCGATGGCTCATGGGGACCACCCCCGTGGCTCCATTCTCGACGGTGAAATCCGTCAACATCCAGATCGTGTTGATCATCCAGGGCACATCGGGCACCTCGTTGAACGCGCTCGCCGAATCGACGTGCAGCTTCTGAGGGGCTGTGGCTCCGGGCCACGTGGGCTTGGAACACGCCTCGACCACCCGACAGCTCGGTCCCAGAAAGTGACGGGCGATGGACACGGTGTCAGGGTGGCTGGCGCATGTCCAGGCCCTGTCATCCAGGTTCATTATGCCAAACAACGTCTGGTAGTGATCGTCGCCGGTTATGTACTGTTTGTACCTGTCATCGTCGTGGAGTTCGAGACAGCGCCCGGCCAGACTTTTCGCCACATCTGACGGAATGCGGTCTTTCAGCAGGCAATAACCGTAGGTCTTCAGGTGATCGACGGCTTCTTTGAGCTCATCATTCATATCGGCCTGCACGGCAGCTCGTCATGGCTCCAAGATAACACACGATCCCCCACCAGCCTCAACTCTCTGGATATCGCACACTGGCCTGGGACAAGGCTTCGTACGCGAGGAGACTGACGGTTCCGATCGCTTCGGCGCCCTGTTGTGAAGTTTCGCGCGTATCGGTGGTGGCCAGGGCGGCAATCACCAGTGGACCCGATGGCAGGTCGACGAGAGCGCAATCGGCCTTGATGCGGCCGCTGCCTCCATCCTTGCGTGCTGCTTCGACCTCAGGCCTGAGAAACTGCCGGATGCTGTCGGGACGCGTCGACTTCTTCATCATCTCGAGCATCTGTGCACACGCGGCGGGGCTGACGATCTCACCTTTGGATAACATCTCCATCAGTCTGCCCAGGTCACGGGCCGAGGCGACGTTGTTGGCGACTGAGCTGGCGAACGGAAGATTGCGGTCGCCATCGCCTGTGAGTTTTCCGACCCTCATCAGATCGTCGTTCTCATGAGTTGGCGCAACAGTGGCGCCGTGCATGAGATAATGCCAGACGCCGATTGCCATGGGGAAGCGGGTCTGGTGGAAGCCAAGGTCGTCCATCGTTGCATTGATGGCATCACCTCCACCGACGAGGCCGTGAAGTGTATCCGTGGCGACGTTGTCACTCACAGCCATCATGAGTCGGCAATAGTCCCGCACGGTGAGTTCCGGCGCATCCTGAGTCAAACTCAGGACCCCCGTACCGTGTGTGGAGACATTATCGGGAACTCGATAACGGTCTTCGAGGGAGAGACGCCCGGTTTCCACCTGGCGGAAGACCTCGATCAGGCAGGCGACCTTGATGGTACTGGCCGTGGGCAAGGGTTCATCCGCGTTGTATTCGTGGCTGAGACCGGTCTCCAGGTCCTTGATGTAGAACCCGAAACGGCCCCGAACGGCCCGAGCAACGGCATCCATTCTGTCGGAAGGGAAAATCACACAATCTTTAAGGCAAGGAGTTCCGAGGCGAAGATCAATTTTAATGGAACCTCAGCATAAACGTCAGCCACACCTACGCCAGAGACCAGTCGAATACTGCGGACAGGAATTCCTCTTTGCGGGTCGTCAGGCCATCGTAGATCCGCTGGCAGTCCGAGGGAGCGGCAAGGTGGGTCAGAAGCGGATCGACGACCAGCGTCCCGTTGGCGATCCAGTCCGTGATGAGTCGGTAGTTGGTAACAATGTCTGGAACGCGGTCCGTCTCGTGGCCCGGCCATCGCCACTCGAGAGACCCGATCAGGCGAATGGCTTCCATGTGGATCCGGAGCAACATCGGTGTAGCATCGAAGGTAGCCGGTGTGCGTGGCGTGCCCAGGAGGATTACTTCTCCGTACCGGCGAGTCACCGAGACCGCCTGGCTGATGACCTCGCTGATGCCGATGGCCTCGATCGCAATATGGGCGCCCTTCCCCTCCGTCCACTCGAAGACGGCTTCGTTCAGGTCCTCTTTCGCCGAGTTCAGGGTCCGTCGGATTCCACAGGCTCGCGACTTCTCGAGCCGTTCATCTGAAAGATCCACCGCCATCACATCCGCGCCAGCCGTTTGAAACAGCTGCGCCGCAAAGTTTCCGACGAGCCCCTGTCCGATCACGACGACCGTATCCCCCGGCTTAACGGAGGAAGACCGAAGCGAGCTGATGCTGACCCCCGCCATCCGGGAAAACACCAGATGCTTGCCCTCCACCTCCTTCGGAACTGGCAGTGCCATCCTGACCGCGTCTGCTTTCACCACAGAAGCATGATTCGAGAAGCTCAGTACGCGATCACCGGGTTTGCACATCGACACTTCTTCCCCGACGGCCAGCACTTTTCCCAGATTCCCATATCCGGTCGTCTGCGGATAGCGGCGCCTGCCGTAGCCTCCTGGCATCTTCGAATCGAGCCCGGTGTACCTGGAACCTTCTGTTCCCGCACTGACGACACTGTACTCGGTCCGAACCAGAGCCTGTGTGGGACTGAGGCTCTCGTCGAACTCGCTCTCCTGCAGCTCGATACGGTTGGGCTGTGTGATGATAAGTTGCTTCACGCGCATGTCATCCTCCGTGAATCTCTGACGTGCCGCAGTACCGTGAGGATTCCTGAGCCAGTTGAGAGAGTCGTGGATCCCTCTCAATCCTTCACGGTGGGGTCTGTCAGGTTCAGATACTCTTCGATATTCGTGTAGCCATCTCCGTCCAGATCCTGTGCGCTCTGCAGCGAAAGACCTGCGGTCGACCCATATTGTCGCTCCCACTCGTCCGGCATCCCGTCCGCATCGCTGTCCTGGGGAGGTTGAGCGGACAGAAGCTCCGGCCATCCCCCTACTTCTGTCTGACTCGAGATGATGCCCCTGCCATGCGTCGTTCGTCCCGTTCGAACTTCTCGAATCGTACGCGTATCCACTGGATCCCTCTTCGGCAGCGTCGCTCCGGACCGGCTAAGCACGTCCTCGTAGGCTTCCTTGGGCGGTTGTGTGATCACCGGCGCGAACTCGACCGGGTCCACGACTAGGGCAGCCTCCAATGGCACGTTCGTCGTGTCGATGGCCACCAGCTCCGACTGTCTCAGCGCCCCGGAACGATCCTCGAGCACATTCCCACTTACGAACCACCTCCCGAAGGAACCGTCGTGGAGGCTCTGCATCTTGACGATCTTCAGACCGTCGCGTGAAGCCGGCCCTGCCTTGTAGTAGTTGTTGACGATGTTGATGCTGTGGGGTCGACCGTCGAGCGTCCGGTATTCCCAGTTGAAGATGACGTTGTTCCGAAAGTCGAGGTTGGTCGACGGTGTCACCGTTCCCCCACCGCCGATGCTGGGGTTTCGGCCTGCGTTGTTTGCGAACAGGTTGTGGTGATAGGAGGTGTTCACGCCACCGAGCGTCGCGGCGAACCCGTGACCTTCGCGCAAAGGAGAGTCGTGCAAGGATTCGGAGATGAGACACCATTGGATCGTCAGGTTCTTCGATCCGTGGTAGGTATTGACCGCTTCATCCAGCGTCCAGCTTACCGAACAGTGATCGACCACGACGTTCTCCGCATTCTTGACATCAATGCCATCCACCAGTTGCCCGGCTTCATCGCCGAGGCGGACTCGGAGATAGCGAACGATGGTGTCGTCGGCAGAGATGATCAGCGGATATCGCCTCAGGCAGATGCCGTCCCCCGGCGCGGTCTGGCCTGCGATGGTGATGCGTGGGTGGACGATTCGCAACTCCGATTCCAGCACAATCGTTCCCGAAACGCTGAAAACGACGATTCTCGGTCCTTCCGCTTCGATGGCGGCCCGGAGACTGCCAGGACCGCGGTCCTTCAGGTTGGTCACGAACAGGATCCTGCCACCGCGACCACCGCGGGCGAAACGTCCGTACCCCTCAGCCTCGGGAAACGCCAACTGCTCGGCCGTGGCGGAATCGATGCAGAGAGAAGCCGCGATTACGACCGCAAGCCCTTTCAGGGATCGGTGATACAATGACCGCTTCAGCATCTGCCTACTGTAACAAGACAAGGTCAAGGCCTTCCATGACTCTTTCGCGGATCACGGTTCGTACTTCGGCGCCGATCGCCTGATCACGGCCCGTGATTTAGGGTGCACCGAAGGTCGGGTCCTCGAATCGCAAGCCGTCTACCTCGACATCCCTGTCATATCGCGGGTGAATCTGCCAGTGTACGTGCGGACTCGGGACACCGTTCTGGCAGGGCGGATTCGGATCGTCTGCTCTGAAGGCGTAGTTCATCCAGCAGGAGTAGTTGAGCAAGACAGCGCCAAACGCCCTCTCCAGCGATTGTTCGAGCCTGGCCATAATCACCCCAAATTCGGAGAACTCTGCGCTGCTCAAGTTTGACACGTTGAGGACGTGGCGTGCCGTGTAGACGATATAGGCACCAAGGTGAGCCTGCTTAGGATGGAGCCGAACCCTCCACAGGTCGGTGACGCAGATCAGATCGGCCGTGTGGACGGGATCGAAGCAATAGGTGCAACCGTTTGCTGGACTTTCCGGTCTCCGGTTCGAGTATGCGAAGAGGTCGGCCATCCGTCCGTCACTCCGGCCAGTCGTCGAAGTCGTCGGACGGTCGCTCGCTGACAACAGTCGGATACTCGAGATGCATGTCGGCGTCAACGAGTCTGCCGTCACCCAACAGGATCTGGTTGGATGTCCTGGGGGACACCTGGCCCGGGTATGCGTCCAAGAACTTCCGCCTCTGTTTCTGCAGATCTTCCAGCACGCGACCGTAGTCGAACCCTTCTCTCAGTGAGGATCGGAGGCGTTCGACTTCCTGCGGCGGCGAGGCACCCTCCTTCAACAGGTTGTCCTGTTCGTGAGGATCCTCCTGCAGGTCAAAGGCCAGATCCGCACATTCCCTGAACGTCACGACCTTGTAGCGGTCAGATCGGATGGCACGATACTCGGTTCCCGGTCCGGCGAATCCCGCGAGGTTCTCTATGATGGGGCCGTCGCGCCCTTCGAGCTCTCCGGAATGGCCACCCATTGCGACCGACGACAGATCGATCCCCACCAGGTCGTCCGGGGGTGCAACACCTGCGAAGCCGCAAAACGTCGGGAACAGATCTCCCAGACCGACAGGTGTGGAAATCTCCGACGCGCCGAGTTTGCCGGCTCTGTGATCGGGGGTCGACACGATGAAGGGAACGCGGATGGAAGACTCGTGCCAGGTTCGCTTGAACCACAGCCCGTGTTCGCCCGCCAGCTCTCCGTGATCTGAGGTGTAAACGATGATGGTGTTGTCCAGGAATCCGTCCCGGTCCAGAATAGCCAGGAAATCGCCCAACATCTCGTCAAGCTGGTCGACACAGGCAAAGTAAGCGGCACGGGCGTTTCGGGTCTGCTCCTCCGTCACGTTCTCCAGGAAAATGCCCTGCGATTCCCCTGAATCCGACCGGAGCGCTCCCAGCGTAAGAGGATGATCGACCGTGTCCCCCGTTCTCCCGATACGGGGCGGGGTAACACCCTCCGGATGGTAGCGGTCGAAGAATCGACGCGCCGCGTTCATGGGAAAGTGCGGATGGGCGAACGAAGTCATGAGCAGCCAGGGCTGGTCCGGGTTCCGATGCCGGTGTTCGCGCAGCCACGCGGTGGCCTCCCGTGTCACGATCTGCTCCTGCATCATGGATTCCGGGATGTCGCTGACGCCCGGGTCGCGCAAAACGGATGGCATGAAGATGTGATCTCTCGGGCCGGGAAGGTGCAACGGGTCTTTCTGGTGCGCGGGCGAGGGTGCGGTGAAGTCCCCGTATGGCCGATGCTGGAAGCCTGCCATCTGTCGCGATCCGACCAGGTGCATCTTGCCCACGGTAGCCGTCGCGTAGCCGTGGTCGCCGAGATGAGAAGCCACCGTCGGCACATCGGGAGTGAGGGCCGCACACTCTGAGGATGGCCGCCCGGAAAGCATGGCGACTCGACTGGGAACGCAGAGTGGATACTGACAGCAGGCCGTCTCGAAGTGAGCTCCCTGCTGGATCAGACCGTCGAGTGTCGGGGTCTGGCACGGCTCTCCCCCACGATCTTCAGAACGTGCGGACAGGAATCGGTAGCTGTGCTCGTCGCTCAAGAGAAAGAGAATGTTGGGTTTCATTCGGGCCCTCGGATTCCCTTGCCTGCAGGCAAGAGTAGATCGAACATGCTGCTTAGGTGAACCACAGGAAGAAAGCAACGGCAAATGGAGACAAGAAATTGAAAAAGCCGGCAGGCCGTCTCGATCGCCCCCCCTACCGCATCATGTGGGACCAGAATCACGCTTACCAGTCCCACTACAACCCCCCCATGCCCCCGGAAACCGTCGCCCAGGCGCACTTCGGCTTCCTCGCCGGCACCCCCGTCGACGCGTACGTCTGCACTCTCGGGCCCGACGCGGGCTACGTGACCGCTTTCAAGTCACAACGCACCGAGATGGAATTCCTCGTGGAGCGGTACGAACGAGGGGCCACCCTCGGTGACGTTCGATACTGGCGGCACGCCGAGAGCCTCAAACAGTCCTGGGCCCAGGGGATGGATCCCCTCGAGGTGATGGTCAACGAATCGGAGCGGCTTGGCATCGATCACTGGTTCCGTCTCGGGATGAACGATTGGCATCACTTCGACCCAGGCAGCGGCGGGTCTGTCTACCGACTTGGGGGCAGTCAGTTCTACGAGGGGCGCAAGGACCTGCTCATCGGTGAGGAAGGTGCCTCAGGCTGGTCGGACAACCCCGAATTGCAACGCGTGATGCCCTGGATGCAGGACTTCGCCCACGACGAGGTCCGTGCCCTGCGTCGGGATATCGCTCTGGAGGTCTGCGAACGCTACGACTGCGTCGGGTTCCTGTTCGACTTCCTCCGCGTGCCCGCTTTTTTCCGTCATGGCGAGGAGAGGGCTCACGCGAAGCGGATGACGCAGATGATTCGGGAAACTCGGGAAGGACTCGACGAAATTGGTCGCACCAAGGGGCGATCGCTTGGTCTCGCGGTGCGTCTGCCTCCCACCGTGAACGGCACCGTCAAGATGGGGCTCGACGTCGACGAGTGGATCGACGAACATCTGGTGGACATCGTGGTCACGTCACCCTGGTTTCCTCAGGAAATGGAGCACGACGCCGCGGAATGGGTAGACCTCGGCCGCGACACGCCGGTCTGGATCATCGCCGCCCTCGAGGAATCGTATCTCGCGGGTCACACCAACGGGTTCAATCGGTGGTTCTACAACCCGCCCGTGATGACCCCACTCTCAAAGGACATGATCAGAGCGATCGCCGCACGACACCACGACCGCGGCGTCGACGGGCTTTATGTGTTCAACTGGTTCGGCACGACCCTCTCGTTCGACTACGACAACGCATCCGCCCTCGACGACATCGCCTCCCCCGAGCGCCTTCGGTACATGGACAAGCACTACCTGCTCATGCGCTCGCAAGCCTCGTTTTCCAACTGTCTCGAAGCCGACCGACAGATCCCCGTCGAGATTACGGAAAACCCCGTGACCCTGCGATTCGACATTGTCGATGACCTGGAACCCGTGCCAGACCTGGTTCAGCAGGTAAGGCTGTGTCTCCACGTCGACAGCCTGACGATCGCCGACGAGCTGGAAGTTCATCTGAACGGCCAGGAAGTACCGCTCGTCAACCCGATGGAACCTGGCGTGATGCAGGGAACCGTCGGCGGGCTTTACGGGGCCATCTGGCAGGTCTTCGACCTGAAGGATCATCCGCCTCGCCCGGGAGAGAACCTCGTACGTGTCCGCGCGAGCCGTCGAAACAAGCGAACGTCCCCCGAAATCCCGATCACCCTCGAAGACGCTGAGATCGAGATCCACTACGAGCATCCGTCCGGTGAGTGGTCAGAGCACTCTGGACTGCGTTCCAGCCTCTTCGTCTGAAGCAGCTCTGTCAGCGCAGGGAATCAGGTACGTGGGTCGAATCCCGACGGATGACGCCATCGGCCATCCGGGTACCGGTACGATACATCCAACTCGATGTCGCTGAGTCTCAACGGAATCTCCTCTGCCAGCCGTTCCGCACGCACCGCACGCACCTCCACAATATTGACGCCCAGCATGGGCGGGGAATCCGCCAGGTCGTAGACAAGCCAGGTTTTCCGACCCGGAGCGCGTCTTCCCGCCTCAGGCTCATTATCGCACACCAGCACATTCCCGTTCATCGTCACGGCCAGCTCGTCCAAATGGGTAAGTTCCTCGACCAAGAGGCGCACCTGGATGCGTGCGACACGGGCCCCCGCAGCTTGAAAGTCATCAGCCACTTGGAGGGGAACCCTAACCGGCTCCTCCCCGAGTTCGGCTGGAATCTGTTGATCCTTGGGAAGGCAGTTGGGAAAGGCATCGTTCCGACGCATGACGACGTAGCACTTGTCCTTGTATTCGAGCCGCAGAGACGAGCCGATGTCGTGCAACGCGGGTCGGTTGTCGTATCCGTAGGTATCCGGCGTGCCGGGATAGTTGAAAAGGTAGAGACCGTCCGCACCGTTCCTCCAGTGGCGGGCGGCGATGGCGCGGATCATCTCCACGGTAAGTGGCCGCATGATCGACTCACGAATCTCGTGATCGGCCACATCCCGGCCCTGCGTTGCGCCAGTCAGATACGCTTCCTCGATCGCGGGATGGATTCGAACGGACGTCCCGGCTGCCAGGTCGACCCATTCGCTGATATCTTCCCCGGTGTCGTGGACGAAAAACGTCGAGGGAACGACAAGATCGACGAGGTGATCCTCGATCCACTGCGGAACATCCAGCCCGAGTCGTAGAGAACCTTCGATCGTATTGGGAACCCGCACCGACAGCCCATACGACTTCCCGTATTTTGAGCCCAGTTCGTCGAGCATCTCGCGCGTTTTCAGGATGAGGTCGGTGATCAGGGAAGCGCTGTCGCGCTCCTTCCCGAAAGCGAAATATCCCGGGCAACGCATGAAATCGTATTCCCAACCGTCCGCCTGAGGGTACCGCGCCATCGCCTCAGATGCAGTCTCCAGGCGAATACGTCGAACATCGTCGTGGGCGAAATCCTGGAAGTACCTCAGGCTCTGCTGGAGAGACTCCGGCCAGCCGTCCACCCCTTCGGAACCGAGCTGATATTCGCGATGCTCCTCATAGAAGCGGCTTCCGATGATGCGATAGATCTCCCCCGCTTCATCGACGTGGTGCCAGTCGTTCATCCTCAGTTGCAGCCAGAAATCCTTACCGAGTCGGTGTGCCTCATCGAGGGCGATTTGTACCGGGTCGTGTCCCTCGCTCCAGAGCGCACGCAGATTCTCGATGCGTCGCCACAGGTCGGCCGATCCGACGACCGCCCCCGCCTCCAGCCGATCGACGACGAACTCCATGCCGTCAACTTTGGTCGGGTAGCTGAGCGTATAGCCGGCATTCATGCCGACGGTGCAGACGAAGGCGTCCACAGGCGTGCCCGCGAGGCCCCCGAACATGACGTGGGCTAGACGCGCGGACGTGATCGGCGGATTGACAACTCCGGTCGTGCAGCCAGAGTCATCCACCCACGTGAGGCGGTAATCGCGTTTCAGTCGATCGGACTTCACTGCCATGCCTCACTGACCTTATGCCCACGGATCGAGCGGAAAAATAGAGCGTTCCACGGTGTGATCGGCATCATCGAGCTCACAGTTCTTTTGCACAAGACTTACGCCTCCTCAAGCAGGGCGAGATGAATTCCGTACCAGTCTTCGAGATCGTTGAGGTCCGTGCCGAGCCATTCCTTGTCCGATTGAGGCAATCCCAGAAGATCGAGCGTCTCGCTCCGGACGGGCTCCGGCTTGGGAAACGTGAGGATCCGTTCATTCAGAGCATCGATCGCCTCGGCCTCGAGGCTATCAGGATTCGCGTGTTCCCTTACCCAATCCTCGAATTCGAAGTAGCTCGGCTGCGATTTCGTGACATAGGCGACCGCGTCGTCGCCCTGGATTCCCAAAGCGTCCAGCAAAACGCCATCGAAACCGCCCTCGCCGAAACGGTACCCCTCCGCCAGCATCCCTTTCGCCGCCAAACGCATCTTCAGCCACAGACGGGGAAGATGTACGAGCCCAAGGGGACCAATCGTGCGTGTGCTGATCAGTGGAACGAGGTTCTTCATTATTATCGACTCCGATAAGTAAGTGTTGGCCGGATAGCTTCAATCCGATGTCGTACGATCTCCAATTCGGATTGGAACGGGAGGGGTTAACCACATTCGATCGACCGCAGCCGTGACCGCCTTCTCTGAATTCCACAGCCCATTGTCGCTGGCTGTGGGAAACCTGGTGTCAATTCTCATACCGGAACGCACGAACCAGGATGCTCAGAAATGACAAAAACAGAAAAATGGACAACACCACTTTCAGGACCAAGACTGAAACCCTCCGTCCTGCGCTTGTCCGTGGGGTTTCATCGACTCGCAGCCGGTACCCAACGTTTCGGATGGTCTCGATTTCAACCCGAGTCATTCCCCCTTCCTTGAAGAATTTCCTCAGATCGAAAATGCCTTTCGTCAGACTTTCTTCGTTCACCTCAACATCCCCCCAGGACAGCATGTAGGAGGTCCTGCCTTCTGACAACGGATCCGTTCGCGGCAAGCAGAACCGCAAGAATCCGGGCCAGCCTTGATTCGATGAATTGTTCTTCTCCCGCCTCACCTGTCAGTCGGTTGTATTCAGGCTCGATAACCCAATCACCGATCCTGAATTCAGATGCTTCGGGGCTGCCTTTGACGGGTTTCATATGGATTTCCGAGAGAATTCAGCTGCTTCTCAGGTTGGAAACGGGCTCAGGATAGAAATTCTGACAACTTTGGAGATCCCTCGTCACCCGGAGGTCAGAACGATATTCAGAGCAACTCGGTATGCGCTATGGGCTACCAGGATTGTTGTTTCTGCAGGATTCACACTCGCAGGCATCGGAAAGCTGACAATGAGCAATAGCGTGATCCAACGGTTCAACGACTGGGGATATTTCGACGGGTTCTATCTGATCATCGGTGCGGTGGAACTGTCCTTCGCCGTTCTTCTCCTGATTCCCAGAACGAGCACCCTTTCCGCGTACGTCCTCATCGCCCTGATGATTGGGGCTTCAGCCACTCACCTTCTACACGATCCCCCCGGCCAGCTACTCAGGCCAGGTGTATTTATGCTTCTCCTCGGCGTCGGGGTCTTCCTTCAGAGAAGGCTTCATCGCCAGTCCACCGAAGATGAGTCGATTTGAACGGGGTCTGGATCGCGACTGGAAGCGCTCCTACCCATGGGGTCCCTGGGAGCTTCTGCCGTTAGGCCAGGCGGAAAATGGTACTCGCAATGTGGCGGGTGCCGCCGAAGCTGTTCCCATCTTCCTCCATGTAATAATACGTTGTGAAGACGCGTCCATCCTTCAGTTCAACAGCCACTGGATAGCCCAGATCCCAGTCGCTGGCATCCGCGCGCAGGACTGCTTCCGCGGACCACGTCTCTCCGTCGTCCTCGCTTACGATCACGCCGATTCCGAACGGTGGGCGACGCCGACCGAAGATCACCAGGATTCGCCCATCCTTCAGTCGCAACGGCCACGGCGAACGATAGCGTGGGCCCCGTCGTGCGCCTGACCAGGCGTGTTCCAGGCTCAGCGAACGCCAGGGAGATTGTCCCCAGGCGACGATGGGTTTTGGAGTCGTCCAACTGTAGCCCCCGTCATCCGAGTGGTTCATCTGTATGGCGTCGCGCTGACCACCGAGATTGAGCATGTAGCACTGCAAACGACCCCCTGGCAATAACAACAGTGCTCCGTAGGTCGATCTTCCCTGTGCCGTTGGATCGCGGTGCACCTCGGCGATGTGACTCCAGGAGAGACCGTGATCGTCCGTCCCGTAGATCCGAAGAGTCGAAGTCGCCGGAGACGGGCCGCAGGTGGCAATCGCCAGTTGGCTGCCGTCTGGAAACTTCGCCAGGGGTGCACCATCGATGTGGATATAGCTCATTCCAGACGGTGGAGAGACACGGGTAGGCACTGTCTCCCAGGTCGCTCCACGATCCCCCGAACGAAACGCAAAGCACTCCACCGCTGGATTGCCCTCGTCATCCTCTGGTCCCGTCGCGGGTCTGGCGAAGTAAACCATGGAATCCGGGCTGCTGAGATCGATCCTCTCGCGTGACACATCCGACTGGTCGGCCTGGCTCAAGAGGGTCCGTTTCTCTTCCAGAGGCAACGAATCATCCCAGATCACCACCTCCTCGTCGACGGGCCAGGTGGCACCGTTGTCGAACGACCGCTGCAACAGAATCTTTGCTCGCCCTTTGTAGCCAGTCTGTCCGTGCCCGATGTCGGATGGAGCACGGTAAGAACACGGGGCATGATGATGGATGACCGCAATCTCGCCTTCACCGTCGTGGTAGATCGGGCACTGACGAGGATGTGCACACATCCGTTCCCGACTATAGCAGAGCCGGCCGTGTTGCAGATCAGCGAGTGCTGGCGCGGGGTGTCGCATTGCAGTTCCGCCTATCGGTTAAAGGTATTCGCATCCCAGTCTGGCGCTCTACATGATCTCGTTGAAGGACTCGATCAAGCCGATGTCCTCCAGTGTCAACTCACGTACTCGCCGATAGCCGTTCAGGAACGTCTTGTGTTCACCGGGTCCCAGGTCCCGATGTATGCTGGCGATATCCGTGAAGTAGTAGCCGAAGCCGAAGGGTCTGAAATCGATGAAAGCAGCCGAGTCCTCGTGGATGAAGATATTACAGGAACCCGTTTCATGGCGCTCAGACGCTGCGGGGGCTCGTGGCCCACGCCGGCAGTACGATCTTGCTCGACGACAGCCACATAGATGACCCCGAGGATAGAGGTGAAACGGTTGCGTTGCTCGCTGCCGCCTTTACCTAGGCCGCTAACCTGTGGGCGTTGAGGTTCACCACGGTAAGTTGCCCCGGTTTCTGATCAGTCCAGTCATACTCTCGATGTGATAGCTCGACACGTGACGGCCGGTGACGTCATATCTTCTTCTTAACCTACGAACTCAGGAGTAACCCCATGCCTTCTCCCAACGTCATCCTAATCATGTGCGACCAGCTTCGGTATGACTGTCTGGGGTACGCGGAACACCCCCTTGTGAAGACTCCGCATCTGGATCGTCTGGCCGAAGGGGGAGTCGTTTTCGACACGACGTACTGTCCTTCACCCGTTTGCTCGCCGGCCCGGGCGTCCTGGCTGACCGGCACGTATCCGCACTATCACGGTCAACTTGCCAATTATGGCCCTACCCGTCTCGAACCCGAGAAGATGGCCGTCCTACGGCCGGACGCTGTCACCCTCGGCGATGTCTTCTCAGCGAACGGCTACCGATGCGGTATCGCCGGTCCCTGGCACCTGGGGCACGACCACGTCCCTCAGCACGGATTCGAGGAGTTCTGGCGAGTCTATCGTTACCAGGGGGAAAGCCGCCCGGACATCCTGTTCGACTACTTCGACGAGGTGGGCGTTCCCAACATCTACCAGAGCGAATCAGGCCCCGCCAACTCCACCGTCCCAATCGAGAAACGGAGGATTCCGGAGATCCAGCGGTGCGGTCTGCAATACGTCCGGATCGATGATCCACGCCAACAGCGAACAACCTGGACCATCGAGCAAGGCCTCGAATTTCTCGATACGAAAGACGACCGCCCCTTCTTCCTCTTCCTCAGCGTCAAGGATCCTCATCCCCTCATCGCTGTGATGAAAGAGTGGGTCGACGCCTACCCACTGGAAGACATCGAGCTTCCCGCTACCTTCAAGGACGACCTCGAGGGCCGTCCGGCCTGGCTCCACACAGAAAGTGGACGGTTACCGGACGAAGTCGACGAGAGCAAGTTTCGCGAGATGGTCGCACACTACTATGCTCTGGTCACACACATCGACGATCAGGTCGGGCGCATCGTCAAGAAACTTCAGGAACTGGACCTGGAGGAAAACACGATCCTCGCCTTTATCAGCGACCACGGCGAGATGCTGGGCGACCATCAGACCACGACCAAGCGCAATTTCTTCGAGGCGTCCTCGCGTGTCCCGTGCCTCGCCACCTGGCTTGGCGGTTTACCCGCGGGGCATCACGTGGAGGCGCCGTTCGGGGGCGTCGATCTTGCGCCCACCCTCCTCGATCTCTGCGAACTCTCGTTCGGGGGGCCGATCGACGGTCGTAGCGTTGCAGATGCGATTCGAAGCGGAGCTCAGCCAGCGGCCATCCCCGTCTTCTCGGAAGTCGCTACGAGCGACGCCATCAACGACCGGTCACCAGCGCCGGAGGACCTCGCGGCCCGGGTCATGGTTCGGGAAGGATCGTGGAAGTTCAACTGGAACCGCAGCGACATCGACGAGCTCTACGACCTGCCGTCGGACCCTGACGAACTGCACAATCTGGCTTCAGATCCAGGCCAGGCCGATCGCGTGGCGCATCTTCGCGGCCTCATCAGCCAGATGGTACAGCACACAGGCCCTGGCCACTACCACTGGTGCGCCACCTGAGGACCAATTCAAAGGTCAGGCCAGGCGATCCTACGCCGGCGGCGCCACCGAGAGCCTTCCCTCGACACCGAACTTCGCGATCAAGCTTGCGACAAGTCCGTCCGCCTTCGACGCTTCCACGAATGCCTTGAGCCAGGTGTGGGCCGCCTCCTTCCCCTTGTTCAGACCGATGGCTTGCTGCACGGCCGTGAACTGGCCCTCCAGAATCCGTGACCCGGGCAACTTCTCTACTTCGGAACCGAGGCCCGGACGCAGGCCGGCATAGGCGTCCATCTTTTCACTCACAAACAGATCGAAAGCAGCGCCGCCCCCCACGACCGGGAACAACTCGGCCTGCTTGATATTGTTTTCCAGCCACAATCCGTAGGCACTCCCCTTGGACACCGATATGCGATTTCCCGGGCGGTCGACCTCGTCGATCGACTGAATGGCGGACCCGGGGGGAACAAGATACGTCGCTTCAATTTCTGCATAGGCAGCGGTGAAATCCATGACCTCCGCTCGTTGCGGCTCCGCACCGATGTTGCCGATGTCCCATTCCCCCGTTCCCGCCGCCGCGACCACCGCACTCGGATTCTCATAAGGAACAAGCTCGAGCGACACCCCCAACGCCTCGACGATCGCTGCAGCCATGCTCGGTGAAGGACCGATCGGGTCGCCGGAAGGAGTCTTGTCGACAACGAGCAGAAAGTTGGACATGTTGATCCCGGCACGGAGCACCCCGGTTGGGGCCAATTGTGTGATGACTTCCTCAGGCACCTGACTCATTCGACGAACTCCTTCGCAGTGATGGCACGAACTCAACTAAGGATCTGACGAGACAATGACTCCCGAACAGCGATATCTCTTCGACATCAACGGCTTTCTGCTCCTTCGCAACGTACTGAGTGAAGCCGAATTGACCGCGGGACGAGAAGCCATCGATCGCTACATGACAACCCCCGAAGAGGCATTGCCCGAGGGCTTCTCCCACTCGGAGGACGGAAAGATGCACGCGAACGGCTTCGCCTGGGACAAGTGTCTCGAATCCATCGCCGTGCATCCCAAGCTATGGCCCATCATCATGGAATTCACCCACGACCGGCCCGGCCTGGCGAGGGGCACCCTTCTCGTGGACAACCACCATCACGAGGCGGGACGGCTTCACTGCGCGAGGGAGGATTTCGGCTGGGTAAGCACAAGATTCGACACCCGCGAGGGCCGCATCTACTGCGACAATTTCGTGATCTTCCCCTATTTCGATGATGTCTTGCCGGGCGATGGTGGACTCGTCGTCGTGCCGGGGTCGCACAAAGCTGCCTTCGATCGCCCCGAGGCCCTGTTCAACGGCGGACTGATGGCCGAACTCGACGATTTGCCCGACGGGGTGGTCAACGTGACGCCGAGGGCGGGGGACGCAATCGTCATGACAGAGATGCTCGCCCACGGAACCTTGCAGTGGAAACCGACGGACCGCCAACGACGGACCCTCGTGCTTCGCTACCGCCCGCAGTACAAGAACAGGACAGGCCCCTCGGAAGCGATCCAGGAACGGCTCTCGCCCCAGGTCAGGGAGCTGATGGAATACGCCCACTACACGGATGTGAAAGAAATCGCCAAGGTGGAAGCTGTACAGCTTACATGACACCCCACCCGAGTATCTCCCCTTCCAGTTGACCTGTCGAATCGCTTACGTTACTCTCAAACGCGATCCAGACGCCACACATCTCCCGGAAGCCACGCAGACTCGACGCGATGGGTGAAATTCCGCCTGCTCAACTCCGCCTGCTCCGCTGAGATCGTAACCGCACTTCCCGCCACCAGATAAAGAGCGTCCCCGTGCACGTGGACGGCACATGCGTGACGCGGGCTCCAGGGCGTGTCCGGCAGTTCCTGCCAATGTCCGCCGTCCTCCGAATACCACACATCGTTTCGATTTCCTTCGGTCGCGACCTCGCTGGGATGATCGGCGATCCCCCGGTGCCCCCCCAACACCCAGAGCTTGCCATCCCAGACGGCGGTATCGTGATAGGAACGCGCCGCCCACGGCGCCGCCCCCTCTGCGAGATGTTGTGTCCAGTCGTGACCGTCCGCAGACGACCACACATCGTTGTGATAGAGGCGAGCTTTCAATCGTGGCTGCTCCTCGAGATCGTACCGCAGCGAGCTCAACGTGGTTCCGCCGGCGCCGACATACCCCCCGCCCAGAATCCACATTCGACCATCGTGAACGGCCACGCCACCATTCGCCCCGGTAATCATGCCTCTCGGCGCCCACGGTGCGTTGTCTGTCACCCGGTCCCAGTTCACACCGTCATTCGTCCGCCAGACATCGCGCAGTGGCGGGGGCACGGGTGGGAAGGGTTTCCCCGCTTTCAGGTCCGCGATGAAGTTGGTCTGTCCCGCAGCCCCCGCCTGGCCACCCAGAACCCAGATCGACCCATCGAACACGGTGACCATCTGATTGCCGCGATCCTGCCATGGTACGGTGGCTGAAACGAGCTCCCAATCCGCGCCATCTTTCGATTTCCACACATCGTCGGGTGTCCCGTTCTCCGACCCGACGATCCACATATGGTCGTCGTGCACGACCGCACCATGCATGTGCCTGCCGCTCCAGGGAGCCGTGGTCGTCAGAGACCAGCTGACCCCGTCGTCTTCCGAGCACCAGACCTCCGAGCACACCTCCGACTCGAAGGCGCCAACACCCCCACCTGCGAGGTCGTCCCGTTGGCCTGCGTACTGGTTCCAGCCACCGAGAAGAAAGAGCTTGTCGTGGAAGGAGACGAGCTGCGCCCCGTCGCGGGGTGACCACGCCACATCCGAGCTCACACAGCTCCATCTGTAATTCTCAGTCATCGTCTGTTCCTGATTCCGAAGGATGTTACGCTAAACAAGGGACTTGGCGCGATATATGATCTATCGCGCCATTCGCGTCAAGGCTGCCATGTGTGGGTACCCTAGCGAGCGCGATTCGCAGTAGGGGCGGATGAGGTCGCAAACAACCTTCGCCACTCCAGAAAAAGTTACCTCTCTCTATGCTCGATGCAGACTCCTGTCAGGAAGGCTTCAGCTGTCAGGAGGCTTTGGGCAGGCTACGTGGTGGATTCGCGTCACCGGCCTTGACTCAGGTGTCGTTGATGAGCTTCATCCGGAAGTTCAAGAATCAAGCGCAGCAATGCACCCCTCCGATCAAGGTTCTCCTCCACAGGTCGGTGCTCCCCACAGGAGCCGCATCCGCGGGTATTGTCTCGGATCAATCACTCCTCTCAGGTTCCAGAAGTCCATCAATCCATTCTGAAGGGCAATCGACGCTACATACCCCAGCCGGAGGATCCCGGGATCTCCCGTCCATCCGCCGTCACGGAACCCGGCCAGGTATCCTTCGAAAACGAGATCGTTGAGGTCTCTCATCTCGTTGATATCCACGTCCCGTACGCTCCGAAAATTCACCGCGAGCTGCGCGACGTCGATCCCCAGGCTCCCGATCCCCGGCCTCCCCCAATCGATCGCAACTGTTCGATCTACCCCGTGCGTCTGTTGCGCGATCAGGTTCTACCGCTGCGCGTCCAGGTGACAGAGGGTCGTCGGGAGCGTCTCCAGGGCCGCCAGAAGCGTGTGTCGATCCTCCCACAGACGCCTGACTCCGCGAGCATTCTCCGGTGTATAGGCGCGAGCGACAAGCAGATGGTCCCTGACACTCTCCAGCTGAGCGAGTACCCTCTCCGTCGCGTCCCATTGCAGGGTGGGCTTACGTCCAAACCACTCCGCTTGGAGCAGAGGCTTCCCGACGAGACACTGACCGTTGAAGTGGCCCAGATGACGTGCCGCCAGCCCGAAGCGTTCGACCGGCCAGACCACGCCGATATCGTCCTGGGCGTCCTCCAGCCAGAGCCAGTAGCTTCCGTTTTCCTGCTCGTCGATTCGATAACAAATCGGCATCTGCAGATCGTCCCGCAGGTCGTCCAGGATGCCCGATTGATAGGCATAGAACTCGCTCCTGGACGCGCGTTCTGGCCGGATCTTCAGAATGACCGACCACGAAACCTTTTCCGTTCCCGATCGGCAGTGACCGGCAACCCGAAAAACGCCTCGTTCCGGGCCGGTAGTGGGCCACTCAGACTCTAACGAACGAAGAAGCTCTGCGACCGCCTCCGCCAGCCGGCCTTCGACTTCGAATGTGACGTCTTCCCTTGCCGCGCGCTCCTCCACCTCCGTCACCTACTGCAGGGTGTGATAGTCCCAGTCGATCACTTCCGCTGTCGCATCGTCTAACGCCTGTCGGACAATCGGAGTCAGCGCCGAACGGTCGACCGTTGAAATCACTTCATCGGGTGCATTCGGCATCCTCTCTCCTCTCATCACTTTAGAGTGTCCTGGAGATCAAGGCCTAAAAAGAAAAAGGCCGCCATCCCATGGGTGGCGGGCCAAGGTATCACCCTAAAATGAAGATCCGAGCGGAGTGTCACGTTCGCCAATTTTCGGCTGGTCCTCGAAATCAGCCCTATTCCGACTGCGAAATCATCCGCCGATTAGTGATTGAAATTGCGGGATTTAGGAATCATATGTGGGAGCAGGCACCTTTCCCTCCCGTAATCCAAATTAGCGATCGTTCGACAAGCTGTCCAGGCTCCTGACTGGTAGTCCCACCGTAGTTGCAGCACCCCACGGGGGCGCCGTCACGCTTTGCGGCCTGGACGCCTTTCGACTCCGCCCAGTGATGTCGCTCGGGTTCAGCGTCATGCTCTGATCCGAACATCACACCGTCGTCTCCAGATACACTCTCAGCGCCGCAGCCAGATCGTGTCCAAACGCACGAGCCAGATCCTGACTCGTATCCAGTTCACCTACATTGGCGTAGGGAATTTCGATCGCCGTGGCCAGTCGAACGCCTGGCAATTCACCCGCCCACCGACCGAAGCTCTTTCCGGTCGCATAGTTCTCAGCCGTATTCCACGCTACGCCGTAAGGCAGGTTGTCCTCTGTGCGGAAGGGCAAGTCGCCTGTGTGTGTCTCTTCCAGAATATCTGAGAACCGAATCTGCTCCTGCCAGCAGGCTTCGGACTCCGATCCCACCAGATGGATATTCTCGTGTCGATCCCCGCGAATGTAGGGACAGTGCAGGTCGATCGCGGCCTTCAGCTTTCCCGCACTCCAATCCGGCACCTTCTCACGGATAGCGGCCGGTTCGACGTGCACACTTTCACCAACGTAATCCCGGTTGTGATCCCTGGGCCTCCGATTCTTCCCCTGATCGCCATCTTCCACACCGTCTTTATCCATAAACGGGACCACCATACATTCAATCCGTTTCCGAAACCAACCTCCCAAGTCACCCTTGCCAAGGATCGTCGCCAGCAGGCCTTCCAGGACATAGGCCGGCATCATCTCACAGCAATGGTGTCGCGCCACGATCAACACGCGAAGATCCGCCTCTCCGTCGAGACGCCCCACACGCAACACCTCGACTTCACGCCCCTTCCGCGTTCTGCACAACGTCTCCACCACAAGATCATCTGAATCCGCGTAGGACGTCAGAAATCGTTCCATACCGGACTGCACATACGGCATGCCGAAACTGAACCAGACCTCCGCGTCGTTTCCGAACGTGTAGACGAACGACTGCTCATCGACCGCATCACAACCCAGCCATCGCCACGTCACTCCCTCGTCTTTGCTCACGCCAGGACCACGCGTACCAATGACGTTGCTTGCGGTGAAGTGAAACCGAACGGTTCGACCGGCTGCGCCACGGACTCGGAAGTACCAGTAAAACCAGTCGCGATCCGTATCGCGCAGATCCTGACGAACATACACATCATCGCCATCAATCCGTTCGACGATTATGTTTCCCCCGGGGAAGTCGCAATCGACCCGAATCATCGAACACGCCTACCTATCTCTTCGATGCGCATTTTCAAACGTTCTCCCATCTTACCCTACCTTAGCCTGCAACTCCAACCAGCTCAAGTCGAGGTTTCGCCTTCCAGTGCAGAACGCTCAGATTCGGTTTCTGGTTGAGCGTGACCTGATCTTGCTCGAACTGTAAGGTAAGGTCCTCGATGATCGGACTTTCGGTGTAGCAGAGCCGAAAAAATATCTGGAAAGGTCCACCCTCCACAGGCTGCACACGGTGTTGCCGAACCATCGTGTACAACGCCGAGATTGACGAGTGAAGGTGGCTCGAACGCGGTTCGTCCCGCTTGCCAGGTATCGTGACCGCACACGATCTGGTGACTACCCTCGCCGTTCGTGAACGTCAAAAGGCTACCGGAGGGACGGGGGCTGATCCTGACGGACCTCAATCCACGGCCGTTTTGAGGGAAAACGAACTCACGCCCCCAAAGCCTGGACCCGCTGGGAGGATCGGAACCTCCAACCGGGGGTGCGCGGCGTCAGGTTTCGAAGCTTCTCGGAGAGCAAAGCCGCATCCTCGTTGTTATCAGGGAGGGGTGAATCCGAAAAAGCGGGAAGCATATGCTTCCACACCAGATCCTTCACCGCCTGCATCTGGTCTCCCATAGGGACGCCTGCCGTGATCGCAATAACACAGTTCGCTTTCGGCAGGATGAGACAGTTCTGCCCGAAAGCGCCTCCTGACCCGAACGCTTCCTGCTCGGGATGGATGGTGAAATTGTAGCCCCATCCCCTGATGCGATCTTTCGGTGGCGTCTGGGCCTGCAAGCGGGTCGCCTCATCGACCCAGGCTTCGGGCAGGATCCGTGCGTCGCCCCAGACGCCTCGCTGAAGGTACAACTCCCCGTGGCGCAAGATGTCTTCCGTCGTGAGCCGAAGCCCCGCCCCCCCAGCGCGACACCTTCAGGGCTCTCGTCCCAGAATGGGTTGACAATGCCCTGGGGATCGAAGAGTCTTGGCCGCAGGTAGTCTGACCTGGCCTCATCTCTGTAT
>DJHM01000056.1:0-37090 GCA_002433075.1 Latescibacteria bacterium UBA6620
GAGCAATGGCGCAAACACTACAACCACGTCAGACAGGCGAGGCGGATTCCACTTCGAGAACGGTGCGAGCTTCCGGGAAACTGGGGAGGTTCCGTTTCCTAACACCAGTTGCCACGCCCCGGTCAATGAAGTCCGAGATTTCCTCATTTCCTCGTACCCTGAAACTGTCAAACACAACCAGTCGAATTCCCCATCTGGCTCCTGATTGCTTTACTGGTTTTTACGTGGCGCACAACAGATAGGCATCCTGCGAGCCTGCCGAAGGCAGGTGTGGAGCGTGGGGGTCGTGTGGAGAACGCGGATGCCCAGTTATATGCCGTGCTCGCAGGTCGGCAAAGAGAGGCCGTCTGATGCTCAGGACAGGTTATTCTTTTTCCCGAGTCGAGCGAGGGGTGAAGTTCCTGCCAACCCGTTGCTGTTCAGAGGCCTGGGCATCAGAGCGGCAGAATGTGTCGCGTGACGGCGCCTTCGCGTAACGAGACTCAGGCTTTCGTGTAGGTGATAAACCAATTGTGGCGAAAGAGCACGTAGGTTACTCCGCAAGCCGCGGTGCTCAACACATCTCGCAAATACCCTTCCGTAGGGTAGTTTTTGATGATTCTGAATTGATTCCCGTTGGGTAGCTCTCTCGTTGTGTAATAGTCTCCCGCCGGAGTGGATTCTTCGCCCTGGACGCGGTTGTCTCCAAAGACCACGCGAGCTCCAGTCTCGAGCTTGCTGTGGAACCGTTCAAGAAATCCAGTTACTTCCGCGAGCGGAACGTGAGAGAACCATTGAAAATGGAAACCGGCAGAGAATGTCTCCTCGATCTGAACGAGTGAATTCGCATCCGCTTTCTGAACCACGACATTCTCGCAGTCTTGAGTCTGTTCCCTTGCGCACTGAAGCATGGCCTCGGTATAGTCAGTCGCCACTACACTTTGCGCGGTCTGCGAAATCTGGCTGGCCCAGAATCCAGTCCCGCAGGCTATTTCCAGCACCCTTCGACCGGATAGCAACCACTTGACGTGTTCGATCGTCCCCTTGCCCTCCGCTGTAGATACATCCCAGTCTTTCCAGTAGGGAACCCTCTGGGAATAGTAGTCCACCATCACTTCCGCGTGATCGTTCACACCATGTCCTTTCGCAGTGCCTTGTGGCAGTTCTGTTTCTTGTCTCTATCAGGTCTGGTTTTCAACTCCAAGTATCATCCTTGACTATGGCCTACGTGCAAAAAAGAGTAGATCATCCTCCTCATTCGGTTCGCACTTGTCCCAAGCACGCTTCACTTGAATGTTTTGGAATCCATTCAACAAGCTCGAGGTCGGGTGGCGTCGGGTTGGGCGTATACTTTTCAGGCGGGATGTAGGTGCCGGCAGTGAACGAGGCTAAGTGCCGAATGGTCACATCTCGCCTATTATATGCACCCGGGCCGTGGGTCGAGAACGCCCGTAGGTGTTTGCTGACAGCAGCATCCAGGTTGAGCGTACCGTTCTCAACACAGCGAAAGCAACAGGCCGGAAGTTACACCCTTTGTTGCGGAGAAGATTGGCCGCAGAGTTGCAGAATTGATCTCTTCCGGGCCCTTCACACGCGTGCACTCCTCCAAGAGCACCTCACCGCTCCGACTCACAATGAGAGCGCCCGTACAATCGCCTATGGCTACTCGATTACTATCGAAGTAGGATAGAAGCTTCTTCAGCACGATCTCTCCTCTGCTCTAGCCGACCGTATAACCAGGAATAGAGCGGTCAATATCACATTGGTTTCGCATTGCGGTTAACGTTTCCACAGTTGCCGAAGTGGCCGTGTGTGAAGATGAAATTAGGACATTTCCATCCGTAGAGAAACCCACGGCAATTTGGGTGGGTAACTTTCGGTTAGTAAGGTCGACAATTGCACTCCATCTCTTGTTGGGCTTATATGGCTGTGGTGTTTGGCTACAGGATCAGAGCGCGAGTACCGCGTTCCGTAGCCTGTCCATCGCCTCCTCTATGAGCGAACGCGGCATGGCGATGTTCAGTCGAAAGTGGTGCTGGAGTCCCGTATACTCACCAATCTGGTACGTGTCGAAGTAATGGCCCGGGGCGGGCTGGATGCGCGCCTTTTCCCGCATGAATAACTTGAGTTCGTCCGTGTGCATACCGAGCGCCTCGCAATCCACCCACAGAAGGAACGTGCCGTCCGGGCGGAAGACCGCCAGCGGTGTCCCCTCCAGATACTTCAGGGCCAGGCTGATGTTACCATCGAGGTATTCGAGGAGTTCCTCCAGCCACCCAGCTCCATGCTTGTACGCCGCGGTCTGGGCGACGATGCACAGGGCAGACGGCCTCCCGCACGAATGGCCGTATTCGTAGAAGGCCTGGGTGACGTCGGCTCGCAGCCTGGGATCGGCGATGATCGCTGAGCCGATGTGAAAGCCCCCCATGTTGAAGGTCTTGGAGGTGGAAAAGACAGTAATGGCTCGCTCCTCCATGCCCGGCAGTGTCGAAATAGGGATGTGTCGCTTGCCGCGGTAAACGATGTCGCGGTGAATCTCGTCCGACACGATCCAAGCGTCGTACTCCTTGACCAGATCGGCCAAGCCGGACAGCTCCTCCATGGTCCAGACGCGCCCCGTCGGGTTGTTGGGCGCACACATCATCAGCACCCGCGCGCCCTCCGCGAGGCAGCGCTCCAGGTTGTCCAGATCGAAGGTGTATCGGCCGTCTGGGAGCCGCTTCATCTGGTTCTTCACCGGGACCCGCCGGCGTAGTTCGGCCGAGCCGATTGAGGGAGTGTGCAGTGGCGTCTGGACGATCACACGGTCTCCAGGCTCGGTGAGCGCAAACATGACCACGCGCATCGTGTAGAGAACCCCGGGTGTAGACAGGAGGTGCTCCCGTGGAACCTCTTGTCGCTGATGCGTTCCGATCCAGTCCAGGATGGCGTCGTAGTCGGCATCTGTCATGCGGGAGTAGCCATAGCTTTCCACGGCGACGCGTTCGCGAATGGCCTCGCTGACCTCTGGCGGCGATAGGAAGTCGGTGTCCGCGATGGACATCGGGATGATGCCCTCCGTGACGTTCCACTTCGAAGCGTTGATCGCTCGGCGATCGACAATCTGATCAAAGTCGTACCTCCCCACCGATCTCCCTCCATTCATCTTGGACAAGGTGTCTTTTTTATCTGCACGATTGGCCGGCCAGAAGTCGCTGGGATCTCTGCGCCGCTTGCGTGTAACGGGCAATGCTGCCCAACCCGGCTGCGCCGTGACAGCAAAACCATCACGGCTTAAGTCAACTTAAATAGAAGTCGTCGCGGCCCTGTGGAGGATGGGTCGTTTGAAGAGAACCAGGGCAGCCGTAGTTAGGCAGAGTGCTGTCTTCGTCTTGAGAAGGCGGCCCTGCCTTCTTAGTCCTCCTTCGAAATTTTCTTCCGGCCTGCGATATAGTCGCGAAGTCTTTGGATCGCCGGGAAGTCACCATCTCGAAGTGGTGCACCCGCTGGATGCTTGTGAAAGTTCTCTCTGGAATCCAGTTGCCCTTCGGCGCTCACAATAGGACAGGCAAGATCTCCTATGCGTCCCGGAGGTTCTCAGAAACTACCGTCCGGATACGGCCAATCCCTCCAACGTCCTGACGTCACAATCTAGCCCTTCTCGTTCCACTCATCGAGTGTGAAGCTGACGTATCGCTCGTGCCTATAGAATCCGATGTGTTCTTCGGGATGTCTCACCTTTTGAAAGCGAAACGCATTCTCCTCGAGCGTGGACAGAACCACCGAGGCATCCTTCTTCCAGATCAACCAGTCAATATCCCCATGCTTGTTGGTGATCTTACCCAACGGGAAATCCAGTGCCCAGCCTCCGCCCAGCCAGTGGGGAATCTGGATCGAGTCGAGAAGCTCGTGAACTTCTCGGATGATCTGGAGCTGCGTCGCCGTTGTCTCGTCAATAGAGGCGGACATTTGTCATCATTTCAAAGAAACTTTCAGGGGGATTCCGAGCTTGCTCTTGCCCCTTTAGGTGGTCCGGGCGAACGAAGACGGCATTCCTCCTAACGGTGAGCACGCTTGAGAACTTGCCGAAGGCAAGTCAGGTCGAGGGCCGTCAGGGCAATACAGGACTTTTAAGTTCAAAGAACAGCACGGACTTGTGCGAGGTAATGCATCATTTGCGCGGCGGTGTCCATCAGGATGGGAACGTTGTCTTGAAGCTCTTGATAGCTCCCGAACGCGTATGACTATTGCTGTTCTGCATCATCAACGTAGCAAGATTGGTCGCCAAGGAAGAAGCCCCCGTCTTCCTGTTGCGTCTTTACGATCTCGTCGTCCATCGCGGTGGCTGCCTGCAGGTACTTTACTTTTCCGGTTGCCTGGTATAGGGCGGCACAGCCCCACTGGGTTTTCCAGACGTGATGGTGAAAGCCCTTATATCGGCTGACAACGTCGAACATCTCCTCGACAACCCTCAAGTAGTCCCGATCCCCCGCCGTCTGGAAAAGCGCCGTCAGGAACGCCATCATGTATCCGATATCCCAATAAGCATTCCCGCCCTGCGGGTTGTCACGGACCAGTTGCGAGCCGAGTCCCCAGGGTACGTCTTCTGCGGCCCCATAATCCGATAGCAACCGGCCCGATTTTGTATCCCAAACCGTCAGGTACCGGCCGTCGGGATCCGGCTGCAAATCGTGCAGCCTCGTGAAATATTGACCTGCTCTTTCGGCTTCGCGCAAATGTCCGGCAAGAATCAGGCTGATGCCCCCGTGTGCCGTGACAGCGGGATCGATCAATGACGGGTCATCCACGCGGTAATAGAACCCACCACACTCGTCCTGGAAGCGGAGTAAGAATCTGGTGAGTGGCACAGCCATATCGACGCGTCCCCAAGTCGCAGCGCCACGAGTCAGGCAGGGATAGGGATATAGATCGCCGACCAGCGGGAAAGCCTCGATTTGGAGGGTTCCGTTGTCAGTCAGAAAATCTCGCTGGATCAAGTCGAGACATCGGTTGGCGCAGTTCCAATCACTGACCTATCCGGCACTCAAGAAGGCCAATGGTTGAGAATAGTACCCCCAGATCGATTCGGCACCCGGCGCCGTACCATCCGGCTCTTGACGCGACCGCAGAAACTGTCCCGCCCGACCCAAGGTTAGATCGTGCGCGTTCACTGTGGATGAGTTTGCCATGCCGACGTTCCGCTACTCTCGCTGGTTGGTGAACTGCGAGTTTGATCAAGAAATAGTCGTCGCCCGTAAGGGTTGCATTCGTTCGTTCCAGCAGGGCCGCAAACGGCCAAGAAGAAGAGTTCGCCTACTGTCAAGAGGTGGCGTCCAGACTGGTGCGCCAGTCATTCCAGCCTCCGTCCACCGATGAAGGAGCGGCGTGCCATTCGGGCATCGGCTTTCCGGTCGCAGGATCCCTGCTCGGAATGGGCAGCATCATGATGCGTTTGCAGGCGCGTTTGTAGTCTTCATCACTCAGGAAGGCTACCTGGATATCGTCCCAGTCGCGTCCGTCCGGGTAGCCGCCACACATGTGGATGTCATCCGATTGGCCAACCATCTGGTGGCTAACCCCCGCGGGCATGACGATCACGTCGCCGGCGCTAATTCGGATCCGGGTCCAGCCGCCTTCACCAACGGAAATCTTAAATTCCATCCAACCGTTGGCGCAGCCGAGGCATTCGTGCGTGGTGGAATGAAAATGAGCGTATTCGTAAACCCCGGGATAGTCCCAGTTGTTTGACCAACCGTTGGCGCGAAACTGCGTCTTGACCGCCTCGGCTCCACCTCCCGGAATGGCATTGCGATGCACCAACAGAGGAAACCGGTTGTTGGGGATTTTGTCTTGCGGCCTGGATGAATAGACTTCGGTTGACACGGCGCTTACCTCCCTTTTGTTCGACGGCGGCGGTGCCGAGCATTTCCTCGCAGGTGTCGCACAGGTTCACGGGGCCATGGTCCCTCCACGAGACCCGGGCGAGCCGTGGGCAGGATACCGAGGATGCGGACGATTTCAGTGAGGGTTTCGTGGGCGAGTCCGGCGGAAATTTCTCAGCAGGATGGTGGACGAGTTGTATTCATCGGCGACGACCAGCGTTTCGGTTGCCCCGGCGAGGAGATCGATGCCGCCACGCTCGGCGAAGTGTTCCCTGATTGTTATCGTCGCGAGCGTAGAACTTGTGTGTACAGAAAGAATAGAGGGCCTTTTAGGCGGCGAACTCTATGCGTAGGTCTTCAACGCCTCTTCGTCGCCCCGTTCCTCAAGCAGCGTCTGCAAACCTACCAGGTTCTGCCGCAGGCTCTCTTCGGCGTCGGTTTCCATCCGGTGGTCGAGGATGCCCAACGGGCCGCAATAGCCCGAATCCTCAATCATCGACAGGATCTCCGCGTCCCGCTCGCCTGCCGCCAGGGGCAGGACTTTGGGACCGCCGGGCGTCGTGCCGTTGAGGTTGACGCAGGTGAGATAGGGCCGCATCGCGGCAAAGGCGCCGGGCATGCGCTCGAGATGCTCGTGGCCGTGATGGAAGTTGTAGACGATGCCGATATCCTTTGATTGGAGCCGCCGGGCGATCTCGGCCATGGTTTCCGGTTCCCCGCCCCAACCGCCGTGGTTGTAGAGCCCGTATCTGCAGCCGAGGTCGTTAAAGACATTGCACAGGGCGCCGATTTGGCGGGTGCAGGCTTGGTAGCGGGCCTCGTCTTCGACCATTTCGTCCGGGCCGTCGACGCTGCAGGTTTTCCATACCTCGATATTCAGTTTGTGCCTTTGGATAAACTCGATGACCGGCCGCAGCATGGGGTCGTCCACGGCGCTTTTTTCGTCATTGGGGTAGCCACCCGCAAGCCAGAAGGCGCTGAGCTTTATCCCGTGGTCGGTCAGTTGCCGCAGCTCCTCGTCGAAGCTGTCGATATGGGCTTGGCGCCAGTCGTAGGCCAGAGACTTAATGCCCAGGCGCTGCAGCATCCGGGCACGTTGTTTGGGGCCGCGCTTGTTGGCGTCAAAGGGCACGATGCACCAGGCCATAAGGTTGTCTTTGGCAAATACGCTCATAGAATACCGTCCCGCTCAGCGGATGCTGAGACCGCTAGCTGCATCGGCCCCAATCGAAGATTGTAAACAAGCCCTCTGTCTTGTGGTGCAAGGCATTTTGGTAGGCCTCCTGGCAGTCGCGTGGATCCACCATCGCGCAGAGCCCGTCGAGGTAAATGCTACCTTCGGCAAGCCACTGCAGGCTGGTTTCGAAGTTTTTCCTCAGCGTATGGTGCTGGAACCGGAAGGTCTCGGACGGAGGAATTTCCCATTCCCAGCCACTTCTAAGCACGACATAGTTGTGGAAAACCGCTTGCAGCAGATCGTGTGAATACAGGTCGGTTTTCCGCTGCCAGGGCACCCCGACCAGCACCACTTCGCCGCGAACCTTGACCATATTGCAGGCGTCCAGCGCGCCTTGCTCGTGACCGGAGCACTCGACCACCAGCGTCGCTTGCTTGGCGATTTCCGCATCGTCGAACGGCATGCGCGGGAAGACGTGTTGGATGCCGGCCTTTCGGGCGTATTCGAGCCGCTGCGCGTCGGGGTCGCAGCCATAGACCTGGTAGCCGCTGCGTTTGAAGATCTGGCTGCCCAAAAATCCGACGGGGCCCAAGCCCGAGACGATGACTTTTTCGCCCGGGCGGGCGGCCGTGGTGATCAGCGTGGTGAAGGTCACGCCCATCAGCCGGGCGATGACGGCCTTTTCGGCGGCGAGGCCTTCGGGTACGGGTATAGCATTTTCGGCGGGCAGTTGTTGGAAGCTTTTATGGCCGCCCGAGCAGAAGAACAGGTCACCGATGTCCAGGCTTTGCACGGCCGCGCCCTTTTGTTCTACCTGGGCAACGGCGGCATAGCCGAATAGCCGCGGGCTTTCGATTTCTTCAAGCGTATAGCGGGCGGCAAGTTCGGTACCCGGGCTCACCAAGGTATAGAGCGTGCGGGCACGGATCTCGTTTTCCCGTAGTTCCGACGGATCGTCGATGGAGATCAATTCGGCCGTTTGCGGGGCGGTAACGGCGATGGCTTTTTGTGGGCTCATTTGCTAACGCGTCGATTTTAGGCAGGGCTTCGATGGGCTGTCGGACAGCGTGTGTGCGGCCTAACTTAAGACACGGCGAAATGGGGTGCAACGGAGGCGGAGGTATGTGTCACGAACCAAACCCCCGTTCACCCACAAATACTTCGCGATCGGTACGGCCGTGCGGCAAAACGCATTTGGCGATCTGGACGTCGTGGGCGTCGAGACAACCACAGTAACGACAAGGAGACGAAATGGCTGAAAAGACGTGGACCTGGGCTTTTGTTGGCACCTTCTACGACAGCAATCTCGACCGCATGATCGAAGCGTGTCACACCTGCGACGTGAAGGCCTTGGAACTGCATCCGAGCAATGTTGAGGGACTTCGCGACGCTGAGCTCGTCGAGCTGCGCCAGCGTCTCGACGGGGAGGGCATTTCTGTCAGCTCGTTCCACCTTCCTTACGCCGCCGTCGACGACATCGCCTCTTTCTACGAATTCAAACGCTCCGCTACGGTCGCGAAGATGTCACACTGGATGCGCATTGCCGGTAAACTGGACGCTCGGGTCGTGGTGCAGCATCCCACCACCGACCGCGATCCCGCCGTGGAGAACGGTCTCGATCGCTACTTCGAGCAGATTTACCAC
Source organism: Latescibacteria bacterium UBA6620 (assembly GCA_002433075.1). GTDB lineage: Bacteria > Latescibacterota > UBA2968 > UBA2968 > UBA2968 > UBA6620. Next base: position 8,662 of record DJHM01000056.1, read on the forward strand.
AGTCTCAACGAACTGGTGCCGGTCGCTAGGGAGGCAGGTGTGATCATCGGCCTTGAGAACATGACGCCGGGTGAGAGCGGTGGCGGACGTTTCTTCTCCGAGGCCGAGCACATCGCTCGTCTATCCCGGGAGTATTCCGCTGAAGAGGTGGGGTTCGTCTATGATACCGGGCACGCCCTTTATTCGGCGGGCTCTGCGGCAATCGATGTACTCGAAGCCATGGGTGAGAGGGTGGCGGCCTGGCATCTGGCGGACAACGCCGGCGACCGCGATTCGCATCTTGCACCCGGCCGCGGTGAGGTCGACTGGGACGGCGTCTTCCGCTTTGCCGCTCATATCGGATTCTCCCATCCCATCACAATGGAGACCGCGCCGTGGGGGGCAGGGCCCGACTACGCTATGGAATCGTGGAAGAACAGCATCCTCGAGCTCGAGGCGCTTGTGGAAAAGGCGCTGGTCTGAGCCCGCTGGCCTCAGTGCGACAACAGCGATTCGTAACGCAGAGCGTGCACTGAGATATGGTGGTCGCGCGATGACGTGGTACGTGATGAAGATTGAACGCTCGGTTCCTTGAGATCTACTCAAGGATAGAATCGATACGATCGATTACCGGATCGACCATCTCAGGGCTCAACACGCCTATTTTTGCGTGAAACGTCCTGCTCTCTCCCGGGGAAAGATACTTCACGTTCCCCTTTTCGAGCTCCGCCGTAGAGCCATTGTACTCCGCAGTCGCTGGGGCAACACGATACCCGCGGCCTCTTCGTCCGCCTTTCGCGATAACCACCGGATTCCAACAGGCAATTCGTCGGGGCGGTGCGAGACGTACGCCGCCTGCCCATCCACGTATCTCATGAGCGTATGGGCCCATCCGTCGGCGTCCGCCTCGTAGTCGATCGAAAAAACGACTTCCGGATCCAGGGGGAGATCGGCGGAGAGCGTGTGATGAAGACCGGGTTGAGATTCGAGACGGTCCATAAAGGCTTTCAAGTCCTCGATGCGTTCGGATTTCATGTGTCCCGGAACGCTGTTGTGGACCCGAACCGCCTCGCCCGTCTTCGGTGCGCTGTAGTACAGCTCCGCGTCGTCTTCGGGTTTGTGATTCATATGCATCATATACATAAGGGGCATTGTTTCTCCCCTCAGGTTCTCGATCTTCATCTCTACGTCAACCACGCTGGAATCCGACTCGAGGGTGATCGTGGGTTCGGCAAGATAGTGAACGTTGAAGGCCACTTTGTGCTCATATCGGCCGCTCACCGAGACATAATCGACGCCATCACGCTCTCCAGCGACGATTACAGCCGAACGATAGGGCGCATTGGGAAGCTCGCCGTGCAAGGGATGGGTGTCCGAAGCGGAGGGCACGCCCATCGCCGTCGCGCCGCAGTGCAACAGGAAACCGCCATAGTTCTCGAGATAATCACGTGAACCCGTCGGCTCGTCGAAGATGGAACGCATCGTCAGCTCTCGTGCGTGGAATCCGCATCGCCATATCTGCTGACCGTGGTAGGGCAGGCCCAATACCGCGCGCGCGTGATTCCTCAGCTGGCGGATGATGTGGAGCTCTCCGAACAACGTCTCTACGAATCGCTCAATTTCTATCGAAATTTCCCAAATCCCCGAACGCACGGGGATTTGACGTGGAGTCAGATCACACGCCTCCTGGGCGTGCCGGACCCAGATGCCCGTGAGTATTACGTTTCGACCGTACAGGCCGAGGCTTGGTCCTTCCGGCAACTGACCGACGCCATCCGAACGCAGGCCCACCGCAAGACTGAAACGGTCTCGAAGACAAGCGCCCTGAAGCCGCTCCGAGGAGACCTGAACGTCTACCGCGTCCGTCGGCCTGCCTCCGCTCATACAAGCAGACTCTACCTCGACCTCGGATTCAGCCTCTACTGGCAAGCCCGAGATCGAGCCGATTTCCAGGACGGTTCGATCGTCCAGGTTCGGGCGCAATCGAAAAGTAGTTTTGCCATACGCCAGGTCGATGTGACCCCACGCCGTCTCTTCACACATCGTCTCAACGTGGCCCGTGTGATTGACGGAGACACCCTCGCGGTGACCCTCACCACCCCCAACGGCGACCTCCTTGCTCAGAAACTCCATCTTCGCGGCATCGCCACCGCCGAACTGCCGACGGAAGCCGTCCACAGGGCAAAGCGATTCGTCGAGCGTTACCTCGCGGACATCTTCTATCTGCCGGGCGAATCGGACGCGGATATCGTCGCGGGGGAGGGCCGGTTCCTGAATGGCGAGTTGTTGAGTGAGGGGCTGGCGCGCAGGGTGTGAAAGGCGTCAACCACCAAGACTCAGAGAAAGACTGGACGGTCCAACCAAATGTAGGAAAAAGCAGAAGCCACGAAGAAGGGAAGCAGGGCGTCCCCATGCAGAGCCCGGGAACGAGGAATCCTGGGCATCGGGCCATAGCCCCACTTCGCCTTGGCTTCGGCAAGGTAAACATGCTGTGGCCCTATTCTTCCATGTATTCCGTGTGTTCCGTGGTCCCGCTCTTGACACTCGCGACCGATTCCAATACGTTCTACCCGTAACACATCGCGAAACAGAATCCGCATAGGGGTGCCGTAAGGCTGAGATCACACCCTGTGAACCTGATCTGGGTAATGCCAGCGTAGGGAAGCGGAAAGCAAATCGGTGAATCCAGCACCGGTCGGCCGCTCTCTACGGAGCGGCTTTTTCATTGTTGGAGACACCATGCGCACCAAGCTCGAACTCGCAGTCACCCGATGGGCGTCCGTCCTCGGGACCCTTCTCTTCTTCACCTGCTCCGCCCACGCCACATCGATCGTAGGACGCGTGGTCGACGCCTCGACCGGCGACCCCGTGCACGGAGTCAACGTACAGCTGCGGGCCACCCCTCTCGGCGCCACCACCACCGACGACGGATCTTACGGCCTCGGAGATGTGTCTCCCGGGACCTACGTCCTGCTCTTCACTCACGTCGGCTATCGACCGCACAGCAAACCGGTTCGGGTCACTCAGAGTACGCTTTCGGTCGACGTCCGACTCTCCCCCACCACCCTGCTCGAACAGACCGTGGTCGTCACGGCCGACCGCGCCGTCGAGCGTGAATCGGCCGTCGCCTTCTCGAACATGGATCAGCGGGAAATCGACAATCGCTTCCACGCCCAGGGTATTCCTACGATGCTCTCCGAAATGCCCTCGGCCACCACCTATTCCGAATCCGGGAACAACATCGGCTACACCTATCTGACGCTACGGGGATTCGACCAACGCAGAATCTCTGTCATGATCAATGGCATTCCGCAGAACGACCCGGAAGACCACAACGTCTACTGGGTCAACTTCCCCGACCTCGCCTCCTCCCTCGAAGACGTTCAGGTTCAGAGGGGCGCGGGCAGCGGCCTCTATGGCCCCGCCGCCATCGGCGGCTCGATCAACCTAGTCACAGACCGGTTCTCGCCCGAACCCAAGGTTACACTCACCAGCGGCTACGGCAGTTACGACACGCGGAAGGTCGGCCTGACCCTGAACTCTGGCCTGCTTGATAACGGCTGGGCGGTCAACGCACACCTCAGCAAGACGATGACGGATGGTTATCGTCACGGCGCGTGGGTCGACTTCATGTCCTACTTTGCCGGCGCCGCCCATTACACCCCCCGCTCGACCACGCGCATTCACGTCTACGGGAGCCTCAACCGCGACCACCTGAATTACTACGGCACGGAACGCTTTCAGACCGTGAACGGCAACCGCGTCGACGTCCTCGCCGACCGCAAGCTGCGTCGCCAGAACCCCATCGTCGGCAATGACGAAATCGAGGACTTTCACCAGCCTCACGTCGAAGCCTTGAGTGAGTGGGCGCTCGATGAAAACAAAACCTTGCACAACAGTTTCTTCTACGTCCAGGGTGGGGGCTTTTTCGACTTTGACGGAACGGGCTGGGCGGACGAAGCCTACTTCCGATTGACTCCGGAAAACGGGTTTACGCCCGTCGGCAACCCCGGCCAGTCGCTCGTCCGTGCCTTCGTCAACAACCATCAGGCCGGATGGCTGCCTCGCCTTACCCTCGAGCGCCGAACTTCCACTACGGAGATTGGATTCGAAGCCCGCTACCATCAATCTCTCCACTGGGGTTCGGTGCGTTTTGCCGAGAACCTCCCACCGGAGATCACACCCGAATACCGCTTCTACCAGTACAAAGGCGAAAAGTGGATTGGAGGGGCCTATGTCGGACACACCCAGCGGGTGAACGAACGCGTCAACGTCAACGGCAAGGTTCACGTGGCCGCCAAGCGCTATCGGTTGTTCGACGAAGCTTTCGTCGGCACCGAGTTCACGGTACCCCTCCTGTTCGTCAATCCCAGTCTGGGCGTGAACGTCAATCTGACCGACCGCGTCCACGGCTACGCCAGTTTCGCACGCACCTCACGGGAACCCCAACTCAAGAACTATTACAATGCGGCCAACTCCAGCGGCTGGGGTGATAGGCAGCCTCAGTTCGCCCAGGATGCCAACGGCCGCTTCAACTTCGACGATCCCCTGGCCAAACCCGAGACGCTGAACGACGTCGAACTCGGTGCAGGATATACGTCGCCTTCCCTCCACGGCACTCTGAACCTGTTCTGGATGGACTTTCGGGACGAAATCGTCAGCAACGGTCAGCTCGACCAGTTCGGACAGCCGGTCACCGGCAACGCCGACAAGACCCTGCACAAAGGGGTCGAACTCACCGCAGCCGCACGCGTAGCACCCGGACTCACCCTTCGGGGGAACCTCAGTGTCTCCCGCAACACCTTCAAGAAGCACACCGTCTTCGATTCTTCCGGTCAAGGGACGAGCTTCAACGGGAATCGAATTTCGGGTTTCCCTGACGTCCTAGGGAACGTCCGCGCGACGTTCGAGCGACAGGGGTTCCGAGCGTCTCTCGCAGTTCAGCACGTCGGAAAGCAGTACACGGACAATTCTGAAGACAATCGGCTGGACCCGGCCGCTCGATCCACACCCGACTACGTCCCGCTCTTTGTCGAGGCCTACACGGTCGCCAACCTCGGGCTCGCCTACGACTTCGGGCCCCATCTCGGACTGAAGCGGCTCGAACTTCGCGTCGATGTCAACAATCTGTTCGACACCCTCTACGAGACCCGGGGTGAAACCACCGCTTTTTTCCCGGCCGCGACCCGAAACGTCTTCGTCTGGTCGAAGATCGACCTGTAGGAAGGGTACCGGAACTCCGCCCTCAGATGAAACACCGCCGACATCGCGCTCAACGCGCCCAAGCACAAGTTCAATGTCGGCACCGGGTACGACCACACCCAGTCAGGTGTCTCATTCAAGGCAGGACTACGCTACCGCGACTCGTTCCCCATGGATTCAGGCGTCTACGTCGGTACCGTCGATTCCTACGCTGCCGTGGACGCGACCGTCAAATACAAGCTGCCGATCACGAAGCCCCAATTCGGGGCCACGCTGACAGTCGGCGCCTCCAACCTCTTTGACAACGAGGTCCAGGAATTCATCGGCGCCCGCGCGATTGGCCGCCTGATCACAACCGGAGTCGTCATCAACTTCTAATCACGGGCGACGCAGACATTCGCAAGCGCGCAATCTTTCAACTCCTGCTGGCGCCGGTCCTTCTCTGGGCCGGCGCTGTCGCTTGGTCGAGTCCGGACGTCCACACGACCCGCGGGCGCCGGTTTACCGTCTTGCCCCTGGCCGGATTCAGCTCAGAAGATGGCCCAGGCTACGGCCTGCGCGTTGCGACGTACTTCTACGACGGACACACCGTCCCTTACCGGAATTCCACGAGCGTCCAGGTCTTCTTCACCACCAAAGGAAAGTGGGCGCACCGGCTTCTCGTCGACTATCCCCAGATTCGGCCCGGCCACCGTCTAGAAATCGAGCTTCGGTACGACAAAGAGGATCGGGCGAATTTTTTCGGCAACCTGGACGACGGACAGATTGCCGATTTCAGCCATGACGAGCAGACGTTTCGCCAGCAGGATCCTTATCTGGCCGTCCGCTGGATTCAGGATCTTCGCAGGCCGTGGCGATTGCAGCTGGGCCTTCGCACCGGAAACACATTCATTGACCTGCACGCCGCCTCCGGCTCGATTCTGCAGAGCCTGGCTCCGCTCGGAGATGCGGGCGGTGGACTCACGCAGTTCAACGCCGCCTTGCGGCACGACACGCGGGACAACTATATCAACACCACCAGGGGACATCTGTCGGAAATTCGCGTCGAACACGGCCTCGGCTCGGACAACACGTTCAACGGAGGCACCATCGACCTCCAGCATCGCCATTTTATTTCACCCCATCCCAGCTTCGTGCTCGCACATCGTGCCTCAACCACGTATACCTATGGCGATGTCCCCTTTTTCGAGCAGCCCAAGCTCGGCAGCAGCAAGACCCTTCGGGGCCTCTCGGCCGACCGCTTCCGGGGCGAAGCACGCGTCCTCCTGAACACCGAAGTGCGCTGGCTCGGTCTACCGTTGTCCCAAAAGCACCAGGTCTTCGGCGGACTCAATCTCTTCGGCGACCTGGGTCAGATCTACGATCGAACGGCGTCGCCTTCACTGACCGGGTGGAACGTCGGCGTCGGTATCGGGGCCCGGCTCTATTGGTATAGCACCGTGGTCCGAGCCGATTACGGCCAGTCCGACGGCGATTCCGTCCTTTACATGCGCTTCGCACAGATTTTCTGATGGAATCCGCAGCCTCAAAACGAAAAGTCATCGCGTGGGCGTTTTACGACTTCGCGAACTCCGCCTTCGGGACGCTCGCCCTGACGTTCGTTTACAGCGCATACTTCACGAAAGCGATCGCGGAAAACGAAACGATTGGAACGAGTCAGTGGTCGCGTGCAGTCACCCTTTCGGCCATCGTTATCGCGATCGTTTCGCCTTTTCTCGGCTGCCTCGCCGACCGACGGAACCTTCGGGCTCCGCTCCTCCTTGCGTTCACCCTGATCGCCATCCTGTCCACCGCCGGACTCTACTATCCGCTCCCGGGTGAGGTCTTCCTGGCCCTGGCGATCTTTTTCGTCGCCAACACCGCTTACGAGCTCGGCATCGTGTTCTACAACGCCTACTTGCCCGACCTTGCGACCGAAGAAACGATCGGCCGCATTTCCGGATGGGCGTGGGGACTCGGCTACATCGGCGGAGTTGCCTGTACAGTCATCGCCCTCGTCGGATTCATCGATGCCGAGCCTCCCTGGTTCGGGTTCGGGACGGAGGCCGGGGAGAACATCAGGGCCACCAACCTCCTTGTAGCCGTCTGGTTCGCGCTCTTCGCCACTCCTCTGTTCCTGTCGGTACGTGGCGCCACAACATCCGCGTCGAACGCCCCCACCGCACCCGGACCGACGTTCCGCGCAACGCTTCGCGAGCTCCGGCGATATCCCCAGATGGGTCGATTCCTGCTCGCCCGATTGATCTACAACGACGGCCTGGTCACCATCTTCGCTTTCGGCGGCATCTACGCGGCTGGCACGTTCGACTTCAGCTTTCGTGAGATCATGGTCTTCGGCATCGCAGCCAACATCTCCGCCGGACTCGGCGCCTTCGCGATGGGCTACGTAGACGATCGTTGGGGCGGAAAGCGCACCATCCTCGCGACCATCGCTCTCTTCATCGTCGCAACCGCCTTCGTCTCCATCACACCCCATAAGATCGGATTCTGGATCGGGGGCCTCGCGATCAGCGCCTTCGCCGGCCCAAACCAGTCCGCCAGCCGGTCGCTCATGGGCCGATTCATCCCGAAGGAGAAGGCCAACGAGTTCTACGGCTTCTTCGCCTTCTCAGGGAAGATCACCGCCTTCCTCGGCCCTCTCCTCCTCGGCGAACTCACCCGCATCTTCGATTCACAGCGGATCGGTGTCGCCAGCGTCGCCCTCTTCTTCATCATTGGCGGTCTCCTCCTCCTCCGCGTCGATGAGCGAAAAGGAATCACCGAGTCTTCACCTCCATGAAAAAGAGCGCCGCTGTCATCAAGACAACCGCGCCAATTCTGCATTCTGCACTTTGCACTTCGGCTCTAACTCCTACTTCCTACTTCCTTATCCCAGCTCCTCAGCCAGCATCCCCAGCAGGGCCCCCACAATCCCTTCCCGAATCCCCGTCCGATCTCCCTCCAACACCACATCTCGGGACGTCACCCGCTCCGCGCTCGCCACCGCCAGATGCACCGTCCCGATCGGTTTCGGCGACCGCCCTCGGATCGGTCCTGCGATCCCCGTCTCCGCAATCCCGTAGGTCGCGCCGCTCAACTCGTGAGCCGCCGTCGCCATCGCGACGGCCGTCTCCACACTTACTGCCCCGAACGAGTCTAGCTCCGCCTCGTCCATTCCCAGCGATGAAATCTTCGCCATCTTGCTGTAGGCGACGATCCCCCGCTCGAAATACGCCGAACTCCCCGAAACCGCCACCAGCGCCGCACTGACCAGCCCCCCCGCCGTCGTCTCCGCCACCGCCACCGTCTCCCCCCGCTCCGTCAACCGCCGGGCCAGCCCTTCCACCAGGTCAGGATCGCTCCCCAATACTCTATCTCCGATGTCAAATCATCGATCATCGATTCTCGATCATCGATGTTAAAACGGTCTTCGCCCGTACGGAAAGATCTTCCTAAGCTCCCGATCCGCCGTGGCCTCGAACGGTGACGGCTGCAGTTTGCCTTCCTCGACCGCATGGTCGTGACGCGCTTTCAGTAGTTCGATCAATCGCACACGCCAGGGTCGGACCCGCTCCTCTTCCCCGGCCAGATTGCTCAACTCGTCAGGATCCTTCTCCAGATCGAACAGAAACTCGGGTCCCCCGTTCCGGAACCACGTGTATTTCGTCTTGCCATCGGTCAGACAATGGTGGCGTCCCGCTTCAGGCCCGATCTCACCGTGAAATATCCGATCTCCCACCGGATCTTCGCCACGTACCGTCGGCAGTAGCGACAGGCCGTCCACATCGTTCGCTTCTCCCCCCGCCGCGTCCACGAACGTGGAAACGATGTCGATCAGCGACACCGGTTTGTCGAATCGCTGCGCGGGAATGCAATCCTCCCACGTCTTCGGCGGTCTCAGGATGAACGGAATCCGCCCGGCTCCTTCAAAGAAATGGCTTTTGAAGAACAGACCAAAGTCGCCCATCATATCGCCGTGGTCCGACGTGAACAGGACCAGCGTGTTGTCCAGCAGGCTGTTCCACCGACGGAGCCTTTAAAGCGGGTGGGACATCATCCAGATCGTACCACGAATCGTAGGGTGCGGGCGGGTCGTATTGAGAGTGTGGCCTGCTGAACGACATCCACAGGAAGAATGGACAGGTCGGATCTCTTCGGTCGATGAAGTCGCGACACTCGTTCGCAGTCCACGTGTTCACGTGGTGCGTCTCCGGCACGACCGAACGCCGCGCAAAAACGTCGTTGTTCCCGATACTCGTATCGCGCTCCATCCTTGCGTAGGGCGTCTTCATCAGCCAGCGATGAAAGTCGTCCCCTTCGCGATACCGCCCGGATTCATTGATGATGATGTTGTCGAAACCGAGGCGATTCCGCTGAGGCGAGAAGTGGCCCTTCCCGATCATCTGCGTCTGATAGCCAAGATCGCGAAGCCGGCGGGGCAGCGTCTCTTCGATCGTCAATGGCTGACTCGAGTTTCCAAAGTATCCCGTACGGTAGGGCGACCGTCCCGTCATAATCGACATCCGCGCCGCCACGCAGACCGGACACGGCGTGTACGCCCGCGGGGAGTAAACCCCTTGGTTCGCCAGTTGATCCAGGTGGGGCGTCTCCAGAATCGGATGCCCATCGATCCCCGTGCAGTCCCCCCCGTTGCTGATCGGTGGTAATCAACAGGATGTTCGGTTTCTCTGTCACGGGAGATCCTTACGAATGGAAAACTTCCGCTCATCCCGAGTGCCCGCCACAGGCGGGTGTACCGAGGGATAATATCACTGGTCGATCACCACTGGCTGCCCGGTCTCCGACGACTTGTAGACCGCTGTGAAGATCTCCACCGACTTCCGGCCTTCTGTCCCCGGACACAGCGGTGTCTTCCCGTCCCGAATCGCACCGGCCATGTCCTCGATGATGTTCTCCGGACACGCGGGCACGTCGATTTCATCCAGGTCAACATCCTCGTTGTCCGCGTTCTTGATCGTCACGTCGCGATTGTGCCAGATGATGCAGCCCTCGGTCCCGCTGATCTCCACCGTCGTACCAAGGTTCGGGGCCTGGGCCGTCGTCGTCTCGATCAGCCCCCACGCCCCGCTCTGGAACGTGAGATGGGCAATCGAGATGTCTTCCGTCTCGATCTGGTGCCTAAGGGTAGCGCTGCGTCCGAAGACTTCATTCACCGGGCCGAGGAACCAATAAATCAGATCGACAAAGTGGACACCCTGATTCGCGATCGATCCGCCCTCAGTGGCCAGACGGCTTCGCCAGCCCTCCGGGAAGCCGCCATCGTAGTAGCTCTGCTTGCGGTGCCACTTCAGGCGAACATCTCCCAGGAAGACCTTCCCCAGCATGCCCGTATCGATGGCCGCTTTCACCTGATGGTTGAAGCGTTCGTACCGGTTTCCGAAATCGACCGCAAGGATCACCCCCGCTTCTTCCGCCGCCTGGATCGCCGCGTCGCACTGCTCCACGCGAATGTCCATGGGCTTCGTCGTGAACGCATGCTTGCCCGCCTTGATCGCTTGAATGGCGTACTCGCAATGCGTGCCGCTTGGCGTGAAAACCCCGACTGCGTCGATGTCGTCCCTCGCCAGCACGTCCTCCAGACTCGTCGACCATTCGCAGCCCAGTTCTTCCGCCGTCTCCTTCGCTTTTTCTTCTTCCAGCGCACAGACGACTTTCAGATTGGCAGTCTCGGATTCCGCTGCGAACTTCGCACGACTTCGCCCCACACCCAGCCCTACGATCGCTACGTTGATCTTGTCTGCCATAAGACCTCCAAACTATCAGGTGCGCGGGAACAGGACGACCCTTGGTCGGGGACGCAAGCAACTTCCCATCATCTCGGGAGTTGTGTTCAGGCCTGCTCGATCTGCGGCGGGTTGGCGAAGTCGTGATAAGCCTCTCCGACTTTCCCATCAGCCGCCGTGCCGGCGTGGATGTAATAGCGATACCGACCCGTGATCGATCCGTTCGCTTCGATCGTATGGTGTCCCCGTCGGGTGGGGTCGCTGTAGAAATGCGACCATCCGAACGGGTTGGCCGTCATCAGACCGTAGTTGCGAACGTGCCAGTAGGTCGGATAGCGGAAGCTCGTTGGGTGGTCCATGATCGCGATCCCGACCCGGTTGCCGTTCACCGGCCCGGAGTAGTGACACCACGGAGCCTTCTTGCCCCAGGTCTCGTCCTCGTTCGTCCCGCCATAGCCGTTCGTGATCACACCGCCTTCACCCGCTCGCACTTCCATTGATTCCGCGACCCGAATGGAAGCCAATCCGCCCTCCTTCGTATCGCCCATCAGCACATCGATGTCCGGAGCGGTCAGCGTAACTGTCAGGTCGAAGATCCTCACGTCGGAGGGTGTGTTGTAGAACGTCCATTCCGCGCGTTCGTGTAGCAGGATGTTCGATTTCTGTTCGCCTCGATAGTCGTCGCTCCCGACCCAGTCGCCGAGCGCGACGATCCGCCCATACACTGGACCACTCTCGAGCGACTCGAATTCCTGCCAACGGGTATAGGCGCAGCCTTCACCCTCGGCCCAGTTGTTCCAGCCATTGACGACCCCGTGAGAGATCCAGACCGACCGATGGTGAGGGTGATCCTTCGCGTCGTCCTTCACGGCCAGGGGGCGCGTGACCGGGTCCCCATTGGGGCCGATCACCGGATGCAGGTGGGGCCGGACAAGGTCTGTGCCATAGCGGTAATTCGTGAAATGGTTGCCGCCGATCGACACTTCCACCTCGTCCGTCTTTTCCGTCAGGGAGACACCCTCGCCTCCCCCGCCACCGAAGGTCACCTCGTAGTCCACCGACGTGTCGGCCGCCATGTCGTCGATGATCCACGAAATTCGGAGCCCCTCGTCTTCCCGCCGCGTCTGGCACGCCACATCATTCCCCGCACCGTCCTTCAGCGATGCGGAGTCCACACCGGCGGGCGCATCAACCACTGCCGACACGGGGCAATAGACGCGGCCGTGCGGACCAGCCTGCACTGTCAGTTTGAGATCTGCCAAGTCAACCTCCATAGGTTATTGTGTTTCCACCTCTTAGACGCTCCCTTTGATAGGGAATCCCACAGCCTTGTCAAGCGCGGACACTGTCGGCCCGTCTATGGGCGCTCGAACGAGCTTTCGTTTTGCCTCCGCAGCTTTCCATTCATTATCATTTCAATTCACGACCCAACAACCGCCCAACACACATCCCTCGGGAGCCCTTGCAGTCCCTGCGACCTCCCGCATCGGGTGACAAAACCGCTACGCTACCATTGCGTTGACCGAAAATGAAAAAGAAACCAAACATCCTCGTCCTCATGACCGACCAGCAGCGTCTCGATACGGTCGCCTGCTACGGACAGAACGATATCGTACGCACCCCCCATATCGACGCCCTTGCCCAGCGGGGGATCCGATTCGACGGTGCGTTTACACCGACCGCCATTTGCTCGCCCGCTCGGGCTTCCTTCTACACGGGACTCTACCCACACAAGCACGGTGTAACCGAAAATGGAAGCTGCCTGAACGATGGTGTCCGCGGCATCAACCAATACCTTGACGACGCCGGGTACGCATCGGGATACGCGGGAAAGTGGCACGTCGACCAGGAACGGGGCCCAAGTGATCTCGGGTTTACAGGAAACGATTTCATCGGCTACGCGTTTCCCGGCTCAAAGGTCATCCCCGGCCTTCAGTTCGGCGCCGCCCCTCTCAACGAGCCCAACCACTACGAAGTCTACCTGAAGGAAAACGGATTCGAACCGAAGGTGACGGAGCGATACGTCGGTACCAATCCGGGATGCCAGACCCAGGAGATGCACGCCCTGCACGACGGTCCGATCGAGAGCAGCATCGAGTATTTCGTTGCCGAAGAGACGATCCGAGTCGCCCGGGAGCTGAGCTCTGGAGAAAAGCCGTTCTTCCTCTGGGCGAACTTCTGGGGGCCGCACACCCCGTGTCTCGTACCCGAACCCTACTATTCCATGTACGAGCCCGGCGACATCCCGGAACATCCCAGCTACCGCGAGACCTTCGAGCGCAAACCGCGCGTCCAGAGCATTATCGAACGGATGTGGGGGCTGGGCGATCTGGGATGGGAGGGCTTCCAGCAGATCGCCGCACGTTACTACGGCCACTGCACCCTGATCGACGATATGGTCGGCCGCGTCGTCGCCGCCCTCGAGGAGATGGGCGAGCTCGACAACACCATCATCATATATACTGCCGACCACGGAGATTGCCTCGGCGCGCACCGACTCATCGAGAAGGGTGAGTTCATGTACGACGAGATTTACCGGATTCCACTCGTCGTTGCGCATCCTGAGTGCGCGAACCCGGGATCGACTAACGAGGACTTCCTCTACCTCCAGGAAATCACCTGTTCGATCCTAGATGCAGCCGGTGTAGCCGTGCCCGATGCCCTTGATGGAAGCTCCTTCCTCGACGCCATGCGGGGCGCGGGGGAACCCAACGGCCGGGATGACGTCTACTGCGTGTTCAACAAGCATTTCACCACTCCCATGCAGCGCATGGTGCGTACGAAAACCCACCAGTTCACGTTCAACCCCAACGACATCGGCGAACTCTACGACCTCGAAAAGGACCCCTACCAGCTCGACAACCGGTACGGGGATCCGGACTACGAGGAAGTCAGGCAGGATCTCATGGCCCGCATGGGTCGTCACATGGAGGAGCTGAAGGACCCGGTTCACGGATGGTTTCGACGCATGTCGCCCGTCTACTGACCGGCCTCCCAACGCAATGGACACGACCCGAACATGAGGCGGCGTGCCCTGATCGCAGCCGGCGCGACCCTCCTTCTCCTGATCGCCGTCGCCACAACTGCGCTGCACATCTACTTCGATGACGCGCGTCTCCGACGCCTGGTCCTGCCTCCGCTCGAATCTGCCATTGGACGGTCGGTAGAAATCGACGGGATCGGGCTGACCGTGTGGACCGGCCTCGGCGCATCGATCGACGGTCTGCGGATCAGTGATCGACAGGGGTTCGGCGACGGTCTCTTCCTCTCCGCCGATCATGCCTCGATCACGCTCTCCCTCTTCTCCGCTCTGAGCGGCGACCAGGGACTCGGCGAAATGCAGATCGATCGCCCGCGTGTCTACATCGTCGTGAATCAAAGGGGTGTGGCCAACTACGGCGACCTCGTGGCCTCCGGCGAGACCGACCGCCCCACCTCCATCTATCTTCCCGTAGATCGATTCCGACTTTCCGACGGCTCGGTCACCTACGCAGACCATCGGGACAATTCGCAGACCGTTCTCCGGGGTGTCGACTACAAACTCCAACTGGGAGTCGAAGACCAGACCGTGTCTGCGGCCGGCCAGCTTTCGATCGCCGCTCTCGTCTTCACGACCGAAGACACGGCGACCTCTCACAGCGGCGCCGAACTGGCTCACGACGCCACCCTCGACCTCCGCAGGGCGAAAGCCAGAATCCGACGGCTGGCACTCACGGCCGGCAGCATCTCGCTCGAGGCTTCGGGCGAGATCGACCATCTCGACAAGATCCCCGTACTCGACCTGACGGTGCGACAGGTCAACGACCAGATCGATATATCGTCTCCAGGGAACCAGGTGAACGGCACCCTCGAACTCGACATCGCCATGAAGGGCCAGCTTGGGGCTTCGCAGAATCCGCCGGTTTACCCCTCTCTGACGGGTTGGTTGGGCCTGACCAACCTCACGGCGTCCAGCGACGATCTCAGCGCCCCGATCGAGGATGGGATCCTGCAGGTCCGATTCAAGTCCACTTCCGCCATTCTGGACACGATGGGCGTTCGAGTCGGTGAGTCGGACCTCGGATTGACCGGCCGGCTCGATGGCGCGACCGCGTGGTTGTTCGGTAAGGGTCGGCCCCATCTCACGATCGAGCTGAACTCGAACCATCTCGATCTCGACGCCCTGCTCCCCGAAACGACGGCTGTGAGCGCTGGACTCACGTTTACGACACCGCTCTACGCCAGCGTTCCTGCTCCGGCTTCACCCATCCCCGACTTGCTCAGAACTATGGACGGGGCTGGACGACTCAACCTGAAACGCATCGTCAGCGGTGCGACCCTGACGGAAGTGAATGCGCGGTTCAGGTCCCGGCGCGGGGTACTGCGCGTGCAGAACCTGAGCGGCAGCCTCTACGGAGGAACACTGTCAGGCAACCTGACCGTTGACGCGAGTAGGGAGACCCCGTCTCTGCCCGTCGATGGGAAGTTCAATATCGGTGCGGCCCGCGCCGACGGCGTCCTGCAGAACCTGTTCGGCCTACCCGTGCCCCTGCAGGGCCGGATGGATATGGAACTGGGATTCAATGGGCTGCTCGACTCGACACTGACCCTCCAGGAAGACCGCCTCTCTGCAACAGGCCAGGGAGCCGTCGCCGATGGTCAGATAATCAACTGGGGTTGGCTCAAGGAAACGGCGGGAGGGGTTTCTCAGCTTTCATTCCTCGACTTCGACCACATCCCCGTCAAGGATCTGAAATCTCACTTTTCCGTCCGAAACGGCCGTGTCCGAATCGAAGGCCTGACTGTCACGACGGGCGACATCCCCAGTCGTCTCGACGGCTCGGTCGGACTCGACGGCAGCCTCGACTGTGCCCTCAAGATGGAGATCCCATCCGAGAAACTGAAAATTGGCGGCGTAAATATCGGGAAAGCGCTCGGATCGCTTTTGGGCCGTCAGCCTGACTCGATTCCGGTGACACTCAACTTCGACGGCACCGTGGACCGACCGTCCATGACCGTCCGTTCACGGTAGGAAGGAGAGCATCGCATGATCAGAATATTCACGAGTTCCGTCCTCGACCACCCAGTCGAATCCGTCTGGGCAAAGATCAGGGATTTCAACGACCTTACCGGTTGGCATCCCGCAGTCGCTACCAGTCGCATCGAGGACAATCTTCCCAGCGACCAGGTCGGGTGCATCCGAAACTTCGACCTGAAAGATGACGGTGGAAACATCCGGGAACAGCTTCTCACGCTGAGCGACCGCGAACACACGTGCACCTACTCGATTCTCGAATCCCCCATGCCCGTCGAGGACTACGTCGCCACCCTCCGGCTCGTCCCGATCACCGACGGCGACCGGACCTACATCGAATGGTCGGCCGAGTTCGACTGTCCCGCCTCGGAGGAAGCCGCAATGCGCGACCTGATCGGCGGCGGTGTCTTCCAGGGCGGATTCGATGCGCTGAAGGAAACCCTCGGATAACCCTTTCAGCACGATCAGAAAACCTGGATCGGCGCCCGGAGCACATCGCGCAGCAATAGTTGGAACCGTTTTCATTCAACACCGTTCATCCTGAGGTGTTTCACGTCTTTTCCGGTCCCATCTGAAGTGAGTGAACGGCTCTCGTAGCTGCGTCCCCATCGATTTAGGAATCCAGATGCCCCAGTCCGAGCGCATAAGAACCATCTACCTCTACCTCCTGTCCCTCATCGGAATCGTCATGGTCGTCATCGGCGGGTCCGGTTTCGTGAGTATGGCGCTCAAAGCCTTCTTTTTTACCCAGGCAGATGACGAACGCTTTCTCTATCGCGAGATGCCTCCCAAGCCCTACGGCGTGGCGCAGGCGCAATCCCTGGGAGGCGGCGAAGGTGAAGTCGTCTTTCGAGATTCGATCCAGGCAAGACGATATCAAGAGGCACTCGACGAATACCTCGACCGGCGTGAGCGCGTCGACCCCGCCACATCCCAGCGTCACCGAGATGCCGCCAGCAACCTCAGCTTTATCCTCATCGGGCTACCTGTCTACCTCTACCACTGGCGTCTCATCCGCCGCGACTAGGCCGACGCCAACTCGTAGACGCTTGCCCAGGGCTTCACAGCCTCCTCATCCCCTCCCATCCTTCCTGTCCGACAACGATGGCGCAGCGTCTGCACCTCTCTTTTCCTTATCTCATCATCGTATCATTTTTCCGTGAACCTGAGCCCTCCGGCTCCGTCATGATTGTGTATGTCGCGACGTATGAACCAAGAGGATCGACCAAAGGCAACACCGTCTGATGAAGCACTCGTCCTTCTGGCGCGCAAGGGCGACCACCGTGCGTTTGAAGATCTGACGAGACGCTACGAACGCTCGGTATACGGAATCGCCTAGTCCATTACAGGTCGAAAGGAAGACGCACAGGACGTGTGTCAGGATGCTTTCGTGAGGGCGTTTCTTCGCCTCGAGGATCCCGCCGAACCCTCAAGATTCTCGGGGTGGATCGGAAGGATCGTGAGGAACGCATCCTACGACGCGCTTGCCCTGCGAAAACGGAATCGCGTGGACCAGGGCTGACTGCTAGAGCGCGATCTTGCGACAGCCACCACACCCGATTTCGATGAAGCCCTAAGGCTACACCGGCTTTGGCAGGCAATTCGCCATCTCCAAGCCGCGAGATCGCGCCGTCGTTGTGCTGCACCACCTCATCGGGATGGACCTGAGTGACGTCGCAGACGTCCTTGGCATTCCGGTCGGAACCGTCAAGAGTCGGCTCTATCGATCAAGACGAGTTCTCAAAGGAAGAATGGAGGAACTGATGAGACAGGACCCGAGGATGACTTCGGACGCCCCCGTCTGGGTGGCATGGAAGGGAAAATTCTGTGGAATTCACTGCTCCAGGGTGACGATCTCGAAGGATGGACGGAGACGGAGGTACCTCTCGAGAATTCGAGTCCACCCGAGCGAGGGACCACCTGGAAACGCGAAGGCCCGGCAATCGTAGGTACCGTACCTGTAGAGACCGCGACCTCCCTAGCGACAGGTGATTCGAACTGGTCAAACTATGAGCTATCCGTCTTGCTCACCCTCGTCGAGGGATCCGACATGCAGGTACACTTCCGGAAGTCGCAGGACGGATCAGATTACTACCTTCTCGATTTCCTGCTGGGCTGGCAGGCCGTTGCGGTCAGCAAAATGAACAGGGATGCTGGTGAAGTGGAAAAAATCAGCGTCGTAAACTTCCCGTTCGAAAAAGGCCGGGAGTACAATGTCCTGATCGTCGCCCGCGGGGAGTCTCTCACCAGTTACATCGACGGAAAGCTCGTGAATCAGGTGAGAGATGATGAATTCAAGACAGGAGGCGTGGCCCTCGGTCTATGGTGGTCGACAGTCGCCTACCGTGATCCCAGAATCAGACACTATTACTGACCCACTCTACTGTGGAAACCAACAGTCGCCCCCACACTCCAGAACACGAGTGCGGGGGTGTTTTGTGTGCGTCACGCGCACGACTTGCCCCCGGTTCCCTACGCACCCTACCTTGGTCTCCATGAAGGGTTTAGCCGCCGGCGCGATCGGCGGAGAGGGCGGAACATTGTGTTTCGCCGTCGGCAAAGGTGGAGAAAGGTAGACTCCGTGCGGAAGCTTCGAGTCACGGTCATCGATCTGGTTGTCAAAGCACCCACCAAGTGGCTGTTCGGCCGAATCATGAACGCAAACCAGGCCAGTATCATGCCCCAGGTCGTTGCGCGATGGTGCGAGCAGGAGGGCCACGATGTCAATTTCATCTGCTACACGGGCCCCGAGAACCTGTTCGAAGAGTTACCGCACGACTCCGACATCGTCTTCATCGGAGCGTTCACCGAAGCCGCCATCCTGGCCTACTCGATCAGCAACGTGTTCCGATCCAGGGGAGCGGTCACTGTCCTGGGAGGGCCTCACGCGCGCTGTTTCCCACAGGACGCAGTGAAGTACTTCGACTACGTCCTCGGCTTCACCGACCGCGAACTGATCCGCGACGTCCTCCAGGACTGTACGCCCAACCGACCCGAAGGGGTTTCACTCTCCGCCGGTCAGCAACCCGCCGAACTTCCTGGCGTCGAGGAACGCTGGAAGTACATCGAGCAGGTCCACGAGAAGTCGCGCTGGATCAAAGGTGTTTCACACCATCGGAAGTCTGGGTTGTCCCTACACCTGCAACTTCTGCATCGACTCTGTCGTTCCCCATCAGCCTCTCGGCCTCGACCTGATCAAGAGTGACCTGAAGTTTCTTCTGGGGAAGTTCAAGAAGCCCAATATCGGATGGCACGATCCCAACTTTGGTGTCCGGTTCGACGAATGTATGGGTGCCATAGAGGACGTGGCGCCCCCGGGCAGCTTCAATTTCTTCGCCGAAAGCAGCCTGTCCATCCTCACCGAGCCCCACCTGAAGACGATGCAGAAGAACGGCTTCAAGGCCGTGCTCCCGGGAATCGAATCGTGGTACGGCATGGGCGACAAGTCCCGATCCGGAAAGTTGATGGGTATGGAGAAGGTTCAGAAGGTCTCCGACCACGTCAACTTGGTGCTGAGTTACATCCCCTACATCCAGACCAACTTCGTCGTCGGACTCGACACCGACGAAGGGCCCGATCCCTTCGAACTCACGAAGCTTTTCGTCGATCTGGCTCCGGGAGCTTTCCCGGTGGTGTCTGTGCTCCAGGCCTTCGGTCAGGCTGCCCCGCTCAATCTCGAGTACCAGAGCGCGGGGCGTGTACTCCCGTTCCCCTTCCACTTTCTGAACAACTATCACGTCATGAACGTGATGCCCAGGAACTACGAGTGGCCCGAGTTCTACGATCGGCTCCTCGACATGCAATCCTACATATTCTCGTGGCGCGCCATCCGGCGACGGCTTGTCGCCGCCAGAGGGGCACGACCCGTATGGCTCCCCCTTCTCAACGTCATCAGGGCCCGCTGTTCGGAAGGCGTTGGCAGAATCAGGCACTACACGAAGCTACGTGAACTCCTCGACACGGATCCGCAGGTCCAGCAGTTCTGGGCAGGCGAGACGACCGAGATCCCAGAATTCCTGACGGACTGGATCAAGAAGGATATCGGGGTCTTCTGGGACTGGCTACCCGAGGGAGCGCTCTACCACGATCCCAACGCTTACCTCAAGACCTCGTCGGAGCTACGACAGGTGGAGGACGGTGTGGCCGCATCCGGTTGACGGATTCCCCTTCCGGAATAGAAAGGGCCGATCGCCGCATCGCGATCGGCCCTTCATTTTTCCAGGTCAGCACGTCTACTACGGGCCCTCGGACACCTCGGGCAGGACAAAGGGAGCCCCGTCGACCGCCCTCCTGAATGACCTCCGAAACAGCTCGACGAATCTGACATCCAGATCGTACTCGCCGGAATAGGACAACGCGACATACAGGGATTGGTCCTCGTCGATCTCGAAATCGAACGAAGTCTGCTCAGCGAACGGTACAGACTCCCAGAACGGCGAGATCATGGCCTCCACGACAGGCCGTTCCACCCCGCTCGGAAGTCGATCCCGTACGGGTTTTCCCGGCATCGGGAGCCAGGCGGTCGCCCTCCCCTCTCCGTTCTCAGGGCTCGAGACCTTCCCGAATACGGAAGCCACAACCGGATCCGAGAACCGGTCCACCCAGACGGCGAGCGGGACACCCTCCAGATGCACCTTCATCGTGTAGTGGCCCTGACGTAACCCCGGCACCAGGAAGCCTTGGCGAAATGCGCTACGACCCGGTTCCAGATCGAAGCGCATTTCGAAGACCACCTGCCGATCCTCTACAGTCGCTTCGGGATAGATCACCACGCTCGCTGGTCCGAACAGAAGATGACCGTCACGGTAGGTCACAAACTGATGCGGAATAGCCTTGCCCTTCGTCACGACGAATCGCTTTAACGCCGTATCGGCTCCGAGTTCGAGGGGGATCGCATAGCGCGTCTCGTGGTGAGTCTTTGCCCGAACGCTGTAACGCCTTGTGACAATGTAATGGCCAGCCGGCCCGTCAGATTCCCCTGTCACCACCGTGGGAAGAGCGGTCGAGTAGACCGAAGGGGAAACGAACGGCAACGAACTCTGCCCGACAATGCCGGGGTGGACCACATCCGGTACGGCGACATACGAAGTGCCGTCCCTCCGTACCCCTCCTGGCACCTGGAACTTCCTTTTCTGGTACCCCGAATCCACGCGCGGCCGATCGTTCTCCGCGTTGAAGCGTCTCAGTGAAGGTCCGATCTGGCCGTGGAACCGAGTGGCGTAACTCGACCCGATCGACAGCGCCAGGATGGGGATGGCAACCACAACGGCGCCAAGGGTCCACTTGCGAAGGTTGCTTCCGAGCAACAACGTCAACCCAACAGTAAGGAGCAGTAGGATCACATCACCCCAGGGTACTGCAGTGGCATATTTGAGAAGAGGAAAATGGGCGCCGAGAGGATAGGCCTGCTCGATCGAGCGATAGATCAGGTGACCGCCCACGTAGGCGCCCTCGGTCAGCGTAAGCGCCTCCGCATTCGTGTCCCACCCGAGACAGACTGCCGTACCGATCAGGAAGACCAGCGTTGAGCTCCTGGCGAACGCGCGTTGGACAACCACGGCGAGCGGCAACAGAAGGGCCGGCAAGGCCGTCACCAGGAACCGGCTGGGAAAACAGTACCCGAACGACCAATCGATGGACAACGCATTGACAACCGCCGTCGTCGCATAGAGACCGACAACCAGAAGCGTTCTGGGGTGGCGAGTCAAAGCCATCATCCCCACTCCAACGAGCGAGAGAAAGAAGACGGGGCTGTTGTTCAGCACCCCGACCCGAGCGTCCATCCATTGCCCAACCACGGCGATCGGAAAATCCCCGAAGTCGATGACGTCGGCTTCCCACGCGTTGCCGGGCTTGAAGGGTCCGAAGAGATCGCCGCTGTAATGTAGATGGTATACGGAATAGACGATCGTTCCTGCAGCGGCCATCGCCCCGATCCCCTTGAACAGAAACGGCCGGCGAGGATCTTCCCACACGCGTACCAGGACAAGACTGCCCAGCAGTCCAGACAGGGGCAACAATCGTGGATGGAATAGTGGCATTGCGATGACGATCGACGTCGTGAGGAATAGCTTCACATCGGATCGGGTCGTTACCGGACTCACCATCGCCCGCAGCACGACTAGAGAAGCAAAGGCTGCAAAGAATCCAGGGTAGATCTGGTTGGAATACAGAAAAACGAGAGGCGAAAGTCCCGCACACGTCGCCGTAATCAGCGCGGCACCGGGTGATACGCCCGAAACAATCAGCCAATGGTACGCCACGAAAAGAACCAGAGAGGCGACGAGGGCAACGACGATTGCGCACGTCAATCGCGGGTTGTCGATGGTCAGCCCCAAGCGATAGGCGGGCGCAAGGAGAAGTCCCAGCCCAATCGGATGGGTAGGGTGTGTCACGCCATCCGGGGAGGCTGGAGCCCTGCGAGGAGCGACATTCACCAGTTCATGAAACTCGCGTATCGAGGCCGGCGAATAGTTGGAGAGATCGATGTCCCCGTCGTGCACCAGACTCTGGGTGATCATCATGTACTGCGTCTCGTCTCCGTGCAGAAGTGTCGTCCGGGCAAAGAAAATAGCATAGCAGGTGTAGAGTATCCCGAAGCCGATCAGGACACCCAAACCCGCAGCGCGCGCACGCGCTGCGAGCCAGGACTGAACTCTCGGGTAAGAGGGATACAGAAGGAGGGTGAAACTGATGGCCCACGAAACGTGGCTGGACCACAGGACGCCCAACGGTGGAGCGATGGCTCCCATACCCGGCACCAGACTGATCAGACGCAGCAGAGCCAGCAGTCCCAGAGTCCGCGAGGTCGACTCGATTCGGGCGCAGCGATTGTGCTCTCTTGTGACCGTCCACGCGATCAAGGTCCCCAGCCACCCGGGCGCCCACTGCAGGAACGGTAACGAAGGGCGGACACCGATCACTTCAATTCGAAACCGGAAGGCATCCTCCGCGTAGGCCAGATCCACCGCGATCACATCCAGCAGACACCAGCCGATCCACAGCAGAGTAAGCCCCCTGGGGAGCGCAGAGGTATCTCTTATTCTGGTCGAGACAGCGGAGAGACGCACTCGAAGAACAGAGTCCGGATCAGACAAGATGCCTGCTCCCCCACCTTAATTCACCGTTGAACTCTTCCACCGAGTCCGATCCTCCCCGTGCATCCCGATTCGTGTTCGGTGATAACTCTCTCGTAAGGAAAACGCATGTCGGATAAACCGATCTGGCCGTTGCCGGGTAGGTGGCCTGAAGGCATCCAGGCAGGACGAACGCTGAGGATCACCTGGGAGGCATCGGCAGCCTGGATCGCCATAGCACTCGATGCTCTGCACAAGGACGTAGTCCTGCAGGAGGTCTTGATTCTCCGATCATGGTCGATTTCTGCCTGGATCGAGTGCCGCGGCAGCGAGTTTCTTTTCAAAGCCAACTGTCTGGACATCTACGACGATGCGCCAGAAATCTATCGCGCGCTCAACCGGCTTGTCCCCCACACCACCCCCGAGCTCATCGCCGATCGATGCGACGCATCCGGCCTGTGGATGCTCTTTCACTATGCGCCGGGACGCGATGTCAAAGACGTTGGGAAACGTGCCATCCTCGGTGACATGGCGAAACTTATCGCCCAAATACAGACTGCGTGGGCTGAAGCGAGGTGGGACCGCCGTTTCGCCATTCTGGACCTTCGGGTCGGTGGGTCGGTTGGGGCATTGCGGACTCTCATCGACCGCATCGACGATCAGTATCTACCACAGGCCGCCCCGGACATAGAGATCCCGTAAGACTTTCTACGTCGCCTCGAACAATGCCTCCCAGAAGTGCAGGCGTGTGCCGACGAATTGGCCAGATCGGGATGGCCCGATGTAATTCATCACACCGACCTGCACCCAGGGAACGCAATCGTGGACGCTTCAAGACGCCTCCGGATCCTCGACTGGGATCAGGCTGCGGTCGGATTCCCGTGCGATTCGGTCATGTGGCTGGAAGTCTTCGAAGATCGGGAACCCTGGTGTCAGGACGGGGGTTCAGATACGGTTAAGACCGCTTACCTGAACACCGTTCCCTGGGGATCTCCCGACCTTCGTAGTCGCGTGTGGTCGACTGCAGCCAGGATCGATCACATCACTTCAGCCTATCAGTCCGATCGCCAGAACCTCGCGCAGGAAAGAACCGAAGCTCGCGGGGACAATATCATACGACTGATGACGGGCTTGCTCCAGACAATGGAATCCACCCCACGATGATTCCCGTTGTTTCGTCATGCCCCTATATTGCACAATCCTGAACAACGAAAAAAGGGGACCCCATGACGACCTCAGCAGAAGCGCTCGAACTCCATCGCGCCTCGCTCGTAATCGACACCCACAACGACACGATCATCAACCACATTCGATTGGACGGCCAGAGCCTGTCAAACGAGAACGAGAAAACTGCCATTCCCAAGGGCACGGTCGACTTCCTGCGAGAGCGCTACCGGGGTGATCATGCAAAGACCACCCTCCAGATCAATTTCCCAAAAATGCGTGCAGGAGGGATCGACGCCGCGTTCTTCGCCGTCGATTGCACCCTGGCCCGCAACAACTATCTCGCCTATTCGCTCGACGCCCTTGGCGCCCTCCACGCTCAAATCGAACGAGCCGGGGGGGAGGTCATCCTTGCCACTTGCGCGAAAGACATCCGCTCGGCCAGGCGCGATGGGAAGCTGGCCGTCGTCATGGTAATCGAGAACAGCGACGGCGTCGAAGGCAGCCTGAACGTCCTGCGGTGCCTTCACCACGTCGGAGTACGGTCCATCGGGCTCACCCACAACACCAGCAGCTGGGCGGCTGACGGAAACGAGGAAGCGCGGAGCCGGGGCGGCCTCACGACTTTCGGAATCTCACTGATCGAAGAAATGAACCGGCTCGGCATGCTCATCGACGTTTCCCACATCAGCGAGCATGGGTTCTGGGACGTGATCGAGACAACGGATAAACCGATCATCGCGTCCCACAGTACCTGCACCGCCGTCTGCAATCACCCTCGCAATCTCACCGACGATCAGATCAAAGCAATCGACCAGGGCGGAGGCGTCATCGGCATGACCTTCGTCCCCCGCTTCGTGGCGTCGGAGGACCCCACCCTCGAGGATTTTCTCGATCACATCGACCACGCCGTCCAACTCGTCGGCCCCCAGGTCGTCGGCATCGGCTCCGACTTCGACGGCGGCGGCCTGCTGATGCACGACGCTACGCATTTCCCCGACATCACCCAGGGCCTGCTCGATCGCGGCTACTCCGAGGACGACATCCGTGGAATCCTCGGAGAAAACCACCTGCGCGTGTTCGAAGCCGCCTGCGGCTGAGCCTATTATCGATCCAGTTATCACTGCTTCATGCCTCTTCTGTTCCTGTCGCAGAAGGCACAAAAAAAGCCCGATGGATCGGCACACGAACTGCCGACCGAACTGGCTCGAACTTTTGACACCTCATCACCAGCACCCTATCTTGGATGACGGCCATTGCCCAGGTATCTCAGGTAGCCAACCTATTGGAAGCCGGCTCTGTAATGCTTTCCGGTCGTTCGCGGCTCGATTGCACGTCAGCCCGGTACGCGCCTACCTGGGTGCCTTGGTGGTGGCCTTTTCTCGTCCCCTGCTCCAGCCTGTTCTCAACCAACTTCTGATCGCCTCCAGCTCCCCCAGCCTGTGTTCGTGTATTTCGTGCCTTTCGTGGTAGGCCTTTCTTCGCTCATCAGGCAGTCTCTACCCAGACAGCTCATCGAACAGCGCCTTCGCAATGACCAGATGCCCCGCACGATTCGGGTGCACGGGCTCGGGGCAAAACGTCTCGGAGTCTCTGAATCTGAGATGTGATTGGAACAGGTCGTGGAGCTGCACGAGCAGAGTACCGTGCTTGGCGCTCATCCGTTACACAATCTCGATATACGTCGGGATCAACTCCAGCACGCTCTGCCGAAACGAATCACTCGACGCCTCCTTCGAAATATAGAAGGGCGTCAGAAGTACGACAGGGCATTCCAGCGTTTCCTTCGTCCGGGTCAGCAAGGCATCGTAGGTCGATTCGAATTGCTCTGGAGAGACGGCGTCCTGAGCTCCGCCCACCACGCCGTGCAGGTCGTTGATCCCAATCTTGATGGAGAGCTTGTCCGGCCGGTGATAGAAAACGTCATCGGTCCATCGATCCCGCAGATTTGTGACTCGGTTTCCCCCGATGCCTTTGTTTATGTACCGAATCGCCCGATCCGGATAAGCGGCCATTGTCAGCTCCGTAAAGAGCCGCACATACCCGGAACCCAGAGGCGCCTCCGCGCCCCGACGTCCGCAGTCCGTGATGCTGTCCCCGATGAACAACATCGTTTCACCGTGTTCAATCCAGAAACTCATTGCTCCGTCTTACCGTTCTGTCTCTGATGTCCGGCTCTTGCTACGCCAGCCTGTCCAACATGTCCCGGGTTACTCTGAACATCTGCTCCTCGCCCGCGAAACATCGCCGCAATTCTTCCACGGCGATCTCTCCGACGCGATACGACTGCAACCCCGCCACGTGAGGCGTCAGGACGACGTTCGATAACTGCCGCAGTGGACTCTCGGCGACCGGTGGCTCAGGACTCGTCACGTCCAGAAAAGCGAACAGCCGCCCCTTCTGCAGCTCGGCGATCAGCGCCGCTTCGTCGATATTGTCACCACGCGAGGTATTTACGTAGATGGCGTCGTCCCGCATCAGCTTGAAGTGCTTCTCGTTCCAAATGTGATAGGTTTCGGGCAACTTGGGGGCGTGGAGCGTGACGACTTCACATTCGCGCGCGATCGTTTCCAGGTCCGCCAGCTCTCCTCCCAATTCCTTCGCTCCCTCCTCCGAAAGGAAGGGATCGTAGATCAGCAAACGAACGTTGTACGGCTTGAGCAGGCGCATCACCCGCTGACCGACCTGACTGGCTGAGACCACGCCCACGGTTCGACGAAACAGGGACCGCGCCTTCGGTTTCAACGCCGGTTCGTTCGCCCGCATTTCACGCATGTAGGGTACGACCCGGCGAAGCCCGATCGTGATGAACCCCATCGCCAGCTCGGCCACGTCATCGGCGATCGCTGGCGCCGCACTCGTAACCACCACACCTTTTTCCCACGCTTCGTCACAGATCTTACCCTTGATCGAGCCCGCCCCGTAGGCCCAGATCTGTAATTCCGGCGCACGCTCTATAATCGACGGCGTGAGATTCGACACTCTCCAGCTCGAGAAGGCCCCGTCCTTCCCGGCCAGAAACTCAGCCGCTTCCTCTTCAGAGAAATCTTCGTCCGTCGGATTAATCTCCACCTCCGCGAACGATTTCAGCTTTTCCAGATCCACGTCGCTGAGAATCCGTTCCCTCAAAGACGACTTTACGAGCAACCCGACTCTGGGTTTCGCCATGCTTTCTCCTGATACGATTCGCGTCGGGTCGTGATTCCCAGGACTCGATCGCCTGACGTCACTTTACGTTTTCTATATGCCCGGGATTCACCAGGTGGATCAGCTCTTCTCCCCGGATCACTCGACACACTTCCAGAGCCGCTTTCGTAGGCAATTCGATCAGGGAATCCGAAGAGTAGAATGCTGCGTGAGGCGTATGGATGATGTTCGGGAGATCGATCAGCCTGTCAGGCATGTCAGGCGGTTCCTGCGACCGAACATCGAGGGCCGCTCCCGCAATCTCACCCGATTCAAGCGCATCGGCCAGGGCCGCTTCGTCGACCACCTCACCCCGAGACGTGTTGATCAGAAATGCCGTCGATTTCATGCGGTTGAGCGCATCGCTGTCGATGAGGTTCCGGGTCTCCTCGGTCAGGGGACAGTGGAGGGATATGAAATCGGAGGACTCGATCAACTCGTCCAGTTCCACACGTCTCGCCCCGACCGCTTCGGCGTCCTCGTCTGTCAACGAGCGGGAGAAGGCCACCACGTCCATGCCGAAAGCCTTTGCCCTGGGGACCACCTGCCGCGCAATCTGGCCGAACCCGATCAGGCCCAGCCTCCGCTCCGTCAGTCTGTTCAACGGCACACGGCTCTGGATGCTCCACGTCCCTGACCGGACGTCGCGATCGAATCCCGCGACCTTGTGGGACTGAGCGAGTAACAGCGCCATCGTGTGTTCCGCCACATCGATAAAGCAATAGTCGGGCACGTTGGCGACCGGGATACCCTGCTCCGTCGCGAACGCCACGTCGATGTTGTCCAGCCCCACACCGTAACGTACGATGACACGCAGGTCGGGCAGTGCCGCCTCGATCACCTTGCGTGTTGTCTTTGCCCAGCACGTCAGGATCCCGCAGCATCCCGCAGCGAGCGAGGCGAGGGTTTCCTCCTCCCCATCGGAGGCTTCGACGATTTCCAGATCGAGCTCGCCCAAGATCGAACGTTCGATTTCCAGATCGGGCCAGACGTAGTCTGTGATCAATACCTTCCCCGCCATCAGCCTTCTCCTCTGGCACTGTTGATGCATTGTGCGAACGACTCCCGCCAGTGCCCGATCGTCG
>DJHM01000056.1:37398-208953 GCA_002433075.1 Latescibacteria bacterium UBA6620
CTCCCGCCAGTGCCCGATCGTCGCTACCGGCCCGGTCAGCTTGAAGTAATAGGCTCCAGCCGGGCTCTCCACAATTGCGGCCACCATTCGGTAATCGTCTTTCGCCGGGCCGGGTGCCATCATCGGTCCCATGCCCGCCCTGTAAGATCCGTGCAGATCGATCACAGTGACCTTCATACCGCCCACTGTACGGGTCACTGGATCATAAAGAGGGCCCTCGTCCGAGGGCGTAATCTGTCTTCTCCAACGGTCCAAGTTCGCGCCCACACTCCCCGCGCTTCGAGACCCGAAGTAGAACACAGCGAGCTCTCCGTCTTCCGCATCACCGCCCTGCCTTGGAAATGCGTACTGAGCCTTCCGCATCGACGATGTAGGCGCTCGAGTCTCCCATCCTTCCGGGATGATGACCGAAAGACCACCCAGTGAGATTCGCTCGCCGACGGGCACACCCAGCGAGGCCGCATCGAACTCCGCGCTGTCCGGTTCTTTTTCTGCACAGCAAACCACGGCAAGGAAAAGAACGGTCCATCCGGGTCGGTTCACCTGTGTCTCCTTTTGTCTACGACGAACAGAACCGGGTCACGACATCGTACAGCACGCGTGTGCCATACAACAGATTCTCGACCGATATGCGTTCGTTGTGTCCGTGGACCAGCGGGCCCTCGTCCGTGTTGGGTTCGGACTGGACAGGCATGAATCCGAGCACCTGCGTGTCGGGGCGTCTGGGCAGGATATGCTTCGCATCTGTGCCACCCGTCGTAATCGCCGGAATCACGGTCACATCGGGATCGTGATCGGCCATTACGTTGACGATCGTCTCGTAGAGAGGTGATTCGATGCTCGCTTCGATCGGGGGGCTGTATTGATCGACTTCGAGGGTCACGTGGTCCCCGAGCATCGGGCCGATCTCCTTCCGGAAGCTGCGCTCGTCCTGTCCGGGAGCAAGCCGCCCATCCAGCCAGGCCACCGCCTCACCGGGGATCACGGTGAGCTTGGTACCCGCCTCCAGAATCGTGGGCGAAACCGTGTTTCGCAGAAGGGCGCGAAGCGTGGCCACCGCATCGTCTCCGAACGGCGCCCGGTCGAGGGCGGCCTCACTCTTGTCAGGATCCAGTATATCGAGAAGAGCCGAGGCGGTCTCCCCATCCTGCTGCGCGGCGATTCCCTCGAGGTAGGCTTTCAACGTCGCCGAAGGGTGAATCGGCAAGACCGCCTCCCCGATTGCGGCCACGGCCTTCGCTAATCGCACGACGGCGTTTTCCTCGTGGGGAACGGAGCCGTGCCCGGGGCGCCCGGTCGCCCTCAACCGGAAACGGAAGATCCCCTTCTGCCCCGTTCCGATCGTGATGAATCTCGCCCCGCCGATTTCGCTTCTTCCACCGCCCCCTTCGGTCAAGATATGGTCTGCGTCGACCTGTTCGAGGTGATGGTCGATCAGCCATCCGATCCCGTGATTCCCCTTCCCGCCCTCCTCGTCTGCTGTCGCGGCATAGATCACGTCGCGGTTCAGACTCACACCCTCTCGCTTGAGCAGGATGAAGACCATCAATTCTGCAGCGACCATATCCTTCATATCGAGCGCGCCGCGCCCCCAGATCTCGCCATCGATCAAGGCTCCGCTGAACGGCGGATGTTTCCACTTGTCCGGCTCGACGGCAACGACGTCCGTGTGGCCGAGCAGCATCAGGGTCGGCGATTCCCCGCCGGGAAGACGTGCGGTTACGTTCCCACGTCCAGGTTCAGACGACCTGAGCGTGGGTTCAATTCCTTCCCGCTTCAGGACGTTGGCGATATACTCCGCACACGCGATCTCGTTTCCAGGAGGATTCGTCGTGTCCATCCGCAGAAGATCCCGCAGAAACCCCGTCACCTCATCACGAACCGAATCCCAATCGATAGCCATCCCCACTCCCGATTCCTCTAAAGCGACAGAGACTCCGAAGACCAATCGGCCAGAGGCGT
Organism: Latescibacteria bacterium UBA6620; assembly: GCA_002433075.1. GTDB lineage: Bacteria > Latescibacterota > UBA2968 > UBA2968 > UBA2968 > UBA6620. The sequence goes on from DJHM01000056.1 coordinate 39,361, forward strand.
GAAACGTGTCGTATCCAACTTCATCCCGTACCCGAACGGGGCTTCGACAACCGAATCCGTTCGGACTTCCCCATCGCTCACATCGAGTGTAGGGAAGCCCCCCTCGTGGCGACGATACAACGATCCGTGCGAAGCCAGCACGGCCTCCTGAACATCTTCGGGGTACATGCTCAAGCCCGCGAAGTAATGATGCCCGTTCCGCTCCGCGTGCGTGATACCCAGGGTGCACAGGACGGCCAGATCCTGGAGCATCGCGACCGGGCCGACATTGGCCAGGTCCTCACTACTCAACACATAGTCCCCTGAGGGGTTGTTTCTGCGACGGTGCTCGAACAGGCAGGCATTCGCGATCCCCTTGAACACGCCCTTGCAGTTCTTGTGACTCGTCCCGGCATAACCAGCTTCCAGTGCGTCCCGTCCCACGTGGAGTCCGCTGTCCGACTCGTCGATGATCATGGGCGGCCCATCCGTCCACGCCAGCAGGCGATCCCGAGCCTGATCCGACAACGCGACATCTCGATGCAACGGCTGCTCCACGAAGATCAGACCGCCCATAAAGGAAGCGAGGTCTTTTTCCCCGACGATCGAAGCCCAGAGTTCCTGGAACGGATCCAGTTCGGTGTATTGTTCGTTGCCATCCAGGGTAAACGCACAGGTCGCCTGATCGGCCATGAGTGCACCGATCGTTCTGAGCCTGTCGAGATCCTGATCCGCGTCCCCACACAGCTTGATCTTCAGGTGCGTCAGCCCGTAATGCTGGATGTTCTCCTCCAGCGTGTAGGGCAACCCGTCGTTGAGTCCCTCTCCGGCCGCGATATCCGAGGCTGTCAGCGGATCCGCCAGTCCGACCGTATGCCGGGCACGGATCGAATGTGAGCGCGGAGGCAACAGGTCGGCCGGCCCCGCGTTTCCAAGTTCATCGTGAACCAACGACAGCCGGATGCCCAACGTGTTCTCACGCACCGACTCGTCGAACGTTCGGCCCGTCCCCCGACAAAAGGCGTCGATCACCGCCCGCTCGATCAGGCTCACGCCGAACCCCCACAGCAGGGGCGGATGTGGTGTAGTCGAAGCCCAGTCGCCTTGCTCCGCGTAGAGCCTCATCCAGAAATCGAACACCGTCTCTGCCTCATTCGTCTCGAGCGCAAGCGAGGCGGCCTTTTCAATCACCTCCAGCATGGCGTCCAGATCGGTCTCGAACCGGGTCTCCGGGTCCTTCGTAAACCACTTGGGCGGCAGCCCGTCCGAGGCGATTCCGACCGACCGCCTCCCGTCCACGAGAACTTCTGCTCGCACAAACAGATGCGGAAGGGCAACAAGAGACGCGATTCCGTACTTGAAAGGGAACCGTGTTCGCATATTCAACACGTGCATCTGAATGTCTTTGGCGACCATGCTCAAAGTCAGTCCTCGACTTTCATGAATTCGTCCGCCGGCAGAACACTCGGAGTGAAACACGCCGAACGAATCGCTCCCTTGAACCAGTGAACGAGGTTTTGCCGAACGCCCAGCGAAGTCCTGCCTGCTTTCTGCGGGTGATAGACGAAATCGCGCGCCATCTCGAATTCCCCGTTCACGTAGTGCTTCATCGTCTTGCCGTCTACCACGCATGCCGCGTGAACCCAGGCGTCCACGGGGTGCTTGTGATCTCGCGCCAGCATCGCGTTGCCCGTGCCTTGAGACAGAACGAACGTATCCAGATACCACAAGTCGTCTTCGGTCAGACGGGTCTCGAACAGGATTCGATCTTCCGATGAGGATTCCTGCATGTGAAAGAAACGCTGTTCGGGACGACCACCCCTGTCCGGCCTGAAGATCACTTCGACCGTAAACGTCGTCCACCCGGCCATCGGATGGACCTCCACGAAGATTCCGTCGTCGACACCATCGAATTGCAACGCCTTCCCCTTCGGCGTATCGACCAAAGCCGGATCCCCGACCACCGTCACCTCGTGACCTCCGATGGAGTCCAGGTTATCCAACTCCCATACCACCTGCTGCTGTACGCTCGTCAAGCCTACCCCCAGAAACAAAGTCAGTAAGGACAGAATCGGTAGCACTCCCCAACTTGTCCTGTCTAAGAGTTCAATCGCTGAGGATCGTCCTCAGCCGCTCGCCAACGATCTCTTCCTCCCCTGCCTGAAGCGTCATCGGATCCACACAGAGCATAGAACCCACTCGTCGCATCACGATCGGGGGTGTTCCACCGCGAAGTGCTCGCAGAACGTCATTCACACGATCTTCCCCAATCTCGATGTAGACCCGGGGCGCAAAGTCGGGGCTCGCGGATTGCCCCTCCCGCTGGACGAACGCCCTGACCCCGTCAACGCCATCGACCGCCTTCACAATCGTAGTCGCCCGCCATTCCCACGTCGTCCTGTCGTCCCCGTCACTCCCCTTCAGAAACCGCTCGACCGCAGTCAGCAGACCCAGAATCTCCTCTTTGCCGACCTTCATCCCCCGACCGACCCCACTATGGGGGCTCGCGTTCATCCTCACTGCGTCCACATACTCGGTTTGTCCCAGTACGAGCCCCGAATTCTGAGGCCCACCCATTCCTTTGCCGCCGCTGAACGTCACCAGACTCGCCCCGGCCCCGACGATTTCGACCAGGTTCGACCGAGGCGGTAGTTGAGCGGCTGCGTCGACCATCACAGGCACACCACGATCGGCAACCCCCTTTGCGATACGCTCCAGTTGCTCCCGGCTCTGCTTTCCCAGGAAGTGAACGACAGCGGCCGTCCGGTCGTCGATCGCACCCAGGATGTCTTCGTCCGTCGCCCCTTTGTCCGATCCCACTCTCACGAGTTCGCCGCCGCAGACCTCGATGCCCTGATGAACGTAGATGTGGGGGTCGACCGAACTGATCACGAATCGATTCTTCCACCCCTCTGTGTGCGGGAGACTCTTCACTCGCTCGGGGTCCGTCCCCGTTAAACACGCTGCCGCCGACAGCTGCATGCCGCTCGCCGCTCCGCACGAAACGAACGCCCCTGGTACACCGATTCTACGAGCCAGGTATTCTCCGGCGCGCTCATTCAGCAGATTCAGGTCGATAAAGGACTTGGATGCCTCCTTCATCGCATCTACGACCTCGGAATCCATCAGACTGCCGCCCAGGGTCGTAATCGTGCCACTCGCATTGATGAACGGTTGAACTTCCAGGTCTTTATAGGTTACCACACTCGTATCCTCTGTTGGTGAAGTTGGTTCACTGACACGGCTCGACGGAATCTGCCCCGCCTAGTAGGGAAAGGTGGCCGTGTCCGGCGCCTGCGAGAGCCCCGGCAGAAACCGCCCCATACCTTCAAGCGACGAAGAGAGCGCACGCTCGCCTTTGTCCGCGGATGCCTTGGGTGCATCCCCCCCTGCGGATTCGGGTATGTAGAGGTGCCACGGGCGAACGAAATCGGGCTTGAACTCATTGACCACGTCGACGACAGGTCCGTGACGCGGGTGGTCAACGATTTTCTCATGCCAGACGAGATCGGGTCTGAGGTGCAACGCCATCGACGTCTCTTCTTCCCCTGCGTGATCACTCTGGTTTTCCCACAACGTGTTCCGCAGTTCTGGATCCGCGCACTGCAGCGTACTGATCAGAAACGTGAAGATCCCGTCGCGCGCCGCCAGGTCCCGCTGGACTGCCCGAATGACGTACGGGTTCCCCCCGTGCCCATTCACGAACACGAAGGGACCCACCCCCTCCGCCGCGCACATATCAACGAGGTCCACCAGAATCGACATAAAGGTCCTGACCTGAACTCGACACGCGAAAGGAAAGGCGTGAAAGTTGTTGTTCAGGCTGACCCGCTGGGTCGGAAAACAGAGTACCCGCCCACCCAGTTCGTTGGCTCGGACGGTGCCTCCGTAACTCGCAGCCTCCACCTGAAAGCTGTCTGTACCGTAGGGCAGCACCGGGCCGTGGGGTTCCGTGGAGCCGATCGGAAAGACGCATACGTTCGACTCGAGAGTACGGACGTCATCGATCGTCATTTCTTCGAGAATACCGGGCCGCATTCGATGCTCCGGGGAGTTTGAAGAGGGCGCCCAAGATAGCGCTGGGCCTCGAACCGTGTCAAGGTGGCTCGGCTTGACCCTCATGGGGGGATTGAGTAAATTGGCAATCCCTAACCCACGATCACAGAAAGACTTACTGCAATGGGAAATACTTTCGGCCACCTCTTCAGGCTTACGACCTGGGGCGAGTCTCACGGAGGCGGCGTCGGTGCCGTCGTCGACGGTTGTCCTCCGGGCCTCGAACTGTCGGCCGATGACGTACAGGCCGAACTCGACCGTCGAAGACCCGGGCAAAGTCGGATCACGACCCAGCGTCAGGAAGAAGACCGCGTCGAGATTCTGTCGGGTCTCTTCGAGGGCCGAACCCTCGGAACACCCATCTCTCTTCTCGTCTGGAATAAGGATGCGCGCTCCAAGGACTACGAAGAGATGCGTGTCAAATACAGACCCTCCCACGCCGACTACACCTATCAGGAAAAGTACGGCCTGCGCAACTGGATGGGCGGAGGACGGGCCAGCGCCCGCGAAACAATCGGCCGTGTGGCCGCGGGGGCCATCGCCCAGAAGATTCTGCGCGAACGCTGCGGGTTGGAAATCGTAGCCTGGGTGGATTGCGTTCAGTCCCTGCAGGCCAACGTCGACGGGGCGACCGTCACGCGTGAAGACGTCGATGCCAACATCGTACGGTGCCCCGACTCCTCCGTGGCCGAAACCATGATCGCCCGTATCGACGAAGCCCGGAAGGATGGGGACTCCCTCGGAGGCGTCGTAAGGGCTGTTGCGCGCAACGTACCAGCCGGTCTCGGTGACCCAGTCTTCGACAAGCTCGAAGCGGAGCTCGCCAAAGCCATGCTGTCGCTTCCTGCCTGCAAGGGATTCGAATCCGGTTCTGGCTTCGAGGGTACGCGACTCACAGGATCGACTCACAACGACGCATTCGTCAGCCGCGAGGGCAGAATCGCCACCTCCACCAACCGGTCCGGGGGCATTCAGGGTGGCATCTCGAACGGAGAAGACATCCTCATTCGAGCAGCCTTCAAGCCGACCGCCACCATCCTCAAGGAACAGGAAACCGTCGACGTCGACGGAAACCCGACCACCCTGAAAGGTCGTGGCCGCCACGATCCTTGCGTACTGCCTCGCGCGGTCCCCATGGTCGAAGCGATGATGGCAATGGTCCTTATCGACCACTACCTCCGCCAGACCGCGATCCGATCCTGACCGTGTCCTCGCTCTCGCCGACATCTCCTGTCTTCCAATGCGAGAAGGATGGACGCCGGCACGCATACCGGTTCCCGTGGCGGAATTTCACCGACCTCCTCCAGCACCGTGCATCGGAGCGACAGGACCAGCCGGCTGTCATCTTTCGCGATGTCGATTCCGGGGCGAGGACCGAGACTACCTACGCGGAGCTCGACGCCCTCACGGGTCGACTGGCTTCCACGCTACACCACAACCACGGCATCTATCCGGGGGACCGGGTCGCCCTGGCCCTCTCCAACACGTTGGAGATTCCGCTTCTTACCCTCGCGCTGTTCAGGTTGGGTGCGACGTCGGTGCCCCTCGACCTCAAGCGCGATGTGCCCGACCGGAAACGCTACAAGGTGTCAGACGCCGGCGTAAAACTGGTCTGCGCATTACCGGAGGCCGTGGAGGAAGAACAAGAGGTCCTGCCCGATGTCCCGGTCGTCGCGACAACCGACCTTCTCGCCACCGCGTCGGGCAGCCCAGCCGATCTTGAAGCCGACTGGGCGGAAGATGCTGCGTCACAACAGGCGACGAATGTGGTTCTCTACACCTCAGGAACCACTGGTAACCCGAAAGGCGCTCTTCTTACGCGACAGAGTCTTGCGAGCAACGCACACGGCATCATCCGATGGCTCGAGTTCGATGAGACCGATCGACTCAGTCTCGTGTTGCCCCTCCACCACGTGAATTCCACCGTCTTCTCCCTCACCATGATGATGACCGGTGGAACGCTCATCCTCAACAGCCGCTATTCCACCCATGCGTTCTGGCCTGTCCTAGTCGAAGAACGCGCCACGGCCTCCAGTATCGTGCCGACGATCATGCACGATCTCCTCTCGCTCGAACCGAAGCCACCCGTCGACGAACTGGGACACGTAAGGAAGATCATGATCGGTTCAGCGCCTGTTCCTTCCGGGGCTGCCTGCCGGTTCGTCGACACCTTTGGTGTGAGACTCGTCCAGGGCTACGGCACGACCGAGGTCAGTCTTCGCGTGACTGGCGTCCCACCTGGCCTCGAAGACCGGACGTATCGCCACCTCCTCGAAGCGAACTCGATCGGTCGTGAGCTGGCCTGCAACAACCTGCGGATCGACGGCGACCCTGCCGAAGGCGAACTGGGTGAGATCCTCGTCAGAGGCCCCGTGGTATCCGGAGGCTACCTCAATCAACCCGATGCGACGGACGAAGCCTTTGGGGGTGGGTGGTTCAGAACCGGTGACATTGGATGCTGGAAAAACCACGACGGCGAGCGTTATTACTTCATTCACGGCCGCGCGAAGGAAATCATCATCAAAGGCGGCGTGAACATCTCCCCCATCGCCGTCGAAAACGCGCTCGTCGAAGCCGTAGACGACGTCGAGGCCGCCTACGTTGTCGGGTTGCCGTCTGAACGATTCGGCGAGGATGTATGTGCCGCGATTGTCCTCAAAGCAGACGTTGCCGATGTCGAACGCCGAAGCCGGGAGATTCGGGATCTCGCCGCCGACGGTGGAATCGACGCCCTCAGTTCTTATGAAGCGCCCGCAGAGATCGTCCCGATCCAGCCGGAGGCGTTGCCCAAGACGTCGACGGGAAAGGTCCAGAGATCCGTACTCCGGGACACGCTCGCCAACCGCGTAACAGGCTGAATCGATGAGAATTCCCATCCACCGACTGCCGCTACGCGGTTTCTTCGCAATCGTCACCAAACTTCCGCAATACATCCGGCTGGCATTTCGTCTGTTGTTCGAGCCCAAAGCGCCCCTTCTCCACAGGATCTTCCTTGTTGGCGCCACGATATACGTCGTTTCTCCCTTCGATCTCATCCCCGAGGCCATCCTACCTCCGCTCGGGCTTGCCGAAGATATCGTGATCCTGCTTCTGGCCGTTCACAACCTGATCCGTTTCACGCCTTCGGAAGTCGTCAAGGAACACGCCAGGACCATTGCCGGCCTCGAAGACGGTAACCCAGAGTGACTCCACAGACCGGAAACACAGCCTACCTCCCCGTCCTGATTTCGACGCTCGTCGCAGTGCCCCTTGCCCTGGCCGACCAGGCCATCCTCTCCGGCTATTACGTGAAACTCCTGGGGCTCCAGCTAGGCGTAGTCGCCCTCGCGCTTGGTCTGGCGATCGCCCCTCCCCCCCGGCGAATCTCCAGCCCTCTGTTCCTCCCCATCGGGGTCGTGGTGGCGTGCGCAATCCTGACGTCTTTGTGGGCGGTCAATCGAGTCGAGGCCAGCGTTCAGATCGCGCAGCGACTGACGCTGGCGTGCTTCTTTGTGTTGTGCCTTCAGCGCGTGACCGTTGGACACATCCCTGTCCTGATCACCGCGATTGCAGCGGTCGCCGGACTTGTGAGTCTCGTGGGCCTGGGACAGTACTCAGGCATCGAGGCGCTGTTGGCCCTTCCCTCCGGTGGCATGCCCAGTGCCACGTTCGGCTACCGAAACTACGCGGCCATGTTTCTGATCCAGGCGATCCCGTTCACCCTATACGGCCTGATCCGCAGCCACCCACGTCAGCGCATCGTCTGGGCGCTGAACCTCGCTCTTCTCTTGGCTTATCTGCTCGCAACACGAAGCCGTGCGGCCTGGGGGGGTCTGCTCCTTGCGGCATTGTTTGCCGCCGGCTACCTGATTCTCTCCCGCCGACGAACGCATCCCAAATGGACAAGCCAGCTCACCGCCATCCTCCCCCACACCGGCGCCGCGGTCGTGGCCGCCTTCGTTTTCGCCACAGCCATCAGTCCGGATATGGCGGGCCGAGGCTACGATTCCCACGCAAGGGAAAAGACGGAACTGGCGGGCGCCGTCACCTCCCTCCTGCAGCGGGGAGCCGACAAGGACCGCATCACGATGTGGAAAAACACGCTGCCCATGGTAGTCGACCATCCTCTGGGTGTCGGCCCCGGAAACTGGCAGTTTCAATACCCCGCCTACGACAAGGGGGATGTGGCCTGGAAGGGCGGCACCCCCCGAAGGCCTCACAACGACTACCTGTGGATGATCGCAGAACTCGGAATCCCCGGAGGGATCGCATATGCGTGCGTCTTCGCCGTCGGGTTCATTCTGGGCTGCAGGGGCATCCGTTCACCCGACCCGCATACAAGCCTGATCGCGCTCGTCGCTTCGACGAGCCTGCTTGCGATCGGGGCACAGGCCTTCTTCAGCTTCCCCGCCGAGCGCATCGCTTCCTCCACGCTCACGTGGTTCACCCTCGTGGTGCTTGCAGTTTGTGGCGGAACCTCTTCACACAGGAACGAATCCGGAGCGATCTTCTGGTTCGCAGCGCTCGCCACTGCCGGCGCCGCCCTGGTATCCTACAACGCGATCCGGTTTGACCGCGCGAACGAACAGGCCTTCGCGCATAGCCAGATGCTTAACTGGACCGCAACAGAAATGGCCGCCTCCCGAGCGATCCAGTACGGAAAATTCGACCCGCAGATCTACCTCCTTCGCGGTGTTTCCCGGCATCACCGGAGAGACTTCGCGGGGGCCGTCCAGGACCAGCGAACGTGCCTTCAGTACCATCCCCACTTCGTCAATGCCCTCAACAACCTCGGCATGTCCCTCAACGCCCTGGGGCAATACGACGAAGCGATCGCTCCACTGCAGAAGGTTCGGGCCTTGCAACCCGACCACTTCGAATCTCACGTCAACTTGGCCACCTCGTTCCGTGGAAAGAGGGACTTTACCCGCGCCGTTGAGGAATACCGGTCAGCTCAGAAACTGGGAGAGAACAACGACGAGCTCCGACTCGAGATTGCAGCTACTCTAGAGACGGCCGGCCTCTACGAGGACGCACTCGAGGAACTTTCGCTAATCCTCACGAATGACAGCGCAAACGTGTCCGCCCACTATCGGAAAGCCGTCGTTCTCCAGAAAGTGGGGAGACTGAATGAGGCACTGACAGCCATCAACACAGTACAGGCTCTCAGCGACATCTATGTACCCAGTTATTACACCCGAGGGGAGATCCTGGTGGCAATGGGTGACACGTCAGAAGCCCTCGCCGCATTCGAGGGGTTCCTGGAACGGTGGAAGGGCAATGCTGAGGCCGCCGAGATCGTTCGTCGCCAGATGGAATCTCTCAAGTGAATCATCCGACAGGCAGAGCCAGGGCCGGGCTCCGAAGATCGTTGCTTTCCTGGTACGACCGTTCCCGGCGGGACCTGCCCTGGCGTCGAGATCCTTCTCCCTACCGGGTCGTTCTGTCGGAATTCCTGCTGCAGCAGACCCGGGTGGACACCGTCGTTCCCTATTTCGAACGCTTCGTCGAACGTTTCCCGTCCATCGAATCCCTTGCGTCGGCCCCACTGGATGACGTATTGAAATGCTGGGAGGGACTCGGCTACTATGCCCGGGCTCGAAATCTGCACGCCGCCGCAAGGGAAATCGTCGAACGTCACGAAGGGAAGGTCCCGGACAGAGCCGACGACCTGTCGAATCTCAAGGGGTTCGGACCCTACACAACCGCCGCCGTGGCCAGTATCGCCTTCGACCTGCCGCACGCCGTCGTGGATGGAAACGTTATACGCGTCCTGTCGCGGCTCTGTGCTATCAAGGATGATGTCGCTCGGGCGGACGTTCGCACACGAATCTCCGAGATCGCTCAGGATCTGCTCGATCCTGTTCGTCCCGGCGACGCCAATCAAGCCGCGATGGAACTAGGCGCCACTCTCTGTTCTCCCCGGAACCCCGATTGTCCTCAGTGTCCGATCGCCCGCCACTGCCGGGGCCGCAAACTCGGGATCCAGACCGATCTACCTGTGAAATCGAAACGAGGGTCCCGCCAGAAACGAACGGAAGTCGCCGTTGTCCTGCGGCGAAACACATCTGTGCTCGTCGCCAAACGTCCAGAAGAGGGTCTTCTGGGAGGTCTCTGGGAATTTCCGACGGTGCCCGTTCAATCGAATCAGGGCAAGAAAGATTGGGGCAACGCGCTCTCCGACCGGACCGGGCTGAACGTGTCCATCGAGGGCAGGCTCCAGACCCTGCATCACGCCTTCACTCACTTCGAGCTGGAGCTCAAGGCCTACGAGGGCCAGGCGACCGGAAAGAACCTGCGGCCGACTGGCTACACCGAGATCCGGTGGGCCAAGGAAGCCGATCTGGACCGGCTTGCCTTCTCGCGTGTGCACCGTCGACTCGCAGACTACATCGCCATGCCCCATCAACTAGAACTGACTTCCGTCTGAAGGAGGGCCCTTTGCCGACCCTGCAGGGTAAGACCGCCATCGTCACCGGAGCCGCTCGAGGCATCGGCAAAGCCATCGCCAATCGCCTCGCGAACGAAGGCGCCCGTGTAGCCATTCTGGACGTCAATCTCGAGATGGCCGAGGCCACCGCAGCGGAAACGGGCAACGCCTTTGCGGTGCAGTGCGACGTCAGCGAGTGGGACAGCGTCACAGACGCGTTCGAAACGGCCCTCGCTAAGCTCACCCACCTCGACATCCTCATCAACAACGCGGGGATCGTGGGCAATGACATCCCCGTCAAGGATCTGGATGTTTCCGAATGGGACCGCGTCATGAACATCAATCTCCGGGGAACATATCTTTGCTCGCGCGCCGCTGTCAACGCGATGCTCCCCAGAAAGTCCGGTGTAATCGTGTCGATGGCTTCCATATCGGGCAAAGAGGGCAACGCCAACATGGCCCCCTACTCCGTCTCCAAGGCCGGCGTCATCAACTTCACCAAAGTCCTCGCCAAGGAAGTCATGTCCGACGGCATCCGCGTGAACTGCGTTGCCCCCGCACTCATCGATTCACCGCTGCTGGAAGGGATGGAACAGGAACGGGTCGACTTTCTGACTTCCAAGATCCCGATCGGGCGTCTGGGTCGACCAGAGGAAGTGGCGGCAACCTTTCACTTTCTTTGCTCGGATGAGTCCTCTTTCACCACCGGCCAGTGTTTCGACTGTTCCGGTGGCCGCGCTCAGTTCTGATAAAAAAAGCAGCGCCGATTCGATTCCCCGAATCGGCGCTGCTTGTCGTTTGGATCGGTCAGGGTCCTCGCCATATTCTCACGAATTAGAGAAACCCTGCGGTCAGCCCCGTGACCGTAATCGCGATCCCCACCGCCATCAGAACCACAAGGATCTGCTCCTTCAGGCTTGTGCGCTTCCTCGGACCTGTACGGGGGTCTTGATGCACACTCACTCCACGCCCAGGACCTGCTTCAAGAAGGGATTCACATCCTCGAAGTCGGGATGGGCAGCCTTCACAGCCTGGGAAACCTCCACGGCCCTGACGGAATCCCCCGCACTGAAGTAGGATACAGCCAGATTGAGCCCGAAGTCGGGTCGATCGTCGTGGGCCTCATAGAGTTCTCCGAAGATATCGATTGCCCGCTCGAAGTTCTCGGCTTCGACCTCCACCACCGCGAGGCTGTTCAGGACCTCCGCGTCACCGGGCTCGAGTAGAAGAGCCCGTTCATACACCTCTCGGGCCTTGGCGTGTCGGCCTAGCTTTCGGTAACTCCCTCCCATCAGGTGAAGCGTCTCCACGGAGTTCGGATCCAGACTCAGTGCCTTCTCGAAAATTCTCAGGGCGGCAGGAAGGTTTCCGGTGCGTGACAGAGCCGCGCCGTAGCCTTCGAGATATTCGACCTTGAACGGCGCTAGCGCGACCGCCCTTTCCATAGGCTCCAGTGCTTGTTCATTCTGATCCTGCTTCAACAACGATCGACCCAGAAAATAGTGGACCCCCGGGTTGTGGGGATGGTAGGTCAGGCTTTTCTCGAACGCGGGCACGGCACGGTCCCACGCTTCCACATTGTACCAGGACTTCCCGATCAGCTCGTGTGCGGCGAACGGTCTTGGCGGCAATAAACTGGCGGCCGCATCGAGCTGTTGGATCGCTTCCGGATAGCTCTTCTTGATGTAAGTCTTCCGCCCATCCATCAACCTCGAGCTCCCGAGCCAGGTCATCGCGCCATAAATCATCATCAGAACGACGACGGCCCCACTGGCCGCCATCACGGCGAACGAGAAGGGATCGTTGCCCGTGTTCAACAGACCGACTCGGTCGCGTCCCTCGCGGTTCAGGTCGATCGCCCAGATCAGCCCCACCACAACCCAGAAATGCACAGCCGAAGCCGGGTTCTGAAAATTTGCACTAAAACACGCGTGAACCAGGGTCGCGGCCACTGCAGCGCACAGTCCCACGGCCAGTTCGTCGTGGTGCCCGCGGAAATAACCCGACACCAATCGACCGCAAGCTCGAAGAATCTGTCCGATCAGGAAAAGAAAGATCACCAGCCCGACGATCCCTGTTTCGGACCACGTTTCCAAGTACTCGTTGTGTGCACGAAAGATCATGAATGCCTTGTCCGCTTCTTCCTCCATCCGAGACTTGACGGCCAGGCTCTCGCCGCTCAAGTAGTGTGCGATATTGACTTCAAAATTTCCGACGCCAACACCCACAAACGGCCTGTCCAACACCATCCGAAGCGTATCCTCCCACAACAGGACACGTTGTCGGCTCGAATCGTCCTGGATACGCAGGGCATCTTCACTCCGCGAAACTACGCCCTCCCAATAGCGACCGATCAGGTCCCCCAGGCTTTTGCCCTGGGCCGTTGGCACCGCCGACGCAAACACCGTCAACACAGGCGAAGCGAGGACCACGACAAAGGCCAGTACGACCACTGAATCGAATACACGCCTTCGATTTTCTACCTGTCGGAGCAGCGCAGCCCCTCCGAAGACGGCTCCGATCACGACCGCACCCAGCCATCCGCCGCGGCTTCCCAAAACGATCAGATGGCATGTCATCAGAAACACCGCCATCAAAGCTGCGATTTTTGCCCAGCCGTTCCGGGTGATCACAAGCATGGTGACGGACAGAGGGAACACCACGTTGTAGTACTCAGCCACGAAGTTCGTATTGCCGATCGTGGCCACGGGAATGTTCCAGGGATGGTGGAAGTGATAGATCCCGTTGTGCTGCAGCAGCCCGATCAGGGCAACCACACTACCCGTGGTCACCAAGACAATGAGCACCTGAACAACGTGCTTCCGGCAGGTCACAACGTGGAATGTGGCGACCATCAGAACGAACTGAAACAGGTAGACGAGCAGGGTCTGGAGACCCTGGTAGATGTTGTACGACTGAAACAGGGAGATGAAATTGATAGCCAGAAACGCGAGGATGGTGTAGTAGACAGGAGTATCAACCACGTAAACTTCGCCCTGAAGCACCATTCGGGTTAAAAGGCCTGCTGCCAGGACGGAGGTCAGAATCAAAAACAACACTGACTTGGGGGTACTGTAGTCGCTGAGCGATGGCAAATAAACGAGGGTTACGCCCAGAAGCAGCGCAGAGAGGACGCCCCGCAGGACGCGAGCGAAACCATCGTCTTCGGAATGCACGGTGTCAGCCGTCACGTCCAGACTCCAGTGCGCGATCGATTCTCGATACCACGAAAGGGTGTAGTCGGCTCAAATCGATTTGCCTCAACACAGATCGTCCTGCTTCAGACGATCCCAGGACGTCAACGATGGCGGCCTGCTCTGCCCAGGTTGCCGATCCAAGGAGGTGCTTCAGGGGCTCCACGAGAGACTGCGTCACACGACCTTCGAGTGCCCGAATCGGGATCACCCGGGACGTCTCCAATGGCGGCAATGCATCCACGAGCGCGGATGGATTCAGCCTCGCAAGTGAAACTGCGGCCGCTTCTCTCACAGCTCGGTCCACGTCGGAAAGTCGATCCGTCAGCCTTTCAACGTTCGCCTCATCCGGGTGTGCGGTCATCGTCTCGGCGTAGGCACCGATCGCCCGTCTTCGTACGTCGGGGTCTCTATCTGTGAGCAAAACGGCAACCTCTTTCGGAAAGCACGACGCCGCTCCCATCGCAGTCACTCCAATCCCCCGATCTTCGCCTGTCGTAAACCCTCGCAGGCTGTCGCAACGGGAAGCCCCCAATACACGACCGAGCGCCAGAATTGCAGTTCTACGGCTGTCTATCTCTGGATGGTTCCGGGCAGTCTCGATTAACGTTGGCAATGCCGCTTCACCGATCCCTTCCAGGGCTTCCATCGCAGATCCTCTTGCCTGCCATCGCCCTTCTTCGAGAACCCGCACCAGAGCCGGTATCGCTCGACTGCCTTGTGCTATGAGACGCTCGATCTCCGCCTCCCGAGTCCTTTCATCACCCCCTAGCATCGACAACAAGAGAACGAGTGCCGTCTGAGTCAGGATCATCGATCCACCCCTCCGCCGCTTCCTGAAATCCAGATCGAACGATCTCCACCCCGAGCGTAGCGATCCCTGCCTTCGTCATCCTGGATCAGCCCGATGCTCCCGTAGTCTCTGAAGCGTTGACCGTGCCCCTGTGTCTCGGCACCCGAAGCCCGGTAGGTATCGTCTCCTTCTCTGTCCCTCAGGATCCCGATCCCGTTCGCACTCCCCACACCCTGACAGAGATATCGTCCATCGTACATGTCGTTACCCACATCATCGAACAAGACGCCCAGGCTCAGGTCGTGCCCGCAGCCCTGGCCGACTCCGTCGATCGAATATAGGTCCTCGCCGGCACCGTCGTGAAGCACTCCCACGGCCAGATGAGTCCCCGCACCCTGTGCGTATCGTCGAGCCCGGTAGCGATCCTGACCGTTGCCGTCGATCAGCATCCCCACGCCCCCCCAGTGCGCGGCGCCCTGTCCGAAGTAGGCGACCTCGTAATCGTCGTTTCCGCCCTGGTCATGCAGAAGCCCCACTCCGCCCGAGGCACTGAACCGAAGACCGAGCGAGAACCCCTGGGCCATGCTCTTGTAGAATCTGCCCTCTTCGCGAAAGTCCCGGAACCTGCCGCCAGCGCGATAAACATCATTCCCTGCTGCGTCCATCAGAACGCCCACACCCCTTGGGCCTGATGCGCCCTGCGCGAGAAGTTCCGAGGTGTAACGGTCATCGCCCGACTCGTCGACCAGCAATCCGATGCCATAGAGGCCGAAACCCTGCGACCCCGCCCCCCCCACGTAGATGTCATTTCCAGACGCGTCCCACAGGATACCCACCCCACCGATGCCCGCCCCCTGAGAAGGTCCGTCGCCCCCGTCGTACAAATCGTCTCCAGCCAGATCGAACAGAACGCCAAGGCCATTCCATCCAGTCCCGATCTTCCCCGAATAAGAATCGTCACCGCCCAGATCGATCACCACGGAGACGGGCAGGTCCGGCCCCGATGACCCGATATCGATGTATACATCGGCGCCACCGGGATCGAGTATGAGCGAAGCCCGATGCCTGAACGTGTCCCTTCCCGTCGTACCCACGATGATGTTCTCACCGAATGCCGTGATCCAACGATCTTCGGGTTTCGTGACAAGCGGTCTGAGCGCGTCCACCAGATGCAGGGCCGCACGACTCATTGCATTTAGATCGATCGCTCTCCCACGCTCGATCCGACGGTTCAGTTCCGGTTGCGTCAGATTGCTGTCCGGATGAAGCACCGAAAAAAGGTCCATCATTGTAGGTGTGCGAGAAAAGACTTCGCGGGCCCGTGAGAGAACCTGCGACAACCCAGGTGAAGAGGACTCCCGAACCTCGGTGGAATCACCCAACACTTCCATCGCGAGCATCAAACTTCTTCGAACCGGATCGCCCGATCGGACGGTCACTCCAGAAATTTCCGTGGCCGTGTCGAGAGGACGTTCGAGCAGTCGGCGATTCAGTTCCAGACGGTCCGGGTCAAGGAGTCTGTCCCCTCGAAGAGAAACATCCTTCCTTTCCAGCCCCAACGCTTCCAGCAACACGCCGAGCGTTGGGGGCGACCGCACGGGAGGAGCGACGCGACATCCCGTAAGGACCGCGAGTACTACAGCAGCCAGGATCTTATGCATCCTGACGTTTTCCTGAAGCGAGGACCGTGGCAATGATCCCGGTCGCAAGTCCGCTCGACAGAGCGTTTAACCCGATGTCCTTCCACTCGAAAACTCTATTCGGCAGGATCCACTGAATCGTCTCGTCGATCGTCCCTGCCACGCTGGCCAGGCCCCATCCCAGCAGACACGAGGCCCCTGTGCCCAGGTCCAGCCGAAAGGCGCGGAAAGCAAGCAAACTCAGGAGTCCATATTCGGCGAGGTGAAACCGCTCGGCCGGCGACGTGTTCAGACGGAAGAGCAGCCACGCGTAGGCCACAGCAAGACAGATCAACCCGCCATAAACCACCGGTTTTACGCCACGACGAACCATCGTTGCGATCACCACGATCCCCACAATCCCGACGGCAACAGATCCCCCGTAGTCGATGCGCCCCTTCGTGTACTTGAGAAGGGCGCCCCACACTTCTGGCATCACGCCCAGTGTCGCGAACACCAACAATGTGTAGACGATCACAAGAGACCACGCCCACGTCCTTTCTGGTCCGATTCGACGCGCCAATGGCGAGAGCAGTCCAGCCACGAGCGCAGCGGCGAGCACCCAAGCGAACGCATCGGTCGCAGGGATCTGGCGAACCCGGGCCAAGACTTCCCAGCCTCCCGCGACAAGCCCTTCGAAAAGAATGCCCGCCTCCCCCCAGACAAAGAGGGCCGCAGGGACCACTCGGCCAGACCCGTCCAGCGTGGCCTCTCCATAGGGTTGGATCCTGAATGTCACCCAGGAGCTCGTCACGCCCTCGGGCCCGACTACGCGGAACGAAAACGGATTGTAGAGAGTGAGCATGTTCCACATTTCTGCCGTGAACGGCCCGTGCCGTGATGACCCTCCGGTCGCGTCAAGTACTCCCGACAGATCGTAGGCCCCTTCCCCAACGTCGTATTCGATCCGGTAGGCCACTCCCGCTTGCCCCGTCCATTCGACCGTGACCTCCTTCGCATCCCGTTCATAGTGAAGCGTGTCTCCGTCTGTTGGGAACAGGATGTCCAGGCCCCCAGAGTGCGACTGCGTCGCAAGCACCTCCGTCGTATCCACAGACGGTGGGCGAGTGTCCAGAACCCAGCGATGCAGTTCAGTGCGCATGGCCCGGCCGATCTCTACCTGTACATCCCATACGTCTTGCAGTTCTTTCGGGTCGCGAACCAGGTCGTAGAGCTCGTACTTGTCCGTTTCAGGCCCAAGCGTATGGATGAGCTTCCACGACGGCGTCCTCATCGCCCGGATCCGGACCTTCATCATCTCAGGCGTTGCCTGATATCCACCAGGTGTTGTCTCGGTAAAGGCAGGGCGTTCGGTCACGGGCTCTCCGGAGAACAACGGCTTCAGACTCCGACCTTGAACACTCTCCGGTATCGGAAGCCCGAGAAGATCGAGCACGGTGGGCATCACATCCACGTTCTGGACCTGACCAGAATACCGCATTCCGTTGGGAATCAATCCAGGACACGTCACGATCAGGGGAATCCGCAGCAGTTCATCGTAGGCTGAACCCTTGAACGAAGTAGAAGGGTGCCCCACGAACCCATGTTCCAGGAGTTCCTCGCCGTGGTCCGCCGTCACGATCACGAGGGTTCGTTCGTAAAGCCCGAGGTGCCGGAGCGTTGCGACGAGGGGCCGAACGAAAGTTTCGTCCATTTCTCGAATCTGACCGTCATAGAGCGCATCCAGCCACGCCGAGTCGCCGGGTTCGAACTGCACCGAACCCATCGGGATCGTCACGTTCTTTCTTACCACGTCTGCACGCTGGCGCGCGAACCCGTCGTCGAGCGAATCACCCGCATAAAGTGTGTCGAAAGGCGCGGATGGAGCGAACGGCAAGTGGAGGTTGCGATAATGATAGTAGATGAAGAAAGGCGTGTGTCGATACGCTTCCAACGCCTCGAATAGAACCCGGTCGCCCTCCGGAAGATACTGATCCCGATCCTCGTAGCTCCGCTGCAGTCCGATGCCGCTCAGGTTGGGTATCGAGGAAAGGTAAAGGATATCCGGCACTGCGTAGCCGGCACGAGACAGTTCTGTCGCGAGGGTCGGCGTAGCCGTGTTCAACGATTTTCCACGGACATCCACACCGTGGGTCGGTGCGAACTGACCCGTCAGGACGGAAAGCAGGCCTGGGGACGTCCACGACGAAGACGAAATGGCCTGCTCGAACAACGCCCCGTCCCCGGCCAACGCATCGAGGTGAGGGCTGGTTGCGCGAGAATATCCGTGAGCGCTCAAACGATCCGGGCGAAACGTATCGACCGTAACCAGGAGCACATTGTACTGAATCGGGATAGATTGACTGTAGGTGGATGAACAGACGAAAGCTACAGCCGCAAATCCGGCAGCCCGTAGCAACCGCATCAGGACCGAAGTGTTTCGACCGGGTCCAATGCGGCCGCGCTTCGTGCGGGAAGGAAGGCGAACAACAGGCACAGAGTGAGTGCGACACCCGTCACAACCGCCAGATCGAAGATCCTGACGTCCACAGGAAGTGCGTTTACAATGAAGAGGTCTCCCGGGAGCATCAGCGGTTCGAAAAGTATCTGAATCCCGCAGATGCCCAGCCCCGCTACGACACCTCCGACCACGCCCACGACCCCCATCCTCAGCCCCGTCAGCGCGAAGATGCGGGTGATCGAGTACCCCTGGGCTCCCATCGCTTTCAGGATCCCGATCTCCTTCCTCTGCTCCGCCACGTTCAGGGAGACGATGCTGATGATGTTGAATCCCGCGATCACGACGATCAGAGACAGGCCCAGGTAGAACGACCATTTTTCGAGCTGAATTGAAGCATACAGATTCCCGTGTTCGGCCATCCATGGCGAGGCAACCAGTTCCCCCGCAAGATCGTCAGCGATCTTCGAAGCCACTTGCCCGGCCAGAAGCGGATCACGCAGGCGAATCCGGTAGCCGTCGATGGCGCCTCCCATTCGGAGATCACGATCCGCGGCGTCCAACGAGATCAGAGAAAGCCCTCCATCGAATTCAGCGTAGCCCGTACTGAAGATGCCCGTCACGATGTAGCGTCTCACCGGCGGTGTGCGACCCGTTCCGATCTGTTGCGGAGGAAAAGCCAGCCGAACCTCTGAGCCTACCGAAGCACCCAGGCGGTCTGCGAGGTAGCTGCCGACAACAACTCCGTAGACATCTTCCTCTTCCGGCTGGAGACCCACATCGAGCGTTCCCGCCCACAGAAACCGTGAGAGATCGCTCGTCGAGGCCAGCCCCTCCTCGTCTATCGACAGGACTCGAGTGGCAGCCTGGTAGGCGCCCGCCATGCCACGGCGCATGACGAACCCCTGGCTCGATCGAAACCGGGCAACGCCTGTGACCCCACGAACATCTTCCAGGCGCTCAGCCACCGAACCCGGATCCGTGAACGCTGATCGATCCGGCGTCCGGATCACGACGTGGGGATGCAGAGAAAGCAACCGCTCCCACAGAAGCCCGCTAAAGCCGTTCATCACGGATAGAACGATGATCGTAGCGGCCACTCCAACACCGACGCCCCCACTCGCGATACGAGAGGTGATCGACACGCGTCTCCGTCTCCGGATCGCACGCGTCTGACGACGCGCCACGAAGCGCTCGTAGGTCATCATCCTGTTCTCAGCGCCTCAACCACCGAAAGGCCGCCCGCATCGCGAGACGGAAGGAGCGTGAACAGCGAGCAAAGGAGCACGGCCAGTGCCGCAACAAGCGCGAAGTCTGTACCTACCATCTTGACCGGCAAGGAATCAATCATGTAGACATCGCCCCTCAGCCGAATCACACGGTACGTTACCTGCGCCCAGCAAAGAGTGGCGCCAAAGGCACATCCCAGCGCGGTTCCCACTGCACCCATTGCGATTCCCTGAAGCGTAAACACGCGCACGATCCGGCGGGGCTCGCAGCCCATTGCCTTGAGGATTCCGATGTCCTTGCGACGCTCGATCACCCCGATTGTCATGACGCTCACCACATTGAACGCCGCTACGATGACGATCAGACTCAGAGCGATCACCGAGAACCACTTCTGCATGCGGATCCACACGTAGAGGTTTCCGTGTTCGTGAATCCAGGACGTCACGAACATCCCAGTGCCTTCAGCCTCGACAACCGGTCGGAGCGATTCTGCGGCCGCTTCGGCATCGAACGGATTCCTGAGCCGTACACGCAGTCCCGATACGTGGTTCGCCCAACCGAGATCACGTTGAAGCGCCTCGAGGGGAACGAACAGCAGATTGTCGTCGAACTCGAAGTAGCCTGTCGCGAAAATGCCCGTGATACGATATCGACGAAGCGGCGGAACGCGCCCCACAAGCAACTGTTTCGGCACAGTGCTGATGTGAATCTCGTCGCCCACTCCGGCTTGCAACCGGGTTGCGAGATGCTGCCCGATCACCGCGCCGAAAATACCGGGCTCGCGTTCGATCTCGATTTTTCCGTCCCCCTCGGCCAGGTAGGGTTCGATCTGAATAGTCGAGCGAAGCGCTTCACCCGACGTGGCCCGGACGAGCACGCCCGACCTGCGAAGGGCCCCGTGATCCGGTTTGTGAAGCACGAAGCCTTCAGCCTGCCCGAAGGGCTCGACGGACAGGACGTGTTTGTCTTCCCCGACCTCCCGAGCGATCCGATCGTGATCTCCGAACGGCTCCGTAAAGGAACGACGAATGAGAAGGTGCGCGTTGACACTCAGCAGTCGGTCGTTGATCGTCTCCGCGTACCCATTCATCACGGACAGCACGATGACCAAAGCGGCGACACCGATGGCCACCCCCAGGCAGGCGACAACCGCCCCGAACCTCAACCGGCGATGTCCTCTGATCGCGTGGAAGTAACGCCAACCGAGCAGACGCTCGAGAAAGCAGAGCCTCACACCGCCTCCCTCGACCATCGACGCTCGATTGCCACGGTAGAAATCGCGAATGACAGCAACCCCAGACCGACCAGACTGTAGCCGTGAGTGAAATATCCGGCCACAACCAGAACAGCCCCTGTCGTCAGGGCGATCGTATGCAACCCATAGACGAAAACGACAGCGAGGTGCGACCATCCCATTCGCACCAGCCTCTGATACAGGTGGAACCGGTGAGCCATCGTCACGTTCTCACCCTTGAGTGCTCTCCGAAGGATCGTGTAGACGGAATCGAAGACGAAGGTCCCCATGATGGCCCCCGATAGCCAGATCGGGATTCCCTCTCGCTGTGCGACCACAGCCAGCGTACACAGAACCAGTCCGAGCAGATGCCCACCCACATCCCCCATGAACACCCTCGCCGTGGGAAGATTCCATATGAGAAATCCGAGAGATGCGCACGCCAGCAGGACCGCCATAGGCGCATAGGACGACCCTCCCATCCACATCACCACACCAAATCCGGCCGCCGCAAGCACGCCCTCCGTACCCGCCAGTCCGTCGATGCCATCCATGAAGTTGTACAGGTTCTGGCCTGCCACGTAAAGAAACCAGGTAATGGCTGGCCCCATCCATCCAAGATCGAGCTCTACCCCGCCAGGGAGAGAGACCATTTGCAAGGGACCCATGACGTGAATGGCGATCACAGCCGCGACGGTCTGCACACCCAGCTTGGCCAATCGACCCATCGGTCTCAATTCGTCGCGAGCGAAAATAGCAAGAACGATGACGATCGCACCCAGACCCCACGTGTCCCACGGTGTGCCGACCGTGATTGTGTAGACGAAACACCCGGAAAGGAACCCAATCATGAGACCCGCCCCGCCGAGCGTTGCCGTCGGAGTGTCGTGCGAGCTGCGCTCGTTCGGCACATCAACGAAACCAAAGCGAGGCAGGAACCGGAGTACGATGTAGGTAGCCACGCAGGCACCCACCACCGACACCACGCTAGCCAGAATCATGCCTGGAGCTCGAGCCGTCGCATGGCGGTCAACCCCTCGACGAAACTTCGAGGTGCGAAGCCGAAGTCTTCACTCGCTCGATCGATCGAAAATGCACGGTCCTCCCTCATCCTGAGGATTCGATCTCGGAACGCTCTACGACCGGTTGCCGCCGAGAAGGAACGTGCGGCCGTCTCACACAAGGAACCCGGAAGGTAGAGCTTCGCGACCGTCCGCTCTTCAATTTCCGCAATTCGATCGACCATCCGGGAATAGGTCATCGGTTCGGGTCCAGCGATCTCATACACACCTCCGTGCGTCGACCGACGCGGAATCGCGTCAGCCACCGCCTGCGCCACATCTTCTACGAACACGGGCTGAACGAGACGATGACCCCCGTCCAGAATGGGAACGAACCGGTGGGAACGGATCCACTTGCCCAGTCGCGACACATTCCGGTCGCCAGAGCCGAAGATCATCGTCGGCCTGAAGATCGTCCACTCGATATCCTGCTCCATTACGATCTCTTCACCCGCAGTTACCGCCTCGGATTCTGGAGTGCGAACACTCGAAACGCTCCAGGTTGAACTAAAGTAAAGGACGCGCTCCACACCCGTGTCGGCACTCACACGCGCACGGGAACCGGCAATTGCGATCGGGGCGACGTGAACGACCGCGTCGGCCTCCGACAAACCGGGAAGGGACGAGAAGCCGGTCAGGCATCCTTCGACAAGGTCCACCGAAGACGGCAAGATGCGCCTGGCCATCGTGCGATCTCGCACCAAGCATCGGCACGTCTCTCCCGCAGCCAACAAAGCGTCGACCACAAACCGTCCAGTGAAGCCCGTTCCTCCCGTCACGTAGATCATGGGTTCAACTGTTCCCTCGAGGGTTCGTCAGAACCCCCTCATCAGACACACCAGGACCCCATCGGCGACCGTTCTGCGTTGTTGAATGAACCGTCGACTCCGTAGAATCGATCCGAGCTCTCGCACGACCCATGCCATCGCCTCGGGAAATACACGTACACAAGAGGGTCTTCGAACCAAAAACAACGCCCACATTCCTATCTCCGCGATCAGCAGATAAGGAAACAGTCTGACGAACAGACCCGGTGACGCATTCTTCAGCACCGTCGTGTACCGATTCTTGACAATGTGACGTTGAAATTCAGGCGTCTTATCGAGCACTCGAATCTGGCCTCCGGTCGAAGCGCTCCCAACGTGTCGGGCCCTTGCATTCGGCACATAGATGCAGTGCCATCCTCGAAGATTCGCGCGCCAGGCCAGATCGAGATCCTCTACGTAGGCAAAATATCGTTCGTCGTAGACATCCCCGAGCTCGGCGACATCATCCAGCATCGCTCGACGGCAGAAGATAGCCGCTCCGCTTCCGGCGAAAACGCGCTGACCGGGTGCTTCCGAATCCGTATTGACCAGCGAGATCCTTCTTAGAAGAAAGCGTCCGGCGTAGTCTACGCCATTCCCATCCGCCCTGAGCAACTGCCCGGCGATCCAGCCGACTTCCTCCCGCCCCTCGATCGCTTCCAGCGCGCGCTCGATGAAGTCAGGCTCCAGATACACATCGTTGTTAAGGATCAGAACGTAAGGGGAGGACGTCGCGCGTATGGCGGAGTTGTAGCCGGTACAGAAGCCCTCGTTGATCGGGCGGGTAAGCAACCGTACCGAAGGGTATTGTGAGCGGATGATCGCGGGAGAACCGTCGATCGAACCGTTGTCGACGACAACGATTTCCTGTGGCGGGCGAGTCTGGGAAAGAACGGCATCCAGACAACGCGAAACGTAAGAAGCGCCATTCCAGTTGGCGATAGCCACCGAAACGGCGCTCTGATTTTGCCGGTCGCTCAAAGCGAAATCACAACCGATTCTTTTCAAGACCTCGAAGACGATCTCTCAGCACGGCCGCCCGCTCGTATTTCTCGTCGGCGATGGCTTCCTGCAGTTGCTCGGCGAGTCGCTGTTTGAGACTTATCGGCCGGTTTTCGGTAATCTCCTGGCGCCACGCTTCAAGTGCGTGAACCTCTTCTCGATCGTCGGACAGGTCGGGATCCTCGAAGGCGCTCAACAACTGCTGGATCCTCTCGATGCCTCGGTCGACGACCGCGATGGCACCGTCGTAGTCGTCGTCGAGTAGCCTCAACTCCCCCCTGGCCCGGGTATTCACCATGGTCACATAAGGCCGATATTGCTCGAACATCATCTTCTGTTCATCGCCCTTCGAATGCTTGGCAACCAGATCGAAGATCGCCAGGTTGTGATTCGTATCGGAGATCACCCGATCGAAGTCTCCCAGTCGCAGGAGACAGATGTATCGATGGTAAAATTGAAGTCCTTCCTGACCGAGTGCCTCGCAGTCGTCGTCCCCCAAAACGAAGTCTGGATCTTCCGCTTTTTTCTCATAGTACTCGAGAAGCGTCGCCAACTCGTTCGGCTGCGTTCCGTCGGGGCGACCCTCCAACTCCATCTGCAACATTCCCAGATCCACGCGAACCTGAAGTTTCTCCCGACCATCCACCCCTTCGACCTTGCGAGCGCAGATGTCTTCGGGGTTGAATTCCCAATTGTTCAGAATGCGGGAGATGTCTTCCATCTTAAGACCTTTGTGAAATCGCCTGAATCCCTTCATCGCCGCGAGCCCTCCGAGGCTAATTCAGTAGCAGCAGGCAGGAGCGCAATGCGAAAATATGAAAAAACGGGTGGGTCGAGTCAACCGCTTTGCCCGGTTCCTATGTCCGGCGGATCCGTCAGCAGACGGACGCTCTGCGTGGGGAAGGCGATCTCCATTCCGAGTTCCTCCAGGATTCCCACGATCTTCAAGTTGACATCTTCGCGTACCGCCAGATAGTCGTCCCACGCAGTCGTGTTCGCGAAGTAGTAGACCATAATATCCAGAGAACTCGCCCCAAAGTCCGTGAAGCGAACGATAAAGAAATCCTGATCCACGCCCTCGTGAGACGCCAGCATCGAACGTATTTCCGAAACCGCCTTCTGCATCTGGCTTCGCGTCGTATCGTAGGTTACGCCCACCGTGATCCACACTCTTCGGATCGGTCGGCGGTCGATGTTGTCGATAATGAAATCGGCAAGACGACTGTTCGGGACGTAGATCAGCGTCTTTTCGAAGGTACGAATCTTCGTCGAGCGAAATCCGATCTCTTCGATCACCCCTTCGACCTGTCCGTCGGGCGACTTGATCCAGTCCCCCACCGTGAAGGGCCGGTCGACCAGCAGCATCACTGAACCAAACACATCCGACAGCGTCTTCTGTGCCGCCAACGCGACCGCCAGCCCCCCTACCCCCAGCCCCGCGATCAATCCCGAAATCGAATACCCCAGATTCTGAAGAACGAGCAGAACTGCCAGCAGACCGACCGTGACCTTCGCCGCCTTTGAAACAAGCGGGACCAGCTGATTGTCCAGGGCCGAATCGGTACGTTGCGCCCATCGGTGAAGGACTTCCGTTCCCACATTGACCAGACGCAACATCAACCACATCAGCAACAGGCTGATCGCCAGGGCCAGAAGCTTTTGTCCTCCGTCCAGAACGATCTGCGGAGGATGGAGCGCATTCAAGGCGAAGTAGAGCCCCACAACGATGGGGAACTTTCGCATGGGCTTGCTCAGGGCTTCGACCAGAAGATCGTCCAGATCTGTTCTGCTTCTGGAGGTCACACGCCGGGCGAAACGATCGAACGTCACGTGAATGAGACGTCGAACGATCAACGACCCAAGCAGAATGGAAAAGGCGATTCCGACTTGCTCGATCGACACCGATTGGACCAGAGAGCGGAGAAGAGATTCGATGGTTTCCAAGATTCGTCTTTCACAGATGGCGTTGGCGGGCGATTCAAGATGCATCGACGGCGCAGCGTGTCAAGCAAGCCCGTGTTGACACACCGTAGCGCTCGCGCTACCTTCGCGCAAGCATCGCCTTTTTACGACGTACCCGGGGATTTCGTATGGAAGGGACGGTCATCCGTCAGCACCTCGGCCACTATTTGGTCGCAAGTGCCCGCGAGCAGTACCTGTGCGCGCTCTCGACGCGGTTACGGAAACAGCTCCAGTATCCCGAAGCCAGTCCTGGTTCGCGACGTCGGCGCGTTCAGCGTGTGCGTCGTGTAAGAGTCACCGATCCGGTTGCCATTGGAGACCACGTCGAGTTCGACGTGGGAGATGGCGAAACCGGCATGATCCGCCTCATCGCCGAACGCAGGAACAAGATCTCCCGGCGGGCATCCGGGACCAGTCCCCGAGAGCAGATCCTCGCGGCGAACGTCGATCGCGTGGTCCCGATCTTTTCCCTGAACGACCCTCCTCCAGACTTCGACCTGCTCGATCGCATGCTGGCCATCGCCGAAGGGGAAAACATCGATGCCGTCATCTGCATCAACAAGACCGATCTCGGCACCGCGGATGCTTTCGAAAAAGCGATCGAAAACTACGCCCGGATCGGCTACGAAGTCGTGAAGACAAGCACGATCGACGACGTGGGCCGTACGGACATTCACGCCGTTCTGGACCAGGGCACCTCCCTCTTCATGGGGCCATCCGGCGTCGGCAAGTCCAGCCTTCTCAACTGGCTGCAGCCCGGACTCGAATTACGCACGGGCGAGGTCAGCGAATTGACCCGCGAAGGCAGACATACAACCACCCATCTCGAACTCGTCACCCTCCGGTCCGGAGGTCTCGTCGGAGATATCCCCGGGGTCAAGGAATTCAAACTTTGGGACGTCCAGCCCGAGGACACTCCCGCCCTCTTCCGCGAGTTCGAGCCCTACCTCGGAGGATGCCGGTTCCGGGATTGCGCCCACATTCGTGAACCCGACTGCGCTATCAAGAACGCCGTGGACGATGGGGAGATCTTTCAGCGACGATATGCCAGCTATCTCGAACTGCGCGCCTCGCCCTGAGGCCACGACGTCCCCAGAGCGAGATTGCTGAACAACGTCAGAAAGTCGGAGACCCGGGCTCCCGTCAGGCATCTGACCAGGACACCACGTTGCTTCGCTTCGTCCACCCTCCGCTCGTCCACCACGACCTGCCCCGATGTCAGTTCTCCGGTCGTCTCGACGTCGATCCAGAATTCTTCCGTACTGAACAGTTCGGGAGCCAGCGCCCACCCCACAGCCACAGGGTCGTGGAGGTGAATCCCTTCGAATCCTCCCGTCGCTTTTCCGTGGGAAACTACCACTCGACTCGCCTGCTCGAAGAACCGCACCCTCTCTGATTCCTCCAACGAAGCGATGGCTCCGGCAGGCACGCCTACCTGATGCGTGACATCGAGGGGAACCAGCGTCAGATTCGCGTTGGCGGCGACCACTTCTCGGGCGGCGTGAGGATCTGCAAAGAAGTTGTATTCGGCCCCGGGTGAGGAGTTTCCCGGGGCTCGAATCGCCCCCCCCATAACGACGATCTCTCTCGCCCGAGCAAGAAGACCGGGACACTCGCGTTCGGCCTGGGCCAGATTCGTCAGCGGTCCGACTGCAATCACGGAAACGTCGGGAGCGATCCGATCGACCAGGAAACCGACGGCGTTTTCTTCGGCCGGCGCGTCCGATCGTAGCAGCTCCGCGCTTCCCAGCCCGCGTTCACCGTGAACTTCACGCGTGTGAACCGGTTCGCGCACCAGTGGGCGGTCCGCCCCTCTAAACACTCGCACGTCGCCCGCACCGGCAAGGAACAGTACGTCCAGCGCGTTCCGAGTGCCCGTATCCAGAGGCACGTTGCCTGACACAACTGTGACTCCCAGAATCTCAAGCTCCCGGGAAGCCGTGGCCATCAGCAGGGCGAGAGCATCGTCCACACCCGGATCGACGTCTATAATGACGCGCTGGGGGTTCGCCATCGTCAGATTCCGTACAGGGTTTCGTACTTCCTGGTCAGGTGGCCGATCAATGGCTCGTGGCTTAGAGGTGTGCCCGTGATGACCATCGAAAGGTCATTCGAGTAGTATCGCATGCCCTGGTTGTAGACCTTTGTCGTCAGCCACTGCAGGAGCGGCCCAAACTCCCCTGCTTCGAATTGTGCGTCCAGATCGCCCAGGTCTTTGCCCGCTTGATCGAACAAAGCAGCCGCATAGAGGTTTCCCAGCGTGTAAGTCGGGAAGTACCCGATCCCACCCCCGCTCCAATGAATATCCTGAAGACATCCAGAGGCATCGCTCTCGGGCCTCATTCCGAAGTAACTCTCGAACAGCTCGTTCCACGCTGAAGGCACATCTGCAGCCTGCAATTCGTCCTCGATCAGAGCCTGCTCCAACTCGAACCGCAGCATAATGTGAAGGTTGTAGGTCGCCTCGTCCGCTTCGACCCGAATGAACGAGGGCCTGACGTCATTCACAGCCAGAACAAAATTGCTCTCATCCACGTCATCCAGCACACCAGGAAAGGCTGCCTTCAACTTCGGGTAGAATTGCCGCCAGAAGGCCGGGCTGCGGCCCACGAAATTCTCCCACAGACGCGACTGGGATTCGTGAATCCCGAGGGACACCGCCGAACCCATCGGCGTACCCCAGTGCTCGGGCGAAAGCCCTTGGTCGTAGACGCCGTGACCCGCCTCGTGAAGGATTCCGAAAAAGGCCTGGTTCAGTTCGTGTCGATCGTAACGAGTCGTGATTCGTGTATCACCGGGTCCAAGTCCGCTGCAGAACGGGTGCGTCGTCACATCCAGACGCCCACGCTCGAAGTCGAACCCGATGGCGGCGGCGACTTCGGTCCCGAACGCCGACTGTGCGTCCTCGGGATATTCCCGATGGAGAATCGACAGGTCCGGTTTGACTGATGCTTCCCCAACCCGTGCCACGAGGGGAACAAGCGCCTCCTTCAAAGGGCCGAACACGCGTTGAAGGTTCTCTGTCGTTTCGCCCGGCTCGTAATCTTCGAGCAGAGCATCGTATAGAGAAGTCCCCTCTGCCAACAATCGAGCCTCCTCTCTCTTGAGCCGGACCACATCGGCGAGGATTTCCTCGAACGCATCGAAATCATCATTGGCTCGCGCCTCCATCCATACCTGCTGGCCGACCGTCGTCACCCGCGCAATCTCTTCGACGAGCGTTTTCGGCATTCTTGTCGCGCGATCATAAGCCCTACGCCATTCTCTGACGTTCACAGCTTCCACCGAGCCTGCATCCGGCTCATCCGCTTCAATCGCCTGCAGCCACCCGTCGACGGAAGGTTCCGTCACCCGATCGTGAACCAGGCCCGCCAATAGAGCGATCTGGTCTGCGCGATGAGCGGCACCGCCTCTGGGCATGTAGGTGCGCTCGTCCCATCCAAGAACGGATTCGCACGAGCCCAGCAACGCTGTCTGCTTGAAGTGCGATAATAGATGAGTGTAAGCATCGCTCAAAAGCCAACCTCCTGTGTTTACCGAGTGACGCCACGAATGCTACAGGTGGGTCCGCGATTCGTCAAGCTTCGCCCCGCGCCTCAGGACCAATCAGATCGTGTTCGCCCGTTGATTCGCGTGATCCGCCACTCTATATTTCGTCATGGTGCACGAGCAGGAAGGTCTCGACAGGATACGAACGAGAGTGTCCGAGTTTCCCGGGCCCGTGCTTCCCCCAGGGCGTAATGGTGCAAGCAAGTCTTTCTTCATCGAGCCCGATGCAGAACCGGAAGCTCGACGGTGGGGGCGAACGTACTGGCTCCCCGAGGCACGGACATTCCACAACTTTCTCTACGCTTACAGTGCTCTCTTCGGGATTCCCAGTTTCGTAGAAGAGGCGCTCCTGCGGCAACCCGATCGTTTTTCGATCAAGCGGCTCCCCCTGACCATCCGTTCGACCGCCAGCTTCGTCCTTGACGCATTCGGATTCGATCGGCGAACGGGACGAGAGCGCAACGTGCTGTATTCTCCTGGCCCCGCGATCCGCCACGTCCACGCCAGAAGCGAGGGCAAGGCCAGAATCACAGACCCGGCAATGGCCTACTTCGTCGCCCAGCTCTACCTTGCCGCGGCACGAGGCGAGACGGAAGAGTCAGGACACTTCGACTACGTAAAGTCATTCCTGCACGCCGGAGGTTACCCCTTCCCCCAAAACCGTACCGATCTCCAAGACTTTGTCTCGGACGTCGACCGCGAGTTGGCCGGAAACCGACAACAAAAGCTGTGGGGGCACCTCCAGCCAACCGCAACCGCACTCGACGTCGACTTTGATTGCGAGGATCTTATAGAGTTCCTGCCGTCACAGACGGCGGGCCACTTCACCCGCTTTATCTCTCAGAAAGGAGACTCTTCGTGAAGGTAGAGATTGAATACTGTGCCCAGTGAGGCTACGAAGAGAAAACCGTCAGTTTGGCGGAACAGCTGCTGAAGGACTTCAAGCAGGACATCGAGGCGTTCACGCTCATTCCTTCGAGCGGAGGACGGTTCGAAGTCACGCTGGATGGAGACCTCATCTACTCCAAGTTGCAGGAGGAGAGGTTTCCCGAGTATAACGAAGTAGAACCTCACCTGAAGAAGAAAGTCTGACACAAAACGATGCCCCCGTGGATCTGAGTCCACGGGGGCGTTTTCATGCAGTTTCCTGATTCGCTAGTTGGCGACGGCTGCTGGCGAGCGCGTCGGACGCGAAGGACGTGCGGTCGTTCGATTCGATGTCCGTTTTTTCACGAGAGCCTGATCGAGTACCTGGCCCACGTGTTCGGCAAACCGGATTTTGACGTTCTTCCGAACGCTATCGGGCACTTCTTCAAGATCCTTCCTGTTGTCCTCAGGCAGGATGACCGTCCTGATTCCCGCTCGATGGGCCGCGAGCACCTTGTCCCGCACCCCGCCAATCGGCAGCACCTTCCCGCGAAGGGTGACCTCGCCCGTCATGGCGACGTCTTTTTTCACGGGACGGTCCGTATAGACCGAGGCGAGTACCGTCGCCATCGTCACACCCGCTGACGGACCGTCCTTCGGAACGGCTCCTGCCGGAACATGAACGTGGACGTCGGTATCCTCCCAGAAGGCACCCGAGAGACCCAGTGATTCACCCTGTGATCGGATGTACGTCATGGCCGCTTCCGACGATTCCTTCATCACGTCGCCCAACTTACCTGTTAACCTCAGCCGGCCGCGACCCGGCGTACTCGTAGCCTCCACGAACAGGACATCCCCACCCACGGGAGTCCACGCCAGCCCGGCGACGACACCCACCTCGTTCGAAGTCTCCGCCAACTCCTGCCGGAATCTGGGGGGGCCCAGATAGTCGGGAAGATCGGTCTCTTTGACCCGCACCCGTCTCTGGCGTCCTTCGGCGAATTTGCGAGCCACCTTCCGGCAGATCGTACCGATCTCCCGTTCCAGATTTCTCAGTCCAGCTTCCCGCGTGTATTCGGAAACCACCGACCGGAGTGCGCCCTTGTCGATATAAATTCGCTTCGACGTCAATCCGTGCTCGGAAACTTGCTTCGGCACCAGATATCGCTTGGCAATCTCGAGCTTCTCGACCTGCGTGTAGCCGGACACTTCCAGGACTTCCATCCGGTCCAGAAGCGCCGGAGGGATGGAGTGAAGCGAATTCGCCGTCGCGATGAACACCACATTGGACAGATCGAACGCCACGTCCAGGTAGTGGTCGACGAATGTGTGATTTTGCTCGGGGTCCAGCACCTCCAGCAGAGCGGAAGAAGGATCACCGCGAAAATCAGACCCCAGCTTGTCGATCTCATCGAGCATAAAGACTGGGTTGTTCGTGCCCGCCCTTCTCAGCCCCTGAATGATGCGCCCCGGCAGAGCACCGACGTAGGTTCGGCGGTGCCCTCGAACCTCCGACTCGTCTCGAACGCCCCCGAGGGACATCCGCACGAATTCCCGGCCCATCGCGGCAGCAACGGAGCGCCCCAGCGAAGTCTTGCCCACACCCGGCGGTCCCACGAGGCAAAGAATGGGCCCCCTTACGTCGTTCTTGAGACTCCGAACGGACAGATACTCCAGGATGCGCTCCTTGGGCTGTTCGAGACCGTAGTGATCCTTGTCGAGCTGCTTTTCGGCGGCCTTAACGTCAAGGTGGTCCTCGCTCGAAGCCGACCACGGGACGCGGACCATCCAGTCCAGGTAGGTGCGGGATACGGAATACTCGGGACTGGCCTGGGGCATGCTCTCCATTCGTCCCAGCTCCCGTTCCGCCTCTTCCCGCGCCTCGTCGGGCAAGTCTGCCTTGACGATCTCCTCACGCAGCTCATCGATTTCACGTGAGGCCTCACCCTCGCCAAGTTCTTCCTGGATGGCTTTCATTTGCTGACGGAGGTAGAACTCCCGTTGGGCGTCTTCGATCGTACCTGCGGCCTCGGTCTGAATCTTCTGCCGCAATTCGAGGATTTCGACTTCACGATTCAGGTAGGTATTTACGATCTCAAAACGACGGCGCACACTCAGCTCTCCCAGGATCTTCTGTCGTTCCTCGAAGTCCAGGTTTACCTGTGTGGCGATGAAATCGATCTGTTGACCCCGCTCTGGCAGAGAGGCAACGGCCTCCCCCATTTCCTGAGGAACGTTGGGCGCGAGATCGACTGCCTTTTGGAACTGCCCGATCACATTTCTCGACAGGGCCTCGAAGTGGGCCGTCGATTCTTCAATGTCCTGTAGTTCCTTGACACGGGCGGTTGGATACTGCGTGTCGGCAGGGATTCTCTCGAGGAGCACTCGTGAAACACCGTGCACGAGCAACTGCAGCTTCCCGTCCGGCGCGCGCTGTGCCCGAACCAGTTGAATCGCCGTTCCGATTGGGCAAAGATGATGCTCCCTCAAGTCCCGGGTATCGATATCCTGAGAATCCCCTTCCACGGGCTGACGGCCAAAGAGTGCGACAACCTTGTGCCCGGTCTTCATGGCTTGCTCGACCGTGTGAATCGTCGTCTCATCATCGATCAACAGGGGGGCCGCCATGTAGGGGTAGATGACCACTTCATTCGTGGCGAGCAGTGGCAGATCAGGTGGGAACGATCGTTTCGCAATCGCTTCGGTCGTTTCGTCGATCATCGTCTCTTCAGCCATTGTCCTCTCCTTCCTGGGCAACACGGAAACAGCGACCCTCAACCTTCGCAACATCCGTGCCCCGAACTCGCCGATCTATCACAACTTTCTGTATTACATCCAGTTATAGGCAAGAATCCCGATCCCGGTCCAGTGAGATTTCACGGTCAATCTGTCTCGACCCCCTTGTGATTTCAGCCAAATTGGCAGTCTCCTGACGAAATCGGTCTTCCCCTGAGGGTACATTGTCGTTGTGAGAGCGAAGAAGCCCCTTATATTGCGGAGTCTTGAGCCAAAAAGTCTACAAGCTTGCCGTCATTGGCGCGGGTGTGAACGGTCTGTGCGCGCTCTATCAGGCTGCGCAGAGGGTCCCCGGCGACACAGTTCTCCTCGAGCAGTATCCGTTCGGCCACGATCGAGGGAGTTCCCACGGTCACTCCCGGGTCACCCGGAGCGCCTACGTCGAAGAAGACTATGTCAGGCTTATGCAGGTTGCGCATAACGAAGCGTGGCCCAATTTAGAGCGCAGCCTCGATCGCCGACTGATTCATCGTTGCGAGGGGTGCTTCTATGGACCCAGCAGCAGCTCCTATGCTAAGTACGCAGAGGCTGTAGCCCGGGTCGGCGTAGACGTTGTCGAGATGAAGCCGGAAGACGCGAGGCAGAAATTCCCACAATTCACGTTCTCCGATGCCCTCGGTGTCCTGATCGACCGAACCGGCGGGGTGGTCGCCGCACGCGACACGATCCACGGGCTTGTCGACTATCTACGCAGCCGAAGTGAGCTGCGAGACCGAACGGCGGTCGTGGACATCGACATTCAGGCCGACCCGGTCAGGATCACGACAAGCACCGATATCGTGCTGGCCGATCGTGTGGTCATCACAGCAGGACCCTGGGCTGGCAAGCTCCTCCCTGAAATAAGGGACGGCCTGCAGGTCATTCGTCAAACCGTCGGCTATCTTCGGCTCGACACAGATCCGTCCCTGACTCAACCCAGTCGCTTTCCGGTCTGGGGGTACTTTGGTGAGCACAGTTCAATCGGGTTTTACGGGCTCCCCGAATACGGCCGCCCAGGTATCAAGGTGGCACGGCACGTCGTCTGGAACCGAAACGACGATCCCGATAAGATTCCCGACACGCCAACGCAGGAATCTCTCGACGACCTCGAGGCGTTCGCGGCCGAGCACTTTACCGACCCTTTGAAAGAGATTGTCAGCACGGAATTCTGTCACTACACGAACACGAGCACCGAGGATTTCATCCTGGATCATCATCCAGCGAACCCGAACGTTGTGATCGGCTCGGGCTTCAGTGGGCACGGCTTCAAATTCGGTCCGGTCACGGGGCGAATCCTGACAGATCTCGCACTCGACGGACATTGCGATCTGCCGGAATACGTTTCGGCTCGGGAAAGATTCCTCCTGCGAAAAAGGACGATCGCATGAAGTGGGGATGTTGCGGAGACCATCAGCGCCTGTCAGACACCGCAGATGCAGGATTCGACTACGCGGAAGCACCCACTCGAATGCTCGTCCCTTCGGAATCCGATTTGCCCTCGGACGTCCAGGAGGCCTACGCATCCAGCCCGATCGTAGCAGAGGCGTTCAATGTGTTCGTGCCCAAGGAGATTCCCGTCGTCGGTCCAAATGTCGACGAGGATGCGGTTCGGTCACACGTCACCGTCTCGGCAGAGAGAGCGGTCTCACTCGGTGCTCGGGTCATTGTCTTCGGCAGCGGGGGCGCCCGCACGATTCCCGAAGGGTTCTCCCGGGCTGACGCGGACGAGCAGGTGCTGACCTTCCTGCAATTGGTCGCCGACGTATTCGACCCTCACGGATTGACGCTCGTCATCGAGCCGCTCCCGGCAAGGTCGTGCAACTACATCCATACCGTCTCTGAAGCGGCGGTTTTCGCCCGGAAGATCGACCGACCGCAAATCAGAGTTCTCACCGACCTGTCACACGCCCACGCAAGCGACGATCCGTTGGGAGCGCTCGCCGACGTCGCCGACCTGCTCAGCCACGTGCACGTCCCCGTTCCGGACACTCCGGAGTGCGCGATCGACGGATCCGAAGTCTCGCATCTCGAACTCTTCAGGACACTGCGCTCGATCGGTTACGATCGACGAATCTCGATCGAAGATCACGGCAGCCGGTTCACCGACTTCCTGGCCCAGGCTGCCCCCGTGCTGCGTCGACTCAAATCGCTCTGGGAGGAAGCTGCCTGAACCCATGAACGTCACAGAGATCAAAACCATCGCTCTTGTTGGGGAAACCCCCGAAACGGGCTGGTCGAACGAACCTGGCCCCGACGAGAACCTGCACACCCTCATTGTCATCGAAACCGACGAGGGCATCCAGGGCGTCGGAAGTTGCTTCACATCCAAAGGCCTTGTCGACGGCGCCGTTGAACTTCTCCGGCCCAACCTGATCGGCGAAAGAGCCGATGAGCCGGAACGCGTCGCCGAAAAGCTTCATCAGATGACCTTCTGGCAGGGAAGGGGCGGCGCCGTCACGCACGCCATCAGCGGGATCGACATCGCGCTATGGGACATCTTCGGACAGGTGTGCGGACAGCCCGTGGGACGGCTGCTCGGCGGCTACCACCGGGACAGGATTAAACCATATGGCTCACTTCTGTTTGAGGACCCCGCCACCTTCCCCCGGGTGCTGGAAGCGGCGACTGCCAGGGGCTTCAAGGCCCTAAAACTCGGCTGGGGACCATTCGGGAGGGTTGATGCGGCCATGGACGAGAAACTCGTTCGCACCGCTCGGGAAACCGTCGGTGAGGAAGTCGAGATCATGGTAGACGCAGGAGGCAGTGACCAGTTCTGGCCCCACGGATTCAAGTGGGCGGTCGAGAGAGCCAAGATGCTCGCCGACTACGATGTCGTCTGGTTTGAGGAAGCGCTGCCCCCCGACGACATCGAAGGTTTCATCCGTCTCCGCGATCACGCGCCCGTCCCCATCGCAGGGGGAGAAGTTCTCACCCGTCGACAGAGCTTCATCCCCTTTATCGAACGCGGAGCATTCGACATCATCCAGCCCGACGTGACCAAAGTGGGCGGCATCGGCGAAATGCGTCGCATACTTTACATGGCCCTTGACCACAACGTCCTTCTTGTCACCCACGGGTGGAACACGGCCATCGGACTTGCCGCCGACCTGCACATCGCCGCAGCCCATCCCACTGCGCGCTGGGTGGAGTACATTACTCCATCGCCTTACATCGAAGACATTGTAGCAACCCCTTTCGTAATCGACGATGATGGTCTTCTCGAGATTCCAACCGGCCCAGGTCTGGGAATCGAACTCGATTGGGACCGCATCCAGGCACATTCCCGAAGCTGAAACGCAGAAAAAACCCTCGCCAGAAGCCGAGTGCATTCAGGAGGTCAGTCATGAAAATGTATGTGGGCGGAAAGTGGATCGATAAGAGTGAAACCATCGACGTGCTCAACCCCTTCGACGGGTCGGTCATCGACACGGTACCGCGTGGCGACGCCTCCGATGTCGATACCGCGATCGCCTCCGCGGAGCGCGGCGCCGAAGCCATGGCCACCCTTTCCGGGTACGAGCGATACACCATTCTGCATCGTGCTACCGAGATCATGGAAGAAAGGCTCGAGGATCTGGGTCGTACGATCACTCTGGAGGAAGGCAAAGTGATCGCCGAAGGCCGGGGCGAAGCAGCCCGGGCCCAGGAGACGATGACGTTGTCGGCCGAGGAAGCCAAACGGCTGGGCGGCGAGGTCGTCCCGCTCGACGGAGCCTCGAATGGTGCGGGAAAGTTCGGATTCACGCTGCGCGTCCCCTGCGGCGTCGTGGCCGCCGTCACCCCCTTCAACTTTCCTCTGAACCTTGTGTGCCACAAGGTGGGGCCCGGACTGGCCGCGGGTAATGCCGTCATCGTGAAACCAGCGACCGACACGCCGTTGTCTGCGCTCAAGCTCGTGGAAATTTTGCTCGAAGCCGGGCTTCCCGCAGAAGCAATCCAGTGTGTCACCGGGTCAGGCAGCTCCATCGGTGATTCGCTCTGCGGCGACCCTAGAATCCGAAAAATCAGCTTCACCGGGAGCAAGGAAGTCGGCGAGCACATCTGCTCGGTTGCAGGATTGAAGAAGGTGACAATGGAACTCGGTTCGAACGCCCCCCTGATCGTCATGGAGGACGCGGACATCGACCGTGTCGCAGACGCCACAGCCGTCACGGGATTCGCCAACGCCGGTCAGGTATGCATCAGCACGCAACGTGTGCTCGCCAGCGAGAAAATATATGGTGACTTTATCGATGCCCTTACCCCGAGGGTCGAGGCTCTGATTACGGGAAATCCGATTGAAGAAAGCGTCAAGGTGGGCCCCATGATCCGTGAGCCCGACGCCGAACGCGTCAATGACTGGATCGATGAGGCCGTCGGTGGCGGTGCGCGCGTCGTCACCGGAGGGGCACGCGAAGGCCATATGCACCAACCGACGTTGGTGGCCGACGTCGATCCCGACATGAAGATCTCGTGCGACGAGCTATTCGGCCCCGCCGTTGGCGTCACGAAGTTCAGCGACATCGACGCAGCCATAGAAATGGCCAACCGCACCAACTATGGACTGAGTGCAGCCGTATTCACGCAAAATATCGACTGGGCCATGGCTTTCGCTCACCGGGTGCAGTCGGGCAGCATACACGTCAACTGGGGCACTGTCTGGAGAGCAGACCTGATGCCGTATGGCGGACTCAAGGACAGTGGTATGGGGAAGGAAGGACCCAAATACGCCGTCGAGGAAATGACGGAAATGAAGATGGTCGTCATTCATTAGTGGAGAGCTGCACAGAAACATGAAAATCGGCATCTGCGGAGCTCACTACGAAGTTCACGTGGGCGGAATGATCAAGAAGGCCCTCGAAGCTCCCAACGGGGAGGTCGTGGGGATGGTGGAGCCTGATGACGCCTACTACGAGAAGTACTCGAACGGGGGCGCCATCAAAAGGTTCGAATCTCTCGAAGACCTCGTCAGTACAGGTGGAGCCCAGGCCATCCTCGGGGGTGTCAACCACGACGAAAAGTCGGAGCTTGTCGAGTCGTGCGCTAGTCTGGGTGTCCACGTCATCCTAGACAAACCCCTCTGCTCGACGCGCGAAGACTACGAGCGAATCTTCCACACGGTCGAAAATTCCGACATCAAGCTGACGATCGACTACTCGTCCAGGAACCGACCGGTCTTCATGGCTCTCCACGACGTGGTTCGAAACGGCAGCCTCGGCGATCTCGTCAGCTTGATCACCACCCATCCTCACAAGCTGGGGGCCTTCGCACCAGACTGGTACTTCGCCCCCCACAGATACGCAGGAACGTTCCATGACCTGGCTTGTCACGGCATCGATCAGATCCGATACCTGACAGGCCAGGCTTTCACCAGCGTGCACGCCGTCGGCTCGCTCCTCAAGCATACGGAGCCACCTCAACGGCTGCAGTTCGACCACGTCCAGGCCTCGTTCACCCTGGATGGCGGGACAACCGCTCTCGCGACGGCGGACTGGCTCACCCCCCAGACCTCACCCTCCTTCGGCGACACTCGTTTCATCCTCATGGGTACCGAAGGGTCCGCACATCTCCGGGCGTACGCCGAGGACCATCTCCTTGTCGTCACGAACCAGAAAGGGCGCTACGAACCTCCTCTTCCGGAGAGTCGTAACGCCCGTTTTTTCGAAATCCTCATCGACGCGTGGGAGCGTGACGAAGAAGGCCCGGTCAGTACTGCAGATGTCCTCGCTGTCGCAGATGCCTGTATCGCTGCCGAAACCTCCGCGACTGGTAGTGGAGTCCTCACTCCAATCGGGGTTCGATGAGCATCGAGGCCAACTCGACACGAAGCAAAGCCGCAGGGATTATCGCCCTGCGGCTTTGCTTGTCCTCCTATGGTGTCCGATCAGGCGTCTAGGTTAAACTTGGCCACCGTCACCCTTTCTAGGCGATCGGTAACAGGCTCGAACCCGACACCCGGTGTTTCATCCAGCACGACACGGCATCGATCGTCCTGTTCGATCCAGCGGTGGGTGATGTCTTCCGTGTAGAACCTCGACGAGGGGAATACATCCGCGGGGTAGGTAAACCCGGGCAAGGTTCCCAGCGCAGCGCAGATTCCGGCGCCGACACCACTCTCGAGCATCCCCCCGACCCAAGCTTCCATCCCTTCCGCGACAGCCATGTCGTGAATCTGTTTCGCGTAGTACAGCCCCCCGACCCGCCCCGGCTTGACATTGATCATCCGGCAGGCGCCTACCTTCATCGCCAGTTTGAAATCTCGCGGGCTCTTGACCGACTCATCGAGACACACCGGGGTTCCGATGCTTTTCTGAAGTTCGGCGTGTTCGATTAGATCGGTGTGGAAAAGCGGCTGTTCGATCATGGCGAGATTGAATCGATCGAAGGCTTTCAACGTATCCGCGTCCTCGTGAAGATCGTAACCCGAGTTGCAATCCACGTGAATCACAGGATCGGGGAAGGTTGATCGAACGGCCTCGAGCATCTCGATGTCCCAGCCGTGTTTGACCTTCAGCTTGATGCGTGGGAACCCCTGATCCACAGCGCCCTGGATCAGGGCCAGAAGCTCATCGATCGTATCCTGAACGCCAAAATCAGCCCCGCAAACGACTTCCGGCTGCTTTCCACCTAGAACGCGCCAGAGCGGCTCGCTTATCGACAGGCTCTGCAAGGCCCACCATGCTGTCTCGACGGAGGCCTTCGCGAATGAGTTTCCTTTGAAAACGGAAAGCAGGTCCAACAGTTCCGCAGCCAGATCGATCTCCTCCCCCAGAATACGCGGGAGGAAGAACGTCCTCACGTTCTCGAATGCAGATCGGGCCGTCTCTGGTGAGTAGGTGGGCGCGAAGAACGGCGTCGACTCCCCCCAGGCGGAATGTCCCCCACCTGTCAACTTGACCATGATCGAGTGAATCGTGGGATCTTCCCCGTAGGCGGTCCTCCAGGGGCTGATCAGGGGCAATTCTACGTATCGGACTTCGGCCGATTCGATCTTCAAGAACATCCTCCCATCAAAACGATCTAAGGTTTAGAGCCACAATATAGCCCTGACGCCCCGACGACGCACCGCAGAAAGCCCTCATTATTGACTCGTACCGAGCGAACCCATATATTTAGTCGCTCTACGTCATTGAGTTTCTTGAAGTTGGCACATTTTTGAGGTTACAGACCCGACCCGATGGCCGGCCCCGAAAACATCCGCAACTTCTGCATTATCGCACACATCGACCACGGCAAATCCACCCTCGCCGATCGACTTCTTGAGCACACCTTCACCGTCACCAGACAGCAGATGATGGATCAGGTGCTCGACGACATGGATCTCGAGCGCGAACGCGGTATCACCATCAAATCGCACGCCGTCCGGATGGACTATCGCTCCGATGAGGACGAGGAATACATCCTCAACCTGATCGACACACCCGGCCACGTCGACTTCTCTTATGAAGTTTCGAGAAGCCTGACCGCCTGCGAGGGGGCGCTCCTTCTCGTTGACGCCGGACAGGGTGTCGAGGCCCAGACCGTCAGCAATGTCCTCCTCGCCATGGAGCACGATCTCGAGATCATTCCGGTCATCAACAAGATCGACCTCCCGGGAGCGGAAGTGGATCGCGTGGTCTTGCAGATTCACGACCTGCTTGGTGTCGAAGAACACGACATCCTGAAGATCAGTGCGAAGAACGGCATCGGCATCGACGATGTCCTGGATGCCATCATCTACCGTGTCCCGGCACCAACCGGTTCCTCCGATGCCCCTTTGCAAGGCCTGGTCTTCGATTCTGTATTCGACCGCTACCGGGGCGCAGTCGCCTATGTCAGAATCTTCCAAGGTACCCTGAAGGCGCGTTCGGACATCCGTTTTTTCTCGACCAACCTGAAGTACGAGGCGGAGGAAGTCGGCACCCTCAGGTTAGGCAGGGTCAAGCGCGACACGCTCGGCCCTGGCGAGGTCGGCTATCTCATCGCAGGCATCAAGGAACTCGAAAACGCTCGTGTCGGCGACACCGTCACAAATGACGGGGATCCTGCCGACGAACCCCTCCCGGGTTACAAAGACGTCAAGCCGATGGTGTTCGCGGGTCTTTACCCCGTCAACTCGGAAGACTACGAGGAACTGCGAACCGCCCTCGAAAAGCTCAGCCTGAACGACGCGTCACTGGCCTATGAGCCCGAAACATCGACCGCACTTGGCTTCGGATTCCGGTGTGGCTTCCTCGGGCTGCTGCACATGGAAATCATCCAGGAAAGACTGGCGAGAGAGTTTGAGATGGAAATCATCACCACGGTTCCCAACGTCGAATACAGCGTCCTCATGACCGACGGCGAAGAAATAGAGGTCCACAATCCTGCACAGATGCCGCCCTCGCAAAAGATCGAGCATATCGCCGAGCCCATGCTCGAAGCCCAGATCCTTGTGCCCTCCGAGTATGTTGGGAACATCATGAAGCTGGCTCAGGATCGTCGCGGCACCTACATCACAACCGAATACATCGACGCCGACCGGGCCCTGTTGCGCTACGAACTACCCCTGTCCGAGATCGTGCTGGACTTCTACGATCGGCTCAAGTCGGTCAGTCGGGGCTACGCGTCCTTCGACTACGAGTACAAAGAACATCGCCCGTCGCAGCTCGTGAAACTCGACCTCATGATCAACGGGGATCCGGTCGACGCTTTGTCTGCCATTGTCCACCGTGACAACGCCTACACCTGGGGCCGCGCCCTGTGCACAAAACTCAAAGAGCTCATACCCCGACAGATGTTTGAAGTCATCGTCCAGGCCGCGATCGGTGCGAAGGTCATCGCGCGTGAAACCGTCCGTCCCTTCCGAAAGAACGTGACGGCCAAATGCTATGGAGGAGACGTGACCCGAAAACGAAAACTCCTCGAGAAGCAGAAGGAAGGGAAGAAAAGAATGAAGCAGGTCGGAAGCGTAGAGATTCCCCAGGAGGCCTTCCTCGCCGTCCTCAGCATGGACGAATAGCCGAGCATGCCGGGGGGGGGAGCCGCAACAACGTTGGGACGTTATAAAACCATAGGATGGATCGTCCTGATTGCACTTGCCACGCGGCTCTTCGTTTTACAGACCTACCGAATGCCATCAGCCTCCATGGAGGACAGCATTCTGGTCGGTGACTACCTGCTCGCGTTCACGTTGTCGTATGGCCCGTTCATCCCGGCGACGAACATACGCCTGCCTGGTTTCGGATCCCCGAAGTCCGGGGATGCTGTTGTGGTCCGGTTTCCACACGACACCGAACGGGAAATCCTGAAACGGTGCATGGCAGGACCAGGCCAAACCGTCGAGATTCGGAACAAGATCCTCTACCTCGACGGAAAGCGGACGGTCGACCCGAAAAAGTCGAAATATATCGACCCCAGGGTCTTGCCGAAGGAGTCACCCGACGGCGTCAGAGACAACTATGGCCCGGTCACGATTCCTCCGGGCCATTACTTTGTGATCGGGGACAATCGTGACAACAGTGACGACAGTCGATTCTGGGGATTCGTCCAGGAACACGACATCGTCGCCAAGCCGTCCCTCGTCTATTTCAGCTGGGAACCGGATCCTGAATCGCCCGTCTACGAAGGGCCGGGGTCCATGCCCGCCATCTTGGCATACAACGTAGCCCATTTCTTCCAGCTTGTGCGTTGGGACCGAATCGGAACCGTGATCGAGTGAGCGCTACTAAAAACCATTCCCGCGAGCGTGGCAAACTCGCCACATCGCTCTACGTACACGTTCCGTATTGCGAGTCGGCGTGTCCGTATTGTGACTTCGCATTTGTGGTCGGTCAGGATCACACGGCGGACAGGTATCTGTCCGCCCTCAAACGCGAGCTGGCCGATCGATCTTCCGAGTTCAGCAGGTCCCCACTCCAAACGATTTATTTTGGGGGCGGCACTCCGTCTTCCCTCCACCCCGAACAGATCGGCCGACTACTACGTGCGATCGAGGAGGAGATTGGCATCTCCAGTGATGTGGAAGCAACACTCGAAGCCGACCCTCTCCACGCCGACCACTACGATGGGTATCGCGCCCTCGGAGTCAACCGACTGAGCCTCGGCATCCAAAGCTTCATCGACCGCGATCTACGGAGCCTCGGACGTAGGCATACTGCGGCCCAGGCCATTGAGGCGATCGAAGTCGCGCGGTCAACCGGGTTCGAAAACATCAACATCGATCTCATCTTCGGCGCGCCGGAGCAGACACTCAACACCTGGCGCAACACGATCGAGCACGCTGTATCCCTGTCTCCCGACCATATGTCGATCTACGGCCTCACGATCGAGCCCGATACACCGTTTGGCCGCCGTCACAGTCGTGGAAGTCTCCCTGTCGTGAGCGATGCCGACCAGGCCGCCAT
Organism: Latescibacteria bacterium UBA6620; assembly: GCA_002433075.1. GTDB lineage: Bacteria > Latescibacterota > UBA2968 > UBA2968 > UBA2968 > UBA6620. The sequence goes on from DJHM01000056.1 coordinate 82,698, forward strand.
GTATGAATGGACCCAGGATCGCCTGGCGCGAGAGGGTTACGAACACTACGAAATTTCCAACTACGCCCGACCGGGCAGATCGTCGCTCCACAACCTTGCGTGCTGGCGAGGTGCCGCATACGTCGGACTCGGCGCATCCGCTCACAGTTTTGACGGCCTCCGCAGGTCCTGGAACGTGCGGGCGCTCTCCGACTACCTTGAGAAAATCGAAAGTTCGGCTGGTGCGACGGCGGGTCACGAGACACTTACCGCCGAGCAGCGGCAGTTGGAAGGTCTGATGCTCGGTCTTCGAACCTCCGATGGCGTGCACACAGCATCCGTGTCCGGCGCGACCACCACCGTCGAGGACCTGGTCGACCACGAGATGCTCGAGAAAACAGGCGACAGAATCAGGCTGACACCACGCGGTCGAGTCCTCGCCGACGCAGTGTGCGGCAGACTTGCCGGAGCCCTCTGATGTCCTTCGGTCTGAAGCTACCGGGGTCCACTTCGAATCTCGGGCCCGGATTCGATGTGCTCGGGCTCGCGTTGGGCATTCACAACCACGTAACCGTCGAAGCCGCAACATCTGGACCGACCCGCGTCACCATCGAAGGCGAAGGCGAGGATCAACTCCCGACCGACGATTCGAACCTCTTCGTCCAGGCTGCCACAGAGACCGCAAGTACCCTCGGGCAGGACCTGCCCCCGCTTCGCGTTCAAGCTCGGAACGAGATTCCACTCGCGCGGGGTCTGGGAAGCAGTTCGACCGCCATCGTCGGAGGCGTGTTGGCCGCGAACCGTCTTTTCGACGATCCGCTCGACGAGGCCGCCATCGTCAGCCTTGCCACTCGTATCGAGGGACATCCCGACAATGTATCTCCGTGCATCCTCGGGGGCCTGACGATCGCCTCTACCGCGAACACGGGAGAAGTCACCTACGTGCGCGCCCTCCCCGCGGACGGTCTGGAAGCTGTCGTAGCTGTTCCCGATTTCGAGATCCGGACAGAGGACGCGCGTAACGCCCTGCCCGATCACGTCCCACACGGTGATGCGGTCTTCAACACCGGCAATGCCTGTCTTGTGACCGCCGCTCTACTTACCGGCAAGGTCGACATCCTTGCTCGGGCTATGGAAGACCGGCTCCATCAGCCTTACAGGGCAGACCTGATCCGGGGTTACGACGACGTCTGCCGGGCAGCGCGGGATGCGGGCGCCCTGAACGTCGCCATCAGCGGGGCCGGGCCCACCCTCTTCGCGCTCACCACCTCGAACGGAACGAAAGTCGCTCACGCCATGGCCAACGCGTGGAAAAAGCACGACGTCACCGCAACCCCAAGGGTTCTGCCCATCGACACCGTCGGAGCCGTATACGAATGATCGAACGTCTGAGCCCCCATCCTCGACGCACCCCTCCATTGCCGATGCGGGTGCTGGTCTACACTCTGGCGCTCGTGCTTACCGTACAGCCGCTCGCCACAGTCGCCCAATCGCTCGCTTCGGGTAAGAATGATGAGGGCAAACGGACACGCAGTGGACTCGAAGTTTTCTCCGCTCAGGGGCGTCAGGGTCAGAGGACGCTGACGGAAGCCCTGGCCGTCGACATGACGACCATCAGCAAGGACGCTTATGACGCCGTCATCCTGACCGGAGACTACGTTCTGGGAACGGGTGACACTTTCTCCATCCTCGTAGACACGGATGATGGCGTCGTCGTCGAAAGCGTCCCGGTCGGCGCCGACGGAGGTCTCATCGTACCCTTCGTCGGTGTCGTACCTGTAGCGGGAAAACGGTTGGCTGTAGCGAAGGCCGACATCGACGCGGCCATCGAGAGCCGGTTCCAGCACCTGGACATATCGGTCAACCTCTTCCGGCTCAGATCCTTCCCCATCAACGTCATTGGAGAGGTTCAGTTTCCCGGTGCCTACAACGTCAGGGGCGTCGAGCACGTCTCCGAACTCATCCTGCGTGCCGGCGGCCTGCTCGACGAATCTCGGGGCCGTGCTTCGGTCCGAAACATCAAGATTCTACGTCGCACCGCGGAAGGTGAAGTATCCGGCCCTGCCAGGCGAGCGGACCTGCTGTTGTGGAATCTCACCGGCGACCCCCGTTACAATCCGTATGTCCTCGATGGCGACCAGATCTTCGTACCCGTCAAGGGGGATTCGATTAGCATCGCCGGCGGTGTTCATCTCCCGGGGAACTACGAATACGCCCTTGGTGATCGACTGTCCGACCTGATCCAACTCGGCCGAGGCCTGATCGGCGATCCTGAATCGGCCACTGCCCAGCTCCTCCGGCTGGGACCGGATGGCACGACGACCCAGGCCGTCGACCTTCAGGGCGCGCTTGCAGGAGATCCCGCGCTCGACATCCTTCTGACGCCAGGCGACAAGATCTTCGTGACCGGAGACAGACCCCGTGTGACCGTACAGGGTGAAGTGCGGTTTCCAGGCGCGTATCCAATCGAGGGCGGGTTGCGGCTTCGCGAACTCATCAACCGAGCGGGCGGCTTTACCGAATTCGCTTCACGCTCCCAGTCGGTCGTCATCCGGCGAGTGGAATATGGTGTTCGCGCCGACGAGGACGTCAAACTCGAACGCCTCCTGAGCCTCCCACGGAATCAGCTGTCCGATGGCGATCTGGCATACATCACCATGAATACCCAGCAAGCGCCGGGGCGGATTCCCGTGGACTTCGTCGCCCTGTTCGAGCGCGGCGACGATCGGCACAATGTCGAACTCCAGGGGGACGACGTCATTCGGGTCCCACGACTGCGCCCCACCGTGCTCGTCAACGGTTCCGTGGCCGCACCAGCGGCCATTCCATACGATCCGAACTACAGCCTGAGCGACTACATCCGCGACGCCGGGGGATTCACGAGCGCCGCGCGCAGGGGCGATGTCTACATCATCCAGGGCAGCTCGGGGCACTCTGTCGAGGCATCCAAAGTCGAGACTGTGTCCCCAGGCGACGCGATCTTCGTGCCCTCCAAGACGCAGGGACAGGGGTGGAGGACTTTTCGGGAGACGTTGACCATCGCCGCCCAGATCGCGTCCCTCGCCCTGATTATCGACGCTATCACCAGAAAGTGACCCGTCCCGACGGCATGGATACACGCGAAGACTCCACCATTCTCGATCATTTGGGCACAATCGTTCGTTGGCGACGGATGATCATCTGGTCGTTCCTCGTTGTCACGATCGGGACGGCCGCCGTCTCCCTGATTCTGCCCAAGGCATACCGTGCGACTGCCACCGTCTTTCCCCCGCAGGATTCGGGAGATATGCTCGGGGGACTGTCTTCCCTGTTGGCAGATAATCCCGTCAACCTCCTGGGCCTTTCGGGGGGTCGGATTTCGGCGACCGATTTTGTCCCTGTCGTTGAGAGCGAGCGAGTTCGCGAGGCGATCGCCGAGCGCTTCGATCTGATGGCCACGTACGAGCTCGAAAACCGTGAACAGCTCCTGCGGGAGATGGAGGGTCGCCTGGAGGTCGAACTCTCCCGCGAGCAGTTCCTGACCGTCTCCTACGAGGCCGAGACAGCCCAGAAAGCCGCAGATATCACGAACGCGTTTGTGGAGGAACTCGATCGCGCCTTGCGGGAGCGTGCGAACTCACAGGCCGGCGCTCTGCGAAGATACTTCGAAGTCAGACTGGCCGAGGCGCAGAAGGACGTTCAGAAAGCCGAACACGCTTACCGGGAGTTCCAGTCGGAGCACATGGCGATCGATCTTGAGACCCAGGCCACCGCACAAATCGAAGCCTCAGGTGAGGTGGTCGGCCAACTCGCGAACCTGATCATCCAACGCGACGTGGCCAAGGCCATGATGGACACGGACCATCCCAAGCTCAGGCAGCTTGAACTCGAAGTCGACGCCACCCGCGGCGCCATCGACCGGATGCTGCTGGGCGAAACCGACAACGCCTCCGACCTCCCCGACTTCTTCATTCCCTTCCGATCCGTTCCCGAACTCGGGTTCGAGGCGCTACAGCTGATGCGCGACGTGAAGATCAACAATGCAATCTACACCATCGTACGTCAGGAATACGAACGCGCGCGTCTGGAGGAAAACAAGGACGCAGCCCTCGTTGTTCCGCTCGACCACGCCAAACCACCGGATACCCGCAGCCGACCTCGACGAACCCTCATGGTGTTGCTCGCTGGAGGCTTGAGTCTCGCCCTGAGTGTGCTTCTCGCGTTCTTCCTCGAATCGCTGAGAGGCCTGGATGACGACCGCCGACAGAAGCTCGAAACGATCGTGTCCGAGTTCCGTCGGTAGACTCGACTTTGACAAAGAAAGAACAGGCATGAATTCACCGCATTCCATACCCGAGACGCCCGATATCCTGACCACCACTGTCGGGTCCTACCCTTTACCCGAATGGCTGATCGCCGCACCGAGCGATGCGGCGATCGCGGACGCGACACGCGTCGTTTTCGACATACAGCGCCAGGCCGGGATCGATCTGCCTACAGACGGCGAAATGTATCGATTCGACATCAACCATCCGGAAACGAATGGCATGATCGAGTACTTTGTCAGACCGATGGGGGGCACCCGCCAGGACTTCGGCCGAAGCGAGATCAGAGAATTCTCGGAAAAGCAAACGATGGGGTTTCGTGCGAAACCGGCGGCTGTCGTCGAGGAGGCCTTGAACGAGGGAACCCTCGACCTGCTGTCCGACTGTACCAGGGCAGCCGCGGTCGCAGGAGGGCCTTTCAAATTCACGCTGACGAGTCCCTACATGCTCGCACGGACCCTCCTCGACCACCACTACGGCGATTTCGAAGGGCTCCTGATGGGCGTGGCAGACGTCCTCGCCGACCAGGTTCGCAACCTGCCTTGTGCCTGCCTTCAAATCGACGAAGCCAATATCCCCGGGAATCCGGATGACGGCCCCCTCGCCGCCCGCGCCATCAATCGCGTCCTCGACGCTGTCAGCGATGAAACGGCCCGTGGAGTTCACTTCTGTTTCGGCAACTATGGAGGCCAGGTCATCCAGAGCGGCACCTGGTCCGCTCTGGTAGGCTTCCTGAACGGCCTCCACGCGGACCACCTGGTACTCGAACTTGCGCACCGTCCAAAGGACGACCTCGAGGCGCTAAAGGAGGTCTCCGGGAACATCCGGCTGGGGGTCGGAGTCGTAGACATCAAGGTCAACCATATCGAAACGGCCGACGAGGTCGCGGCACGGATCGACTCCATCGAGAAGGCCGTTGGGCCAGGTCGGGTTCGATACATCCACCCCGACTGTGGCTTCTGGATGCTCAAACGATCGATTGCCGACCGCAAGATCGAGTCGTTGGCCGCAGGTCGCGACCGCTTCCTCGGATTGGACCCCACCTGAAATTCACCCTCCACATCGTCACGCTCCTCGCAGCGTGGCTGCTGCTCGTCGCCCCTTCCCTGGCGCAGATCCTCCCCGGCGATCCCGGTACGATCCAGACGATCGCCGGTGGGGGCACGGATGCCGAGGGAGAGGACGTGCCCGCCAAGACCGCCCTCCTCAACGTCCCCCTGGGCATCTCCGTCGACACGTTCGGAAACATCTTCGTAGCCGAAACCGGCGGCCACCGTATTCGACGCATCGACGGGCTCACGGGTAACATCACGACCGTTGCCGGCAACGGCACACCCGGAGCTCAGGGGGATGGCGGGCCGGCAACAGCCGCTCAGCTCAGCCGGCCCCAGGGGGTTTCCGTCCACTCCAGCGGAGACCTCTACATCGCGGACAGCGGTAACCGAGTCATCCGGCGAGTCGACGCAGCAACCGGACTGATCGAAACGTTCGTGGGTTCCGGTCAGCTGGGCGAAGTACCCGCGGACATCCTGATTCCTCGAGAGCTTGCCAGTTTCAGCGAGATTGTCGATGTCTGGACAACGGAATCCACCGTGTTTATCGCCGATGGCGCGATTCCGGGAGGCGGCGGAAATAACATCATCATCCAGGCGAGGTTGGGAGACTCCGATGTCTCCCGAATCGCAGGTACGGGAAACGAGGAGTTCTCCGGCGATGGCAGCGCCGCGATCGATGCAGGGCTCAGCGTCGAGCAGATGGCGACGACCCTTGATTTTTTCGTCTTCGCCGACTTCCTCAATCATCGGGTCAGGCAGCTCAAGGTCATCGTCCCCGAAGGAGACTCCATCGAAGTATCGGTGATCAGCACCATCGCCGGCCGGGGCTTGACGCTGGGTGACGTCCTGAGTGGCTTCACCTTCTCCGGAGACGGAGGGCCAGCGACCGACGCCCGCCTGCAGAATCCCTCGGGGATCGCCGCCGATGAGACCGGAAACGTCTACATCGCGGATACGCAGAACCATCGTGTTCGTGCCATCGAGTTTGACGGATCGATCGTAACACTCGCGGGTACCGGTGTCTTTGCTTCGGACGGAGACGGGGAACTCGGCTTTCTGACTCCTGTGGAGAATCCGGCCCGGCTTGCGCTCGACCCCAACGGAGACCTGCTCATCGTCGAGCCCGTGAGCGGAAAAATCCGGAAGCTCATCGATCCAACTTTCCGAACCGCGTTCATGGAAATCGGTCGCGAGGAGATCGATTTCGGTGCTGCGAGTCTGGGCGTCGGTAAGACCGATACCTTGCTCGTCCAAAACTTTGGGAACAGTGCCCTCAATGTGTTATCGGTCAGTATCGACAACGACCGCTTTACAATACCCCTCGAGCTGCCGGCGGAAGTGAGACCGAATGAAATCTTCCGCGTGCCCATCCTGTTCCAACCCGAAGTACAGGATCAGGTCATCGGGAACCTTGTCCTCGAAACCGACGATCCCTTCAGGCCCAGCGTACCGATCGAAGTGCGCGGCACCGGGATCGTTCCGGACGCCGATCTCGTGCCCCTTTCAGGGACGTTCGTGCGAACGTTTACAGACGCCTCCAGGACGTTGACGTTCAGGCTGTCGAATGTCGACGAAGGGTTGCTCCTCCTTCGGGAGGTGGCCCTGTCCGACACGACCAACTTCTCTGTCAGTTTCGGTGACTCGATTGTCGCGACCGGTGACGTCCTCATGATCTCCGTCACGTTCCAGCCAACACTCGACGGCGAGTTCGCGGCGACCATGACCATCCGCACGAACGATCCGGATGAGCCGCTATTCACCGTAGCCCTTTCGGGAACGGGGCAGGTCGGAAAGCCCGGCGGATTCCTCGACGTGAGTACGGCGATGGGCGTCGATGACGGTGGCGCGGCGTTCGGAGTGGCCTGGGCAGACTACGACCGTGACGGAGACTCGGATTTATACGTCGTTCGGAGCCTGCAGACCAATCTGCTTTACCGAAACGACGGAGGCCGGTTTACCGAGAGAGGATCGATCTCAGGCGTAAACGACGGGGGCGACGGGAGCGGAGCGGCCTGGGCAGACTACGATCACGACGGGGACCTCGATCTCTACGTGACCAACTTTTCTCAGCCGAATCGTCTCTACCGGCAAGAAAGTAACAGCTCTTTCACAGAAGTGGCCACGGCTGCTCGCGTGGACAACGATGGAGACGGCTACGGCGCAGCGTGGGCAGACTTCGACAACGACAACGACAACGATCTGTACGTCGCGAATTTCGGCTCGAACGTGTTCTACCGAAACGAGGGGTCCACATTCACTGAGATCGCCAGTCAACTGGGCGTCGCTGATTCGAGCAGTGGGGTTCAGCCTGTCTTCAGCGACTTCGATAACGACGGCGATCTCGATCTGTTTCTTGCGAACAGCGGGCCGAACCGCTACTGGGTCAACGAAGGGGGAACCTTCGTCGATTCAACGTCGATCTTCTCGCCCGCCGATGATGGCCCGAGTTTCGGCGCAGCCGTCGGGGACTACGACAACGATGGCCTGATCGACCTCTACGTCCCCTACTTCGGGGAATCAAACCGACTCTACCAGAATCAGGGTGGTCAATTTGCAGACGTTGGGTTCGCCCTGAGCGTCAACGATCCCGGGTTGTCTCGGGGCGCAGTGTGGGCGGACTTCAACAACGACGGGTGGCACGACATCTTCGTTACGAATTCAGGCGAGCCGAACCGGGTCTACCGAAGCGATGGTCCCGTTGGCGGCAACGTAACGTTCGCCGAGGTAGCAGAGGAATTCGGAACGGACACCATCGCCGACAGTCGGGGTGTGGCCCTCTCCGACTTCGACGGCGATGGAGGGCTCGATCTTTTCGTCGCCATCCAGGGCGGGCCCGACAAGCTGTTCCAGAACCAGGAAGCCGACGGAAACTGGGTCGTCGTCAGCCCGATCGGGACCGTCAGCAGTTCCGACGCAATCGGCACCCGTATCGAACTGGTCTACAATCAGACCTCACGTCTGATTCGGGAGATCACCGGCGGCACATCGTTTCTGTCTCAGGACGCCCTCTGTGCCGCCTTCGGAATCGGCGACGCCTTCACGATTGACACCTTGACCGTCCGATGGCCGAGCGGGATCCTGCAACGTACGGATGGCATCAACGTACCCGTCAACGCCCTCTTTCCCATCGTCGAGGAGTCCCCCCCTCCCCCCGTGTCCGTACGGCTGACATCGACCACACCCGCGCTTGTCGCCAACGGCGTCGCGGAAACCGAGATCACTGCCACGGCCATCGATGCCGTGGGTGACGTATCTCTGATCAGCGACCGAAATGCCCGGTTCAGCCTGGATTTCCTGAACGGTCAGATTCTGGCCCCAACCATCGTCCGCCTCCGAGACGGCCGTGCCACCGCCCGCTACCGGGCCGGAAACATCCCGGCCACCGTCACCGTCACGGCCGCCGTCGATGCACTGCCCGCCCAGAGTATCGAGATCCGGCTCGAAAGAGGGGTCCGCAATGCCGACACCTCGATCGAAACCGTCGCCGGCACCGGAAACGCGGGCTTCAACGGAGACGGAGGGCCGGCTACGGAAGCCGATCTCCAACTTCCCCGAGCAGTCGCCATCGACAGCACGGGCACGATCTATGTCGCGGATTCGGGTAACAACAGACTGCGAGTCGTCGATCCAACAGGAACGATCACTCTGTTCGCGGGGACCGGGAGCGGCGGCGGCGCAGGGTCAGACGGCACGGACGGACCCGCGCTCGACGCGCCCATTGCGAACCCTCTGGGTCTCGCCCTTCTGCCCGACGGTAGCGTTCTGGTCAGCGAGTTCGGTAACCAGAAGGTCAGGCGGATCGAATCCGAGGGCTCGAGGATCATTAGAAACTTCGCTGGACGCGGTGTCGCCGCGTTCGGTGGTGACGGCGGGCCCGCAACACTTGCCAATCTCCAGTCTCCTGCCGGAATCACCATCGACACAGTCGGGAACGTCTACATCGCCGAACAATTCAACTTCCGTGTGCGTCGCGTCGACACCGATGGGTTGATCAACACGATTGCGGGCTCGTTCGGCGTCGGCTTCAGTGGGGACGGGTTTCCCGCCACTGCGGCTTCCTTGGACCAGCCGACTGGAGTCGCGATCGACACCGCGGGCGCAGTCTACGTCGCCGATCAAGCGAACCACAGGATCCGGCGCATCGGGCCCGACGGTATCATCGCGACATTTGCCGGGACTGGAGAAAATGGCTTCTCGGGGGATGGTGGCCCTGCGATCTTCGCCCAGCTCAGCAACCCGAGAGACGTAATCATAGATCGTGGCAATCGACTTTATGTATCGGACTCGGGCAACGACCGGGTCCGCGTGATCGATCTCGCCACTCGCGTCATCCAGAGCGTCGCCGGATCCGGTTCGACGGGGAACTCCGGCAGTCAGGGCATCGCTCTGACTTTTGGCCTCAACGATCCTAGGGGACTCGCCGTCGCGCCCGACTCCACAATCCTGATCGCCGATGCGGGTAATAATCGGATCCTCCGACTCCGTGTCAATTACGCAGGTGAATCACCCCGAGTCGAGCCGCCCCCCGGCGGCACGGTCACCGGAGACTTCACCGGGGATGACCGGGTCACCTTCGAAGACTTTCTGCTCTTTGCTCCCGCTTTTGGGTCGAGCAGCCAGGACTTCGACCTGAACGGAGACGGCTCCGTGGGCTTCGCCGATTTCCTCCTGTTCGTCGAAGCCTTCAGCGCAGATCTCAACGGCGGTAACGTGAGCACGCCGTTCCACACAATCCACCGATAGTGAGCGCACCCGTCGTCCTACCCGACCTTGGTGGTTTCTCCAGCGCAGTCTCGTGCGTTGAATCGGGCGGCGTGCTCGCCTTTCCGACCGAGACCGTTTATGGCATTGGTGTCGATCCGTTCAACGACGACGCTATCCAGCGAGTATTCGACATCAAGGGCCGCGATGTTGCTTCGGCCCTCCCCATTCTTGTTTCTTCACCGGAACAGCTCAGCCGAGTGGTCAGCGGCGTCACGCCCAATGGTCTGAAGCTCATGGAGCGCTTCTGGCCAGGGCCGTTAACACTGGTACTCCCCGCCCATCCCGAACTTCCCTCTGCTCTAACGGGTGGCCTTCCCACGATCGCCGTTCGTCAGTCCAGTTCCGCAACCGCCGCTGCCCTCGTCGATCATCTCGAGGGGCCCTTGACTGCGACCAGCGCCAATCGTTCGGGACAACCTCCGTGCACGTCGGCCCATGAAGTTGAGGACGCCCTCGGGAACGACATTGACCTCATCCTCGACGGAGGACCGACGACAACGCTGACGCCATCAACCCTCGTCGATGTCACAGGTCCGGCGATCGAAGTCCTTCGTCCCGGTCCACTTACCGAGACTGCCATCCTGGCGGCGCTATACTAAAAAAAGCCACCGAACTCGCTCGCTCGGTGGCTTCACTGCATCGAATTCCCTCCAGATCAGGTCAGATGTCGACCTGGTCCTCACACAACTCCGCCTCCACGTAGTCCTTCAGCACATTCCCGTTGCGCACGAGTGTCACGATGCGCTCGTCCAGTTCTCCATCTTCGACCATGCTATCCGGGATCCTCAGTGCCTGAGATAACGGCATGGGTTTCCTGTAAGGCCGATCGGGCGCTGTCAGGGCTCGAACACATCTGCCACGGCCAAGATACGGGCCTGGAGAGCCAGTTGATCGCCCTTCAGCCCCTGGGGATATCCCTCCCCATTCAGCTTCTCGTGATGCCCACCCGCGTATTCAGCCACGCGGCTCAGCGACTTCGAGAACGTAAGTTGCGACAGCATCTTGATGCTGACCGCGGCGTGGTTAGAGATCACATCGCGCTCGTTGTTCGTCAGTGTTCCTTTCCGAATCGACAGGTTCATCAACTCGTCCTCAGACAAAGCAGGAACCTCTTCCCCGTCGAGCCGAACCTGTTTGGCTACAATCTGCTTCAGGCGGTCGATATCAACGTCCTCCATGAACTCACCGCCGGTGTTGCACGTTGTGATGAAGGCGATGTCTTCATTCAGCTGATCGGTCGATTCCGGAGGCGTCTCATCCGACTCACCCAGAGATTTCAACCGGGCCTTCAGACCCGCGATTTCGACATCCCGTTTCAGGACCTCCCATCGCGTCTGAACCGTCTATATCCGGTCGTGAATGGTTTCCAGCTTGGTGGACTTGTCGACCACGTACTCGCGTGTCGTGATCTTGTCCACGTCGCGCATCCAGGCGGCGATTCTAAGCTCGTTAAGTTCATCCTCCGAGAAACAGACTTCCGACCACTCCCCTTCGTCAGAATCGATCGCCCTTGCAATCACCATCGTCAGGTCCGCAAGACGCCGAACGTGACCCGCCGTGTAAGGGGACTTTTCGTTGATCGCGGTTGCCGTCTCTTTGATGAACGCATCGAACAGATTCTGGAGATCGACAATGAGTTGCGCATTCGTCAGGGCAACCGCGGCCTGAGAGGCCAAAGCACTGACGAGATCCTCGAACTCGCCGAAAAAAGCGATGACACCGCCACCGCCCTCATCCGTCGCATTAATCAACTGGAGGACACCGATGATGTCATCCTCGTGGTTCCTCATCGGGACGACGAGCATCGACTGGAAGCGATACCCCGCCGATTCATCATAGGCGCGAGTGCCGGAAAAGTCGAAACCCTCGGCTTCGTAGACGTCGGGGATGTTGACCGGGTCGACTGTATTCGCCACGTGGGCGGACACGTTCTACCGATTGGGTTGGCCTTCCACAGAGAGAGGAACAGGAGGCAGCTGAATGGGCTCGCCGGAGATCCCGCCTTTGCGAGTGCCCATCGTGCCGCTCTGGAGGATCTTCCAATCTAGGGACTTACCGGCTGGACTCACTACATACAACGTCCCGCCGTCTGCGAGCGTCAGCCCGCGGGACTCGTCAACGATCATCTCGAGCAGAACTTCAATGTTCCGCTCGCTCGAAAGCGCGATTCCGATCCTGACCAGGTTCTGAACCTGGGTTTTCAGGTCACGATTCATGGAGGCACCCTGACATATCCATTCTCCAAGTGGACTCAGCGAGAAAAGAGCCTGTCAAGAAGCCCCGTACCCCACCCGGCCAGGTCAGTCCGAGGATCGGCTGCTGAAAGTTTCAAGCTTGTCTTGCTGTGCGACCGAACGGTTCTGAAGCAAACGGCGAAGCAGACTCGACCCCTTGTCGAAATCACGGAACATTCGCCCGTAGCCGCCTCCGGTCGATCCATCCCGGATTCGACTCAGTTCCGCTTTGGTGAACTGGGGGGCCCTAATTACAGATGGCGAACCGAGCGCCGAAAAGGACGGGTCAGGGCGAAATTCGGCATCGATCCGAGTGCGTTCCGCCTCGCTGAACTCCGTGATCCGGTTAAGGTGTGCCATCACACTCGCGCTGAACCGGGTCGCCGTACGTATCCGACTGGCCACTTCGTCCGGGTGGATCGACATTCGTCGGATGACAGCTTCATCCGCATCTCTCGTCGTTCGGCGCCGAATCGCCTGCTGCACATCCGCAGAGTGAATCGACGAACGAAGGAGACGTTGAAGATCCGGGCCAGACAGCGTCGAATATCCCTGAATCACGTCGCCTGTTCCGCCCCACGCCACCCCCACCACCAGGGTCAGGAGGACGCCTGCGTAGAATGCACTCACGAAGGAACCTCCGGGCTGAGCATGGCCGAAAGCCGTGTGTCCAGCGTCGTAAATCGTTCGGCCACGGCGTTGTTCTCGACCGCCATCTCCATTGCTTTCCGCGACCCGACCATCACCACGAGTTCGCGAGCCCTCGTGATCGCCGTGTAGATTAGGTTTCGCTGAAGCATGACATAATGCTGTGTCGTCACCGGCATGACGATCGCCCTGAATTCGGAGCCCTGGCTCTTGTGGACACTGATCGCGTAGGCCAGGACGATTTCATCGAGGTCGGAGAAGTCATACGGCACGGTCCGGCCGCCGAAGTCGATCGCGACTTCCTGATCAGTCTGGCGAATCTCACGTATCCTGCCGATGTCTCCGTTGAAGACATCGCGATTGTAGTTATTTCGAATCTGCATCACCTTGTCACCCCGACGCAGTCGAAGCCCTCCCCTGATGAGTTCCTGCCCTGTCCCGTTGAGTCGATCCTGAAGCCTCTCGTTCAGCGCGTTGGCTCCAGTTTCTCCACGATACATGGGCGACAGAACCTGGATGTCGTCGATCGGATCCAGGCTATAACTGCCCGGCAGTCTCTGCGCACAGAGATCGGCGATCGTATTCGACACGTCTTCGGGGGAATTTGACTCCAGGAAGAAGAAGTCCGAATCCCTGCCATGACGCAGATCGGGCACTTCCCCGCTGTTGATCTCGTGGGCGCTCATCACGATCCGGCTGGATTGTGCCTGCCGGAACACCTGATCGAGTCGAACCGTAGCCACGACCCCCGAGAGAATGACGTCTCGCAACACACTCCCGGGCCCGACCGACGGCAGTTGATCCGTGTCGCCCACCAGAACGATGGATGCGCTCACTGGAACCGCCCTCAACAGGCTGTTCATCAGGAACACGTCCACCATAGAGATCTCATCGACAACAATGGCGTCGATCTCCAATGGATTCTCGAAATCTCGCTCGAATCCCCCACCGGGCCTGGACCCCAGAAGACGGTGGATGGTGCTGGCCTCCCGCCCCGTTGTCTCCTGCATACGCTTGGCCGCGCGGCCTGTGGGGGCCGCCAGCGCGACCTTCTTCTTCCGAGCCTCCAATAGCCATAAAAGGCCTCGAACCGTCGTCGTCTTGCCCGTGCCGGGCCCGCCTGTCAGAACCAGGCCGTTGTGATCCAGCGCTTTCACCAGCGCCTCTCGCTGTCGCCCCGCGAACTTCACGTCGTGGCGGATCTCGATGGTATCGATCTCGTCCCCTACGTCCCCCGTTTCGATTCGGCTGATCTGGCTACACTGAAACAGTCGGGTCGCGACCCCTTTTTCCGCATAATAGAGTGGCGGCAGATAGACTCGTGACTCCTCCTCGACCAGATCCTCCGCTTCGATCAACCGGCTCAGCCCGGAATCGACGAGATCCGGAGTCACCCCCAGGGCCTCTGCCGTCATTTCCACGGCAAGCTCACGCGGAAGGTAGACGTGGCCCTGATCGTCTGACGCCGTCGTCAGAACATGCCTGATTCCTGCCTCGACGCGCGTCTCGGAGTCCCGAGCGACCCCCATATTCTGAGCGATACGGTCGGCGGTCAGAAAACCGATCCCCCAGACGTCGCTCGACAGTCGATAGGGGTTCTCACGCAAAAGCGGCACAGCCTTCTGGCCGTACCGCTTCCAGATCTTGACAGCGTGCCCGGTCGCAACATCGTGCGATTGCAGGAACACCATCACCCCGTGGATTTCTTTCTGGGCTTTCCAGGCCGCAGTGATCATTCGCGCGCGCTTGGGACCCAGACCTTCGACTTCCTTCAGACGACCGGGTTCGTGTTCGATTACCTCGAGTGCGTCCTTACCAAACCGATCGACAATGCGCCCGGCCATCACCGGACCGATCCCCTTGATCAACCCCGATCCCAGATATCGCCGCACACCCTCGACCGTCGAAGGGTGGACGGTTTCGTAGTGATCGATCTTGAACTGGCGTCCGTATTCCGCGTGCGAACCCCAGTCCCCTTCCATCACGACGCTCTCGCCGGCCGCCAGGGACATCGTTTCGCCCACGACGGTCACGAGCCCGTCGCTACCTGCGCGCCCCTCCTCGGGCCGCAGTCGGGCGACCGTGAATCCGGTCTCTTCGTTCTGAAACGTGATGCGCTCGATCGTCCCCTTCAGCCTGGCCATACGCCCGCCGTCACGATGCCGTGTAGACTGTGCGCCCTTTCACGATTGTCCCGACAACGTCGAGGGTGTCCTGTCCCGGGGCCCAACGAAAGAGACTGAGCGTCGCCTCCTGGCTCGGTTCAACCCGGCCGACGTGGTCTTCCTGTCCTAACAGCCGGGCCGGGTTGGAAGTCGCCACGTCGATCGCATCTTCCAGAGTCGCGTCCGTGAAGGAGACCATATTCGGGATTCCCCTGTCAAGAAACAGCCCGGCACCTGCCAGGTAGGGAGTTCCCGCCAGCGAAATCTTGCCGTTCTCGTGAAGTTCGACACCCCCGTCACCAGTCGTGTTCCCGTAGACGCCGGGTTCCAGACCCGCGATCGAAGCTATGTCGCTCACGATGCACGTCCGTTCCTTACCCTTCCCCCGATAGAACGTCTTCAACACCGAGGGCGGGAGATGGTGCCCGTCCGGAATGATTCCCGCCCAGAGTTCATCCGACCCGAGCTGTTCCCAGATGTAGTTGGGGTGCCGAGGCATCATCGCGTGGGCGCCGTTCCCCAGGTGGGTCGACATGCGTGCACCCACGGCAACCGCCTCCCTGATCCGTTCTGGCGGAGCCCCGGAATGCCCGATCGAGATCACGACGCCTGTCGCCGACGCCTTTTCGATGAACTCGAGGGCTCCATCCCGTTCAGGTGCAAGGGTGAAGATGCAGATGCGCCCTCCGGCCGCATCCTGGTATCGCTGAAATTCATCCCAGTCAGGATCGCGCGTGTGCTGAAGCGGATGGGCGCCACGCGGCCCGTCCTCCGAAGAGATGTACGGCCCTTCAACGTGAAAGCCCGCGAACGAGTCTTCCGCGTTCTCAGATTGCTCACACGCGTCGGCCAGCAACTTCAGGCCATTCACGGCATCTTCGGCCGAGGATGTCGTCACAGTCGGGCACCATCGTGCCGTTCCTCGTCGATACATCCATTCCGTCGTTTCAATAGCCTGCTCGACGGTCAGGTCTTCGGCCTTATAGCTGATGCCCCCGACGCCGTTCACCTGGACATCACAGATGCCCGAAGTGACCCACACGTCGTCCCCGCCCAAGGCGCCGGACGTTGCCGGTCCATCTTCGACCCGGTCGATCTTGCCGTCCGACACGTGCACGTTGACCGTCGAACCGTTTCCAACCAGTTTCCCTCGAATAACCATGAATCCCCCTGGAACACTCAACCTAAATTCCTGCTACACCACAAAATAGAGGCTCGCAGGGGCACGAGCAAGATTGCGGTGTCACTCTTCGAAACGAGCCTTGAGTTCTGCCGCCACTTCATCTTGAGATCCTGCCATCTCCGTGCGCTCCGACCACTTCCATCCCTCCAGGTAGGCCTCAGTGTCAACCAGACCTTCTTCCATCGCAACTCGATCGATCTCAACCTGGTACCTGTCCGGCAGCTTGTAAGAACGCGAGCGATTCCCGTCGAACACCCTGAACTGAGCCGGAAGGTCTCGCCAGTATAGAATCTGGTACTCAGCCATTGTGAGCTCGCCCAGGCGTACCGTGCTCGCCGACCCACCCATTCATGGTTGGTCCAGCACTTCCCTGAACGCCGCGATGTGGGCCGGCTCCGTGCCGCAACATCCACCCACGATCGTGGCGCCCTCCTCCAGAAGTGCGGGAAGCGCCCCTGCCATATCTGCAGGTGACTGCGAGTAGGTCGTCTCCATCTCCTTGTTCAGCGTCGGCATACCCGCGTTGGGATAGGCCATCACCCGAATGGGAGTGTCCTTCCCCTCCACGGCTTTGAGGATCTGCCGGGTGCCTTCGATTGCATAAGGCATCCCCGTGTGTTCGTCCCGCCGCGTCTCCGCGCCGCAGTTCAGACCGATCACGTCCACGAAGGGCAGCAGGTCCACACTTCCGGAATGGTCACCGGAAGCGAGCACTTCGACCAAATCTACCGGCGAGTGACCCCAGTCTGTTCTGTAAACCACCTCGCCAGAAGTTCGATCGACAGTGCACTTGTAGGTCATACTCACCGCGATGGGCAGACCGTGATGACGAGCCTCGTCGATCGCGATTGCCGCTTCGTTCGCCGAGAACTGAGTCTCGATCATAAAAAAATCCACGCCGCCCTCTGCAAGAGCGGCAGAGAGCCGAGCGTGCGCATCTCGGACTTTGTCATTCGGAATCCCGAATACGGTATCCCCACTGTCTGCTTCAATCGCACCCGGTGATGGCCCCATCGAGCCCCCGACATACGCCTCCCTGCCGCTCCTCTCGACCGCTCGCCGTGCGTTCTCAGCTGCAAGCCTGGCAATCGCATCTGCCGCTTGGCCTTCCCGGTCCGCCATTTCGAGGTGAAGCGCGCTGGCCACGAAGGTATTGGTCCCGATGGCTTCCGCACCCGCCGTGAGGTAGTCGACGTGGATGTCCTCCACCGCCTCGGGGTGCGTGTCGTTAGCGATCGTGCTGTTCACGAGTTCGATCCCGCGTGCGAACAGCTGGGAGCCGAACCCCCCATCGTAGAGAATGGGACGTGGATCCGAAAGACGCTGCTTGAATGATGTCATTCTGTCCTCAGTTGAATGCGATCGGCTTGAACTGGCAGCCATCGACGAACACGTCGAAAAAGTCGGGCGTTGTCTCCAGCTCGATATGTTCGATGGAACGGACTTCGTGCTCGAGTCGCCTTCGGATCTTTTGTGAGAGCAGTACCTCCCTCGCTCCCTGAAGGGCAGCGTTGCCGATTTTCCGGATTCGATCGACCGGAACCGGAGCGAGAAAGCCGATCTCGATCGCGCTCGCGGCATCGACATAATTGGCGAACCCACCAGCCAGATAAAGATTCTCGATCTCCTCCGGCCGCACGCCGAGATGACGCATCGCAATGAACTGCCCGCACGTGTTCGCTGCCTTGGCTTGCGCCAGGATGCTCGCATCCTCACGTGAAAACGTGATGCCTTCCGCTTCGGCGATCGTTAACTCATATTGTTTCTTCTCGAACACACCTTTCTCGGTCATCTTCCCGTGTCGCCGCAATTCGGCGATCAGATCTACAAGACCGGAGCCGCAGATCCCTTCCGGGGGATGATCGTCGATCGTCCGAGATACGAACTTCTCCCCTTCGATTCGAATCGATTCGATCGCTCCCGGATAACCCGGCATTCCGTAGCGAATCCCTCCTCCCTCAAAGGCAGGGCCTGCCGGACAGGATGCGGCGATCATCCTCTGTCCATTGCCCACGACCACCTCGGTGTTGGTCCCCACATCAACGAGCATGAACAACGAATCCGTGTCGAAGGCGTCGATCGCCACGAGGGCGGCCGCGGTGTCGGCCCCCACATGGCTGGCGATCAGAGGAAGTCCGTAGGCCCTTGCCCGAGGATTGACCCTGATCCCCATCCGTCTGGTGCCCATCGAGATCGCCGTCGTCTCGACCTCACCCGCGACCAGGGCGTGCTCGGTCGTGGATTTGTAAGGTCTTTCGCCAATGCTCTGAACATCCAAACGAAAGAGGAGATCTCGCATCGTTGAGTTACCGGCGATCGCGAGCTCGTAAATCTCCTGGCGCAGGAAGCCCAGTCGCTCGCAGAGTGATTCGATTTCGTCGTTAATCGACGCCGTGATCGCCCGCCAAAGCTCCCCTCGATACGGTCCCCCATCGTAAGAGATCCGATTCATCACGTCGCTTCCGCCGAAACGTTGGGGATTCCCGAAAGAGCTCAGGGCCACGGCCTCCCCCGTCAACAGGTCGACCAGTTCCATCACCACGGTCGTGGTCCCAAGATCGATCGCCAGACCATAGACGTGTCCCCGAAAATCGTCGATCTCTTCCCCATCCAGGATCACGCGGGATCCTTCGACCCGAACGGCCGGGTCCAGATCGACCGATCGACGAGCCGTGGTCTCCAGAATCCTGGGCTCGCGACGCAGGGGGACGATCGTCACATCTCCGTCGGTCGACTCGACCTTCGCCTGACAGGACAATCGGTAACCGTCCGTCAGGAAAGCCTCGGTCGCCCCCCTGGGAGAAAGGCATCCCTCACCTTCCAGGACCTCGACGGTACATTCGTGGCACGAAGCCGAACGGCCGCAGGACGTAGCCAGACGGATCTCCATCAGATCGGCGTGGTCGAATACGGTCCGCCCCGCCAACAACCGCGATTTCTTTTCTTCGCACTTCATCAGACCCATAGTAAAACAGCCCCTTGCGGGGCTGCCTCATTGTTCGTTCTTGCGACCTTTTTTCAACCGATCCCGCATCTTGTCGACCGCTTCGGCCGGTGCGGATTCCCAGGCGCTGCGGTAATCTAGCTTGTCATCGCTCACACAGTGCGGAAGTCCTTCCTCCGAAGGCCTGCGGTGTCTGCAGCCGAAGAGGGCCGTGCATCGATCGTGACGGTCCTTGTAGGGACAGCGCGTAAGCGATTGTTCATCGGCGTGCTCGACCATTTCGCTGAAAATGGCGGACATCCGTTCGAGTCGCTTCCTGTAGGCCTCAGGATCGATCTTCTGCAAACCACACCTCAGGCATTCTGTTCTTCCTCGATTTCCTCGAGCAGCTGTTTGGCGAGATCCACACACGCCAGCGCATCCTTGCCGTACCCGTCAGCGCCCATATCGTCCGCGAACTCCTGCGTTACTGGAGCGCCGCCCACCATAATCTTCACATCCTCCCGAAGATCCGCATCGATGAACGCCTCGATCGTCTTGCCCATATTCGGCATCGTCGTCGTCAGGAGCGCGGACATCCCGAGGAGGGACGCCTCGTGTTCCTCCACCGCATCCATGAACTCGTCCTCCGAGGTATCCACCCCCAGATCGTGTACGACGAAACCCGACCCACGGAGCATCATAATGCAAAGGTTTTTCCCGATGTCGTGGAGATCGCCCTTCACGGTGCCCATAATGACAGTTCCGACAGGATCGATGCCCGAAGCCGACAGAATCGGTTCGATATGGGCCATCCCCGCCTTCATCGCTCGTGCGCAGGCCAGAACCTCGGGAACGAAGATGATGTTCTCCCGGAACTTGATCCCCACGATGCCCATTCCGGCGATCAACCCGTCGTCCATCACCTCGAGCGCCTCGATTCCTTCATCCAGCGCCTCGCGCGTGAGCTGATCGACCGTGTCGTTGTCTCCATCGATTAACGCAGCGGCCATATCCTGCATTTTCGGTCGAGAACGTGAGAACAGTTCGATGTTTCGCTCGATCTCCTCCGGTCGTTCGAGGTATTCTTCGATCTCAGCCCGGATAAACTCGTTCTGGATGTCTCCTAGCTCCGCCACAGATCATCTCCAGTAGACAGGTATCTGCCCCTCTTGTTGGTCGTCAGTTGTTCGACCAGGATTCCACGGTTTCCGGAATGGCTTTCAGGTTCTCGACCGCCGTCTGCAGGGGCACGGCGCATTCGGGACCGATCAGATTCACCCCAGAAGTCAGGTTGTCGGTTACCTCAGCAGATACTTCCTCAGGCCCCTTTGAGAACAGAGTTTCTGGATTATTAATGTTCCCCACAAGAGCGATACGGTCTTTGACGATCTCCATCGACTCCCCTGGTTTATTCTTCGAGTCGTAATGGAAGGCGGCCATTCCGGTCTGCGCGATGTAATCCATCCGGTCTACCGTGCGCCCGCAGATGTGAAGGATCAACGGAATCGGGATGCGCTCCACGAATTCCACGTGAAGATCCTGAAGATAGCGCGCGTAGTACTCCCCGCTGACCAGATCTCCGGTTGCGTGGTCGGGCAAGGTAAGGGCGTCCGCCCCCGCCTCGATCTGCGCCACCCCAAAGTCGACGGTCGCCTCCTTCAATCCGTCGAGGATGCGCTTCGTGGCATCCGGGTCGTCGAGCGAGAGCAACAGAAACGGCTCTACGCCAAAGCAGTGATACCCCATCGACCAGGGTCCCATCGTCTTACCGATGATGGCCACGTCGTCGCCGTATTCCCGCTTCAGAATGCGAATGGCCTCGAGCACACAGTGTGTGTCCTGGTGGGTCAGGAAGTCATCGGGAATGACAATGTCTTCCACGGTTTCCCAGATGGGCTCAGCCATTCTCACGGTCGGCCAGTTGTCCTTCTGCTCCCACTGAATCTTGCACCCAAGTGCGGAGGATTCCTGAATGATCGAAAACACCGGCATAATGGTGTCGAAACCGAGTTCGGTATGTCCCGTCGCAGCGAGTCGCGCCATTAATTCCGGCTCCCGGTTCGCGTTCGGGAAAGGAGCATCCACCAGATCCATCAGTTCTACCGTCGCCACCGATGTCGGATTGCACGTCGGCGTACGGTCGACCGGTTTCCCCTCGAGAGCGGCGAGTACGCGTTCCTTGGAAGTCATGATCCGATCCTCAGTTCTGTTGTGACGGTGCAGCCAAAACGCCGCGAGAGGCCTGGGCCTCGTCTTCGCGAAGAATCGCCCGTACGTTCGGCGCCCTCACAAGAAGGAGTCCGACGAGGGCATCGTGTCGAGCACCGCAGGGAAATCTCACGGACGTGTCATCGACGGCTTCCATCTCACCCAGCTTGGCCAAACCACCCGCGACGACTTTCATCCGGCGGTCGGCGTTCTTCCCATCGCCAGTCGCAGCCACCTTATAAATACCGTCATCATCCGGCTGAACTATCATCGTGAGCCCAGATTTCTTGTCGAGTGTCTCCGAGGGGCGCGCGGTCAGGTCTGCTCCCGTCTCCAGTTTGCACGCTTCCAAAAACACGCGCTTGACAGCGACTTCGTGCGGATGACCGCACGAGAATCTCAACTGAGCATCCCCTGAGCCCTCGAGGTCACCTAAAACAGCCATCGCATCCCGAATGAACGACAGCCGTTCGGCTGTCCCCACTTTCTGACTGTAGGAATGCACGCGGTAAACAGGGTCGCGATCGACTTCGCAATAGAGAGCGACCGAGATCTCTTCAAAGTGCCGATCCATAGGCAGGAGCTCGACACGGCGACCGAGTAACTGGATCTGTGACATAGGCAAATGGGCTTGACTTTAAGGGTGTAACCGGTTTACGTTCGATTGGTCTAATGGTCCGACCAATAATGTAGGGTATCGGATCGATATGGCAAAGCCAAAATTATGACTCGAAAATCGACGCCAGGCCCCCTGGCTCCTCAATCGTTCTCTTTTATAGGGCCCAAGTGTCCCAGATTCCTCCACTTCAGCCCGTCCAGCGACGTTCCCTCAGCGACGACATCATCGATCAGCTCGTCGACCTGATCGCCAGGGACGAGCTTTCGCCCGGTCAGCGCCTGCCCTCGGAAAGGGCGCTGAGCCAGCAACTCGGTGTAGGCAGGGCGTCGCTCCGGGAAGCACTCAGATCTCTGGCCGTGATGGGCATTGTCGAAGGTCGTGTGGGAGAGGGCACGTTTGTCAGCAAAGACAGCGCGAAATACCTGGAGAAATCCCTCCGATGGGGATTGCTCCTCGATCCAAAGGAAGTCTCGGACCTGATCGAAACTCGAACGCTCCTCGAGACCCAGACGGCCTCGTTCGCGGCCAGCCGTGCCGTCCCCCAGGATCTTCAGAGGATCCAGACCACCCTGACAAGCCTGGAGGAGTGTCTTGACGACGCCGACCTGTTCCTGGAACAGGACCTCGCCTTCCATCTTGCAATCGCCTCGGCTTCTCGGAATCGAATGCTCCATCACCTGCTGCAGCTCACCCGACAGCATCTTCAAGCCTGGATCATCCAGAGCCTCGAGAGCCCGACGATCTCATCGGATGAAAGGGCCAGACTGTCCCTCCAACAGCATCAGGTCATCTACGCCTCGATCGAGGCCCGTGATCCGGACCGCGCCGCTGCCTCGATGAAAGAGCATCTCCTCTCATCCAGTCAGGGCCTCACCGACCTCCCATCGACTGGCGAAGACGCTCGGTGAAGGAAACGCCGGTTCCGCAGCATCCCCCCACGTAGGCAAGATTCGGGATTTCGAATCTCGACAACGTGGACACCATTTCCTCGTCCGTGTCGGGATAGGCCAGCCCGCTCGCAACCGTCTCCGGGATTCCTGCATTCGGCTTGAGCCAGATCGGTATGTCGGTCGGGAACAGTCCCACCACGCTCTCGATCTCTCTGACCGCAACGCAGTTCACACCCAGACCGTGTGCTCCAGAATCGCGCATCTTCTGGAAACTCTCGTCAAGCGATTCACCCCCGAGGGTCCGCGCCTCTCTGCCGACAACGCAACAGGCGAAAGACACGATCGTCTCCAGTCTGGCCGCTCGGGCCGCCTTTAACGCGATTGCCGCCTCCATCGCCGACATCGATGTTTCTACCACCAGTCCGTCCACTCCGGCGCGGGCAAGGGCCTCGATCTGTGCTGTCAGGACACGGGCGATTTCGGTCCGGTTCGAGGCTACCTCTGCCGGCTCCAACCCCGTCGGACCGATCGACCCGTAGACACGACCTTTACCCAACCTTGCCGAACCACTGATTCCTTCGCGTGCAAGCTCCACGGCCGAATGATTCAGCCGATCGACCTCCGGTTCTAGGCCGGAACCTTCGAGCCGGAATCGATTGGCCCCAAACGTGTTGGTCAGCACAAAGTCAGCCCCGGCATTCCGATAATTGCGCGCTACCATCACAACCGCTTCGGGATGCGTCAACGTCCAGGATTCAGGCGCGCTTCCGATCGGTAAACCCATCTTCTGGAGCGCGGTCGCGGTTCCGCCATCCCCTATCCAAACCGGAGACAAGCTATCCCTCGAACACTTCGGCGACTGCGCTAGAAAATCCTTCGTCGGCGAAACTGTCACCGAGGAAAAC
This sequence comes from Latescibacteria bacterium UBA6620, assembly GCA_002433075.1. GTDB lineage: Bacteria > Latescibacterota > UBA2968 > UBA2968 > UBA2968 > UBA6620. The sequence goes on from DJHM01000056.1 coordinate 106,578, forward strand.
GTCTCGCTCGGCCGCAGCCTCCCGGGTGGGTTGATCCGCGTTCGCCAGCAACACCCCTTTGCCCGCAGCCGCCAACATCGACAGATCGTTGCTGCCGTCCCCCACAGCCAACGTCTCGGAAACGCTTACACCGCACGCTTCTGCAATCGCTGACAGCGCGCGCGCTTTGTCCACATCGGGGTGCATCGTCTCGATGCGATCCTTGTCGGTACGTTCTAGATACAACTCGTTTCCGAACTGTGCCTTCAGATCCTCGAGGACCTCCTCCCGACGGTCCGGCCCGGGCAGGATCAGTAACTTCGGGGGCACCGGAAACGCCCCGGCCCGAAGTCGATCCACCATATCGGGTTCGATGACGAACTGGGTGCCCGTCTGCACGGTCATATCCTCAACCGTCTGATCGCGCTCAAGGGTCACGTAGTCCTCCACGTGAAGGCCCTCGTCGTCGACATCGAGATGACAGTAGATGAAGTTCATCTTCCACTCGGCCAGGAGGTCAACGACCTGGAGGTAGACAGCTTCCGGCATCCGCTGTTGATGCAGTACCCGTCGCTTCCCATTTCGCGCCCGATCGAGAGCCACTGCACCGTTGTAGCCCCCGACGAGGAGCGTGGGTGCGAACGACGCGTGCGTCTCGAACGGCAACTGGCTCTTGGAGATGCTCCTTCCGCTGATCGAGGCTACGTGAACACCGCGATCGATCAGCGTCTGGATCGTCTCCAACGCACGCTGGCTAGGCCGGTTAGTGTAATCCAGGATCGTTCCGTCCAGATCGAAAGCCACAAGCTTGATACCCAAGGGGCGACCCCTCCAACAGAAAGGGCGGTCTCGCTGCTTCGCGAAGCCGCCCTTCGAGTTCGATGTCGTATCGTCAGTCGATCACGGGCAGGTTGACCGTCTGGCCGAGTTCGACTGATTTGAATACGGCCTCCGTAAACTCCATATACTTGACACCCTGATAGAACGTCGACTCGGCGTTCTCGCCCGTCTTGATCGCATTGATGAAGTCGGCCTCTACCGTCCATTCACGCGCGTACTTCTTCGGAATCGCCAGGGGCTTCAGTGCTTTGGCGCTTCCCTTGGCTCCCAGTACCCTTTGACGGGCCAGGTTGGGCGAAGTCTCGTAGACGAGCGTCCCTGCAGTCCCGTAGATTTCAATCCGCTCACTCGGCGCGTGGTGGGCATTGCCCGAGAACATATATACCGCCGTCGCACCGATCTCCATCGTCGCAAGGATATTTACCGTGTCGGGCCGATCCACTTCGCCCACTTTTCCCCGCCCCGCCGGACGTAGCTTCACGAAAGTCTCCGCCTGAGCAGTCACCGAGCTGGTGTAGCCGCACCAGCGGTGAACGAACTCCACCAGCATCCCCACGCTCATCGTGTTCAGGCCCGAGTAGCGCCCAATCTGCCGCCAGTGGAGGGGTGTCTTCGGATTGTTCTGGGTTGGCGTCATCGACCGAACCACGATATTCCGCACTTCGCCCACGTAGCCGCTCGAAATCAGGTGACGCACGTAGTAATCGCCCTGCATCGCGTGGGGCGGCTGACAGATCTGGGTAGCCAGCCCGGATTCCTCCCCCCTGGCATACATCAGCCTGGCCTCACGCAGGTTCATCGCCATCCTGGCCTGTACCCACGTGTGTTTCCCCGCATCGAGCGACTCGAGCACGAACTCGCAGTGCTTGTAGGGCCACGTCCCGATCATCACCGCATCGACGTCCTTTCGGGCGATCAGCGCGTGAGGATCCGTCATCAGGTCGGGTGTAAGCTTGAACTCCTCCGAGATCCTGCGACCGCTCGCAATCGATCTGTTACACAGCGCGACGACCTCGGCGTCCTTGATTTTTGCCAGCCCGGGGAAATGTCGCGTGCGGAAGATCCCTCCCGCCCCGATGATGCCTATCCTGATCGGTTTCTTTGCCATCGACTTGGTCCTCGTGGAAGATGTTCACACCAATTGTTCAATGTTCTCTCTTCATTGTTCAGTGATTCACTCTTCCCGCCTCAGGTCCTCGTACCCAGTCAGGTGGTAATCGTAGTCCAGGTAGTCAAGCAATTTACACAAAGCCCGGAATGCGACACCGAAACCGTCAATGCCACTGAAGCCCCCGAATTGTCCTCCGCCCTTCACGTGGGGTTCCAGATCGACGAACACACCCGGCACGCCCAGCCTCTTGAATTTCTTATCCAGATCCGGGACGAGAGTGCGGAAATCCCTCAGGACCATCTCGTGACCGGCATCACCGCGGTCGACAGGAATGAACCGTGTCAGCCCCCGGGCCTTCGCAGCCTCGATCATCGGCTTGTTCTCGGGTGTATTGAACCCCTTGATGTGAATCCAGCCGAGCCCAGGCTTCATTTTCACGTAATGTTCGTAGGCGCTGTCGGGCGAATGGCCCTGGCCTTCCATATTCCCGACGTCTTCGATGATATAGCAATACTCACTGCCAATCTTCTCGTGCAGGGCGGCCAACGTGTCCCCATCTCCGCCGATCAAATGAGACTCCACCTCGAGACCGTAGATGATGCCCTCCCCGGCGCACCTCTCGACGATCTTCTTAAGTTGCTCTGCAGCCTGGTCCAGGTGGGGCCACGGATCCGTCCCGTTGGGATGGTAGTAGCTGAACCCCCGCAAGAGCTTCGTGTCGAACGCCTTGGCCAGGTTGATCGCCCGCTGGACGTCGTTGTCGAGATATTCATCGAACGGGACGTATCGGTTCTGTGTACCGTCATCCTGGTCGAGAAGCTTGACCTTGCCGATGGGCGAGCCGATGCACGACACTTTCATTTCGTAGTCATTGTGCAATTCGTTCAGTCTTCCGATTTCTTCGTCGGAAAGTTCCATTACGTTCTTCAGACCTTGACCGACATCCACGAACCGGATCGTGTAGTAGGACAGACCCAGGGCCCGCATCATCGTCAACTGTTCTTCCGCTCGCTTGCTGACCGGACCTTCATCAGCGAACCCGGATAGAATAATCTCTGCTCGACTCATTGTGTTCGTCTTTCTTCTTGGTTTCTCATCCGGGACCCCACTGACCTACCTTGCAGGGATCAGTTGGATTCCTGTGATTTGATCGATCTGACGAAGACCGTCTCTGGCCTCCGTGTAGTCGGAGTCCAGATCGATGGCTTTCTCGAAGGCGGCCCGGGCCGCGTCCCATCGACGGGCTTTGGCATGGACCACCCCGATGTTGTAGAAAAGACGGGGGTTGTCTGGATCGACCAAGACGGCCCGATCGTAGACGGCCAGCACGCTCGACTCCTCGTATCCGGATCCGTAGCGGATGCCGCCCGCGTTGTGCTCCAACACAAAGGCAAGAACAAACAGCGTCCTCACATTCTTCGGCCTGAGATCGGCCGCCTTTTTTGCGTATTCGACCGCGAGGGCAATGTCTCCTGTTGCGACCCGGTTCTGCGCGAGTGCGACGTTGGCGTCGTGAAGGAGTTCTCCCTGGTCAATCAGACTTATCAGCAACGAGTCGGATCGCGCGAACTGTTCTGTGGCGGCACACGACAGCGCGAGTGCAATCGTCAGAGACGGCGTCGATTCGTATTCGAGGCCTCGTTCGAATAACTCGATCGCTTCGTCGTGATCACCCTGCGACCTCAAGAGGAGGCCGAAATTGGTGAGGGTGGGTAGATCGTCCGGAACGAGTCTCAGGGCCTCACGATAGGCTCTCTCCGCGCCTTCGGCATCTTCGCCCAGCTGTCTTGCGCGACCCAGATTGTAGTATGCCCTCGGTAACTCTTCCTGGACTCGCCCGATCGTCGCGTGACCGGGGGAGTCGAACATCAACGCTTCCCAAACGTCGACCGCCTCCCCCCACCTACCCAGCTGCCAGAGCGTCTGGCCCAGGCGGTAACGCATTGCGGGGTTTCCTGGCCGGTATCGCAACGCGTTCTCGAATGCAACCTCGGCATCTTCGTAATCATCCTGCGCCATCCGGGCGAGCCCCATATGGAACCACGCATCGGCATAGGTGGGTTCGAGCCGGACGGCCGAGGTGAACGCGTGAACGGCATCGTCGTAATCCTCGAGCCGCAACAGCGCGAGGCCCAGGTTGTAGTGTGCGACCGTGAACGCAGGGTCCAGTCCAACGGCCTTTCGAAACGCAGAAGCGGCTCGTCGGAAATCTCCTTCAGCCGCGTAACCTGCCCCTCGGTTGCTCGCCTCTTCCGCCTTCGACAGGCCCTCCTCCGTGAGCTGCCCGAGTGCGCTGGACGTCAGTAACCAGACCGACAGCCAGATCGAGGACACGTCAGGTTACCAGCTCAGCCGGCAGATGCTCGAGTCGGTTCAGGTGCGTTAGGTGGAAAGACCCCGGACTGAAATGGACGTGAGCAATCGACGTATTCCGCGTCGACAGCCTCCCACCCGGCCAAGGCCCATCGTTCAGAAGCTCCGCCAGCAGGTCCTGCGTAAACCCGCCGTGGGTGACGATGGCGATGCGTTCATCGGACTCGGCCATCTCTCCCTTGAGCTGCTCGGCAACCCGTCGGGCCCGCTCCTGCCATTGGGCCTCCGTCTCCCTCGGGCGAAGCCACCATCCGTCTTCTTTCACGTCATCCGACAGAATGACCTCGGGAAAGCGCTCCGAGATTTCGCCCCTCGTCATCCCTGGGAGATTCGTCTCTCCCTCCAGAAAGATGCCGGACTCTTCGTGAACGTCCGCCCAGATTTCCGGCCGCAAACCGAGGGCCTTTCCGATTGGCTCTGAGGTCTGGAGGCACCGTAACATTGCAGAGCAATACAACCGATCGATCCCATAGCCCTGGTCGGGCGAGCCTGTGTTCACGCCAAAGATCATCTTGGCTGGCGCGTCCCGCAGGTGAACGGCCACGCGTTCGGCTTGTTTTTCGCCCGTCTCAGTCAGCGGCGGGTCGGCCACGCGACCTTCGGCATCCGAGAGCGTGTTGTTGAAGGACTGACCGTGTCGGATCAGGAATAGCTCCATCGTCTCACCTTTATTTATGGGGAAAGGACATCGAACGTCACTGCGTCTCGAAAACCAGAAACACTGTCGACCGGATCAAAAGTCAATGTCACCGTCACATCGCGACTGTCCCCAGGCGACAATCCCGCTGACATCTGCTGGGTGGCGGAGGCGAAAACCGATCCGTCCTGGAGGAGGGACCATCGCATCAGGAAGGGCACATCAATCGTAATGAAGCCAGCATTGATCACAGTGGACGACACAATCAGCCCGGAAATTCGCCCGTCTGCCGTCGGAACGGACGCCTTGCGAACGTTCGTCACCGAGAGTACGCCGGAAAGAGAATCGTTATCGAACGAAACCGGATCGCTGCTGCACGCCAAAGCCAGGACGAAGACACAAACGCTCGCCGACAGGCGTCGAAGTTCAGCAGGCAAGTAACGTCTAGGCCAGTTCTTCGACCGCATCCTCGATTACGACTTCCAACTGGTCCTTCGGCTTGAAGTAGTCGGTCGCCGTATATCCCAGGCCCATATCCCCCATCAACCTTCGCTGACGCGGAGTCATCCGGTCGAGCAGTTCCTGAGGCGCTTTCTCGTAGTCATAGGGTCGACACCACTGCTGACCGTAGCGGAAGGTCACGCTGCGACGAACATTGTCGCCAAAGTGCGGCGCAACGCCGTGCCAGAGATTGTGGGGAAAGATTGCGGCGTCACCCGATTCTACGCACAGCTGAATGGCACCTTCGGGATCTTCACCTCGGGGCAGGCCGCCCTCCGGAACCGGAACCCGGTGAGTCCTTGGAACCAGACAGAAATTCGCCCGGTTCTCTTCGGGAATATCTGTCAGGAAGTACTGAATCTTGAAGTTCAGCGGCGGACTGTCCGGTTCGACCCGAATCTGAGCCAGGGATGGGCCGGCGTCGGTATGCCAGCCGGAGAGCCGGCTGTCGCTCGGGTAACGCACGTAGATCTGGGTTCCCATGACCTGCAGGTAGGGCCCGATCAGATCGAGGATCACGCCGAAGGTCCCCGGATGATCGATCAGGGAATCGAAGGCGGGGGATTGCTCGACGGTCTGAATGATGGTGAACGCTTTCTGGTCGCGGACATCCGGGTTGTGGTTGCGGTAACGTTCGATGACCGAGTCGGCCGCTGACAGGTAGGTCGCAGCCTGGTCTTTCGTAAGCGCTCCCTTAAGCAGAATGTATCCTTCTTCGCGCCAATGGCGCCGCATCTCATCGGTCAAACGACGCATAAACGAACCCTCCGATACGGTGAGGTTGCAAAGGTAAAGGCATCCACCTGACGTGTCAATTCAGCGGATTGACCCGACCTGCACCTCGTCTGATATTCCGTTATGGAGCGCCATTTTCTGGCTCGACACGCTCGGCCTCAGGTCTGTTCGGACACTCCATCGCACGAATGGGAACTGTCGCCCGAAGGAAGGGAAGGGGCCGACAGGCTCGTTCGTGCGATGCGCTCAGAAATATCTTCGATCGTCACAAGCACTGAAACCAAGGCGGTGCAGACGGGCCAACACGTGGCGAAACAATTGGATCTCCCCCTTCACCAGAATCCCGACCTGGGCGAGCACCGAAGAGCGAACGAGCCCTTCTTTCACGACCCGTCTCGATTCAGTTCCACAATCCGACGGCTGTTCGAATACCCGGATCAAGTTATCTTCGGGACCGAGACCGCGAACGAAGCCCTTTCCCGTTTCAGCCGGGCCCTCTCCGGTTATCTGGGCGGCCCACCGTGTTTGTTCATCACGCACGGCACCGTGCTGAGTCTGTATGTCGCGTCCATCAGCGACCGGTCCGGGTTCGAAGTCTGGTCCAGCCTCGGAATGCCCTGTCTGATCACGATCTCGTCCGAGGCGTCCCTGCTCGACGTGAAAACCGAGGTCTGAAAGGAACGGAATGTCCATCGAATCCGAGCAGGACCTGATCGAACTCCGTCGAATCGGACGAGTCGTCGCGAGGGCCCTCCGTGCAATGCAGGAAGCCGTCGCCCCCGGAGTCACGACGTCTTACCTCGACCGAATCGGGGCAGCGCAACTCAGGCAACACGGCGCCAGATCTGCCCCTAAACGGGAATACGGCTTCCCCACCGATACCATCGTCTGCGTAAACGACGAACTCGTTCACGGCATCCCCTCAGACCGTGTCGTCGCGCCAGGAGACCTCATTACCTTCGATGTCACAACTGAAAGAGGTGGATACGTCGCGGATGCGGCCGTGACTGTAGGGGTCGGCCCGAGCACCACCCTGCAACGCAAACTCATCGCGTGCAGCGAGCGAGCTCTCACGAGTGCGATCGGAATCGCTCAAGCGGGTCGTCGGATCCGGCACATCGGGCGGGAGGTGCAACGCGTCACCGAGCGAGCGGGGGTTTCCGTCGTCAAACCACTGACGGGTCACGGTGTCGGTCGAGCCGTCCACGAATGGCCCTCCATCCCCAACTATGATGCCCCGTGCGCGAACGATCGCCTGGATGCCGGCCAGGTCATCACCATCGAGCCGATCATATCGGCAGGCACCCGCGGGCTGATCGAACAGAATGATGGCTGGACAGTCAGCACTTCCGACGGCGCCCCGTCTTCACACCACGAACACAGCATCGTGATCACCGACGGTGCCCCCATCGTTCTGACGGCTGCCGCGTGATGCGGATCGTAGATCTCTCACCGACGATCGAGACCGGGATGGAAATGTATCCGGGGGATCCCCGGGTCGCCATCGAGCTGGTCCAGACGATCGATGACGACGGATGGGACTTGCGCAGGGTCGAGATGGGATCGCACACCGGCTCGCACGTCGACGCTTTCTCGCACGTGACCAGTGGTGCACCGTCGATCGACCGGATCCCCCTCGAGCGATTCACGGGGCCAGCCCGCCGGGTGACTTCGAGCCACAACCTTCCACGTGAGCTCGGTCTACTGCTCGATTTCGACCCAGTTCAGGAGGACATTCAGCCCATCCTCGACGCCGGAGCCCCGTTTATCGGGGCCGCCCGACTCTCGATCGAGATCGAGAGTCCGTTGCTCAACGCTGGTATCCTGACCTTCGATGGACTCGTCAACCTCCGAGGTCTTCCTCTCGATCAGACGTTTGAATTTTATGGGTTTCCACTCAAGATTCGGGAGGGTGATGGATCACCGATCCGCGCCATCGCGATCCTGGAATAGTGCCTATTCCGTTCGTTCGGAGATCGTGCCGGTGGCGGTGTCCTTCAGCACCACCTTCGTCCTTCCGTCCGGCAGCTTCTCACGCTTCATCACAACAAGACCGTCGAGTTCTTCGCGCTGGGCTTGAAGATCGGCCGTGGCATCCCCGCGCCACCCATCGATTTCAACCGACTCCCACTGACGTGTCTTTGCCGACCGATAACACGCGTCGATGACCGCGTTTACGATGTAGCCATCGTAGAACGTCTCCATCGGTAGACGACCCTCGTCCATCGCGTCGAACATCTCAGCGAACATCGGCGTGTATCCCAGCTCGCTGACCTCGTCCCCGACCGGGAACAGCCATCCGGTCTCCGTCTCTATCTTTTCGGATACGTATCCGCCGCTTCCGACGTTCGTGAACATCTCGAATCCCGTTCGCAAAAAGTGGTCGAGCCAGATCGTGCCCTCTGTCCCCGACACTTCGTCGCGAAGATCCATCCCACCCCGGAAGGCCCAGCTTACCTCGAACTGTCCCATCGACCCATTTTCGAATCGAATCAGTCCAATTCCGTGGTCTTCCGCTTCGATCGGATGCACAAGCGTATCGGCCCAGCACATCACCTCAACGGGTTTCTGTCCCTTGCCGATGAAATTTCGAATGATCTCCACGCAGTGGCATCCCATATCGATGATGGCGCCACCCCCTGCCCGCTCGAGATCCCAGAACCATTCGCTATGGGGACCGGGGTGAGTTTCACGCGAGCGAACCCAGAGCACGCGGCCCAGCGCCCCCTTTCGGACAGATTCGAGAGAGCGCAGAGTTTTCGGAGGATAAACCAGATCCTCGAGATAGCCTGCGAAGACGCCCGCATCTTCGACCGTCGCCAGCATCTGCTTCGCCTCTTCCGCAGTACGACCCAGCGGCTTTGTACAGAGCACGGCCTTCCCCGCGCTTGCAGCGGCGTCGACCGCCTCCACGTGCAGGTCATTCGGAAGTCCGACGACCACCACATCGACCTCATCCGTTTCCACAACCGGTCGCATATCCGTTGCCCACACGGGAATCCCGTTTTCTTCGGCAAACGATCGTGCCCGTTCTTCGGTACGGGAATACACAGCGTGAACCCGATCCCTCCCGCGTCCCTGGTGCAGCGTCATCGTGTAGAATGTTCCGATCAGGCCGGTTCCCAGCATTGCAACCCGATGTCCGTCCGCCATCAACACCCTCCTCTCAACCGGTGTGAACCACAGCCCGATGAACTTAGCCCGCCTGGGGAGCCCCTGCAATCCCTTTCCGGACGAGAAACGGGGCGCCGGCCGCCCTCGACCGACACCCCGTCTTTACGTCACGCATTGATCTCCAGGCATGACAGGTAGGAGGGCTTCAGAAAACCGTCAACAACCCCAGGCCTCCGGGGGCTGGAACGATCTGAATCCGTTCCGATCGAAGATTAACAGATCGCCCGATAACGATTCCGATCGCGGCCCCGGCGATGACGTCGGACAGATGATGCACGTTCTCTTCCATCCGACCCAGCGCGGTCAACGCGCCTACCACATACAGTGGGCTCACACCTTCCAGCCATACCCTTCCCTGAACACCTCGGCCAATGCGAAACTGTTGGCTGTGTGGCCTGATGGAAAGGATCGTCGGTTGCTCCCGTCCGACCTTTCCCGCCCCACGCCCAACTTGATGGGTAGCACGACGACCTGCACTTAGAGAAGCGCTCTGAGTGAACCCCCACCCAGGGACGACAGTCGATCGCGTCCCGTCGCTCGCCCAATACTCCACGTCAGGAAGGCTGTAGGCAGATTGAAGCTCGAGGACCCGTAAATGTTGGTGCCGTCCGTGACCTCCAGCAGGGGGTTCCCCTCGAACTGCCCGACCGCTCGCTGGTCGTAGCTTTGCCAGGCGAGACTTGCCAGACCAAACCCCGCGGACAGAAGGAGGACATTCTCCTTGTCGATCAGCGACTTTGCATCCTGTTGCAGACTCGTCGCGCGAGCTCCCTCGGTGGGCCCCGTGAGACACCCTAAGTCGAAAAGCCAGATCCACATTCTCTTCACGTTTTCTGCCATCCGGTTTGAGATTGGGAAGGGCTGATCCGAGAAACTTCAGTTCCACAGACTGAAGCGTCTGGCGATTTCCTTCAGATCGCCCTGCATCGTCGCGACCCCGAAATAAACTTTCTTCATATAGTCGATGGCTCCAGAAAGGTGTTCAAACTCCCGAGCCAGTATTTCATAGGGCCCGGGTCGAAACCCCAGACCCCTTTCGAGTCCTGCCGTGGCCCGATATGCTCTGGGACCCGTTTCCAGATAGAAATCGAGGTAGCCATACCGTTCGACGTAGGCTCGGAAGATGCCAGACATAAAGAGCGCGTAGTCCCCCGTGTGGCGTTGCACATCGATCGTGTACGAGACGCCATCCTCCATTGTCTTTGCTCGGTCGCCTTCGATCAACAGCTCCACGACCGTCTCGATTCCCCGCCCACCAGGGTCTTTGATTCGAAAGAGCGCGTCTGTTCTGACAAACCGGCAGAGCAGGTCTCTGACGTAGCCACGTAGCTGCGGATTGCCGACCTGTAAATCATCAAAGCTCCGTTGGACCAGATCTCCGAAGAGTCGCCCCAACGAGGATTTCGGTACCTCTTCGAATTCAGAGAACATCGACCGGCCTCTTCCCCGAGGAAATCAAGCCTTGACGTGAAGGATGCCTACGAGCCACTTTGGATGATTAACCTATGAGTACGACGCCCGAATCCGAGGGTCAAGTCCACAACTCAATCGGAGCTCCCGTGACAGAAGAACAGAAGTATCTCTTCGACCTGAACGGATACCTCGTCCTCAATCAGGTCGTCCCACAGGATGTCGTCGCAGCCTGCAATGAAGCGCTCGATCGCTACGAGGCGATGGATGAAGCCAACTACCCGCCTCCGCTCAGGCTGGGTAACACGCGTACGGACCAGAATCTCTACATCTCGAATATTCTCGAGGGGGATCCCGTCTTCCGTCCACTCATTGACCTTCCCGAAGTCATCAACGCGGTAGAAACCGTCAGCGGATCGACCTTCCGTCTGAACCATACCTACACGATCTATCGTTGGGGAGGTGGCTACACCGGCCTGCATATGCACGGCACGCCGATCATCGACAAGTGTCAATACCGATGTGAAAACGGCCAGATCGTGTCGACCCTGACTAAAGCCGTGTTTCCGATGATCGACTGTGATGAAGAGGACGGTTGCTTCGCTGTCATCCCCGGTGCCCACAAGTCGAGTTTCCCAAGACCCTGGGGCCCGCATCCGGACGAAAACCCCGCACTCGTTCCGGTTCCGGCAAAAGCGGGAGATTGCATTCTCTTCACCGAAGCCCTTACCCACGGGTCCGTCGTCAACACATCGGGAAAACCCAGGCGAACCCTCTATTACTGTTATAGCATCGGTTGGATGCGCGATTGGGGGGGGCAGCATCTTCGGTTCAGCGAGACCATCAACGACGGCCTCTCGTCTGCCCAGCAAGAGATCATCCAGCTCAAGTAGGTCGGATTTTACATAGATGTTGACCTCGTTCGGGTGGACGGATATGGTCTGCCATCATCGGCTCCCGATCAACGCACGAGGAATTCATGTCATTGATTACAATCATCGGTCGCGGTCACTCCGGAACCCGGGCGATCTCACACACGCTTTATGCCAGTGGCGTGTATATGGGCCGCACGCTCAACCGCTCCGGCGACAAAGTACCTCCGGAGGAGATGTACGACGCGTGCCGTGTCCTGGCCCATTACGTCAAGTGGAACGGAGACCTCTCCTGGGACTTCTCGTCGCTCCACGAAATGGATATCGATCCGGAGTGGGAACAGTTGATCGACAGCTACTTGAGCGACGTCCTCAATGACCGATCGGAACACGTGGGATGGAAGATTCCAGAAACGACGCTCGTTTATCCCTGGATCGCACGTAAGTTCCCCGACGCGAAATTCATCCACTGGGTGAGGGATCCACGCGACAGCATCATCAGCCGTCATAAAACCGACGACCTGAGGGACTTCGACATCGAGTATCCCCCTACCGACGATGTTCGCGAGATGCGGGCCATCTCCTGGTACTATCAGTACCAGATAATGCAGGCGACCCCTCCCCCGAAGAACGTGCTTCCGGTTCGGTTCGAGGATTTCGTTCTCAAGCACGAAGAGACGCTCGAACGGCTCGAAGCCTTCCTCGAGATTCCACTCGCCAGGATCATCGTCCGCAAGGACCCGGTCGGACGTTGGAAAACAGACACCGAACGTCATCACTTCGACTTCTTCGACGAGGCGATGTCGTTTCACGGATACTCGTAGGATCAATGGTGACAGATAGAACTCGACCAGGGGAGAGACGATGAAGCTCGGAATCGGTTTTCCGCAGCGCGAAATGACGGACGCCAACCTGCGATACGCTCAACAGTTGGGCGTAACCCACGTGATCGCGCATTCACCGCGCCTGGGGGATCACGGCTATCACGAGCTCGATGCGCTGATGGCGATGAGGAAGCACGTCGAGTCGTTCGGGATGACCCTGGAGGGTCTGGAGAACCTGCCCCACGATCATTGGGACTGCATCGTCGAGTGGAAGGATGGTCGCGAGGAGCAGATGAAGAACGTCCAGCAGACTCTCGAAAACATGGGACGCGCTGGCATTCCGATTCTGGGCTACTACTTTGGACTCGCTGGGGTCTGGGGGCACTGGCGAAACTATGATGGCGGTGGGGGGAGAGGGGGAGCCAATGTCAAGAGTTTCGACGTCGATCGTATTCCCGAAGCCCCTGATCACGAAGCCGCGCCTGTCTCCGTCGAAGAGATGTGGGACCGGTTCACGTGGTTCCTCAAACGCGCCGTCCCGGTTGCGGAAAGCGCGGGTGTTAAACTCGCTGCCCATCAGGACGACCCGCCCGTAGAGATGTTGCGCGGTACTGGACGCCTCCTCACGAACCACGATGCGATGCAACGGCTGATCGATCTTGTACCAAGTCCAAGCAACGGCCTCGAATTCTGTCAGGGCACGGTCTCGGAAATGGGATCCGATCGGGCGGTCGACGCGATCCGGCGGTTCGCCGGCCAGGGCAAGATCTTCTACGTGCACTTTCGCAACATCAAGGGCGAATACCTGAAGTTCGACGAAGTCTTTCTGGATGAGGGGGACGTCGATCCGCTGGAGGCGATGCGGGCTTACAAGGAGGCGGGGTTCGAGGGCGTGATGACCCCCGACCACTGCCCCGTCATAGAGGGGGAAGGCAGCTACCGTCACCGGGGGATGGCGTTTTCTCTCGGCTATATGCGAGCGCTGATGCAGACGGTCGAGAAGGAGTAAGGTCTGGCAGGAGTTTAGAGACAGTCCTGTTTAGAATCCCACTTCGACCGTTACCTCCGAAAGTGACGGACTCAGGGTTGGGGAGAACCGCTCAATCGATACCTGGTACTGCAGATATCGATTCGGCGGTGAAGGGATTGGGTCGCCGGAACGGAAGGGCTCGCTCCACTCCGACCGAGACCACGGGGAAAGCGAGAATCCCTCAGGGGTTGCGGCAGATCGACTTCGGAAGACAACACGCTGAGAAGGCTCCGGGCGCCCGAAGATTTTGACTTCAGTCACAGAGAAGTGATTGCTGCCTGTATAAGGCTTATGCCAGACCAGACGAACACATCGGGCTCGCCTTGGGCTTTCCGAGATCTTCAGGGTGTATAGTTGGTTTCTATGCAGATGAGCCCTCTTGGGGGCGTACCCGACCCCGAATTCGCTAAACTCCTTGCAGTCCAAACTCGTGAATGCCTCGGCGGCGTCGATATAGTTGTCCGTGTAGTAAAACCTTCCGAGCGTTTCGACATCCTGAATCCAGACAACCTCCTGAAAGTCAAAATCGACAGAAGCCCTACCGTAGCCACCCTTCCCCAGTTGGAAGGCGGGCGTGCGATCGTCCTGATCCGTGAGCAGTCCCTGATTTCTCTCATAAAAATCCTTCCCTGTGTCGCCTGAACCCGATTTCGGTTTGTAGTGATACGTCAGGGATAGCTCGAGACTCCGATCGGTGAGGCAGTAGAGGCTGTCCCGTGGCCTCCTCAACTGGCTTATGACATTGTTTCCTGAGGCCTGGAGATCGTAGGCGTGTGTCGCGGCACGGAGCACTCCGAAGGAGCCAGTCGTGCTGGGTAAGAGAATTGGCGTTGAAACCGCACTGCCAGAGGCCTCGAACGACCCACTGGACGACGCAAGTACCAGGTAGCTCGTGTCCAGGATTTGCAGATCCCTGTTTTCGGAAACTGACTCCTCTCTGATGTCGTGAGAGATTCTGTCACCTTGTGGAAGGCACGAAGACAGAATCAGAATCATCCAACACAGATCTGTTTTACGCATTCTACTCTCTACTGTCGGCGGCGAGGATCTCCACGCCGTAGAAGTCTATGCAAGGGGAGATATGTGCTTCGAGGCGATCGGCATCCATTGGCTCCACAATCAGCGTACGTTCTTCACCAGCCCTAGCCTGGATAAACGCCTTGCCGAGTAGAGGATCGGCACTCACACTTGCGTATCCATTCTCGTAGACGTGGATCTCCCCTATCTGTTTTCCGTCCATCCTGATTTCTCTTATCTCTCGAAGATCGCTCTCAGCAGGTAGGAGGGGCCCTCGCAACATTGCCTGAACCGTGATGCGCTCCGGCTCAGCTGGAGCCTCAAAATCGAATTTAAAGCTCTGCATCTCATCCGAATTCACAAGAACATCTCCGACGACCTCCGTTCCCAAGCTAACCAGTATCCTGATGGGCATCCCGGCCCCCGGGGCCAGAGAGGCAGTAACCGAAATCGAACAGGCCCCCTGAGGCACTACCAGGGGAGCCGAGACCTCTCCATTAATGGGCAACCGCCACTGACCTTCCTCTGTTTCCAACCCGGTTTCGTGAACGAAGTCTATCACAGGATGCAGTGACCTCTTGAACGGAGCGTACAAGCGAAGGCGCGGACCTTCTTGAAAGCCGGGCTGGTGGTAGGCGCTGGCAGCGATTTCTTTCACCAGAACCGCGTCAGAGCCGAGCCGCCCCCAAGTCTTTTGTCCGGGTGCTATGCTGGTGATCAGGATGTAGTCATAATTCTTCAGGATGGACTCGTAGAAATCCTCAGTGATGTCTTGTTTACCCGCGCTCGTAACTTTGAATTTCTTCGAGTCAGGTCTGACCGCTGTCGTAAATATGCGCGAACCAGAAGGCAGGTACGCGTTGATCCAATCCAACATCACCCTTCCAATTGGGGCGCCCCCAAGCCCGTTAACGTATCGGATTTTTCCATCAACCGGCGAAATCATCAACAGGACCAGCAGCCCAAGTGTCAGAAAGTTCCGCATTCTCCAGGAATCAAACCATCGAGGTCCAATCCTGCATCGACTGGACACAGTTTCTGAGAAGAAGCCGACTGTGATATCGATAAAGAGCGCTGAAACCAGGGCGGCACCAGGGACGATCGCTTGGAACATGTAAACATAGCCGCCTGGCAGTGTGTGAAAGTTGGCCACGATAAACATCAACGGGAGAGATAGCACCAGCAGTTCCTCTCTTCGACGGCGAACCAGAATCAGAATGATGCCGGCAACAAAGGATTCTCTGAATCCGACCCCCAGATTCAGGGTCAATGTCTTGAAGAAGAACAGACTAAACCGCTCCACCCCGAAAGGAACTGCGAAGTTGGTCTGGGACTTCATCAGAAGGTGAAAAGCACCAATTGTGGAAGGAAAGTCCAACAGAAAGTAGGGTACCGCCACCAGGAAGGCGACAACCGCTGCGCCAACGCTCCAGCCGAACCTGCCAATGGAGAAAAACTGAGCAGTGGAAGATGCCCGCAGCAGATGGCCCGCTACAATTGGGACAGCCGCGAAGACTCCCGAGTACTTGCTGGCTGTCGCGAAACCGGCGAGCCAACCCGCAAGGATGTAGTCCTTCCTCGCACCCTTTGTCAGAATCCGGAAACAGTAATAAAAGGACAGCAGCGTGAAGAGCGTGGCGTGAGTGTCGTACATACCAATCTTGCTCCAGACGAAATGGTATTCGGAAACACTCACGATCGCTGCTGCAGTAAGTCCAACCCTCGCGTTGAAGATCGAACGCCCAATGTAGTAGACCGCAATAACCGCCAAGCTGCCCGACACAACAGAAAGCAGTCTCGAGATCGCAAGTAAGACGGATAGAGTACCTACCTGGAACTCGAGGATAAACTGGGAAATGGTATGAAAGGAACCCACAGCAAGACCAACCAGGTAGACCGCATAGGCTACGAAGTAAGTCAGGTATTCGGGGAGGTCAGGCATGACGAGACTTCCGCCCTGCCACCTCGGGTACCAGTTTCCTTCGATGAGAAACAGAGAATTCACACTGTGAACAATGTAGTATTCGTCGAATCCCTTCAGAACCGTAGGTGACCCGAGGCCGATGTTCCAGACTCTTAAACCGAACGCGCACAGGAACACAACCCACGCAATCCCGTCGAATATCGCATCGTCGATACGCTTGGATTGAAGCGTTGCGTCATCGGGAGTAGCCTGATGAGCCATATCTATCTTCCCAGTGAAATGCGTGAATTCGACACTGAATCGCTCGGATCGAAGTGAGGAGTTGATTCCTGGGCCAGGGTCAGCCCCCTGGTGATTGCCTATCCCCAAACACCAGTGGCTGTCCCTTGCACGGGGAACATCGCGCCCAACAGATCTCTTTCTCTCGACGGTTCGCGCACAACCTGGTCGACCGACGTCAAGCCCAGCAGAAGTCTACAGAATCCCTCCTGACTCAGGTCGATCGTTTCTCCCTTGGGGTCCGCTATCACCGCTGTTCCCCCCCCCCACTCCACTCCCACCGTCTCTCCGTGGACTCTGATCGCCAGCTGGCCGGGATCGCGACACGCGTCTTCCAGTCTTGTCTGGATCGTCGGCCGCACCGCCTCCATCAACAATCGAGGATTCAACACCTGAAGCATATTTCCGCCTTCCGACGACTGCCACTGCGTCACGATGAACCCTGCGCTCGAATCACGGTAGAGATCGTACAGCGCGGAGTCGAGCGGCAATCTCGCGCTCACAGATTCCGCCCCGACCATTTTCGCCCGACGAAGCGTGTATCTGATCACCTCGCCCAGTGCCTCGATCCTATCCGGATCCGCGGCTGCGCCCTGAATCGACACGGCCGTCGTAAAGCGGGTGTAGGGCGGCGGCTTCTCTGACGCAAGAAGGTAGGCGATCACCCGCCCGTCTTCCTCATAGACAATCGACCACGGATCATCGCTTTTCTCCCCGAATCGTCTCTCAGGTAGCGCACCCGTTCGCTCTCGGTTGAACGCTCGGTAGAGATTCCCGCATACCGTCTTGTCTCGGGTGCCGTCGTAAGGACGAATCTTCTTGTCTTCGTCAGGCCGATCGAGAAATGAAACCGGGTCCGTGAAGCCACCTCGCGACGTCAGTCCCGACAGCGCGAAATCGATATAGCCCCGCGGGAACGGTACCCACCCGAAGCGTTCGTAGAAGCGCCGGTAGCCGCCGAGCCTTGACAGGTGCAAACCGTCCTCCCGAAGGGTCTTCACGACGGCTTCCATCATCTCCGTCCCAAGACCCTGCCCGTGACGTTCCGCGAGGATCCCCACCTCGCCGACATCGCCCTTTGTCACGATCGACGCCCCGACCTGGATCTCTTCCACCCTCACGTGGAGAGCGCCCACTACAGCGCCGTTCACAGTGTAGACGTAGTGTTCGTCCAGGTGGTTCTCGACGTCCTCCCGGAGGTGCTCGTACCTGGGCGTCCCGGCTTCACAGCCAAAGGCCGAAGTGATCGTCGCCAGTACGACTTCCCCCTCGTCAGACTCTGCTCTTCGAAAGGTCTTCTCGCTCATCGCTAATGCCTACACAGTCTTGCAGCTCATTCCGCCGTCCACCACGAGCTGCGTGCCGGTCACGTACTTCGCCTCATCTGAAGCGAGGAAGAGCGCCGCGTAGGCGACGTCCCACGCGTCTCCCATCTTCCCTGTCGGACAGAGACTGTCACGAACCTCGATCATCTTCTCGATACTCCCATCGCCATATGCGCCCTTGAGCGGCTCAACGATCATCGGTGTGTTCATCATTCCCGGAAGGATAGCATTCGCCCGGATCCCCATCTTCGCATACTGCATCGCCACGCTCCGGGTAAACTGGAGGATCGCACCCTTCGTCGTGCTATAGGCGATGTAATCCACGCCCATATGTCGGAGGCCGCTCACGGATGAGATGTTCACGATTGCCCCACTCCCCTGTCGCTCCATCTGCGGGAGCACGAACTTGCACGTCAGGAACATACTCTTCAGGTTGACGCGGCAGACGCGATCCCACGCCTCTTCGTCGAGCTCGACCGGCCCACCCATCTCCACGATTCCCACGTTGTTGTGGAGGATGTCGACGCGGCCATACGCGTCGACACAGGACCCAACCATCCCGTCTACCTGATCGGCCTGTGTGACATCGGCCTCCAGAGCCGTGCACTCACCCCCTTCTTCCTGAATAATCGCCTGCGTCTCCTCTGCGGCTTCCAGGTTCAGATCGACCGCCAGAACCTTTGCGCCCTCTCGGGCGAACAGGACGGCCGTGGCTTTGCCGTTCCCCCATCCCGGGCCAGAAGATCCGGCGCCCGCTACGATCGCTACCTTCTCCTTCAGTCTGTCTCCCATTCAGTCCTCTATTTGTGTTTCGAGCGCGAAAACGGAGAACGTATCTCTCGTCCAGATTTCGCGAACACTCGAGAAACCGGCCGCCAGTCCCGCTTCGATCGTGGGCGACGCCGCCAGGGGGAAGTCAGAGGTTCCCTCCTTCAAGAAATTCCGTTCAACCAGGCCTTCCGGACACCCGGTCGCTCGTGCGTGTTCTATCCGGACTCGAACCCATTTCTCCTGCGTCACTTTGTCTTCGTGACGAATCAGATCTCCCCAGACGAACAAACCTCCCGGTGTCAGCCACGAACGTATCCTTTGCAGAAGCGTGGACTTCTCCACGTAGGGGATGTTGTGCAGAACCAGATTCGTGTAGATGGCGGCAAAGGGATCCTTCGGCTCCTATTCGAGAATGTTCGCACGAACCACACGGATCCGAGGCTCTGAGGCGAGCCGACCCTCTGCCACCGCCAACATATCAACCGAGGTCTCGACCCCCGTAAGGGCCGTGCGGCCCAACGTCTCCACGACCCGCTGTGCCAGCGTGCCTGTTCCCATTCCGATATCCAGAACCGCCGAGGGCCCGTTCGATCCCACGGCGTCCACCACACAACCGACCATCTGATCATAGCCAGGGACCAGTTGACGAATCTTGACATCGTAGTCCTCGCTCAGCTCTGAGTAGTAGGCCTCCATCGAGGCTACAGATGGCGCTTCAAGAAGGGCCCTGCCGCATCCCATTTGAGGAAGTGCCCCTCCGGATGGAGGAAGTAATCGAAGGATTCCTCAGCATCACATTTTGCATAGGCCGTGCCCACCGTTTCGACCATCGCGTCACGATCTTCGGGCGTGATCAATCGATCCAGAGCACCCGCCTGAAGTTGGAGGGGACGTGGCGCGATCAGGCTGAACACTTCGGGTACGTCACCGTATTGCAGGATTCCGGGGAAATACTGGATCCCGCAGGAAGCCAGTTTCTGCGAGCGCTCCCGGAACGTGTTCATACTGCCGGCGGCGACGCAGGCTTTGATGCGCCGCTCGAACACGGTCAGCCACATCATCGTACGACCGCCGTAGGAATTCCCCAGGCATCCGATACGATCCGGGTCGACTTCGGGCATCGTGCATAACACGTCGATCGCGGCCTGACCGTCCTGGATATGCAGATCGGTCACGTTCATTCCGTAGAGCGACGCCGCGTTCTGGATGACATTGCACTTGTCTCGCTTCCCCACACGATCGAGGTGGCCGTCACGGCCATACCACCCCCACCAGGAGGGCGCAATCACGACAAAGCCCGCTCGTACCGCCTCCAAGCCGTAGGCTCGTTTTGCGTCTTCTCCCACGACGTCGACCCCGCACGTCGTGTCGATCCCTCGCTGCGTGTGACCGTGGGACGCGACCACCGCGGGCCGTCTCTCGCCATCCGCCAGATCCTTTGGCAGCAGGACATACGCAATCAGCGACGACATCTCCGAAACGGCGATCCGCAAGGCGCGGCGCCTATGGTCCTCTTCCTCCACTTCGGAAAGGGTCTCCACCTCCAGGGCGACACGGTCCGGCAAAGGTCCCCGCAACGTGGTCACGGCGTTCCGAAATTTCCGTCGCCAGGTGTCGAAATCCTCCTGGCCATCGTATCGCATCAGAGGGGGACGGGCTTCGCCATAGGCTTCGATGAACGAAGTGAAGGATTCACGGTTTTCCATAGATTCTCCCAAGGTAGACGCGCCGGGGAACGGAGCGAGCAGGGCATCAGTCTTCTTTTCGCTGGCGGAGCCCCTCGCAGACCGCATCTTACCGGCTGGTAACGGGTCACGCAATGAAAAGGAGAGACAGATATGCAATCACCCAACCGAATCATCGAGCGAGCGAAAAAGGGGGAGAAGGCGCTGGGGCTGGCGATGCAATACCCGGCCGAGCAGTGGGTGGAGATCGCCGGTAGAATGGGCCTCGATTTCGTCTCTTTCGACGGCCAGCACGGGGTCGTAACCCACCAGCAGGTTGAAACGTTGTGCCGCATCGCGAATGGCTACGGCATCACACCCACGATGCGTGTGCCCGACCAGGAGGAGAGCACGCTCTTCCTGTATCTGGATCGAGGCATCCGTGGAGTGACCGTTCCCAACCTGAGAAACGCCGAGGAGGCAGAACGCCTCGTGAAATTTTGCTTTTACGGACCGATCGGTCGGCGGAGCGCTACGAGCCAACGTGTCATCTTCAGCTCCGGAGGTGACAGTTCAGGTATGCGTGACATCTACAACTTCACGAACGAAAACACCCTGGTCGTTCCTCAGCTCGAAAGCAAGGAAGCCTTTGACAACCTGGACGAGATCCTGCAGGTAGACGGGATCAACTACTTCGCTGGGGGCCCCCAGGACATCGCGCAGTCGATGGGCTTCCACGGCGAGCCGAACCATCCCGAGTGTGTCGCCGCGTTCAACGAGGCCTGCGACAAGGTCCGCGCCGCCGGGAAACATATGCTGGGCGACGTCACCGAGTCCATCGACGTGTACGAAGCGGTCCACACAGCCGGGAAGGAGCTGCTCGAGAACCACGGGCGCGAAAGCGGCATCTAACACGGTTTAGATCATCTGAGCGAGACCCAGCCGGAGAAGCAGCTCGATCGTGGGGAAGTCGATTTTCTAAGCCGGGCTGGACACAGGTGCGAATCGACGTGCTCATTGCTCGCAGAACTTAAAAGTAGCCCCGGGGCCACTTTTACAAGCGACTATTAAACAATATTTTAGGTTCTGTCACCCTCTCTCCGAGAGGCTCCTCGCGCTCCGATCCTCACCCATCCAGGCCACATCGGAATCATCATCTTCGAATCGCTTGATTCCCACCTCTTTGATGGCGCTGTCTGGTACTTTCTGCAACCGCGTGTACCTGGGGTGATGAGACTCGGTATACGGATTGTTCCTCGCGGCATTGTAGCAACAGATCAGCGACCACCGCGGATTCTGAGACGCGTTCCGGTCGGATCGGTGTAACAGGTTGCAGTGGAAGAACAGCGCGTCTCCAGGCTCCATCTCGCAATAGACCGTGTCGAGTACCTTTCCCGCCTCTGCGACGCGATCTGGGTTGGCTCCGGCCTGTTCGCCCGTGAGCTGGTGGTCGACGCGTCCCATCAGGTGGGATCCCTTGAGTGCCTGAAGACAGCCGTTCTCACGCGTCGCGCGATCGACAGCGATCATCACACTCGACATCAGCGGAAACAGGCAGCTGTTCTGGTACCAGTAGCCATAGTCCTGGTGCCACGCCCAGGCCCCCCCGACTTCTGGATCCTTCAGGATCATCTTCGAGTGATAGTGATAGACCTCGCCCTCCAGCAGCCCCTCCATCGAGTCGACGATTCTTTCGCATCGGGCGAACATCCCGTAGATGCCGTTGCCCGGGTGGTTCCAGAGCGACAGTCTGACCGAGCCCCCTTCTCCATCCTCCCTGCCCTGGCTTCGGCGATCCAGTTCCCGATCCTCCCGAGCGGAGCGTCCGAGCAGGTCGATCTCTTCCGCATCGAACATTCCACGCACCATCACGCAACCATCGCTGTGATAGTCGACTCTCTGGTCTTCCGTCAGTGCCGGCACGCTGCCCCCTATAAGCCCTTGATGTAAGCCAGTTCCCCTTCCAGCGCGTCCTCGCCGTACCAGTGCTCGAGCAACTGGGTAGCATCCCAGTCCCTGAGACGCGCGTGAAGCTCGTCCGGAAGATCGTCTTCGTGGAGACTCATATGAGTGTCATCCCTGCCCACGTTCGTGAGCAGGTCATTCCCGTTCCAGTGCAGGTGGCGCAGCGCCTCTCCTGCCTCCAGGTATTTCATCATCGTCGTACGTCGCTCCTCGACGCCGGACAAGGTCTGCGCGTACGTGCAGGCGTGACTCGTGTCTAGGCACAGAACCACGTTGTCGCGGGCCACATCCTGCTGGATCTGAATCCACTCGTCCGGTTCGACTCCGAAATAAACGTTCTGCGCCTCACGATCCACCTCTTCCGCCGGCACTTCCTTCCCTACTCCCTCCCAGTACGCCCGATTGTTTTCGACGGCCACGATCAGCCCGTGGCGATCACCCGCAGCCGCGATGCGTCGGATGGCGTCAATCAACCTTCCGTAGTCTCCCTGTAGCAGCCGATCTTCGCCCGCCCACCGCTTCGGCGAGCAGTGCATATTGATTTTCTCGAGGTTGGGGAATCGAGCGGCTGCACCCTCGATGTAGTCCTCGATCCGGCCGATGGCCTCCTCGCGCAACCCATCATCGACGTCGGCGATGCTGAATCTTCCTTCGGGCCCACTGTAAGGCGCGTGCGCCGTACGCACCAGGTCTTCAATGCCCTCGTGGCTTTGGGCGTCGAGTCTGGTCTCCGCCTCGGCACCGAACCCGTATTTCGTCAGCACCTCGCGCCCGGCCTTGCTGGGCAACAGAATATCCATCACGTCATCCCTTTCAGACGGCGTCGCTTGTGGCCGAGACCGCCCTGGTTTCAAGTGCGGAACGTCAGCGGGTCCACGTCATCAACGGCTCCAGGTCTTTGAGGATTTCGTCGAGGTAGCGTGAGCTGACATCATCCAACGGCATCTGGCCATTCCGTTTGTAGGCGCTCTTGATGATCCCTCGTCGTTTCAAAACTTCCTTGTAGCACCCCAGCAGCTGGTGCTCAAAATGGAAGAGCGGACCCATTTCCTTGTAAATGTGCATCGAACGATCGCCGTCTTCCGCTTCGAGCGCGTTCCATAACTCAACAACCACGTCCGTTACGTGGCAGCCCGGCATCTGGCCACAGGCTCCTCGTCTGTGCTCCTCGATCAGGTACCGTCCACCCGCACCGCCCATAATCCCTTTACACGAGCCCGTGTTGCTCTCTAGCAGGCGTGTGATCGCAAGCGTCGATGGCGGCGTTTCTTCTTTCAGGTACTCCACGTGTTCGATTTCGTCGCACATCCGATTGAGGAAATCGGGCGACATCACGATCCCGATCGGTGGCGGATTGTTCTGGACCCATACCGGTAATCCGGCAGCCTGCGAAATCATCTCATAGTACTCGTAGATCGCCTCCATCGACGGGGACTTCTTCCAGGCATAGGGCGGCATCGCCATCACGCTGTCCGCACCGATCTCGCGGGCGTGGGCGGCGAAATGAGCCGCCGCCTGGGGAGACAGGTGTTGCACACCGATGACCGTCGGCACGCGCCCCCCACACTGATCGACGAGGATCTCGGACATCGTTCTTCGTTCTTCGTCTGTCAGCGTGGAAAACTCGCTTGCGTTGACCGGGTAGACCAGCCCGTGCGCACCGCAGTCGATGCAGAAATCGACCACCCGGCGAAAGCTCTCCGTATCAATCTCGCCTTTGTCGTCGAAAGGCGTTGTCGGGATCGTGAAGATGCCTCTGAAAGGTTCGCTCATTCTCGTCACCAAATCTCTGGAACGTGGGTTTCTTCGTCTTCCGGAGGGCGGATGTAGCCGTCGTCCTCCAGACGGGGTGGCATTTCGATCGGTTCCGGTGTCAGATCTTCGTGCGGAACCATCGGCAGCAGGTGGCTGGGGTCCGCCGCGTGAGCGAGCCGATGCAGACATCGCGGAAGACGTCAGGCATGGTTACTACGATGAATCCGTCGAAAAGTCGTCCTACGGAGTCGACTTCGACTCAGAAGTTTCCTGAACCCGCCCACGACCAGGAGACCAGGTCGTCACTCCAGGCGATTCCCAGGCTGGACTCGCCGTGCGTCTCCCGCTCGGCCGCTCCGAGCGCCGTCGACCCGTGGAAGAACATCAAAGCCTTCCCCACCCTCTCATCCTCCCGAAGATCGAGTACCTGGCCAGCGGTCAATCGTCCTGCTGCCCAAGGCCAGTTCGTCTGACCCAGCGCCAGGAGCCCTTCGTCCCGCCATTCTCTCAGGTCTGTCGATCGCTTGACGCCGATCCCGTTCTTCGGTGAGTGGATCAGCACGTACTCCTCACGATCCAGCAGCACACAGACGTTTTCTCCTGCGCCGACGTGACCCGAATAAGTCCACGTCTCGAAGTCCAGCGTGTACGAAAGGCTGGCCCCGTTCTGCTTGTAGAAACACCACCACTTGCCCGGTTGATCCCGATCTTCAACCAGGAAGGGATCGATCATTCGCCCCATCTCCACGTCCGGTACATCGGGCCCCTTCACCCGCAACAGCTCCGGCGTCGACCAGGCTTCCAGATCGATGCTTCTGGCGATATAGACCCGGGCGGTCTGATCGCCCGTCGGCTGATTCTCGGGCGTAGGATACGTCTGCCAGCAGATCAACCATTCGCCCCCGTAGTGGATCACGTTGCCTGGGCTCGAATAGTTCAGCGACTGATCGCGCTGCGTCAGAATTTCCGGCTCCGACCACTCGACCAGATCCTCCGACCGGGTAACACCGACGTAGGCAAAGTACCTGTCGTCCTCTTCCCGATGCATCTGCGTGTGGAAAACCCGAAACACGCCATCGTGGTAATGCGCAGCCGGATCCCGGTAGGCGATCGCTCGATCGCCCCGAAGAATGACCGGATCCACAATTGCGTTAACGTCCAGCATAGGCATTACTCTTACTGCATTGGCGTATTCCCATTTCCAACTACGGTAATTCCCTAATACGCCAATGGTCTCTCTAGTATTCCATCACAACCTTGATCGCCTTGTCGCGCTCGTTCACGAACATCTCGAACCCTTTCTGAACGTCCGTAAACGGAATGCGATGCGTGATCATCGGTGCCACGTCGATGCGTCCCTGGCTGATCCAGTCCATCGCCAGCGGGAAGTCGCGCTGGGCTTCCGGGCCCACCGAACCGATCAGGTTGATGTTTTTACTGATGATGGCCCGATAGTTGAATGGATAGATGTTTTCGTCCGGAATCCCGAAGCAAAGAACCGTACCTCTTCGCTTCACGAGTTCAAGACACGTGCCGACCGTTTCGAAATTGTGTCCTACCATTTCGACAGCCACATCCAGCATCTCACCATTGGTGATCTCCGAGACTTTCTCAATTACGTCTTCCCGGTCAGGGTTGATCGAGTGTGTGGCCCGCATCTTCCGTCCTGTCTCGAGTCTGAATTCGACGGGATCGATCCCGATCACCCGCTTCGCCCCGAGATTGCTGAGAGAATGAACGGTCAGCAGACCGATCGGGCCTTGGCCCATCACCGCCACATCCTTATCGATGACACTACCCAATTTGCGGATGGCCCAGATGACGGTCCCCAGCGGCTGAGCCATCAAGATGCAGTCGTCCCTCTCGTAGTCGACGAGCGGCATCGTAACCGTTTCGTGTGAAGTGAAATACTCCGAGCATCCCCCCACTTCACGGGGCAGCGCCAATACGCGGTCGCCGGGGCTGAAACGATCTGAATTGCTCGCCGACACCGTCCCGATCGCTTCGTGGATCGACAGCCCGAGGCGCCCCGGATAATCGGCTTGCTCCAGCAGCCACTTCGGCGTATCCGACCCGCAGATGGCGCTCAGTTCCGTCTTGATCTTGACCGCACCATCGGGAAGCTTGTTGATGTCCGGCTCGTCTGCCTCGATGATCTCGATTTTTTGATGGTCCACCTGAATCGCTACTTTCAAAACCCCTCCCTATTGCTGCCCGCCGCCAAGCCGGTGCGCCTTTGGTGAATTGGTCATTGGCTGCTGGTCAATGGTCACTGGCTAGGTTTTCTCCACGAACTGAATCCAAAGGGGCGATTCACCCACCTTGAACGTCTCCTTCTCTTCGAGCGCTCCGCTGCCGTGATCGATCTTGTAGGTGGCGAGCCGTCCCGATCCCTGTCCCGCCGACAGGATGTAATTCCCCGTCGGGTCGATCGCGAAGAAGCGCGGTGTCTCTTCGGTCGGCTGATGTCCTTTTGCGGTCAGCGTTCCATCATCGTCGATCCCGAAAATCGCCAGACTGTCGTGACCGCGATTGGACGCGTAGAGATGTTTCCCGTCCTGCGTGATTCGAATCTCTGCTGTGGATTTCCCCTCGGGCGTCACGCCCTCAGGATGCGTCGAGATGACCTGGAAAGACGAGAGGGTCCCGTTCTCCAGATCGAAGTGATAAGCGCTCACGGTGCAGCCGTTCTCGTTGATCGAATACAGGAGGTCTTTGTTCGGATGGATAGCAAAGTGGCGCGGCCCTTCGGGGGTCTCGGGTTGGACCTTCGGTGGATCATTCGCGGAAAGCGCTCCCGAAGTTTCGTCGAACCGGAACTGGTATATCGCATTCGAAGGGTTCGTATGGGGGACAAAGGCGAACCGGTTCGAACGATCCGTCTGAATGCTGTGGGCGCGAATTTCTGTTTCGATCTTCTGCAGAGGCTCGTCGCTCAACGTGCCGTCGTCGTTGATCGCGTGGACGCTCACGTGACCCGAACCGTAGTATGACGCCAGAAGGAACCGATCCGTGTTGTCCGTCTTCACATACGGGGATCCATCGTGAAGGGGGACCTGACCGATCGGGGTCAACGCTCCGGATGATCGGTCGATGCGCAGGCTCTGAAACACCTTGTCCTGCCTGAGACACACGAACATCAGCGATCCGTCCGCGGTGGTCGCCACCGTCCCCGGTGACCCGCTCATCTGAATGTCCGCTTCCTGCGTCAGCTTCCCCGAATCCGCATCCATGACGAACTTGGAGAAATAGTCGTTGCCTGAATTCGATACGTAGACGTGGTAGCTCATAAGACTCCTTCCATAGGTTTGCCCGTATATCTTCAGCGCGTGGGGGCAAGCAGACGTGGCGACGTTTGCTATCGTGCATCGCTGCCAGCCTTGTCGATCTCACGGGCTCGGATCTTCCTGCCGGGTCATCTCTATTCCTCAGTGGGCACCGCTCAGTCCGAGAACGGAATCCCGTGTCCGTCTCCCGGAAACCAGATCCAGTCCACAAAGAACGAGATGCCGGCCGCGACATAGTAACCCATAATCAGTCCGAGGAAAACCGGTCTGGCACCACGATACGTTCGGGACCCTCCGAACCTCAGAATGGCGAACTTACACATCCATCCGATGAAGATGGGAAAGATGACATTCGTCACCGGATAGGCGGCTCCCGCGGCCAGGCCCAGGGGATGGAATGGCCACCAAGGAAACCTGGCGCGCAGCACATATAGCATCGTGGTAAGACCCATTCCGCTCCCCAGGAAGGCGAGTTTCCGCCAGTCAGGGGGTACAGGTGATCGGCTGTACTTGACGACGAAGTCCCAGGGCCCGCGAGCCAGACCGCCCGATATCTGGGATCCGTAGTTGCCCGCTCCCGTCTGGTATGCCATCACGATGATGTAGAAAATCGATGCCGCAATACCCACCCCGCAGGCCGCCAGAATCGCACCCGCCAGGGCCCGTCTCTGTCCCTTGATCGTGTCGAAGAGTTTGACGCTGTGTGCGATCGCGGGCATCAGAGTCGTCTTCATATCTCCGTGCCAACCCATCGACAACCCGAGGGCGGCCATCGTCCGGGTCGAGATCACATCCGTGCCGAAGGCGAACATCGTGAAGACCTGCGGCAACATCACTGCACGAATCGTAATGACTCCAGTCTCTGCGATGATTCGCGTAATCCCCAGGTAGATCACCATCATACCCGGCATGAAGATCCCGACCACCCACAGTTCCAGCCCACTGGCGTAGAGCCAGCCACCGAGAAACAGGTTCCCTCCGAGGAAACTCAATACCGCCGTTCGATAGGATAGCAATTCGTCCGAGTCGTCCACCGTCGGGTCTCGATGAATCGCCTTGCGCCAGACATTTCCGAGGTGCCCCCTCGCCACCCATAAACCGTAGCCCACGACGACGATCCACACACCCATCATCTGCCAACCGACTGGAATGAAGCTGGTGCCTGCGAAATTAGGCTCAGAGATTTTCAGACCGAATCGGTTGTAGGTCGCCTCCTGCGCGACGGCAAGTATGAAGAAGAAGACGATGCTGAAGGACACGTCAAGCTTGATCAAATAGGTGAATCCCACGATCGGCCAGTAGAGCGCCATTCTGATCGGCGACACACCGTAGCCGATCGAAATCGGACTGAGACGCCAGGGCGCTTTGGGTAAATCGTGACTGAAATAGCCGAGCACGTTCCACAGGATACCCGCAGCCGAGAACCCGAAGCCGAGCCAGAACAGTGAAGATCTCAGCAGAGGCGGAAAGAATGATCTGTCTTCAGGCTCCCTCCCGACCAGCACGAGTGGAACCTCCACCAGAGGAAACTCGAGACGCTCGTACTCGATCCATTGCTTTCGCAGGATCACCATCGTGGAGAAAAGAATCAGACAGACCGCTCCAAGCAGACTGAACCACCAGAGAAGCGGCCAGATCCAGACATCCCACGGAATCGATTCTCCCCGGGGAAGCCCCTCGAAGAACCACGTGAGTGCTGGTCCCGGCTGGATCACGGCCCAGGTCGGAAGATGCTCGTGCGTATACTCCGCCCATCCGTTCGTCGGATCGGCCAGGTAGTGGGGAACCGCGAGAGAGGAAATCAGACGACTGAGGAAGTAGGTCGGCAGAGTCGACGCGATCAGCCCCATACTGAACACGACGAGAAGTTCGCCTCGGTTGATCCTGAGGGGGCGGCGAAGAAAGACAGCGACAATGAAAAACGGAAAGACGGCCGCCAACGACAGATGGTTCTGTGCCAGGCGTGTGGTGTGGAGAATATGGCGTGCGTAGAAGCCGCCCAGGGCGGCGGCGAGCACCAGGATGAGCCCGATCGTCACCGCCTTCCAGGTGACAGCCCTCTGGGTCTCGATGTCGGTAGTCGCTTCGGGATGCGTGTCCTGCTGCGGGAGAGCCATCGACCGTCAGCGCTTCAGAGGAACCCGAATGTAGCCGTCCTCGTAGAAGTTCTGCGCCAGTGGCTCGAGGTCGCTCCAAAAATCTTCGGTCAGTTCAACAGACCCGGCCTGGATATTCTGAACCGCCTGCTCGGGGCTCTCCGCTCCAGGAACGGTCGTCGCCACGAGGGGATGTCGCAAGCACCACTGCAGTGCCGCGGCCACCATCGACACACCGTAGTCCTCGCACACCTGCTTGATTTTCCCCGCGTGCTCGACAATCTCAAGAGTGAAGTCTCGATTGAGATAGTCGATCCCCTCCACGGGTCCCGTCGCAAGAAGACCCCGCTCGAGCGGGGTCGCCAGCACGATGCCCACCTCGTGTTCTGCCGCGGCCGAGAATATGTAGCGCTCGGCACTGCGATTCAGAAGGCTCCACGCATCCGGCACGACGGCCACGTCGAATTCGCCCGTCTCGATGAAGGGCCCGTTGGCTTCCGGGTCGTTCGCCGCAGTCCCGATAAACCGTACCGATCCTTCATCCTGCAACTTTCGCAGTGCGCCCAGCGCACAATCCTTACCCAGAACTTCGGGAAGCGGGATTCCCATCGCGTCATGGATGTAGAGAATCTCGAAACGCTCGACGCCCAGACGTTCCTGGCTGTCCTCGACGTGACGCATTACCGCATCGTAACTGTAGTCCCGCCCCCCCCTGAGCTGTCCCACTTTCGTCGTCACGATCACATCGTTTCGATCGAGACGGGTCTTCAGTACGTTCCCGATGGCCTGCTCGCTCAGCGTCCCGCCGTAGAGCGGGGCGGTATCGATCAGCGTGCAGCCTTCATCCAGGGCAGCTTCAACCGTCGCCATCGCCGCGTCCAGATCTGTGCCGCCTTCAGGCTGACGACCAATAAATGCTCCACCCAGTCCGACAACGGGAACTTCAAGACCCGTTCTTCCCAACGTTTTCGTTCTCACGCAATCCTCATCCTGCGAAGGGTGCCCGTCGGTTATCTGAACCACGCCTCCGAATTGTCCTGAGGTCGATAACCCAGCACGCGCTCCGTTTCGTCAAGATCGAAAACACGCCGGTCGTTGCGGCTGATCACGTAGGCATTCGTGAAGCCCACTTCCGCTTCGATGGCGCACCGATGTGCTTCTACGCAATCGCGGTGACTGAGCCACATCGCTCGCATATAGTCCTCGGCCGATGTGCCGACCTTTGTCGAGGGGTCGTTTTCCTGAATCAGCCAACCGATCCGCATTCCCACAAACTCGATGCCGTGCTTCTCGAAATAGAGCCTCCCCAGATTCTCGCCGAGCAATTTTGACACAGCGTAAAACGAGTCCGGGTTCGGAGCATCCGGCAGTTCGAGACGAACCTTCTTGTCCGGATCGAGGGTCTCCGGTGTTGTCCGAATCGTGTGGCCGTGCATCGTGTGGTTGGTGGAAGCAAAGATCATCCGCTTCACGCCCGCCAACCGGCCGGCCTCGAACGTGTTGTGTGTCGCATCGATGTTGTTTTCGACGATGCTCTTCCACGAAGCGTCAGGACTCGGATTCGCCCCAAGATGAATCAGGGCTTCCACCCCCTCGAACGCCCCGGTTAGGGCCTCGATGTCGTCGAACGCCACAACGGTCGACGGCATATCAACCGCACGCCGGGTGATCGCCCGAACGGAATAGTCTTCCCTCAGACCCTCCATCAGCACGCGACCCACCGTGCCATTCGCACCGGTAATTCCTATTTCTCGATATCTGGACATCGTATGTGGTGAATCCAGCTCAGGTCGCCTAGGTCATTTCGCTCAGCTTGATCGGCCGCCCCTCAGCCACCGATCGATCGGCGGCGAAGACGACACGATGCGACTCGAACGCCGTATCGAAATCCGTCAACGGCATCGGAGAGTCGTTGTCGATGCTCTCCACGAACGCCTCAAACTGAGGCTGGTAGGGATGGTCGTTCACGTCGCCGGAGTCGATCAACGGCGCGTCGAGCATACTCCATCGGTCCTTGGTGATTCCGTCGATCTTCGAGGAGTAAAATTTGTTGTCGAGCATACTCCCCTGGCTACCGACCAGATGCAGATGGAAGTAATACGGCTGGAGGCAGTCGACGACCGATGCCACCTTGCCCAGACCGCCGTTTTGGAACTTGAGGATCGTCACGCTCGTCGTTGCATATTCATAGGGTTGGAAGTGCTCGCTCGAACTCTTGGTTTCGTAGCTCGTCACCTCTTTCACCTCGTCGTCCATACACAAAAGAAGCGCATCCAACGCGTGACACCCGGCCGTCAGGAGGCTGCTTCCTCCCATCTCCTTCTTGATGTTCCAGCCGTACTGCCCGTACCACGGTCCGATCCCGTGATAGTAATCGATTTCGCCGTAGTGCAGATCGCCCAGCAGGCCCTGGTCGATCACAGACTTCGTCATCTGAAACTGGCCGCAGAACCGTACCTCGAAGCAGACGCACGACTTGACGCCTGCTTTGTGGATCGCGTCCCGAACCCGCTTCGCGTTTTCCCAATCGATCGATATCGGTTTCTCGATCAACACGTGCTTACCCGCCTCGGCCGCCGTCACCGTCTGATCAGGGTGGAAGGGATGGGGCGTGCAGATATCCACGATGTCAACCGCCGCAACCATTTCGTCGTAATCCTTGTAGACCTCGATCGGAATCCCGAACTGTGCTTCGAGGTCCTTCGGATCCAGGTCGCGCCTCGAACACACGGCTGTGACGTCTGCGCCTTCGACATTCTTGAACGTCTCGATGTGAGCGCCGGCAACCCACCCGACCCCCACGATGCCCACTTTATGATCGCTCATCGCTGCCTCCTGACAGGTCCAAACTCTGTCCTAAATCCTGCATTTACAAGGCCCAATTACGTAAATCGGGTGCGCGACGTAAAGAGTTACGTTGGGCAACGGAAAGGGCTCCCGAACCAATGCCCGGGAGCCCCGTTTCACCCTGCTCGACGCTCAGGAAGACGTCAACCGTTCCACCAGCAGATCTTCGCCCCCCCCCGAGGTCGCGCCAGTCCGTCGCGCAGTGAACGACACTGGCGCCTGCTTCCTCTCGCGTGAAGCCATCATCCGTGTTTCGAATCGGCAGGTCTTCCATCACGCAGTGGTCCGTCGCGAAGGCGAGATAGACCGCCACCGTATCGAACAGGATCGAGCTCTGTCTTTTCCAGAAAACGGGGTCTTCGGACGCTCCTTTGCCGCGCTGCCACCACGTTCGGTAGTTGGCGATCACGGCTTCCGCAAGGGGATCGTCGCTCTCGACGACGCGCGCGCGCTTTTCACCCTCCAGTTGAACGATCCCGCACGTGTCCAGCGGTGTGATCGTCGCGTCCCACGGACCTTCGAACACCGTCTGAGCCGAATCGGGGCTGTTCACGACGTTCGCCTCGGCAATGACTCGATCGCGGTCTCACTTGTGGCCTTTCCGCAGACTCCCGTGCATTCCGACAAAGCCGGCGTTTCGGGCGATTTCGGGTTCCCTGTGAAGAGCTGCGGAAACCGTCGGCAATGGCCCGATGGCGATCACCGTCACAGGCTCATCGGACCCGAGAATCGTTTCGATCATCGCCCCCACACCATCCTCGATCACGTCCCCTGCGTAGGAGGACAACTCATACCCCTCGGCGCACGGGCTCCTGGCGTGTCTCACCTGTGTTGCAGTCCCACTCGGGACCCAACCCAACGGGCAGATCCTGACGCTCCCCAGCCTCCATAATCTGACAGGCGAGCTTCGCACGATACGCTGGCCTTCCTCGATCCGTTGTCAGGAGACCTACGTCGAGTTCCGGACATCGCAACAGGAAGGCCAGCGCCCACGTATCGTCAATATCGCTACCGATGTCGGTATCGAAGATGACGGGAACAGGAATAGAATCCTCTCAGGATGGCTCAACGAAACCATCATCTTAGGGAAACGGGAAGCAGAACTCCGATGTTAGTAAAGGCTCATCAGACCTTCCGTACCAGGGATCGGCTTCTTCTCATAGTCATCTGTGATCCACCTATCATCGGAAGGAAGGCCGGGGGTTCGATAGGCATAGACCACAGTCCAGCGCGTGTCTTCGCTGGACTTCGGAGAAACAGCGTGAAGCTCGTGAGTCCACATCGCGATGACCGTGCCAGGAGGCACAGCCAGCGCTTCGATCTGAAGGGGATCTCCAATCTGGAGATGCGTCTTCTCTGACATCCAAATCGCGACGCAGGTCTTCGTCCGTCTCGACGTCCTCACCTGCCTGTGCATCCCGATACGCGTGACTCCCCGGAACAACCTTGAGCCCCGCGTCATCCTTGGTGAATCCGTTCACGTAGAAGAAGATTCGCACAAAGCCAAGGTTCAGATCCCAGTTCTCCTCTCCGTAGCTGTGCGCGTGCCAGGAAGTTCCCCGATCGTCTTGCAGACGCGTCAACGATACGCAGTGGTCATACCGGATGTCCTCGCCCAGGATCGATCTGGCGAGTTCGAGCATCTGTGGATGGCTGATGAGGCTTTCGAGATAGGGATCGTGTTCGGCCGAATACTTCCGCGCCTCGTGTCCCTCCCGCTCCGTCGGACGAAGCGACTCGATTCTCCTCAGGGAATCGACCAACCGACTCCCAGCTGAATCCGTGAGCAGGTCGGGGAATACGATATGCCCGTCGCGATCCATCCTGGAACGTTCGGCTTGCCCGAACACGTAGGTGCCGAAGATCGGATCCGGCCGGGTCGTTGTGCTCACTCGAACGTACACCCGAGTTTTACGTTACTGGCCGGGTCGCTCATAATCTTCGGATACTCGTTCACGATCTGGTAGAAGGGTACGATAGGCGACACAATCGGCTCCCCCGTCAGCGTTCCATCACTCAGAAGTTTCCAGCAGTGTTCGAAAATACGCGCCTCCGTCCACCGGGGATGGTCCCGGAGGGGGGCGCTGCAAGCGCGAGAGAAAATGAGGTTCGGCGTGTTGAAATGCGCCTCTGCCCCCAGGTCGAGCCCTTCTCCGTAGGGGGGCGGATAGGCGCCCGCAACAACGTTCCCTCCGTAGGCGACGCCTCGAAGAGCAGCTTGCATCGCGTGGACGTTTCCGCTGTACTCGATCACCACGTCCGCTCCCCGATTCTGAGTCGCTCGCTTGATCTCCAGACCGGCGTCACAGGCGCTCGGATCAAGAACGGCATCCGCACCGCACCTGCTTGCCGCCTCTCGCCGGTTGTCGAGTGGGTCCAGCGCGATGACCGGATCGGCACCGCTCAATTTGGCAAGCTGCACGACCAACAACCCGATCGCCCCCATTCCGAACACCGCAACCGCATCGCCCACCCGAACGTGGCCGTCTCGGACGGCCCCCATCGCGAACTCAGCGGGGTCCAGACAGACTGCGGATTGCCAGGGCATATTCCTCGGTAACTTCCAGCAGCGACCCGCGTCTCTGGCAATCAGATCTCGGAATGGGCTGTGTGCGGTGACACGATCGCCAACCGAAAATTCCGTCACCCCCGCCCCCACGGCCTCGGTCTCCGTAGCCTTTTACACTGGCCGTCTCTGTCCCGTGTTTGGCAGCTGCCTGCTGCGACCGGATCAGGACCTGGCCATCGTCGACCACGGGGTCCTCCACCTCACGGATTTCCAGACTGTCGGGCGACAGCGCGACGATCTCACGTGCCATTCGCGAACCTCTTTAACGTAGGTGTGGATTCAATCCGCGGCATTCGTACGGATTGAATCCTTTGGTGCGCATAAAATCCGCACCTACTCCTGGTTTATCCATAGAGCACCATTCCGTCGGCATCGACATCATACGCCTCGATCTGGCCACGCTCCTGACCCGTAACGTAGATCCATTTTTCGCCTGGCTGACCAAACGCCACGTTCGTCGGCAGCTTGTCGATCAGCGAAATCCGTCTGACCAGAGATCCATCGGGTTCGAAGACGGCCACATCTCCGTTCCCAATCACCGTCACGTAGAGCCGCCCGCGATCGTCGAACGCCATCCCGTCCACCCCTCGGCGAGGGTCATCCAGGTCGACCTCGGGGAAGGCATTCGCGAAAAACTCGCATTCCGGGTTTTCCTTCGTTGCATCGTAGCGGAAGATGTCGCCTGTGAGCGTCTCGTTTGCGTAGAGATATCCGTCTGGGCCGTAAGCGATCCCGTTCGCAAAAGCGATGTCTGAATCAACAACCGTCGCCTTCCGTGCCGCCAGATCGATTTTCCACACCTTCCCGTCAATCTCCGGCCTTTCCCCCTCTCCGTTCCGGTAGGGTCTCCATACGGTCTCGAGCACACCCGAATCTGTCATCCACAGGCTCCCGTCGGGACCAAACACTATGTCGTTCGAAAACAGGAACGGATTGTCATCCGGTCCCGTCATCACGATCTCGAAGGCTCCATCGATCGACATCTTCAGTAGCGACGGAGGGTTCTTCGACTCCGCAACCCAGATCGTCCATTGCGAGCCCGTTGGGACGCCCAGTCTTCGCCAGCTCGGTGCGCTCCATCCCATCTGACGAGATCCGCGTCACACACCCTCGTTCCGGCGCCATTTCAACGACAAGCCAGTCCCCATTGTGTAACTGGACGGGTCCTTCGGGTTTGAGGAGGTTATCGCAGAAGATCATTCTATAAGGCTCTCGGTTCGCAGCTCGGAGGCTGCTCCCACCGAGGGATGCGAGAGGTAACGGTTGGACCGGCCTCCGAGCCGGGAACATTACCAGTCGGGAAAGACCTCAGTAAAGGGCCACTGGTCAGGATGTTGAACGAGGCCCGCGTTTACGGGATTGGAAGCCACATATCTGATATGACGACTGGTCGTATCTGAAACGCGATGTGCGTGATCGTAGAAGCCGCCTTGCCAGAACGCACCACCCCAACCCGTCAACCTATTCACACGGACGGAGGTGAATCTGGACACGGAGGCGACCACATCCGAGAGTTCGCAGTCTCCCAACCGAAACACCCAATGGAAGTGGTCGGGCATCACGACATAGGCCAAGCACTCGGCACGTCCCGCCTCGTGCGACCACTTGAGACTATCGATGATGACATTCGCTCGATCGTTACTTCCCAACGGCTCGAACGGATCCTCGATAATGGGTGAGATCGTTTGGCAACTCGCTTCCGAACGGTGTAAACCTAGCCCAGAACGGATTTGCGACGTTCTCTTAATACCGTCGACTGGCAGATGCGCATCATAATCCGAGAGCATAGTCACATTGCACCCTCGATACCAGGCGCGGTGCCGAGACCACTTTGCATTTTACACCCTAACTTCGCCCTACACTCCCATCCTCGAGCATCGTGATCAGTGCGGAATCGTCGCCATCGAGGGGAAGTGTTACTTTGCCGCGTCTCCGACTCGATTCGTAGGTCGAGAAGATCAGCTCGGTCGCTGCCAGGGCTTTTCGTCCAGCCAACTCGGGTTCACGCCCTTCCTGAATGGAATGCACGAGATCGATCACCGAACTTACGGTCGCATCCTCGTGGACGACGGTACCCTGGAGAGACGGAATCTCCCACTTGCCGCCCGCGAGAATGCGCAGGGGCTCGTCCTTCTGCCCCGGACGGATCTCGACCATTCCGTCCGTTCCCACGATCCGATTCAGATTCCCATCCAGGTCGACCCCGCCGGTCGCGAGCAGGCCCTCGCGACCGTTCTTGTAACGGATCCAGGACAAGCCACTCCCCTCGCAGGGAGTACCGAACACATCCTTCGTTCCCTCTCCGTCGATCTGACCAATGACCCACTCCGCGGGTTCGTCGTCATTGTAGAAGAAGAACATATCGA
Source organism: Latescibacteria bacterium UBA6620 (assembly GCA_002433075.1). Classification (GTDB taxonomy): domain Bacteria; phylum Latescibacterota; class UBA2968; order UBA2968; family UBA2968; genus UBA6620. The sequence continues at coordinate 143,929 of DJHM01000056.1, forward strand.
ACCAGTGTGTGCCCCAATCGAACAGGTTCGGACACGACGCCTCGAATCGATACACATCTCCAATCGCTCCGGACTTTACAATCTCCCTCGCCTTCACAAACTGTGCTCCAAACCGGCGCTGGTGGCAAAACGTGATCGTCACGTCATTCTCATCGCAGGCCTTCATAATCGCCTTCGCGTCCCCCCACGTGGGCGCCATCGGCTTCTCGCTGTGGATAGCCTTCACGCCGGACGCAACGACGGCTTCGATCATTTCCCTGTGGAAACCCGTCCAGGTACAGACACTGACAACATCAAGCTGTTCCTTTTCGAGCATCTCGGGATAGTCTTTGTAGGACCGCGTGACGTCGAACCCGTCTACGAACCGATCGCGATTCTCCTCGAACGGGTCCGCACACGCAACCACGGTGACGTCACTCGCTGCCTCGTAGCCTCTCGCGTGGCTCCTTCCCCGGCCGCCACATCCGATCACACCTGCCTTCAACTCAGACATTTCTCACCTTCCATCCATCACGTCTATCTCAACCGTTAAGAGCGAATACGCGTTTACGTCAATCGCGGATTCGGGCGGCTGAACGCCCCCGGGACATAAGGAAACACCTTCTCGACGTCATCGATCAGCTCTACACCGAACCCTGGCCTGTCCGGAAGCGTCATCACGCCGTTCTCCACCGTCAGGGGTTCCTTGAAGATGGCTTCCTTTAGTGGATTGTAGGTCTGGTTCAGTTCACAGTAGTCGCGGTTGGGGATCGCAGCCACATAATGGGCATTGGCCATCGTCGTGCCGCCCCCGTGCCAGTTGTGCGGAATTGCCGTGATCCCGCGCAGATGAGCCATCCGAGCGATATACCAGTTCTCCGTCAACCCTGTCACGTTGCAGTCGGACTGGACAATGTCCAGGGCCTGGCGGTCCAACCACTCCTGCGTTTCAAATCGATCGCGAAACCGTTCGCCGCCGGACACCTTCACCGTCGGCATCGCTTCTTTCAGCTGAATGAACAGATCGATGTGTTCGTACTGCGTGCCTCCGAACGCCTCTTCGAACCAGTAGAACCCCAGATCCTCGAGAACCAGAGCGAAATCCGTGATAATCGCCTCGAGCGACCCCAGGCAATTTCCCAGGCCTTCGTGCATCAGTCTGAAATCGGGCCCAACCGCCTCACGAAGACGTCGGAGGATCGGCACGTATCGGTCGAGTGTCATCCCTGCGTGGTCCCAATCCGTCCCAGGTCGAAACTTGAAGGCGTCGTAGCCCTCGGCTTTGTAGCGCAACGCTTCTTCGATCAGAAACTGGTCTCCATCGGCGTACCATTCGTGTTCCACACCGGCGCTTGCGTAGATCTTGATGTTTCGATCCGGTTCCCCCTCTGTGCAGAGTAACTCGTAGACCGGTTGGCCGACCGATTTACCGATCAGGTCCCAGCAGGCCACGTCGATCCCAGCCCAGGGCGCCGCATTGTATCGCGAATCATTGCCCCGGTTCACCAGAAATTCGACATCGAACGGGTTCTTGCCCAACAGGAGAGGCCGAATCGTCTCCTCCGTGTACTTCTTGATGTCCGCCGGATTCTCGTAGGGCGTCCCTTCCCCGATCCCCACCAGACCCTCTTTGGTGAAAATCTGAGTGATCGCACCATCTGTCTTCCAGACCTGATAGGAGGCGCACCTCCAGAGGTTCTCGTTTGGATCGACGTAGGAAAGCGGGAGCACACGGACGTCACTGATCGTCAGCTTCTGTCTTTCAACCCCATCCAGCGGGTGGTTCCGCATCCTCGGCTCCTTGCGGCAGTTTCGATGACCGCAACGGGAAGTTCTTGCAGACTCCCGGCTGCGAGTGAAGCTTTTTAGTTGAGTTCAATCGACGGCCGCCACAAGGAATGGTCATCGGCCCCGAGACACAACCCCTTGTTGGCGAAAACCCGAACAGGAGCAAACGCGATGGCTGGCGAAGATCTGAAACAGAAAATCCGCGAAGGGGAGTCCATCACGTCCGCCGGCGTCGCCATTACAGCGACCCCGAGTGACCTCGAAGCGATTGTCGCCGGCGGTCCGGTCGATCTGTTCCGTGTCGACTGCCAGCACGGGCCCTACAGCGAGATCCATCTCGTGGAACTCTGCCAGGCCGCCAAGGCCCTGGATGTGCCGGTCGGGATCCGGATGAAGCACAACAGACTGGCGTTCCTGATCGGCGTGATCCTGGACCTGGGCCCCCTGCTGATCCAAGTTCCCCAGGTTGAAGATGAAGAGACCGTCGATGAGGCCCTGAATGCATTTTATTATTCCCCCGTCGGCAGACGGGGCTGGGGCGGAACCGCACAAACCCGATACGGTCTGGAGGGACACGAAGATCAGGACGCGTATGTAGAATACTGGAACACCCACGGCGTACTGATGATTCAGCTCGAGTCGGTGAACGCCATCACGAACGCACGGCACCTGGCCAAGCCCGGTGTCGACGCCATCGCCTTCGGTCCAAACGACCTCAAGCTGGACCTGAAGCGCTACCCGGACCATCCCTTCAAGACGCCAGAAGAGTGCATCGCCCACGTTGAGGAGCAACTTAAGGGGAGCGATGTCCGGGTCGGCCTGAGTTAGGCACAACGAAGGCGGATCGAACAACCTGACCGAGAGTTAATCGACAGTGGGCAGCGAGTTTCAGGGCAGGGTACTCGATTGGTTCGACCCAACAGAAGAAATCTGGAGAGTCTCTACAGGCAGGCTTACGTCAATCGTGCGATGAGCGAGGATGGAACCTTTTCATTTCCTTCAGTCCAGCCGAGGCGCACTGGACCCATATCGAGCTTGTAACGACCACAATCTAGTTCACAGAGGTGACAGTCCAACACCATCAAAGGTCGCCCCTCGAAGGAATCAACTTCTTACAGCCGAAAGCACTCTCTCCACGAAGCCATCGAAATAGTCCGCCGACATCCACCGGATCACAACAACCATATCCAGCTCGGGGGCTACCCACACCCGATTCGCGCCGGCTCCGCCGTGATAGAAGTGGTTGGCCGGCCCACTCGGGAACAGTTCGTGGTTCGTATTCAGGAAGTAATTCATGAACCCGTACGTGTGCTGCAACTCGGTCGGGGTCAATGCCTGCTCGATCCAGGCTTCAGACAGGATCTGCCGATCCCCCCATCGACCCCGTCGCAGGGTCAGATGACCAAACCGCGCGTGGTCCCGCGCGCTGATCCACATTCCACCACCCCAGTGCCCCCCACCACTCACTGATTGCACTCGCTTCCCGTCGATCTCGACATACGAGTTGTCGTAGCCATTCCAGATCCACGCATCCGACGCGCCAATCGGATCCATGACTTCTTCCTTCAGCACCTCAGGCAGCGGTCGCCCCCAAACCCGCAACAGCGACAACGCGAACCGATTGACACGGACATCATTGTACTCGTATCGCGATCCGGGTGTGACGGGCTCGAGATAAACGTCGTCCGTGTTGCCGGCCGAGAATGGCTTCTCCCAAAGCGTCCCGTCCCACTCGCTGATCTGCCTGAGAGAATGATCCCACGTGATCTGTGCATTGTGGTCAGAAGCGTAGCCCCCATCGTCGACGTAGTCTCCGACACGATCGTCCAGGTCTTTGATCAGCCCCCGATCCCACGCGAGACCCGCTGTCGTCGAAAGGAAGCTCTTCGAGATACTGAAGGTCATGTCGACCCGTTCCGGATTCCCCCATTCCGTCACAATCCGGCCGTTTCGCATCACGAGGCCTGTGATGCCGGCGTGTGTTTTCGTCGGGCCGAGGATGACTCCATCGTCGTACTTTTTCGACCCGTGCTCCACAGCCAGGTGGGCTCCCAGGTCGGGAGGGCCGCCGGCACGAGCAGAATCCTGCGTGTACGCGATAGCTTCCTGAAGGCCATCCGGGTCGAAGCCCGCTTCTTCCGGATCGACGAATTCCCACGAATCTGCGGGGGCTGGGTCGTTCAGAACATCCGCCGTGCTCATATGGGGCCTCCGTTGCTTATTCCTTCACGACAGATTTCGCGGCCGCGATCAGGACATCCGGATCCAGCCGAACCGAGTAGTCTGGATGGACAAAGTGAAAGGCGATCGAACCGCTCGCGTCGACCAGATAGACCGCGGGTACAGGTAAGGCCCGGCGTCCGGACTTGAACGCGATCCCGAACTTCCGCATCAGGATCAGGTCAGGATCTGAAAGCAAGGTGATCGACGTCCCAATTCGATCCTTCAGTTTCGCGGAATCCTCCGGGCTATCCGGGCTAATCGCCAGCACCGCGAGTCCAAGATCTTCAAGCGTGGAGAGAATTTTCTGCAGTCCGCCCAACTGGCGACGGCAGTGTGGTCACCAGTTGCCGCGATAGAAACCGACCACACCCGGCCTATCCCCCAGTGTACCCGAAAGCGTCGTCGTCGAACCGTCGATGGTCTTGAGTGTCCCATCCGGCGCCTTCGTTCCCACAAGCGCCGGGCGCACGGAGTCGAGTGATGGGTAAAAATCTTGCGCTTGGACCGTTGCTCCCAGGAACAGTCCAAGGGTGATACACGCGATCCATCGAGATAGTTCCTTCACCTGTCTCCTCCCATAACTAACCGGCGACTGGTTACGATTCCACGATTCGAGCGTTCACGAGGACCGACACTTCGACTGCGCTCAGTGTGACGGCATCTTGCATACCTCGAAATCATCATCTCTTGTATGGATTCTCTCGCGTGTCCGGTGGTCCTTTCAAGCGGCCTCTCTACTCATCGAAATACGCCAATCGGTCCCCCTCCGCTTCCCAGAGCTCCTCGAACATCTCTCGAATCCGAGGCAGTGGAACGACAGATGCCGTCAGGGGATCGAGGGCGCAGGCGTGGAACGCCGCTTCCCTGTCCTTTTTCAGGACTGCCTCCACAGCCAGCTCCTCCACAGCGATGTTCGACATATTCAACGCCGCGCATTGTGAGGGCAGATCGCCAACGAACGTCGGATGGATGCCTTCCCGGTCGGCCAGACACGGAACCTCCACGCAACATCGTTCGGGGAGGTTCGTTATCGAACCATGGTTCATCACATTCCCATTGAACGCGAACGGCGATCCGGTCATCCTCGCTTCGATGATGAGCGACGCGTATTCGTGTGAAGAGGTTAGCGGCGGGATCTCCGCATCCTCGTCGTCCTCTACACCCGAATCTTTCATCCAGTTTCGTTTGCGCGTGTTTTCCATCGAGACCGGGTCGCGATCGGGTGTTCCGTAATAGTCCCGAAGCTCCTTCGTTCGACGGAAATAAGGCAGGTACTCCGCGTTGTGGCGGGTACTCTCGGTCACGAAATAGCCGAACTGCCGCATCATCTCGACACGAACCTTGTCCTCTGCGAAATCGGGATGGTTGTCAACGACATCACCTAGCCGCGGATACAGGTCCTGCTTGCCCTTCCGGAGCCGAAGCACCCAGGCTTGATGATTGATCCCTGCTACCAGATAGCTCACATCGTCGTAGTCCGCGCCCACTGCGTTCGCCAGCTTTTTCGTCGTTCCCTGCACGCTGTGACACAACCCGACGTTCTGAATCGACGAGCCCACTGAGTGGAGCCACGTGAGCATACACATCGGATTGGTGTAGTTGAGCATCAACGCGTCCGGACACAGCCGCTCCATATCCTTCGCGAAGTTCAAGTGCTCGTCGGCCGTCCGGAGAAACCGAAAAATGCCGCCGACCCCAATCGTATCCGCCACAGTCTGATGCACACCGTATTTGAGCGGTATCTCAACTTCCGACTTGTAGGGTTCTCCCCAGTAGGCCGCCCCACCGATCGACACGGCCGTTACCACACAGTCCGCATCCGGCAGCAACTCCTCCCGGTTCGTACTCGCCACGACCTTGCCCGGCAGGTTGTGCCCGTCGATGGCACGCTGGACGTAATCCGTCACCTGTTCGAGCCGTTCCTCGTGGATGTCACACAGCGCGATCGTCGAATCCTTCAACGATTCGCGCGAGAGGATGTCGATCGACAGCCGGCTACCGAAGCCACTGCCTGCACCAATGATTACGATCTTCGCCATCTGTTGGTTCCATTAGACAGGTCACCCTGAGCGCAGTCGAAGGGCGACCTCGTCGATCTGTGATTGGCGGGTGGGGCGACGTTCGACTTCGCTCAGTCTGACCCACCCGCACGATTTCCGCCCCCCCCATCCATCCCTACCAAGTGCACACCGCCTCCGCGATTCCCCCAAGGTGCTTTCCATTCCACGTCACGTCAGCAACGATCGTCCAGCTGTGAAAGTGCGTCTCAGCCGGTAGGGTCGCACGGACGTCGTAGGATCGCGTTTCCCCGACACCCACATCGATGTCCAGCCGTTGTGGATTGACGGTCACCCCCTTAGTGGTCTGGAGGTCGATGGTCCCACTCCTCGGCGCATCCTCGTGGTTTCTCACTCTTACCTCGAACGACACCTCATCCCCTGGTTTCACCCGTACTTTGAAGGGATAAAACTCCACCCAATGGGGATCCATACCCAGGTTCGGATGCGGCTGATCGATGATGTCCTCGAAGTGCTCTGCCCATCGGTCCATCCATTTCTGCCACTTCTCCACCTTCTCCGTAGTGCAGGGCACACCGCCCCCGTGACCCGTCAAGAGAATGTCGGGACTTCGCTCCGCGATCTGGCGAGGCATATCCCGATACGTCGACACCGGCGTCCGGTTCTTCGGTATGAACGAATGAATCCAGTCCCGGTTCTCCCGAAAGCACAAACCCGAAATGTTGTCTCCGATCGAGAGATACCGTTTCCCGTCCACGTCGAACGTGATCAGGTTGTGATACCACGTCTGACCCGGGAACTGTTCGATTCTGAAGTTAATCCCTCGCCAGGTGAAGGGTTCATCTCGGGACACAACCCGGTCGACTTTCGATGGATGCGGCACCAGACACGGCATCTCGTATCGTTCCGGATGCTCAATAATGTCAGCCACCTCGGGCGATGTCGCCACCTTCGTCCCGTATTTGATCTGGAGTGCCGACAGTCCAGCCAGATGATCGTCGTGGTAGTGCGACGGCAGAAACCACTCGACGTCGGTCACGCCGATCTCCCGTTCGAGGTGCGGAGTCAGATGATCGATGTAGCGATGCGGATTAGCCGTGATCGGCGCGTTGCCCACGTATCCAGAGTCGATGAACAACGCGTGCCCTTCGTCGTCCCGAACGATATAGGTATACGCACCCGAGTTGCTCACCTCAAAGACGTGATCGGATATCTGACGAAAGATCGGCGCGAAGTCCTTGTAGTCTTGCGCGAAAAACATCTCGTAGAGATCCACCAGATCAGACCGTAGTGTATCGAAATCGTTGTCATCGGGTTGGAAAGGATCTCCGTGGCCCGGTAGAATCCAATCGACACCAAGGTTCCGGACGGTCTCCAGACTCTCGATCAGATTGACGTGACCCTGGAAGGTCATGTACGCCCACTGGGAGGAGTAGTATTCGTGAAGTTTCCCGGATGACGCGAGAAGGTCGCCACAGGCCAGCAATCTGAGCCCCTCGAGGTCGAACAGATAACCCACGGACCCGAACGTGTGACCCGGCAGGGGCACGATCTCGACCTTCAGGTCCTGCCAGGAAAGAGTATCGTAATCACGAAGCGGCTCGCCCTGAATGTCACCGATCGGTCCTGATGTCTCGTAGTACGACTTGTAGTTGTCGTAGATGTCGTAGCCGGCCCGAGACACGTCCCCCTCTTCATAGAACCGTCTCTCCGGCCACGGATAATTTACGGACACACCTTCAGCTACCCATCCAGGCGCCTTCCCACATTGATCTCGATGAAAATGTGTCAGCAGCAGCCGGTCCACTTCGACACCCGCCCTGTCCGTGACGTCTCTCACCGAAAGCTGACCACAGTCGACGACCAACCCGCGCCCGCCGCGGGCGATCACATACGTGCTGCATGTTCCGTCGATCCAACTGATTCCGGGAATGTCCACGGCTATCCTTCCACAATCTTCGATGGTGTGCCGACCCAATCCGGGCCGGTGAGTAGTAAACAGACCCAGGGCTTCGCCCTGAGCAACAGAATGACTCGCGATTGCCGCTTAACCGAGAGTGCCAACATACCGGAGTGGAGAAGAAAGCCCCCGTCGATGTTCGACAGGGGCAGGTTCAAAGACGTTCCACGGTTGTCTGTGTCTAAGACACTCAGTTCAACGACACGGTTTGACCTGATTCCGCCGCCGCCATCGCCGCATCATAGACTCGCATTGTTTTCAGCACCTGCTCGGGCGTGACGATCAGTTCGGCTCCCTGGTTCAGCACGTCCGAAATGTTCTGGTAGTAATCCTTCCACGACCCTTTGACACTGTCTATAATTCGTTCTTCCGGGTCGCCATTTCGATAGGTCACCACCCGAGCGCGGTCTTCCGGCGGCTCCTTCGCATCTTCGATCAGACCGAGACGAAGAAACGGCTCCTGTGGATCGAGTCCCGACTTCGACAGCGTACCCAGGTCGCCGGCCACGAACCAGCGAGGAATGGCGATGGCTGAGAGATTTCCGATTTCGATCTGGTAGCGAATCCCGTTCGCAAAGCGGATTAGCATCGTCCCGTAGTTCCCGATGTCGATCGGCCAGTGGTCGCGGAAGATGACATCGCAGTAGACGGACTCTACCGGGGCACCTGCCAGGAGCAGCGCCTGATCGACGAAGTGAGCGGGCCAGTCGAACAGGATACCCCCGCTCTGCGCCAGATCGCCCCGCCACCCTCTAGGACTGCCATAACGCATGATCCCCACCTTGAAGAGATAGGGCTCCCCGAGCAGTCCATCGTCGATCGCCTTCCGTACCGTAAGGTAGTCCCAATCCCAGCGGCGATTGTGGAACACGGACAACAGTACGTTGTTGCGATCGCGGGCTGCGATCATCTCTTCGGCTTCCGACGCATTCATACACATGATCTTGTCGGTCACCAGGTGCTTGCCGGCGTCCATCGCCTTCACTGCCTGATCGCAGTGAACGTCGTGGGGCGTCGCCAGCACGATCAGATCCACGTCGTCATCGGTCAACAACGCGTCGAAATCAGGGTAGATCTTCGCGTCCGGGTGGTTCTCCTTCGCCTCGGCCTGACGACCTTCATCTCGCGTACTGATTGCGTGCAGCCGAAGTCCCTCAGCCAGCCCGATCAGATATGATTGGTAGGCGCGCCCCGAGTAGCCGTAGCCCACGACTGCCGCGTTGACCATTTCGCGACCTTATCCCTGCTGCTGTTTGTAATGATCGACCACGATTTCGAGCTTCTCCCTCGCGTCTTCGGCTTCTTCATCTCCCTCACGTCTGCCGATAGGAGTCTGCTCCAGATCGTCCGCGACCAAATCGTAAAACCGACCGTCGTCGTAGAGCTTGAAACGTTGATCCTGAGCCCATTCCTGGAGCCGATAGCGCGACTTTCCCTGGCCAGGAAGCGGGTTGTGCCACTGATAGATCCAATCCCGCGGATTCCCCTCCTCCCCCATCAGTTGCGGGAGAAACGATCGACCATCACAGATCGCATCGCCAGGCATACTGACTCTGGCCGCCTGCATCATCGTGGGAAGAAAGTCCGTCAGGTCGATCAGGTCGTCCGACACCACCCCGGTCGCACGTCCTCCCCACTCGCATACGAACGGCACGCGTGTCCCCGCGTTTGTCGTTTCCCCCTTCCCCCCCACGAAAGGCCGATCTCCCAGCAACGACGTCACTTCTCGTGGTGAACCGTTGTCGCCGATGAACATCACGAGCGTGTCTTCGCGAAGTCCCAGCTCCTCAAGGCCCTCGAGGATGTAGCCGATCAGTTTGTCCGTGTATTCCACCATGTCGCCGAAGTTGTTCACGTCGTTTTTATGGCGGTCACCCGCCCACCCCTCACTGTCGGGCGTCGGTTTAAACGGCCCGTGCGTCAACGCCATCGGGTAGTAAATGAAAAACGGCTCGCCCTTATGCCTCGAGGCGAAATCGAGGAGGTAACCTGTGAACAGATCAGGCCCATACTGCCCCTCCGTATCTTCCATAACCTCGCCGTTGTCCAGGATGACGGGATCTGCATATCGGGAACCCTTGTCCTCTGTGTGGCCCGCGTGCCAGAGGAAGTATTCGTCGAAACCGGAGTCTTCAGGCAGCATCCCTTTCCCACGCCATTCCGGCTCGAAGTCAGGAGGGTTATAGCTCCACAGCTGCCATTTTCCCGTGATGCACGTGGCATACCCCGCGTCCTGCATGTAGTGCCCGAATGTCTTCTCATCGGGATCGAGCACACCGAACGCTTTCCAGTTCCGGAAGTTGTACTTCCCGGTCATCAGCGCGACGCGTGTCGGCGTGCAGAGCGGAAGCGAGTAAGCGTGATTGAACCGCACCCCACGTTCGGCCATACCATCGAGGTTGGGTGTCTTGTATGATTTACCGTCGTAGCAACCCAGGCACTCATATCCCAGATCGTCAGCCAGAATGAGGATGACGTTCTGCTTGCCGTCCCTTGCCATAGGCTTCTCCCTTTAGGACTGTCTTCGGTCGGGCGTGAATTGAATCTGAAACGACCCGGAACACGATATTTGCAAACGACGAGGATGGCAAGAAGGCATCCGGGTGCAACCGCTACCAGGTGGGAAACAGAAGTGGGGCCTGGAAGGAAGATGAAATGTGGCGGGAAACAGATGTTGCAGTCGTCAGACCACCGGGTCACCAGATCTACCAATCCGAGAAGGGAACGTTGTGTCCATCCCCATAGAACCAGATCACGTCGATGATGAACGAGATACTAGCCCCAACGAAGTGGCCCACGATCATCCCCACGAAAAACGGCCGGGCGCTCCTGAAACCCTGGATCCCACCCAGCTTCAGGATGCTTCCCTTCGCCAACCACGCCACGAAGAAGGAGACTGCCAAATCTCGAACCGGGTAGATTGGCCCGGCCGCGAACCCGATCGGGTGCAGGGGCCAACCCGGAAAGCGGTAGCGCGTCGCCATCAGCGCGAGAGTGACCGCAGCTCCGATCCCCATGAAGAGAATGGCCTTCCACGGTGGGCTCCGCGGTGTTGTCGATTTCTTGACCAGATCGTTCCAGACGTGCTCTCCCCCCACGGACATGAACGGGATGTTCGCCATTCCATAGGTGTAACCCATGTAGATCGTATAGGCGATCGTCGCGATCAGCCCCGCTCCCATGGCAATGACGATCGGCCAGATCATGGCCCGTCTGTTGCCTTCGAGCGTGTCGAAAAGCATCACGGAATGGGCGCAGGCCGGCATAATCGTCGTCTTGATGTCGCTGTGCAGACAGTAAGACAGGCTGGTCGAAACAAGCGTTTCCCGGCTGAGCCCCGCCGTACCCTTGATTACCATGGCAAAGGGCTGAGGGTTGAGCGGCGTCCGAAGTGAAATGACCCCCGCTTCAGCGATCACGCGCGTCATCGCGATGTAGAGAATGAAGACCCCGAGGAGGTAGACGAGTAGAAAGTCCCACTCCATCCCCGTCGCCCAGTGCCACGCGGCCATGTAGAGCCCGCAGATTGCGAAGCCATAGACAGCTACGCGATAGGAAACGATTTCCTCCGAATCGTCCACCGACGGATCGCGAAAGACCGCCTTCCTGAAGACATCCCGAAGATGGAACCGCGCCATCCACAGGCCGACCGCCACGATCGCCACGTAGGCCCCCATCGATTGGGATCCGATGGGAAGCGGACCCGTCGAATGGGTCGCCACGAACTCCGTCTTGAATCCAAAGGTGTTGAGCAGTCCGACCTCAATGTTCGTCAGCACGTTGAACAGCCATAGGCCAACCAGGATGTCCACGCGGATGAAATAGCCGAATCCAATAATGATCGGGTAGAGATACGTCCGCATCGGTTGGAAGTGTGGACCGAAGCTCACGTCCACACCCCGGTAGGGAATCTTTGGGAAGGTGGGTTCGAAGTAGGACACGATGTTCCAGGCGATGATCGCGGCCGGGAGTCCGAACCCGAGCCAGAAAATCGGCTGATTCATCATCGACATCCTGAAGAACCCGTCCGACTGTTCCTCGTCCAGGATGGCCAATGGCAACTGCATGAGCGGGTAGTCGATCCGCTCGTTCAACACCCACTGTTTCCGCAACATCACCATCGCAAACAGACAGCACCCGTAGAACGCCGCGACGGCCGTGAACCACCAGAACATCGGGACAATCCAGACATCCCACGGAATCGACAGACCCTGAGGAAGCCCCTCGAAGTACCAGGTGAGCGCTTGTCCACCTGGTATGACGGAATAGCTCGGCAGGGGCTCGTAGTACGTCCCCCACTGATTTTCCGGTGAAGCCATGTAGTACGGCACGGTAATGTTGGCGATGAGCCTGCCGACGAAGTACGTCGGCATTGTCGTCGTCACGAGGGGCATGCAGAAAATCGTAGCAAGCTCGCCTCGGCTGAATCGGAAGGGCCCGGCAAAAAAGAGGGTGATCAGCAGGAGGGGAAAGACCGCCGCCATGGACATGTGGTTCTGGTCCAAGCGCGTCGTCTCGACGATGAACCGTCCCCAGGCCCCTCCGATTGTCGCCAGGATCGCGATGGTCGTTCCAATCACGAGGGCGCGAAACGTCACGAGGGGTTGAGGGGTAACAGGATCGGGTTGGTTAGCGGGAAGGGCCATTGGGGCTTTTGTACCTATCGATCTATCGTCGGTCACATCCCGATCCAGAAAGGATTGGGCCCTTATCGTCAACTCGCTTGACGTGGATCTTTACGGATTCGTGCGGGTGCGAACGACGAGTTGTCAATGGCTCGCGCTCGGCCAGGAAGCGACGAGGCCTAAATGTTAACCCACGAGCGGAACCTACTGTCACCCCGGTGTGCTTTGGGGCCGGGGCCCATTTTCATCTCGCAACACAAATTGGGTCCGGGCCTCGCCCTACGGCTGCGCTTGAGCGGTGCTCGCCCCGGATGACACACAGTTTCTGCTGCTCGAGATCGAGTACAACCCACACGAATCTGCGAAGTACACACTTGGCAACGGCCTTTACCGCGTCCCCCGTAGATCGATATACGCCGGATCCGCAACCTGCATCTCGCGTGGAAGCAGTCCGTTCACCACGGCCACGATGTCGTTCGTCACCATGCGGCCGAGGTTATGGAACGCTTCCTGAATTGCTCCGGCCCGGTGGGTGGAGAAGACGACGTTCGGGGCATTGCGTATGGGATGATCTAGCGGGAGGGGTTCTTCCGGGTAGACGTCGATGCCTGCACGGAACCGCCCTTCGAGTAGCAGGTCCGTCAACGCGTCGAAGTCCACGACGTGCGACCGACTGAGAAGGAGGAAGATCGCATCGGACGAGATCTTCTCGAGGAGCGCGCGTCCCATCTGCTCGCGATTCGATCCCGAAGGCGTCGCCAGGACGAAGATGAGCTTCGACGTCGAGACCAGGGTCTCCAAGTCGACGGGCGTCACGCCCTGGAGCTCGAGATACGCGTCCGTCATCCACGGATCGTAGGCCTGGATCGGACAGCCAAACGGTTCCAGCAGCGGCTTCAGGCATCGCGCAAGGCTTCCTAAGCCGATGAATCCGGCCTGCAGCCCGTAGAGGGAGTGCTCCAGATGCTTCTCCGGCTCGTGTGTCGCCAAATCCGGCAAGCGCCATTCACCCCGCTTCAGGGACGCATCATACCACACGATCCGCCTGGCCACCGCGAGGGCGAGGCCGATCCCCATCTCCGCCACCGTCGGCCCGAAGGCGGGCGCGCAGCTTAAAACGCGGATGCCTCGAGCGAAGCAGGCGGCGTAATCGAGCTTGTCCGGAGGAGGAAAACCGCCGCTCATCTCGGCGATCACCTTCAGGTTCGGAAAGCGACCCACGTCACCGTAGGACCAACGCCCGGTGACGATCCCGAAGAGATCCTCCCGCACCGACTCGATCACCTCATCCGGCGCGGCTTCGTTCTGGGCCCAGACGAGATCGGCCGCCGACTGGAGACGACTGTAGTCCTCTGGTTTGAAAAGCAGCTCGATCGTTCTCGCGTACGGGTCGAGTAGAATCTTGTGCGGCATGATCAGGGCTCGCCCTTCAGCGCGAGATAGGCCAGGTCGACGGGCTGTAGCTCACGCGGCGGCAGGCCCTGGACAAGGGCCTCGAGATCGTTGGCAACCATCCGACCGATGAACCAGTATTCTGCCGTATTTCCTCCGGCCCGGTGCGGTGTGAGGACCACATTCGGAGCCGTGCGGATGGGGTGATCCTCAGGCACAGGCTCTTCGGGAAACACATCGATGCCGGCCGCGAACCGTCCTTCGCTGACAAATTCCGTCAGGGCATCGAAGTCCACCATGTGCGAGCGACTGACCAGAACGAAGGCCGACCCTGGCTGGATTCTCTCCAGCCTCTCGCGGTCCAGAAAGGCGCGATTGGACGCGCTCGGTGTGGCCAGAACGAAGATCAGACGGGAGGTAGACAGGAGCGTGTCGATGTCGACCGGCGTGACGCCCTCAGCCTCGAGATAGGCGTCCGTCATCCAGGGGTCGTAGACCTGGATCGGACAGCCAAACGGTTCGAGAAGCGGCTTGAGGCCCCGACCGAGAGACCCGAAACCTATCAGTCCGGCTTGAAGACCAAGGATCGAATACTCACCCCTGAACTCCCGATGGCTCCAGTGACCCTTTCCGTCACGGAAGTCCGCATCGTTCCAGGCGATGCGTCTCGCCACGCACAAAGCCATCCCTAGGGCCATTTCGGCCACAATGGGCCCATAGGCCGGGGCGCAACACAACACGCGAATGCCCCGTGCGAAGCACGCGGCATAATCCAGCTCGCTATGCGATGGGAACTGGCCCTTCGACGTCAATATCGCCTTCAGATTCGGGAAGCGTTCAATATCTCCGTATGTCCATCCGTCCGTGATGATCGCGAACAGATCTTCCCGCACTTCCTCGATCACCTCTGCGGGCGCCGCCTCGTCTCTCGCCCACACAAGCTCTGCAGTTGCTTCGAGCCGGGCGTAATCATCCCAGTGAAAGATGTGATCGATCTTTCGTGTATACGTATCCAGCAGAACTTTTGGTCGCGCGCTCACAGTTTTCCCTTTGGACGTGGAGAGCCTTCTAGTGAGCGGACTCGGCATCCGTCACAACCCGGCCATCCTCTTCAACCGTCAGTGAGAGGGTTGGGTCCGATCTGAAATTCCAACCAGGTCCGGCTATGACCGCTCGCTGGGCGGGCGTCATTTCTTCGACGATGTTCGCATCCCAGTAGATGTTCGGAGGGTACAGCTGTCTCGAGACACCGCTTCGGGCCGAAGTACGTGATGCGTACTTGAGCAGGATCGACCGACGCTCGTGATCGTTTTGCCAGGGGTGCGTTCCGTGGGTCTGGGCGCCATCCATGAAGAACAGCGCGTCTCCCGCTTTGACCTCGGGCTGAACGACCGCACCCCCGTCGTCGTCGCAGTTGCGAACACCCAGGGGCATCGGAAAGTCCAACTTGTGCGATCCGATGGCTGCCGCGAAACCCCCTCCACCTGCGGGGCAGTCGGTCAGGTTCCACGTCACCGTCACCCCGCCGCAATACATCTCGCCAGCCTGGTTGTGATAGGCCACGAAGTCTCGATGTGGTGCTCCTGCGCCGTGCAGGGTCAGGCCTTCCGCGCCCTTTCGGGCGTTCTGAAACTGGGGACCGTGATCGAGCCGGAAACCCGGGCCGCACATCGTCCTCAGACGAACGACGACTTCAGGGTGAACCAGCAGTCGTCTGATCGGCGAGGCGTAATCCCCCGGGAGATCCAGGAGGTTCGCGAACGACCACCATGTCTTTCCCCCCTGGAGAAAGGTCGAGTTCCGCGAACCACCCTCGCTTTCACTCACCGCGCCAGAGTCGATCAGGTAGTCCAGCGTCCGGTTGATGTCGTCGACTTCGCGCTCGGGCAGAACGCCAGGAACCACCAGATGGCCCGTCAGGTCCCAATAGTAGCGCTCGCGTGCGTTCATCTTGTCTCTCTCCTCAGGAAAGCCCCGAGATATCTACCTCGAACATCTCACCGAATTCACGCCAAACTTCGGCCGGGATGTCGGCGGTCGCCGCCTCGTACGTCCCCACGACTTCCTCCACATTCGCCTGACCGGGAAGGACAATGCTCTCCACATCTGCGTTCAAACAGAACTGAATGGCCAGATGTCGGATATCCAGACCCTTCTCCCCACACCAGGCGAGCATCTCCCCCGCTCGCGGCTTGCTGGCATCGCGGATCTTGCGCATCTCCTCCGCCTCTTCGACAGGCCGGCCGGTCAGCAACCCCATTCCCAGCGGGCTGGCCAGAATGACACCCACGTCCTTCTCTTTACACAGCGGGAAAAAGTCCCTCTCAGCAGCCCTGGTGAGCAGGTTGTATTCGAGATAGGTCAAAACCAGCTCAATCTCGCCAGTATCGATCGCCCGATGAATGACTTCGTGCCGGCGGGCCCCGATCCCGATATGGCGAATCTTGCCTTCGTCGCGGAGCTTGATCAACTCGTCCAGCGCGTTCCCCGGCGCCAGCGGATCCTCGAACGCTGTGTCTGGGCGATCGAAGACATCGGGCTCGTCGTAGCCGTGGATCAGGACGGAGTCGAGGTAGTCTGTATCGAAACAACGCAGGCTGTTCTCGACACTCCTTCGGGTGGCGGCCGCCGTGTGGTCGGACGTCATGTCGTTTCGAACGTGACTGCTCACCTTCCCTTGAAGGTAGACCTGTTCTCGTCGTCCTCCGCCCAGGGCCTTCCCCCATCTCTCTTCGTTCTGTCCGGGATAGGTATCCAGAAAGTTGAGACCCAGATTGAGCGCCTTTTCGATACCGGCAATCGTCTCCTCTTCGGAACTCGACCCCCACCACGCACCGCCGAGGCCCAGACAGATCGGCGTCATCTCTGTCCGTCCGAGTCGACGGGTCGACAGGTCGACCATCAGCCTACCTCCACCAGGTCCCGCACACCCGGCCACTCCCGCCAGATGTCGGTGTACGCATCGTTGCCGATCGACTCTCTCTGTCTGAGCCGCGAGATGACGGCCAGGCGAACGTTTGCGGACGTGTTCGCGCAGGCGCCGTGAACCACCTGATGGTGCGCGAGAATAAGATCCCCCGCCTTCCCAGTAATCATCACGGGCGGCTCCGGGAGATCGGGTCTGGGCATTCCATTTTTCAGCACTTCATGCCCTTCTCGCAGAAAGTAGTCGCGAAAGAAGGTGTGCGACCGGGGATGCACCGTGAAATTCCCGCTGTTCGGTTCCGCCACATCCGCCAGATAGATGACCGCGAAAGCCGTGAAGCCGCGTTTGTATTCCCCCTTCGCCGTGCCATTCGAACCGTTCCCGATCCCGTCCAGGTGCCCGCGGAACCCGTCAGGCTCTTCGCCCAGGGGCAGCGGAAAACGAGGATACGGCTTGGCGCGCTCGACGGGCTGGACGTTCCCTTCCCCCATCAGCGATTCGGCGACCGTCATTACATCCGTCTTGTTATAGAGATCGGTTATCACGGGTGAATCGAGAAGTTCCGCACAGAAAAAAGCGGATCGGTTTCCCTGCGCATTCTCGCCTCCCATCCCCACATTGCCGATGGAGTGATTTACAGCGCGTCGTGCGTCTTCGACCATCTCCACCGGAATGGCGTCCGGGACCTGAACGTAGCCTTCCGTAACGAAATGCTGTTTCTGTTCGTGCGAGAGCATGTCTGCCTACCAGTTCGTTCGAGAGCCGTCGAGCCGCCGGGGATGTGGCGCCTCCCAGAATTCGAACGGTTTCTCTTTCGCCAGTTCTTCGTTGAAGTCGACGCCGAGACCCGGCGTATCGGGGACATAGATCCTGGATCCCTCTGCCTGAAGTTGTTGCGGATACAGATCGAAGTTCGGTTCGAGCGTCTCCGTCGGTGATACCCGATGCTCCAGCCAGGCGAAATTCGGAACCGCGGCTGCCAGGTGAACCGTCGCCGCTGTGCAGATCGGACCCAAGGGGTTGTGTGGCATCAGATCGATATAGTGCGTCTCCGCCATCCCGGCGACTTTCATCGCCTCCGTGAACCCGCCAACGTTGCACAGGTCGAGTCGGGCGAAATTCGTGATACCCCGTTCGATGTAAGGGGCGAATTGCCACTTACTGGCGAATTCCTCCCCGATCGCGAAGGGAACGTCTGTCATCGTCCGCAGAGACTCGTACGCCTCCGGGGTTTCGTCCCGAATCGGCTCCTCGAGAAAGTCCAACGTGCCGGACGGTATGCGCTGGCAGAAGGAAGCTGCCTCGGCCACGGACAAGCGGTGGTGAAAATCGATTCCGAGGACGGGCCCCGATCCGATCGCCTCACGTAGCGCGACCAGCCTCTCGGCCGACAGAGCCAGCGACTCCCGAGGCTCGTAGACGTCTCCTTCGTGCGTGTGCGCCCAGTTCGATCGTATCACGTTCCACCCCGAATCCAGTAGCAGACGCGCATTCGCAATCAACGCCTCGGTACTCGGCATTTCGCACGTGGCAAAGCACGGAATGAAGTCCCGTTGCTTTCCCCCCAACAGCTGGTAGACGGGAACACCAAGGGACTTCGCCATGATATCGTAGAGTGCGATATCGATCGCCGACATCGCCGCTGTCAGGACGCGTCCGCCTTCAAAGTAGTGACTGCGATACATCTCCTGCCAGAGAGCTGCCGGATTCCTCGGATCGCATCCGATAAGGAACTCCCGAAAGTGTTTGATTACACCGGCTACCGCCAGCTCTCGACTGGAGAACCCCGGTTCTCCGAGCCCGTAGATCTCCTCGTCGGTCTCCACCTTCACGATCGTCTGGTTGCGATGACCGATCCAGACGGGATAGGGCTTTATGTCGGTGATTTTCACGGTCTTCCTTTCTTCGGCAGGTCACGGCATGCCGTGACCCTACTCATGGTCTGATTCATACACTCGCGCGACATCCGTTGGTGAACGAAACGTGGAAGGTAAGCCCCTACTGAAAAAGCAACCGCGCCGAGGTCTGGGACACGAATCCGATCAGTCGTTCGGCTTTTCCCCAATCGACCAGGGATTGTGAGCCAGTCAACTCGCCTCGAACACTCACGTCCGGGTAGAACAGCTCGGCGATTCGGGATGCCGGCTCGCAGAGACTGTTCTGGGGGTCTACAATGAAAAGAACGTGGCTTCCCTCATACTCGGCCGTCAGGGACAGCTCCATCCCTCGGCAGGCTTCAGCCAGATCGACGAACGAGAAGTAATTCTGACGCATCGTCATGAGCCGATTGTCGACAGGATCCAGCCCTTCACCCCACACCCGGGCTTCGTAAGGCCTCTCACGACGGAGCCGGTCGTAGATCTCCCGGATCCCAAGAATCTGCTCCAGGGCATGCTCGATATCTTCCGAAGCCAGTTCCGCAATACGGGTCCGCACCTCCACGTAGGACGAGCCCTGAGACTCTCGCATTTCGTCGACAAACTGAAGTCCCGCCCCAAACCTTAGACAGGTGTTCGAGATCCGGTCACGTCGCCAGAAATAGGCGCCGATGTCTTCGGTCACCTGCTTACTAAAGGAATAAGCGTCGGTCGTGAACGTTGGGTGATTTTCATCCACCGGGAGGTAGTCGATCTCGAATGGCTCCGTCCCGAAGAAGTAGCCGATGGCATTGATCGAACTCGCCACTACCACTCGACCCACACCGATGTCGGCACAAGCCTTAAACAGGTTAAACGTCCCCCCACAGTTGAGCGTGAAGATCCAATCGTTCGGGCCACGGCCCGGCGCCGGAACAGCCGCCAGATGCAGCACCGCATCGACATCCTGCAGATGTTGCCCGATCGAATCGCATTGCATCAGATCGCAGGTTCTGAAGTCGATGCCGTCCACAGAGGGCTCGACAATGTCCACCCCTCTGACGTCGAATCCTCGATTCAGCAGATGGGACGAAGCCGCAGTACCCACCCGTCCCGCGCATCCCGTGACGAGAATCCTCACAATCTAGGCCTCCCGAAGCACCCAGCCTACGGCGTTCTGCTGAATCTTCACATACTCCGGGTTCCACAGTACCGGGATCAGGTGACCCGGAGCAAGGTAGCAGACACAACCCTGACCGTAGTCGAACGCCCAGCCCCCTTCGCAGGTCGTCCCCAGGTTCTTGAACGTCTCGCCATTGTCGTTCACACTTCGCATGAATACGTTCGCCGGATCTCCATCGTACTCCATGTAATGCTACTCGTCCGTCACCACGAAATCACTCACCCCTCCTCTAATGGGATGATCGCGGTCCGTGATCTCGACTCGATATTCTCTTACGGGGGGCTGACCTTCGGTTGCCGCACCCAGGACCGACCTGAAATCGGTATTGTGTGTAGCGATACAGGTCACGTTATGACACAGAAGCGCGGAGCCGCCTGATTCGACGAAGCGCTTGATCGCGGCTCCCTGCTCTTTCGTCATCCACGCCGCTGAGGCGTTCTCCTCTTCAGGAACCGGAGGGTCGCTCGTTAGAGTGACCGAACCTCGCGGCCAGAAGAACTCCTTCTCCCCATAGCCCGCCGGCCAGATCATTCCATCGCGGAACACGTTCAGCAGGTCATACCCCTGAATGGCATCTGCACTCAGGGCCTCGTAGTCGTCGGTAAAGTCGATCGGCAGTCCAATGCCTTCGACCAGGGTCCTTTTCAGGGCCGTTCGAATGTAGTCCGAGTTGTGATACCGGTCCCCGATCAGGGCGTAGCCTCGCGGCACGTCAGCCATCCTCACCGGCAACGTCGAAACCACGCCATTGAACGTCTTCCGCGAGTTCCTTCGCTTTCGGGAAGGCAACCTGGTGTTCGTCGCTGGCCGCCCACTTTCGCCGGTTCTCTTCGGTGTCAAAAACTAGGTTCATCTGATAGTTGAACTCGGTCGGCCTTGCGTTGATTTCTTCGTGGACTTCCTTGGGGAACAGACGGAGAAGCCTCGACCCGAGATAACCTTCCTGTACCTGCATCGCGGGTACGTAGACATCCCGGAACATATCTTCGAATGCCTGTCCGTTTTCCTCATTCACCTTGAAGTAGATTTGAAGTAACACGTTGTAGCCTCGAAGTTTAGCGCCCACAGGCGCAATGATCGAAAGGTCGCGCGAATCGGTACCCGCGCACGGAGGGACATCAATATCGGTGAACGGAGTCCCCGGACGCAAAAGCAATTGCCGGAGACCACGAGGGTATCCGGCAATCATCGTCCGAAAGGTGATCGCGGGCCTTCAGCCCGCATCTTCACGGTTCAATCCAGGGGGGCACAGATTGGTTTCCGTGCGGGGCGCCTGATCACATAGGGCGATGCCCTAGGCCGCAGGATGACGCACCGTTGGCGCTGGCACCGACCTTCGCGACATCCGCGGGGCGAAGGTCCGCGACACATCAATCCCAGACATATCGTTCATCGTATTCCACATCGTATCTGTCCAACAGATCCTCGTATTCATCCTCATACCTTATGACTCGATGATGGGCTTCCTGATTCTTTATGTAGGTTACCACGCGACCCGCCTCCGCTTCGCTGATGGAGAATGCGCCATACCCCTTCTGCCAACGATGGCTCACGAGATCCCGTCTGTTTCTTTTAATCTATTTTGACGAACTGGTTTTGACTACCTCAACCACATCGGCGACCGTCGTGGTTCGTGCCAACCTGAACAGCAGGTGGACACGATCGGTCGCTCCCACGACCTGTAGCGGGGGACATCCGATGTTTCGGAGCGTAGCCGACAGGTATGGGCCTAACCTAGCTCGGAGCGACGAATCGAGACTGGGCACGCGATCTTGGGCGCTGAAGACCAGGTGGACTATAATGTTCGACAAAGATTGGGGCATGGTTGCGAAACCTGTCGCGGACCTTCAGCCCGCGATAGGGCCACGGCACGCGACGTGTTATTGTTTGCGCATCTTGCGATCACCCGGGGCAGTGCCCTAGGCTACAGGATGACGCGCCGATGGCGCTTGGATGACCTGTTCGATTGTTCGGCGCGCCGGACGGGCCAAAGGCCCGCGATTCTGAAGCCCGGCCCAACGGGCGGGGCGGCAACGAAGCGCGCGATATCCGCGGGCTGAAAGTCCGCGACACACGTGACTGCGACAGCAACAGAATCCACCCACAGCGCTCGCTAAACTGGCGGCGCTACGTCGATGGTCTTTCCCCCTTCTCGGGTGGACTCGATGGCGGCCAGAATGGGACCGACGGTCTCCAACCCGTCGTCGTAGTCATTTGGTACGGCGCCGGCATCACCGGAGCGAACCGCCTCGATGAAGACTCGGTCGTGTCCCGCCCAGGGGTCGAATTCTTCGGTTCGAATGTGCTCTCCATTGATCTCGTAGGGCCAGATCTTCCCACCTTCCATGTAGACAACGACCCATCCTCCCACGAAAGCGAAGCTGAAGAGCGGCACGACCCTCCGCCCGGGGGCCCGTACATCCTGAGCCTGCAGCGTCACGAACAGAAGATGCATGGTTCCACCATTGCTGAATCGGAAATTGACCGAGTCCGAAAGGGTCTGTTCACGACCCTCAGGTTGTGATCGGAACGCCTGGACCTGCGCGACTTCCAGCCCGGTCATAAAGCGAGTATAGTCGAGTGCGTGGCACCCCCACTCCAGCAGAAACCCGCCGCTCGTTTCTTCAGACTGGCCCCACGGCAAAGGCCCGTGTTGCATTCTGGGCATCGTCACCTGGGCGTGCGTGACAGCCCTTTCGGACAGGAAGTCACGAATCTCCGCGAACATCGGCCGACACCGTTCCCGGAAACGGACGCTACTCATCACCCCCGCGTCCCGAATCGCGCCCGCGATCCGTCGAGCCGTTTCGATTCGAGTGGCCTGCGGCTTCTCGCTGAAAAATGTGGATCCCTTTCGCTGCTGCCGCTCCCTCGACGTGCGTGTCATTCCTCACGTAGGCGGGCACACAGGAGAACAACACATCCATTTCCTCCTGTTCGAGCGTGTCGACCGCGTCGGTATAGCAGTGGGCTTTTTCGACACCCGCAACCTCTCGCGCGGAACTCAGCATTCACTCGTTGACGTCCCTCAGGGCGACCACATCTACCTCATCCATCCCGCTGAGTATCGGGATGTGTGTATTCCTGGCGATGTTCCCAGTACCGTAGAATCCGACCCGAACAGGCCGGCCCTGAATCCCCCTCACCGTCTACCCCTCTCCCAGAAGTTCCCGTTCCCACCACGCGAGGTAGTCCTCCGGCGTGATGTCCGCAGAAAGCCCTCGTGCGGCCATTCTGCTCTCGAAATT
This sequence comes from Latescibacteria bacterium UBA6620, assembly GCA_002433075.1. GTDB lineage: Bacteria > Latescibacterota > UBA2968 > UBA2968 > UBA2968 > UBA6620. The sequence continues at coordinate 167,127 of DJHM01000056.1, forward strand.
GTCCTGCATTTTCCGCGCCTCAGCCGCCAGCACATCGGGCGGCTCCGGTGTCAGTCCCCTGTCGCCGTGAAGGACCTCCCAGTCATCCAATCGATTCCGGAGCGCAGTGAGCGTCGTCGCGTAGGACGCCTCATCGGCCAGGTTGTGAATCTCGTGCGGGTCCGAAGAAAGATCGTAGAGTTCCTCTGCGGGGCGGCACGGCTCCAGGAAGTGCAGCTGATCTGACTTCAACTCCCCACGCGCTTTCAGGATCGGCGCCAGCGTCCAGAGCGGATACTTATGCATCTTGTACCCGTTGAACTGTGTGTAGGGTCGATCGGGCCAGTAGTTCTTGATGTACTTGTAGTCCTTGGTTCGGACACAGCGAATTCGATCCACCGTTCCGTCACATCGATCTCGCGCTGCAATGACTGCGTCACGAGATCCCGCGTTTTCTCCCGCGAACACACGGCCCTCCAGGTCCTCGGGAACATCCAACCCCGCGAGGGACAACGAAGTGGGCAGGAAATCGATCCCACTGACAAGGTCGTCCTTCACGACGCCCTCATCGATGTGGCCGGGCCACCTCACGATGCAGGGAACCCGTATTCCACCGTCGTAGAGGAATTGTTTGTCTCGAATGTGGGCCCGACCGTGATCGCTGATGATGAACACAATCGTGTTTTCGCTCAGTCCATCACGTTCGAGGGACGCCAACACCTCGCCCACCTTCCGGTCGAATACCTGAATACTCTCCAGCCACATCGCCCAATCCTTTAGGACAAGCGGATGGTCCGGGTAGTATGGAGGCAACTCGACCTCAGCCGGATCGATCGGATGATCGGGGTCCGGCGCGAAATCCCTGTGGGTATCCGTGATGTTGAACTGTGCGTAAAAAGGCTGCCCATCCTTTCGCTCCGACCAGAATACGCCGTCGAAGGGATCGTCATACCTGAAGTTGAAATCGGTTTTCCCCGGTCGGTGGTCGGGAGGTCCGCTGCTGTTGCACGTGAAATACCCGGCCGACCGGAAGAGATCTGTAGCCAATTCGATGCCAGCAGGAAGCGGAGCGTCTCTTCTGCTCCGATGGTTGTGTGCACCGAAGCTTGTCTGGTATCGGCCCGTGATGATCGCGGACCGACTGGGTGAACAAACTGGACAGGTTACGAACGCATTTGAAAAAAGTGTTCCCTCCGATGCGAACCGATCCAGATTGGGCGTCTGCACGACCGACGTTCCGTAACAGGCAAGGTCAGGATAGAGATCTTCACCATAGATCCACACGACATTCGGTTGCATTTGTTCCCCTTGTCTGGCATTCACGGCGCGCGAAACCGCCCCACCGGGCCATCTACTCCCAATGGCCGTAATCGATCTCGGGATGGTCGCGACCGTAAATCGCCTGTGCGATCCCCATATTCTCCTGGAGTTGAATCGTCAGCCCACCGTCGACGGCGATGGCTTGCCCCGTGATAAACGTCGCTTCGTCAGAAACCAGGAAGCGGATCGTGTTCGCGATATCATCCGGAATACCTGTCCTCCGAACCGGATACTGTTCCACGAACAGCTTGTGCAGATCCGGCCGCTGCGCCCAGTTCGCTTCGCCGCGTTCGGTCACGATGTGCCCCGGGCAGATCACGTTGACACGGATTCCGTCTTTGCCGAAATCGCAGGCCATCTGCCTCGTCATTCCGATGACGGCCGACTTCGCCGTCTCATAGACCAGTCGTCTTTCTGCCATCAGCTGGCCGTGGACCGAAGCGATGTTGACGACGGCTCCCCCGCCGGCCTTCCGCATATGAGGCACGGCGTGTTTCATCGCACGAAAGTGGGCGCGCACCATGGCGTTCATGCCGTATTCCCACGCCGATTCGGTAATCGTCTCCGCTGTCCCGTCCGACTCCTTCGCCCCCCACGCGTTGTTCACGAGGATGTGTAGCCCGCCGAAGACATCGACGGCCTCCTTCACCATGACCTCAAGGTCTTCTGCCTTCGAAACATCGACGTGCATCGCCCGAGCCTCTCCGCCTGACCCAACTATTCTGGCGGCGTTCTCCTTGGCTGCTTCCATCACGTAGTCCGCGATCAGAACTTTGGCCCCTTCGGCCGCCAGCCTCCGAGACGTCGCCCCGCCGATTCCCAGCGCGCCGCCCGTGACAATTGCCACTCTGTTTTGTAGACTGCTCATCGTTCACCGTCCCTCCCACTCTTCATATCAGCGTATCCCATGAAAATCACCGATATCAAATCGTTCCTCGTCAATCAGTATTGCCTCGTACGTGTCTATACCGACAGCGACATTGTCGGCAACGGGGAGGCCGGGCTCTGGCTGCATCATCGACCGACTGCCCAGGCGATCGATGACCTGAAATCCTACTTTGTCGGGAAAGATCCCCGGCTCATCGAGCATCATCACCAGGTCGTATCCCGTCACGCGCATTTTACCGGTGGCGTTATCAGCGCGGCCCTCAGCGGAATCGATATCGCCCTCTGGGACATCCTCGGAAAATCCGTCGGGCTCCCCGTGTACCAGTTGCTGGGCGGGAAGTGTCGAGATCGAGTGCGGGTGTTCGAAAACGTCAGAGGAGACACTTACGAAGAACGCGCCGAATCCGCGCGCGAGCGGGTGAGCGAGGGCTTCAGCGTCCTTCGGATGACCCCCTTCTTCGCCGGGTTTGAAGCTCGTGACTCGACCGAAGTCATTTCTACCGCGGTCGAAATGGTGGCCACCGTTCGCGACACCATCGGAGACGGCGTGGACCTGGGTCTCGAAATCCACCGGAATCTCACTCCGGACGAGGCCATCACACTCGCGACCGAACTCAAGCCGTTCAAGCTCAAGTTCTACGAGGACCCACTCCCCCCCGAGAGTGTGGAAGCGCACGAGTATATCGCCAAACACGTCGACATCCCGATGGCTCTGGGCGAGCGAAGCTACAACATCTTCCAGTTCAAGGAGCTTGTCGACAAGAAAATTGCAGCCTTTCTCCGACCCGACGTTTCAGTGGCTGGAGGTTTCACGCAGGTCAAAAAAATCGCAGCGATCGCCGAACCTGCCTTCATCCAAATCTTTCCCCATCTGATGGGTAGCCCCGTCAACAACGCGGCGTTTACGCACCTCGCCGCCTCCATCCCCAACTACTTCGTGATGGAGTGCCAGGCACATACGGAGGCACAAGACTCGATCGTGGATCGGCCGTACGAAGTTCGGAATGGCTACCGGGAGATCGTCGATCGCCCGGGGATCGGTGTGGAAATCAACGAGGACGCGCTGGAGGCGCTACCGTTCAAGGATCGGGAGATTACGGGCAATTTCTGGGCAGACGGGGGGGTGAGACATTGATGATCGGGAATCGATCATTGAACCCCATCATCGATCATCGATAATGGGATTCAATGATCAAAACTTTACGAATCCGCCGCACACGGGGATCACCTGTCCAGTCACGTAATCCGACAGATCCGTGACCAGGAACTCGATCACCTTGGCGCAGTCTTCGGGCATGCCGAGGCGGCCAAGGGGGATCTGTGAAACGAGCCGTTCCTTCAGTTCGCCTTCATCACGGCCCCCCGCGATGGCGCGGGAGCTGAGGATGTAGCCTGGGGCGATGCAGTTGACGTGGATGTTGTGCGAGCCGAGTTCCTGGGCGAGGCACCGGGTGTAGTGAATCACCGCCGCCTTGGCGGTGGCGTAGGAGCGGCCCGCGCTGGCCAGCATGCCGGCCTGGCTGCCGACGTTCACGATCTTGCCTGAACGCTGACGCTTCATCAGCTCCGCCGCAGCCTCGCAGCAGTTCACGGTTCCGTGGAAGTTCAGATCGAACATGGGCTTGAACTCGTGGCGGCCGAACAGAGCGCCCCCGGCGTTGTTCACGAGGATGTCAATTCGCCCGAAAGTCCTGTCGATGTCGGACACCATGGCGTCAACCTGCGAACGGTCCGTCACATCAGTCTCGTAGCCCTTGGATCGTACACCCATATCCACGATCTCTTCCGGTACCGATTCCGCACCGATTTCTTCGTCGTACTCTTCGTGCGCTTTCAGGCTGATGTCGTTCACTGCCACATCGGCACCCAGAGCGGCCAGGTGCAACGCGTAGGCACGACCGAGACCCCGTCCGGCTCCCGTAACGAGGGCCACTCTCCCCTCCAACTTCCTCCCGGTATTCATGGTCCCACCAGACCGTTCTTCACGTTCTTCTCGATCCATCCCTTGAGCGGTACATCCTCGTCTTTGGGAGACGTCCACCCGTGGACATCCGAGGGGGGGTTGCGGCAAAGCTGCCGTTCGATCGGGTCCATTTTTTCCCAGAACTTTCCGACGTCACACGGCCCCCTTGCCTGCAGCCACCGGTATCCATACCCGTAGAACGCGACCTTCCGAGGTTCGGTCCAGTAGTTGGCGCGGGCCGAGTGCCACAGACGACGATCGAAGATCACCGCGGAGCCCTTTGGCGCCAGAATTGGAACCCCGCCGTTGACCATCCGTTTCCGGTCACCTCTGGGGAAAGTCATCTTGTCCTTCAGCTGGCTTCCCGGAATCACGTGAAAATTTCCTCTCCCCGGCTCGCTCGTGTCCGACAGGAAGTAAGCCACCTTGACCGACAGACGTGGCCGGGGACGCGTCTCCATCTCCTGGTTCACCCGCCCTGTATCCTGGTGCCACCCCAGACCCACTCCGCGCTTACTGTCAGGGGGCTCGATGGGTGTCACATCCAGATGGGCGAGGTAGATATGAATGTTCCACCCCAGGATCCCCCAGACTTTGGGCAGGAGTCTCGGATAGGCAATAAGGTCGATAAAGGCCTGGTCCTCACCCAGGAATTCCCGTGTATGGACACGCTCGTCGGGACCGATCCTCTCCACTTTGCGCGTTTTCACATCCACGCGTTCGGTCGCCTTGATCAGCTTCCTGACGCGTGCTTTCGGAAGAGCGTCTCTGACGATGAGATATCCATTCCTGTTGAACGAACGACGTTCGGCAGGCGTCAGGCAGTACTTCAGGCAGCGTCGGTCCATGGGAAACCTCGTAGATGGTAAACCCCACCGAGGCCACGGCGGGACGACTTCGGGTGTCGTTTCCTCCGGTTCGATCTCTACGGCTCAATTGCTCTCAGCCAGGTCGATAGGCCCTGCGACCGTGGCGAACCAGGCACCTTCCTCTTTGGCATACCGGAGCAGATCCTTGACCACCTGGACCTCGCCGGCGTTGATCGTCAGCATCCACGGATGGATGACGAGGTCCGTCAGGGTGTTGGTTGGCTTTCGCCCAGTCAATGTCTTCCATCCACTTGCGCCGCGCCCAATCGGGACGCCGGTCCGTATAGTCTGAGGCCCCGCGTCCTTCGCCGCCCGGCACAAGCACCGTCGATTCGGTCCCTTCTACACAACGGAACACCGGGACGGACGACCCCACGCCTCGAATTCTCGATACCACATACTCGATGCCCGCTTCCGCAGCGTGTTTTCGTCCGCCAAGCCGTGGTGCGGACACCCGATTCCCCGAACCTTCAGGCCGCACGCCGCCTCGATGCTGTCGCCCATTCGAATCATCTCGTGTCGCTGTTCGCGATACGGACGTCCTTCGAATGCAGGTTCGTGGTACATCCCGTGAGCGTAGATCTCGTGACCGGCTTCAACGATGTCGGCGATCAGGTTCGGAAACAGCTCGGCGGTGATCCCCAGGACGCAGAACGAGACGTGCACGTCGAGTTCGGCCAGCAGATCGAACAGGTTCGTCACGGAAACCCGCGTCAGGAGATAATCCCCGACGTAACGTTGTGCTTCCAAGTGCTCGACATCGACGCGAAGCTTGAAAGCGAAGCTGTGGCCGTGCCAATCCATCACGCCTCCCCTCCTCGTCTTCGTCGGCGATCACCAGTCGGTTCTCCGATTCGTGTGATTCCTTGTAGGCCAGGATAAGCGTGAGCGTTCGAAGACCCTCTTCCTGCCACGGCGTCGGGTCGTCTCCTTCCCCCATCGTGCAGATCCACTCCCCCAGCTCTTTCTCGAAGGGGTTCCAGCTTTCGCAATCCACCCGCTCGACCCCATCGGACGTGTGGACCTCCACGTAGGCGCCCTTCTCATCCTGGTCGATCACGATCGCGCCCTCATCACCAATTACATGACTCGCCCGGCCCCGCGGGAAGGGGTGGTGGTTTGACAGGATCAGATCTACGGTTGCAAGCACCCCACCCTTGCACTGGACCACGCACTTGCCATTGTCTATGCACGGAATCCCCCGATGGTCCAGATTCTCCCCGAACCCGACGACATCGGCCGGCTCGTCCTGCATCAACATCCGCATCTGATCGAACACGTAGAACCCGGTTTCAAGCTCCGGGCCCGCCGCCATGTCAAAATCACTCTTCCATCCACCCAGCGTGAGATGGTGTGTGATCGAGAAGTGTCCCGTGATGGGCCGGCCGATTCGTCCCTCGTCGATCAACTGAAGTGCCGTCACCGAGGGCGCCCTGAAACGGGTTGGCAGACTACCTACCGTCACCAGACCCTTTTCATTCGACGCCGTAAACACGGATACTGCGTCCTCGATCGACGTCGCGAACGGCTCGGGAAGGAACACGTGCAGACCGTGCTCGATCCCCCACGCCGCGTAGTGGGGCCTGAGGTAATCTTCCGTGCAGATGCAGACCGCATCGGGCTGACCTCTTTCAAGCAGCTCCGTCTCGTCCTCGTAGAGGTTCGTACCGAACCGCTGCGCCATCTCCTCAATCGTTTTGGGCTACTTGGTCAACCACAGCAGATTCAGCGAATCTCTGATGTACTTCCGATCGCGATTGAAGTGTGCGATGCCCGCCACTTCGACCCCGCCCATGTCCGTGAACGTCTCGGGATAGTGCAATGAATAACTGGATACGGCACCGAGGATGCCGACTCTGATCGCCACCTTATGACCTCTACGCAGAATTTGTCATTAAAGACCCCTCGTCTCCCGAGGAGAAGCAGCCAGAGGGGAAAAGATCATGTCGTCGTGAGTCGCTTCATATTCTCGAAACTGGTTCTCGCGACCTTCTCCCGTCCCATCTGGAAGTCGAAGGCCTCGACCGAAACCCATCTCTGGTAATCCAGCTTGGCCAGGGTGTTCAGAATCGGATCAAAATCGAGCTCTCCCATTCCAGGACCCAACCGATTGGGATCGTTCACGTGGACGTGGTGAAACGATCCGTGCGCGTGCAGGATCTGATCGCTCACCGACCAGCGGTCGTCCTGCACCATGGCTTTGCAATCGACCATCATCGCGAACCCGGGCCGGTCCACCTCCCCTACCAGCCGAATTGCGTCGTCGATCCAGGTCACGAACGATGTTCCCAGAGGCTCGATGCAGAACACCACGCCTCGGTCATCGGCTCGCTCACCCACGCTTCGCATGCACTCGACCGTCCACGCCCACGCTTCCTCGGGATCGAAACCATCTGTTGGATCGCGCTGGGCGGGCGAACCAAACACCATCGTATCTCCCCCCACATCGGCGCAGAAATCTACCAGTTCCACCAGATAATTCCCAGCCGCTTGCCTTTCGACCCTGTCAGGTGAGTTGAGCCTGAACGGCGTGTTCGCGAGCAGCCAATGCAATCCGGCCACTTCGATGCCGGCGTCCTCGATCTCCCGGCGAATTCGGCTTCGGTCGGACGGCTCGAGATCGGTCACGACGTCACAGAGGGTGTACGGAGCGAGTTCGATCCCGGTGTAGCCGATTTCGGTCGTGAGCTTCGCCGCCTCCGGCGAGGGAGCGATCCTCGAACGTTTCGCTGCATAGCGCGTACTTGTGCGGTGTGGAACTCATGGAAGTAAAGAAGGGGAAAGGGGGGAAGACCGTATTTCTTCTCTACTTCTGCCCTTCTCTACTTCTCCCCTGAAAAGGCTTTGAACTTTTCTATGTGAGTGGCCAGCACAGATTCAGAGTCGTCGGGATCGATCACTTCAACTGAGAAGAAACCGTCGTAGCCGTCAGGAGCGAGAAGGTCGAACGTCCTCTGATTGTCCGCGTCGGTCACTTCGCTTCCTTCGCGCGCGCTGAAATGAAGATGATCGACGTTGCCCCTGATGTGGCCGTAGGCCTCGTCCACAGACTGGCCGCGTCGGATATGGTGGCCAATGTGCCAGAGCACGCCGACGTTTTCCGCACCCGAATCGTCCACGATCCTTCTCGCCCAGTCGGCACGCATGTTCGTGTGGGTTTCGATCAGGACTTTCGCGTTGTGCTGACCTGCGTGTTCATCGACGGCTGCGCAGGACTCGGCCGCCAATGAGAGCGCCCTGTCACGATCTTCTTCGGCTTCCGGGACTGGATCGCCGAACACCCTCAGGTAACTCGCCCCGATTCCCTGGGCCAGTTCGATGTAGCGTTTGAGCGATTCCCGTTCCTTTTCGTGCTCCGCGGCATCGGTCGAATTCAGCTGAACCCCCGTGGCGATGCAGGTCGCTTCAATCCCGCTGTCTTCGAGCATGCCCTGGGCGGTCGCAATGTCGTCCTCTGACGAGGAAAGCTCGATCCCGTGTTTGTGGTCCCACTCGACCCGAAACTCGAGGCCCTCGTATCCGTACTTCCTGGCCGCCGCAATCAGATCCGGCAACGTCCGGTCCGGACAGACCGAACTCATGAATCCAGGCTTCATAGTACCTCACGAACGTTCATTCAAGTCGTTGAATCACGTCAGCGAATGGCCGACCTACTGAAACATCCTGACAGCCACCCGAGGGCTCCCTAGAACGGCATGGTCCTGGGAGCGAAGGGTGGCGTCGCATAAACTGTGGCGTCGAAGCTCTTGCGCATCAGATCGTGCAACGTGTCCTGATGGTCAGGGCTTTCAGACAGGTCGTTGTGTTCCCAGGGGTCGTTCTCGAGATCGTAAAGCTCGAACAAATCCTTGCCGTGGTAGTCGACGAACTTCCATCGACGGTCGCGATACATCGTCGCGTGCGTCTGATCAGGATAGTTAATGGCCCCGAAGAACTCCGTGCGAACGAAATCGCGATGACGATCCGTTTCCCCAGACAGGAGCGGCGTGAGTGATTTTCCTTGCACCCAGTATGGCGTTTCAAGGCCTGCCGCATCGAGGAACGTGGGCACGAGGTCCATCAGCTCGACGAGTGCATCGCTCACGATGTCTTGGCGGTAGCCCGTAGGCCACGAAACCATAAGGGGAACTCTCGTCAATCCTTCGAAAAAGCGACATCCCTTGAGCAAAAGACCGTGGTCGCACAGGGCTTCTCCGTGATCGCTCATGAACACCACGATCGTGTTCTCCCGCTCGCCCATAGCATCCAGGTGATCCAGCAGCCGCCCGAATTCGTGGTCCACCTGCTCGATCATCGCATAGTAGGCGGCCTGGACACGCTTGTGATCCCACACGTCCGGATGCTGAGGTTTCGACTGGAAATCGACGCCCGCCTCGACCAGTTTCTGCTGATGCTCGAGATCGCCGTCCTCGAAGTGCGCCCCGGGCATCCCGTCCACATCGTAACGCCGGTAGAACTCGTAGGGCGGGTCGAACGCGGCGTGCGGATCGAACGGATTCACGCTCAGCATCCACGGCTGATTTTCTCTACGGTTCTTGTCGACAAACTCGATTGACTTTTCTGTACACCAATAGGTCTGATGCAAGTGCGGGGGAACGTTGTCCTTCTCCTCCGTCGGCTCGTAGACACCACCGAAGCTCTTCTCGGTCGCCCCCTTTCGATACGAATCCATCTGGTTGTATTCCAGGAGGAGTTCTGCTGGATCGCTCCCCTGCTGCCGGATCCAATCCGCGTAGTCGTGACCGTAGTCGTTCGGCCCCTTGGGTGCGTGGCTGTACTGGAAGTACCCATAGCCATCATCGACACGATTTTCCTGCGCGTTGGCCGCTCCCGCCAGGTGCAGCTTCCCGACCAGCCCGCAATGGTACCCCGCTCGGGTGAGGATGTTCGGGATCAGCCGATCAGCGTAGTAGTCCGGCCAGGTGTCGTTTCCATTCCCTTTGACCCCGACGGCGCTCGGATACATCCCTGTCAAGAAACTCGACCGGCTTGGGGTACAGATGGGTGCCTGGCAGTAGGCATAGTCGAATGTCACCGCACCCTTCATGAAGTCGTCGAGCCTTGGGGTATTGACGTGAGGGTTGTTCAACGCACCGATCGTGTCGAATCGCTGCTGATCGGAGCAGTACCACAGAATGTTCGGTCTGTCAGTCATGGGGTCCTCGAAAGTGTGCTGCGAAGAAGTCCGTGAACACGATGCTCAACCGATTCCACCGACGTATTTCATCGCGAGCGCACGCGCTTGTCCTTCACCAAGCCGCTTTTGGAGCAGAGCGGCAAACTCTTCCTCGGTCTTGCCTTCCGCCAGACCGCGCACAACACGGTCCTGGGCCTCAAACGCGTCGCGAGTCACTTGCTCCGTGTCGACCTGGCTGGCCAGAATGGCTTTCAGGTCGTTCAGAACCTCCGCACAGGCAGGATCATCGATCCGGTTGTCGAACTCGCCTGGATCTTCTTTCAGGTTGAAGAGCAGGCCCTGATACCATTGGAAGTGGATGTATTTCCAGTCCCCTTTCCGGATCGAGAAGGAGCCGGTGCAGTTCCCTTCCGAGTGAGACTCCGTATACGCCCATCCGGGGTGAGGCCCGTCCCGGTCTTCGAGCAACGGGATCAGAGAATGCCCTCGAAGCTCGCTCTGCTCGTCCGAGCCTGCCCAATCGAGCAGGGTCGCAGCAAGGTCTACGTGCGCGACCGGTGTCTCGATCACCTTACCGGACGGAATGCCAGGACCGCACATCACTAGCGGAACGTGCGCTGCGTTCTCGTAGAGATTGTTCTTGAGCCACAGACCGTGTTCGCCGAGGGACTCTCCGTGGTCTGAAGTGTAGATAAATATCGTGTTCTCCAGTTCCCCTGCCGCCTCCAGCGCGTCGTAGACCTGACCGATGTATTCATCCAGCTCGGAGATCAGCCCGTAGTAGCCCGCCCGTGCCCGGCGGATCCGATCTTCGGGAATGGGTGTCGCGATCCGCTTGAAGTTTCGGATGCCCTGGTAAACGAGATTCATGTTTTCCAGATCGTCATCCCGAACATCCGGCAGGTCGATTTCGTCCAGGGGATAGAGATCCCAGTATTCCTGCAGCGCCACGAACTTTGGATGGGGCTGGCTCAGGCCAAGGAAGTAGAGCCATGGGCCGTCGATTCCGGGACGCGTTTGCGCGATGAAATCGAGACACGTCTGCGTACGCGCCGAATCTTTGTGTCGTTTCTCACGCGGGCTTCCATTCACGTTGTCCCGTTCGTTCCACCGCATGCAGAGAGGATTTCGAAAGAGAGACGTGATATCCGGGTTCCGACAGTGACCGTTCCCGACGTCCGTCTCGATAAACCCACGCTCAAACTCATTCAGGTCGAATTTCCCCGTCGCGTGGCACTGATATCCGTTCCGTGAAAGGCGGGTTCCCCAGGTCGGATGGCTGCCGTCCCACGGCGTCGAGTTGCAATAGGATCCGACATCCGAGGAGTACATCCCCGTCATCAGGCACGCCCGACCGGGCGTGCAAACCGGGCTCCCGCAATACGTGTTGGCGAACACCGTCCCGTTCTTTGCGATCCGATCCATGTTGGGGGTCTTGACGAGCGGATGACCGGCATACCCTGTGTATCGAAAGCTGTGCTGGTCGGAACAGATGTAGACGATATTGGGGCGTGATCCGGATGGCATCGGGGGTCCTGTAGTCTTTCAGTAAGCGTTTCGCATTGCGGGACGGTTCGCGAACCGTCCCTGGGATCATGGATTTCGTGGTTGTGTGGCAGCCATGAGGCGTGATTGCCCCGGGCCCAAACGGCTCTCCAGAATTGCTGCGAATTCCTCTTCTGTTTTCCCTTCAGTCAGTTGCCCCAACATTTTCTTCTGGGCATCGAAGGCGTCGAGGGTCACGCGTTCGGTATCGACCTGGCTCTCTAGGATTCCCTTGAGCTCTCTGACGACTTCGCCGCAAGCCGGGTCCTCGATCCGGTTCTCGAATTCGCCCGGATCCTCATCCAGGTTGAACAACAGACCGTCGTGCCACTGGAAGTGGACGTACTTCCAGGGCCCCTTGCGAATCATGAACCCGCCGGTCATCATCCCCTCTGAATGAGATTCCGTGTAGGTCCATCCAGGATGGTCACCGGTTCCTCCGTCAAGCAGTGGCACGAGGGAATGTCCTCGGATTTCGCCAGGAACCTCGAGCCCGGGCCATTCGTACAAAGCGGCAGCGAGGTCGACGTGGCCCTGAGGGATGCCCGGACCCGCCATCACGAACGGCACGTGCGAGGCGTTCTCGTAGAACGAGCTCTTGTGCCACAACCCGTGCTCTCCGAGGGACTCCCCGTGATCGGAAGTATAGATGAAGATCGTGTTCTCCAGCTGTCCGGTCTCCTCCAGCTTGTCCCGGACCCGCCCGACATACTCATCCAACTCCGTGATCATGCCGTAGTAGCCGGCTCGCGCTTTCCTGATTCTGTCCTCGGGGATCGGGGTCGCGATGCGCTTGTAGTGTCGCATGGCCTGATAGACGAGATGCAAGTGTTCGAGATCCTTCTGCGGGACCTCAGGCAAGTCGATGTCTTCCAACGGATACATCTCGTAGTACTGGCGGAGTGCGACGAATCTGGGGTGAGGCTGGCTCATTCCCAGCCAGCACAGCCACGGTTTCCCCAGGGAAGGCGCTTCGTGCTCCAGATACGACAGCGTGTGGTTGGTCAACTGCTCGTCGTGGTGTCTTTCGTCCCTCGGCCGTCCGTCCACATCAGGTCGTTCGTCCATCCTGTAACAGAGCGGGTTTCTGAACAGGGAGGTGATGTCCGGGTTGTCGAAGTGACCGTTACGGGTTTCGACTTCGTGGAATCCCGTCGGAACATCCGAATTCAGATCGAATCTTCCCGTCGCCCAGCAATGGTAGCCCGCGTCTGTCAGGTACCGGGCCCACATTGGATGGCTGCCGTCATAGACCGTCGAATTGCAATAGGACCCAACGTCCGACGGTTACATCCCGGTCATCATGCTCGCGCGACCTGGCGTGCAGAGCGGGCTGGCACAATACGTGTTGGAAAACACGGTCCCCCGCTCAGCGAGACGATCGAGATTCGGTGTCTTGACCAGCGGATGCCCCGCGTATCGGAATCCGTGCTGATCGGAGCAGATGAGGATGATGTTAGGCGTGGGCATGGCTAATGGTCCAGGGTACTACGTGTCGTCGGGCATTATTGAGCGGGAGAATGGGTGAGCGGGCGTGGCATTGCAACTAGCAGAGACTCTCCCGCTCTCTCCTCCCCCTCCGTGTCCTGAGTAGACGCGTCAGCGTCGTATCGAAGGGCTCTCCCGCTCAGCTCTTCACGCGTTCCACATTCTCGGCATCCGAAACGCCTTCCCCTTCTTGAAAAAGCTCTCCATCTCGTGTGCGCGAATCATTTCGTCGCACATCTTTCGGATGTCGTCGAGAGACAATTCGGATGACGTATGGGGGTCGAGCATCGCCGCCTGGTAAACCGACTCTTTGCTGTGGTTGAAGACGGCCTCGAGCGTCAGCAATTGCGTATTGATGTTCGTGCGATTCAGAGCAGCGCATTGCTCTGGAAGATCGCCCACGTAGGTCCCCTGGACGCCGTTCTTGTCGACAAGGCACGCGATCTCCACGACCGCATTCCGGGGCAGATTGGTAATGTATCCACCGTCGTTCAGAATATTGCCGCCGATCCGAAACGGCACATCGGTCTCCATGGCTTCCATGATATACGAGCCATACTCGTGCGTTTGGTCGTGCGAGAGTCGTTTGTTGTTCACCATCTCGTGACTTCGCTCTTTCCAGCGCTGAATCTGGTTCACGCACCGTCTTGGATACTCGTCGAGAGGAATGTTGAACTCTTCGATCAGTTCGGGATAGGTCGACTTAATCCAGTACGGCATGTATTCCGCGCTATGTTCGGAAGACTCCGTCAAGTAGTAGCCGAAATGACGCATCATTTCAAACCGAACCATGTCCGTATGCTTGGCGGCTCCCTTTTTTCGAGCTTCGCGGTTCATCGCTGCCGCCCGTTTCTTAATCTCCGGGTAGAGGTCGCGGCCCCCGTCCGTGATCTCGAGCAGCCAGGCCTGATGATTAATCCCCGCAATCTCCCACTGAAGATTCTCGACCTCATCGAGCATGCCCACCCGATTCAGCAGTCCCGTCGCGCACGATTGCACAGAGTGGCACAGTCCGACCGTCCGAATGGAAGTGCCTCTCAACAACGCGCCCGTGACAGCACACATGGGATTCGTGTAGTTCAGAAACCACGCATCCGGGCAAACCTTCTCCATGTCGTTCGCAAACGCCATCATCACAGGCGCCGTTCGCAACACGCGGAAAATCCCACCGATCCCGATCGTGTCCGCAATCGTCTGACGCAGGCCATACTTCTTGGGTATCGCGAAGTCGATCACCGTCGACGGCTCGTAGCCTCCAACCTGGATCGCGTTGACGACATAGTTCGCGTCCTTCAACGCCGCTCTTCGGTTGGCCTTCCCGAGGTGGGCCGTAATCCTCGTTCGACCCTTGTTCACATTCTTGTTCAGAAACTGCAACATTCGCCGGGATTCGCGCAGGCGCCTTGAGTTAACGTCGTAGAGCGCGATGTGCGCATCGTGCAGCGCCGGACTCAGCATACTGTCGCCAAGTATGTTCTTGGCGAACACGCTGCTGCCCGCACCCATGAAGGTAATTTTCGGCATGGAGCTCCTCTTCTATGCTTCTCAGGTCACCGCGTCGGCTAATTCCGTGAAGTCATTGACCATCACATCGGCTTGATAGGGGGTGTCCTCGTACGGAAGGTCGTACCGATCCACCCAGGCGCCCCGCATGCCACAGGCCCTTGCGCCAACCACGTCGAAGGAATTGGCGGAGACCATCATGCACTCTCCGACCTCGAGGGAGATCATCGTGGCCGCCTTCCGATAAACACCCGGGTGCGGCTTGAAGGCCCCGCCAGCCTGTTCGACCGAAATCACGGCGTCGAAGTTGTACTGAATCCGATTCTTCGAAAGATGTTCCAGAAACCACGGATCGCCGTTCGACAGTGCCACCAGCCGATACTTTTCGTGGAGAGGAGGCAGCGCGTCTTTCACTTCAGGGAACGGGGACAACTCGCGCCAGCATTCGAGGAACGCCTTCACCTCGTCAGCTGATGCCTCCACTCTGTTCATCCCCAGAACGTAGACAAAGGCCCGCCGCACGGTCTCGAGATATCCGCCGTGCCCGAGGGCCATGATCGTGTCCTGAAACTGCTCCAGCCGTTGGCGATATCGCCATTGCTGCCAGAAGACATCGGCAGAAGTATCACTGCCTTTGGATGCAAGGAAGGTCCCGATATGAGGGGTCAGACTTCCCCCGAGATCGAGGATGGTACCGAACAGATCGAACGTCAGGGCTTTCACGCCCGGTTGAACTGGCAATGTTCTGCTCCTTACTGAAAGTGAACCACTCCATCGATACGCAACCGGGGGTTGCTACTCACGACAGGCAAGACTCCAAGACACAAAGAGAAACGGGAGGGGAGATCGAGAGTTCTTCCTTTCATCTTTGTGGTCCGCTCCGACGAGGCCCTATATTAATGTGCACGTGCCGACCGGGGTAAACCTTTTCCACCTGAAGAAATGACCGGCCCTAATAGGAGCTACTTGCAACCGTGACTGCAACCGAGTGGACTTATCCTGCCATCACCGACGACCAGGTTGATTTCTACAACACCAACGGCTTCCTCGTCATCCCGGATGCGCTCTCTCCTGATGAAATCGAAGAGCTTCGAAACGATGCGGTCGAAATCTGTAGAGGGAAGTGGGGCGAGGTTCGGAACCTTCCCGATTTCACAGGTGAAGAAACCGACGGGGAGATCCTCGAGCAGGTTCTTTGCATCCACCAGGTGCACAAGATCTCCCCTATCCAGCATCGTTATCTGTCACAGCACACGATGGTCGACGCACTGACGAAACTCATCGGGCCCAACGTGAAATGCATGCAGTCCATGTATTTCATCAAATCAGCAGGCATGCCGGGTCAGGCGTGGCATCAGGACGAAATCTACATTCCGACACGCGACCGTTCGCTGACCGGTGGCTGGATGGCGCTCGACGACGCGACGACCGAGAACGGATGTCTCTGGGTCATCCCCGGATCGCACGCGCGCGGGATCCTCTACCCGCAACACGACCACGAGGATGTGCGCTTTGACAGCGCCCAGGAGTCCTATCGGTTTCCCTACAGCAACGACGAGGCGATCCCCGTTGAAGTCGAGGCCGGCGCCCTGCTCTTTTTCAATGGTTACCTGCTTCACCGGTCCCTGCCGAACAAAGCCGAATTCGGTCATCGTCGCGTACTCGTCAACCACTACATGAGCGCCGAGTCACTGCTTCCCTGGCGCACGACCGAGGGTGTCGGGGTCGCCAGAACGGATGTTCGAGACATCGTCATGATCGCGGGTGAGGATCCTTATGCGTGGAAAGGCATCGAGGACAAGGCGCGACCGGGAGTTCGTGGGGTTGGCGAGCACCATAAACATTGATCAATGACCATTGAGCATCGATCATTGACAAGGGCCTCTGGCGAGCATCGATAAAGGGATACTTGCTGGCTTCGGACCACCCTATATTTCAAGGGTCGGTAAAACTCACCGGGACACGTGACCGAACACAGGGTTCCTTCCAGGCAGGAGAGGGTTATGGCGCATCTTACGCAGGAACAGCTCGAGGATTTTGAAACGCACGGGTTTGTGGTCGTCCCCGACGTCATCCCCTACTCGGTGCTGGATGCGGTTGTCGATGAATATGACGGCGTTCTGGACGACCTGATCGACGAACTTTACAAGAAGGGAGAAATCTCTTCACGGTTCGAAGGCCTTCCGTTCGGAGAGCGGTTCATCAAGCTGGTGATTGAGACGGGCGACGTGCACAAGCAGTACTTCGACTTTTCACTGCCGTTCGCAGACGTCAAGCCGGATACCCCATTCTGGACGGGACAGGCGGTCCTCGATGCGTTCACGTGCCCCGCGCTCATCGACTCGGTAGAGTCTCTCATTGGGCCCGAGGTCTACTCGAATCCTGTTCAGCACGTTCGCATCAAGCCCCCCGAATCAATTCTCCCGACCAATCAGTTCGGTCAACCCATTATGGGTGCCACGCAGTGGCACCAAGACAACGGTGTCGTCATCGAGGAAGCCGACGACACGCAAATGCTGACCGTCTGGTTCTCGCTTCACGATACGGATCTAGAACAGGGCCCGCTGAAAGTCGTGCCGGGCAGCCATCGCAAGGGGTTGTTGACCCATTGCCCGAACTACAAGGGACAGAGCGGGCGTCCGATCCCGGATCACCTGTTCGACGTCGATGGCACGCTGCCTCTTCCCGTGAATCGTGGCGACGTCATCTTCCTCCATCCACACACCGTTCACGGGTCGCTGTCCAACCTCAGCGACCGTATTCGGTGGAGCTTCGACCTCCGCTACAACCCGATCGGTCAGCATACCGGCCGGGAGGCATTCCCCGGATTCGTCGTTCGCAGTCAGAAAACCCCCGAACTCGAGCTCAAGGACGCGAAAATCTGGACCGACCTGTGGCTGGAGACGCGGGAACGGATGTCGAAGATCAACCAGGGTGGGCAGAAGGAAGTGATGTTCGGGCGGTGGAAAGAGGATCATCTGGACTGCGCATAGCTTAGAGGGGTCTCCACGTTCGAGATAGGACAGACCACTCAGGTAACGACGGATGAGCGGGGGACGGGGAGAGCGGGCGTGTCTACGGCGCTTCGCGCTCAATGGAATTGAATGACGGGACAAAGCCATTGCAGCTTCGGGTGCAGTGGTATTTCTTGTGCCCACAAGCGGACGTATCCACTGAATAGCGTGTCTACAAGCAGGCGAGTATGGAACTGACAAGCGAGCAGCAGGCGATTCTGGACGGGGCGAAGGGCGAGTATCTCGCAAAGTGCGTGCGATGGCTCGTTCAGTGGGGTGACGTCATGGGTGCGGAGCGCCTGATCAAGTGCGACAACACACACGCACTTCTCCCGGTGCCGAACTTGATGGCTCGTAATGCGTCGAAGGACACGATGGACCTGTATATGGCCGATCTGAAGGAGGCCTGTCAGCATCGCACCGCGGAGGGGTGCTATTGCACAGTCCACGCCGCCTTCATCACCACCGAAGATGTCGACGTGCCCGAGAACGACCCGGAGCAGGTGGCCATGCACAACGAATTGGCTGACCTGGCCGCCGATGCCGGGTTCATCCCCACGTTCACCTGTGCTCCTTACCTCGTCGGCAACGTGCCCGTGAAGGGCGAAGTCTGTGCCTGGACCGAGTCCTCCGCCGTCGTGTATGCGAACACCATCCTAGGCGCTCGGACGACGCGTCATGGCACGGAGAGTGCCATTGCCGCGTCCCTCCTCGGACTGGTCCCTGAATTTGGCGTCCTCCTCGACGAAAACCGAAAAGGCACCGTCCATATCGAGGTGAGCGCCGACCTTACGCATTCCACCGACTGGGGTGCCTTGGGCTACTTCGCCGGAAAGATCGCGGGCCTCGGCATTCCCGTCTTCAACGGTTGTCGGAGACCGAGTCAGGACGAGGCCAAGCAATTGTGTGCGGCGCTCGCGACGTCAGGCGGCGTCACGCTCGCCCATATTGCTGGCGTCACACCGGAGGCGCCGACCCTGGAGGCCGCGTTCCACGATGACGTCCCGGAGGAATCCATCCCCTTCGACAATGACACCCTCCAGGCTCAGTACGACGCCTTGAGAAACATCACGGGCGACGAGATCGACGCGTGCGTCCTTGGATGTCCTCACGCCTCGATCCGGGAGATCGCCGAGTTCGCCCATCTCTTGAACGGCAAGAAAGTGGCCGATGGCGTGGATCTCTGGATCGACACGGCCAAGGGGACAAAGGGCAATGCGGACGCGATGGGATATACCCGCACCATCGAGGAAGCCGGGGGCCGCATCCTGACGGACACCTGTCCGACGAACATGAGAATCCCCTACAAGCGCATCATCACCCACGGATTCAAGCAGGCCCACTACTCGCGCGGCATGATCGAATGCGAGTCGATCATCGCCAAAACCGAGGCGTGCGTTCGCTCGGCGATTGCGGGACGATGGCTCGGGGACTAAGGCCAGCCAAGAATCAGGTAAAGAGGTAGACCAGAGGTCGAATGGGCGAGACGATTGAAATCAGGGGTAAGGGCGTCGTGGGCGGAAAGGCGGAAGGCGAGGCCCTGGTGGCAGACGCCACGTTGTCGTTCTGGGGTGAGGTCGATGCCGTCACGGGTACCATCATTGCCGTCGGTCATCCACTCGAAGGGGAACGTCTGAAGGACCGCGTACTCGTCATTCGGTCGACCAAGGGCTCCTCGGGCACCCCGATGATCCTGAATCTGGCTCAGCTGGAGGGGCAGGCGCCCGTGGCCTTCGTCAATGTCGAGGTCGACGGGCTGGCCGCCCTGGGATGCATCGTCAACGGCATCCCGATGATGAGCGAGTTGGAAGAGGATCCGTTCGAACACATCGTGACGGGCGATTGTGTCGCCGTCGACGCGGATGCCGGCCTGATCACGATCTCAAAGACCTGAGGTTTTTGCCTAAACATCAGGCCCTTATGGATTTCCCCGAACAGAAAGAGGACAATCTGTGACCGACATCGAGATCTATGAATTCGATCGGCAGGGGTATCTGATCCTGCCGGATTTTTTATCCCGCGATGAAGTGGCGAGTCTCGGGGAGACGGTGGACCGGCTGGAGGCGCACGCCCTGGAGAACGTGGACAAGCCGCCCCGAAAATGGAGCGCGTGGGACAGCGACTATCACGTCAACGAGGAACTTGGATACTATGTCAAAGGGGAGAAGGCTGAAGGCAAGACCCTGATCATCGAGGATTTCTGGAACGCGGATCCGGCGTTCGACTTCCTGGTGGATCACGAGAGAACGATGACCTATGCAAGGAGCATCGTTCAGGGTCACGTGACCATCAACAATTCCGAGATCCGCATCCGGTATACAGGAAACCAGTCGGGCACGCATCGACCCACCGGTGACAAGTATACGTATCGCTTCAACGAGAACGGCATCGATTGCCGGATGATCCGATTCATCTATTTCGTCCACGACGTGACCGAGGAAGAGGGCGCATTCTGCGTCGTACCAGGCACGCACAAGAGTAACCTGCAGTCACCTTACGGACGAGATCCGGACGAGGAACCCGGCATGGTGTCGCTTGAAGCGAAAGCAGGGGACGTCATCGTGTTCACGGAGAACTTGCGCCACGGTGGCGTCACGAATCGGTCCGAACAAACCCGCAAGACGATCCACGTGGGTTACGGTCCCTACTGGTTGATGTCGCAGAACATCTCGACCATGGATGAGCCGCAGAACGTACTGGATCGTACATTGGAGAGATACAGCGCAGAGCAGCGGGCACTGTTTACGCCGTGGCCTGACCGAACCAAGTAGAATCCAGTCGTCCCCGTCAATGAACAAAGAACGAGGGCCAACCCTTCACGCGATCGTGCGCCCCTCCCCTCGACTTCGCTCGGGGCAGGCGATACAACCCTGGCTAACGCTAGGGATACTCGGGGACGCGGCTTGCTCATTCCGACCTGGGACCCCGATTGAACCGATTTAAGAGGTAGCAACCCCATGGCATTGACATCCAAAGCCGCCGTGATGGTCGGCGAAACGTTCGACATTCGCGAGTATCCCGTTCTCGATCCGGATCCTGACGCTGTTTTGATCAAGACAGAGCTGGCCGGCATCTGTGGAACCGACCTTCACAACTGGGAGCATCAGCGACTCGAAGGCGAAGTCCTTCTCGGCCACGAGAACGTGGGCATCCTCGACAAGATCGGCGCAAACGTGAAAAAAGATCTGTTCGGCAACGATCTGAGCGAAGGCGATCGGGTTGTATTCTTTCCCCGCACACCCGTAGGCATCTACGGATTCCTGAATCCGGCTGATGAGCCGCATCTGCGAGGGGGGTTTGCCGACTACATCAACCTTCAGCACGCGGAAGAGACCCTCTTCAAGGTGAACATGCCGGCGGACGTCGCCGTGCTGGCCGAGCCCTTCAATATCGGCGTGCACGGCGTCATGCGCTCAGGCATCCAGTTCGGCGACACGGTCGCGATTCAAGGATCGGGACCCATCGGCCTCGCCACTCTGATCTGCGCAAAGGTGAGCGGCGGCGGAAGACTCATCATGGTCGGCGGTCCCCCGGGACGTCTAGAACTCGCCAAGAAGATCGGCGCCGACCTTGTGATCGACATCGCCGAGATCACCGACCCGCAGGAACGAATACAGATGGTTCGTGACTTTACCCCCCACGGCGAGGGTGCGGACGTGGTGTTCGAGTGCGCCGGATTCCTCCCCGCGATCAGCGAAGGGCTAGAATACGTCAAACAGAGCGGCGCCTACATCGAGATGGGACACTTCGTGGACGTCGGGTCGATGGAGTTCAACCCCAACCAACAGTTCATGCGCAAGAACGTCCGGATGGAAGCCATCCTGGGAGGTCGCGCAGAATGTTTCATGCGCGGAATCCCGATCATGGAACGCAACGAGTTTCCGTTCAGTAAGATGGTCAGTCACACGCTTCCGCTCGAACGGGTCTCCGAAGGGTTCCACGCCCTCGCGGGAGGGTATCATCTGGATGGGAAAGATGCGGTGAAGATTGCGCTGCAAGGCGGGGCCTTGTAGCAAGGCAAAATGCAGAGTACAAGATGCAAAGTGTAGAGCCGAGCGGCGTTATCAACGAACGTCAGAGAGAGCAGTTCCGTGAGGAAGGATACTTCATCCTCGAGGGCGTCATCCCCGACGACCACCTCGCGTTGCTGCGTAGGGAGTGCGAGCGCTTCATCGACAAGATGAACGCGCGAATGGATGCCCAGGGGACCGATGTCCTCGGTATCACCCATCGCAACAAACGGTACTTCGTTTCCAACTGCTTTCGCGACCAACCCGAGCTGCGCACGTTTCTGTTCAGCGACCTGATGGCCGACATCTGTCGGGCGACTCTGGGCGACTCGGCCTTCCTTTTCTGGGAACAGTACGTCGTTAAGGGTGCGGACGAAGGGATGGCCTTCTCCTGGCATCAGGACTCAGGCTATGTCGGGTATCCCGATCACCGTCCTTATTTGACCTGCTGGTGTGCGCTCGACGATGTGAGTGAGGAGAACGGGACCGTCCATCTCCTCCCCTTCTCTCGTAGCGGGATCCGCTCCTGGGTGCAGCACGTCGTTCAGGAAGGGTCAAACGACAAAGTCGGGTATTTCGGGAACGACCCGGGGATTACGGTCACGGCCCCGGCCGGGAGCATCGCGGTCTTCAGCAGTATCGTGTTCCACAGCAGCAGTGGAAACCTCACGGACCAGCTTCGGCGTGTCTACCTGGGACAGTATTCGGCGGAGCCCATCCTGTCTCCCGACGGGTCGAAGCTATGGGGAAACGCTGAGCCGTTCCTGAGAGACGGGAAGATTGTGGCGGGTGAACCGCCACCGGATCTGCCATCACGGCTGGATGATCCGTGATTGGGTGGAGCATCGGGTGTCCCTGTGCGCAGCATAGGGAAGAGAGCAGACGTTCAAACTGGTGGGATCGGGGAAGAAACCGAGATGAGGTCGTGGCGGTTGTAGTCGAAGGCAAAGTGGACGAAGGATTCGTCTTCCGTCACGAAGCCGTCGGGATAGGAAAGTTGACCGGGGAAATCGGTGATCGTGCGCCTGTACTCCCACGTTTCCATATCGTCGTCTGAGATCCACATCGCCAACGGGTTGCGAACCCGGGGCGTCGCATTCGGATTGTGGATGAGAACGATCCGTCCATCGGACAGCCTGTGAAGTCGAAACTTCGTCCCGGGGTTCGGGATATCCGTATCCACCCACGGCGACCACGTCCGGCCCCGATCAGTGGACTCACTTCTGGATAGCCGGCCCGTCCCGTCTGCCCGGCAGAGCATCACCAGCCGCCCATCGCGGCATTCCAGCACATTCGCTTCATTCCAACCTGACTGAGGCCCGACCGTTTCGGACTTCACCCACGACGTCCCCCCTTCCTCACTGATCAACACGCCGTTCACCCCGCGTTGAAACGATCCGTCCTCCAGGTGAGACGGCATCGGGTCGTCCGACACGTCATAGGACTGGAACGGAAAATACCACGTTCCCCAGCTGGCTACGTAAAGATTCCGAATGAACGTGCGTCGTGGTAGCGGCTCGAACGGTTCAGGGTTCCCCCACGTCCTGCCCCCATCCTCGCTGGCCATCGCGAACACGCGCCAGTCCTCGAAGCGTCCTTCGTGGGAGTGGCCGTAGATCGTCATCACGCCATCCACGACGGTCACCTCTGACAGCAGACAGCCCCGATCCGGATACCGAAGGACCGTTTCCGGATTGCTCCACGTTGCGCCCCCGTCCGTCGTTCGACAAAGCGCGATGTAGTTTTCCCTCCGGGGCTCGTGATCGCCACCCGTCATGAAGATGATAACCCACTCCATATCCGAAACCGGCCGGAGGGCCTGATCGCAGACGCAGTGATCGCCGGGAGTTCCTTTGTAGACGTGGACGAGGCGGTCATTCATTGATCGATGCTCGTATTGATTCTGATGACAGTCAAAAGCTCGTTGGAATGCCACTGGCGGACGGTTCGCGAACCGTCCCTACGAGCGATTGTCTATGCGGGATGTCTCCCCATTTTCGACACCACCGAGGACGCCGTGTAAGATCGGTTTCCGGTCTCCAGCATCTTGATGCGTTTGCGCGCCGGGAAGTGCTCCGGTAGTTTACTATGCTTCGCGAAATTCGGGAGACCTATGGCTACTGCTGAAATCATCGAAGAGAATCCAGAAGCGCAGCCTCAGGCGGGGCGCATCGTCACGGTGCGAGCGGTCGTGCTCGGCGTGATCACGATGGCCGTCAGCACTTACTACATGGACAACTGGGCGCGGAACCTCGTCAAGAGCTACCTCCCCGTCGCCGTTCTGATTCCCTTCCTCGGCTGGGTGCTGTTGAACACCCTCCTTCGCCTCACGGTCCCCAAAGCCGCCCTTTCAAAGCACGAAATCCTCGTCATCTTCGCGATGCTCTGGGTCACGGGGAACCTGCCGGCTGTAGGATGGGCTCAGCACTCGGTCAGCCTCGTCCCCGCACCCGACTTCTTCGCTTCACCCGAGAACCGGGTGCGCGAAGTCATCATGCCGCTCTTGCCCGACTACCTCTTTCTCGAACCCACGCAGGATCCCAGCATCTACCAGCTCTACACCGGACTCCAGCTCGATGATGAGATTCCCTGGCTCAAGTGGTTTCGTCCCTTCTTCTGGTGGCTCATCGGATGTCTGGCCACGTTCATGTGCGGTCTCTTCTGCAGTGTCCTCTTCTTCCGACAATGGGACGAGCAGGAACGACTAGTCTTCCCGATGTCGGCCTTCCCGGTCGACATGCTCACCGAAGACGACGACGGCGTCCCCACCGTATTCAGGAACAAAATCTTCTGGTTCGGGTTCGCATTCACCTTCGGCATCATCGCCTGGAACATTATCGGCTACTTCGCGATCGATCTCCCCCGGATCACCCTGTTCGACAGGGCGGTCACCAAAGAGATCAGCCTCGGCAACGATCTTCCCCCCTTCTACCTGCGGGTCCAACCGTTGCTGATGGGTCTCGCCTATTTGTGTCCTACGGACATCCTGTTCAGCTTCTGGTCCTACAACCTGCTGAACACCTTCAAGATCGGCGCCATGAACCGGACGGGCTTTACCGTGGGCCTCGCCGGGCAGCCGGCCAAAGCCGGGGAAATCGCCACGCTCGAGTCGAGCGGTGCACTCTTCCTGATTGTGGGCTGGTCCGTCTGGGTTTCGCGTCGCCATCTCAAGCATACGCTACAGGTCGCCTTCCTCCGTCCCCGTTACGAAGACAATGGCGTGCCCTGCTCTTACCGTACCGCGTGGCTGGGATTCATCGCTTTCGGTCTCGTGCTCGCCGGATGGTGCATGTCTGCAGGTATGACGGCCGGCGCGGTCTTCCTGCAGCTGATCTTCCTGTTCATCTGCTATTTCGGAATCTCCAAATACGCAGCCACGACAGGCTTTACGTTCCTCAACCCGGCGGGGGGCAAGGGGCATGTGGTCCTGCGGTCGATCGGCGGCTCTGTCAACTTCACACCCGCATCGCAGGCCATGATGGTGCTCGTCCAGCGTAACACGTTTCTGGGAGCGCCGATCCGTACCGCGAGTATCCCCTCGATCACGCACTACTTCAAGATGCTCGGGCCGGGTCTCAGGCGTGTCCCTTCCATCTGGCTGATCCTCCCCATCGCCTTCATCATCGGATGGTGGATGGCCTCCTATGCTCGCATCTATCGCTGCTACAGTATCGGCGGCCTGAATGCGGGGCTGATCCCCTGGGGGGTCAATGCCCTGGTTGCGAACATCCCCTACATCGAGGGCACCAAGAACTACGTCTTCGATCCCCAAAAGCTCAGCGTCTGGCTCTTCGGAGCCGGCGAAGCAGCCCTCCTGACGCTGTTGCGGGCCCGTCTCTCGTGGTGGCCGCTTCATCCGATTGCCATCGCCTTCCCCGAGCGGCGTTATGCCTTCTGTCTCATGCTCGTGTGGGCGGCGAAGACGGTCGTCCTCAAGATCGGCGGCGTTCGACTCTATCGGCGTTCGTTGCCCTTCGCCTACGGCGGGATCTGCGGATACCTGCTCGGAATCGCCGTGTCGAGCCTGATCGACGCGATCTGGTTCCCCGACCAGGGTCACGGCGTACACGGATGGTAGACCCGGCCCGGCCCTCTGAGGGGGAGACCCTTCGATACGACGCTGACGCGTTTACTCAGGACACGGCGGGGGGAGACACGGAGAGCGGGAGACCGTCACCTATTGTGACGGGACATCAGATTTCGTGAAAGCGGTCTGGATTACAGACATTCACCTCGACTTCGTCGAGGAAGAAGGCATCTCGCGATTTCTGGAGTCGATCGATCGAGAGAATCCCGATGTCGTTCTTCTGACGGGCGATATCGGAGAGGCTGATTCGGTGTGCGGTTACCTCGAGCGGATAGATTCGCTTCAGCATCCAATCTGCTTCGTTGTAGGCAATCACAACTACTATGGAAGTTCGGTGGAGGAAGTCCGGAAGGACGTATCGGCAGTCGTTCGTTCGTCGGGCCACCTCTGCTGGATGAACGAAGGTGGCGTTGTCTCCCTGTCATCCCGAACGGCACTCGTCGGACACGACGGATGGGCGGACGGCTCGGGAACTACGAAGACTCACCGGTCGAGCTCAACGACTTCTATCTGATCGAAGATCTCACGACCGCAGATCGCGCAGAGCGACTTGAACGGATTCAGTCTTTCGCCGCCGAAGCTGTCGATCGTCTACGTCACGTCGTCCGATCGGGACTCGAAACCCACACCCACCTTCTCATCCTCACGCACATCCCCCCGTTCAAGGGGGCAGCGTGGCACGAAGGTGAGCCGTCCAACGATGACTGGTTGCCGTTCTTTTCCTGCGAGGCTGTCGGGGGTGTCCTGACCGAGGTCGCGGGAGAACACCCATCCGCGAACCTGACGGTCCTCTGCGGTCATACGCACGGGGAAGGGGTGCGTGAAGTCCTCCCGAATCTGACGGTAGTGACGGGAGGAGCGGTCTACGGCCGACCCGCGATCGTCGACCTGATCAACATTGCGTGAAGCGGAATGGGATCGCGGCTTTCCCAATCAGTTGGAGCGTGGAGTCCGTTCCGATTTCCGGGAGCGCACCCGAATCCACCCAAGTTGAATGGGCAAGGACGACCAGCGTGGCTTCGGGTATTCCTTCCCCCGCCCCCCTGGTGGACTGGGAGCCCGAGGATGTCGGCGCTGGCCTCCGCCCCCTCGGCCTCCTCGTCTGAAGAGAAAGACGAGAAGAGCGAGAAAGTTCACGAGCAGGAGCGACCAGAGCGTCGAACTGAGAAATTGGGAAAACAGAGGTCACCTCGTCGGCGGAAATTTCCAATCGACCGTTGAACAAAACGTCTCGCGCTCACCGGTTCCGCCCAGGTTTCGCGGTTGAAAGCACGTAACTGCGGCGTCAGTGGAATCCAGCAGATACCCCAAACGATTTTTGTGCCAGCCTGTGTTCCGAGTTCTTCGAGATCGAAGCCCTGGATGGGGGGGTAGGCCATCTCAGGAATAAAAAAAACGGCCAATCCAGTCGGCCGTTTCGGTTTTTCGTTGTGGGCTCCGCTATCCGTCTTCTTAAGCCAGCGCGCAGCTCGCCGCAGTACCATCCACCTCCGCGAACACCTTCCCGAACTCTTCTTTCGTCACGGCCACCGTGCTTTCGCCTCGATACTGAAACTGCAGTGCCCGGCGACGCTCCGCGGTCGTGTTTGGCGACGTCTGATGCGGCAACATGGCCGAGAAGAACATCGCACCACCCGCCTTCATAGGAACGGGCACCACCTCGGTCGGATCGATTCGATCGGGGAGGATCTCGCTATCGATCGTGTGGTGATGCCGGAGCGGCCCGACCTTATGTTTCCCTGGAAGGACGTGCATGCACCCGTTTTCGATCGTGGCATCGTCGAGCGAGATCCAGGCTGTCGCGACCTTGTTCAGAGGGAGCCAGTTGAAGTAAGCATTGTCCTGATGCCAGGGTTTTTCCGAACCGATAAATGGCGGCTTGGACAGAGCCATCTCCGCCTTCAGAATGGCCTCCTCCCCGATCAGCGCCGAGATGAACCCCTGGATCCTCGGGTGCTTCGTCAGATCGACGAACGTCGGGTGCTCCTGATGATAACCGTGAAGCTTTCGGAAATGCAGTTCCGCTTTTTCGACCGGAACCGTCAGAGGGTCGACCCCCGGCTCGAAATGGATCCCGAAGTCAGAGTCCGGTCGGCGAACTTGAACGCCAGCATAGTTCTGTGTCGCGTTCGGATTTTCACGTAATTCCGCTTCACCACGCCGGGCCATCTCCATCAACCGGCAGGTGATCTCCGACAGTGCGTTTCGCGCAGCCTGCACCTCGTTATCCGTCAAGACCTGCTCGAACGCCACGCAGCCAAACTCATTGAAGTGCGCTCCATGGGCGTCTGTCAGACTGTCCGGACACTACTCCAGATTCACCTCAATCGACACGAATCCCTCCCTACGCAGCGCTCTGTTCGAACACCGGCGCCGAAAACACATCCTCGAATATTCCACTCTGCCTCATTCTCTGATATTCCCATTCGAACGGAGACTCCTCCAACCTTCGGGGACCGTTACGGACATCGTGTCCCATGTCAGCTGCCTCTGGATAATGACTGTAAATCATCAACCGTCGGGGGCGACCGGACACATTCGGTCGGGAGTTGTGAACCAGCAGCGAGTGGAAAAACATCACCGAACCCGCGGGCGCCAACACGTCGATGCCGCCCTCCGGGTCGATATGGCCGGGAATCACTTCCAACCCCAGATGATTCCGCTCGTGCGGCAGATCCTCACGATGGGAACCCGGCCAGATGTGGAGGGGTCCTGTATCCGGCGAACAGTCGTCGAACGCGATCGCCGACGACACGATGGTCTGCGGGTAGTCCTGCGCCTTGTAGTATGCCCAATCGCTGTGGATCGGAAACCGATCGTCGACCCGACCACCGCAGTCGATGCCGGGCACCTTTTCCGGCAGGGGCTCCTTGTAATTGAGCTTCTCTTCCATCAGGACCGGCTCGTCACCCATAATCGTTCGGAGCGGATCGAGCAACCTTGCGTCTTCAGAAACCCGTGCAAGGTAAAGTGAAAGATCGTTAATCGGCTGGATCTTCCTGACCAGCTGACCGGCCTCCGTTTCCAGTATGTCGAGCCGACCGCTCTTTCGGCCGTGGGCGATCGTAGAGTTGATGATCAGCTCCAGGATCGAATCCGCCTCCTCACGCATTCTCTCCGCTTCTTCCGGTTCGAAAGCCCGTTCCCAGATCGCATACCCTTCTTCGGCGAATTGTTCCGCCAATTTTTCGACCACAATCATCCTCCTGTTCACGGGCAGGCCTAGATTGCCCACCACCTCGGATCCTGAAAAAAGGTAGGCCATTCGTCACGACAATCAATGGACAAGCTGTTCAGAATTCAACCGTCGACCTGCCACTCAGAGCTACCGTGGGGCGCTGTTACACCGACGAGAAATCCTCTTCGATCGCCTGGGCGCGTTCGTTCACGCGGATCTCGGATTCGTTCCCTCGCAGGTCGCCATAGCCTTCCTTGAGACGTCGAGCGACGGGTCCGCCCCCCGTGGGCAACGTCTGAAGATGGGACACATCGAGCAAGGACCCCCGCCATTCGAGCAGCGCGACGGTCATCGCCTGCCTGACCTCGGCGTGCATTTCACTCCCGCTCAGGTCGTTCCGTTCTTCCGGATCGTTCCTGCGGTCGAACAGACGACTCGAACCATCGTCGAAATAATACTCCAGCTTCCACCTCGTCGTCGCCAGTGCGCAAGAGCGATACAGGGTACCGACCGCACACTTTCTCGGAGATCCCGCTCCTTCCCGGAGAGCGTCGTAGAGATCGAACCCCTGCACCCATGGCGCATCGACCCCCGCAGTCCCAAGAATCGTGGCCGTCAGGTCCGTCCAGTTTGCGAACTCCCGTTCGCCCGGATCGAGCGTACCCGGTTGACTCATCATAAACGGGACGCGCCACGTGTTGTTATAGTAGTGGTGCTTGTTGTCGAATCCGTGGTCGTAGAGATCGATCCCGTGGTCCGACGTGAAGATGACCAGTGTCTTCTCCCGCAACCCCTTCCGATCGAGAAAGTCGAGCAGTCTTCCCGCCTGGTCGTCGCAATACGAGGCCAACCCGTAGTAGAGCTGTCGTTTCCTTTCGATCCCCTCTTTCGGATTCTGTCGGGGCTGCAGATCCAGCAATCGTCTGGTGTGTTGGGGCTCGTGCTCGGTGGAGGGATTGAGCGGTGGAGGCGGCAGTTCATCGAGTGCGTAGTGTGTGTCCCACGGCTTCGGGGGGTCCATCGGGCCGTGAGGGCTCGTCATCGAGCAGAACGCAAAGAAGGGGCGGTCCGAATGTTGTTCGATCGCCTCTTCCATACCTCGAATGGCATTCGACGTCACGAACGCGTCGTAAAAATCTCTCGCGGGCACATCGTGGGGAAAGCCGTTATCCCGCGGGAAACCCAGCGCATTCAGATGTGCTTTGTAGAGATCGTCATTGTCGCCGTGCTTGCTGCCTCCGATCGAATAGTCGATCTCGAAAGAATCCGGCATAGGGCCGAAGTGCGTCTTCCCCGACATCACGCACACGTAGCCTGCTTCGCGAAGGGGGTCGGTCATCATCGGTTGATCTGTCGTGGCCGACATTCCGTTTTCGATCACCCCGTGGACCGGCGGGTGAACACCCCGCATCAGGCTCGTCCGAGCCGGACAGCAAACCGGCGAGCACGTGTGACCCTGGGTGAACACGACCCCTTCGCGCGCAAACCGATCCAGATGGGGAGACTTCGCGTGTGGGTAACCCATTGCCCCGATCGTGTCGCAGCGCTGCGTGTCCGTCGTGATCAGGAGGATGTTCGGTCTCTCGGTCACGTCAGAATCCTACCGCGATCGCCCAGTCCGATTCGTAAGGCGCGGAGAAGACGTGTAGACCCGGTCGCCACTCGACGACCTTGTAAGGCTCGTACGGTAGCTTGGTGTCGATCACGATCGCACGACTGGGCGCTTTCATCTTCTTGAGGTCCACGTAGAGCTGTCGTTCATCTTCATAGTAGAGGATGTGTTTCGACCGCTCCCTGTTGCGCAGGCCGAAACCCGGCGCGACTTTCGCCTCGATCAGGGTCGTGTCGACCACCGAGTCCAACATCGACGCCGCCTTGTGCCAGAAGGTATAGTGCGTCTTGATCTGTTCGACGTCCGGATACGGGCGGCCCCGAAACGCCGGGGAGGACGCGCCGTAGAACCCGAAGAATCCCCCGACCCCACCGGCCATGGACTTCCGCCACAGGAGCCGCCGTGTGCCATCCATATCAAGATCGAAACCGCTTCGGTTGAACGTGTGGCGCTCTTCCAGCAGGTGGGGCCGGCCGCGATCCGAAACCATCATTCCTCGAAGCTCAGCAAAGTCCGTCGGCCCACCGTTGGACGTCTCGACGCCATCCTCACGCCCGAAGGATCCGTAGGAACGAAACGTATGGTCGCCTTCGAGCACCAATCCGCGTGCGGCCAGCAGGTGCGGCCACCCGGACCACGTGTTCAGAGAATCCGCCCACGCATTGACCTCCGCCTCGTTCGTCCACTCGTGCAGGTCGAATCCGTAGCCGATCGTCCAGCCCGGCAGGGGCCCCAACCGGGCTGCAATGTAGCGTTGCAGTCTCCGATCGACTTCTCCGTTGACGCCCCCGGGCAACCCCACGGGCGTCTGCTTCCTCGATTCGTCGCCCCACGCCCAGATGTGCACGCGACCCTTCGCCTGATAGACGGCCTGGATCAACGCCTCCAGCACCCGGAACGTCTCGAGATCAGGATCGACCGATTCGTGGTCCGAATGACGAAGCGATCCGAAGTCGAACCAGTTGTGGTAGACGCTGATGAAAATGATCTCGAAACCGTTGGCCTTCGCGTGATCCAGGTAGGCCATCGCGGTTTCCACTGCCGACTCGGGGTCGTTCCCGAAGGCATCGATGCGAGGAGAGAATGCTTCCTGATCCATGAACACGTTGAACTCGTAGCCGTCGAGGTCCCTCGCATCCTGATTCATTTCCGCAATTCGGGATCCGACGTGGGTCAGGAATCCGCGGGGCCGATGAATCGCATTCTTCCCGACCTTGATGCCTCCCGTGTGGCCGTTCAGCATCGGATGGTCGGACCGAATCCGGAATCGCCAGTGACCCCGGAAGGTCGGAGTGAAGCGATAGAGCCACTTCCCGTCACCATCGTAGAACATGGGCGTGATGTGGATGGCTCCCGTACCCTTGTGCTCGAACTTGACCTTCGCTTCCAGATCGAACGGATTCCCTTCTGTTTCGACGCCCGAGAAGCTCCATTCCTGAGTCACCCAGACCTGGGTCTGTCGTTCTCCCAGATCCAGCCCTGCGGCGGACGACAATTGAAAGACCACGACCATAGCTGCCAGCGCGATCTCGCGTAATCTCCTGAACGGCTCTCGAACGCTCATAACCCCTGACCCAGATGTTTGTCCGCAAAGTCCATCCACCGATCCCAGTCGTAGGCCGTCACATCGTGACCACCAGCGCGGATGTGGTAACCGATCCGGCTCGTCACGGGCTCGTGGATACCCGGCATCGTTTCCGCATCCAGACCGTCCGTACCCAGGAGACGGTAGACCGGGTCCGCGTACCGGGCCGCCAGAAACTCCCCTTTAGGATCCGCCCATCCGTCGTCTTCCGCGCTTGTGACGTAAACGGGGCGCGGCGCCATGAGAGAAACCAGCGCGTGCTGATCGACGGGCAACGCGTCCTCGTTCTCACCGTATTGACGGAAGTTGTCGCAGAACCAGTGCGGGAAGGACTCGTTGATGCGCCCGACCGTCTCGCCGAAACGTCTGCGT
Source organism: Latescibacteria bacterium UBA6620 (assembly GCA_002433075.1). GTDB lineage: Bacteria > Latescibacterota > UBA2968 > UBA2968 > UBA2968 > UBA6620. The sequence continues at coordinate 199,677 of DJHM01000056.1, forward strand.
GACAGCGCGGCTCCTCCGCATCCCGAATCGTTCGAAATGACGATCGCGAACCGCTCGTCCTGGGCGCCCGCCCACAGAGCCGTCTTGCCAAGTCGCGAATGTCCCATCACCGCCACCCGGGACGCATCGATGTCGTCATCGGTCTCGAAATAGTCGAGCGCACGACACAAACCCCACGCCCAGGCGCCGATTGTCCCCCACTCGTCCGCATGGGGCTTCGATTGGCCATCTGCGTAGAACAACGGGTGCACGCCGTTCGAATAGCCGTCGTCGTAGTCCGGGTCCAGATCTCCGCAATAGAGCGTCGCCACCCCGTAGCCACGGGCGACGATCGACGACACCGGCCACCGACTCGACGACGACCCGCGCGCAGCCTCCGTCGAACGGTGATCCACAACCCCTTCGCCCTTCTCCCGCATCCACACATCCGACAGAAGAATCTCCGGATCGGCCTGGATCGTGTGATTCCCCTGGAAGTTGAGGCCCACGAAAGTCGCGCACGCCCTCGGTGCAGTGGGCAGGTAGAGAAGGAGATCTGCATAGGGTCGCGCGTCCTCCAACGTAAAGTAGAAACGGATCTGTTTACGAACGCCGCAGTCGCCTGCATCACCTTCTTCCATGACCACCGTTCGAAGATCGATCTTCTTCGACGGTGTTCGACCGTAGACGTGCGTTTCGAACAGCGACAGAAGCTCCGCCCGTCGGGACGGCCAATCCGATGACCCGGAAACCGCCGTACCGTCTTCCGCCGTCAGAGGATCCGGCAACTCGCAGTCGGGCACCTTCGCTTCATCGTAGTTTGCTTCGAACGGCAACTGTCAATCCTCCATTCCCGTCGCCCAGCGAATACATCCGCCGATGTGCTCCAGAAACCAGGCCTCATGCCAGAGGACGTCGGGATGTCCGAGTGCCGTATACAGGACCCGCCCGTTTCCATATGCATGGCACCACCCCATCGCGTAGTCGTGATCGTCGCGATTGCCCTTCTCCAGGTCGATCGTCTCGTTGTCGATCCGCATCAACACCCGCGTCCGATCGCGGTCCCAGTTCTTGAATGTGTAAATCTCGTCGACTACGCTGAATCGATCGCCACGTCCACCCCTGACACGCCCGCTCCCGTCATGGAAGCCTCCGCGGACACCACGAACGAACCGTGAAGACCCTCCATCCGAAACCCCCGCGACCGGATGGCTTCGACGTGTTCGGCCCACGGGTCGATGAATGTGACACGGAGTCCGGCGCGAGCCAGGTTGGCGCCGTAGAGACAGCCCATGTTGCCGGCACCGATGACGGAGATGTGAAGTTGGGACATGCCAGGTTTTCCCGGGCTTCCCGGGTCAGGAGTCTGAATCTTGGAGGATGGAGATGGACTTCCGCCGTCGGCGTTAGAGGTATTTCTCCCCATCGTCGCGCTCGCCCAACTCGTCTACCACCTCACGAACGCGCTGCACCATGTCTTTCGGTACGACGAGCAACGCATCACCCGCATCCACGACAACGAGATCGTCCACACCGATCAAAGCGACGAGCTTGCCCTCGGGGGCGTAGACCGTCGACCCCGTCGAATCGACTGTGATGGCGTCCGCCGAAAGAAGGTTCCCCTTCTCGTCGACCGGCAGAACGTCGGCCAGCGCGCTCCAGCTTCCGATGTCGCTCCAATCGATGTCCGCCTCCACGACGGCAACGCGGTCTGCCCGCTCGAGCACCGCATTGTCGATCGCGATCTCTTTCAGTCCCGGATAGACGCGCTCGAGCGTCGATTGCTCGGCGCTCGTTCCCACGGCGGCTTTGATTTCCATTAACCCCGCGTGAAGGTCCGGTTCATGCGTCTCCAGGAGTTCGAGCACGCGCCCCGCCCGCCAGACGAACATGTTTGCATTCCACAGGTAATCGCCCGATGAAACATAGGCCCCCGCCGTGTCCAAGTCCGGCTTTTCCTTGACCCCCCCGACGCGGTAGACCGGCTCGCCGTCCGCCTCGTGGAAGACCTCTCCCTTCTGGATGTAGCCGAACCCAGTCTCGGCGCGTGTCGGCTTCACGCCGACCAGCACGAGCTCATCAGGATGTTCGCTCACGGCCGATTCTGCCGCTTTCAACAGCCGACAGAACTCTTCCGGACGACCGATGTGATGATCGGACCCGAGGCTGGCCACGATGCAGCCCGGGAAGGCCGCCTCCAGGAGAACGCACTCCAATCCAACTGCCGGACCCGTGTTTCTCAATGCGGGCTCCACAATCAGATGGCCTTCCACCAGATCGGGAAGTTGTGAGGTAACACCTTCGGCCAGCGCGGATCCGGTCGAGACGTAGACGTCTTCCAGTGCGGCAATCGAGTCAATGCGCTCGACTGCCGTCTGGAGCATGGACCGGTCGCTCACGAGGGCGTGAAACTGCTTTGGCTTTTCCCGACGGCTGAACGGCCACAGTCGCGTTCCGATACCGCCTGCCCGAATCACGAACTTCATACGGACGCTCCGTTCTCATGGGTCGAATTGAAAGCAACACAGAAGATCCACAAGGACCATGTCCAAGTCAAAAGATGTTTCCTTTCAGAGCCTTCGAGCACAAAAAAACCGCCCCGAATGAGGCGGCAAGTGGACATCGCGCGGTGACGGGTTCTCAGGTTCCGTCTTTGGGGTAAACGAAAAATTCGAACTGACCTGAGGACGGTCCGACCGACGTCCACGATCCGAACCGCGCACCGAACACGGCGCACGTCGGCATTGCGTCCACGCGGTAGTCGGTCAGGCTGTCGGCCAGATCGGTCATGTCAGGGTTGTGCCCGACGACCATCAACGAGGTTACGCGTTCGGGGATCGACTGCGCAACATCGATGATGGCGGCCGGGCCGCCGCCATAGGCGACATCGACAATCACCACTTCGCCTTCGTAGCCGAGCATCTTCGCGAACTCCCTCGCCGTTCTCCGCGCCCTCTTCGCCGGACTCGACACGATTACGTCAGGCGACACCCCACGCTCTGCGAGCCTCTCGCCCATGATCGGCGCATCGCGCTTCCCCCGTTTATTCAATGGCCGGTCAATGTCGGCCATCCCGGGGTCAGCCCAACTCGACTTGGCGTGTCGAACAAGATACAGATCGACCAAGCGTTCCTCGTTACACCATGAGTTTGAAGTGCTGACGACTGGCGGCCACCAGGTCGGAGTCCGAACAGCGATCGATAAGGTTGTGGAAACTGAACGGATACTTGAACACGTGTCCGTAGTCCCAGTCACTCCGATCGAAGTCCTGACGCCAGTAGGACGGCTCCCGTGGATCCAGCTCGGACGCCTCACAGGCTTGCCATTTTACGGGCGCCCGGAACGTCTGCGCCTTGCGGAGGAGCTTGACCTTCAGAGGCGTCACTCCCGCACAGTAGAGATCGGAGTAACCCATGTCGGCAAGCTCCACGAGCGCGTGGCCGTGGGTGATCAGGTGCCCAATCTGTGCCTTGTGTACGTCAAGATCGTAAATCTTCTCGAACTTGAGAAACTCCGAAAAGACCATCGAAACGAGGTCGTGGGGTTCACTACCGGAGGGAAGATCGTCATCCGGCGAGAGCCTCATCTCATCTACGCGCTTCCCCTTCCCGCCGATGTACACGCCGAATCGAATCGTGTCGAACGCCCGGATCAGGGCGCCCAGGCCATCGACCATCGCCGCGCCGAAGTGGGCGGGCCACACACTCTTCGTCATCGACCTGCTCATACAGGTCAATCCCTTCTCGAGATACTCTTTATCCAGCCCCATTGTCAGGCTCCGTTTTCGAGAGGTATCTCTAATTCGTGTTTCGCCACGCCTCCGAGTGATTCCGTCAGGTCTGCGGGTCACCTAATGGGCACGTTGTCCTTCTGGGGCACTTAACGTGTTTTCGTGTCTTCGGTCGACGGCGGGCGGGTCCATCGTCTCGATGACCTGGTTCGGACCTTCACTCCTCTTCACCAACTGAAAGGCATCGTAGCGTTCACCCGTCGCAGTACGGGCAACATAGTCGAGGGTGTCCCGACCCACAGAAATGACCTGGAACAGCTGTGTGTTCGCCGCTGCCTTCGTGTACCATTCTTGCTCCGTCAACCCGTACATCTTGGGACCGCTGACGGATACGACGTACATCGTTCCCTTGCCTGCCTCCCAGACTGTCCGCCCTCTCGACACGTTCGTCCCACGTCCATAGGTGTGATCGTGACCTTGCAGAACCAGATCTACGAGAAGCTCATCGAAAACTGGCTTCCACTGTGCCCGAAGTTCCTTGTTGTCCCGCGAGCCCCCCGTGGAGAAGATCGGATGATGGAACGTTACGATCGTCCATCGGTTAGGGTTGTCGCGAAGAACACCCCGTACCCACGCCGTTTGGATTTCCCTCTGCTCGCTCGTATTGAGGGAGACGATCCGGGTACCCTGATAGTCGATGTAGTAGACCGTCTCTTCCAGGCCCGGTGGTCCATTTCTGGGAAAAGTGAACGTCGGGCGCCAGAGGTTCGAGAGCCGGCGAGTGACGCTGTCAACCTTCGCATATTCGTGGTTCCCTGGCGTGGCTACCACGGGCGTGGACGCGTGGATGAAGTCACCCGCCTCGAACCACTCCGCCCAGTCGCTGTCCTTGTTCGCCCGGTTGATCAGGTCGCCGGCGTGCAGGAAAAAATCAGCGAGCGGCGCGTGCTGGTAGGCGGTCCGAACGGTTCTCGACCAGAGCGAGAGCACATTGTTCTGGGCATCACCGAAGTATGCGAACGTAAACGGGGCTGGCTCGTCGCGGGCGGTGCGGAAGTGGAACCATTCGCTCCACACGTTTCCGTGTCCGACCCGATACGCGTGGATCGTGTTTGGTTTGAGGTCCCGAAAAGTGACCGAATGGCTATTCCAGCCATACCCGTTTTGCTCGAAGGGCTCGGTGGACGCCTGCTGTCGTCTGGAGGTGAATACGAAGTTCGGGGAGGCATCAGCTACGGCGATTTCAGCAGCGCCTGAATCGACTGCTGCCTCCGTTCGCCACGTTACCGACGCAGTCGTCGCAGGATCGTCCGACCAGGTCAGGACGACGCGATCGGGGATTTCCGTCGCGACTGAATCTATTGCCGCTCGCTTGTAGTCGTGCTGAGGAGGGTCGCTCGCCGTCGACTGCCCTTCCTTTTCGGTCGGAGGGCCTTCGCAGGCCACGCCGCAAACCAGGACCCACACGAACCAGATGACATGTCTCACGCTCACCTCCGGAAACGTCCGACTGCCTGTCTTCCAACGGATTCACAATAAGCAGTCCCAATCCGCCGTAGACAAGCCGCACTCGAACGCGCCCGGTCAGGGCTCGTAGACGTTCATCTTTTCCACGTCTTCGGTCAGATACTGAACGAACTCCCACTCCATTCCCAGATCGTCGAAAATGTAGGAGCGCAGCCGGGCGGGGCCCTCTCCTTCTTCGCGAAGGTCGCCGGCCCAGTAACCTGCTGCCATCAACCGATCGCGTAGCGCGGGAAGATCGCCCACCACAAACCCGATGTGATTGACGCCTGGATCCCGGTAGGGCTTTCGGTCCGTCGCTCCGGGCGGGTCGAGCATCTCGAGCGCCAGATATCTCTCGTCCGTCCCGAAGTGCTCCCAGCGCTTGGTGTATTCTTCGTTCTCCGTCGTCCCCGATCCACGCACCTTGAATTCGGGAAAAGCGATCTTGAGAAACCTTTTCGCGGCGTCTACATCCGTCACCGTGATGTTCGCGTGTTCCAATCTCAGTAGCATGGCCCGACTCCGTTCGTTGAAGATCGTGGACTCTGTGGTGAACGACACGAATATCGATCGTTCCACGGTCGTCTGACACCGGACCACCGTCGGGGCGCGACGAGCAAATCCGGTCAGAGCGGGCCTGTCTGAAAGGACAGTGGGACGGGTGCGCAGTGCGCCCGGCGATAGCGCCCGGTAAAAAGGCGCTCCACCCGTGCGGTGAAGCGCCTTTCCTGATCGCGCGTACTGTCGCCCCTTGAGCTATTCCTCCGCGAGCACCTCGTCCACGACTTTGACCAGGTCCAAAGGAGAAAAGGGTTTGGCGATGGCTCGCTTGGCCCCGAACTCCTTGGCCGTATCCAGTTGGGCCTGATCTTCGCCCGAAATTGCAATCAGCTTGATGTCCGGATAATCGGTCTTGAGCTCGAGCAGGCTGACCACGCCATCTTTCGTCGGCATGTTAATGTCAGAGATCACGAGATCGTGCGGCATCGCGACGAAATATTCGACCGCCTGAAAGACCTCCCTCGAATGGACCTGCTCGAAATGGGCATATGACCTCCTCGAGTGTTGTCCCGCTACAAAAAAGAAAAAGGGCACCCGGCACATCCACCCAACTGGTGGACGTCCTCGGTGCCCGCGCGTTGGCAGAATGCAACGAACGCTACTCGATGTCAATCCTCTCGAGGGTGTCAGTAGAACGAAGGCAGGTGATTCGATGTGACGGGGCATTCCCCAAAAGGGAGTCAGTCCGCGACGGGGCGATCGTGAGAATACAGGGCGCGCACAGTCTCGGAATCGATCGCTTCGTCCAGAATCAGCAGCTCATCGATCTTTCCACTGTAGCGTTGACCCAGACCGATCGTCATTCCAGAGACGTCCCACGTCAAACGGTGTTCGTATCCCTCCACCCAGCCCCGCAGTACCCCGTCGATGTAGACCTTCGCGCTGCCGTTCGCATCGATGGAGTTGGCGTTCCGCCACGTGGCCACGACGTGATGCCAGGCCTCGTGCTTCCACCCCAGTTCGCCGATCACCACAAGCTGACCGTTCACAAAACGACTGTTCTCCTCACTGTCGTTGTAGATCCCGAAGGGAAGATGTCGTGGCGATCCGTATCGATCATCGTTCGGTCGCGTCAGATCCAGGTAGAACGACCCGTCCGCCGCGCGACGACTGATGTGAAACGGATCCACGGGAACCTCCGAATCGAGATCCGCATCCGGGTCTCCACAGAGCCACATCGAGATCGACCCCTCGAAGGCTGATTCGCTGTAGGGAAAGTTGCCTTCGGCACTGAACGTAAACTCGTTCTCATCCCAGCCTTAGTTGGCCGCAGAAAACACTGCAGCCCCTCCGAACCGCCCCCCGTCCGGATCGTGCTTCACCACCAAGGGCTCGACGGTAGCCGTCCCATCCCCCCGGCTCACCTTCGCGTCGAGCCCCTCGTCAAACGAAGCGTAGAGAGTAATATGCTCGCGCAGCCCCTCGATTGAATCGGCAACACTCATTTTGCAGTTTGAATTTTGCCTTGAGCCTCAGCCCAAGCCCGTAGCGGCACATCCTCCGGATTCTTCGGCTGCCAGTACTGCGAGGACGGTGCTACGTCCGACTCAGCTCCCAGTGGATCACCCCCAGTGGCCATCGCACCGAGGAGCTGGCGACGAATCGGCGAACTCCGTTCGATCAGCTCGGGATCCTGTTCGATGTAGTCCGTCGGACGTAGCCAACGCCAGTGATAACCCATGTGGAAGATCTTCCGCGTCTTATTAGACGTGTTGGGACCTACGCAGTGCCACGTCGCCGTCCGCCACAGGACGGCCGATCCAGCCGGCAGTTTCAGCTCCAGCGATTCTTCCTCCGGAACCTTTCGCCCCATGTCCTTCAGTTCCTGAGGCGTCCGTTTGAAGCTCCCCGGAGCGAGCCACAGGTTACCGCAATTCGATTCCGTCATGTCGAACAGCGTGTAGAACACTTTGATCTCCATGAACGGCAGTCGCCCGTCGAGCGAAGGGCCTTCGAAGATATGAGGACTCGCAAGGTCCGGATGCCAGCTGACATTCCGGTACCCCGCTTCCTGGTCCTCTCCATCTCCGACCCCCACATCACCCGCCACCATGGTCTCGGGATACGGCGGCCGATAGTCCAGGTGCGAGGTCCGAATCTGGATGTTCCACCCGATCGCGTCGACCACCAGCGGCAGCATCCGCGGATGGTCGACCAGATCCAGAAACGCCTCGTGTTGAGCCAGCGCGTTCCGCACCTGAAAGTGCGTCTCCGGTGCCAGCCCTTTCTCCGCCTGAATCCGTCCCACCACTTCATCCGCCGCATCCGACAGCCTCTGTGTCTCCGCCGCCGTCAGAAAATCCTCGAGGATGAAGAATCCATCCGTCTCAAACGCCACCCGCTGCGCTTCCGTCATCCCAATCGCCATAAAATCAATCCTGAATTCTCAGTTAGAATTTTCCTCGCCTGTACCTTGCGAGGTTTTCACTTTGCATTTTGCACTTCGCTGTGTAATTCCCTAATACGGTAGTCACGGAGTTCCTGCCGGCGGAAAATCAATGCTCTTCACCACCTCCGCCGTCCGCGTAATCAGCTGCTCATCCTTCATCGCCCGCACGTCTGTCGCATCCCGTCCACTCCAGTCGTAGTACCCCTTCCCCGCGTCCAGCCCAACCTCTCCTCGTTCCACGCGACGCTTCACATTCTCGACCGCATCTTCCCATCCGTCCAGCGTCTTCCACAGGTGGCTCGCCACACGCACGTGCATCCGCATCCCGTTGATATCGCGCTGTTCCAGCGGGCCTGCTGTCGTGAACCGCGGCGCCAGCCCCAGTTGAACCGCCAGATCGATATCCTGTGCCGACGCCACACCCGAGTCGAGTAAATTGACCGCTTCCCGGATCATCGCGTGCTGCAGGCGATTGACCAGAAAACCGGGGACATCTTTCTCGACCACCAACGGCCTTCGTCCCAGCGTTCGCCAGACTTCGCACGTACGCTCGATGGTCTCCTCCGACGTCCTCTCGCCCTTGATCACCTCCACCACCGGGACGATGTGACCCGGTTGCACGAAGTGCGATCCTGCAATGCGGTCCTGTCTCTTGGCATCCCGTGCCAGTTTGGTGATTGGCAATCCCGACGTGTTGCTCGCGATCGGAACCCCTTCCGGCACCAGCCCGTCGACCTCTTTGTAGAACCCCTGCTTGATCTCCAGATCTTCAACGATCGATTCCAGGACGAACCCTGCCTCGGCCACCGCCTCCCCGAGATCTTTTACGAACCGAATCCGTCCGAGCACGTCTTCCGCCGACTGCCCCATCAATTGATCGTGCCGCTCGAGGTCTCCCGCATAGCGTTTCAGGTTGGCCCGTGCCCGCTCCAGACTCTCGTCCCGCCGTCCCCACAGCACCGTCTCCTCGCTCCCCAGCGCAAGCACCAGCCCGATCTGCGCCCCCATAAGCCCCGCTCCCACCACCGTCGTCTTCTCAAGTCTTCCATTCTGCATTTTGCACCCTGCATTCTGCACTTCGCTGCGCGATTCCCTAATTCCCTAATTCCCTA
>DJHM01000056.1:209246-219539 GCA_002433075.1 Latescibacteria bacterium UBA6620
TCCCTAATTCCCTAATTCCCTAATACGGTAATTCCTAATGTTCCTCCGCTCCTTCCAGAATCCCCCCGAGGTCCACAATCCCACTCCCCGGTCCTTGCGGCACCGTCATCTCCCCGTTCTCGATCTTCAGCGCCGGTTCGAACAGGTCGCCATACTTCTCGATCCCTCGCTTGTACTCCTGATAGAACCCGATGTCCGGCGTGATCGACGCAAAGATCAGCATGTAGATGAACCCGAAGCCGCCCGAGATGTGCACCGTCGTCGGCATGTCCGCCACCGCCGCCATCCGCGCCACCCGGATCGAGCGAATCAATCCCCCGTAATAGTGAATGTCCGGCTGAACGATATTCACACCCGTGTTCGCGATCATCCACCTGAAGCGCCGGTCACTCGACTCCTGCTCTCCACCCGACACCGGCAGCGTCAGCGTATCCGTCACGACCTTGGTGTCCTCGAGATGATCGAACGGGCACGGTTCTTCGAAGTAAACAGCCCCGATGTCTTCCAGCATGCGTCCCACCTCGATCGCCTGTGGCGGATCGTAACTGCTGTTTGCATCGGCATGGATGTCCATCTCGTCGCCCAGGCGCTTTCGTGAAAGTTCGATCAGCCGCGGCGTCCGGTTTGGCGATGCATCCTCGCCCCTACTCATCCGTCCTCCCACGCGGAACTTCACGGCAGGCGCGTGCGTCTCGTCGACCAGACTCTGGAGATACTCGACTTCCCCCTCCGGCGTACTGTCACGTCGCCCGCTCGCGACGTAGAACTTCGCGCGATCGCGCACCGCGCCACCCAGCAGATCCGCCATCGATTTACCCGCAATCCGGCCGAGCATGTCCAGGATGGCCATTTCGACCCACGCCACCGGACACCAGAGCGGCTGACCTAGCATCTTATAATTGCTGCCCTGCCGGTAAACACCCCAGAGATGATTCTCGAGATCGCGAGCGTCCTTCCCGATGAAGTAGGGAACGATACATTCCAGTAGAATGGGCGCGTAGACCCGCCCCTTCATGTTGGTGAAGGAGACACCTTCCGCGCCGTTCGTCGACCGGACGTGAACAAAGAATTCATTATCCTTTCTCAACAGCTGGATCGATTCGATGATCACCGGTTCGTCCAGCCCGTCGCGCACCAGAACGGGCCGCTCTGCCGCGGCATCCAGAGCCTCGATGTCTACAGACATGTCGTTCTCCGATTCAGATGTTATGTTGTAAGGCAACCTCCAGCCGGCTCGGTCGTCGAAGAAGAGGAAACACCGGAACCGTTTCACCTTGGAGAGTGGAGATGAAGAAGCTGTTACTCGTACTAACGATGCTTGGATGTGGATCAACAACCCAGAATCTCAGTGTGACCAGCATCTTGCTCGTCGACGAGCAGACCTCGGTCCAGGCCCTCATGTTCGATGCCATATCGTTCACGATCGACACCAACGTGATGACCGATCCCGCCCTCCTCGTTTCGATCGCCGCGACCGCTCCGATCAACCTCGTCGTCATGGACGCGGCCAACTTCGCCATCTTTCAGGATGGGGGTTCTGCAACCGGCCGCTTCGACTCCGGCCCCACCACGGGAAGCGACATCGATCTCCCCATGACAGATTCCGGAACGTTCCATCTGATCCTAGACAACCGAGCCGGAGAGACCGCCGTCCTCGTCACCATTCGCGGTGAAATTTTCTGGCAGGAATAGCGGCCGATCTCCCGCCTTAGCCGATCTCCAGAACCTGGATTTCGAAAACAAGTGTCGCGTTCTTCGGAATCCGCGGCGGCCGTCCCATCGGCCCGTAGGCCAGATTCGGCGGCACTCTCAGCTGCCGGATGCCACCCACCTTCATCGCCACCACTCCTTCGTCCCATCCCTTGATGACTTTCCGCGCCCCGACCGTAAACGTGAAGGGCTTCTTCTTCACCGCCGAACTGTCGAACCGCTTCCCGCTCTTCAGCCATCCGGAGTAGTGAACGGTCACCTGCTGCCCCTTCTTCACACTGGCACCGTCTCCGGGCTTGAGATCCGCATACTCCAGCCCACTCTCCGTCTTCGTGTAACCGTCGACTGAAGAGGGTGCCGCGATTCCCACCCCTTCCTGCTTCTTCTCTCCCGGCCCGAACAACATTCCAAGCAGTCCCATACGCTCTCCGCTTAACGCCTCTCTTTGCAAATTGCACTTCGCTTTCCGCACTTTGCATTTTACACTGACTCCCTCCCCGCCTCGATACACTCAATCCCCTCCACGATCTCCGGCCAGACTCCCAACATCTCCTGCGAACTGGCTTCGTATTCGTGAGGTGGATGCTTCAGGCCCCAGGAGCTCCCCACGATCTTGTCCACGAACGCACCCAGGCACACCCTCTCGAACGTCTCGTCCAGAATAGACGAGAAGATCTCCCGCGCTTCGATCACCTCCACCCGTTTCTCGCTCCTCGATCCGTCACCAACCGTGTTCCCGATGAATCGCCCGATGTCCAGACAAGATGCGCCGATGACGCCTTGGGGGTCGATCGCGATCCATCCGCGTCTCTCGTCTTCGAGGATGTTGAAGTGATGCAGATCTCCGTGCAGGAGCTTCTGCGGCTCCGCATCCACACCGAACGCGGCCATGATTTCGAGAACTCTCGGAAACTGATCTATATACCCGCGCGAGCGTTCCGGGTCTTCGCACGCACGTGCATCCTCGTGGGAACTCTCCACCCACTCCATAAAATGCGGTAACGTGTGTGCGACGGGAGGAGGAACGGTATGAAGACTGACCATGATGGTGGCGCCCGCCTCTGCCTGCGCACGCTTGTCGGAGATCGACGAAAGCATCTTGCCGGGACGAATGCGCTCCAGCAGCATGGCGTTGAGGTCCATATCTCGATCGATCAGACGGTTGATCCCCCGTCCATCATATATGTCCAGGGCTTCCATCTCCGTGCTAAAGTCTCGGTGGGGGACGCCTACTTTGAGGACCGCCTCTTCCCCCGATTCCATCGTCGCATAGCCGATGTAGTTCGCCTTGATCTCTTCCGTTGTGCCCCCCAGCGTCAGCCCCCATTTTTCGCAGCATCGATCGAGAATGCCCGGCAGATCCTTCAGCCAGGCTTCTCCTCGCTCGCCCCATCCCTGGGTCGCGTAATTGATCATGCGCTGTGGAAATTCATACGTCACCGAACTTGCCCTTCCTTCAGTCGGCTCCTGGTCGGTCGAAAACGCGAACGCACTCTCTTCGCATCATGCAGGTCGCCATCCCACGTCGATGCTCGTGTAGCCGTCGACATATCGGTGAAGATGATCTGGAAGATCCTCGAGAAATCGTCGGCCGCTCTCGGGGATCTCCCACGGCACGTCGATCTCGTGATGGCGATCCCTGAACCCCAACGCGCACGACAACCGCACCTCGTCCAGCGTGTTGGGAAACGCACCGTGATACGTTCGGTGGGCAAAGACGATCATGTCTCCGGGATCCGTAAACAGCGGGATCAGCCCTGGAATATCGAAACCCGCGTATCGATGTTCTTCTTCGTCGGCAGGATAGAACGACCGGCGGTCGGTCGTCATATTGAACCCTTCCGGACCTTCCCAGTTTTCGTCGTGCGAATCCTCGATCACGCATAACCCTCCGTGAACCGGTCGCGATCCCGTGATGTAGAGCCACTTTCCCGACGGCCACAACCCGCGATTCAGCACATCTCCGGAATTCTGCGGAGGCCCGTCGTCGAACCCACACCAGTCCGAATGCCACCCGACCGGTTGCGATCCGGGCATCCGAATGATCGCCGCCGACCGGTGAACCGTCATCTCATCCGTCCCGATCAGGTGACGATGAACTGCCATGAACGGTTCGTATTCCATCAACGACCACGCCCCCGGCCCCGACTCCACCCAAGCGTGCCGCGTTCGGCTTTCCCCCCGTTTCAGAGTCCGATCCGGATCCGTACCGTGCCAGACCGCCTCCTTCAGGTCATCCACGATCTCCCCCGGCAACACATCTTTGACGATCGCAAACCCGTGCGCCTCCAGACACCCCGACATCGTGCCAAGCTCATCCACCCCGAACTCATACCGATACCCCGGTTCCGGCTTCTTCACTTTTGCTTGATCCATAGTTCCCTCAGTTTGTCTACTCATCCAGCGTCAATCGATCACGGCCAGCCGCCTCCGCTCCTACCCATTGAAAACCACACTGAATCGCCACCGCAGGCACCGCCTGCCTTGCCAAAGCGCGGCGCGCGAAGGCGGGTCTACTGCCGAAGCCCACGAGTCTGCGATTTGGCCCTGTCCACCTGTCTACTGTCCATTGCACACTGCCGGGCGTGATTTGTCCTTTGGGTTCGCGGCTCGGAGGCCGATCCCACCGTAAGTCGCTGCCCCAGGCTCCGCCCACCGCCTACCCCCCACCCCCCGTCCATCCCGGAACGCTCGATGTCACCCCGAGCAGAGGAACAGCCACCAGGACCATGACGATCGAAAGCACCACCACGCTCATCAGGTTCAACCAGAACCCCGTCTTCGACATTTCGGGGATCGAAACCCGTCCGCTCCCGAAAATCACCGCATTCGGGCCCGTACCCGACGGCAGCATGAACGCGCACGAACACGCGAAGGTCGCCGGAATCATCAGCAGGAAAGGATGCATCTTCCCAGCGATCGCCATCGTCGCCAGAACCGGAAGAAAAATGTTCGCCGTAGCCGTGTTGGAGTTGATCTCCGTGATAAACGTCATGAACAGGATCACCAGGAGAATGATCACCGCCAGCGGAAGGACGCCGATGAAAGCGAGCTGAACGCCCAGCCAGTCCGCCAGACCAGTAGACGCAAAACTCTTGGCGATCGCATATCCACCTCCGACGATCAACACCACGCCCCAAGGAACGCTTTGCGCTTCCGGCCACGTGATCAGGCGACGCCCGTCGCTCTTCTCCGCGGGAATCAGGAAGAGCAGGATCGCTGCCAAAACCGAAACGGTCGAATCGTGAACGACATCACCCACCCCCAGGACCGTCGACCAACCCGGGACGTGAAGCGCGCCGAAGACCAGGTCCTTCCGGAAAATCCACCCCAGACCGGTCAGGATGAAAACCGCCAGAACCCGCTGTTCCGCCCGGCTCATCCTACCCAGCCCGGAGAGTTCCGACTGAATCACCTCGTCGCTCCCGGCAAAGGTGCCCTCGATCCCGTGAAACCACGCCAGGTAGAGCCAGGTGATCGGGAGAAACACAATCACGAACGGGATCCCGATCTGCATCCATTCGAAAAAGCTGATATCCGGGGCGCTCGGGTAGAGCGTCTTGACCATCCCGACGAAGACCATATTCGGCGGGGTTCCCACGAGCGATCCTGTACCCCCAATGCTCGCTGCGTGCGCCACAGCCAGCATCAGGGCCAACCCGAACGATCCCGCCTGGACACTGTCCGGCCCATCCGAAGACGCTGCTTCCTCTCGGGCGATCACCGCGACCGCAATCGGAAGCATGAGTAACGTGACCGCCACGTTCGCGATCCACATCGACAGCAGCGCCGTCGCCACCATGAAGCTCAGCATGATTCGACGCCGGCTCGTCCCGATTCTGGAGATCAGGACAAGCGCGATCCGCCGGTGAAGGTTGTGCACCTCGAAAGCCTTGGCGATGAAAAACCCCGCCAGCAGCATCAGGACATAGTTATGTCCATAATTCGTGGCCGTCGTTGCCGCGTCCAGGATGCCCAGAAGTGGAAAAACCGCGATCGGCACGAGCGCCGTCGCAGATATGGGAATCGCTTCGGTCATCCACCAGATCGCCATCAGCACCGTGACCGCGGCCGCCCGCATCCCCATCTCCCCCAGGCCCGCGGGTGAGGGCAGAACGCATAGAGTGGCGAAAGCTACGATTCCCCCGATCAACCCCATTTGTTGTCGTGCCAAGAATCCTCCCGATGTGTGTAATGAAGAGCGCGCAATATAACATCCCCGCAGTTGGGACGCCCCACGCCTTGACCCCCAGCCCGAGACAGATCGACGTAATCGGACGCGCGACCTCACCCGAAGCCTCGTGCTCCCGAAAATGGAAAATCGGGCTTATATGAAGTGATCTCGGTAGCGGAGAACCGATCTACTCCGGATGTTTCACAGAAAATGGGTTCTCGCCGGACTTTTTACGTCATCGGATGACAGCCGGATCATGCCCCTCTCACCCAACAGCTTCAGCGTGCTCATCGTGATGGACGACGTCTACGCCCAAAAGGCGCTGACGGAATACGCTCGTCACGCAGGCTACCGTTCTTTGGGGGTCGCCGAAACCCGGAAAGCGGCTGCCATCATCGCCCAGAATCCGACCCATCTAGTCGTCGTCGACCTTGGAAAGAAGGCTGGACGCGAGTTCATCGAGGCGATCAAGAAACACAAACCCGACCTTCTCGCCCTCGGGCTTGTCGACGACGTTCTCGAGGTCGACGCGCAGGCCGAGGACGTCATCGATGACGATGCCAACGCGGTCACCGCCGTCGAGCACGTCCTGGAGGTGAGAGGATTCGAGGTCACCGGATTCCAGGATCCCGGCGAAGGCATTGAATACATCACCCAGAACCCACCCGACGTCATCATCCTCGACGTCCAGATGGCCAAAACCACCGGCTTTGAGGTCATGCAGACCATTCACAAGGACCCCAACTGCGCCGAGATCCCCGTTCTCATCTTCACCTCCGACCCCTCCAGGGACAACGTCCAGCACGCCATCCAGGGCGGCGCCAAAGGCTTCCTCGCCAAGCCCTTCGACCCCAAAGACCTCACCGAAAAAGTCCGCAGTCTCCTGTAGCGCTTCACACTGAATCGCCAGCGCAGCCTCCGGCCTTCGCTGAAGCTTCGACCCGGCAGGCCGCCCACCGCCTGTCCTGAGTAGCCTACGGAGCAGGCGTATCGAAGGGCCTGCCGCGCCGAAGCTGCGCAGCAGCGAAGGCGGGCCGCACCTGTGCCCCTCCTTCACACCTGCCTGCGATCCACCGCAGTCCGGACCCCCTCAATCCCCAGGTACGCCCGCAATCCACTTTGGCATCCATCTTGCGAAGAGGTCCGGCACAATCGCAACCACTCAACCTGCCGGAGGTATCACATGACCACTCGTTACATTGTCACCGCAGTCTTGCTAGCGCTCGTCCTTCCCCTCGGTTCGCCCTCAGCTCAGACACTGGACGAGACACTTGGACTCAACCAGACGCCTCGCCCCTTTTCGGACATACCGACCGGGGATCTTTTATTCAAGGATCCGATGATTGTCGGCCTCATGAGTGCGACGCTCCCGGGACTTGGCCAGTTCTATGCGGGGCAGAAGAAACGTGGACTGTTCTTTTTCATCGGAACGGTCGGAGCGCTCGGAGCTGCCGCCGCCTTCGGCGAGCCCGCTGACCTCGAATTGTCCGACTACGACAGAAGCATTTACGGAGGAGATGGTGATGGCCTGCTCAGCGCGACGGAGATCGCCAACTGGGAAGAGCGCGAGTACCACGACGATGCCTTCAGGGATCTCAGCGGCCGGAGAAAAGCAGGCGTGATCACCTCCGGCGTCATTGGACTCGGACTTTACGTCTGGAACATCGTGGACGCCAGGGGAGCCGCCAGAGCGCACAACGAGCGCGCGCGTGCCCGCCGAATCGAGCTCGGCCTGACCCGAGGCACCGACCACACCGGCCTGGCTCTGAACCTAAACTTCTAACCCTGCACCCTGACACGAGGGCCAGCTCATCCGGGCTGCGCCCTCGTCCTCACCCCGACCTCACTGTTCTTCCCCCCACCACCGTATGCACCACCAGCGTCATGACGAGCATCCCCCCTCCTAGGAAAGCCATCTCCCCAGGACGTTCCCCAATCGCAAGCCACACCCACAGGGGCCCCAACACCATTTCCGAAAGCTTAATCAGACTCACCTCCGGCGCGGGCAGGTAACGTGGTGCCAGAGTCAGCAGACCGAACGCGACGGGCAGCACGACGAGACCCAGCACACACAGGAGAACCGCGTCGATGGACGACGCGCTCGTCGGCGAAGCGAACGGCGACATCAGCACGGCCACGACGACACCCCCCATGGCCACACTCGGAACGAGGTTCACGCCCTTCGCGTGCCGAACGATCACAACGTGCGTTGACACGAACACGGCCGCCCCCAGCGCGAGGACATCGCCCAACCACACACCCTGTTCGAGGTTCTCCCACACCGTAACCAGGATGGCTGCCAGCGCTGCGATGATGGCGACCCAGGTGCGAACGAACACCCGCTCCTTCAGGAACACCAGGCTCAGGACCGCGGACAGCAGGGGCGTCACACCGGTGATGATCAGCACGTTCGCCACGGATGTATGCAGGATGGCGACGACGAACAAGATCGTCCCCACTGCCAGGACGCACGCCGACGCCCACCCGATTCGCCCGGTGTCCAAGAAGGCCCTGACCATCCCCCCACGATAGGCGACCGCAATCCCCACCGTAAGCCCGACCCCCAGGAGAGCCCCTCTCCAGAACACGAGGGTGTACACGTCTACGCTGATCGACCGGATCAGCAAACTGTCCGGACTCAGGGCCAGAATCCCCAGCACCGAGAGGATTACACCCCGTGTCCTTACGCTCCTTTCCGATCTCACGACCTCACCATCTCACGGCTCTCCCAATTCCCAACACTCTGCCGATTTTCCCACAGAAAAAACCACATGCCCCCCACATCGGGTTGACCTCGAACCCAACCGTGAATACTCTTTTAAGTAGTTTTGCGTCGGGGGCAAAAAAGGGCTTGCGTGGTACAAAAGACTAAAATCGTCGAGTCGATTCGTGCCGAACTCGCCGACATGAGGCGGAAATTTGCCCGGTTGGAGACCATGCTGCACCAACTGGAGCGGGAGGCTGACGACGACCCTGCGCCACCTGAGCTTACAGATGCGCCTCCATCCATTCTGATCGTTGACGACGACGAGCAGATTCGGCTCATCCTGCAGCGGCTCCTCGAGTCCGCAAGCTACCTCCCTCTCGAAGCCGAGCGGGGACGGGACGCCATCGAAATCCTGGAGGAAGGTGACGTCGACCTGATGCTTCTCGACATCAACCTTCAGGTCGGATCTGGCATCGAAGTCATGCGCATCCTCCGTCGCCGTCAGATCGAAGTTCCCACCATCGTGATCTCAGCCTTCGTGTCCACGGGGATTACCGAGCAGCTCATGGAACTCGGCGTCGACAAAATAATGGCCAAACCCTTCCGAACCGACCGCGTCCTCGAAGAAATCGAATGCGCCCTCCACAGGGACCTTTCTACGGAATAGTCGGCTCTCCGGTACTCCGAACCATCACACATCCAGAATCTTCCTCAACGCCTCACTCAGCCCGGCCACCGTCGCGCTCGACAATGAAGCCTTCTGATCGAGTTGCTGTTTCTGATCGCGTCGCGTGTAGTAACCGTGAAGGCCGTAGCGCGGCTGACCCGTGCGGTTCAGCGTCCCACCGTGCCACGTATGCGCATTGAAAACGACGGCCGTTCCCGCCGGTCCCGTAAGTAGAATCTCGTCAACGTGAGAGGCCTTGGGATCGTCTAGGACGTCCTTGGGGTGCTTTTCGCTCCGGTTCGATCCGGGGACCACCCGCGTCGCCCCATTCTCCTCCGTGAAATCACTCAGCAGCCAGATCGAATTGCAGACATAGTAGTCCCCAGCCGCCACGCCTTCACGCCAATCGGCGTGAAGGGCCTGCAGACCTTGGCCCGGAAGCGCTGCCCGACCGTTCAGCGAGGAAAGTTTGAAAAACGGTCCCAACACGTGCCGCATCGCCGCCAATACTTTCGGATGAGAAATGCAAAGGTGGAACATCTCCCCCTTGTCGATCAGGTTCGACAGTCGATGTGTGCCCTCTTCCTGATGAACCTCTTTGCCCGCCGCGGCTCCCTCCCGTTTCACCAGCTCATCGAAACGCGTCCGTAGCGCACGAACCTGGTCTGCCGTCATCGCCTTTTCTATCGGCAGGAATCCTTCCCTGTCCAGGAAGGATTTTTCATCCTCCGTGAGGAGCTCGTCGTGCACACCCAGCGAGGCAAGCGCTTCCTCCATGTCCATGCGGCATCTCCTTCAAGGCTATTCGTCGACTGGACTTATTTAACGACCCACCCACCCGACAACAACGGATAATCGAACACGTGAATCGCGTTCAGGCGTTCCCCCGCTTGGTCGTGCGCATCAACCTGACTGTTGTATCTACCCTCAAACCCACAGATCATGATTGAAATTTACAATCTTGAGCACGCTTCAACCAAAGTTCCGGCCCAAAATGCAAACCACTTTCATGCCTCGTACCTCAATTTCTTAATT
>DJHM01000056.1:219894-222776 GCA_002433075.1 Latescibacteria bacterium UBA6620
CTTCTCCACCCGGCACCATCGTAGCCCACTCGCCCGCATCTTCCGAAGCCTACATCGGCAGCCCCGCCCTCCTCATCCTGCCCGACGGCAGCTACGTCGCTTCCCACGACTTCTTCGGTCCCGGCACGGACTTCGATGAATACGCGGTTTATCGCTCGGAGGACCGGGGACAAACCCGGTCGAAAATTGCCGGATTCATCGGGCAATGGTGGTCGTCCCTTTTCTTGCACGGCGGCGACCTCTACACCATCGGGACCACGCGCGAATACGGCTATGCCGTGATACGGCGATCGACCGACGCAGGCTACACCTGGACCGATGCCGTCGATTCTTCGACGGGTATCCTCTCACCAACGGATCGATACCACTGCGCCCCCGTACCCGTCATCGAGCACGAAAACAGAATCTGGACTGCTTACGAGATCGCTTTAGGCAGGCGCCCGCATTGGCCTGCTACCGTGGCCTCCGCACCGGTCGGCGCCGACCTCCTCGATGCCGGCAACTGGACATGGGCCGAACCCTATCACCACCATAGATCGCGTGGCCAGTGGATTGAAGGCAATATGGTCGTTGGACCGCATGGCGGGCTCGTCAATGTTCTTCGGTGGAACCCCCGTGTCGACGGCAAACGTTTGACCCACAACGCCGCTGCCGACGAAATCCACATGCCGGGCGGCGGGGTGAAGTTCACGATCCGATTCGACATCGACTCCGGACGGTACTGGACGCTCGGCTCCAAGCAAACCCGCCCAGCCGCCGTACGGAACACGCTCGTCCTCGCCAGTTCTGCCGACCTCCGGAAGTGGACGGTTGAACAGACGCTTCTGCATCACGCAGACCCTGCCCACCACGGCTTTCACTACGTCGACTGGGTGGTTGAAGGCGACGACCTCCTGTTCCTGTCCAGGACGGCCTTCACCGATGGACTCGGCGGGGCCCATACCCAGCACAACGCCAACTACCTGACCTTCCACCGGGTCTTGGACTTTCGGTCGCCCGACCAATCCGTCACATAGCGGGGTCGCCCCATTGACAGCCCCCCCCGCACAACCTCTATCTTCTTCAATTATAATGAGATATCCGCGGAGCCTTACACGCTTGGCCTCGCAGTCTTTGACTCAACCTCCCAGCTTCCCGATCGAACGCATGCACGTGCTTGAGACATCCAGATGGCTGAAAATCGCATTAATCTGCGGGGCCGTTTTTGCACCGCCATGCCCACCCACTCGATCCAGGCCTACAACCCGACCAGTCCCGATCCCATCACCGAGTCCTGGCGTTGGCACGAACTGACTGAATTCAAGGGCCTTGGACTCCTCGACATCCTCGAACGCGGGCCGGATGATTTATGGTTCGCCAGCAGAGACGGCCTCTATCATTTCGACGGCCGAACCCGCACTCGAATCGACCTGGTTCGTGAGGATGCGCTACCAAGAACACTCGAACTGGGTAGCGATGGCTCGGTGATCGTCGGAACGCAGTTCGGAATCAGCCGTATCGCAAAGGACGGTTCAGCCGAGAAAGTCCTCCCCGTCCGCGGAAATGTCGATTGCGATGTACGCGATCTCTCCATCGATGGCCAGGGTCGCCTGTGGGCGGCCACCGTCTGGGGACTGCTTCGATTCGAACGCGCTGGGCCTGACCTCAGATCGGAATCCCCGACGCTATACACTTCACAGGATCAGGCTGAAAGCCTGCGCCAATCGGCGCCCTCCGGGTGGGCCACCCTCAGGACGCTGGACGAACATCTTCTATCCGTCCACACATGGATGGACGGTCTCGGATTGAGAACCAGGTCGGGCGTTGTAGGTCACCTGGCCGAAGGGGGGGCGCCCATACCCTCGGCATCCGGATCGGCGACCGGATCCTCGAAATCGACGGCCGGAGCGATGATCTCAACGTCCGCCTTTCCGGGCAACCCGGAAGAGAATCCGAGCTCGTGGTTCTGCACGTGTCAGGCGATACGACTCGTTACAGCATCGACCACACCGAGATTGACGGAGTCTACCGGAACTTCGAACTGTTCTCCCTGTTCGGTCGGGGCAAAGACGGGCTGTGGGTCAATACCTCGCTCGGCAACATTCTCAGATTCTCCCCTGAATACAACGCGTGGGATCCGGTTACCCGACTCGGACCGACCACATCCGGAAAAGAGGCCTCCTTCATCCAGGCCCTCGATGGATCGATCTGGATCGCAACCAGCGATGTAGGGAAGGATGTCGCACGGTTTATGGACGGGGAATAGAGTTTCCACGATCTATATGCGGCGGAGGGAACGAACCTCAACAACATAATCAACCAGACCCGCGACCGAACGATCTGGGTGGGAGGCCACAAGGGGTTGCTTCACGCTTTCCGGGACGGGATCCGGCGCGTCTACGAGTCCTACAACACACCGCTGCAACGGACGCGGCTACGTCATCTGGTAGAAACCGAAGACGAACACCTCATCGTAGCCAACGCCAAGCAGGCGTTCCGAATCGACATCGGTTCCGCCAGAGTCCTGACCTTCGAAGGCCTCGCATTCTTCGGACAGACGACGGATCGAGCGCGCTGGTAACTCTCCGTCGAGGGCCACGTCATCTCGGAACAGGATGGCGTGTGGACCCGATTCACGACCGAAGACGGTCTGATTAGCCACCCAACCTGGCTCCTGATCACGAGCCAGGACGAAGTGTGGGTTTCCGGAAGCCACAACAGAGAGGCGGCGGTTGCACGTTTCGAAGGACGGGCCTGGGCCCTCAGGATTCACAGCGGGATGTCGTGGGGCCTCGATCCTAACGGTCAGCACGAAGCTCACGATGGGACCCTGTGGTTCGCGGCCGCGGTCGGCATGCATCCCGAAAAGGGACACACCGGTGACCTGCCCCCAGTTATGTATC
>DJHM01000022.1:0-29852 GCA_002433075.1 Latescibacteria bacterium UBA6620
TTCATTGCTCTTACCTCCGCCAGAGTTTTCGTTGCCATAGCGTCATTAAGCGATTCGTAGAATTGGGTCGCTGTCATACCGAAGGTCTTCTCAAAGGCAGCGTCCCAACCCAGCTGATAGGCATCTTTGTATATCTGCATCCCAAGTACCTTCTCAAGGGATGAGAGGTGGGCGAGGTAAATCATCGCGCCGGCAGCGATGTCATAATTATAAGTACCGGGAGGGTTGATATTTTCCATGCCCTCCTGTGCCACCCCGAACTCAAAACTTTCTTCATCGACGTACATCCTGTACTTCTGTAGCAGTTCCTCTGCATTTTCCTGTTTAGCAGGGTAACTGTTTGGTATCCACGCAATGTAGAGTGTTTCCATCAGTTTTGCTCCGCCTTCCATAAACCACGAGTAGGGCATAGCTCTTTCCGGCTCATCTAAAAAGTTAGCGGTCTGATAGACGTGGTAATACTCATGGACTAAAACCGCGAGGCGATGCTCGAATATTTCATCTTCTGCTTCGATAAATACCACGCGTGCCGGGGTTCTCGGGTCACCGGATTTTGTGCCGGCCATACTGAGATAACTCCCGAGGTATGGCGTATGACCGAGAATCTTAGCTGCAGCATCTAAAATAGGCTGATTCAGTGAAGGGTCTGTCCCAGTTATAAAGAAATGTGCATCAAATCCACCACCGAAGAGATCCACCATATTGGCGATGACCCCATCGAGATCCGTTTTGCGTTGGTCATCGACATCTGCAGCAAAAGTTTTGCTTATCTGCGGCGACGGAACGGGAGTATCCCATCCCATCTCACGTAGTTCTCGCCCTTTGGCCGAGAGCTGACTGGAACACGGGGAGGATGTGAGGACGATTGCTAAAACGCTTACTGCCACGAATGATCTTTTCAAATACAATGAAGCCCCCTCGTATGATTTGACGCTCACAAACAGCCTCAGAGATGAGCCAGATTGTTTAGCAGCTTCTCCGCAGTTTTTCCTTTAATCCGGCCGTGCTTTATCCAGTTCACTGACTCTGCTTCCTATAGCGTCCCGGTTCGACGTTTATTCATTCTTGAACCCGATCAAGTAGGGACAGGACTCGGGCTCGCAGCCGAGATTCCTAACCCTTGATGCGACGATAGCCGCCAAGCAAGATCAGCAAGGAGTTGACCTGCCCCCCTGAAGGTTCCAGGAGCCATTCGGGCCTGCGGTCTGACTCGATGTGCTCCACATCATACTTGACTATCTTCGCCTCGAGCAGAACACGCACCTGCTGCACGTAGGGACAGATCTTCATACTGATCAACTTCATCGCCACCTCCTCTCAGTTTCGCGAGTGCTGTAAGAGTAGACGGAGATCTACAAGGAAGGACGCAAAAGCCGGCTCGTACGGCAAAAAGAGCGCTGAGCATTGCTCGGGCAGACCCCTGTTTCCCCACGCTTGCACGAGTCAGATCCCCTGCGCTTATTGGCCCGTCAACGACCAACCTCTTCCTGGTAATCCCAACTATGCCCTGTGATACCCTCGTCGTCGGTGGAGGCGCTGCGGGTCTGATGGCCGCCATCGCCGCCGTCGATCGGGGCGACCGGGTCACCCTCCTCGAGAAAAACGATCGTCTAGGGCGCAAGATCCTGATCAGTGGCAACGGTCGGTGCAACCTGATGAACACCGACTCCGACCTCGCCCACTTTCACGACGCAGACACCGGCTTCGCCCGGCGCGCGCTCGAGGCCTTCACGGTCGAAGACACCCTCGCCTTCTTTCACGATCTGGGGATCGACACCCGCGTGGAGAAACGGGGCCGCGTCTTCCCGGCATCGAACCAGGCCACCAGTTTGGTGCGCCTGCTCGAAGATCGGGCTCAACGGACCGGCGTTCGGATCGTCTATTCGGCCGACGCCTCCGACCTGGTCAAGTCGGAAGGCTACTCCGTCACCACGGCTGATGGACAGACCTTCGACGCCGACCGCGTCATTATGACCACGGGCGGCACCTCGGCCCCTTCCATCGGCGGCAGTGACGACGGCATCCGACTCGTGTGTGCCCTGGGTCATCGATCGACGTCGTTCTATCCTGGTCTCGTCCCACTCGAAACGGAACGCAGTACCTTGCACAAACTGCAGGGCGTTCGAGCGATGGTTTCAGCCGAGGCGCTCGTCGACGGCAAAGTCGTCAAGCAGGACGAGTGGGAAATCCTCTTCCGCTATTACGGTCTCTCCGGCCTCATCATCCTGAACCTCAGCGAGGCCGTTGCCCCCTTCACTGAGGGCGGAAACGTTTCGATCAGGATCAATTTCTTCCCGGGAATGGATGCGGACACGCTCGAAGAAAAGTTAAGGGGGCGATGGAATCGGCATCCCCATCGCAGTGCGGCTTTCAGTTTCACGGGCCTGTTGCCGGACAAGATTCCGCCCGTTCTCCTACCGTTGCTGAACATTCCGTCGGATCGTCCAGCCGCCGGGATCACCCAGGAAGACGGGCGAAGGATTGCGGAGGGACTCACCGCGTGGGATGTGCGCGTGCTGGACACACGCCCCTTCGCCGAAGCCGAGGTGATGGTCGGCGGGATCGTCACCGACGACATCGATCCCCGATCCCTCGAATCCAGGATCTCACCTGGGCTCTACCTCGCCGGAGAAATGCTGAACGTTCACGCCGACCTCGGCGGTTTCAATTTCCAGTGGGCCTGGTCCAGCGGCTGGATCGCCGGCCAGGGCGCTTGAGTTCATAAGCCCAGAACGCCCGACCCTCCTAGATGATTCCTGAATTCATTCAGGAAATCGTTTCGATGTTGCCCGCGAAGATCTTCTGATCGAGGTGCGACGAGCTCAGTTCGTACCCTTTCAGCGCCCAGTACGCCGCGAACACCACAATGCCCGCCAGCTCCGCCCAGAACGTGTAGGTGTCCAGATTGATGAGCTTCCCCAAAACGAAAGCGCCCGCCGGCAGCAGGATCATCGCCCCTCCGATCACGTTGTAGAGTTTTCGATAGGGCAGGCGCGTGCCCTCCGGCAGGTATTTCAGAGTCTTCTTTGATTGCGTCAGACAGACCGCGCCAACCAGCAGAGGGCTGCTCCTATCGTCTAACGGCCAGGACACCTGATTGTCGATCAGGAAATCGGGGTTCGATTCCCCGTGGGAGCGCCAGAAAAATTCGCCAAGGGGCGTACCCCAATTGGCAGAGGGAGCACGTTAAGACCGTGTCGAGTGAGAGTTCGAATCTCTCCGCCCCTACCACTTTATCCCCGGAGGTAGGCACCATCGACTCCGGCGCGCCGGAGCCCGAGGGATCGTCGTCTAACGGCAGGGCCTCAGCCTTCCAAGCTGATGATGAGGGTTCGACTCCCTCCGATCGCTCCAATTTTCGTCAGTGCGTCCGGGTGGGTACATAGACCTGGACGCCCGTCAGGATGGGCTCCATCGATGACGAGCCTGGAAGCGATCGAGGATCGCAGTAGGATGTTCGTGGGGACACAGACGCCTGGTCTACTTCAAAATGTAGAAGCTCATCGAATCGACGAACTAATCTTGGAGGTAGAGTCGCGTTGACCAGACCCCGCCTCGAGCGTATTTCGTTTCCCCGGGCGCCAGGTCGTGCCAAATGCCGATCCGTGACGGGGTCTGTTTCGGCACGCGCTCGATCTCCTGTTCGAGGTTTGGGCGAGTGAACCTCAGCGTCACCTCCCGGTCGTCTGGGACGTGGAACAGGGCTACAATTCGGACGGCTTCTTCGGGCTGGAACGTCCGCTTCGGCTCGCCATCGACCGTCGTCGTGAAGAATTTCGCCAGCAGATTGGAGGGCAGCTGGCGGGTCGATTCCGGACGCATCGGGAAATCGCCTTTCTGTGGCACGACCCCGTCCGGGTGATCGGCCGTCGACCAGCGCCAGGTGAACGATCGGCTCTCCCCTTCTTCACGCAGCTTGACGTGAAAGTGCGGCGACCCCGCGGTCCCCGACAACCCGATCTTCTGCCCCGCGCCTACAGAATCCCCGGGAGAGACCACGGCCGAGCCTTTTCGGATGTGTCCGTACATCGCCCAGGTCCCATCCTCGTGGTCGACTACGATCCCGTTGTTCATATCTCGGTAGGCCTCATCTCTCTGGATGCCCATCGGCGCAAACCAGGAATCGGTCTCCCAATGGGCATCGCCACATCCACCGCGTGGAGGTCCTTGTGCGTGGACTCCGTCGTGAACCCCTGATAGACGTAGTAGGCAACGTTCGTGTCGTAGGGGAGCTGATAGACGAAAGACGTATCGCGAGCAAGCTGCGTTGGAGGAGGGGTCGGCGCGGAAACCGGTCGAGGAGGTCGCTTCTTCGGCCGTGGACGAACCGGCGGAGAAACCTCTCGCTGTTCCACTACGGGTGGTTGGACACGCGTCGTATCGAGGACCTCTGTCTTTTCGTCGGTGTCGGGCGTCCCGCCTCCCCAGGGGTAGATCAGCGCGACCCCCAGCAGTGTGGCAAACCCTAAGCACAACCACACTCGAGTTTCGTAACTCATAGGTCCTGGGCGAACGGCATTACCGCCATTTGGTTTTCAACGCCTGACCCTTCTTCGCACTCTGGACGGCCAGATCCAGAATGTGAATCGGACGACGCGCCCACTCCGGTGTGATCACGAGATCCCTGCCCTTCACAAGATGCGCCGCCACGTTGCGGTAGAACTTCGGCCACTCGCTCGACCGGTTCTGACCCTTCGTAATCACCTTCCTGTCTTCCACCTGCTGAATCATCTCGTACGTCCGACCGTCGAACACGTAGCTGCCGTTCGTCCCCGAAATCTCGAGCTGACCCGCTTTCGGGTTGGCCTCGACGGACGAGACCGTGAGCGTCAGCCACGCGCCGTTCCTGAATCGCACGACGGCGGAGGCCACGTCTTCATTCGTGTCCTCTTTCCACCGCGTCTTGCGCGCCCAGAAGCCCTGGCGAGCATAGCCCGTCACTTCGACCATCTCATCGTCGATGATCTGTAGCGCGTACTCGAGCAGATGCACACCCCAGTCATACATAATGCCTCCCGAGATCGACTTGCTGCTCCGCCACCAGTCGCCGGGCTTACCGTAACCTCCGATGTGGGCCTCGATACGGTAAACGTCGCCGATGGCCCGCTCACGCCGGATGTGCTTGAGCGCCTCCAGGACGCACCCGTCCCAATGCCGGTTGTGATAGGTCGTCAGCATCAGCTTCCGCCTCTTCGCTTCCCGGATCATCCTATCGCAGTCACTCGTGCGGATCGCCAGAGGTTTTTCGCTGATCACGTGTCGTCCGGCCCTTAGACACTGGAGAGCAAGTCTGGCGTGCGTATTGTGCGGCGTAATCAGCACAACCAGGTTGACATCCGACGAATTAAGCATCCTCGTCGGTGAACGGAACGTCCCGATTCCGGGGAATTCCTCCGTCGCTACCTCCAGACGTTCGGGATCCATCTCGGCCACGGCCACCGGCGTCATCCCTTCCGCCTGCATATCTGTCAGGTGCTGCCGCCCCATATTGAAGGCGCCCCCGTACCCGATCACCCCCACCTTGATGTCTTTCGCCCTCTTGAACGTACCCATCATCACACCCTTTCTTGCGAAGGTCGTATCGACGCCGGCCCTCAAGACAGAAGGGGCTACGTCACCCGACATAACCCCTCTTCCGGACCCTCCCTGCCTGACCCGAGTCAGACAATCAGGTCGATTTGAGAAGCCTGCACTTCGTTCGCTTTCCTGAGTACCAACGTGGAAGCAGACACCAGCGTCCGACCGCGAGCCAGACGGGTCGACAGTTCCGTGACCCCGCGATCGGAAACGAGACTCGCGTTTTCCGATCGGACCGCTGCGTCCAGATTGCGGCTGTTCTGCGCCAGATGTCGCTGCGCGTTCAACGCCGGAAGGTTGGTGTTGATCGACACCATAAGTTCGTGAAACCATCGATCTGGGGTTTTCGCAACAAGGGGACACCTTCACGCGCCTCGAAACCACTCCTCCAACAGGGCCGCCGTACGTCTCCGTTCGTCCGCTTTCCTCACTTCTACGAACAGCGGCGCGCGATTGATCAACCGTTTCGACCACGCGTTCAGGAACCCGGCGTAGCTGACCGTACGATCGTAGATGCCTGTAATACCCCGATGATTCGCAATCTTGCCCGTCCCTTCATCCCTTCTCACCTGATGGATGTGATACCCCGTGACACGCGAGCCGACACACGCGTACCAATCCCCCAGCGGCTGCATATTTCCCAGGACGCCGTTGTTACGCGCGTGGCCCAAATCCAGATGTGCGCCCACCAGATCGGGCACTCTCATCTTCTCTCGCATCCGGTCGATCCAGTCCACGTATTCGCCGATCTCCGTCGCATACTTGCGCTCCGCTCGATCCGACGGTGTCCCCGGCGCGTTGTGGACGTTTTCGATCGACATACGGATCCCAGCCTTCACCGCATCTTCGAACAGCGACCGGTACCCCGACGCGAATTCATCCTGCAGGTCGGAGGGTTCATCTCCATCGAACATCCGATCGGCACGAACCTGAGGCACGTGGATCGTAAAGGCGTCCACCTCGCACGACCTTCCGTCATCGATTTGGCGCGCCACCTCATCCACACCCGTCATCCCATCATCCCATCCCAGACTCGGAAGATGCCACGAAAGGTAGATCGGACGATCCTCTCGCAACCGTGCGAGCCCGGCCCTCGTCGCAGCCAGATCGTAGTCGAGTTCCCTCGGTCGAAGCTCGAGAACGTGCAGCCCCGAATCGATCGTCTCTCTCACTGTCTCGGCTGGATCGCCGTGAATGGACCACCCCACAGGAGAGTGATCGACTTCCGCAGGAAGACGTTCTGTGCCGTGCGGCCACGGGATCGCTTCTTCGACCCATCGCCCGTCATTTCCACGCTCGAATACACTGATGCCCGGAGGTCCCCCGAACGCCTTGTCCGGATCCAGCCCCCGTGTGATGACCTCGTTGCATCCCTCGATCGTACGCGATCGAGTAAAGTGTCGATGACCGGCCAGGTAGAGTTCCACACGACGGCCTGCGAGCCAGGACGTCACCCACGTCCGCGAATCTGCATCCAATGTGTCGGTCGGATAGTGCGTGAGAATCACGAGGGGACGCGAGGGAGCGGCTTCGAGCTGACGACGGTCCTCCACCGTTAGGCTTCCTGAAGACGTATCCGGCAGGAGGAAACACACCTCGCCCATCTCGAGCGACCTGCATGAAGCAGGCTGTTCGAGAACCACCATCGCTGCCTTCGATCGGAGTTCGGCGTTGCCCGGAGTAAACACCCACGGGACGGAGAGATGGGACGCGGCATCCAGGAACTGCCCGGCGGCGCCGGACGTCCCAAAGGTGGTCATATCCCCCGTGAAAGCGACCAAATCCGGTGCGATGCTGTCCGCCGTCTCGATGGCCCAGCGAAGCGCATCCGCCGCTGGCGTGTCATTCCGGTCTGACAAGTGGAGATCGGTGATCTGTATGAATTTCAATCCGAACCGCCGTGGAAACAGGGAAAGGTCTCGTTTTTCGCGCAGGAGATCGTATCATCGTTGGTGAATTCACGCAACGACGATGTGAGGCGCAGTTCAGGCGTTATTCGCTTTACCCATCGCGAAAGCGGCCGATAAAGGAGATATGGGTAACCACCGACCAAACAGCCACTTAGCCGGAATTATCGGATGCCTGACGATCCTCATCGGCTTCGCGCTCCTTGCAGTCGACGCTCGATCCGTGTATGCGTCGGCATCCCAACCGGTCGTGATTTCCATTCGAGGTTCCGAGTACTACACCGACATCGGTTCAAGCCACGGCATCGCCGTCGGGGACACCCTCGAAATCGTGGAGCCGGAGACGAGGCGGCTGAAGTCCGTTGTCACAGTTCTGATGGTCTACGACGGCCACAGCGTCACACGCCCCGAGTGGTCGGACGAACGTCTGAACGTTCAGCGCCTGGACCACGTTCAGCGACCCGCCAGACTCCTCGGTAAACCCATTCGGCCCCAGGGCACGACCGACCCGGTCATTCTGGCGACCCTGAGTGGCTCTATGGGCGCATTATCGGCCCGCTTGCGGATCCACGACCCGGGCGCCCGAGACAAGAATGGCTGGACGGCCCTCCATTTCGCAGCTGCCCAGGGCCTGCTCGACAAGATGGAGCTGCTTCTCGGAGCCGGCGCCCCCATCAACGCTGGGGACCGTGACGGCTACACCCCCCTGATCGTCGCTATCGGGCACCGCCAGCAAGACGCTGCGCGACGCCTCATCCGGGCGGGCGCCAACGTCGGCTGCAGAACGTCCGAGGGCTACAAAGGGATCCACTACGCCGCCCTGCTCAACCAGCCCGAGGTTCTCAGAGCGCTCATCGGCGCTGGAGCCTCGATCGAATCGAAGGCAAAAAACAACCAGACCCCCCTCCTCGCCGCTGCCGCCGGGGGAAGTGTGCACGCCGTGCGTGTCCTGCTCGAACGAGGCGCCAATCCCTACGCCGAACGCCGCCGAGGTGGAGCACTCGCCGCTGCAGCGATGTCGGGTCACCGGGCGGTTGTCGAACTGCTCCTCGCGAAAAAGAAGATCGACCGGAAAACGATAAACCTGGCCCTCGCCGCGGCTGTTTCACAGGGCAGGCTCCACACTGCGCGCACCCTTCTGTCGCACGATGCGGATCCCTCCTTCGTCACCACGCACGAAGGGAACGATCTCCACATCATCTTCCTTGCCGCGGGTGCAGGTTTCGAATCGACCGCCAACGCGTTACTCGATCACGGTGCAAGCGGCCACGTTACCGGACCCAACAAGGGCAACCTGATGCACCTTGCATCGATCCTGGGAATGCCCTCTCTGGCCAGCCGGCTTCTGGAACAGGGCGTGTCGATCCATACCACGCTGGACGGCGGGCACACGCCCCTTCATCTGGCGTCAACCGAAGGGCACGCCAAGGTCGTCAGCGTTCTGCTCGATGCAGGCGCCGATCTCGAGGCCGTCAACGACAACTCCGAAACTCCGCTGTTGGCCGCCTCGTCCGCAGGTTACGCCGAGGTTGTCCGGCGTCTCCTCCTCGGTGGAGCCAGCGTCAAAGCCCGCAACGCCAATCACGAAACCGCCCTGCTCCTCACGGACACCCTTCGGCGTTTCGCCATCGTCGAAAGTCGCCTGCCCGCAACGATCTCCGGATATCAGAGCAGCGCCCCAAAGATCATCGAGAGTCTCCTCGCCTCCGGCGCGGACCCTAACGCCACGAGCCTGAACGGTCAGACCGCGCTTCACGTGGCTGCCCTGTTCGGCGATGTCGCCTCCGTCCAGCTCCTGATTCAGGCCAGAGCCCGAACCGACCTGAAGGACACCAACGGACGCACGCCGCAGGAAACGGCACAGGCATTCTGGCCCGACGGCGGTGCCCAGTCCCTCTTCGGCACGCTCCTCGAATAGCCTTCCTCCAGCTGTCGCAACCCCGCACCTTCGCGTAACATTTCCCGTCTGTCGGTTTTGGCCCTATCTCTGTCGGGGCAGTCACCAGCACTTGGGCATCCAGAGAGGAAGTATGGCCAGGATCGCCGTAATGGACGACGAACAATCCGCGCGTAGCGCGATCAAGAGAATCCTCGAAAGAGAAGGTCACGAAGTCCTCGATTTCGAAGATGCCGCCCCCGCCCTTGAAGAGGTCGACTACGCCACCGTCGACCTCGCCGTCGTCGACTTACAGATGCCCACCTCCGGCTACGACGCCATCGAGGAGATCCGGGCTCGGGGTCACAAGGACCTCCCCATCATCGTCGTCAGTGCCCACGTCGACCTCGTGTGGACACCCGACGTACTCGACGTCCAGGACATCGTCCGCAAGCCCTTCTCCACCACCCAGTTCGCCGAAACCGTCACCGCTCTCCTCTCTTCTTGACCCCCGCATAAAGAAAGCGGGCTCCGCCCAACCATCGACGAACCCGCTTTCAACTTTGCACTCTGCATTCTGCACTTGCATCAACCCGCTTCGCTATTCGCCGCCTGCAGCAGCGCTCGCATATACGCGATCGAATACGCCATCCCCGCTCGCTTTCCGCCGAGCATATTGGGAATGTGATCCGGAATGATGGCTCCGTCGAAATTCACTTCACGAAGCGCCTTCATCACCTCATACATATCCATATATCCGTTGTCGATCAGCGTCTCCGTGCACAAAGCCGGGAGAGGCTCGGACACGTTCCGGAAGTGAATCTTGAACAGCTTGTTCCGTACACCGAAGTAGCGAATGGCCCCCGGCACGTCGACCCCCATCCCTTCCTCGCCTCCCTCCAGCCAGCAGCCCACACACAGACAAACCCCGATGTTGGGG
Source organism: Latescibacteria bacterium UBA6620 (assembly GCA_002433075.1). Lineage (GTDB taxonomy): Bacteria > Latescibacterota > UBA2968 > UBA2968 > UBA2968 > UBA6620. The sequence continues at coordinate 10,301 of DJHM01000022.1, forward strand.
CTATCCGCGATATCCATCGCCCGCTTGTAGCCCTCGAAGTTGCCGAATATGCATCGCGGCACACCGCCCAGCGAGAACACCGGCGGATCGTCCGGATGAATGCCGATGTAGACCCCGGCTTCTTCCGCAACCGGCGCGATCTTCCGAATCATATACTCGTAGTTGTCCCACAGTTCGTCTTCCGTGTACTCACGACCGTGGGTCAGGTCCCCCTCGAACTTCATATCCGCCCATCGACCTTTCGCGGTCTTCAGGTCGATTGTCCGGGCGTCCATCCCTCCACGCCCCACCACCCGTCCCGACTCCCAGATTCCGTTCCCCATATGCGCGTATGTGTTGTAAGGAATCCCCGCCTCGCCTAGATTCCGAATGAACGTCGCGAACTCCTCCACCTTCGCGTCCCGACCCTCCAGGTTCAGCGTCACCTCCGGCATATTGTGGACGCTTCGGTTCGCAATGCGATAGATCTGAAGACCGAACTTGTCGAACCGCGCCTTGAGACGCTTGTAGTAATCTGCATTCTGATCCGCCAGATCGGACACACCGACCATCATCCACTCGATGCCCAGCTGCTGCATAAACTGCAGCTCCTCATCGCTTGCATCGTCCGCACACTGAGCCGCCAGCTGAATGCCTTCGTGCGTGGAGTGAAACCCGGGTACGCAACGCAGGGCGTAGGGACGTTCGTTTTCCGCCATCGTTTCCTCTTTCTGGTATGCCGACGACGCATCGTCGGACGAGCGTTCAGCTGCTTGTCGGTAATCTGAAGGCGGCCGCTTCCTCACCGTTTCGAACCAGCAGAATGTCTCCCACCAGCACCGGATGGTTCCAGGTCTTCCCCTTGATCGCCGGGGCCCGGGACAGTTCGTTGAAAGCGTCGGGGGACGCTTCGACCAGCACCAGGTCACCTTGCTCCAACACGACGAACAGCACGTCCTGGTCGGCCAGAAGCACCAGCTGTCCCGAGCCGTAACGCCCGCCCTTCCATCGCCGCTTGCCATCCTCGACGCTCACGCAGGCGAGGAACCGGCCGTCGAACCCGTACGCGTGCCCTTCGTGAACGACGAAATCTTTGAAGTAGGGCTTGAGCCCGTTCGACGTCCATCGCGAATCGGCACCCCAACCCTCGGTGCCCTGCGAGACCCCGATGCGGCTGGACGACGAACTTGTTCCCATCACGAAATCCCTCTCGCCGACGCGGGCGGGCTGTACGATCGCCTCACCCGGCCACGGGTAATCCCACAGTCAGTCGCCCGTGTCCGGCGCCACGCTCGCAAGACCGGCTTTGTTCATCAGCAACACTTGCGCAACATCGTCGCGGAATGCGGTGAGCTGTATCCCCAGCCGCCTTCTACCGTCCACAGAAGATCACCGGCTCCGGCATCATACGCGACGAGCGTACCGGCCGCCGCCACGAAGACTCGATCGTCCACCGTCAGGGGTGAACTCGAAAATCCCCACATTGGGACGTCCTCACCGGTGTCGTTCGACACGTTACGCGACCACAGTCGTTTCCCGTTGCTCGCCTCGAACGCATTCAGAATGCTGGTCGCCCCGAACGAGTAGAGCCGATCCCCGTCCAGGGTGGGGGTTGCGCGAGGACCGGGGCCGCCGATGGCTTCCCAGAACCGCGTCCGGTCGCTGTTCGCCCACACACGCTCCCCCGTCTCCAGGCGATGACAGACGACGAGCTCCTCGCCCCCTCGCTGCTCCTGGGTAAAGATCAGATCGCCACGAACCGCGAACGACGACCATCCAGGCCCAATTGGCCTTCGCCACAACTCGGAAGGCGCTGTCACGGACCAGTCCGTTGCGATCCGGGTTCCCGAAACTCTGCCGTCTCGCTCACTCCCTCGGAACCCAGGCCAGTCTGCGCCCGTCCTCATCCCGACCGCGGCCGTCTCACCACCGCCGTCATCCGCCAGGGCCAGCAACCGTTCCTCCGCCGTCTCGCTCCAGCGCCAGGCGAACACGGCACCGTCACCCCCCGTCATCCCCTCACTGCGCAGGAGGGCCATCACACCGCACGCAAGAAAGACCATAGCCGCCATCGTGATTCGACGCGGTCGCTCGCTTAATCCCCGACTGGCCGTCGCCCACGCCACGAATGCCGGACTCAGTACCAGCGTGACGTGGAGGATGTAGATGAGCCCCATCATCGCCTTCGCGATCGAGTCGTGAAGGACGAGGTATGTCGCAGCCAGAGCCACGATCATCAGGACGACCGCACGCCAGCGTTCGGACCGTGGGGCCCGGCTGAAGAATCCCCACCACACGACAATCGCCAGCCACCCGACCACCCCCCCGAAGAACCCAATCGGCGGCGCTTCGGGAAACGCCACAAGAACCACGAACCAAGCCTGCATCTGAAGCGCAACGATGACCCATCCGGGCCACAGCCTGATCGGTTCCACGGTCTCCCGTTCGCTCATCTCCAGCCTCTCCCCATCATCGCCTCAAACACCTCACGCCCCCAACGCCTGACGAATCCACGCCAGATTCGCGAACGGCATAATCCCGTAGTTGTAGAACGACAATCGTTCCACCCCGCAGAAACGCACGGCTTCAACTTCACTCGCCAGCTCTTCAGCCGAGTGGGCCGCCGGTGGATAGGCCTGGAGTCCGATTGTCAAACGTGATGCGTCACCCGCCTGCTTCGCCGCTTCGCCCACACGCGATTTGATCGCCTCCACATCCGATGAATATGCCAGAATCTCGAACGCATCGGCCACATCGGTCAGGGCTTCGAACGGAGCGCCCGTTGACAGTGGGTCGCCCATCCCGATGAACGACAGTGTCGCGGCCGACGCTTCTTTCACCTCCGCCACCAGGCTGGCCACCACTTCCTGCCGCATCTCGATCAGCCGGTCGAGACCTCTCAGCTCGGACAGGATCAATTCACAGTCCGCCGCCCCCACGCCTGTGGACAGAATCCCACGAAGACGATCGTTCACGTCCGCACGCAGGGCGTCAATATCAATCCCTGCATCTCCCGCACGTGAGCCACAGGCTTCACAGAAGCAGAGCGAATGCAGGAACTGTCCGCCTGCGCCGAGATCGACCCCCACCTTGGGGTGATAGTGTCGATGTCCCGCCGGCCCGTAGCCGAGCGACTCGCACTCCATCACCGTGATTCCGTATCGGGACAGATTTTTCGCGATCGCGACCGCATAGTCGCGGACCCGAGGATTCGCCGGACACAACTGACTCGTCGACACGTCCCCCGTTGCGTGCGTCTGCGCGCAGTCCGGATGGTTGAGCGCCACCTCCGTGCTGTGTAGAAAGACCGTCCAGGCGACAAGATCCAACCCGGCATCCGTGATCGCCTCGGCGCATTCCGCCCACCAGTCTCGACCGTCCATCCACGGGGAGACCAGCGCATCCAGTGGAAGCTTCCGCTCGGGACGGAAGTAGACCGCCCCCCGCGGAGCGCGAAGCAGAACCTCACCTGGCTGATGTGGGCGCAACATCTCGAAACTGTGGTAGGCCGAAGCCAGACTTACGCCCTTCAGGCCCACGTCCTGGATACGGGCGACCGCGGTCGCGGGACCCTCATCGATCAGATCCCACGGGTAGGTCCAGATGGTTGATTCAGGTGCGTTCAACGATCGGTTTCCTTTGATCTTTCAAGCCCACAGTTAAACTACCCGGTCACAACCTGTCGCAACCCCTGGGCGATGATTCGGTCCTGGCCTTCGAGCAGGGTATGGACGCAGACATTCAGGGTCTTTTCATCTTCTTCCATCACCCGAATCCTGTGCTCACCCTCATACAGCTCTTCCACGACCTGGCCGACCGACTTACCCAGCGAATCCGTATCCAGCACCACGTGAAACGTCACTCCGGGGTGTCGAGGCGTCTCGACCTTCTTCGTCTCGATCACATTCGGCGCACCCTCCAGACCGTTGGCGATCGTAGCCATCCGCGCATCGTACTCCGCGAACCGTGCGTCGTGATCCATCGAGAACCAGTCATCGATCCCCGTCACCAGACCCACGATCTCCTCCGTATCCAGCTTCATCGCCCGTCCGAACGGCTTGTCACTCACGTAGCCCATATCGCGAACCGCTGACACGAGGTCCTTGCGTCCCACCACGAACCCGGCCGACTGCGGCGCACCCACGTATTTGCCACCGAAGCAGACCAGATCGCCCGAGTGGGCCATCTCCTTGAAGTAATCGAGCGGCCAGATTCTGGACGCCGCATCCACGATCACGAGCACCCCTTTGTCTCGAGCGATGCGCGCCGTGTCCTCCAGCGACAGTTCCCCCGGTTCAGGATGCTGCTTCACGTAATAGGCCACCGCCGCGGTGTTCGGACCGATGGCCGCTTCCAACTGCGCCTCGTTCGCGCCTTCCGCATTGCCGAACAGAACGAGCTTCCCGCCCCCGATCGTGTAGGACCGATCGAACACGTATTTCTGCGCTTCCTGCAGAAGGATTTCGTTCTTCATACCCAAGGTGTCCGGCAGACGACTCTGTTTCTCGCGATCGTTACCCGCGATGCAGGCCGCGGCGCTGAGCGCGAGCGCAGCGTATCCACCCGAAGTGATATAGGCCCCCTCGACATCCAGCAGCTGGGCAATGCGGGCTCCCGACGCATCCAGCAGTTCCTGAATGTCGATCCAGGTATCCGCAACCGCTTCCATCGCCGCTTTGACCGACGCGGTCGGTGTCGAGCCGCCGTGACTCGTCGTGTTTCCGGCGGCGTTGATGACGGGTCTCACGTTCAGCGACGCAAAGATGCTTTTCGCGTCCGACATTTCGCCCTCCTTGATGGACCGGAGTGATCGTCCGAAACAGGTGCGAGGATTCGTTCCTGCTCCTCGTGTGAACGGACACATATGGTGGGGGTCATACCGCCCGCTGTCAAACCACGCACGCCCCTTTGTCCGAACTCCGATCCCGCTGGACAACACCCTTTCGGAGCCAGATCTTTCCCGCCGGGAGGATGAAAGGCGCCTTCGACCGCCTTCCATCCTCCGGAGACCGACCGAATCGAAATGGAGCGTCCGTGGAAGTCGACCGGGACCGATTCCTCGAAGAGGGCTACATCATCCTGCGTGGGGCCGTACCCCCCGACCGCCTGGACGAGGTGCGCACCAGCTACGAGACGCTCGTCGAAAAGCAGAAAGCCAACTGGGCCCGGGAGCGGTCCGAGGAGGATCCACCCGGCGGCGTTTGGGAAACCTCCCGGCAGCCCCGCTTAGCCCTCCACCGCAAACCGCTCGTCGAGCAACACGACGCCTCATCCGCCCCCGCCATCGAGATCTGGCTGCACGAGAACGTGGCCGGGGCGAGCAGCCAGCTGCTCGGAGTGGAAGACGCCGCCCTCACCGAAATGATGCTGATGTGCAATCCCCCACATCAGGACTTCGGCCCCGCACACTGGCACCGGGATATGTCCCCGCCCTACTGCGCTCCCCTTCAGGGCTACACCGACGACGTCCTCGAGACCGGGCCCCGTTACGTGCAGTGGAACCTCTCGCTCTACGACGACGACGTGCTGTGGGTCATCCCCGGCAGTCACACGCGAATCAACACCCGTGAAGAGAACGAGCAACTGATCGTCGATCGCCACGTCCCTCTCCCGGGAGGCGTACAAACTCACCTCAAGGCCGGCGACGGCGTAGCCTACATCCTTCCCATCCTCCACTGGGGCAGCAACTACAGCACGCGGATGCGTCGTTGCATCCACGGCGGCTTTTCCACCTTCACGGCCTACGAACACCGAGACTACCTCGACGTCATCTCGATTAAGGCCCGGGACACTTTCGAACGATGGATCGACCGAAGCGACGCGATGAGGGATCTCACTGAATCCGTGTTACGGGCGGCCATCAAGAAAGACGCGGCGGGTTACCATCACGGGCTGGATGCCCTGCATCCTGGACGAGGAGAGAAGGGGAAATTGCTGTCGACCGTATTTCTGAGTAAAGCCGCGAAGCGAATCTATCATCTGCAATCGACGGACTTCGAGACCCTGCCGGAGAAGGGGCAGTCGGATGCGATCAGTCAGCATCCAATGACGCTGCAGTGGGGTAAACCTCTCGCGGAGAAATTCACTCCCGAGGAAGCTCGCGTCTTGTGGGACCGATTTCGCTGGATGGACGACGCGGTCCAGTCCGACGAAGAGCAGACCGACCCGGGGTTCCAGGGGAAGACGTCCACCTACTACTTCAGCCGGATGCCGTCAGACTTGAGCACGGACCGGTTCACCGCGACCTGGTCTTAATCGGGCGCTCGAGGAGGATTCGTGGCGACCAGAGCAGCTGAGGCGCACGCCCGTTTGAAGGGCCCCGCGGTTCCGATCAACATCTGCTTCAACGAAGACGGTTCGGTCAACCTGTCTGCTGTTGCCGGCTACGTCGACTGGCTCTGCGACCAGGGCGTCCCCGTCCTGCTTCTCACTGCCGGCAGCAGCGAGTATGGCGGGTTGTCCGATGACGACGTGCGTGCGTTGACGAAAACGATCGCCGAGGTCAACGCAGGACGATCCCTCTTCGTCACCTCCACCCGGTTCTGGAATTCCGCGGACACGCGCGCATTCCTCGTCTACGCAGACGAGGTTGGCGCGGATGCTGTCAAGGTCCAGATCGGGCCGATGACCCCTTCGACCAAAGACGCGCTGCTCACTTACTTCGACCTCATCGAAGATGCCAGCGACATTCCGCTGCTGCTTTGGACTCTCCGGGAGCCGGCCTTCCCCGTCGACGCTGCGGCTGAACTTGCCCGGCACCCGAACATCATCGGCATGAAAAACGACGGGGACCAGTTCTCCGCCTACTACGACTACATCCGCGCTACTGAAGATCAGCAGTTCAACGTGCTGAGCGGCGGGCAGATGCGGAACTTCGTCTACGGCCATCAGGTGGGATCGACCGGCTATCTCTGTACAACCGCCCCGTTTCGCCCTGACCTCGCGCTCGAATTCTACGGATACGTCGAGAACCGGGACTACGACGCGGCCTGGGCGTTCGTGCGAAAGTACGAGGACCCCTGGCTGCAGTGGGCCATCGAGGGAGGCTGGCTAGGCCCGATCAAGACTGCCATCCACGTCTGCGGCCACTATCCGAACAACCTTCTGGCCCCACCCCACCTGAAGCCACCGGCCGACCTGATCGACCGGACACGCGCGAAGATCGAGGAGATCTTCGGATCCGTCTGAATCCTGGAGCCGGCAAGTCCGAAAATGAGTGCACTCACCTTCGAACAGATTCAGCACTTCCGTCACAGCGGTTACTTGAAGCTGGGACAACTCCCGTCCGAGAGGGTCGAGCGACTCAAGAAGGCGGTCTGGTCGGACATCGAGGCCGAAGTCGAGCCCGTCGTTCGCAGTAAAGAGGGGCGTATCGTCCGCATCTCGAACGTCGTCGATCGGGACCCCATATTTCTGGACACGGCATCCTGCTCCCAGGTCATCGAGCCGCTGTCCTGCATTCTCGGACCGAACATCCACCTCATCAAGAATCGTCACAACCACGCAACGCTGCGGACCTCGTCGGAGCACTACGACAGTCTGCACCGGGACGTGAAACAGTGGTCGCGAACGATTTTTACCATCATATTCTATCTCGAAGAGACGACCGTCGAGAACGGATGTACGTGGTTCGTCCCCGGATCGCATCACTTCCCCGGCGTCGACGGAAAAATCGGGGAGGAGCGATGGACGGCCACCGTCTCGGAACAGGCGGTTCCGCTCCCGATGTCCGGCGGCGGAATGGTCCTGATCGACAGTATGGTGATGCACCGGGCGGGCAGCAACACCACAAGCGACACGCGAATGAGCATGACGATGGGCTACCACAGCGTCGACGAGATCTCCGACGTTCGGGATCCCAAACGAATCCTCGTTCACGGAGAAGACCTCTACAGCGGAAACGATAAGAGCAAGTGACGTCAAATCCGACCAGGAGACCCCTATGAGCTTCCGTCATCTCGGATTCATCGCGCTTCTCGTAGTCTTTGCCGTTCCCCTCTCCTCTCCGGCGCAGTCTCCGGCTGATTTCAACGACAGCGGCAAAGTCGACTTCGCAGACTTCCTGCTCTTTGCCGGCGCATTCGGCACCACAGATCCGGCGTTCGATCTGGACGGGAGCGGATCGGTCGACTTCACGGACCTCCTCGCCTTTTCCGCCGCGTTTCTGATCGACAATCCCCCGCCACCTGCCGACATCACCCTCGGCGACACCAGTCTCGCGTTCGGCGATGTCGAAACCGGCCAGACGTCTGAGCTGATCCTCGTCATCACCAACTCGGGTGGTACCGAGCTCTCCGTAACCAGCGTCTCCTCCTCGGACGACCAGTTCACGCTCTCGACCGATTCATTCGTGCTGGGTGGCGGTGGGCGCCAGGAGGTCACCGTGACGTATGCGCCCGGGGCAGAGGGCACGCACGGTGCCACCCTCACCGTTGAAAGCTCGGATGAGGATGAAGCTAGCCTCGAGGTGGCCTTGTCGGGCACGGGAATCACCCCGGTGCCGACGCTTGAGACCACCATCACGGTCACGACCCCTACCGGCAGCAGTCATCAGTTTCGCCTGGTCCCCGAGGGCGACTTTATTATGGGGACGAACAAGCGCGTCGACGTTCCCGATCTGTTCGAGGAGGACGCTTCGTTCACCGGTGGTGAACCGATCGCACAGGACGAGCGAACGATCTTCCTGGATACCTTCTACATTATGCAGTTGGAAGTCACGGCCGATAACTTCGTGAGATTCCTCAACGACATCGGTCGCAACTTCGATCCGGAAATCGGTCAGCTGATCCCCTACGTCTCCATCTCGGGACCGACCGCACCCGTTGAATTCATCACGAGCTACCAGCTGATCGGCAGTGACCGAAGCGGATACCCGATCACCAGCGTGACCTGGTATGGAGCGGACGCCTATTGCAAATGGATCGGAGGACGACTGCCCACGGAGGCCGAATGGGAGAAGGCCTCCCGCGGCCCCGACGGAAACGATTACCCCTGGGGCGACACCCATCCGGAGCGATCGTCCTACGCGAACATCTACGGTCCCTTCAATCGAACCGGGGAGGGTGGAGGTTCCGAGCAGGCCGCTGGATTCCTGCAGGATCTCACGAATGTGGGTAGCTACCGGCGCGGGGAAAGTGAATACGGCGTGCGCGATTTGGAAGGAAACGCCAGTGAGTGGGTCAACGACTGGTTCAGTGCCCAGTATTTCAGCGTGACGCCCCGGGAGAATCCCCAGGGTCCCTTGACCGGTCAAGAGAAAACGGTCAAAGGGAGCAGCTATCTTTCGCAGGTCAACCCCTTCCACCCCTTCGATCAGGAGAACGGAGTCCTGTCCGCAGCCCGTGGTGGCGCAGCCCCCGCCAGCTTCGCTGTAAATCGTGGTTTCCGATGCGCCCACGACGTCCCTGAGTAACGGACGAAAAGGAAGGGAAGACCTCAAGGGCCACGGCATGGTAGTCACCGTTGCCCTTATCCTTGTACCAACGCTGACCGGCTTGTCATCTCGAATCCGTATCGGCCGCAGGCCAAAGCCCGGATGAGAGATCTCTGCGCAGCTTTAAAAGCGATGACAGGGCGCCGAAGGCGTTCACTCGGTTTCCCGCTGGCCCTCGCGCAGGGATTTCTCCACGGATTGTTGCGTCAGCCCTCAGCGCAGCAGCATGCCTCGGTCACGCCGTGTCGAAATGGCAGACGGTATTCGATGGCCGGAGCATTACCGTCCCCCAGCGCTACGGCTCTTCCAAACCTCATACTCCGCCCGCATACACCGGGCGCACGGGCGATACCCCGCCACAACTGCATCTGCCTCGGTCGCGAAGAACACCCTTTCCTTCACGTAGTGTCCCTTCGAAATCCAGTAGCGCGCACCCGGGCAATCCAGCCGCCCGTAGATCTTCGTGCGCCGATGACCCCCGAACCGGCCCGGTCTGCGACTCTCGTATGGAAGACCGTCCGAGCCGATAAGCGTGTAGTGATTTTCCATCCAGGGCCTCTTCCTCCTCCTCTGCGGTGTCATTCGAGGTTGCATCTTGACATCGGGAGGCCAAAACCGCTGATTGTGTCCAGCTTCGTACTTGTAAACCAGTGAAAACAAGCAACTAAGGGACGCCACCACCTCTTGTCGGCAGAACCGGTCACACCCGACATCATCCCCGATCCGGAAGGAGAAGGCCGCTCCGCGTTTTCCGCCAGAGCGATCGGCACCGGGCTCGTCCTCGCAGCCTGGATCACCGTCTGGCCCTCCTACGCGAGTCTGGTCCTTCATTCCTCCAGAGCCGACCATTGCCATCTCCCGATGGCGATGCTCATCCCCTATGTCTTCCTGCTCGTGCTCAACAGTCAACTCGAGCGCTGGGGGAAACCCAACTTCTCTCCTTCCGAACTCCTCACCATCTGCTGTATCGGTCTCGTCTCGGCCTGTATGCAGGGCGAATTCCTGCCCGTCTACCTGCTCGAGATGATCTCGATGCCTTACTACTTCGCTTCACCCGAGAATCGGTTCGAGGAACTCCTCCTCCCCCATATGCCCCGATGGACCACCCTCACCGACCGCAGCGTGGCCGAGGGGTTCTTCGAGGGCGTGCTTCCGGGGACGCCGTTTCCGTGGGAGGCCTGGCTGTATCCTCTGTTCGGCTGGGGCGCCCTGATCGCCGCCATCCTCTGCTTCAACCTCTGCGTCAGCGTGCTGCTACGGAAGCAGTGGATGGAACACGAACGACTCGCCTTTCCCGTCGCGACCGCCCTGCTCGAACTCACCGGCGTCTCCGGCACGAGAGGCACGCTGAGCACCCTCGCCCGAAATCGAAAATTCCAGATGGGATTCGGGCTGACCCTTGCCATCATCACCTGGAACGTCGCCACGTGGTTCACCGTCGGCGCACCGATGTTCCCTTTTCTCGCCGGTCGCTACGGCCGTCACGTCATCCCGCTCGCCACCGGGTTCCCACCGCTGATCACCACCTTCGTGCTCCTGACCTTCACCCTCGGCTACTTCACGAAACTCGAAGTGCTGTTCAGCATGTGGTTCTTCCACGTGCTCGCTAAGATCCAGATCGGTCTGTTCAATCGCTTCGGTCTGGAAATCACGCACGGGAACCCCTTCGGATCGTCTCATCCCGCCGTCGGTTGGATGTCGTTCGGTGGAATGATCGTATTCGTTCTGTGGGGCCTTTTTACCGCCCGTCACCATTTCACCGAAGTCTTCCGCCGGGCTTTCCTCAACGACAAGACCGTCGACGACTCGGATGAGCTGATGTCGTATCGAACCGCTGTGTTCCTCCTCCTTGGCGCGGGGGCGTTCATTCTCTTCTGGTTGAACCTAGCCGGGCTTCATCTCGCCGCTGCCCTGACCTTCTGTTTCGGTACCTTCATCCTCTACCTCGGTCTGGCGCGCATCCTCGTCGAAAGCGGTCTGGTCTACCTCCGAACCCCCATCAGCGCGCAGGCCTTCACCTGGCACGTTTTCGGGATCGCCGGCCTCGGCCCGTCCGGCGCCACCGGGCTGACGCTTGCCCACGCCTTCATCGCCGACGGTAAGACCTTCACGATGGCCCAGTTCGCCCACGTTCCCCGACTCGCGATGGGCATGAACAAGCGGAGTCGCAAGGCCATCGCCCCCGCCGTGATGGGCGGGTGCATCATCGGCGGAATTGCCGCCATCTCGTTCATCCTCTACCAGGGCTACCACGTGATGGGGAGCTACAACTTCGGCACAGCCGCCTTCAAAGGTGTCGGCTCTCTCAACGCCGTCGCCTTCGGTCGACTGGCCGTTGGCCGGATTCAGGACGGCACCTGGAGCACGGACTGGACGAGAATGTTGTTCCTCGGCATCGGCATGTCCGTGACCGGGCTCATCTACTACCTGCGGTATCAGTTCGTCGGGTTCCCCATCCACCCGATCGGCTTCACCATCTCCGCAATGAACGAGATGCAGGACAATGCCTTCACAATCTTCCTCATCTGGTCGATCAAGACCCTGATCCTCAAAATCGGCGGACTCGAAAGCTACCGGCGAAACGCGCCCTTCTTCCTCGGGATGATGATGGGCTACGTCGCCGGCGTCGCGCTCGGGGTCATTACTGATTTCTTCTGGTTTCCGGGGACGGGACACGAGATACATTGCGACCCATAGTTGAGGAGGAAGGAGGCAGCTTGCCGGGCCGAAGCCTTCCTGACGGGCCACAGATTCAGCGAAGGCCGTAGCGTAGGCCGGGAGGTGGGTGGTAGTGAAAAGTGCAAAATGAAAAAGGGATAGCTCGTTTGGGCGCCCGACAGGACTCCACTTCGAAGCGCGGAACAAAAGTAAAGGGCTACGCGTTATTGCGTAGCCCTTTCTGTTTCTCAGCCGATCTGAAAGATCACTTGTTCCTTGTCGAACGGTTCTGAACTCGCTTGGCGCTCACGAGTGCGGCCCGTTGCGACTTGCCGATCCTCTGATCGGCGGCCTGCTTGCCGAATGTGGGAATTTCCGATTTTCTCCCCTTGGACTTGGGGCCTTTCTGTTTCCGTCCTTTGCCTTTTGCCATCACGACCTCCTTCAGGGCGAACAATCCATAGCCCGCCCCACCGCTACAGAGTCAGAAAATGGGGGATTTTCTTGAGTCGGGTCCAACAAGCCGTCACTCTTTCACGGCACCGCCTCCATCTGATGTGAATCGTGGCAAAAGGGACTACCCAAACGGACCATCCCCCGCCCTCGCAGGTTTCACGCCTCCCCGAATCTCACCGTTGCTCTTTGACGTTCTGCCAGTGCATTCTCACGCTCATCGCGATGCCCTCAGATGACAACCCCACCTCGTCCAGCAGCATTTTTCTCGGGCCGTGCTCCACAAACCGATCCGGGAGTCCCAGATTGACGATGCGCTGATTCGGGCGCAGGCGATCCCCAAGATACGAGGCCACGCTCGCTCCGAAACCTCCTTCGATCGCGTTCTCTTCCACCGTCACGACCAGATCGTGTGTTTCCGCGATCGCCACCAGGCGGGTCAGGTCCATCGGCTTCACGAATCGTGCGTTCACCAGCGTCGCGTCGATGCCCGTGTCCATCAGAGCCGCCAGGGCCTGACGCGATTGCTCGACCATCGTCCCCGTGGCCAGAACCGCCACCTTGTGACCCTCCGCCAGCGTCTCCCACGATCCGATCGGCAGTGTCTCCAGCACACGCCCGTCCGTCGCCGGCTTCGGCACGCTGTCTCGAGGGTAACGGATCGCGAACGGCTTGTCCGATTGCTGGATCGCCGTGTAAATAAGATCGCGCAGTTCGTCCGCGTCCTTCGGCGCAGCGACGATCATGTTCGGAACACACATCAGATACGATAGATCGATGCCCCCGTGGTGGGTCGGCCCGTCTTCGCCCACCAATCCGGCCCGATCCAGGCAGAACGTCACGGGAATCGATTGGATCGCCACATCGTGTACGATCTGGTCGTAGGCCCTCTGGAGGAAGGTCGAGTAAATCGCCACGACCGGCCGCCCTCCCTCGAGCGCCATCCCCGCCGCGAACGTCACCGCGTGCTGCTCCGCGATCCCCACGTCGTACGTACGATCCTCGAACTCCTCGGCGAAGCCGCTCAACCCGGTCCCCTCGATCATCGCCGCCGTAATCGCGCATACGCGGCTGTCGTCCCGCGCGATATCCCGTATCGCCTCTCCGAACACATCCTGATACCTGGGCAGGGACGGCGCGCTCGATTTCGGTTTGGGTGGACTCAGCGCGTGATACTTCGTCGATCCCGCACCATAAGGATCCTCCGTCTCCTCGGAGATCGCCCCTTTGCCCTTGATCGTGTGGATATGGAGCAGCGTCGGACCCGGCAGATCCTTGATGTTCTTCAGCGTATTCACCAGTTCCGGAAGATCGTGGCCGTCGATCGGTCCAAAGTATCGGAATCCCATCTCTTCGAACACGATGCCGGGCACCAGCATCCCTTTCAACCCCTCCTCGAATCCACCTATCGCCCGACGCAGGTTCTCCCCCACGACCGGCACCGTCCCTGCAAGGTTCCAGACCCCGTCCTTCACCATTTTGTACAGAGGGTCATCCGTAATGCGCTGCCGGATCCGGTTGTAGGTCGGATCCGAGATTATGCGCGTCAGATAGTGCGACAACCCGCCCACGTTCGGCGAAATCGACATCCGGTTGTCGTTCAGGATCACCAGCAGGTCGCTGTCCGACGCCCCTGCGTTGTTCAGTCCCTCCAGGGAGATTCCGCTCGTCAGCGCCCCGTCTCCGATCACCGCGATTACCTTGCGCTTCTCGCCCAGCTGGTCGCGCATTGCCGCGAAGCCGGATGCCGCCGAGATCGACGTCCCCGCGTGGCCGACCCCGAACGTGTCGTAGGGGCTCTCCGAACGCTTGGGGAATCCGCTGATCCCGTGCGCCTTGCGAATCTCCTTCAAGGCCTCGCGGCGCCCCGTCAGCACCTTGTGCCCGTAGGTCTGGTGCCCCACGTCCCACACGATGCGGTCCTCGGGCGTGTCGAACACCGCGTGAAGGGCGACCGTCAGTTCGTTTGCCCCCAGGCTCGACCCGAAGTGGCCGCCGATCGCCGTCACCACCTCGATGATGTAGGTTCGCAATTCGTCGACGACCTGCTCAAGCTCCTCCAGATCGAGAGAGCGAAGGTCGGACGGTGATTCGATGGTTTCGAGCAAGGACATATATGATCGGATTTCGTAAGCAATTGTCGCAAGCATCCGCGCCCGTCGATACAGTCCTGCCGGTCGGCAGAACCACTCGGGGACACGGTGACGAGGCATAGTTGATCGGGACATACTAAAGGTAGAACAAACTACGGACAAAGAGAAAACGTTGGATTCGCGCTTGGTTCCAACCTGCGACGCACCCATACTATGCGGGCTCGCGACGGTTCGGGCCTGCCGGATCTCGACCGTACCCGATTAGACACCTGAACGGAAGGTTTGGATGCAGGATTTCGAAACGCAACCCGTCGACGACCTCTTCGATCTGATTCCCATCGAGGGCCCTCCCGCCGCCGAAGCCGCCGTCGCCGATCGCCTGCGCACAGCCCTCGTCTCCCTCGGCATCCCCGAATCCGCCCTTTGCACGGACCGGGCGCAGGATCAGAGCGAGTACGGCGGAAACACTGGCAACCTCATCGTTCGTTTCGACGGGCACGGACGCGGCGAACGATGGATGTTCAGCACGCATATGGACACTGTCCCGGATGCCGTCGGCACGCGACCCCGCGTCGAAGGCGACGACATCGTCAGCGACGTCGAAGGCAAGGCCCTCGGCGGCGACAACCGCGCCGGGTGTGCCGTCCTGCTCCAGGTTGCCAGATCCCTCGTCGCTCGTGACGGCGACCATCCCGCCGTCACCCTCGTTTTCTTCATTCAGGAAGAAGTCGGACTCGTCGGCGCTCGCGGTCTCGATCTGGACCTCGTCGGATCGCCGCGCCCTTCGTGCGCCTTCAACTTCGACGGTGGCGCTCCGGACGAACTCGTCACGGCCGTCATCGGCACCGAGCGCTTCGTTATCGATATCGAAGGGATCGCCGTTCACGCCGGTTCACGACCCGAGCAGGGCGTGTCCGCCGCCACCCTCGCCGGCATTGCCATCGGCGAGCTGCAGCGCGAAGGATGGGTCGGGCGGATCCAGAGGCCCGAGGGCGAAGGCTCCGCCAACATCGGCACAATCCACGGGGGCACTGGCACCAACGTCGTCATGCCCCATCTCAACATCCTCGCCGAAGCCCGATCCCACAGCCCCGAGTTTCGACGGACCATCATCGACACCTGGAAAGCGGCGTTCGAACGGGCTGTCGCCACGACGCCCAGCAGCGTAGACACCCGCGGCGCCGTCGCATTCTCTCCCGGCCCTACCTACGAACCGTTCGCCCTTCCGGATGACGCTCCGGTCGTGCGTGCCGTCGAGGCCGCCGCCGCAAAGTGCGGACTCGAAACCCGAAACGTCATCAACAACGGTGGAATGGACGCCAACTGGATCGTCGCCCACGAGATCCCGGCCGTCACGATCGGCGTGGGCCAAAGTGGGGCCCACACCCCCCAGGAACGCCTGAACCTTCCTCGTTTCCGAACCGCGTGCCGACTCGCCGTCGCCATCGCAGATTCACACACCTGACAACGACAGACATACACCGCTGAAACTGAGGGGGTTCATATCGCCCCCCGCGAAGCGAAGGACTATAGATGGAGCCCCTGTATGAGTGACTTGCGGATCGGTGTTATCGGTGCGGGAGGGCGAGGGGGCGTGGCTCGTCACGCCCACCATCCGGGCGAGGGATCGCGCATCGTGGCCTGCTGCGATACGGTCGCGAAGCATCTCGACACCGCTCGTGACCGATACGGCGAGGACATCTTCTGCACCGACGATTACAACGCACTGCTCGAACGAGACCTCGACGCCGTTTTCGTCACCACCCCCGACTTCCTCCACGAGCCCCACGCCCTGGCTGCGATCGAAGCCGGTCTCGCCGTCTATCTTGAAAAGCCGATGGCCATCACGACCGACGGATGCGATCGTATCCTCGAAGCCGCGCGTCGAAAAAACGTCCGGCTGTATCTCGGCCACAACATGCGCCATATGGCCTTCGTCCAACAGATGAAGCAACTGATCGACGACGGCGTGATCGGCCAGGTCAAGACCGCTTGGTGTCGGCACTTCGTCGGGCACGGCGGCGACTTTTACTTCAAGGACTGGCACGCCGATCGAAGACTGAGCACGGGCCTCCTCCTCCAGAAAGCCGCCCACGACATCGACGTCCTCCACTGGCTTTGCGGATCCTACACGCGACGCGTGAACGCCCTTGGCAACCTCGCCGTCTACGGTGACATCACCGACCGTCGCGCGCAGGACGAGCCCTGGGACGCCAGCGTGAACACCGACCACTGGCCGCCTCTCTCGCAAAAGCGTCTCAACCCTGTTGTCGACGTCGAAGACCTCAGTATGCTGCAGATGGAGTTGCACAACAGCGTGCTCGCCTGCTACCAGCAGTGTCACTTCGCGCCCGATTACTGGAGGAACTACACCGTCATCGGGACCGAAGGTCGGATCGAGAATTTCGGGAACGGGGAGGAAGGAACGACCATCAAGCTGTGGAATCGGAGGGCGGGATGGAATCCCGATGGAGATGAGACTTTCGAAATGGACCTCGAGAAGGGCAGTCACGGCGGTGCAGACCCGAAAATCGTCGCCGAATTCGTGCCGTTCGTTCGCGAGGGCGGCCCGATCCACACTTCCCCCGTCGCCGCGCGCTACAGCGTCGCCACGGGCTGCGCGGCCACCGAATCCCTACGCGACGGCGGCACACCCCGGGACGTGCCCAAACTCGATCCCGAACTCGCCGCCTACTTCGACGCCGATTCGTGATGCAGCAGCATCTCGGCCACCTTCTCGAACACATCCACCCCGCATCGCGTACCGGCGTGTCGCCCTGACGTGCCATTGTTGAGCTCGTAAAACGCGTGCGGAATGCCGAACCGTTTCGCCATCTAGTAGCAAAGCGTGTTCGGACGATGGATGCTTGCCCGCTCGTGCGTCGAAGCCGCGGTCGTCTTCAATCGGAGCGTGTCGCACAGCGCCTCGTAAAGCCGACGTTGCCCTCGTCCCGAAAGAGGGATCGGTCCTCGACTTCATACCATCCGTGATACGGATACTCGCTGTTCAGTTGCCAGCCGGTGTAGGCGTGGAAATTGATCCACAGCGCCGGTTTTTCTTCCCGGATCCACGACCAGAACAGTCGACTCTCGTGGGCTTCGGGCTTCGGGCTCCGCGCTGTCCGGATCGTCCCCAAACGCCCGATACATATCCAGCCCCTCCGCGTTGAAGGCGCTGTTCCCCGCCACGTTCCCATCCGGGTTCATGATCGGTACCACATAGACCTCGACCTGCTCGCGCAACCGCTCAGCGGTCGCCAGGCGCGACGACACGAAGTCGGCGATCCCGGCCGCCGCCCACACCCCACCGTGTTCGTGCGGATGCTGACCCGCCACACACATCACCTTAGGCTTCCCCGGTGTCCCCGCCTTCAACCCAACCACGTCGCGACCCTCGACCGTCGTCCCCATCGAGAACGCCTCGCACCGGCCTGCACGTTCGTCGCTCATCTCCGTGAGAAAAGCCGCCACTTCGATGTAGGGCGCCACGTACGTTTCTGCCACCCGCAAGCGCTGATTCGCCTCGACCAGAACACGCAGCGTGATGTGTCCGTCCGTGGCTTCGGGCAACTGCCCTCTCAGCGGTCGATACCGATGAAACCCTTCCGGTCGAATCCAGATCGTCGTCGGGAACACGCGACCGAATGACGTCGGCTCCCCGAACTTCGAATCCTCCCGCACTTCCACGGTCACTTCGGTCGCCGCACCGTCGTTGATCAGGTCGAAGCAGAAATAACTCCCGTAGCCCGTCTGCATATCCGCCTCGACCTCGAACCGAAAGCGGGAGTTCCCCAGTCGTTCGATCGCCTTCCCGTTTCCGCACTCGAAATCCGTCGTCAGCTCGATCACGTTCGCAACACCTCGTGCTCCGTTCGTCTACGCGAAATCGGTGGACTGTTGGAAGCGCTGCACCGGGTATCCGTCCCCCGTCGGCACTTCCCCCACAGGGTTGTGCCCGTGCCGATCTTCGCCCCGCGCCAGATACGACTCGAACGTCGGCCAGACCGAAAGATCGCATTTCACGTGGGTCGGGCTGAACCGCATCGTCAACCCCACCCGCCGTCGTCCAGAGGTGCTCGCGTTCGACCCGTGGATCAGGCGATCGTCGTGGAGCGAAATTTCGCCCGCCTTTAGATCGATTGTCACCACGTCGTCCGGCGAGAACCTCGATGCGTCGATCGACTGGTCGAGGACGTTCTCGTCTCCCTCGATCGTGTCGTGATCGAACATCCCCGCCTCGTGGCTTCCCGCCACCACCCGCATCGCCCCGTTCTCTTCATCCGAATCGTAGAACGCCAGCCACACCGTCACCGTATCGTGGGGCGTGAGCGGCCAGTACTGCGCATCCTGATGCCACGGAACCTCCGACGTCATCCCGGGCAGCTTGCAGAAGAACTGTCCGCCCCACTGGAAAAAGTCCGGCCCGAGAAGATCCTCCACGTAATCGAGAATCTCGGGCGTCCGGCACAGATCGTAGAACCACCGGTTCGCCTTGTGCCAGTTGTTGACCAGGTTGATGTCCGACCCTTCCGGCATCAGCGACAGCAGGTGGTCGAATCCCGACTGCAATTCCGCAACCGAAGCCTCGTCGAACACCGGGAGGTTCTTCACGTAACCCCGTTCCCGATACTGCTGTTTCTCTTCCTCCGTCAGTCTGCGCGCACAGGTTTTCATCGTCATTCCTCGCAAAGGTGGGTTCCGGCCTCCCGTAGATAATCGATCGCCCATCCGCCGTCAACGTCGCTTCGGCGCTCCTTGCCTGCCCTGTGGGACGGACCTACCTTCGTGCGGCGTTTCGGAGCCGACCCGCGAACCGATCGGAGAATCCGTTGTCCCTTACCGTTGCAGGCTATCAGATGGCCGTCACCGGGGACGTGGCGTCCAACACTCGAAAACTGCTCGACGCCGTCGAGCGCGCCGCTAGCGACGGGGCCGA
>DJHM01000022.1:30160-144553 GCA_002433075.1 Latescibacteria bacterium UBA6620
CGCGCCGCTAGCGACGGGGCCGACGTGCTCCTCACTCCGGAGGGGTCCCTCAGCGGGTACACCCCCCATTTTGAGGTCGAATCGGTGCGCGCAGCCCTGGAGGAAGTCACCGATTCCGCACGCAACCGCACGCTCGGTCTCGCCCTCGGAACCTGCTTCGTCGAAGACGACGGCCACTGCTACAACCAGGTCCGCTTCTACCAACCGGACGGGCACTATCTCGGATTCCACAGCAAGATCCTGAGATGCGGCAGCCACGACGACCCGCCGCAGGGCGAGATCAACGACTACGCCACGAGCGACCTGAAGACATTCGACCTCGCAGGTCGCTCCGCCGGCGGGTTGATCTGCAACGACCTGTGGGCTAACCCCGGATGCACACCGATGCCCGATCCCCATCTCACGCAGCAACTGTCGAAAATGGGTGCGCGTCTCGTGTTTCACGCCGTCAACGGCGGACGGGACGGCGGAGAGGGATCAACCGTCAACTGGAATTATCACGAATCCAACTTGCGAATGCGGGCGCGCGCCGGTCGACTCTGGCTCGTGACCGTAGACAGCGCCGAACCCACGTCGATTCCCTGCTCGTCACCCTCCGGCGTCATCGATCCGGAGGGACGCTGGGCCTGCCGGACGGACAACATCGGCGAGGCCTTCTTCGTCCATACCATCGAGTTCAACTGAGGCCGATCCCGTGACACAAACACCAACCGACGACGCGCAGATCGCGTCCTGGGTGGACACCTTCAATCGCGACGGCTGCCTGTTCGTCGAGGACGTTCTCCCGAGCGACTGGTGCGACGAACTTCGCGAAGACCTCGACCGCACGATCGCCGATCATCCGGAAATCGAGAAGAAACTGAGTCACCATCTCATCCCCCGGATGTTTGAAACCAGCGCCGCCAATCTGCGCCTCTTCGATTTCGAGCCGATCGTCTCCTTCGCCGAAGCGCTCGTGGCAGAAAACTGTCACGTCATTCACAACAACTCTTTCCGTACGTATCCGGGCGGGGGCATCACCCGGTGGCATCAGGACGACTCGCCGCATATGCTCGTCACGGAAGGCGAGCCCCCGAAGAACGTCCGTCTGCCGGTCCTTCTTTTCACGTGCAATTACTATCTGACGGACGTCACCGAACGCGAACACGGCGGAACCGAAGTCATCCCCGGTTCCCACCTGTTCGGCGCCTCGCCGCCCGAAAAGATCGAGGGCACCGAGTGGGAAGAACGCGTGCAGTACAATCTGGGACGTGCCGGGAGCGTAATCATGTTCAACAACCAGGTCTGGCATCGTGGCGGACCCAACCAGAGCGACAGGACGCGCTACATCACCCAGATCACCTACGCACGCCGCATCATTGGTCACAAATACTTCCCGTTCATGAACTACGAGATGCCCGAACACGTGTTTGCCGACGCGGATGAACGGAAGAAGCGACTGCTCGGCTTCCTCCCCAGCGGCGCCTACGGGTAGTCGCACGTGCCCTCGCAGTCTTATCTCAACGCGCTCAACTGAATGTCCATCCATCATCAGAATTGGTCGGGGCACGCCCCTTTTCATTCCGCGCGGTTTCACCAGCCGACGACGGTCGACGAAGTCCGCGAGGCGGTCCGCAACGCCAACAAGGTCCGTGTCATCGGATCCCGTCATTGCTTCAATGACATCGCGGATACTACGGGCGACCTCATCTCACTGAGCCGTCTCGACCCCGATCTCGTCATCGATCGCGAAAAGAACACCGCCACAGTGCCCGCCGGAATCACTTACGGCGAGCTCTGCCCTCAACTCCACGCGGCCGGCTACGCACTGCCGAACACCGCCTCCCTCGACCACATCACCGTCATCGGCGCCTGTATGACCGCCACCCACGGCTCGGGAGACACCCTCGGCAATCTTGCCACCCCGGTCTCCGGATTGGAGATGGTCACCGCCACCGGCGATCGGGTGACCCTCACTCGGGAAGACCATCCTGATCGATTTTCCGGAGCCGTCGTCTCGCTCGGCGCCCTCGGCGTCGTCACCCGCGTCACCCTCAATCTGGAACCGACGTTTTCTATTCTGCAGCACGTCTACCAAGGACTGCCTTCCGCCCGCCTCTACGAATCCTTCGATGCCATTATGGGCGCGGGCTACAGCGTCAGTCTTTTTCCTTCGTGGAAGGAAGACGTCATCGACTCGCTCTGGGTGAAACAGCAGGTTCCCGACGGCGAGGATGCTCCCGCCGTGGAACCGGAGTTCTACGGCGCAACGTTGCCACCCGACGGCCACTTCTGGAAGGAACCGGCCGATCGGTACTGGACGCCGGTGAGAACCGTGGGCCCCTGGCACGAACGCCTGCCCCACTTTCATTTCAACGACCCGGAGCAGGAGGGGGACGAGCTCCAGAGCGAGTACTTCGTGGCCCGTCCCCACGCGGTCGAGGCTCTGAAAGTCGTCGCCAGCTTTCGGGAACGCCTGGCCCCGATCCTGGTCGTCTCCGAAATTCGCACCGTCGCAGCGGACGATCTCTGGCTAAGCACCGCCTACGGCCACGACGTCGTAGCCATTCACTTCAACTGGCGCAACGACTGGCCAGACGTGAGAGACTTTCTCCCTCTCCTAGAAGAGCAACTCACCCCCTTCGAGCCACGGCCCCACTGGGGCAAGCTCTCTGAAATCGATCCGGCCCAGGTCGGCGCTCGCTATCCCCGGATAGACGATTTCCGGTCATTGGCGGATGAGTTCGATCCTTCGGGAAAGTTCCGAAACGCATACATCAATCGGTGCATCTTCGGGTAGCGCAGCATTGAGCAATCCCACGCATCGTCACACTGAGCGCAGTCGAAGTGTCGATCATCGCCGCTCGGGATGGGTTTATCTGATTCAAGACATTCGCTTACTTCGTGCAATTGATGTTGTGTCGCACTCTTTTGTGACCAAAAGAGTGCGCAGAAAAGTCCCGCTCAGGCGCCGCGGCGTCTTGTGGCCGACGCCGGCAGTACGATCCAGCTCGGCGACGACCGTTTGGATGACCTGGGGTTGGGATGTGAAACCCTCAGCGTTGCTCAGTTGCCGCCTTTACCTGGGCCGCTATGTCGTGGAGAATGGACCCATCCACGGTGAAGCGTTCGATTGTTCATTGAACCCACGTTGAAAACGGATTCCCGGGGTAAACACGAGCGTCCCTTCGGGGCTTGTCCGATAGCTGACACTCGAATGTGGGTGAGACGCGGAGCGGCGACCGTCCATAGCCAGGGGCGAAGCCCCTGGATACTCGCGCCAAACAGGAAACCAAAGAGCCCCGGAGGGGCGACCCGAGATAGACGCCACTATCGGTAGGAGACGTAATGCTGAGAATAGGTGTAGGAATGCGCGACGCGCCGGAAGATCCCGATGCGCTCGCGGAACGTTACGTAAATCTCGGCTACAATGCCGCCGTGTGGCCAAGAAATCCGAATCTGGACGAACCCGAACGGGTCAAGGCGCTGCAGACCGCCTTCGAGAAGCGGGACGTCCTGATTGCGGAGGTCGGCGCCTGGTGCAACATCATCTCACCCGACGAGGAGGAATGCGGGAAGAACATTGACTACGTATGCGATCGGCTCGCCCTGGCAGACGAGGTCGGCGCGTGTTGCTGTGTGGATTTCCTGGGAGGGCGGGAGCCGGGCATTCCGTGGTCCGAACACCCGGACAACTTCACGGACGAAACCTTCGACCTGTGCGTCGAAACCGTGCGGTCCATCATCGATCGCGTCAAACCCACCCGAACGAGGTTCACGATCGAAACGATGCAATGCATCATCCCCGACAACGTGGACAGCTACGTCGACCTCTTCAACGCCGTCGACCGTCCCCAGTTCGCCGTCCACGTCGACCCGGCCAACCTCATTCTCACCCCCCGAATGATCGCGAACACCGGCGCGCTGATCCGCAACTACTTCGACCGGCTCGGTTCGTGGATCGTCAGCTGTCACGCCAAGGACCTGATCGTCCATCCGAAACTTGCGCTCCACATCGACGAAGTGCGACCCGGGCTGGGTCGGATGGACTATCGGACATATCTGAAGGAGATCGACAAACTGGATCGGGAGGTTCCGCTGATCCTGGAACATCTGGATACGATGGAGGAGTATGGGAAGGCGCGGGAGTTCATTCTGTCGCAGGTGGAGTAGCGGGGGCGAAGACTTGCAAATGCCACTATCCGATGCGTATTTGCCGGTCGCTCTCCGCAAGAAATCAGCGAACACACACGCACAGGGACGAGATATGTGGAAAATTGGTTCGTTAGCGCTTTCGGTCTGCCTCTCCTATGGATCTGCCTTCCCTCAGGGTTCCGAGGACGCCCTCGGCAGCGTCCTCTCGCAATCGACGGAGGATTTCTATGAGGCGCGATCCATCCCGAACGTCGAGAACATCTCGTCGGGTATCCTGATCGACTTCGACAACGATGGAGACCTCGATTTCGCCGGCGAGGTCTTCGCGGACCGCCAGCAGGCGACCCCCGTGCTCTTCTATCGTAACGATGGACTCGAGAACTTCGAGGAGGCAACCGGCGAAGTCCTCGAGGGCCCCGAAGTGCTCATCTTCGGGGGCAATAACCTCAACACGTGGGAAGTCGCCGACTTCAATGGGGACGGATTGGACGATCTCTTTTTCGGGGATATCGGCGTAGACGACCCGCCCTTCAACGGGGCGAGCAACATGATCCTGATCCAGACGGACCGCGGCACCTTATCTCACGAGACAGCCGATCGTCTTCCGACGAACCCGACCTTTTCCCACGACTGCACAGTGGGAGATTTCGATCTGGACGGCGACATCTTCGACCTGGATACCAACGGTGAGGTTGGCTTTTCGGATTTCCAACGATTTGCTGGAGAGTTCGGGACCACGAGTGGGTGAGCTCTAAGGACGGCAGGGACTGTTGGACGCCGGATAGCCTGGGGACAGGATCATATCACCTACGTGAGATCCCGTCCCAATCTGGCTAGTGGGGACCATCAGGTTGACTTCGGGATGTCTGGAAACCCATCCCCGACGATTTCGGATTCTGACGCCGGGATCTACCGGCAGCCCAAACCCGGCGGAATCAGATGCTGCGAAGAACGCAGAATCCGAGATGGGACTCTGCTTTAATCTCGATTGTCGCAAGGTTAGCATCGAAATTGGTGCGCGCGTGCCAAATCGAGTTACGGTCGATCCAGACCGGCCTACCCTCCCCGAATCTGCTCCGCATTCCCCCGCACCTCCACCAAATCCTCCGGCCGACTCAGCTCGTACATAAAGACCCCCGAGTACGCCGAATCCTCCAACGCCTTCACCACCCCGTCCCAATCGATATCCCCACGCCCGGGCAGCAGATGCTCGTCCTGCTCTCCGTGATTGTCGTGCAGATGCAACGTGATGAGGTGGGGACCCGCGATCCGCAGAGCCTCCACGGGGTCCCCGACCATATTCCGATGCCCGACGTCGATCACGATCCCCACATTCGACGCATCGATGTCCGCCACCAGCTTCGCCAGCCGTTCCGGCTCTCGCGTGTAGCCACGCGACGTGTTCTCCACCGCGAAGGAAACGTCCTTCGGCGCCGCGTAGGACGCGACCGCGCCCAGATTGTCGATGTAGGCCTGCCGTTTTGCGTCGTGCGACCCATCTTCCGGCTCCGGAATCTGGATGTGGTGCGTCACCAGGATGCCGCCGCCCAGCGCCTCCATCACATCGACCGCCTGCCGGTAGGCCGTCAGGGATTTCTCTCGTAGAGCGTCATCGAGGGTTGCCAGATCGTAGTCGTCGAAAATCTCGAGATGGATGTGAAGCGTGTTGAGGTGCAGCGACAGATCCGTCATCGCCTGTCGCAGGGACGCGAAGGCGTCGAGGTCCGTGAAGGAAAAGCCCGGATGGTAGTCTGTGAGCTCCAGCGAGTCGATCCCCGCTTCCTGGTATTCCTGGAACAGCTCCCGGGACAGCGGACGATCTCGATGCATAATCGTCGAGGCGCCGATTTTCATAGAAGGTCCTTTCGAGATGGTGAACGGTCGCGTGAAAAGTCACGTTCGAGGTTCTAAAGCCAGGAGCACGCCGACTCGGTCGGCAAATCCGGTTGCATCGCGCCCACGCCAACCATATCGGGTGGATCCTGATTCTCTCTGCTGTACGCACTGCTTGTCGCCAAACTCAGGACAATTCAATCCTCTTCTTCACTCTCTCGAGGACCCACCGCCTGCCGATGACGTCTCTCTGCGCGTCGAGCATTCTCTTGAACTGATTCGTCTCAATGTATGGATCGTGCTCCGGCCCGAAGAAGCGCGGATTGTCTGCTGCCGCCTGCAGGACCGGGATGAGCGGTTTCATCGGACGAAGCTGATCCCGGCTGCAGTAGGAGAGATGCGCGCCCGCACGGATCCGCGCCCAAAGAATATCATTCTCCAGCCCTCTCGCAAAAGCCTCAATCGTCTCCGCGCCGTTTCCTGAATGCACCACGTAATTGGCCGCTCCCAGACGGACACTGATCGACACATCCTCCAGAACCGCTCGCAATCGCTCGAGCGTCAATTCGTCGTCACTCCAGGAGAGAATGAAGTCGGATGCCAATCGCCCAGTGCGGATCGGTTGATCCTGTCCGATCGCGTGCGTCACGTTCGCCAGCTCGGCCTGGCCACCAAGTCTGAGTCCGTTCGGAGCGAGAACCACTTCGAGGTCCAGGTCCTCGACCTGAATCGATGAGGACGCCAACCGGTCCGTGTAGGTCAGCGAAGCGTCGGTCAGGATGATGTGCTTGACTGGAATGGCAACGTCACCGCTCCCAGTTCACCCTCCCCCGTGATCAGCGGGAGAATCGAAATCGCGATCTTCATTCGACTCGCCGATATGAATGGCTTGGGGCCGAACCCGTCCCGCTCCTGAATCGATACCCCCTCCGCAACAGCGTTCACGCCAGCAAACAGCGAAAGCGAGATCGATTCCAAACCGACCTTGCGTTCGAGCGTGGCCGACAGACGTGGGACAACCAGATCGCGCAGCTTCTCCGGGGTCAAATACAGGTAGAGGCCCGCGCCCCCGACGACAATCAGCAGGGCGATCCCGGCAACAGTTCGAACAATGATTTTCATGAGGATCTGCTTGAGTGGACTATGTCTGTGTGAAGTCGTTTGCAGGCAATGGTCTCGGGGGTTCGCGGCTCCTCTCCCTCCGGTACAAGACAGGCTCCGACCGCTCCCACCAGGTACCGTACGCACGCACACCGTAAATCGCCGCCGCAGGCTCCGCCTACCGTCTACCTGCCTACGCTAAAGCTACGGCACGGCAGGCCGCCCACCGGCCTCCGCTGAAATCTACGCCGGGCGGGCCGCCCTGTTGCGAAGGCCGTCTACCGTCTACTGTCTTCTCCGCGTAACCACAAGCCCGAGTCCAAAGATCACGACCGTCGCAACACCCAGCAGGAAACCCAGAACCCCGACCCCCATCCCCTGGATCAAGAACGGAAACACCGCGAACGTCGCGAAACCGCCCCCCACGAACGGAAACGACAGCGCGCCACCCAGGGCGTAATGCTCGGCGGCGCCCGAGTCGAGATCTTTGTCCACGATTCGCAGAAGCATCAACCCGGTCGCCGTCACACCCGTCGACATCCCGTAGTTGAGGATGCCCAGCTCGAACCAGTGTTCGGCCGGCAACAGGCGGCGTCCCACGTAGACCAGGCAAACGCCCCCCCACACGAAGCCGAGCACCAGGAGAATCGACAGCGGAACGATCGCGTTCGCCACCAGCGCAAGGTTGAGCGACGCAATCGCCGCCACGATCAGAAACTCCATCGCCGCGGCAGACAGTCGTCGCACAGTCACGGGATCGATCAGGGTCGAAATGCCGAGAACCCGAAAAATATCCCGAACCACCCAGCCTCCCAGGAGCGTGAACATAAACAGCGGCAGCCCGTCGTAGACGAATCCCGCGAGCTTCTGCAGCGCCAGCCCCGTCGCGAAGGCGCCCGCGAGAATCACCCCTTGAAACACGAGCGGGTCGAGCACTTCCGCACTGACCCGTCCCATCCCGATGACCTCCCGACCTTCCTCTTCTATTCCTGTGATTTCCGCCGTGCGAGTCTCACCCGTCCGCGTCCATC
The DNA here is from genome assembly GCA_002433075.1 of Latescibacteria bacterium UBA6620. Taxonomy (GTDB): domain Bacteria; phylum Latescibacterota; class UBA2968; order UBA2968; family UBA2968; genus UBA6620. The sequence goes on from DJHM01000022.1 coordinate 38,260, forward strand.
CTCTCCGCACACCCAGATTCACGAAGAACATCCCGCTAACCACACTGTAAATCAGGCCCACGGTCGCCATAAAGAAACCCAGGTCCCGCGCCTCGGGATAACCCAGCTTTTCGTAGACCGCACCCAGCGCGGCCGACGTCCCGTGTCCTCCCACGAAACCCGCCTCGATCAGCTGTCCGAAATAAATCGGCACGTCCCCACCGAACGGTCCCAGTTCGAGCGGCTGAATGATCAACGCCACAGCCAGCAGCCCCAGCGATACCTGCCCCAGACTGATGATCCACACCAAGATCCCCTGTCGGAACGCCCCGCCCAGATTCTCGGTCAGCGATCGTCCCGGCTTGTCCAGAAACAGTCCTGCGAACACCACAGAAATCAGCCACCCCGGCCACGTCCGTAACTCCGACACATCTGGAATCCACCCCGCATCCCACACCCGCGGACCTGCCTGCAACACCACCAGCCCGATCAATCCCCCAATGATCGCCGCCGGCACATAGCACACCTGCAATACCCGAACCCGCGCCCGCAGGAACAGCCCGATCAGCAGAAGGCCCGATGCAAACAGCAATGATGTTTCCAAAGTAACCCATCCTTCTTCAATTTCAGCTATGTCTCAATAGAGCCAATATATGAACGAGCAGTCACGAGGCACGTGGATCAAAGCGTCCCAGAGCACCCAACCGTCGAGAACAGCCATCCACCACGATATGGCAGCCCAGGTAAATGCCCGCCCCCTCATACTTCAGGTCAAGAAAGAAGCCGTCGTTCACCCGGATCGTACTGGAGCCTGTCCCGAGCGGAGTCGAGGGAGCGTGGGCCACCCTATCCCGCCGAAGCATCTTGCGAAGGCGGAAAGCCCCGGTGGCGGCCTCGGTAGAGGGGCCTGGCCCGAGTGCAAGCGGCGGTACCGAGGGAAGCGGGACTTTTCTTCCGCACCGAAGGTGCGCTCACTCTTTTGGTCACAAAAGAGTGCGACGCAGGGTCAAATACACGAGTAAAGGATATCTTGAATTCGTATTACTACGTCAGCGACTTGCCGATCCCACCCCATCGTGCTTTCCTTGATGACGAAACTGCACCACCCAACCATCCACCCGCTCAATCAAGGACCATCATCGTGCAACCTCCGATCCTCCTCACCGATGAACAGATGCAGCAATACATTGTCGACGGCTACCTCGTCTTCCGCCCTTCAGTACCCGACGACCTCCACGGGATCATCTACGAAAAACTCAACCGTATCATCGACAACGAAGTCAACCCCGGGAACAACGTGCTCCCCCGGGTCCCCGAGATGCGACACATCCTGAACTGTCCCGAAGTGCGCGGCGCCCTCATCAGCGTCCTCGGCCCAGACTATCTCGAGCACCCGCACCGCTTCTGCCATCCCCTCAAACCCGTCGAGGAGGTCCCCTCCCCAAAGGAACGGGAAGAGAGACTACACAAGAACTGTCATCAGGATGGCTACACCCCGCTCGGGCACCCCCGCCATCATCGTTCACGATACGCACGGATTATGTACTACCCCCAGGATTCCCCCGAGGAAATCGGCCCCACCCACGTCATCCCCGGCACCCAGTACAACACCGGCCTCTCGGATGAGGATCGTGAAAGAGCGATGCCCGTCGCCGGCGAAGCCGGAACCGTTTCCCTCACGCACTTCGACATCGGCCACGCCGCCGGCGTCAGCCAGCTGAAGCGTCACCGGCATATGATCAAGTTCATCTACGTTCGCGCGTCCGAACCCACCGAACCCACGTGGGCATCCGCGGATACCACCTGGCGAAAACCGACCTCCATCAAATCTGCACACGATCTGGATCACGTGTGGTCCCACTGTTGGGACTGGTCCTGCGGAAAGAGAGACCGATACGAAAGCCTGAAAGCCAGCGGCCCGGATCCCTCCGACGCGCTCGACACGCTGATCGAGAACCTGAAGCCGTCCGTCGACCTGGAGACCCAGCTCTCCTCTATCACGAAAATCGCAACCCACAGTGAACGTGCAGCCCCCGCCGTCGACTCCCTTGTCCGATTGCTTGACGACAACGGCCACAAGGCCCTCCGCGTCGCCTCCATCTACGCACTCGGCGCTATCGGCGAACCTGCGATCGACGCATTGGTCGACGCCCTTCGTCAAGCCGGCCAGCGCGAAGCCTCCAACGATCCCCCTTCGCCCTGGAGCGAAGGCGCCATCTTGATGAACGACACAGCCCACGCCCTCGCCGCCGTCGGCCCGGCCGCAATTTCCTCTCTCGTAACCCTGCTCGAACAGAGCGAACACGAGTGGACCCGCATCAATGCCGCTTTCGCTCTCGGAGAGTTGGATTCCCACGCCACGGAAGCCGTCCCCGCCCTCGTCGACTGCCTGAGCGACGGATCGCACCGAGTCGTCCGAACCGTCGTCGACGCCCTCGGGAATATCCGAAGCAGCGTGCCCATCGAACCCGTCGCCAGGATGTTGTCCGTCGACCGATCCGGATGGGACACCGACGAATTGCACCGATGGTGGCGACCCGTCGACCAGATTCACACCAGCGCGGCCACCCTCTTCGCCAAATGGGGCACCGATGCGACGGTCGTCGAAACCGAACTCACCACCGCTCTCGACGACCCGTGCGGCCACGTCGGCTCGTTCGCCCTCAACGCGCTCCAGCGACTGGGAACCCCGACCGCGGACCGTGCCGCGTTGGATTTCCTGATGTCTCAACGATGGGACGCATCAATCGACCACGAACGCCTGTTCTGATAAGCCTGGTGTCTCGCGAGACCGTCGTGCTTCGACTGCGCTCAGCATGACGGGTTTCGTTTTTCCGATATAGTGACGTCGTATTTCGTAGTGGCCCTACCCTGGATAGCATAGAGCATACCAAGCCACACTCCCCAAAAGGAGCTCCCAATGACAGGCCCCAATCCCCCCCGCCACCTCACCGTCGCCGGCAACGGCATCGTCTCCTCCGCCTCGCCAAGAGCAGCCGCTGTCGGGCTCCGCGTCCTCCAGGGTGGCGGCAACGCCTTCGACGCCGCCATCGCAACCGCGTCGATCGAGTGGCTGACCCTGCCGGGGTCCTGCGGCCTGGGGGGCGATATGTTTGCGGTCCTCTACGATGCGAAAAGCGGTCGCATCAAAGGGATCAACGGAAGCGGAGTCGCCGGATCGAAGGCCACCTACGAACGCTACACTGCGGGAGGCGCCAACGGGATGCCCCTGGACGGCTGGCACGCCGCCGCCGTTCCGGGCGCTGCCCACGCTTACGCCACCCTGAATCGCGAATTCGGGACGCGTCCTCTGTCCGAACTCCTGGCCACCGCAATCGACTACGCCGAGAATGGCGTCGTCGCCTGTGACAACGTCGCGGGGGCCATCTCAGGGTCAGCGGGAAAACTCGGAAAGTTCTCCTATTCCGCCGCCCAGTATCTCCCGAAGGGGAAAGCCCCCGCTCTCGGGGAGCGATGGCTCGTACCGGACCTCGCTCGCTCGATCCGCACGCTCGCGGAAGAGGGAGCAGAGTCTTTCTACAAGGGCGCCATCGCGAAAGAAATGGTCCGAGCGTCCGACGAAGACGACGGCCCGTTCACCCTCGACGACTTCGCACGTCACGAAACAGAAATCTACGATCCACCCACCACGCGTTACCGTGACGTCGACGTCTACACGACCGCCCCTCCTTCCCAGGGCCTGATCAACCTGCTGTGGCTCAACATCCTCGAGGGATTCGATCTCCGAGGCGCCGGATTCGGTACCGCGGATGCCATCCATCTGATGGTCGAAGCCAAAAAACGCGCCTTTGCCGATCGTCTCCGCTATCTGGCCGATCCACGATTCAACGACAATCCAATCGACAGTCTGCTTTCAAAATCCTTCGCCGAACGTCGTCGAGCGACCATCGACCCGGCGCGTGCCAGTGACAGCCAGACCGCCGGCGATCTCTCCGACGGCGACACCAGCTACTTCTGTGTGGCCGACGGGGACGGCAACGCCATCTCCTTCATCCACAGCCTCTCCGCCGGATTCGGATCGGGCGTCGTGGCCGGCTCGACCGGCATCATCCTCAACAACCGTGCGGGTCGTGGATTCTCCCTCGACCCCGACCACATCAACGTCGTCGCCCCCGGCAAGAAGACGATGCACACCCTCAATTGCTATATGCTCGCACGCGACGGCCGTCCCTGGGTCGTCGGCGGCACACCGGGGGGCGATCGCCAGCCACAGTGGAACGTGCAGGCCATCACGGCAATGATCGACTTCGAGATGAATGTGCGCGAAGCCGTCGACTCACCCAGCTGGATCAGCTGGCCGGGGACAGATCCCGCCGCGATCGACACGCCCCTGTCCCTCCGCATCGAGGAAGGCTTCGGCGACGACGTCATCGCCGATCTCGAAAGTCGCGGTCATCGCATCGACCGACACCAGGACTGGAGCCTCGGCAGCAAGCATCAGCTTATCGCGCTGGACGGTAACGGCATCTTGACGGGCGCCTCGGACCCACGCTACAGCGGCGGCGCGCTCGGTTATTGAGAGGACGAAATGAACGACCGTGTCATCGACGTCCGCACGCTCGCGAACAGCGAAAAGACCACCGTCGTCGAGGGTCAGGGCTACTTCCCCGTCATCACGGAAGCTCCTTCAGGGAATCTACTCGTCGTACTGCGTGGGGGTGCCCCGCATATGGGGTTGGGGGAAAGCTGGATGCGGTTCGTTCGACCGACGGGGGTCGATCCTGGTCGACCCCTGTCACGATCGCCGACAGCGATCGTGATGACAGGAATCCCGCCCTCGGGTTCAACGCGGACGGTCACGCGCTTCTCGCCTACCACTGGCAGGGCAGCTATGACGAGAATGGCGAGTGGGCACCCGGGCGGGGCCCAACCGATACGCGTGTCGTCCGGTCCCAGACGGAGGGCGAGAGTTGGGCCGAAGATCGAAAGCTCAACTGGCTGCCCGTCAACGGCGCATCCCCCTTCGGAAAGATCCGCCGTGACACCGAGAACACATTATATATGCCCATCTATGGTGGACCGGCCCCATCCCGGCTCGACGGGGCCGTATCGTCGGGCCCGGCTACCTGTCCCGTCCACCTACTTCGATCCTACGACGGCGGCGAAACCTGGGCCGATCCGCTCCTCGTCGCGATGGGCCTGAACGAGGCCGATTTCCTGATCCTCGGAGACGACGACTGGCTCTTCGCCGGCCGTTCGGGAAAACGGGGCGAGCAGGCCATCTACACCTGCCGATCCTCAGACCGAGGCCATTCCTGGACCGACCTCACCCGCGTCACAGAGCCCAGCGAACACCCTCCCGACCTCACCGACCTCGGCGACGGCGCGATCCTTCTCACCTACGGCCGCCGCCACGAACCCTACGGCATCGAAGGTCGCATCAGCCTCGATCGCGGCCACACGTGGGAATCCCCTCTCCTCCGGTTCGACACCAACCTCACCGGCACCGACATCGGCTACTCCTCCACTGCAAGGCAGGACGACCATCTCGTCACCGTCTACTACATCGCCGACAAGACAAGAGATCCCATCGACGAGAGTTGCCAGGCTGTTCTCTACGATCGGAATGCATTGATGGATGCCGCACGGGGGTAACGGATTCGTAAGTATCCAGACGGTTGGGCGTAGTGGACCTTGCAGGCTTCGCACTAACCGGGTTTCCCGGCCTGGAGGCCTGTCACTTGGGTGATCCGAAATTGACCGCGCTGGCTTCGCACAGTAACGGGTAGTTCCTGGCTCGGAGAGCCTGCCCTGCGGTGCCTTGCCGGAGCCTCTGCCGTAGGCAGGAGCGGAGTCGAAGGGCCAGTCCCACCGAAAAAGGGCGCTTCCCATTGGCTCCTTCCTCCTATCTCCTAAAAAAACCGGGCCAAGCCCAAAGGACTTAACCCGCACTACCTTCCTCTCCGAAGCCACAAAGTGGCGAAGGAGGGTCTACTGTCTACCGTCCACCGTCCCGCTATCCAGTGCACATCTTCATAAACTTCTCCACATCGATGTTGTACTTCGTGGGATCCATCACCTTCACGATCTTCCGCTCTTCGCTCGGATTCGGATCCGCCAGATCCACCACGAAGGGTACCGTTCGCAGTTTCTTGTAGCGCGTCACGAACACCCCCACCTTCGGCTGAAGTGTGTTACCGGGGTTCGGCTCGCAGACCACGGCGATCTCGTTCGTGTTCAGCTGCACCAGGCTCCCGACCGGGTAGAGCCCCAGTGCCTTCACGAACAGGTTTACGAGATCCTCGCGGAACTCGATGTTCCGGTTCGAGTAGATCTTGCCGAGGGCAAAGTGAGGTGGAAGCGCGGGCTTGTAGACGCGCGCCGACGTTAACGCGTCGTAGACATCGGCCACCGCCGTCATCTGTCCGAACCGATGAATTTCCTCACCCGCGAGGTGGTTGGGATAGCCCTCGCCGTTCAGCATTTCGTGATGCTGTGTTGCGATCAACATCATTTCTTCGGTCACCCCGGGCATATCCATCAGCACATCGCGACCGTAAGTCGTGTGTTTCCGCATCTCCTCCAGCTCGTGCGGCTCGAAACGACCCGGCTTATTCAGAATCTCCAGGGGGACCTTCGTCTTCCCGATATCGTGCAGCAACGTCGCCGTGGCTAGCATCTCCGCCGTCGATTGATCGACCCCGTCGGCAAACGCCACCGCGAGAGTGATCACGCACACGTTGATGCAGTGGTTGGCCGTGTACGGATCGTGCTCCTTCAGACGGGTAAGTCCCACCATCGCGTCGACGTTCCTGAACACACTGTCCGTGATCAGCTTACCCGCCGCATCCAGTTTCGTACGGTCCATCGAGCCGCCGATCGCCGCATCCGCCAACGCAGACTTCAACTGCTTCTGAACCACGTTCCTTGTCGCACGCGCCTTCTTCAGTTCATCCTTGTATTCAACCTTTCGACCTTCGGGAAGCGGCTTCTTCCGCGGCTCCCGCGGCATCACGATCGGCTTGGGCGCCTGAATGGCAACCGCCGACCCCGAATCCTTCCCCTTCGACGTGTCGATGGTAACGTTCTGCATCCCGGCTTCGCGCAACCGCTTGATCTGGTTCTCCGAAGTGATCAAGAAGCCTTTACCGGCCAGCAGGACGTTATTCTTCCCCCCACCTCCCTTGGCGCCTTCCTTCACGTCGGCTTCCATAAACATGCCGACTTCCAGCTTGTCGATTCCGATCGATTTCTTCATAGCATCAGTTCGCGTGCCGACTGTGGATGGGGACTTGGATCGTCAACCAATGTTCTATTTTCCATTCTCAATGCATCCCGACCCGCCCGTAAAAGATGCTCCAGAATCCCACCCCCCGCAACCTTTCGCAACGCACCTGCTTACGCGCACCCAGGCCCCGCATCCTCTACCCACTCCGATCCCGGCATTCCCCCTGGTCCCTCCCCCCAAATCTGATCATATTCCCAGTCCCTCTGCTTCACACTTCCCTCTCCACCCCAGCCAAATGCACCCAACCGCCATCCACGGCCGCGGAGCCGTCGGAAACCCAGTCGGTCGCTTCGAACCGCTCGAGATCGAATACGAGCCCGCTGAACCCAACGCACAGCCTACCAAACTCTACCGCGACACGACCCGCAACATTATTGCGTTCAACGACAGCCCGGACGTCAACTTCGACGCCTCCGTCAACCCGTATCGCGGTTGCGAGCACGGATGTGTCTACTGTTACGCACGCCCCACGCACGAGTACCTCGGGCTCTCGGCCTGCCTCGACTTCGAAACCCGCATCTTCGTCAAGCACGACGCGCCCGACCTGCTCCGTCGCGAGCTTGCCGCCCCCGGGTGGCAACCCCAGCTCGTCGCTCTCAGCGGTGTAACCGATGCCTATCAGCCGGTCGAACGAAAGCTCGAACTCACCCGACGCTGCCTCCAGGTCTTCGCCGACTTCAGGAATCCCGTCGGCATCATTACGAAAAACGATCTCGTCACACGCGACATCGACATCCTCCAGGACCTCGCCGCCCACGACGCGATCGACGTCCGCATCTCCATCACCAGTCTCGACAAGCGCCTGGCCGATCGAATGGAACCTCGTGCTTCGCGCCCACGGCAGCGTCTTCGTGCGGTCGAAACCCTGGCCAGGTCGAGCATTCGCGTCGGCATTATGATCGGGCCCGTCGTCCCTGGACTCAACGATCACGAAATCTCGGATATCCTTCGCGTATCCGCCGACGCCGGCGCGTCATCCGCGAGCTACATCCTCCTTCGATTACCTCTGGGCGTAAAGGAACTGTTCGCAGACTGGCTCGACGCCCACTACCCCCACCGAAAGGACAAGGTCCTCAACAGGGTTCGGGACACTCGTGGAGGCGATCTCTACGACAGCTCCTACGGGACACGTATGCGGGGCGAGGGTGAGTACGCCGACCAGATCGAAAGAATGTTCCGCATCGCCCAACGTCGCTACGATCTCGACCGCAAGCTGTCCCCACTGTCGACCGCGCACTTTCGCAACCCGGAAGGACAGCTCGAACTCGGCCTTTGAGAACGCGAACGCTCTCGGCACTCAACCCACGTTGCCAACCCGCCACGCTCGACCTTTCTTTCCGTCTCCTGGATTTCGAACCCATCACGGGAGGAAAGGCCTTCAGTGAGACTCACCACGATTCTCGACGACGATCGCGAGCAGACCGCCATCCGGACGGCCTCAGGTCTGCTGCCTGTGGCCTGGATCATTCAGAACACAACCCAGGGCTTCCCCGAGACCACCTTCGAGTTGCTTCAGGCAGGCAGGCTCGACGAGTTGCAAGCGTGGGCAGACGAAAACACCGCCCTCCTTGATGAAGCACCTGCCTTGTCTGATCCGACCATCGGCCCGATCTATCGAAATCCATCGAAAATCTGGGGCATCGGCCTCAACTACCGCGAGCACGCCGGTGATCTGGACGAGGCCGTTCCCGAGGGTCTCCCCGGAAGCTTCAATAAACCTGCGACCACCATCATCGGGCCGGGCGACACGATCCAGATTCCCGAAATGTCTGAAGCCACGACCGCCGAAGCCGAATTGGGCATCGTCATCGGCAAGACCTGCAAGGATGTCCCTCGCGAAGACTGGCTGAGTGTCGTCGCCGGATTCACCACCATCATCGATATGACGGCCGAGGACATCCTTCGCCGCAATCCGAGGTTTCTCACGCTATGCAAGAGCTTCGACAGCTTCTTCGTCTTCGGCCCCGAGCTGGTCACACCCGACGAAATCGATGACGTCCTTGCGCTGAACGTCACCACGGTCCACAACGGGAAGTCCCACGCGACCAACCTCGTCTCCAATATGACGTACCCCCCGGATTACCTCGTCGCCCTTCACTCACAAGTAATGACGCTTCTGCCTGGCGACATCATCTCGACCGGAACTCCGGGCGCAGCCCCCATCTCGCACGGCGATCGCGTCGAGTGCCACATCGACGGGTTCCAACCGCTCGTGTGCCCGGTCGAGGACCTCAAGCTCGGCGCCTGCGCGTGAGCGCCGATATACCGGTCGGTTACACCCGACTCCTTCGCACCAACACCAATTTTCGTAACCTCTGGCTCGGCGAGGTCGTCAGCCAGCTCGGCGACTGGTTTAACTTCATCGCCTCGACCACCATGATCGCCACCCTGACCGGATCGGGCGTCGCCGTCGGCGGACTCTTTGCCGTCCGCGCCGTGGCCCCACTCCTCATCAGCCCCATCGCGGGGGTCCTCGCCGATCGATTCGACCGACGCAGGATTCTCCTGGTGTGCGACATCTCGCGCATCTTCGTCGTGCTCGGCTTCCTGTTCGTACGGGATCCTTCCCACGTCTGGCTGCTCTACCTGCTGACTGCAGTCCAGCTCGCATTCGGGGGCGTTTTCTTCACCACAAAACGCGCAATCACGCCGGATATCGTCGGGGAAGCCGAGATCGGAACCGCCAACACCATCTCGTCCGCTTCCTGGTCCGTGATGCTCGCTTTCGGTGCCGCCGCCGGCGGATTCGTCTCCGGCGCGTTCGGAGTGTACACCGCGTTCACGATCGACGCCGTCACCTTCGTCCTCGGTGCCCTGATCGTGTCTCGAATTCGTTACGCCGTACCGGACGAGATTCGACAGGCCGATCCCATCTCTCTCCGTCGACTTCACGAGCCGTACCTGGAAGGCCTGCGCTATGTCTTCCAGCGTCCTGAGATGGTCGCCATCGCCTTCCTCAAACCCGCACTCCTCCTCACGATGAGCTCCGGCTACTAAGTCGTTCAGGTCCGGATCGCCGAACGTGTCTTTCCCATCGGCGTGGGAGGCTCCACAACCCTCGGACTCCTCTACTGTATGTCCGGAATTGGAAGTGGAGTAGGGCCCGTGGCCGCCCGGGTCTTCACCCAGGATCGCATCCCCGCACTTCGAAAAACAATCGGCCTCGGCTTCGGGATCGCCGCCGCAGGCCTGTTCACCATCGCCCCACTCTACAGTTTCCTCATGATGCTCGTCGGTGGCCTTCTCCGAAGCATCGGAGGAGGCATCGTGTGGGTTTTCTCGACCCAACTGCTCCTCCTGCTCGCCCCGACGCGAGTTCGCGGTCGCGTCTTCTCCTTCGAACAAGCCGGGTTCTCGCTATTCGGAGCCATATCGGCAGCGGCCGGGGGACAGATCCTGGACCGCTTCTCCGACTTTTCGACGGTGGTTTACGGATTCGGGCTGATCACCCTTCTCCCGCTCGTCGCGTGGTCCCTCTGGTGCTGGCTCAGGCCGCCCATAGACCCGAACCAGTTGACGTAGAAAGGAATTGTGTCCACCCGATCCCGCCCTATCTTCACCGCGATCTGAACACCCTTTCACTCGCCGCCAAAGAGACTCCCAATGCCCAAAGAGTACAAGGTCGCCATCGTCGGATGCGGCTCGATCGCCCACGCGCACGTCAGCGGATACCAGAATCTCGACAACGTCAAGATGGTTGCCGTCGTCGACCCGGTTGAAGCCGCCCGGCGCACTTATCAGAACGAGTATGACATCCCTCGGGGGTACGACACGATCGAGGAGATGTTGGAGAAAGAAAAACCTGACATCGTCAGTGTGTGTACCTGGCACCTTCTGCACTCACCGATGTCGGTCATCGCCGCCAACGCAGGTGTCCCCGGCATCATCTGTGAAAAACCGATGTCCATCGCCGTCGGTGACGCCGACAAAATGGTTGAAGTCGCAGACGCCAGCGGCACGAAACTCGTCGTCGGGCACCAACGCCGTTTCACGCCCGGATGGACCCGGGCGCGCGACCTGATCCGGGCCGGTGCGATCGGGAAACCCGTTTCAGCGAAGAATCGCGTCGCCGAAGGCCTCGCCAATTGGGGCACGCACTCGATCGACGGAACCCGATTCGCGCTCGACGACCCCGAACCGGAGTGGGTGATGGGCGCAGTCGAGCGGAAGACCGACCGCTACGAGCGGGACGTGGCCATCGAAGACGCCTGTATCGGGTTCGTTCAGTTCGATTCCGGCGTCCAGCTGCTCATCGAATCCGACCTAATCCGCGAGGGCGCGTCAGCCGGGTCCTTCCAGGTCCAGGGCGAAGAAGGAATGATGACGGTCACCGAAACCCAGGTTCGACTCTTCAACGCATCGACCGGCGGCTGGCAGGACGTCGATCTCGAAGACGAGGAAGATAGGGGAGCCATCGGCGGGAACACGCACGCGGCCCAGGCCCGGGAATTGATCGAGTGGATCGAAGGCGGACCCGAACACCGCGGATCCGGGCGACAGGCCAGAGTCACCGTCGAAATTATGATGGCCATCTACGAGTCCGCCAGGAGGCACGCCGTCGTCCGCTTCCCGCTGGCTGAGAAGGAATACCCGCTGGACCTGATGATCGCCGAAGGAAAGCTGCCTGTCGAGGAATCCGGCGCCTACGACATCCGGGGCTTCCTCCGTCGCGACAACATCGATGAAGAAGCCTTCGCCAGAATGTGGGCAGAGGGGGAGGGACACGCGGGGATTATGCGGAAACTGAACGAGTAAGGCCCCCGTGCAGAAGCACAGGGGCCCGAGTCACTGCTTCGAAGGCCTTACGGGTTTTCTTTCTTACGCGCCGCGCTACCCTGCCCTTCCTCCAACCGCTGGACGCCGCGTTACAGTCACCGAGCCGGTTCCAATTTTCACCAGGCGCCTCATCGTCCGGTAGGCCTGGCTCGCCCTGTCGAACGCCTCTACTTCTAGAATGTATCGACCTCGACTGAGCCCTGCGGTCTGGAAGTCCGCCACCTTGGCCGCGCGGTGGCCTGGCTTTCGTACCCGACTGTCGTCGAACTGGTGGACGACCCTGCCATCGAGATAGAGCAAGCGGTAGCCCAGGACCAATCCCGCCTCTTCGCCCAGACCTTCGCGCAAGTTGTAGATTTCGAAGTAGACCTTCATAGGATCCCCAATCGCGTAGTGACGATCCACATTCGGAATCACTTTCCATGCGCCCTTGTCGAATCTGCCTTCGTCCCCCTTCTTGATCTCCTTGGCGAAAAGCAGATCGCTCATCGCAAGATCCTCTCCCAGGGGTTCCACTTCGATCAGACGGGCCGTCGTTCCTCGGATCCCCGTGTTCGCATCTTCCACCGTCAGGGAGAGCCCGTAAAGCCCCGGTGGAAGATCGATCGCCGTGATGTCTCGGAACGGGATGCTCTCGTAGTAGTCCTTGTCTTCCTTGGTCGTCAGTTTTCGAATCCACGTTCTCTTCTTGTAAGTCCTCAGGGTCGAATCCACGACCGTCATCGTCATCCGGATCTTTGCCAGAGGCCTGCCTCGATCGTACTTGAAATCGAGCTGGGTAGCTTCCAGATGGGTGTAGACCTCTACCCAGGCGCCCTGTCCGGGCCCTCTGAAGGCCACCGTGTCCATCACGAAGCGCAATTCTCCCACACTCGGGACCGGCTCGTCCGCCTGTGCGGCGAAACTCAGAACCAGGGTCAGGAGAAAAGCGAGACGTCTTGTCGTGCGTTTCATCATCTTCGTCTGAACCTGAATGACAGTAGTAGAAGTGCTCTACCCGGCTATCCTACTCTTAGACGACGCAAATCCAGGATAGTGCCAGAAAAACCAAGCGATCGGCAACTTGGCGGGGGTCGCGTTTCAGCCTAAATTGCGCCCTGGTTCGTCCGTACACCCGCGGAACGCGGCCAAGCAAAGGTATCCGTATTCACCCGGGCCGTCCAGACCAGAACCGGAACTTCGCGAAACCCGAACCTGTTAACCCACGTACTCCGAGGAGCCTGCAGGATGTCCATCGAAGACCGACTGAAAGAGCTGAACATTGAACTTCCGGAAATTCCGGGTCCCGGCGGAAACTATGTCCCCGCCGTCAGGACGGGAAACCTCCTCTACCTCTCTGGCAAGGGTTCCGGACCCTCGACTGGCAAGGTCGGCACAGACGTCGACATCGAAACGGCTTACCAGGATGCCCGCCGGGTGGGGCTCGTACTGATCGCCGTAATGAAGGCAGAACTCGAAAGCCTCGACCGTGTCAACCGGATCGTCAAAGTCCTGGGGATGGTCAACTCCGCCCCCGACTTCGGCGAACAACCCAAAGTGATCAACGGCTGCTCCGATCTCTTCGTCGAAGTTTTCGGCGACAAGGGCAAGCACGCAAGAAGCGCCGTCGGCTTCGTCGCCCTCCCCGGCCAGATCACAGTCGAAATTGAAGTCATCGTAGAAGTCTCTGACTGATCCAGCATCTCAGCCGGACTCAGCCTGCTCAACCCTTACAACAAGCACGGCAATCGGAGCTCAACAATGATCGACGATCGCGACTGGTCAGCGCTCACACTCGGGGATCGAATCAAGCAGGTCGAACTCGATGGTTATCTCGTCATTCCCAATCTGCTCGATGCAGACCATATCGCCCGGCTCAAAGAAGAGACCGCGCGGCTCGAGACGACGGGGGTCGACTACAGTGTCCATCAGCAGGGATGCCCCTACATCCAGTTCAATGGCGGCGCGATCACCGACCTGATCGCGCATCCACCGACGGTTTCGTTTCTCGAGGAAGTGTTCGGCGACCGAATCGTATTGTCCCACTATGGCTACGCCCGTTCCGAGCCGGGACACCCCGGAATCAGCTTCCACACGGACGGCCAGCCTTACGGTTCCCGCATCTTCGGCTACGAAGGCAGCGTGCCTTCGATGATCCGCGTCCTCTACTACCTGGACGACCAGCCCCTCGACGTTTCGCCCTTCCGGGTCATCCCTCGATCCCATCTTTCCCTTCACGCTGATGGGAACCCCTACCAGAGGTTCGAAGACCACCCCGAAGCCGCCATCGTCCCCAGCACAGCGGGGTCAGCCGTCTTCCTCAACCATAAGACCTTCCACGGCAACTGCCCGAACACCGGGGGATGGGCCAGAGAGATGCTTGCCATCGCCTACCGACCGGCCTGGGCGGGCCCCGTGGACGATGTCGACGAATGGCCTGAGGAAGAAGTCGAAAAGCTGTCGACCCACGTCAGGCGATTCTTCGAGCTGAGCAAAAACACCCGAGAGTGGGAGTTTGGAGGCGGGAACAAACCGGCGAATATGCAAAGTGAAGCACCCGGGATCAATCCGAGCCGCTGGGAGCGCACCTGAATGCCGTATCAGATCGGGCTGACTGCCGACTTCCTCGATGACGCCGGCAACCTCACCTACCAGGACATCGGGCTTGCCCTGCTCGAAGCGAATGCCGGAGTCGAACACGCGTTCTTCAAGAAACACGACCCCGAGATCCAACCCGCCCAGATCGCGAACTTCGACAGCGTCCTTGCCCTGACGCCTCGAGTGACAGCTGCCACGCTGAAGGATGTCGACCGGTTGACCCACATCGCCCGGTTCGGCGTGGGCTACGACTCGGTAGACGTCGATGCCTGCACCCAGAACGATGTCGTCCTGACCATCACCGCCGGTGGCGTCAACTACTCCGTCGCCGAATCCGTGGTGGCCTTTATGCTCGCCCTCTGCCACAAAATGCTCATCAAAGACAGGATGACGCGCGAAGGCCGGTGGGACGATCGATCCGGTCATATGGGCAGCGAGCTTCGCGACCGCACCCTCGGCATCGTCGGCCTCGGCGGGATCGGCGCGACCCTGGCCGAAATGGTCGCGCCCTTTCGGATGAAGGAAGTCATCGCCTTCGACCCCTACATCGATGAAGCGCGGGCAAAGGAGGCGGGTGTGAGACTCACCTCTCTCGACGAGCTGATGGCCGAGGCCGACTTCATCTCCGTCAACTGTCCCCTCAACGACGCGACCCGAAATCTCATTGGCGAGTCCCAGATCGCGCGGATGAAACCAACCGCCTTCCTCATCAACACCGCCCGGGGAGGGATTATCGACGAAGGCCCCCTCATCACAGCCCTGAAGGAAAACCGCATCGCGGGGGCCGCCCTCGACTGCCACGAACAGGAACCCCTGCCCGCCGGAAGCCGCATCGCCGAACTCGACAACGTCATCATCGCCCCGCACGCCGTGGCCTGGTCGAACGAACTGTTCCGTGATCTGGGTCATATCGCCTGCCAGCAGATGATCGACGTCTCGACGGGTACGATTCCCCACGGCGTCGTCAACACCGACGTCCTCAACCGCCCCGGCTTTCAGGCCAAGCTGGCCCGTCACGCATCGTGAGCCCGACGTGAAGATCGAACGCATCGAACCCACCATCGTCAGCGTCCCCTACAGCCACCGGGAGACGAGCTCGCGGGTGCGGCGCGACGGGGTCACAGCCGTGCTCGTCAGAGTCACCACCGACGACGGACGGGTCGGCTGGGGCGAAAGCTGTCCCGGGCCCAATGTCGAAAGCGTTTACGAGGCCGTTCGATCGACTGTCCCCCTGTTCACCGGGCGCGATCCGTGGGAACGTGACGCCATCGCCGCAGACTTCTACGGAACCGCCCACTGGTATCATCGCGAAATGACCGGGCACTTCGCCTTTGCCGGTCTCGATATGGCGCTCAACGACCTCTGCGGGAAGGAAGCGGGCCAGCCCCTCTACAATCTCTACGGCGGCCCACAGCGACCGAACGTCGATTATTTCTGCTATCTCGCCTACGGCTCGGTCGACGAAGTCTGCGCCCAGGCCACCGAGGGCGTCGACGCCGGCTACTCGGTCTTCTACATCAAGGTCGGCATCGACTTCGCGCACGAAATCGACGTCATCGCCGGCCTCCGTGACGCCATCGGCCCCGACCGCAAGATCCGGATCGACACCAACGGCTCCTGGACCGTCAACGAGGCCATCCGCCATCTCGCCGAATTCGATCGTTACACTATCGACTTCGCCGAACAGCCCGTCTGGCCAGAGCCCGTCGAGAATATGATCGAGATCCGCGCCAGACAGCCCGTCGCCATCGCCGCGAACGAAGGCCTCTGGCGCGTCTGCGACGTCCACGAAGTCATCAAGCGTCGCGCAGCCGACGTCCTCTGCTTCAGCAGCAATTGGGTCGGCACCCTCGCCGACTTCCATCGCCTCAGCTGGGAAGCCCACCGTGAGGGCCTGACCGTTTGTCGCCACACCCACGGCGAGCTCGGCCTGATGGCCGCTGCTTCTCATCATATCTGCCTGACCCTCCCCAACCTCACAGACGGTAATCAGCAGGTCGCCTCGATGATGGAGGACGACATCCTCACCGACGCTCTCCCGACTGCATCCGGCTCCACCTGGGGCATCCCCGAAGGCACCGGCCTCTGCGTAGAGGTCGACGAAAACAAAGTGGCCGCGTATCACGAGGTCTATCGTGAACGCGGCCAGTTCCTGCCCTACCAACCCGAAATGTTCGGTTCCCCCAGAGACAAGTAGCTTTATTCCTCCAGCGAAGAATCGTCCTCTTCACATCCAGCACAATGAAATGCTTCGTTGCTCTTCCACCGAAGGATCGCCTCTCACAATCCCAGCGCCAACAGCGCGCTATTCTTCAGCCCAGGGCATCGCCCTGGGCTCATTCCACGCGGTAGGAATCGGCGGTCTGAGGGACCGCGACCGTCTTCCCTCGCGATAGACAAGTTACGGTCATTGGTCACCCTCCCTCGCCTTTTGTGGCTTCGCCTCACGGCTACACACTGAACTCCCGCACCGCCTCCTCATCAATCTCCACCCCCAGCCCCGGCGTATCATCCAGCGGAAAGTGACCATCCACCGGTTCCGGATAAACCTTCGCGATTCGTCCCTTGTTCTTCTGCGCCACGTGGGAGTGTTCCATAATCTGAAAGTTCGGAATCGCCGCCGAGTACTGGATCGTAGCGGCCACGGCCAGAATCCCGCCGCCGCCCACGTGGGGAGCCACCGGCAGATTGTAGGCGTCGCACAGCGCGGCAATTCGTTTGCCTTCCGTCAGTCCAGTGCGTGCGATATCGGGCATCGCCGCATCGAACGCGCGGAAGTCCACCCACTGGCGCCACTCCCACACCGTCCGAAGCCACTCGCCCGTCGCCACCTGCAGGTCGAGCGCCCTCGCAATCTCGGCGTGCCCCTTCACATCCTCCGCAAGGGTGGGGGCTTCCAACCATCTTACATCGAGCGCTTCCAGATCTCGTCCGAGCTGAATGGCGCTCGACACGTCGCGCGCCCCGTGCACATCCACCATCAACTCGACCGTGTCACCGACCTCGTCCCGGACGGCTGAAACAATCGCCGCGATCTCTCGATTCGGCTGTCTCAGGTGGAGCTTCAGTGCGTCGTAACCCACATCCACCTGGCTTCGCGCGGTCTTTCGCGCACCCTCCGGATCCGCGCCACCACCTCCCGTGTAAATACGCACGACCTCTCTGAACTGCCCCCCGAGCAGCTTGTAGACCGGCTTCTCGAGCGCCTTCCCAAGAATGTCGTAAAGCGCCAGATCGACACCCGCGAGCGCATCCACATAGAATCCGGACACGTGCCCTCGCTCGCGCATCGCACTGTACATCCGATACCAGAGATACTCGACGTCCAGCGGATCCGCGTCGAGCAGTACCGGCCGACACAGCTCTTCGACTGCGGTCGCGGTCGTTCTTGGCGACACCGGCGCCTGCCCCTCACCCCACCCCACGATCCCGCTATCCGTCTCGATCCGCACCAGGCAGGTCTCGTGGCGGCTCGAATAGATCGACGTCCACGCATCCCGGGCAATGTGGTAGTCACCGTACTGGTTCCGGGACGCATCCCCCCGTTCCTGCGTGTCACCGAGCGGGGGCAACTTGATCGGGTAGGCCTCTACAGACTGGATCTTCATCGTCTCCCTCCTGAATGGTCACCTCAGAATGTCGTGCAGTGGCCCATCCGTCAACCCGTAGATGGAGATTGACTCTCTTGAGCGTTCACACGATTCTGACAACCACCTGGTTGCGTCGCCGTCGCCGGGAGGCCCGGTGTCTTCGTCAACGAACGGACGGTTTCAGCCCTGAAGAGCCGCCTGCCCCGGCATAGTTTCTGAGCCGGGGGGACTGCGCCCCACAGCCCAGGGCTGCCGCTGAAGGCGAAGCAGCCCTGGGACTCTGGCACAGAAACCAACGCGCCGCTGTCAGCTGGAGTCGATCGCTCAGTAGCCCTTCGGCGCCGATCGCGAAAAACAACCGAACTTCGCATTCAGGTCAATCCGATTCCCCCACATCCGAGGAGACCCCGTGCTCGTATCACTGACCCCGGATCGAGCGGAACCCGTACTGGGTGGCAAGAACTTGGGCGACGTCGGCCCGTACGAACAACTCTATGGCAGTGCCCGTTTCGAAATCGACCCCACCCACCCGCTGAACGAGCCGATCGTCGACATCCACCTCGCTCCTGTCAACGAACGGGGACGCGTTGAGTGTCGCGCCGACTTCTGGATCCTCAAACCGCTCGATGCGTCTCGGGGAAACGGCAACCTCTTCTACCACGTGGCCAACCGGGGCCGGAACGGAATCCTCTCCACCTTCAACCTCGGGGACGGCTCCAACACCCCCTCCGACGGAAGCCATTTCGGCGACGGCTTTCTACTCGAGCAGGGCTATACGATGGCCACCGTCGGGTGGCAGGCGGATGTACCGAAGAACGGCGGCGATCAGGTCAACCTGCTGACGCTGGACGTCCCTGTCATCGAAGACGTCACAGGCCCCGTCGCCTGCGAGATCATCACCGACGAACCCACCGATCTGCATTCGCTCGGCAGCCGATACCATCACCCATACGAGCCTTCCGAACCACACACCGAAGAGGCAACCCTCAAAGTCAGGATTCGCCCATACGACACCCCCGAACCGATCGCACGAGACGGTTGGTCGTTCGATCGACTTCCCGACGGGCGCGCCGCAGTCCGGTATCCGGAAGGCTTCGAACCCGGTCTCATCTACAACCTGGTCTACACCGCCCGTGACCCCCGCGTGATGGGGCTCGGCTTCGCCACCACTCGCGACTTCGTTTCCTTCCTCAAGCACGAGGCATCAACCCGGAGCGGCGACCCGAACCCCGCGACCGTCGAACGCGCGTACACGTTCGGCTCGTCCCAGAGCGGACGATTCCTCAGGCACCTTCTCTATCTCGGCTTCAACGAAGACGAAACGCATCGCCAGGTTTTCGACGGCGTCTTCGCCAACGTCGCTGGCGGCGCGCAGGGGTCGTTCAATCACCGATTCGCACAGCCTTCGCGTCACGCGAGCGCTCACTTCGACGTCTACTACCCGACCGAACAGTTCCCGTTCAACGACCTGCCGCAGACCGACTCTGTCACCGGCCTGACGGCCGGGCTGCTGGATCGATGCGATCGGTCGAACACCACGCCTCGGATCTTCTACACCAACACGTCAACTGAATACTGGAACCGGTCCGCATCCCTCAACCACACGGACATCACAGGCTCACGCGACGTCGACGTCCACGACCACGTGCGTATCTATCACTTCTCCAGCACCAAACACGGTCCTGGCGATCTTCCCTCGGGCGACGTACGAATGCCAGCCAACCCGGTGAACTTCCGCTTCGCCTTCCGCGCGCTGCTCGTCGCCCTCGATGAATGGGTACGGGAAGATCGCCCGCCCCCGCCCAGCGAATACGCCACTATCGAATCGGGCACGCTCGTCCCGATCGATCCATCAGCCGTCGGCTGGCCCGACCCGCCCGGACTGCCCTTCCCTCAGCATCCCCGTCGCCCCCATCGGCTCGATTGGGGTCCCCGCTGGGCCGAGGAAGGCATCATTGATCGCGATCCTCCCCATCGCCGCGAACCCTATCCAACCCGGGTCTCCCGCGTCGATGAAGACGGGAATGAAGTCGCCGGCATCAAGATGCCCGAAGTCGAGGTGCCGCTGGGGACATTCACGGGTTGGGAGTACCGTTCGGAAGCGATGGGCGCAACGTGGGCGCTGGTTGGGCTGGCCGGCATCTTTCTGCCCTTCGCCCCCGATGCAGCTTCTGCGGACCCGAACGATCCACGTCGCCCGGTCAGCGCTCGTTACACCGACCGCCGGGACTACGTCGACAGGAGCGTCGAAGCCGGACGCGCCCTGATTGAGCGGAGATTGATGCTCGACCGCGACCTCGATCGTGTCGCGGAACGGGCAACCGCAATCTACGACTGGGTCGTGGATCACTGAAGGCAGAGCACATATTTCGAATTCGCGCCCAGCGGGTAGGACCGACCATCAGGGTCGGGAACACCTATCGCGCGAAGCCAACCACCTCCAACCCGAACGCGCACAATGCCCTGTTCTGTGGACGCTCGGGCATCCTGAGCCCTTGGAGCCCCGATTGTGGCCCCGAGGCCACAATCGGGGCTCCAAATACGCGACCCCGTGGCTGTGCCGGCAAACACAGTTTTAGCTTCGTCCAGACAGGTTGCACGCTCCGTGCCAGAGAGGAATATTGGATATAAAATATTACATTTACAGTCTCATGTGCTGTGTAGTCGGCCCTATCGAAAGCGTGAGAGTCCGCCACACACGTCTCGCAGATTCACGCTTCGTGACCCGAGGTACAATGGGTTACAGGTGAGACTCGCTGTCCGGACCCACCGTCTTCCTGAACGTGAATTGGTTGTTCCCAAACGCTGGCGTCGTCTTGAGGTTCTCCAGGTGGAATCCTCTCTCGGTTACGAAAGCCGTGATCGCATCCACGGTCGCGACCTCGAATGGAAATCCTCCCAGCCAGTCGAGCCAATCGTAGTAGACCGTCATTCCACGTCGCCGCTTGTAGTCTGAAAACAAGTTGGTTCGCTTCACAACACTGGCAGCACAGTAGCGGGTAAAGAAATATGGGACAAAGATGCTTCGTACGATGACCTTCCCAATGAATCCTGAACAGTGCAGATTTTTTATCTGCCACCACAACTTCGACTTGGTCCCCTGGTCGTTGTAGATCCCGATAAGGAATAGCCCGCCCTCGTCCACTCTCGCCATCGCGCCCTCGATCGCATTCCACATCTGCCCCGTATGGTGCAGCACCCCGAAGGAGTAGACGACATCGTATACGCCCATAGCGTCCATATAGGCATCATCGAGGACTGAACCTTGCTCGACCGTCCATTCCTGATCGTCGGGGAAGTACCGCGATCGAAGCTCGTTGGTGCAGTCGACCGAATCCCCGTCATAGTCGAACGAGTGGACCGTCGCCCCCAGCCTTCGAGCCGCAAGCGAAAACAGCCCGCTCCCGGACCCGATGTCCAGAAACCGTTTCCCGTCGAGCCGGTCGACGCCCAAACCCGTCCGAAGCGATCGCTCAGCCTCCTCGATCCGCTCATGGTTCAGCGCCGATAGAAACGCACGCCAATTCTTACCGAAACCGAACCGACGATCTTTCACCTCGTCCGACAACGATACCTCCTGACAAGCTGCGGATCCTCCTGGTCCAGGTCACGAGTCGCGAACACTACCCGCGTCCTGCTTGCCAATAGCCTCGGGACCCCCTACCACAGAGGAACCTCACCCGGTCCCCACAGATTCTTCAACCCGATTGCGTACACCGAAGACGACCTTGTCGACTGACCCCACAGAGCGCATTGGTTCATCCTTAACCACCCGTGCGAGCTCACCTTCATTGAGGCACCCGAAGCCAGGTCCGTCACCTCGTACCGCGGCATCTCCTCGACCGGCTTCCCCGACAGGCAGCTGTCCGTATTCTGCAGCAGCTCCATATACGCCGGCATTACATCGGTGACATCGTGAAAGTAGTCCGGCTCGAACGTGATCTGTTGCCCCGGTGTCAGATTATAGGCAAACACGCGTGGACAGCGTGGAACGGACAGATTGCCTGACAGGCCGTGGGCGAAAATCACGGCATCTTTCGTCCCGATCCCGCACGCGCGGTGATCCGGCCAATGATCCGACGTGTCGTGCACGAACGTGATGTCCGGCATCACCTCCACGTAGATCTCGGCGATCTGTTTCTTGAACGTCACGTCCGGCTCGACCTGGTGATACTTGTAGTTCAAGAATCGCTTTTCGTACCCGAATCGTTCAGCGAGTTCGAGCTGCTGCCGCTTGCAGGCCTCTTCGCGCCCCACCGTATTCGCCCACGACGTATAGTCCCCGGTCGCGACGACGCACGCTACGCGATGACCTTCTCGAACCGCCTGGATCAGAATCCCGCCCATTCCGTATTCTGAATCGTCCATATGCGCGCCAACCGAAAGTATCGTCATCATCCACTCCTTTAGATCGTGTCCGAGTGAAGCGTTGCTCCAGCCTCATCAGTTTACTACTTTGCCTGCCTCGGTAACAGCCTCTCGATCCACTACACGAATTCGTAATGCCAGGCCTGCGGGGCCTGCTCGACCGTGAGATCCATTTGAACGACGACCAGAAATATTTCTTCGACATTAACGGCTACCTCGTCATCGAAGACGCTCTCGCGCGCGACGAGGTGCACGTGCTGAACGAAGCCATCGACGAAAACGCCTCCCGTATTCAAATCCGGGAGGGGAACGCCCTGTTGTCCGGCGGTTCTTCCGAGCTGAAGGGCCGCCAGGGGCGGGGCGACCTGAACGGGATGCTCACCTGGCCCCAGCCGTGGTGTCAGCCGTTCCGCGACCTGCTTGCCCATCCAAGTATCGTGCCACCCCTCGTCGAGATCCTCCGGGACGGTTTCCGAGTCGACCACATCTACGGCATCGTGATGGAAACGGGCGCTGAGGGTCACGTCCAGCACGGAGGCGGAACCGTCGATGACCTCTCCCACTTCTATCAATTTCACAACGGCCGGATGCGCTGTGGCCTGACGGTCGTGGGGTGGAACCTGACCGACGCGAACCCCGGCGACGGAGGATTCGCCTGTATCCCCTGCAGCCACAAGGCCAACTACGTTGCCCCTCGGGACATCGCCCGGCTCGAAACAGACAACGGGATGGTTCAGCAGATCCCTGCCCCCGCGGGGTCTGCCATCATCTTCACGGAGGCTCTGACTCACGGGACCCTGCCCTGGAAGGCCGAGCACCCGCGTCGCTCTATCCTCTACAAGTACTCGCCCGGACCCCTGGCCAACGAGGATCGATACATACCCGAGGACATCGACCTGGACGAGCTCACGCCTGCCCAGCGTGCCGTCCTGCAGCCTCCCTATCAGGATCGGAGGCCATCCGTGGTTCAGCCCGGGTCGAATCTGAAGTAGACGACTTAGCTGAGACATCCAATGAACGAACGCCAGAAATATTTCTTCGACATCAACGGCTACCTCGTCATCGAGGACGCACTCACATCCGACGAAGTCGCCGCGCTGAACGAAGCCATCGACCAAAACCCGGACCGGATCAAGATCCGCCCGCCTGAACAGTCACTTGCCCAGGGATCCAGCGCCCTCGTCGCAAAGCAGGGTCGTGGAGATCTCGGCGGAATGCTGACCTGGCCGAAGCCCTGGTGCCAGCCGTTCCGCGATCTTCTCGCCCATCCCAGCATCGTCCCGCCGATGGTCGAGCTGCTACGCGAGGACCTGCGCCTCGACCACGTCTACGGCATCGTGATGGGAGCTGGATCGGAAGGCCACGTCCTTCACGGAGGCGCGACAGCAGACGATCTCTCGCACTTCTATCAGTTTCACAACGGCCAGATGCGGTGCGGCCTGACCGTGGTCGCCTGGAACCTGACCGACGTGAACCCCGGCGACGGAGGTTTCGCCTGTATTCCGGGCAGCCACAAGGCCAACTACGTCGCCCCACGGGACATTGCCCGTCTGGAAAAGGACATCGGTCTCGTCAGACAGGTTGCAGCCCCTGCAGGATCCGCCGTCATCTTTACCGAAGCATTGACCCACGGTACGATGCCCTGGACAGCCTCTCATCAGCGCCGATCGATTCTCTATAAATACTCCCCCGGCATTCTAACCTACGCCAGCCACTACCGGCCGGATGGTGTGGAAGCCGTCCTGGACGAATTCACTCCGGCTCAGCGCGCCGTTCTGGAACCCCCCTACCGCAACCAGCGCCCATCCGTCACGGAAGCCTGACCAACGCACCAACGAAGAGAACCGCGACACCTGGCGCAGCCCCAACGAAGGTTAGGGATCCATTAACGGATCGACGAACGCTTCACGACGCCACCGAACGAGGTCCTTGCAATGTCAGATCAACCCAACGTCCTGATCGTCTGCACCGATCACTGGCCCGGCTCCCTCTTCGGTGTAGCCGGGCATCCCGTAATCCAGACACCCACCCTCGATCAGCTAGCTCGAAACGGCTGCCGATTTCCACGCGCCTACAGCGAGTGTCCCGTCTGCATCCCCGCCAGACGCACCCTGATGACGGGGACGACGACGCGCACCCACGGCGATCGTGAATTCGCCGAAACCCTCCGGATGCCCGACCTCCCTACCATCGCTCAGACCTTCCGCGACGCCGGCTACCAGGCCTTCGCTGCCGGCAAGCTCCACGTCTATCCCCAGCGCGACCGGATCGGGTTCGACGATGTGATCCTCCACGAGGAAGGTCGTGCCCAGTTCGATGCCGTCGACGACTACGAATTGTTCCTCGGCGACCAGGGGTATGCGGGCAGAATGTTCGCACACGGAATGAACAACAACGACTACCTCAATCGTCCCTGGCATCTCCCCGAGCACTGTCACGTCACCAACTGGACCACGCAGCAGATGGCCCGGCTGATCCAGCGTCGCGACCCTACCAAACCCGGCTTCTATTACCTCTCGTACTGTCATCCCCATCCACCACTCACCCCGCTGCCATGTTACGCTGAGATGTACCGGGAACTGGAGCCGGATGAGCCCTTCATTGGGTCCTGGGCCGAGGACCTCGACGCTCTTCCATTCGCCCTTCAGACAAGGCGTAACAGCTGGGATGGCTTCACCGAGGAGCAGATTCGTTCCGCCCGTCGTGCGTTCTATGGGATGTGTACCCACATCGATCACCAGCTTCGCATCGTCCTCGGCACCCTTCGCGAAGAGCGCCTCCTCGACAATACAATCATCTGTTTCACGTCAGACCACGGCGATATGCTCGGCAACCATCAGCAGTGGGCAAAACGGCTCTACTACGAAAACTCGGCTCAGGTCCCGATGATCCTCGTCGGAACGGCCAACGACGACCGCGTCGGTCATCATCGAGTGGACGACCGTCTCGTAGGCTGGCAGGATGTAATGCCCACGCTGCTGGACCTCACCGGTGTAGAGATTCCGGACAGTGTCGAAGGCAGGTCGATGGTCGGCGAGAACACCCGGCCGTATCTCTACGGTGAGGTCGGCAACGGCGCGACCGCCACCCGGATGATGCACGACGGACGACACAAACTCATCTACTATCCCGTCGGAAACTGCGCACAGTTGTTCGACCTGGAAAACGACCCGAACGAATTGACCGACCTGATCGGCCAACCTGCGTATTCGGGCGTGGAAGACGACTTGAAACAGAGACTATCGGAGGAACTCTACGGCGGAGATGAAGCGTGGGTACAAGAGGGCCACTTCGTAGGGCTGCCGGACCAGGCGTACACCCCCGGCCCGAATCGCGGCCTCACCGGACAGCGCGGCAGCCATTGGCCCGTCCCCCCGCAAACCGGCGAAGGAGACGTACTGAAACTGTCGTAAGGGTTTTGAAGAGTTGCGCGTTATTCAAACGTCCAATGATCGATGTTCACATCCCCAGCTCCCACAAAACACACGCCACCGAAAACGCGATGTAAACAAACGAAGCCACCGCCATAATCACCGTGCAGACCGGCCCCGGTTTGGCAATTTTCGGCAGATAGCGATGGTTGCAGAACAACAGGAGCGGTACGTAGATCGCCATCGCGAACCCACCGATGTAGGCCGCGTTGAACAGGAAGCCCAGCTCGCTCACCCCCGCATTTTCCATCGCGTAGGTGATCACGCACCCCACCACCATCCACGACGCCGCGATCAAGATGTACCACCAGCTCGTCGAACGCTTACGCGCGGCCTTGAAGTTTGTGTAGAGAATGTCCGCGATCGACCGTGACACGCCGTCGATCAGTGCCAGCTGTGTTCCGAACAGCGTCGCCAACCCGACCATTAGGAAGATCGTTCTTCCCGTCGGGCCCCACACCTCGCCCAGAATCTGCGCTTCATCCCAGATCAGAGTGCCCGGACTGGGCACAATGCCCTGAGGATGCAGGACCGCCAGCGCGCCGAAAATGAACAACATCATCGTCACGGTGTTCAGGGCCCAGAAAAACAGCATCTGATCTTTCTTGATGTAGTCCCACCAGGCCAGAAACCGGGCCCTGTTCGCTTCAGATTCCTCAAATCGGAATCCGGTCGCCGAAGCCGCCTCCACGCGCTCTCTCAGGGGGTTCTGCAACACCGGAACGTGCGCGCCCATCCCGATCTGCTTGTCACGCAGGTAGAAGGTGTAGAACAGGTTCGACGTCCCACCCGCCCCGGCGAAAACGATCGCAATGAACAGCTGCTTTACCGTCACTCCCGGGTCCCGATAGCCTACGTTCGCAACCCCTCTGAACAGGTCCGCCCAGGTATCCGCGCTCCCCACGGCGAAAGCGACCACGATCAGACCGACCGTCACGATCAGCACCAGCAGCTCGACCGACTTCTCGATCGAGTTGTAGATCATCTTCGGCCCGAACAGCAAGAGCGCGCAGCCCCCGAACGTGATCACCGTCCAGAACGTATCCGACCCGAATCCATCCGGGCCCAGAAGCAACGCTTTCAACGCCAGACCACTCGCCCGCCCCCACCCGGGTGCGATCCACGAAAAGATCGTCAGCAGGATGAAAATCGGTGCAAAGCCTCGCCATACTCGCACGAAGCCAGTAAAAACCGTCTCTCCGGTCGCGATCGTCCACCGCCCGACCTCGAAGTTGATCCACATCTGGAGAAACACGCCGAGCACGGCCGCCCACACCATCCCAGCGCCGAACTCGGCCACGAGCCTCGGCCAGACAATGATCTCGCCCGCCCCGATCGACAGCCCCACCAGAATCGCGCCGGGGCCCGCCATCTGCCAGAACCCGAGCTTCCGCTCCGGCATCTCTTTCTGCTGAAAGTCCTCCAGAGGCTCAAACACGCTCATTCCCACCCTCCAGTAACTCGCTACACAGGGAACACTCAAACCTACATTCGCAGAATGTCCGCCACTTTTCGCGACAGCGACAGATACGTCGTCAACTTTCCCCCGAATACGTGCAACAGCCGAACCCCGTCGCGTTCGTGAAGATCCAGTTCGTAATCTCTGGACAGGTCGGTGGGATCCTCTCCGCTCGACACCAGGGGCCGGACACCGATCGTCGCTCGGGTGACTCTGGATGCCTCGAGCGTCGCTTCGGGACGCAAATAGGCGTTCACGGCGTCGACCAGGTACCCGACGTCCGCATCGGTTACGGTTACATCGTCGATCGAACCCGGTTCTTCTCTCTCCGTCGTGCCGATCATCGTCTGCCCGTTCTCCAACTCCGGAATCACGAAGAAGATACGACGCGGACCTGTCTGGAGGAACAGCGGGTGAGGCGTGAGCAATCCGTCGAAGAACAGATGGATGCCGCTCACTTTTCGGATCGTGAAACGACTGCGCAGATCCAGTCGCTCGTTCACCTCGTCGATCCACGGCCCCGTGGCGTTCACCACCGCGCGCGCGTCCAAAACCCCGGCCGACGTTTCGACCCTCGCACAACCCGAATCCCACGCGATCGACTTGACAACCGTCTGCTCCAGAACCTCACACCCAGACGTTCGAGCGTCGTTCGCAACCCGGCGAGTCAGTTCGAGATCGTCCGTTTTCCCGTCGTAGTACCGGAAAACCGCTCTCAGTCGTTTCGTATCGATCGAGGGAAAGGTCTGGCCGAACGCATCGTTCGAGACACGCGAGGACGACGGCGGCCCGTTTCGGCCGGAGAGGAAATCGTAGAGCCGTACCCCCGCCCCGATCTTCCACACAGCACGCAGACTATCGTCGTAAACGGGAAGGTAAAAGGGCTCGAGCTGAACCAGATCAGGATAGGTCCGCAACAATTCCGCCCGATCCCGCAAGGCCTCGCGCACCAGACCGAAACGGAACTGCTCAAGATATCGGAGGCCACCGTGAATCAATCGCGAGGATTTGGATGAGGTCCCGCCACCGACCGACCCCTTGTCCACCACCACGACGCACCGCCCACGGCGGCAAAGTTCGAGCGCGATGCCGCATCCGTTGATCCCCGCGCCGATGACGACCGCA
The DNA here is from genome assembly GCA_002433075.1 of Latescibacteria bacterium UBA6620. GTDB lineage: Bacteria > Latescibacterota > UBA2968 > UBA2968 > UBA2968 > UBA6620. The sequence goes on from DJHM01000022.1 coordinate 66,814, forward strand.
TCAAACATCATTGAGGAGAGAAGTGGAGAATGAAAGGAGCGTATTTATCTGATTCATCGAGACAGACAATTTCATCTTCTACACTTCTCCCCTTCTCTACTTTTCTACTCCAGGAAGCTGGGTACCATCTCGTTCGCCAGAATCTGATCGATCGTCTGACGCTTCCGAACCAGCTCCACGGACCCATCGCGCCCGATCATCACTTCGGCCGCCTCCGGGAAGGTGTTGTAGTTCTTGGCCGACATCCCGGCACAGTATGCGCCGGCTCCCCCGATGACGACCGCGTCGCCGATGCGGGTTTCCGTCAACAGACGGGGAGCGAGCGCTTCGGGGTCGTCGGGCGCGGGTGTCAGCACATCGCCGCTCTCGCAACAGTGACCGGCGACCACGTATTCGACCATTCGCCGCGGTTCGTCATCCGTCATCACGACCTCGATCGGATGCTGGGATCCGTACAGGCTGGGGCGCAGAACCTCGGTCATCCCACCGTCGATTTTGATGAAGTGGTAACCCTCTTCACCCGTATCCACCACATCCATCGCCGTCGCGACAAATGCCCCCGCGTTCGCCACGAGATACGTACCCGGCTCCACTTCCAGTTCGAGTTCCCTGCCCGTCTTCTGTGCCGATGCGCGGAAAGCTTCCACGATATGCAATCCGATTTTCTGCAGGTCCGTCGACACTTCACCCTTCACACGCCCCACTTTGTAGCCGCCCCCCAGACTCAGGACCGTCGCGTCCGGCAGTGTCGAGCAGATCTCGAGCGACATCAGGGCCACCCGCTCCCACACCTCTGGATCGCTGCCCGAACCGATGTGCGTGTGCATCCCCCGAACAGTCAACCCATGCCGCTTCGCGCTCTCGAGTGCCTCATCCAGATACGCGTGCCAGATACCGAAGCTTGCGCCAGGACCGCCCACGTTGGTCCGATTCGAGTGCCCGGAACCCAGCCCAGGGTTTACGCGAATCGACAGACTCGTGTTCGGCGCGATCTTGCCATACGCCTCGATTTGAGCGATCGAGCACGCGTTGAACAGCACGCCCCTGTCGATCAGCTCCTTCGCATTGTGCGGAAACTCCTGGGCCGTCACCTGGATATGCGAAGGCGGAACCCCCGCTCGGAGTGCGCGCTCGGCTTCATAGCCGCTGCTCGCATCGATGTGAAGCCCACACGACGACAGCACGCGAATCACGGCTGCAGAGGGACACGCTTTCATCGCATACCGCGCTGTCAACCCGAATGCGTTCGGAAACGCAAGGACCTGTTTGGCCTGGCTCTCCAACGTCGCCTGATCGTAGACGTAAACCGGCGTCCCGTATGTGGACTGAATTTCTCTCACCTGATCGTCGTTCAGAAACGGAATCGACTGCATCTACGGTTTCTCCAGAGTGCAAACCATCCACACAGAACCCAACCGACAGAACTATACTTGTTCCAGACGGACTTCGGGTCCGCCTTCTGTGTCTCCCGGACTGTCAATCGCTGTCTTGACGCGGGCGCGAAGATAAGGAATATTTAAAAAAGCCACAAAGAAACAATGGCTTAGACCATCTCAATAGAGGCATCTGTGAGCCAGGATGTTTCGCAATTCGTCGCCACCGTACGCCGGATCCCGCTCTTCGCGGGGCTCAATCCGACCCAGGCCGTATCGATCCTGAAGGTCTGCGACCGCACGTCCGTCGAGGCGGGGAACGTCGTCTGCCGTTCCGGGGACCGTAGCGATTCGATGTTCATCCTGCTTACCGGGGTCCTGTCGGTCCGGTTGGAAGACGGTACCCAGGTTGCGAAGATCGAGCCTGTCGCCCCCGTCGGCGAAATGGGGCTGTTCACAGAGGAGCCCCGGTCCGCAACCGTGGTCGCAGCCGAAGCGTGCAGCCTCTTCGAGCTCGGAAAATACAAGCTCCAGGGCGCAATGCGACAGAACAAGGAGATCGAAATTAACATCTCTCGAAACCTCATCTCGATCCTCTCGCAGCGTCTGCGCGACGCCAACTCGGAGCTCAGTTTCCTGAGGGGCGTCGTGGCCGATCAGGGAACAGGAGAGGTAGAGGTGCCCGATACGGAAGAGTCACCGCTACCTCCTGACACGCTGTAGCCTTCCTGGCTCGGCGAATGCGGTTGGTGGTGGCAGCGGTGACGGCGCCCAATGACAAAAGGCCCATCGTGAAGAGCGATTGGGCCTTTTGTGTGAATGCCAGCGCGACACCGTTCAGGTCAGAACATCTCGGGTCCACTGATGTCGTCGAAGGTTTTCGCTAAATTAAAGAGCACCAGTAATGTCACCACCAACCCGGCGATCACCATCCCCTTATCAGTTTTCTGCTCGAACACGACAATTTCCTCGATATCCGACATCCGGATCTCCAGCGACCCGTAGTGGGTTTTCTCGTGCTGCACGGTGATCGAACTCAGACCGATCCATTCACCCTCGGGCTCCGGATAATCCTCGCCCCGAACCAACACGCGATTGATCGTGCACTTCACCCGGTTCTACTTCCAGATCTCGGGATAGTCGCTCTCGGATTTCAGCGTCAGACCGATCCTGTTCTGTCCAGCCCGTATCTCCTGTCTTTCGACTCTTCGTGCAAGAGTTGTCGCACACCCCGTCTGGCCGAGCAGTGATACCGCCAGAACCATACTGATAATTCGCCTCAGGATTGCCATTCCCTCCCCCAATCTCTCAATAGTCGAACGATGCCAGGATCGCAATCCCCCCACGTCTGGGGGCGAGATCGACACGCACGCGATCGATTGAAACCGGTTTCCAGCTTTCACCGGGAGCCATCAGATACCCGGGAGAAGACCGGCCGCGCCCAGAACCACCCCCATCTACGCTGCCTTCTCGGAAGCCCGTTTCACCCTGTACGTCTCGGTGCCCAACGTCCAGCACTTCCCGTTACTGAACGGTGTCGGGAAACACGCTTGATTGGATTCCACAGCTACCTGTCTGGACCGAGTCTGAGACCCCCCCGAACTTCCGATCAGGACACCAAGACCGGCGCCAACCACAAGACCACCGAACGCCCATCGTCCCCTTCCCGCCGCCTGACTCGCGTCGAATCGTGTCACGGAGCGAAGCGGCACGCTCACCCGCTCTCCGGACCGGATCCGCACCGCCACCGAATCTTTCCCCGCCGATACCAGGTCACCCACGAGCCACACCTTCCCCGACTCAGAATCAGATCCACCTTCCGCGATCACCCTTACCCGATCGCCCGATCGAACGCTCGTTTCGGTTCCCACCGAGACCTGGGCGACACAAGGGACGACCGCTTGAAGCAGGCACAGGGCCATCGAGACAACGATTCGAACCGATTTCATTTTCTTTCTCCTCCCCAACTGCCTGTCAGAAGTGGACGGATGCCATCAGCCGATGGCGGCCATCGAGCCCCATCGTATACCCCATTCCGAGCCGGTCCACAGGCACGCGCTCCCAGGTGTCACCACCGATGAAGGTGCCTACCAGCGCGCCGAAGGCCCCAAACGCCGCTGCCCCTACGAGAAACCCCTTCTGTACCTGAGCCTCATCGACTTCACCGTCGAGGCTGAAACTTCCGCCGGCCGCGCCCAGGGCACCTCCGTCAGAATCGCCCGGCGACTCGGCTACAGAGTATCCTGCAGGAGATCTACGCGGATACGCGCCACTGAAAAGAAAAGCGGACGCCCTTTCGGGACGCCCGCTCAATTGTCTTTTGATGGTGGTGCGAAAGAGGGGACTCGAACCCCTACGGCCTCTCGGCCACCAGATCCTAAATCTGGCGTGTCTGCCAATTCCACCACTTTCGCACGTCAGTTGAAAGTAGTCTTCCACCTCTGTGTTGGCAAGCCACCACCCGAATCCTATCAAGTTGCACCCCGCCTGGAAGAGAGCCGCTTCCCCTTCCCCTATTCGGAGATTGTTTAATCGGAAATCGGAAATCCGCCTCCCTACAAAGCAGAACGCCCCCGTTCCTCAGAACAGGGGCGCATCGCTTCAAGGACAGAGGGGAGTCAGATCCGGTTCTGTCCGGCCAGTTCCAGTCCGACTTCGTTGAGTGCGTTTGGTCGAATACGGCGCGCTTTCAGGATGCGCGTCAGAGAATGGAGATACGACCGCACCTTCGGGTCCGTATGGACCTTTTTTTGAAGCTGCCAGTAGAGCTCGGCCAATTCCCTGTCTTTTGCACCCATTGTGCGCTCCTTCCGTAGTCGAACGTCCTTGTGCGGCCCTCTACCTCGTGTAATCGGCACCTGTGAAATTTCCTTTAGCGATGAATCGCAGAGTGTCCCACTCGTCCAGCAGAGCCAGACTGATCCAGATCAGAAACCCGAATCCGAGGGTGACGGCGGTCGCCAGAAGCGAAGTAGTCCAAATCACTGGAAACACCTACAGTTAGGAGTGTTTGGGGCGATTCTCGGCCCGAAGAACGGACGAAAACCGGTCTCCCGAGCGCGTCCTGTCCGCCTCCCTATCGCAAGCCAGGGGCCAGACACCTTATAATTGAATAAATTATTTATTATCAATATTTTACACTCATGAGTGTCGCCCCTTCCAGTGGGTGACTGGGAAATTTTTTCCTGATTCAGTCAAAGGAGGTGCCCCGGTCGCTTCCGGTCAGGGCAAAAGAAAACCCGGTGCAAAAGCACCGGGTTCGTGGGAAATCGTTGGATTGCCCCGCAGCCAGGGCTAAAAATGGAGCTACTCGGCTTCGTCACCCATCGAGAACGTCAGGGTAAAGGTCGACCCCACACCGGGTTCGGTTTCGACCTCGATGACCCCGCTATGGTTTTCAACGATACGTCGGCAGACCGGTAGGCCGAAGCCGTGGCCGGTATCCTTCGTCGTGAATCCCGTTTCGAAGATTCTGGCGACCACTTCGTCCGGCATCCCCGGTCCCGTATCTCGGACAGAAACGACCAGATCCCTGTCGTCATTCAGGGCAGTCCGAACCTCTACAATGCCCGCTCCCATCGCGTCTGCCGAATTCGGAAACAAGTTGAGCAGGACCTGTTGGAGCTGGCCGGGATCCGCCTCGATCAGGGGCACGCCTTCCCCCAGGTCGAGTTCGAACTCAACTTGCCGGAAACGTCGCTGACCCTGAATGAAACTGATCAGCTTCTCGATCAGCAGGTTCACGTGCGAGGGTTCTTTCTTGAGCTTCAGCTGGCCCATCTCCATCAGGCCCGACGCGAACTTCTCCACACGTTCCAGCTGCTCCCCGATGATGCCCACGCTACGCTTGCCTTTTTCGCTCCCCTGGATGTCCGGATTGATCGCGAGCAGGTCGACGTGCCCGATCAGCACTGTTAGAAAGTTCCTCAGTTCGTGCCCGATTTCGGCCGACATCTGACCCGTCATCGCAAGCTTTTCGGACTGGATCAGCCGTGTCTCGAGCGCACGCGTTTCGGTCACATTCCGAATCCCGATTGAGGCGCCTCCGTCCCCGCCGGGAGCGACGGTCAGCTCGAAATAATGCGTCTCTCCATCGTCATTCTCGTATTCGAGGCTCATTCTCGCCAGCTGGTCGGCCTGGATAAGGATCGACAGGTTCTGCCGAACGCCCTCGCCCAGTCGAGGCACTGCTTCAAACAGATCCGTGCCTTTCCCGGAGACCGTCGGGATCAACGGAGCCCGCTCGGTGATTCGCCGGTGCTTAAGAATTCGAAAGTCGCTGTCGATCAGGAGAACAGAGTCATAGGCGCTCTCGATCACGGCCTCGTCAAGGCGACGCAGCCGGCCCGACGGGATCACCGCAAGGTTCTTCAGGATCGAGCGATGGGCCTCCACGTGCAATGCGAAAAAGCTGTCGAGAGAATCGGCCTCGAAAGCCAGCACCTCGGCATCGCCTCGCGCCCGAACCGTCGCACTCCGCGGACCGTGATCGACCAGCGCGAGTTCTCCAAAACATTCGCCGGCGCTCAGAACGGACAGCACTTCGGCTTTGCCCTCGATCGTGGCCTTTTCAATGAGCATTTCGCCCGCAGAAATGATGAACAGACCTTCGCCTGGATCGCCTTCGTTGATGACGGCTTCTCCATCCGTACAGGTTCGGCTTGTCGCACTCCGCAACAACGTGGCACGATCATCTTCAGGCAGGTTGTCGAAAAGCGGAATCGTGAGACCGTCGGTCAAGCCGACCTCCCAACCAATGATCAATGAGTCGAACCTCTCTGGAACCCGTGGGTTTCAGAGAAATAGGCCCACCGCATCCGGCCCCCAGAGATACCGACTGGCCCCGGCGAAACCGGAGCGTTCGTGGGTCGAACGTCCGGCCGCGCGCATCCCTAAGTGTATAGCTTACAACCCTGAATTTCAGGAATGAGCCGCATCATCCCCCTCATCACCGGCCTGAGCCTCGTTCTCCTGTTCTGGGCGCCCATCCCGGCGGTCGCCCAGCACTCGGCCCAATCGGGGGCTGTGGCCCGCCAGCCCACCGTCAGCCCGAAACCCGGGAAGGTCGTGTTCCAGGCAGATCGCGTCCTCGAAGACGCGATTTCCGACGTTCTCACCCTCGAAGGAAACGTCGTCGTGGGCTACAGCGACGTGGAAATCAGGGCTGCCCGTGTCGTATTCAATCGCAGGGGGCGCACCCTGACCGCCGAGGCGCAGGTCGACAGCGCCGGGCGCCAGATCGGAAGGCCTGACTTTTCCAGCCGCGGAGGGAAGGAGCGATTCTCGGGCAGCCGGATGGTCTACCACCTCGACTCCGGGCGGGGTCGGGTTTGGAACGGTCGAGCCGTCAGCCAGAGCAAGTACTTCATCAAGGGCGCCCACGCTATCCTCGACTCGACTCGCCACGTGCACCTCAAGGACATCTCCCTCACCACGTGTGAGGAGGATCACGAGCACTACCGGTTCCTCGTCAACCGCCTCAAACTCGTCGAAAATGACAAGGGCGTCGCCCGAAACGTAACCTTCGAACTGGGCCCGGTCCCCGTGGCCTGGTTCCCTTTCTACGTGTTTCCCCTCCGCCAGGGGCGGCACTCCGGCGTCCTCACCCCCAGCATCGGCTCGAACAGCCGCGACGGAATCACGGTCAACAACCTCGGATACTACTACGCGCCAAGCGAATACTGGGACGCCACCCTGCGTGCGAACGTTCGTGAAACGGGCGGGATCCTCCTCCACGGTCTGTTCAGCTACAACATGCGTCGCAGAATGACCGGACGTGTAGGCCTGCAATTCGAAAACTTCAACACTGGGACGGAGACCTCGTCGCGAAGCTGGCGTTTCGATCTGAATCACAGGCAGCGGCTTTCTTCCAGCGCCAACATCCGGGCTACCGGCAACTTCACCGACAGCCGGTCTTTCGACGAGCGAAATGCCAACGACCTCTACACCTTCCTGAATCGTCAGCTTCGGTCTTCGCTGTCGCTCGACAAGAACTGGCGGGAAGCGGGCAGAAACGTCGACCTCAGTATGACCTACATCCGCGACCTCGACAGCAAAGAGAACAGCTTTCAGGGCTTTCCGAGGCTGACCTTCAGACAGGGACGGCGCCGCATCTTCGGGTCGGACAGCGATCGAGCGTCATCCGCCCGAACCGGGGAGCCCTGGTATCGCGCCTTCTACTACAGCCTGTCGGGAGACCTGAACAATCGGTTTTCCCGAACCCCTGACGAAACCGACGAACCCGAGGACCTGGCTATCGGGGGTCTCCTGACCGTCAACAGCCAGCACCGGCCCTTCGGCTGGATCGAGTTGACGCCCAGATTTTCGACGACCCAGCGCGTTTCTCGCAACAACACCAATTCCGCGACCCGGAGAGAAACCTACAGCGGCAGCGTCACGACCGGGACGACCCTCTACGGAATTTTCAACGTCCGCGCCGGCCGATTGCGCGGCATCCGTCATCGATTCCAACCGAGGGTGGGGTTCCGCTACACCCAGAATGCGACCGTGTCAGGTGGCACCTTCGGATTCGGAGGCACCCGAACCGCCGGCGATGCACGACGTTCGGCCACCGTCAGCCTCGCCAACAGTTTTGACGTCAAGACGGCCGATCGCGATGAAGTCGAGCGAAGGTTCACGCTCCTCACCGCCAACGTCAACACCGCACTCGACTTCGATGCTCCGGGGCGACGACGCGTTCAACCCGTCCGAACCACGCTTTCCGTGAAACCCGACCGACGGATCGACCTGCGTGTGAATATGACGCACGAACTCTACGACGAGAACGACGCCTGGAAACCGTTCTCCCCCCTGTTGCGGAACCTGTCCGCCACCACGAGTCTAAGGTTCGCCGGATCCCGCGAGGATAAGTTGAGCCGTGACGATCGCACCGACTTCGGACTCGACCGCTTCGGAGAACGGTCGAACCTGAACCCCTCCGATTTCGGCTACGAGAGAAACCTCGATCGCGACATCGACCGCACCAGGCCGTGGCGTCTCTCCATCGGCCACCAGTTCAAGTTCCGACGCACCGGCGCCACCACGACCCGAACCTCGTGGATTCGTTCGGCGCTGGCCTTCAGCCCACACCGGGATTGGCTGGTCGACTACTCAATTCGAATGGACCTGGTCAACCCCGATGTGACCAACCAGGAGATTTCGATCTACAAGGATCTCCATTGCTTCGAGGCCCAGGCGCGGGTCATCCCGAATGGCTTTGCCCGGGGCGCCGCCTTCAAGATCAACATCAAGGAGTTCCCCCAGTTCGGATTCTCCACCAAGCGGGGAAACGTCTACGGGATTTAGGCCGCTTCGGTCGTTTTCGCACCGCTCCATTGGCCTTCACCCCTTGCAATAGGCGTAGGGTTGGATTACATTCCATCGGTCTCTTTCTTCCCCTATTTATATGAATAACTGTAAGTTACGACAGAAGGGGCAAAGCCCTTGAGAGCGCTGATCCAGCGAGTCACAGAGGGTGGCGTCTCATCCGACCGGGGAGAGAATCGAATCGGTCCCGGGCTCGTCATCCTGCTCGGCGTCGCCGCAGCGGATACACGTAACGATTTGGACTACCTCGTCGAAAAAGTCACCCGACTCCGGATCTTCAACGACGACGGGGGCAAGATGAACAAGTCCCTCCTCGACATCGGGGGAGAAGCTCTCGTCATCAGCCAGTTCACACTCTATGCGGATACCCACAAGGGGCGGCGACCGGGCTTCACCGATGCGGCCCCACCTGAAATCGCAGCCCCGCTCTACGAGGCGTTTGCCGACGCGGTCCAGGAGGCGGGCGTGAACGTCAAGCGGGGATGGTTCGGCGCGAATATGCAGGTCGACATCCAGAACGACGGACCTGTCACCATCCTTCTCGAATCACCCGCGAAGGAAGCCACGTGACTCCACTGATCCTCGCATCCTCCTCCCCTCGAAGAATTGAACTCACCCGGCTGCTCGGGTTCGCATTCGACGTCGATCCCAGTGATGTCGACGAAACCATCGAGGAGGCCACACCCGAGACGACCGTTTGCCGACTCGCGGAGAGGAAGGCCCGACGCGTTGCCGGTCGCCATCCCCAGGGCATTGTCATCGGCGCGGACACCGTCGTCGCGATGGGCGACCGGATCCTGGGAAAACCGATTGACAGGGACGCAGCTGTGGCCGCCATTCGCAGTCTGTCGGGTCGAACCCACGACGTCCACACCGGACTCTGCGTGATTCGAGGCGAAGAGATCGTCACCGATGTAGCCACCACTCACGTGACCTTCATGCCTCTCGACGAGATGGAAATTCAGGCCTATGCGGACACCGACGAACCCTACGACAAGGCTGGGGCCTATGGGATCCAGGGCAAGGCCGCCGTTTTTGTCGACCGAATCGAGGGTTGCTACTACAACGTCGTGGGGTTGCCAGTCTCGCGACTGTATCGGATGCTGCGCCCCTATCGCGACCACCTCATAGGGTCCGAGAGCCCGATCGATGTCCTCACCGCCCTCCGGGACGCCTGACTTGGAAGACGTCGCCCACGAACTCAAATTCAGACGCGAAGCGATGGGCCTGTCCGTCCAGGATCTGTTCAGTCGCACGCGGATCAACCCCGACTTCATCAACGCTTTGGAAGCCGGCGACTTCCACGTCCTCCCCGAAGCCTACGTGAGAATGTTCCTGCGCAAGGTTGCCCAGGAGGTCGGCGCCGACCCCGACGACATCATCATCGCCTACGATCGTGCGGCCCTGAAGCAGGTCCGGGACGAAGCCGCCGTGGAGCCTGCGGCCCTTACCCGGGAAGGCCGATCTATATGGGTCGTCGCAGGAGCGGCGAGTCTGATCCTGATCGGGTTCGTCGGCCTGGTCCTCCTCAGCCACGAGCCGGAGCAGAAAGAGGACCCGCTCGGGTTGTCCGTCAGCCGTGGCGAATCGACGACCGCACCCTCCTCCGTGGAGCCACCGCCCCAACCTCAGCCCGCACCCGCCACCTCCCCGACGCCTTCCCCCCCCACAGAGTCATCCGACCAAGAATCGGCGTCTACGGAGACCCTCAAGCCGCCCGACTCGGATCGGCCGACCACGGAGTCCCGGTCACCCGGACCGGCTACTTCGGACACCGAAGAGACCGATCGCGTCGTCGCCGCCTATTCGATGACGCCCGAGGTGTATGGGCTACCCGACGCGGCCACGCTCGGCCTGACCGCAATCGGCCTGGGGACGGCGACCCTCAACGTCCAGGCAGACGGCGAGGTCGTCTTCGACGGAGTCGTCGCTTCCGGCAGACGTGTCTCCTGGGAGGCCGGCGAGCGCTTCATCGTGGACGTCGATCGGGGCCAGGATATCCGGCTCGATCTACTCGGCCGCCCGCTCACCTCGACCGACGGCGCGCTCGCAGATGAAAACAGAAGAGTCCGCCTCTACATCTCACGCGCCAGCATCTGGGTGGAAGAGATCGAATCGATCACTCCCTGATGGCCGGACCGTTCGCAGACATCGTCCCCCTCGGCACCCGCCTCGACCGGGCGATGACCTACCGCGTTCCCGAAAACCTCCTCGAGCAGACCGATCGTCCACGCATCGCCGAAGGCAGCCGTGTGCTTGTCCCGCTCGGCCCACGCTGGGCGACAGGGATCGTCGTCGCTTTCCGCGATCGGACCGAACTTGAATCCGTACGCGCCATCGCGATGTGTCTCGATCCGTACCCCGTCATCACGGCGGCCTTGCTCGAAACCTGCCGATGGATCGCCAGCTACTATCTATGCTCCCTGCGCGAGGTCTTGACCGCCGCGTTGCCTGCCGGCATCCACACCCAGAGCAATCAGCGGATCTCCATCCACCCAGAGCACCCGCTCAACGGCTCGCTGACTCCGCGCCAGAGCGCCGTGGTGTCGGCCCTTCAGGATGCCGGCGACCTGAACCTCAGGCAGCTCGAGCGACGACTCGGCAAGGGCACACGTGGTATCGTCCACGAGCTCGTACGTAAGGGTGTGCTCGAAGCACAGCAGGCGATGGTCGACCCCCGGGTGCGCATCAGCACCCAGCGCGTCGCACGGCTCGTCCCGACCGACCCGGAATGGGCGACAGCCGAACTTCCTGCCATCCGGAAGCGGGCCCCGAAGCAGGGCGTCTGCCTCGATTTCCTGCTCGAACACAACGGAACCGCCACCACCCGGGAGCTCGGCGAAATCGGTGTCGACGCTCGCGTACTACGCCGACTCGCAGATCGGCGACTTGTCGACCTCCACGACGAAGAGGTCGTCCGGGATCCCTACGCACAGGTGACATCCGACCCACCCGACACGTTCGACCCCACGGCCGACCAGCGGAACGCCCTCGACCGAATTCTGCCTGACGTGAAGGATAGCCGTTTCCGCGTCCACCTGATGCACGGTGTGACCGGGAGCGGCAAGACCCTCGTTTACATCGAGGCCGTGGCCGCCGCCCTGGAACAGGGTCGAGGCGCGATCGTCCTCATTCCGGAGATCGCGCTCACCCCACAGACCGTCCGCCGCTTCCGTGCACGTTTCGGGGACCGCGTAGCCGTGCTTCACAGCGCACTCTCCGCCGGCGAACGCTACGACGCGTGGCGAGAGGTGCGTGAAGGTCGGCGCCACGTCGTGGTTGGCGCACGGTCGGCCGTCTTCGCACCCGTCATCGACCTGGGGCTGATCGTCGTCGACGAAGAACACGACGGGGCCTACAAACAGGATGAAAAGGCTCCTCGATACAGCGCTCGCGATGTGGCCGTCGTACGCGGTCAGCAGGAAGAGTTTCCAGTCGTCCTCGGGTCCGCAACCCCGTCGCTCGAATCGTATCACAACGCCGACACAGGAAAATTCGACCGAATCGAACTCGAGGGACGCGTGGACGACCGTCCACTGCCTGAAGTACGGCTGGTCGATATGCGGCAGGAAGGGGGCGACCTCTTTTCTACCGCGCTCCGACAGGCCATCCAGGACCGTCTGGGCCGGGACGAGAGGATCATCCTCCTCCAGAACCGCCGAGGCTATGCGCCGTTCGTCCAGTGCACCGAGTGCGGCGTTTCTCAGGAGTGTGCTTCCTGTCAGGTCACGCTGACCTATCACGCCCCCCGTGCTGGATCCGACGGACGAATGGTCTGCCACTATTGCGGCCGGACCGAACCCCGCGCACCGGTCTGTCCTTCGTGCAGAGCACCCGGCCTGCGGCTCTTCGGGTCGGGAACTCAGCGGGTCGAAGAGGCCCTGGCCGAGCGTTTTCCGGAAGCCAGGGTTCTTCGAATGGACGTCGACTCCACCTCACGCAAGGGTTCGCACGAGCGCATCCTCGATGCGTTCGGCGCGGGGGAAGCCGACATTCTCCTCGGCACTCAGATGGTCGCCAAGGGATTGGACTTTGCGGGTGTCACGCTCGTAGGCGTTATCTCGGCCGACACGGGCCTCAGTCTCCCCGACTTCCGAGCCGGGGAGCGCACCTTTCAGCTCCTCACTCAGGTTGCGGGCCGTGCCGGGCGCGGGCACACACCTGGCGAAGTCATCATCCAGACCTATCGCCCCGAAGAACAACCTCTTCTCTGTGCGCGCACCCACGATTACGCGACGTACGTCAGCGGCGAACTCCAGACTCGAGAAGCCCTGGGGTATCCCCCCTTTGGCCGGATGACTCTCTTCCTTTTCCGCGGACCCCAGGAACGCGATGTCGCAAAGGCCGCGGGGGAATGCGCAGAGACGCTTCGATCCTCGGACTCGGAGGGCCTCGAAGTGCTCGGACCCGTCCCCGCGCCGCTCGCTCGTCTTCAAGGACACTATCGCTGGCAGGTCATAGCAAAGTCGTTCTCTGCACAACGTTTGAACAAGGCCGCCCGGCACGCCCTCGAAAGGCATCATCGCAGAGCCGTCACCCTCAGCGTAGATGTCGATCCGGTATCGATGCTGTGAACTTCGCCCCCATCAGATCTCTCGTACGCCACACCGCCATCTACAGCATCGGCGACTTCCTCGGACGCGCGGTCGCCGTCGTCCTCCTGCCCCTGTATCTGAGGAAGCTCTCCCCTGCCGACAACGGCATTATCACACTGAGCTTCGCCTTCATCGGATTCACTGCCGTCTTCTATTCCCTCGGGCTGAATCAGGCCCTCGTCCGTTTCCTTTCAGGTGACCGGGAAGATGACGAACACCTGCGACGACGCTTCAGTACGGCCTTTCTATCTCTTCTCCTCGTAGGAACGACGGTGTCGACCCTCATCTGGGTCAACGCGTCTCGTATCGCGGCCGCCCTCCTCGGCACCTCGGGGAACGCCGACATCGTTCGCGCGCTCGCCCTCATCGTCCTTCTCGACACCCTGAGCGAGCCTCTTTTCAGCCTGTGTCGCGCTCGCCAGCAGAGCGTACGATTCGCCCTCACCCGTCTGTGCCAGCATACGATTCAGGTTGCCCTCATCGTCTACCTCATTCTGTTCCGCGACGTCGGCGTCCGGGGCGTCTTTACTGCCAACGTGGCCAGCTCGTCGTTCGCTCTGCTGGCGATGGCCCCTGTAGCTGTCGGCGCGATTCGGCCCGTATTTCGCGCAGGGCTTCTTCGCGAACTCCTGGCCTTCGGGCTGCCTTTCGTACCGTCCGCTGTGGCCGTCCTCGTCATCAGCCTGTCCGACCGCTTCCTCATCGAGCATCTGATGGGCCTGGACCAACTCGGGATCTACGGCGTAGCTTACAAATTCAGCATTCCGGCTCTTCTCGTCGTCAGAGCCTTTCGTTCCGCCTGGGCGCCGGGTGTTCTGTCCGTCCACGACCCGATCGAGGCCAGAGCCGTTTGCGCGAGAGTCACCACCTACTTCATTGCCGCGGCCAGCCTCCTTCTCCTGTTCGTGACCGGCTTTTCCCGCGAACTCATCCTCCTCGTCGGTGGAGAACGGGCACCCGATTATCTCGATGGCCACGTGGTGATTCCCATCGTGACCCTCGGTCACACGCTCTACGGGATCTACGTTATCCTGACGGCTGGCGTCTACGCAGAGGGCCGGGCGCGAATGCTCCCCGGAATCGTGATTGCGGGCGCGATCGTCAACGTGTGCATCAACCTTCTGATGATCCCCCAAATCGGTTATATTGCTGCCGCGTGGAGTTCGGTAGCTGCGAACGGCCTGATGGTAGTCTTGCTCTACCTCAGCACACGAGCATTCTATCCTGTTCCCTACGAAGTTGGGCGGATAGGGAAGGTCATCGTGGCCACGCTCGTCGTAACGATGGCCCTGGATCGGTGGTCGGGCGATCTGACCCTCGAAGGAGCGATCGCGAAAGGCATCGTACTGCTTGCCTACCCCACGATCCTCTGGGGCTGGCGATTCCTGGAAGCCGGTGAATGGGGAGAGCTCCGCTCGCTCGGACGCGGAGCCCCCGAAACCCTGGACGAGAAACGAACGTGAAGAAGCAGCTTCGACAAATGAAGGGGAAAATCAGGCGCTACGTCCTCCTCCGGTTCCGACCGGACTACGTCGAGCAACAGGCGCAGCTGCGACAGGGCGAGTGCAACCAGTGTGGAAACTGCTGTGAGATTTTGTTCAAGTGTCCGTTTCTGGTACGGGGTGAAGACGGGGCCGGCGTGTGCAGCATCTACGAAGACCGCCCCGGACAGTGTGCAGCATTCCCCGTGGATGAGGCGTGTCTGGCCGAGGTCGACTTCGATTGCACGTTCGAGTTTTCCGACCCAGGCGACCTTCTGGTCACCATCGAACAGGCCGGGGAGGCCGACAACGGCACCCCGGAACTCGCACCTCCCTCCGAGCGTCTGACACAGACCAGACCGATAACGACGCTTCTGTTCCACCACTTCATCAATCGCCTCCGCTAAACGCTTTCCAATGTGGGCCCATCTGCCGCTGCTGCTGGCATTCTCCTTCAGCGTCGCCCTCACTGACGCCAACGCCTCGCCTGAGAATGACGGGCTCGTCATCGCCCGGATACGCTACGCCGGAGGCGGCGACTGGTACAACGGTCCGACCGAGATCCCGAACCTGCTTGCCTACATCGAGGAGCACACGACGGTCCAGACGGCCGGAGTCGAAGCGCGTGTACAGATTTCCGATGAAGAGTTCTTCGCCTACCCCATCGCCTACCTGACGGGGCACGGCAACATCAGGCTCACCGACGAAGAAGTCGGAAGGCTCAGGACGTACCTCGAGAACGGCGGCTTCCTGCTCGCCAACGACGACTATGGCCTCGACAAAGCCTTCCGGCGCGAGATCGCACGTGTGTTTCCCGGGAAAGACCTCGTTGAGCTCCCGCCTGATTTCGGAATCTTTCGCACACCCTATGCCTTCCCCAACGGGCTTCCCAAGATCCACGAACACGACAACGCCCGTCCACAGGCGTTCGGGATTTTTCACGAAGGTCGACTCGTCGTCTTCTACGCCTTCGAGAGCGACATCGGAGACGGCTGGGACGATCCCGACGTTCACGACAACCCACCCGAAAAGCGCGAAGCAGCTTTGAAAATGGGAACGAACATCATTGTCTGGGCACTCACCCACTGATCCGACTTCAACGTCGTCCGACCACGCCCGGCTGATCGCGAACCTTCGGCAGCTTGGCCTTCGTGATGCTCGACTGCGCGCTCTCCAGGGCACGAGTCGGATCGTAACTTTCCTTCTGCCCTCGATCCTGGCACTGGCGTTGTTGGAATCGGTGTTCTACTTCTCCCCCGCAATCAAACTGACCGTAACCTCCCTGTTTCTCGTCGGCGCAGCCGTCACGATCGGATGGAACGTCCTGCGTCCACTGACCCGGCCTCGTTCATCTCTGGAGGTGGCCCGGCACGTCGAAAATCATTTCGGCGACCTTCACGAGAGCCTTTCGAACGCCGTAGAGCTGGGGCGACGCACACACCCGAACGAGTCGGACGCCCTCGCGAGGTCCGCCGTCCACGTCGGAGTGCGGCAAGCCGACACCCTCGACCTCCAGGCGTCCGTTCCGGCGGGCCCCGTCGTTTCTGCCTGGCGAACGGCTGCGCTCGCCTTCGTGCCCTGCGTGATCCTCGCCTTCTTTTATTCGAGCGAACTGGCCGGCGCCACCGACCGATTGCTCCATCCCTCATCTCCGTACACACGCCCCGCACGCACGCATCTCCATGTCGAGCCCGGCGATGTCGAGCGCATCGCGGGCGACGAACTCACCCTGCTGGTAGCGATCTACGGGCTCGTCCCCACGACCGCCCAGCTCGACCTGCGCGAAACGTCTTCCGGCGACTGGGTCGCACATCGAGTGGCGGTCAAGGACGCACGGGCTGTCCTGCCCCTGGGTCTGCGACAGTCGTTCGACTATCGCTGGTCGGCCTACGATGCCACGTCCTCCACGTTTCGCGCGACCGTCCACCCGCGCCCTGTAGTCTCTCGGACACGCGTCGGGTATCGATATCCCCCGCACACCCGACTTCCCCCCCACACCGATGAAGGTGGCGGGGAGATAGCCGCTCCCGTCGGTACGGATGTGACCCTGCAGGTCACCGCGACACGTCCACTCGACCGTGGGTGGCTCGACTTCGAGGATGGGAGACTCTACGGTTCGCCCAACGAACACACCGTTTCTTTCGATCTGGTCGTCGAGGAGGATCGACGGTTCACGGTCGGACTGATCGACCCTCGGGGGATCGAGAACGTCGATCCGGTCGTGCATCGGCTTCTCGCCATCCAGGACGAGCCTCCCGAAGTCGCAATCCTGCATCCAGGAGCAGACGGTGAGCTCGGCGAGTCGACTCGCATCTCGCTTCGCTTCGAGGCCATCGACGACTACGGTGTGGACCGTTCCGAACTCAGATTTAGGCTGAACGACGACGAACAACTTCACGTCGTGCCCGTCGCGCTCGATTCGGCGGGCGCCCCTCAGCTGTCCCAGGAAACCGTCTGGGAACTCGCCGACCTCGACCTCCTGCCTGGGGATCGTCTTACCTACCATCTCCGTGTGTACGACAACGATGCCGTCACGGGGCCCAATCACGGTGATTCCCGAACCTACATCCTTCGGTTTCCCTCGCTCTATGAAATCCAACAGGAAGCGCAGCGAAGGCACGACGATGCGCTCGCCAGACTGCAGGAGGCCCGGGACGAAACGGACGACGTCCAGGGTCGAGCACAGGAACTCCGTCGGGAACACCTCAAGACAGAAGACCCGTCCTGGGAAGCGCAAGCCGAGACCGAGACACTTCTCGAGCGCCAGGAGGAAATTCAGCGACGCGTCGAAGAGACGATGGCCCGAATCGAGGACACACAGACCCGACTCGGCCAGAGCGGGATGCTGTCGGACGACACGCTTCAGAAGCTGATGGAGGTGAGAAAGTTGATGGCCGCCATCGACACGCCCGAACTCCAAGCCGCAGCCGCCGAGTTACGGGACGCGATGCAGGCGACCAATGGGAAACAGATCGAGGAAGCGATGACGCGTCTGATCGAGCAACAGGAAGAATTTTCGAAAGGGCTCGAACGCACAATCGCTCTCCTGAAGGAAGTACAGAACGATCAGATCGTCGATGCTCTGACTCGCCAGATCTCTCGCCTGGCCGAACAACAGCAACAGATCGCCGATCGGGCGACCCACGCGGAGGACATTCGTCCTCTGGCCGAACCCCAGGAAGCCGTTGCCGGCGAAGCCGAGGCCTTCGAGGAGAGTCTCGACGGGGCCCTCGACAGGCTCGACCCCTCCACCGCCGCTCCCCTTTCCGACCTGGGTGACCGTTTCGAATCCTCTTCCATCACGCCCCGGTCAGAACAGGCTACCCGCGACCTTCGCGCCCGCAGAGCCGACCGGGCACGGAACCAGACGCGATTGTTGAGCGAGGATCTGGCCTCCCTCTCCGAGCAGATGGCCCGGATCCGGGAGATGCGACTGAACCGTCAGAAAGCGGATGTCTCGCGGGAACTGTCGGGCCTCCTGCAGGACGTGTTGCGGATTTCCCGAAAACAGGAACGCACTGCCGCCGAAGCGGCCGGCGGCCAACCCGGGCTCGAGGAGCAACAGGCTCGGGATTTGGCTGCGGCCTCCCGAACCGCGGGGCGATTGATCGAGGCGACTCACAAGACATTTCTCATCCCTCGCTCCGCCGCAGCAGGGCTGGGGAACGCCCTCGGCGAAATGGAGCGCACCGTCGAGCATCTTCAACGTGGATCGGGCGCGCGCGTGGCGACCAGTGCCCAGGTTGCGATGGGCCACCTCAACACCAGCGCCCTCGGCATCCAGAGTGCCCTTCAGGCCCTTCAAAATGCCAGCTCAGGCTCTGGCTTTCAGGAAATGCTGCAGCGACTGCAGGAGGCTTCTGCCAAACAGAGCGACCTGAACGCCCAGGCGCAGGGGGCCCTCGGAACCCCTTCCCGTCCCGGAGGCACGAGTCCCGGGGACCTGGGTCGTATGGCTGCCGAACAGCAGGCCATCCAGCAGATGCTCGACGAACTGCGTAAGCGTCTGGGCACCCAGGAAGGGCGGGTTCTTGGCGACCTTGGAGGAATCTCGGACGAAATGGAAGAAGTCACCGAGGAACTCGCTCGCGGTCGTCTGACGCGTCGCACGATCGATCGACAGCGCCAGATCCTCAGCAGAATGCTTGACGCACAGCGCTCCGCACGACAGAGAGGATTCAGTCGCGAACGTGAAGCGAAGTCCGGAGGCAAGTTCGTCTATCGTGGGCCGCGTTCGTTGCCCCGTAACCTCGGCGAAACCGTCAGCCCGCTCCGGGCCAGGATGCGAGATGCGTTGCGAGAGGGCTACCCGGCCGACTATCAGGCGCTCATCCGCCGATACTTCGGCCGGTTGATCGACGAGGCACAGCAACTGGAGGGACAGGACCCGTGATCGTGCGCACCCTTCTTCTGTGGCTTTGTCTCGCCCACACCACAGAATCGCAGAACCTCGACGCCCTCCGCACGACGATGCGTCAGGCCCTAGAGCACGAGCGCGCCGGTCGGCTCGACCGCGCCGCCGAACTCTACGTATCCCTCAGCGCCCAACATCCAGGTCGGGCGGACCTGACCTACCGGCTGGCCGACCTCTACAAGCGAATGGGCAGGCATCAGGACGCCCTGGACGCCCTGGACGCACGAATCGTGCGGTTTCCGACCGACCCCAGGGCACGCATCCATCGGGCAGACATCCTCATCTCGGCCGGACGCAAAAAGGAGGCTTTGCGCACCATCGATCAAGCATTGCGCAAGGCGCGGAGCCCCGGTCTGTTCATCAACGTTGCCGACACGTATCGCAAGCAGGGTCTGGACGATCTGGCCGAGCGTGCCTACCTGGCCGCCAGAGAGTCGCTCGGGGACACCACACTGTTCCAGCGCGAACTCGCGGAGATCGCCCTGGCCAGGGGAGACCATCTCGCCGCCGTACGCGAGTATGCCGGATTCGCCGCGACCAAGCCTCAGTACGCCGGTCTGGTCGAACGACAACTCGAAGAGATCGCCACGGAAGCAGACGATCCCCGAGCGATCGTGGACCTCCTGGCCGACCGCGTTCAGCGAAACCCCACACCTCACCAGATTCGGCTCTATGTCGCCTTCGTCCTCAAAACGGGCCACGCCCTTGAGGCGGTCGACTTGCTCGCAGCGCTCCCCCGTAGAGTCCCCATCGCCGGCAGTCTCCTCACACTCGGCCGTCAGAGCCTTGAAGCCGGAGACCATCCTACCGCCGTCGTCGCCCTCGATTCGCTCGAGCACCGTGCGACCCACGACGGGATTCGCATTCAAGCCAGACTTCTGCGTGCAAGGGCTCTCGAGAATCTGGGCCTCGACACCCGAGCCGACCAGCTTTACCGGGAAGTCGTGGCATCGCCAAACGGAGGTCGCCTAGGCGAGGAGGGCGCCTACCGCTGGGCGCGTCTGCTGGCTAGAACCGGGCGGCCGGACTCCGCCCGCCACGTCCTCGAGCGAATGATCCTGACAGCTCGACACGGCACCTGGAGGGGACCCGCGCTGTTCGACCTATCCGATCTTCACGTCTCGGCCGGACGGTTGCCCGATGCGGAACGCGTCCTCGCCACGGTTGCCAGAGAACAGCGCGGCAATGACGGTGAAGCCTCCGCCCTCTTCAAACAGGCCGAAATCGACTTCATGCGCCTCCGCTTCGAAGCGGCATCGGAAGGTCTCCGCACCGTCTTGAGCACGAACCGAACCTACCGCGCGATCAACGACGCCATCGCCCTGTCCCATCTCCTGCAGATCGGAACGTCGCAGGACACGGTCGCTCTTCGCGAGTTGGCGCTCAGTCTTCGCGCCGAACGTCAGGGCGATCTCGAACACGCGCTCGCCGCCCTGAAGACCGAGGCCACACCAACCTCCCCACTCGGGGACCACATACTCCGGCGCAGGATCGAACTCCTGCAGTTGTCCGGACGTTCGGACGAAACGATCGAGACCTGCCAGACACTCGTGGACCGCTTTCCGTGGAGCCCCTTCAGTCCGTGGGCTCTACTGGTCGCCGGAGACACGTATCGCGAACGGCCTGAACACGTCGGTTCGGCCCTGGAGATGTACGAGCGTCTCCTGATCGACTATGGTCGAAGCATCGAGGCCGACGAGGCGCGGATGCGTATCAAGACCCTCAGGCCCGCGCAGACAGGGGGCCAACCGGGATGAAGTCCCTTCGAATCGTCATCCTCTGCCTGTCGATAGCCGCCCCTTCGAATGCGCAGAAGCTGCTCGTCCCAATGGATCTCGACCAGACGGACCACCTCAAGGCCTACGGAGTGGCCTTCTGGGCCCTCGAGCGCGGAATCGTCGTGGAGTGGCTTCTGAACTTCAAGGGAGGATCGTTTCTCACCGACGCGACCGAGTCCCTCGTGAGGGAGGCCCGATTGCGCGATGTCTCTTTCAACATCATCTCCACGGCCGACGTGGCCCGCATCTATGGCGAGATCGAGAACGAGAACATGGATCGGGTTCGCCTGGAGAAGGCGCCCCGCATCGCCGTCTACACCCCGCCCAACAAGCAGCCCTGGGACGACGCGGTCACCCTCGCGCTGGCCTACGCCGAAATTCCCTACGACACGTTATGGGACAAGGAGGTCCTGCAGGGCGGACTTGACGAATACGACTGGCTTCACCTACACCACGAGGATTTCACCGGCCAGTATGGCAAATTCTACCGCAGCCACGGCAGGCAGCAGTGGTATCGCCAGCAACAGCGGGCGTTCGAACAGATGGCCCGGCGACTCGGGTTCGAAAAGGTCTCCACCCAGAAAAGTGCCGTCGTAGAAGCCATCGCCGAGTATGTTCGTGACGGCGGGTTCCTGTTCGCGATGTGCTCGGCCACCGACACATTCGACATCGCCCGTGCGGCGTGGGGGCTCGACATCGTCGACACCATTTACGACGGGGACCCCATTGACTCGTCAGCACACGAGCGTCTCAATTTTTCCACCCCGTTCGCTTTCCAGGATTTCACGCTCGTCGCGGACCCGATGGAATACGAGTATTCCGACATCGACGTGTCTCCCACCGAAGAAGGACAGCCCAGAGGAGCCGATGCCGACGCCTTCACCCTGTTCGAATTCTCCGCAAAGTACGACCCGGTGCCCACAATGCTCACACAGTGCCACATTCCTGTCGTGCGCGGCTTTCTCGGACAGACCACTGCATTTCGGCGTAGCCTCATCAAGCCGTCGGTCACCATCCTTGGAGAAATCACGGGGACCCAGAAGGTCAAGTACATCCACGGGAAGGTCGGTAACGGCACCTTCACCTTTTATGCGGGACACGACCCCGAAGACTACCAGCATCTCGTTGGCGACCCCCCGACTCAACTGTCGCTCAACCGTAACTCTCCGGGCTATCGCCTCATCCTTAACAACATCCTGTTTCCTGCGGCCAGGAAGCAGAAACGAAAGACCTGAGATCGAGGAGTCTATGTCAGACAATCACGAAGACCTGCAAGCTGTCGAGCAGCTGAAGTCCGCCTACGAAGAGTTGACCGAACAGGTCGGACGCGTCATCGTCGGTCAGCGGGATGTCGTCGATCAGATGCTGATCGCGATGCTCTGTTCGGGCCACGCGCTGCTCGTCGGGGTCCCGGGTCTTGCCAAAACGCTTCTCGTCAGCACCGTGGCCCGGGCCCTCGACCTCTCCTTCAACCGCATTCAGTTCACGCCCGACCTGATGCCCTCCGACATCACGGGAACGGAAGTGCTCGAGGAGGACCAGGCGTCCGGACACAAGCAGTTTCGTTTCGTGCGTGGGCCCGTGTTCGCCAACGTCGTGCTCGCGGACGAAATCAACAGGACGCCGCCCAAAACCCAGGCCGCCTTGCTCCAAGCGATGCAGGAACACGAGGTCACTGCTGGAGGAGAAACACTCCCGCTGGGGGAGCCGTTCTTCGTCCTAGCCACACAGAATCCGATCGAACAGGAGGGCACGTACCCCCTGCCCGAGGCCCAGCTCGATCGGTTCATGTTCAACCTCTGGATCGATTACCCGAGCGAACAGGAAGAGCGGGACATCGTCCGCTCGACCACGGGCGTCGACGATAACGACGTACGCCCCGTTCTCGACGCAGCCCGGATTGTCGAGCTTCAACACCTCGTGCGCCGCGTTCCGGCCGCCGACCAGATCATCGATTACGCTGTTTCCCTCGTGCGTCGTACCCGCCCCGACCACGCTCCTGACGACATCGGGGGCCTCGTCAGCTGGGGGGCCGGACCCCGTGCGTCTCAATGCCTGATTCTCGGGGCCAAGGCCCGTGCGCTCCTTCAGGGCCGCTATACCCCGTCGATCGACGATGTCAGGCACATCGCCGTGGCCGTCCTTCGGCATCGAATCGTGACCAACTTCAACGCCGAGGCCGAAGGCGTCAGTCGCGTCGACATCGTAGAACGTCTCCTCGATTCGGACCGATAAATCGAGCAACTGCACGTGGCCACCACGACCGACTACCTCGATCCCACCGTCGTCTCGCGACTCTCGCGCCTCGACTTGGTCGCCCGTCTTGTCGTTGAGGGTTTCATCACCGGCCTTCACCAGAGTCCCTACCACGGATTCAGCGTCGAATTCTCCGAGTACCGACAGTATATGCCCGGTGATGCGCTACGCGATCTGGACTGGAAAGTCTACGGGAAGACCGACAGGCTCTACGTCAAGCGATACGAGGAGGAAACCAACCTCAAGGCCCATCTGCTGCTCGACGCGAGCGGATCGATGGCCTACGGATCGGGCGAGACGACCAAATACCGCTACGCCTCCCATCTGTCCGCCGCGCTCGCCTACCTGATGCTCAAGCAGCGCGATGCCGTGGGCCTGGCCGCTTTCGACCAGGGCATACGGACCCTGATCCCGCCTCGTTCAGCCAGCAGCCATCTCACCGCCGTCCTCCGTGCCTTGTCGGCGACGGAGCCTGACGGCGCCGACACGGATCTCTCGACCACATTCCACCAACTCGCGGAACAGCTCAACCGCAGGGGGCTGGTCGTCGTTCTGTCCGACCTGCTCGACGACCCCGAACAGCTCCTCAACGGCCTTAAACACTTCCGTCACCGAAACCACGAAGTCATCGTGTTCCACATCCTCGACCCGAGGGAACGCGATCTCCGCTTCGATCGGGAAACCATTTTCGTCGATCTCGAAACGGGCAGCCGCGTTTCTACCGAGCCCTGGCAGATCGCGGGCGAATACCGGGCCCACGTCGACGAACTCACCGAACGGTTCCGCAGGGAGTGTCGAGAACACCAGATCGACTATGTGCTGCTCGACACGTCGACCTCGTTCGACGTCGCGCTGTTTGGTTACCTGGCCAAACGTCGGCGCCTCCTCTGACACCTTTGCATCCCGGTTGCGCAGCCGCTCGCATTGCCGTATGATCGCAACTCGACGCACTGCTTCCACCCCCCACACCATACCCGGGAAGACCTCATGAGAAAGAGCAAAGTCCTTTCGAAGATTCGCGACGGCCGGCTGGCTCGCATCTGCGGCCTCGGTCACTTTCTACCTTTCTTCATTCGCCACGCCGCCCACAATCGATACGACGGGATCTGGCTCGACCTCGAGCATCGGGCGATGGACACGCGCGAAGTCCAATCGATCCTCGCCTTCTGTCAGGCAAGCGACATTGACTGTATGGTCCGTCCGCCGACCCTCCAGCGCACACGCCTGTATAGATACCTCGAAGACGGCGCCGCCGGATTCATGATTCCTTTCGTGTCGACTCCCGAAATCGCCCGTCAGGTCGTCCACACTGTCAAGTACCCACCCGAAGGCAACCGCGGGCTCGACGGCGCCGGTCTCGACACGAACTTCACGCTCGACACGTGGACTCCGGACAGCACCTACATCGAGGATGCTAATCGGGAGACCTTTATCGTCGCCCAGATCGAGACCCCGGAGGCCGTCGCCAACGCCGCCGAAATCGCAGCCGTACCCGGCATCGACCTTCTGTTTATCGGACCCGGCGACCTTGGTCTAAGACTCGACGCGGACCCCGGAATTAAAATGACACTCGATGAAGCGGTTGAGAAGGTCGCCGAAGCGGCCAGCGCCCAGGGCAAAGCCTGGGGCCGAACCGCCGGAAGCGTGGAGGAACTGAAGAAGTTTCGCGCAATGGGAGCGCAGATGCTCCCGTGGGGAGGGGACTTCGCCCTGCTCAAGGTACTCGAAAATTGCAGCCAGGAACTCGACGATGTATTGGGCGACCGATAGACGCCTTACAGACCGCTCAGCTCGTTCCGAAGGTCCTCTGACAGTCCCGTCGCCTCCGCTTCGAATGCCTGGTCGATGTGCCCCAGGCTACGGGCGCCGACCAGAACCGAACTGATTCCGGGCTGTCCGATCACCCAGGCGAGAGCGAGCTGAATCATCGATCGCCCTTCCCGTTCGGAGACGACACGCAGTTTTTCCATCCGATCGAAGTTCTCGTCGTTGAAATAGATGTCCTGATGCCCCGGAATCACGTCGAATCGTGTGCCGGCCGGGACCTCTCCGCCCTTCCTGTACTTCCCCGTCAGGAAGCCTGCTCCCAGCGGGCTGTAGGAGATCACCCCGATCTCACGCTCCTCGCATAGCGGTAGAACGTCCCCTTCGATCTCTCTCGTGACCAGATTGTAGTTCGGCTGCACCGATTCAAGACGCGCGAAACCCCCGGCTTCGCACGCGTTCAGCGCCTGCTCGAGCTGTGCCCCATCGTAATTGCTGCAACCCACGTACCGAGCCTTGCCCTGTTCAACCAGTCGATTCAGGCCCCCCATCGTATCGTCTACCGGCACTGCATCCGTCCAGTTGTGAACCTGGAACAGATCGATCGTGTCGACACCCAGTCGCCCCAGACTCTCCTCCGCCGAAGCCACCACACGATCGGCGGTCAGGTCGTCGCCAGCCACTTTCGTCGCCAGCACGATGTCGTCCCGCGTCCCTCGGCTGCCGATCCAGTTTCCCAGGGCTTGTTCCGACGCGCCTGCGGCGTACGCCTCGGCGGTATCGAACAGCGTGATCCCCTTCCCGATCGCGTGATCCATCACGCCGAACGCGGTCTCCTCGTCGATCTCTCGTCCGAACGTCACGCACCCCATCCCGATCGAGCTCACCTGCAACGATGTCTTCCCCAACCCCCGATAGTCCATCTTCGACCTCCCTGTGGTTGAATCCGCCTTAGGCACCATAAATCGTATCCCGACCACGGTCCGTCAACCCCATAAAAAATCCGGAGAGCGAACGCTCTCCGGATAGTAGACAGACATTCTAAAACGGTCTCAGGCCGATCTTCGCAACGGCTCGAATTCGAAATTCGGATCCAGTTCCGCAAGGCCGAGAGCAAGTTCGTTGACGCGCTCTCGATTGGAATCACTCTGACAGACCAGCCACTCGTTATACGCGTCGAGGAACCAGTCTCTCCCGGCTTTAACCAGACCTGGCCGTGCGTTTTCGTGAACCTCGCGTTGGAGGTGAAAAACCTCGCCCGCCGTCAAACGCTTCATCAGCCCGAGATGATCGATGCGCAGACGTGTCAGGATACGAACATAGGTGTCGAACCCTTCGGCCAGCTTGCTCAGGACCTCCGACACCGCCGATCGTCGTCCCAGACAACCGACCAGGTGCGACGCGAACCGATAGTAAACCGGCCCCTGTTCGCTCAACCTGCGGATCGATCCGTCTGCACCCCGACCGCCCTCGCAGGACGCCCGGTCGAACAGACTGACGGACAGAAGCCCATAGTCCGCGTTCGCCCGATAGACTCGGTAGCGTTGCCTTGTATCGTTCGTCGCGACGTGTTCGACAACATCGGAATCGTAACTCGAAACGACCGGACCGTAGGCCTTTTGAAAGGAACGATCCAGGAAGCCGTGGAGGAGACTCGAGAGGTAGACGTTGAAGTCTTCGTCGTCTTCGGTTTCCAAACCCGTCGCTAACCGCGACTTGAGGAGCGCGTCCAACAGGAAGAACAGGGATTCTTCCCGCTCGCGGCCCCCGATGATCTGGTAAGGAAAACTTCGCACGACCGCCTCCTTTGTGTAGTCTCCCTTATCCATTAAATTCCTCGTGATTATGATTTATATCGGCACTATTGGACAACCATCGACCTTTCTTTTTGCCGGATCAATACCGATCCACGTGGCAGTATGATTTTGTTTGCACTCGTTCTTCACGACTGCTGAACGCAAAAAGGGCGCAGGATCACCCCTGCGCCCACCGTCAAGACGTCCTTAAGGGAAAGCTTCAGGGCCCGATCTGTGCCGTAACTCCTCTCCCGAACAACGAAACCCGTCCACCTCGAAGGCTGCTCAGAAAACCGTCGAATTGAGCCAGATGCACGTTGCCCGCCGCAATCGGATCGTTCACCGCACTGGCCGGTAAGGTTCCCGGATTGTTGATCGCAGTCAAAAACGTGCCGAACGCCATCTCAAAGTCCTCGAGCGCTCCCTCGTAGTCTGTGATGTGCGCGTCGAGAAGCGTTGGATGGTCTGGACGGAGCGTGGTTGCGCGAGCCTTCGACTGCTCAAGCCGCCGGATCAGGTTCCGTGTGAACTCCGAGATCCAGTAGTCGGAAGCAACTCCCAGCTCCAGGTCGTTCACGATCGACGAGAACTCGTTGACCATCAGACCCAGATCCTCCGATGCGATCTCCATCGTCGATAAATAGGCGTTGAACGCGTCAAGCGTTAGAAAGTCAAAAGTGGGAACCGTCGGGCCGGAATCCCCCATCGGCTCCTGCTCATCCCCGCACGCCACTAGGAACATCACCGACGCAACCCACACCAGACGTGTGAGCCATTCTCGGCTCCCCTCGGCGCGACCCGACCTCGCGCTGCTTCGGGAATGATGGTTACGGGATCGATGACGAGAATCCTGGGTCATTCACCGCTCCGCTCGATCACAGGTTTGGGCCAAGACAGTTCCTCCTCATCCCCGCGGGCCAAGATCTGTTCTCGGACGGAATGTGCCGCCACAAAGACGCCGTCGAGCCCCACCCCCCGGTGATGAGGTCGGTAGGGTTCGATTTTCTCTAGGCCTCGTCCCAACAGATGCTCGGCGCCCGGGTAGTTCTGGCAGGTCAGATGGTAGTAGCCGATCGCCAGTTGAATCAACCCCTGGAAGAACAGACGTTCCTGGCCTCGCACATCCATCCACACATCTTCGAGCGTGTCGTGCGCTTCGAAATAGGCACCGTCGTTGAACTCGTCGACGCCCCGATCGAGTCGCGCCTGGATGCCCGATTCATTCGACGCCGACACGGATTCGCGCCAGAAGGTGATCGATTGAACTTCGAGTGTCTGCGTCCCCTGCGCGCGCCCGCACCTCCTCCAGGAACGAGATCGCTTCGCTCGCGTTGCCCGCGCCCATCCGAGCGTGTGCCACGCCCAGGGCTGCCTCGAGAGTCGGGTTGATGTCGAAAGCCGAAACGAAAGCACGCTCGGCGATCTCCCACGCGGCCGCCCGCAAAGCGTGACGACCGAGCGTTCTCAGTCGTATCGAATTTGCCGAAATCCGGTGGGCGACTTCGGCCAGGTGCGTGCGGGCGGCCACGGTGTCTCCCGTCGCGACAAAGAAATCGCTCGCCTCCAGCCTCGTCAGCACGTCACCCGGCGACAGTGAGATAGCTTGACCATACATCTCGTGCGCTCGATCCAAGTCTCCGGTTCGATAGGTTGAAAGCGCCAGGTCCCGGAGGATCGGGCCCACCTTCGGGGCAAGCTCAACCGCCCTACGCAGAGCGGGAAGCGCCTCGGAATCCCGACCCAGTTCCTGTGCGTAGACCCCGATCGCGTGATGGCTCCACGGATTGTCCGGATGGTAGGGCAGGCCCTCCCGCCTCGACGCCAGCGCGCCTTCCAGATCGCCCAGCTGTTTCCGGGCCTCGCCCTCGATCTCGAAATAGCGGGCGTCCATAATCCCCGCCGCCTTCGCGGCTTCGATGTTCGCGAGCGACGGTCCGAAGTGCCCCAGCCGGTAGTAGATGTCTGCGAGGAAATAATGACGGAAGGACTGCGTCGCGCCGATGACGGTGGGCAGGGACAGCAGGCAAAGCACCGTCAATCCAATCGGGACCAGACGCGTAAGCCCATTTTCTTCCGCCCCGGAGGCCCCGGACTGGCGGTGGCGGATTGCTGCAAGGATGCCTGCATAGAATGGGAGAATCGCCACCGTCGTCGCCCGTTCCTTCGGAAAGCTGAAGAAGGCGTGACCGGCCACCGCGGCCGTCCCGATCAGCATCGCAAGGACGAGCGCACCTTCCTCCGCCTCAGCAGCCCTCGTCAGGCACCGAATCCCTGTCGACAACAACACATAACCAACCCACACGACGAGGAGCCCGCCGACGATTCCCAGTTCGGAAAGAATCCACAGGTAATCGTTATGCGGACGAAAGAACATCGCTCCGCCAGCCAACGCCCGTTCCTGTGCGTAGCGTGGAAACACGAGATCCCAGTTCCCCGTGCCGACCCCGATCAACCAATGGTCGCGAATCAGATCGAGCGTCTGCAGCCAGGTCCCCAACCGCCCGCTGTGTCGGCCTTCCACGATCGACACGGCCGCCGCCGCGACGCCCGTTTTTCCGGACGACGCCATCTGGGTGCTGACCTGTTCTCCGATCGGTGGCAACGACGCCCCGACCACGATGACCGCAGACACCGCGGTGAGGAGCGCGCCGCGCTTCGACGTGATGCGAGGAAGTACCACTTGCCTATGCGAGCGCGTCAGGAACCACAGGGCGCCCGCGAGGAAGAACCCGCCCAGGAGACCGACCCACGCCCCACGGGTCCTCGTGTAGATCAGGAACACAACGCCGAGACCCGAAGCCAGTGCCCAGAGCGTCGCCTGGCGATCCGAATCAGTGAAGAGCAACAGTGCCACTGCCACCGGCACGACGGATATCACGTACATCGCAGCGAAGTTTCGGTACCAGAAGGTGGCACTTGGCAGACCCGCAGACCGGATTTCGGCGGCCCCCTGGAAACCCAGATATTGGGCGATCCCGATGATCGAAACGACGATCAGGACCGCGCTCATCGCCGCCATCCAGAGCTTCAGGTAGTCCGGGCGATAGGTTCGGGCCACCGCAGCGTAGAGGGTCACCGCCAGAAGTACCCGAATGACCTCGAGACCGCTCTTCATCGGGTTGATCGCCTGTGTCCACGAAAGGGCAACCCACGCCAGCAGGGCCAGGGCAGGCAGGTCCAGTACATATCGCGAGAACCGCCGTTCTCCAAAGCACCACCCCAGGCAGAACCGCAGAACGATCACGTGCACGACCGCCAGCTTTTCCCAGATCGCCGTGTCGTGAGCGGCCTGATTCATCGCAAGGGGGACAGCCACGACGAGGTAGACACCCGACAGGGCGATCAGACGATCGCGCCGATCAGTCGGAAGCCAGGCAAACACGTCCGTTACCGTCTTTGGGGTTCCGTGTCATTGCTCTCATTCATATAGAGGCGACTCTTCCGAACATATCCCTCTGCCCCACGACGCAGCCGCGCGGAGTCCTCTTCGTCCATCTCACGCCGTACTTTCGCCGGTACGCCGGCGACCAGGGCGCCCGGAGGGACTTCAAACTCCTCGAGTACAAGGGCATTCGCCGCGACAAGGGCTCCGTCCCCGACGCGTGCGCCGTTCAGCAGGGTCGCCCCCATCCCAACGATTACGCCGCTTCCGACCTCACATCCGTGCAGAATGGCGTTGTGACCGATTGTGCTCCACGAAGCCACGTGAATCGGAAACCCTGGATCCGTGTGGCAGACGGCCCCGTCCTGCACATTCGAATGAGCGCCAACCACGATCGGCTCGTTGTCTCCTCGAAGGACAGCGTTGAACCACACAGATCCCTCTTCTTCGATCGTCACGTCTCCGATGAGGACCGCGCCCGGTGCGACATATGCTGACTCGGCCACTACCGGGGTCTTACCACCGAACTCGATAATCGTCACATTACTCTCCCTGATGAGGTTCTCCCGGAAGATAGAGGTCAATGGACCACGTGGGAACGGATTTCCGAAATCAGTCGATCGTCAACCGATCGTGTTGGGCCTGAATGAGGTCGAAGACCGCGTGAGCCGGACTGTAGGTGCGAGCGTAGTCCAGTGGAGTGTCTCCGCTGCCGTCGGTGGCGAAAACCGAGGCGCCGGCTGCGATCAGCACGCGAGCGGTCTCCACGTTCGCAAACGCCGCCGCCAACATCAGCGGAGTCCTTCCCTGCGCACCCCCTTGATCGACCGCCACCCCGTCAGCCAGGATTTCGCGCAGAACCCCTGCGGTACCGAATGCGGCGGCCTCATAGATGGACACCTCGTTTGCGCGCACCACCCGGCGTTCGTGGTCCACGGTCGTTCCGTCATCGTAGATCAGCCGGAAAGTGTATCGATCCGGGGTCACTCGCGACCCGTCGTTCGTTTGACCATCCCAATCGAAGGAAAGCGATGGCGAAGCCGCGACCACGTCTTTCTCGAACAACACGTTGCCACCTCGATCGATGACGCGAATCTGTGAGATCTCCCGAGGCGCCTCGATTGGAAAGGTCATCCTCGCGAGACCGTCCGATCCCTGCAGGACAATCCTTTCCGCCAGCATCCCCCGAAGTCTAAGGCGGATCATCGTATGACGCGTCAGGTCAGTGGTCGGGTCTCCTGTCAGGACTTGAGCCAATGGATCCGCCCGCGCGGCAAGGAGAAGATCGATCATTTCAGCTTCCCCCCGCTCGACCGCAACGTGAAGGGGAACGAACTTCGCCCCCTCGACACGATCCGGGGACGCCCCCGACTTCAACAACGCGCGCAACGAAGCCACGTGCCCCCCCTTGACGGATACGGTCACCGCCGAGACCCCGAAACGATCGACCTCGTCCAGCGCGACTCCCCGCGCCGCAAGGGCGGTCACTACATCGGCGTGACCCTTCGAGGCGGCGTGCCAGACCGCCGTCCTTCCCATCTCATCGGTCTCATCCGGATCGACCCCCGTTGCGAGCGCGCCCTCCACCGTGACCAGTCGACCCGCGGAAGCTGCCTCGATCAGGTCGAGTCCCGAGGCATTCGCCACGGCGATCCCCAAAAGCAGACCGCCCACTTGAACACTCAAGTGGGCGGTACGAAAACCGGGAAAGGAGAACCTCAACCGTCATCCTCATCACGCGAAGGTGGATCGAGCGGGATCACACGTGCCTTGCGACCCTGCCCGGCCCCCGTCACGAAACCTGTAATCACACCCGCGGCCCCGAAGATCGTCGATCCGATCAGAACGTTCGTACCCATACTTCCGCCGCTCTGCCACGTGATCAGCGTCCCGATGAGCGCGCCCGTGATCGCGCCTCCGATCCCCGACTGAACTGCCCTTCGTGCCGCGGTCGAACTCTTGCTGCCCGAGGTTCGGATGCTTTTGATGTTCTCCACGGGAATCCTCAGGGTGTCGAATCCCTGCTGAATCAGGATCCGACCGTCGTCGAACGCCGGCACCAATTCGCCGTCGAGCGTACGGCCGTCTCTCAGATTCAAGCCCCCGTCGATGCGTTGTGTAAGTACAAACCGGGGGAAGGACGTCTCGAACGAAATCTCCTCGTCCGTCCGTTTCGGATACTCTGCGTCGTCTTCGATTCGTGATCTCTTCTCGATCTTGTAACTCCTGCCTCGAATGTCGCGGAAGTTCTCGACATACTCTCTAGCCTTCCGAAGATCGTCTTCAGGAATCCGCACCACGCGATGACGGATCTCGTCACCCGATGAAAACTCGATGCGTACAGCGTAGCCCTCGCCCCGCGTCATAAACACCGCGTTTCGAAACCCGGGGACCGATAACGCCATAAACCGAACACCCGCCAACTTGTTGAATTCGGAGGGACCCTGGAACATCGAGAATCGAACTCCCTCGTTCAAGTCGATTTCGCGCCCCACCACCGGGCTCAGGATGACCACCTTGCCGGTGACCGTGCGCGTGTCGCTGATCAACCATCCGCCCTCCTCGCGCTCCAGAATCTCTCGGTCGACCCGACCTTCCGTCTCATCGAAGTCGCGGCGATCTCCACCCTCGAGATCTCCGTCCCTGCGATACTGGGACCAGGCAGTTGTGGGCATCGCGGTAGTCGCCAACATCGCGACCGCGAGCACGGTGGATACCCATTTGTTCATTTTTTCCATTGTTGAATCCCGGGTGGGTGGGGTTAGGTCTGTTCCTGTCCGTTCTTCCACTTCAGACGCCCTGTGCCCCTGCCAGTTTCATCAAAACGCGGATGACGTCGTCACCGGGTTCAGGTAAACCCGCAATCCTTCGATGAAGTAGGGTCGGTATCGCTTGAAAGAGAAACGTCGCCGGAAGAGATGCGGGGTAGGATGGGCGGTACCCGCGACGGGGACATACTGGAGCAACCCGTAGGACCAGTTCGGCGCAATTCGAGCCTGAAGGGCCCCTTCGAATGCGGCCGCATTCCCATCCAACTCCAGAGGTTCGTCCAATGCGAAAAATTTCTGTCCGTCGGATAAAACGGACGCATCCCGTGCGAACCCGGCCATTTCACTCGGGATGGAAACATCCGCTGGGACTGCAAGCCCGGTCACGAAACCCACATCGCTCGTGTCGCTGATATCTGAAAAGAGGGTACGGATACGGTTCCTGAGCCCGCCGTAGCCGTCCAGGATCGCAACCTTTCGGGGGTTCACGCCGACGAACAGAGACCCGTTTCGATTGTAACGGGCACATTCGGACACGAAGTCCTCTTCGTTGTCGAACAGTCCAAGACCGATGACCTGATCGTCGTCCCGGGCCATCAGGGCCGTTACGCCCCTGTCCTCGGTGTGCTGCAGAAGATCGTAGTGTCTGCGAACGTCCCGCTCGCTGAACCACTTCATACCCGGTAACGACCCCTACACGATGGATGCACTCGTGATCTGTCGAGCGGCTTCGATCTGTCGTACGATCGCATCTCTGCCCGTCCCACCGGGCAGGTTTCGATCGTTCGTACTGTTCTCAGGTGAAAGAACTGACGACACGTCCGCCTCGAAAACGGCGGACACTGCCCGAAGTGAATCCAGTCCCAATTCGTCCAGGCGTTTTCCTTCGTCCAGCGACTCGCGTACGAGCCTTCCTACGATTCGGTGACAGTCCCTGAAAGGGACCCCCTTCCGCGAAAGATAGTCCGCCAAGTCTGTCGCGAGGATCGCGCCGTCGAGACCAGACCGCATTCGGTCGGGCCGGATCCGCATCGTCGACCACGCTCCTGTAAACACAGCGAGACACATCCACAGCGTATCGATCGTGTCGAACAACGGCTCCTTATCCTCTTGCATATCCTTCGAATAAGTCAGCGGTACGCCTTTCATCACCGTCAACAGGGCCGCCAAGTTGCCGTAGACCCGACCCGTCTTCCCTCGTACCAACTCCAGCGAATCCGGATTCTTTTTCTGCGGCATCATACTCGAACCCGTCGCATAGGCATCGTCCAACTCGACGAACCCGAATTCCGAACTGCTCCACAGGATCAGATCCTCGCAGAATCGGCTCAGATGCATCATCGTAATCGCTGCAGCAGACAAATACTCGAGCAGCGCATCCCGATCGCTCACCGCGTCGATGCTGTTCTCCGTCACACGCTCCAGACCCAGCTCGCTCGCCATCTTCTCACGGTCGACTGGATAGGCAGATCCCCCGAGCGCGCCCGAACCCAGAGGACTCGCGTTGGCACGCGACCAGCAATCCCGAAACCGACCTCGATCACGATCCAGCATCCAGAACAACGCCATCGCCCAGTGCGCGAGCCGAATCGGTTGCGCCTGCTGTACGTGAGTATATCCCGGCAGAATCGTGTCCAGATGGGCCTCCGCCAGATCCACGACCGCCGATTGCAGAGTCTGCAGCCGATCGTCGGTACCGGCAATTGCCTCTCGAAGATAGAGTCTCTCGTCCAGAGCAACCTGGTCGTTGCGGCTTCTGCCTGAATGGATCTTCCCCCCGACAGGGCCGACCAGCTCGATCAGCCTTTTTTCGACGGCCATATGGATGTCTTCCAGGTCGTCGGTCAGGGGCAGAGAATCGGCCTCGATCTCCTTCTCGACCCGATCGAGCCCCCCCAGCGCCTCGGCGAGTTCGCTTTCGGACAGGTGGCCTGACTCGTGGAGCGCTCGCGCCTGAACACGGCTCCCTTCGATGTCGACTCGATACAAACGCCTGTCGAACCCGATCGAAGCGTTGAAGCGCTCCATCAGTTCTTCGGTTGTCCCGCCGAACCGACCCGACCAGGCTTTGTCAGAATTTTCGCTCAAACTCTCATCCTTTGGGAAACAGCCGCCTTCTCACCGAATCTTAGGACAACCTGTCCAATAAAGCCTTCTCGATCTGACCCGCCGAGTGGTCGGCCTTCGCACCCACGCTCAACACGTTCAGGAATCCCTCGGAATCACGATGGTCGTAATCCCCGATCGCCTCCATCGAAGCGGTCTCCTCCGAGTAAAGGGAATGAGGCACATCACTCGACGATTGGAACGTAACCGTACCCTTATAAAGCCCGACCGTCACGCTCCCCGTCATCAGCGCGGACAGCGGGGCGAGCGCCGATCGCATCATCTGCGACCCCAGATCGTAGAAATAGCCCTGATAGATCTGCTCTGCGATACTCTGCGAAACCGTCTCATAGAACCGGCGAGCGCGTCGGTCCGCGATCTGCTGGAGCAGTAGCTCGTAACAGTCCCCGAGCAAGCTGAGCCCCGGACTCTCGTAGACTCCTCGCGACTTGATCCCCACGAAACGATTCTCGACCGTGTGGATCCCGATTCCGATGCCGTTGCGGCCGCCGATCTCGTTCGCCTTCAATAGCGCCTGGAGGGCGTCCACCGCTTCTCCGTTCACTTCGACCGGACGCCCTGCCTCCAGTCTCACCGTGAAAGACTCCGACTGGTCCGGGGCCTGTGCTGGAAAGACCCCCATCCCCGGTTCGATGAAGCCGGCGGCCACCTCCAAGGATTCCAGCTTCCCTGCCTCGTGGGTCAAACCAAGAAGATTCGCGTCCGTCGAGTACGGCTTATCCTGCGTGGCCGTGATCGGAATCTCCCGAGACTGGCAGTATGCGATCATCTCCCGCCGACCGCCGAAGTGCTCGAGGAACGCGTCGTCGCGCCAGGGGGCATAGACCGTCACGCCCGGGTCGAGCATATTCGCGACCAGCTGAAAACGCACCTGGTCGTTCCCTCGCCCGGTCGCCCCGTGAGCGAGCGTATCGATGCCGCGCGATTTCATCGCTTTCACCAGACCGAGCGTCGTCACGTGACGGGCGATACCGGTCGTGTTCCAGTAGCCCCCCTCGTAGCGGGCGTTCGACTGTAGCATCGACACCGCGACCTCGGCGAGGTCTTCCTTCAGGTCGATCAGCACGGCCTCCGACGCGCCCGATGCGAGCATCCGCGTCCGAATGTCATCGATGTCAACTTCGTCGGGCTGGCCGATGTCGCCAGTCAGGCTGACCACCGTGACATCGTTGTCCACCAGCCACCGGGCGACCGTGCAACTGTCCAGGCCGCCCGACGCGGCCAGCCCGATCGTCTTCCCTTTGAGTTCCGATACGGTCATCGCTACGCCTTCTCCAAGAACGAAGCGAACGCACCCACCGCCTCGTCGATATGTGACTTTTCGACCACCAGCGGGGGCAGAAATCTCACCACGTCGGGGCCTGCGACACAGACCACGACCCCGCTCGCGTCCCGAATCGCGTTCATCGCGTCGGCCGCGGCAATGTCCTTCAGAACTGCGCCCACGATCAGACCCCGTCCCCTGATTTCGGTCACCTTGTCGCCGTGGTCGGCCTTGACCTGTTCCAGCTTTGACGTCAGGTATTCGCCCTTCTCCTGAACGTCCGAGATAAAGGACGGATCTGAAAGTGTCTTGAAGACTTCGATCGCAATCGCGCACGAAACGGGGTGCGCGCCAAACGTCGCTGCGTGGTCTCCAGGATCGACGGCGTCCGCTACCTTCTGTGTCATTAGCGTGGCCCCGATCGGAAATCCACCCGCTAGCGGCTTGGCCAGCGTCATAATGTCCGGCGTCACACCGTACTGCTCGTAGCACCACAGGGTCCCGGTCCGACACAGACCGCATTGAATCTC
Organism: Latescibacteria bacterium UBA6620; assembly: GCA_002433075.1. GTDB lineage: Bacteria > Latescibacterota > UBA2968 > UBA2968 > UBA2968 > UBA6620. Next base: position 103,668 of record DJHM01000022.1, read on the forward strand.
GTCGAACACGAGCAGCATCCCCATCTCATCACACAGAGCCCGCAGCCCCTTCAGAAAATCCGGATCGGCCGCGTGGATGCCGCCTTCCGCCTGCAGAGGCTCAACCATCACGGCCGCCGTCTCTGAGTCGACCGCCTTTTCGACCGACTCCAGATCGTTCAAGTCGGCGAAGGAGATTCCGGGCAGCATCGGCTCAAACCCCTGATGATACTTCGGCTGGCCCGTCGCGGAGATCGAGCCGAAGGTCCGTCCGTGAAACGACTGGTTCATCGCAACGAATTTATACTTGGGACTGTCCGAGAAATTCTTGAACGCCCACTTTCGTGCGAACTTCATCGCCGCTTCCCACGATTCGGTACCGCTGTTGCAGAAGAACACCCGGTCCGCGAAGGACGACTCGCACAGCAGCTGCGCCAGCTGGGGGGCCGGGATCGTGTGATAAAGATTGGACACGTGAATCAGCTTCTCGGTCTGCGAGGCGGCGGCGTCACTGATCATCTTGTTTCCGTAGCCGAGCGCGTTGACCGAAAGTCCGCTGACGAAGTCCAGATACTTGTTTCCATCGGTGTCGTAGAGGTTGACACCGTCCCCCTTCTCGAAGACGAACGTCGGTCGCCCATACGTTTGCAGGATGTACTTCTGTTCCAGATCGATCACTTCCTGAGTTGTCATTGTCTATCCTTTCATCTTCAGTTCAGTTCACCGTCTTCGTTTTGTGTGCCTACGCTGTTCACATAACTATTGAATGATCTGCGTGCCTACGCCCTCCCGCGTGAACATCTCTATCAAGAGAGAATGCGGGATTCGACCATCGATGATGTGGGTCTTCGTCACACCGCCTTTTACCGACCGTTCCCCCGCCCGCACCTTCGGGATCATCCCACCCCGAATAATCTCGCCCACCACCAGTTCATCGATGTCCTTCACGTGGAGGGTCGAGATGCGCGTTTCACCGTCATCCGGATCCCTGCAGAGCCCGTTCACGTCCGTCAGGAACACGAGCTTCTCGGCCTGCAGGGCCCGGGCGATCTCACCCGCCGCAGTGTCTGCGTTGACGTTGTAGCTCTTTCCGTCGGGCCCCATTCCGATCGGTGTAATCACCGGAATCATCAGGGCTTCGCACGCGTGGCGGATCGGTTCGGGATCGATCGTCTCCACATTCCCAACGAACCCGATGTCGACCTTCTCAGTGGGTCCATTGACCTCGGATTCGGCGCAGTGCTTCCGAACACGCATAATGCCGGCGTCTTTAGCCGACATCCCCCTCGCGTTCCCGCCGAGCTCCTCGATTCCCTCGACGATGCGTCGATTGACCACGCCGAAGAGCGTCTCTTCCACCACCCGCATCGTGGCCTCGTCCGTCACCCGAAGTCCGTTAACCCACGACGATTCGACACCTTCCTCCTCGAGCCGTCGGCTGATCTCCTTGCCCCCACCGTGAACGACCACCGGTCGCATTCCCACGGTCTCCATAAACACCAGGTCCGTCAGGATGGTGTCCGAACCGCCTTCGTCCGGCTGTGTGCTCCCGCCGTATTTGACCACCACGATCTTGTCCCTGAACGACCGGATGTAGGGGAAGGCTTCGACCAGCGTTGCTGCCTTCTGAATGATCTGCTCCATCACCGTTTCCTCAACGTGAACACGTTCACCGTATCACCGGCAGAACTTGAACGAATACAGTCGTGCGTTCTTCATCCTGAATTGAATCGCGGCCGAGTCGGGCAAACCATCTGGCAAGGGGATCGTCTGCCACACGTTACGTTCGTCATCCTCGATCGCCCAACTACCTAACGCCAATCCATCATCCATCAATGTCAACTCGACCTGCATCCTGTCGTAGCCATCGCGCGTGTTGAAGGGCCCGACATTAATCGCGAGCGAACGGGCCGGATTCGGAAAACGCAGCACCTTCGAAGTCACATCTCCAGTCACACCAGTCGCATCCAGGCTGACGAATCCGTCTTCGCGAAGCTCGGACACCGCCAGCGAGCCGCCCATCCCGGGGCAAACGTGCCCGAAACCGGGTTGCACGTGGGGGTCGGGACGCCCGCCGTAGTGGATCAACAGCCTGTCGTCCCTGAGCACGGGAGGATTGAACGTCGGGACCACCCAGTAGGCATCGAACTCCCCGTGCTCCCCGTTCGGCAGGAACACATCGTGACCGCACAATCGGGACCATCGAAGTCCGTCCCGGCTCGACGCCAGCTCCGTACGAAGACGCTGGTGGGCGACCTCATAGATCTCGACGTAGGCCAGGTAGACACTCTGATACCAGAACGCGTAGGCCCCGTAAATCTGAGAATCCGGGTGGTCTCCTCGATCCGGCATCATCGCCACTCGCGGATGCGACCAGGTCTCGAAGTCCTCGCTCGTCGACTCCACCGTGATGCGATCCGGGTACAACTCGATGTTCCGACTCCAGGCAACGTGCCGAGCCCGAACGGGATCGTACCAGTAGGACATTCGATCGCCGAAATACCGTACTGCGTGTGGCGTTCCCCAGGTCCACGACACGCCGTCGGGCGAAGTGGCCGATGTCAGTCCTTCGCGCCAGGTCCCACGAGAGGCCAGGAGTTTGTAACGACGAGCGGGATCCGGCTCTGACTCGTCCTTGTAGACCGTAAAGTCGTCGATCGCGTCGTCGAGCACGATGTTGCTTCCCTCGTGCACCGACCCTTCCACCGGACGCTTCTCGAAGCGGAGCCCGTCCTCGCTTCTCGCCACACAAATCGTCGTGCTCCTCGTCTTGGAGTCCGGCTTCGGAGACCAGTTCTTCGCCTTGTAGAAGAGCCGGTAGTCGTCCTCCTCCTCGATCACGCAACTGTAGAGGACCGAACCGCCTTCCCAGAGATGTTCCGGGACCAGGCAAGGCTCACGCCCCTTGACCGGACGATTGAGCCGGCGATGCACAGACCTTCGATGGGCAACCAGATGGTCGTCCACAAACAGCTGACTCGCATACCCGACCTCGAGCGGTTCCCCTGATTGGGGGTCGGCTGTCGAAGCCTCGAGCGTCGGATTGGCGATCTCTCGAACCAATCAGATGACCTCCAGCTCGTCTTTGTCCGGTAAAGCTGGAAAGGAGGCCGTCGGCAGGGACTGATACCAGAACGCGACGGAAGCAATGTCGTCCTTGAGAGGCAGGTAGCTACGACCGTTCTCTGTGCAGTTCCGCCACCCCAGCGCCTGAATCGTCACGCGGATGTCTTCCTCGAACCGCACAGGGTCCGGAATGTGCCACCGGTAGAGACCAAAACGTTGCTGGCTGGCATACAATCCATCTGGGCGGAGGACCTGTGGAAGTCCCGCGTAGGGTGTCGTGAACTCCCGATACCCTCCATTCTCGGCCCCCACGTCGAAGTTGTAGGATCCGCAGAAGTAGTCTTCCGTTCCAGTCCCGCAGATCGTCGGAAACTCACCGTCCCCATCGAGATAAAATTTGATCTCGCCCTCACCCCACCACTGGCTGTTGTTGACCTGCCAGGCCATATACGTACCCACGTAGTGACCGTGTCCTTCCACCCCGTCGAGGATGGTGTAGACCTCCTTGTAGGGCAGCGGGTGTGTTCTACGGAACTGCGCGTGGAAGTAGGCGCAGTCTTCCGGCACTTCGGTCAATGTATAGTTGATCTGGTAGTAGAGGGTCATCGGGTCTTCGGCGATGTTCGTCAGCGTGAAGCGGGCGCGCTTCCGGAAAGGCATCTCCCAGTAACAGTTGAACGCGCTGCCGGGGTTCACACAAATGGCCAGTGAGGAAACCTGGGCATACCGCTGCCAACCACAGGCGAAGAAGTCGCCGATCGGGCATTCGATGGCCGGCTGTTCCTGGTCGTCCCAGTAGACCCGCAAAATGCTGAACCGCCAGTGGCCCGTCGGAGTCAACCAGATCTGCTGGATCGCACCCTGGCCCTGGATGTCGGCCATCTCAAAGGTCTCGTCCGGTTGTATTCTCACCGACGGAGACACCTTCCATCCCTGCCCGAGATCCCGGGAAGCTCGTTCCCCGGTGCCGGTCGTCGCCATTCCCCCACGGCCCTTCTCACCCCCGAAGTTCTCCGGGCTGATGGATCGCGTCCTTGCGCTCGAAAGCCGGGACAGATTTCCCAGGTTCATCCCAAGCCCGTTGAATTCACCCATTCCCACACTCCTTGACGCGATACCAGTACCGGTAGAGATCGTGGAAGCCCTTTCCTCCGTAAAGCTCGAGCGCCGCACGATTGTCCGCTTCGACCTGGAGATAGGCCTGTCGAGCTCCGTTGAAATACCCCGTTCCCAATAGCGCGTCGGTCACTCGCCCCCCCAGTCCCTTACGTCGATGGTCCGGGTCCGTCGCGATTCCAAACAGCCCTACGTGAGCATCTTCGATCGCAGCGATACCCGCAGCCGCACGATATCCATCCACCCGAATCGACACGAACTTTTTCACCACGCCAATTCGATCGAGGACGGCTTTCGTCTTCCTAAGTTCGGCCCTGTCGATACGCTTGATGCGACCGTAATCGGCCATCCATCCATCGTCCGCAACATCCAGAATCTCAGCGTCTTGCGTCTCTGTTACAGGGCCGTCCAAGGTAAGCGTTTGAACACACGTTGTCGCCACTTTTTCATAATTTCGAGCCACCAGAACGTCCTCCATGCCGCAGTCTCGAGCGACCGGAGTCATCTCGAAGACCGTGGGTTGGTTCCTTGCAGTGTACGCCGCCTCGCACCGGGCCACCTTCCTTTCTAGCTGGAGAAGACCTGGATAGAGCGGGTTAACCGAGTTCGCCCGTCGGGTTGTAGCCCTCCGATAGTCCGACGACCTTCTGCGGTCGTTCGATCCATTCGTTCGTGTCCAAAGTGAAAGCCCCCGCATCAGATCGATTCGGGGGCCGATACGATGCGATGACAAACAGCTTCACGTCGTACGATAGACCCCATCGATCCCACGGAGCCGATCGAAGCCGAGCATCAGGTTCATATTCTCTACCCCCTGGCTTGCCGCTCCCTTGCCGAGGTTGTCCTCCAGCGCGTTGATATAGGCAAACCCTTCGTCCACCCTGGGCTTGATCAGCAGCTTGTGCGTGCCCACCACATCTCGCGTCCCGTAGGTGTGATAGCCCGAATCCTCGACGACCTCCACCAGATCCACAGCTTCGTACGCTTCCCTGAGAGTTTCGACCAGACGTTGCGTTGCCTCGTGATCCGAGAGCGCCTTCATCCCATCGCCCAACCCCACCCGCAGGTTGGCGTTAATCCCCGCGAAGACCGACCGCAGGACAATCGGCGTAAAGTTGACGCGCATACCGGTGTAGACCTCCATCTCCGGCACGTGCTTATGCCGTCGACCGAAGTTGTACGTCACCTCATTGGGTATGTCCTCAATCTCCGCCCGCGCTCCCGAGTTCCCGGATGTCGCCACGACCGTGACTTCACCCTTCACCAGGTCCTTCAACGGGCGCAGGGAGAGGATCACACTAGTCGGGTAACAGCCAGGGTTCCCCACGACTCGGGCTTCCGTAATTTCCTCGGCGAACAATGCGGGCATTCCGTAGACCGCCTCTTTGAGAAGCTCCGGGCAGGTGTGTTCCAATCCGTAGCCGGATTCGAAGAGATCCTGCGGTAAACGAAACGCGCCGCTCATATCGATTACACGCGTCCCTGCATTGACCACATCGGGAGCGAACGTCATCGATTCTGGATCCTTCGTAGCCAGAAAGGCGACTTCGCACGAACCCAGACCGCCCTCCTGTCTGCGGGAGTTCTGACGGTATCCAATCTCCACACCGTCGTGACCGGCCAGAACTTTCTCGATCTCCTGACCGACCATCCCAGTGTCACCGTAGAGTGCGACCTTCTTCATACGCTCCCCAATTTTCGGATTCGATCGCTGACATCATTGAGCGCGCTCTCGGACCTGCAGAGGATGAAAATCGTGTTCTCCCCCGCCAGCGTTCCGACCACCTCCGACCACCTGGCCTGATCGATGGCCTCACATACCCCTTGCGCGTGTCCCGTCAGCGTCTTCAGAACGAGCGTGTTCCCTGCCCCGTCTACCTCGACCACGAAGTCGGTCAGTTCCCGGTGCAGAAGGGGCTCGCCCTCGAGTCGAATCCGCCCGTTCGTCGGTACTGCATAACGGAATCCACCCTGGACGGGAACCTTCCCGATGCCCATTTCCTTCAGATCCTTCGACAAGGTCGATTGCGTCGTCGTCACCCCGGCAACGCCCAGGGCTCGAATCAGTGCGTCCTGAGTACCCACGTCCCCGTCTCGCACAACCTCGAGGATCTTTTCCTGTCTGGACTGTTTGTCGATCATCCCACCCAATCTACATATAAATATTCTTATTTCAAGCATAAATATTCTATCTATGGACAGTTTTATCCTTATAATGAAGCTATTCAAGCCTTATAAGTTGATAAACCTACATTTTTCAGGTAAAATATCCCGAATATATTCCAGAACGGACAATGCTCAGGTGGAATTCTTGACGTAGAGCTCCATCCATCGAGTCATTTCGTAGAGCATATGCAGGATCGATTCCCGGGCCCGATAGCCGTGGCTCTCGTGGGGCAGCATCACAAGCCGGGTGACTGCACCGTGGCCTTTAAGCGCGTTGTAAAATCGTTCGCTCTGCATCGGGAACGTGCCAGGATTGTTGTCGGCTTCGCCGTGCATCAACAACAACGGCGCCTTGATCTTGTCCGCGTGCATAAACGGGGACATCGAACTGTAGACCTCCGGCGCCTGCCAGATCGTACGCTCTTCGGACTGAAACCCGAAGGGCGTTAACGTCCGATTGTAGGCGCCGCTCCGCGCGATTCCAGCCTGGAAGAAATCCGTGTGCGCCAACAGGTTGGCGGTCATAAACGCCCCATAGGAATGACCGCCGACGGCAATCCGGTCGCGGTCGGCAACACCTAGTCTTACCACCTCATCGATCGCGGCCTTCGCGCTGGCCACCAATTGTTCTACGTAGGTGTCGTTCGCCTCGTCATCGCCTTCCCCCACGATCGGCATTGTCGGTCCATCCAGGACCGCGTAGCCCTGTGTCAGTAGGTAGAGCGGAGAATGAGGGGCGATTCTGGCGAACCGATTGGGAGAGTCCTTGACCTGCCCGGCCGCGTCCGCACTCTTGAACTCCCGTGGGTACGCCCAGAAGAGAATCGGAAGCGGGTCATCCTCGTCCTTGTAGCCAGGAGGCGTGTGCAGCGTGGCTGTGAGTTGCACCCCGTCCTCCCGTTGGTAGCGAATCAACTCCTTGCTCGCCTCCGAGATCGATGGGTAGGGATGCGGAAACGACGTCACTTCGCGCAACGTTCCTTCATCCAGATTTCTCAGGTAAAAGTTCGTCGGCTCGTCTTCGCGTTCCCGACTGACCAGAATCACGGGCCCCGATTCGTCGATGATCTGGATCGGCCGCTCGTAGACAGGGGGCTCGCTGTGCATCAGCCGAGTCGCTTCCCCGGAAGACAGGTCGTATCGGTCCAGAAAGGGACGATCTCCCTCCGCCGATGCGCCGTCCCCCGAAAGGTAGAGCACATCCCCGTTCGACCACATCACCCGGGTGCCCCGCTCCGTGGCTCGATGCAACGGGGACCCCGGATCGCTGTACCGATCTTCGTAGGATCGATCGAACACCACGGTCGGATCCTGATCCCGACCGTCGGGGCTGAACCTCGAGATCCGAACCCGACGATCTTTCCACCAGCGCTCGCGACCCAATGCTAGGTCGCCGCGTCCCCAGTTGAAATCCATTTGCCGAAGCCCGAATCGCATCAGCTCTCTGGGTTCTCCATCGAACGGCGGCGCCAGTCCGAAGGCAATGTCCCTCGTTTCCGTCTCGACGGCCGGATCGCCACCGTCCTGTGCCTCGACCCAGATTAGCTCCGCATCGGCATCCGCCCTCCACTCGTGGCCTCTCGGACCAGTCGGCACGGCGTCGAACGCGATCGGCACTTCTTCGGCAAGCGGCAGATCGGCGATCCTGCGCACGGGGTCTCCAGATGAGGAGAGGATGTCCACGGACTCCGGGAACCGGTAGTAGGGCACCAGATAGGAATAGGGTCGTTCGATGGTCTCGAGAAGGATGTAGGCGCCATCCGGTGAGGGTACGGCTCTCGTGATAATCTTCGGATCACCTACCCGTTGGATGTTCCCATCGACGGTCACCAGAGCCAGCTGCGATGTGGCATAGTGCTCGAACCACGCAGAATCCAGCTCGTTCTTGAGCAGGTCCTGGTAGGTCCTCGAAGGGGCCGTGCGACCGTCATTGTCCTGAATGACGGGGCCGGTCGGAGTTTCCGTAACTTTGTCGGGAGCGCGACGATCCTCTGGAAGCAGTCGTGCAACCAGTCCGTCGCAGTCCGGCTTCCAGTGGAAGGCAACCCCGAAAACGCCGTTCAGTTCCGGATCCGTCAGCCGTCGTGCCGCACCATCTTTCCGCTCGGCCACCCACAGAGACAGCCCCTCTTTCTCCCGCACCGTGAAGGCGATCAGGGACCCGTCCGGAGAGAAGTGCGTCTGCCCCAGTCCCACGTCCTCGGGCAGCCCGGTCACGACCGTATCGTCTCCCGTCTTCAAAGAACGTAGTGTGAAACCCGTGAAGTAGTCGACCCGGCTCGGTCCGTTCGACGTCGGGTCGATTCTCAGCCCCGCTAAACGTGCCTCCTCGCGCGCGATGTCCTCGATCGATGGAAGACTCGGACGATGCATCAACGCCATCATCGACCAGGTTGGATCGAGCGCCAGGTAGGGCGTCGGTTCCGCGTCGACCAGTGCGACGATTTCGGATGGGGGTAGCTTGTAGGTAGGGATTTCGTTCATCCTGATGATCTGGACATCTTCAATTTGTGGAGATACCCGACGACCTCGCCCCAGGCCGCCTCGCACGCTGCTCTTCGGTATCCTTCGGGTCGCGAGTCGTCGCAGAACGAGTGCGGCGCGTCGTCGTAAACGTGGAAGGCGTGGTCGACCCCCGCAGCGTCGCAGGCCGAACCCAGCGCTTCGACGTCCGAGACGGGGATCAGGTGATCGATTCCGCCGAACAGCCCCAGGATCGATCCTTTCATTCCGGGCACAGTTTCCAGCTCCTCACCCCGAAGCATCCCGTGCCAGACCACAAGCCCCGCGATGTCCGCGACACGACTCGCGCCACGAAACACCATCGAGCCCCCCCAGCAGTAACCCCAAAACAGGACCCGATCTGGATCCACGTCGTCCCGCGCGCCCAGGCATCGCACACCCTCTCGAAGATCCTCCATACACTGGTCGACCGTCACGGCTTGGACGAAGGGTCTGCATTTCTCCCTCGCTTCGGGATCGGTCACCGGATCGAAGGCGTCGGTGCCTCGCAGGGGGTGGAGGTAGAGGGCGACCACGTCGGGCCTGCTCTCTGGCCAGTTCCCTCAATCCGAAGACATCCGGCAGCATCACTGCTGCGGGATAGGAGCCGCTCTCCCTCGGACCGACACAGAACGCCGTTAGACCGTTGATCGTGACTTCGGCTTCGGCGATATCGATCGGTCTTGCCATAACTACCTCCGTAAAGGACGCCTCTATGACCCTGCTGGTGTCCACTCGATCGAAAAACCTGTGGCCTCCTCGAACGATGCTGCCTTTGCCCAGCATTCCCCTTCGTCCACCGCGACCGCGACCGCGACCTGTACCACCCCCCTCGAAGCCTCCGGGTAGATTCTGGGTTCCCCTCGAGGCCCCCAGGCCTGGGGGGTCAAATCCCGGGCGATCGCACCGATCCGATCCTGGTTGGCAGAAGGTCTCACGCAGATCTCGTAGCCGGTCTCACGCCCAACCTCATCCAGCGCCTCTCGATACCTCTCGCCCACATTCCGGCTGATGAACGCCGCTTCAATATACGGGGAACCCCCGTCGGACTTAAGCCCCACGCGGTGCGGTTAGTGTGGCAGGTTAGCGAATCTCTCACGGATCAGAAGGTAAGCGCGATTGATCTCCATCGCCCCCGACGGCGCACTCGCGGGGCGGGCGTCGTGTCCTGACGCCGCATCGACCAGGACTAGGCGAAAGCCGGTCACAGACTCGAAGTCCTCCGAAGCACGCGACGCCAGAGCCTCGAAATTCGGGCGGACCTCGGGCGTCAGGTCCACGGACACACTCACTTCCCCAGCCTCAAGTCTAAGCGCCGGCGCCTTTCTGGCTGAGATCCCCTCTGGCAGAACGCGGTACGCCTCCTCAAAGAGTCTTCCCTGGTGCGGCGTTTCGCGCACTCGAACAGACCATCCTGTCTCCTGCTCGAGTACGTGCAACAGGTCCTTATACGCTTCCCTGAAACGAGCCGGGAAGTGAACTGCCAGCTCGTAGACCCCTTCGGCGACGTGCGCGCTACACCGGATCAGCCCGGCCTCCTCGGGAAGAATCTGCGTGATTCGATCCCGTCCCCGGTTCATTTCCATCTTGCCGCCGGCAACACCGTCGGCGTCCTTCTCCCTGAACCCGTAAAGATAGGGTCTGCGTAGATCCGGCCGAAAGACCTGCCGTTCCCGGCTCAGCGCATCTCCGATCTCTGCTACGTCGTCCTCATCCAACGTTGAACCGAACCAGACTTCGGCGAGTTCCTGAATACGAAAGGGGGACCGCCGTTCCGTCTCTTCGAGGTAAGCCCGGATCGCTCTCAACCCATCCGACCCCAGATCCTGTTGTCCCCCTATCCCCTGCCTGGGTACTAGACTCCCGTAACGCCGTGAGCCCCCCTTTTTCGTCTCGACCTCATAAGTCCCCCATTCTCCGGCAACACCACCCCGTCGCGGACAACCGCATCGACCTGTGATGCAAGGGCAGTACGCGCCGCCTCGTCGCCGTGCACCAGGTAGGCCGTCGTCGGCGACAGCCGCCGGGCCAACGCGGTCAGTTCCCCAGCATCGGCGTGGGCGGAAAGCGAATACGTTTCCACCCGGCAGGCGACGGAAGTTTTCGTTCCGCTCAACAGAAGCTCCCGGGACTCGTCTGTCTTGTTGGCCAGGTCCAGCAAGGCGCGCCCCGGCGACTCTTCATCCTGATATCCCGTAATCGCGATCAGGTTGCGATCGTCTCCCGCCATCCGCTCTGCATAGAAGCTCGAGGCCCCTCCGATCAGCATTCCCGAACTGGCCACGATGCAGCAGGGCGGCCCCGTGAGCACACGCTCACGATCCGACGCAACGGAGACCGCACCCACCCACTCGTCGTAGAACAGATCTTCGTCCCCTTTCAGGACCTTCCTACGAATGGGCTGCGCAAGATCGTCCGGAAAAGCGGCATAGACCCCATTCACCGACCGCACCATCCCGTCCACGAAAACCGGAAAGGGCGGGATCTCCCCACGCCGGATCGCCCGGGCAAGGATCAGAATCACTTCTTGCGCACGCCCTACCGCGAAAGCCGGAATCAACACCTTTCCCCCCGACTCGACGACCTCGGAAACTCGACGGACCAGGGACGCTTCCTGTTGTGAACGGTCTGCGTGCTGCCGGTTCCCGTAGGTGGACTCCATCACCAGCACATTCGGTGAGCATTGAGGGACGACCATTCCAGGAATGCTACGCTGGTTCGCCACGGACACATCGCCCGTCATCAACACACTCTTCCGCCTGCTCGCGGAGACCCATAATCTTGACCGCATCGGAAAGCAGCACCCGCGTAATCGCCCTGGTCGCGCCCGTGCACCGAATCGGCACCGAGGCCCCCAGTCCCCCTGTCACCACCGGAAGGGCGCCCGTGTGATCCGTATGCGCGTGTGTAACCAGAACTTCCTCCGGCTCCCCCACGTCATCCATCACCGAAAGATTCGGAAGATGGGCGCCTGGGCGAGCACCCATTCGAATCCCCGCGTCGATGAGAATACGGTGGTCCTCGATCTCGATCAGCATACAGGAGGCGCCTACTTCATCCGCGCCCCCCAGAAAGTGGAGCTTCAATTACACCTCACCCGAAACGGATCGAGCACACCCTTTACGCGCCCGACTCGATCCACGCTCTCTTCTTAGTTTCATTTGAAGTCACCCGATCGGACGTCGAAGGATGCGATTGACGCACACACCGACGTCCGTCCGGACGCACCTTCAAACTACCCGATTGGGTGCACGCCCGCCAGACGCTTGACGGTCTCATGGACGAACCCCTAATTGCGTGTCTAATCCAGCAGAGCGAAAGGGACCTCATCGTGCTCGTTGCCACTGCTACGGAAGTCTTCAGTCTGCAGGAGACGGAACCCGAGTCCATCCTGTCCGGCGAACCGGCGGCATTGATCGAAGATATCGAAGGCCCTGTCATCGTTACCCGATCCGGGCGCATCGCCTTCCCCGGAAAGGAAACGGAATCTCATATCGATCATCCCATCGAATGTGCGGAGCGAGCAGGCGCGGACCTCTTGATCGGGACCGAGGGTCCCCACATCTACCGGCACACCTCAGGAACGACGGAAAAAGTCGAGACGTTCGACCAACTCGAATGCCGCGACACGTTCCACACACCGTGGGGCAGTCCCGCGTCCGTTCGCAGCTTTGCATCGACCTGCGGCGGCGTCGTCTACGCCGACATCCACGTGGGCAGCGTGATGCGGTCTCCGGATTCAGGCGCGCACTGGGAACCGGTCACGCCCGACCTGCACGAGGACGTCCACCAGGTCGCGACAACCGGCGCCGCCCCGGATCGCCTCTACGCAAACACGGCCCACGGGGTCTACCTGAGCGACGATCGAGGCGGTTCCTGGACCCATCGTTTGACGGGGTTCCCCTATCTCTACGGTCGGGCCGTCGCCGTGCACCCGGAGGATCCCGAATGCGCACTGGCCAGCGTCAGCAGAGGGCCTCACGGCAATCCGGCCGGACAGCTCTACCGGACAGACGATGCAGGAACGTCGTGGCGCCACGTCACGAACGGCTACCCCGACACCGTCGACCGCAACATCGACACGTTCCAGATCGGGTTCTCGAACGACGGAAGAAGCTGGGCAACAGCCGCCGATGGCCTCTACGTCAGCGAGGATCGCGGACAGGCGTGGGACCCCTTCTGGACCGCTCCGAACGACATCACCCTGATCGCCTGCAACTGAGGATATTGCTCATCGCCCGTGACGGCTCCGTGGGAGCCTGCTCCACGGCTCACCTCTCGAGGAACATATGAAACACGAATTCACACCCGATCACTATCACACAACCATTGGCTGGCACGAGCCCGTCCTGACGATTCAGGATGGGGACACCGTTTCGACGACCACGATCGATGCGGGCGGAAAAGACAAGAACGGAGAGCAGGTCAGCGAGGGGGGCAACCCGCAAACCGGTCCGTTTTATGTCGAGGGTGCGGAGCCCGGGAATATTCTGGCCGTCACGTTCGACCATCTGATGCCCAACCGGGAGTACGGCCACACTTCCGGGCAGATCGCCGGCAACGTGCTCGACCCGGGCTACATCCCGAAGTTCGACGATGAAGCCAGTCGCTTCATCTGGAAAATCGACTTCGACAACCACACGGCGAGTCCCGTGGAATACACGAACGATCGCAACGCCACTCGACTTGGAGAGGGCAAGCCCGTCGAGGGCCTTCTCACGAACCTCTCGTTGCCCCTGAATCCGCATTCGGGGTGCTTCGGCGTCGCCCCGGCTCGACGGCAGCACATTTCATGCGCCACATCCGCCAACCACGGCGGAAATATGGACTACAAGCGCTTCACCAACGGCGTGACCGTATATCTTCCCATCGCCGCGGAGGGTGCGCTGTTCCACATCGGTGACGGACACGCGCTCCAGGGTGACGGGGAGATCGTCGGAACGGGCATTGAGATCTCCTTCGATGTCACCTTCACCGTTCGCGTCATCAAAGGGCGTTCGATCGAATGGCCCCGGGCGGAAAACGACACCCATATTATGGCCATCGGTAACGCACGTCCGCTCGATCAGTGTGTCGAACACGCGTCGACCGAAATGATCCGCTTCCTCGAAGAGGAATACGGCCTGACCACCCGAGAGGCCCATCTCCTGATGGGCGAGGCCGTCGAATACGATATGGGAAATATGTTCGACCCCGCTTACACCATGGTCTGCAAGATGGAGAAGGCCGTGCTGGAGGGGATGGGGGCAAAGCGATTGACCTGAACGAGCCCTGACACCCCGAGATTAAAAGCGGCGACGTGGATCAGAACCACGTCGCCGCTTCGCTTTTCTTGGGGAAGGGATATGTGATCGTCCCCGGTTTCTATCCTCCAACCGCACTCGTCCGAATCGCTTCGGCAACTGCCCCGACTTCCTCGATGGCCGATTGCTCTTCTTCCAACAGACGCGTCAGATGACCGAGCTTTTCGTTCTTGTCCATCTCCTTGTCACTCACCTTTTCAAGTCCGCTGCCGATCGACGCATACACCGCCGCCACGTGCGCTCCCTCGTCAGCCACCTCGGTAAAGCACGCGGATGCCATTCTCCGACATTCTGCCCAGACTGTTGCGTTCCACCAATTTCCGTGGCTCGACCCGTGGCCCGCTTCTACCGCCTCGATGAAATTCGAGTACCCGTCCGGTCCCATTCCATACGGTTCGCTCGTGTATGCCGAGGGAGCACACGTGGCGCCATACAGCGTCCCGTCGCTCGCCTCGATGCCGTAGTAGTCAGCCACCCCCCTGATCACCCCCAGCAGCTTCGTGTTGAAGCACGCCTGCTTCAGGCCTTTGATGATCATGAGTCCATCTCCCCGTCCTCGTAAACCACGGCAATGAGCCGCTTCGGGCCGTGCGCCCCCAGAGTCAACGTAAACTCGATGTCCGCGGTTTTACTCGGACCACTGATGACCGTCACGTTCGTAGGAATGTGGTCCCCTCTTCCAGCCGTCCACGTGAACAGATCGGTCGTCAACCGTGACACCCGGACCATCGCGATGTGAACAGGGGGCAACAACGTGGCCAGACGGCTTCGCCCCTCACCGCTTTCGACGATCAGGCTACCCGTTTCGACAAGCGCGGCACTCACTCCTGTTAGGCCCACATCACAGTCCGCACAGAACGCTTTGAGATCGCCCTCGGACTCGCCGACCACGTAACACGTCCGCTCGGGCCAACGAGCGACCGTATCCATTCCATCGACGGGCGGTTCCTGGTTAATCACGACGCTGTGCGCGTCCATCTCATCCAGCAGATTATCCACGATCGTCCAGGCCGCTTCGGCGGACTCCGCCCGGCGAACATCCCCCTTGAGATTCGTCAGACATTCGCAGAAACGATCGACCGGGTTCTCGAACGTCCGCCTCGTCAACCAGGGGCTCAGCCTTTCCGCAGGTCGGGAGGCTCCGCGCAATCGTTCCAGGATTGCTTCTCGATCACCCATCCCCGCCCTCCAACTCAGACTGCCAGATCTCCCGGAATGGTCTGGGCGCCAACCCCTTCAGTTTCCGACCCTTCGAGGGGTCGAGGAACGAAGGCATCCGCAAGTCGCCGTCCTTCAGCACCGGGAGTTGTGCGGTGCGCATCAGGCCCGTCAGTCTGCGGTAGCGATCCACGTCCATCAGCATCCAGGCAGCCGCTTCCTCGGCCCGCCGCACGGACCAGGGTACGAGCCCCTGTTCCACCTCGTCGTTCCGCAGCTCGACCAGCATCCGCGGAAGATCGATTCGGGCAGGACAGACGTCTCGACACGCTCCACAGAGCGAGCTCGCCTGCGGAAGCGCCGGATACTCTTCGAGCCCCATCAGCAGCGGGGTGATGACCGCGCCGATCGGGCCACTATATGGACTCCGGTAAGTGTGACCACCGACTTCGCGGTAGACCGGGCAGATGTTCAGACACGCCCCGCACCGAATGCACTGAAGAATTTCCTCGTACTTCCCCCCGAGCAACTGACTCCGGCCATTGTCGAGCAGGATGATGTGAACTTCTTCGGGCCCATCCTCATCGTCCACCTTCCTGGGCCCCGTCACCACGTTCGTATACACCGAAAGAGGCTGCCCCGTCGAGCTCCGGGCCAGAAGCTGAAGCCATACCGCCGCGTCGTCCCACGTCGGCACCACCTTCTCGAGCCCGACCAGGGCGATGTGGACGGGGGGACTGGCCGAAACGAACCGGCCGTTGCCTTCGTTCTCGACCAGCACCAGACTACCCGTCTCGCTGACCAGAATGTTGCCCCCCGTGATCCCCATTCCTGCAGAGAGAAATCTCGACCGCAACAGTCGGCGAGAGGCCGCAACGAGATCTTCGATCTCCGCTGATTGAAGAGATTCCCCGGAGGCGTTCTCGATCAGGGTGACGATCTCGTCCCTGCGCTTGTGGATGGCGGGCGCGATGATGTGAAAGGGCGGGTCGCCGGCCAGCTGGATGATCCATTCACCCAGATCCGTTTCCACCGACTCGATGCCGGCCTCTTCGAGTGCCACCCCAAGATGGATCTCCTCCGAGGCCATCGACTTGCCTTTCGTGGCCAGCGTCACCCCTCGGGTCTTCCCAATGTCAATCACGATTCGACACGCCTCTGCGGCATCCTCCGCCCAGTGGACGTGTGTGCCAGCGGCTTTCGCATTTGATTCGAACGATTCCAAGTGCTCGTCCAGCTGAGCGAGCGTAGCCGAACGAATCGCCTTGAAATGGTCGCGAAGACCTTCCGAATCGGGCAGCTCCTCCAACGCCCCTTCGCGCCCCCGCCAGAAATTCCCCGTCGCCGTGTCGATGGCCTCCTGAAGGGGCAGATCGTTGATCGCGGAGTCAGCCTGCGACCGGAACTGTGAAATCGAGGCCGACATCAGCCGAGTTCCTCCAACAGACACGCCAGGTGCCGAACGCGCGGACCGTCCGGATCGACAAGTCCCTCCATCTGCATCAAGCATCCCGGATCGATCGACACAAGAACGTCCACTTCTATGTCTACGGCTTGTCGCAGCTTTTCACGCGTCATCGCATTCGCAACCTCAGGCATCTTAATCGAGAACAGTCCGCCGAATCCGCAGCATCGATCGGACTCCACCATTTCGACGACGCGACACCCGGCCGATTCCAGGAGCTGTCGGGCTTCGCCTCCCAGCCCCAGAAGCCGGTTCGCGTGACAGGAATCGTGATAGGTCACCGTCGGCGCCGCATCGGAGCCGGGAGGCGCCCAGCCCTGGCGGACCAGAAACCGGCTCAGTTCGAACGTCTTCGCGCCCAGGGCTTCGGCCCGGGCCTCCCAATCCGGATCGTCCTCGAACAGATGAACATACTCCGCGGCTACCATCGACGAGCACGATCCGCTCGGTAAAACAACCGCGTCATAGGGTTCGAAGATTTCAATCGTCCGACGCGCAAGATCCCGGGCCTGATTGCGGAGTCCGCTGTTGAAGAATGGCTGACCACAGCAGGTCTGGGCATCGGGGAAATCCACCTGGCACCCTGCGCGACGAAGCAACCGGACGGTTGCCACCCCAATTTCGGGGGAAATCTGATCGACCAGACACGACACGAACAACGCAACAGTCTTCTCGCTCACTCTGCACTCCTCTACAAGGCGCTCCAGAGACACGACCGTATGATAAGCGCGTCGGCGTCCTCAGACCATTCCGCCAGCGACAGTTCGTTTGAAACGAGGCGGTAACGACGGAAGATCCGAAGGTTTTCCATATCTCTGTCTTCCTCATTCATATACATTGACCGACATGGAGAATCGACGCAAAACAAAGCTGACTGAGGTGGACCGAAAGCACGTCTGGCACCCGTTCACCCAGATGCGAGACTACCCCGCAGAGGATCCCGTCGTCGTCGAGCGGGCAGAGGGCCCGTATCTGTTCGACATCGAGGGGCGGCGCTATCTCGACGGCTACGCCTCGATCTGGTGCAACGTTCACGGACATCGGGTCGACGAAATCGACGACGCCATTCGCGATCAGCTCGACCGGGTCGCCCACGCCACCCTCCTCGGGGGATCCAACATTCCGGCGATCGAACTCGCGGCGAAGCTCGTTCACATCACGCCCCCCAGACTCGATCACGTATTCTACTCAGACAGTGGGGCCACCGCGGTCGAAGTGGCCCTCAAGATGGCCTTCCAGTACTGGCAGCAGTGTCCCGATCCACGACCCGAAAAGCGCGCTTTCCTCCACCTCACTCAGAGCTACCACGGCGATACCATCGGCGCTGTCAGCATCGGGGGCATCGATCTATTCCACAAAGTCTACGGCCCTCTCCTGTTCGACCACATTCCCGTGGCCGCCCCCCACCCTTACCGGTGCAGCTTCTGTGAATCGGAGCCCGGTTGCAACAGGGGGTGTCTGAGTGCGTTCGAAGAAACCCTGGCTCAGCGTGCAGATGAGATTGCGGCCTTCTTCGTCGAACCGCTCGTACAGGGAGCCGGGGGAATGCTCGTTCATCCGGAAGGTTATCTGCGCGACGCGGCCGAACTGTGTCGCGCCCACGACGTCCTCTTCATCGTCGATGAGGTCGCCACCGGATTCGGGCGAACCGGCGCGATGTTTGCCTGCGATCGAGAAGGGGTCGAGCCTGACCTGATGTGCCTGGGCAAGGGCCTAACCGGCGGATACCTCCCCCTCGCTGCCACCCTCGCCACCGATCGGATCTACGACGCTTTTCTGGGTGACTATTCCGAGACGAAAACCTTCTTTCACGGCCATACTTATACCGGCAATCCGCTTGCCTGCGCAGCCGCCCTCGGTACTCTCGAGGTGTTCGAAAAGCGGGATGTCATTCGCAACCTGCAGCCCACGATTGACCACCTTTCCCACGGACTCGAACGATTCCGCGATCGACCCCACGTAGGGGATGTGCGACAGTGCGGGTTCATCGCCGCCATCGAACTTGTCGCGAATAAGAAATCCCGCCGCCCCTACCCGTTCGAAGCACGAATCGGACACCAAGTCTGCGGTCGGGTGCGCGAGAAAGGCATCCTGCTTCGCCCTCTCGTCAACACCATCGTCCTCTTCCCACCGCTTTGCCTGACAACCGACCAGCTGGACGAAATTCTGGATGCGGTCTACGATGCCATCGTCGAGGTCACAGAGTCGGATGGCTGATCGTCGCACCTCACCGAAGCGGGGATTCTTCATCACCGGAACAGATACGGACGTCGGTAAAACCTTCGTGGGGGCCGCTCTCGCCGAAGCTGCCCGGGTCAGTGGAATCGATCTCGGCGTATTCAAGCCGGTTTCTGCCGGCGGGGGTGAAGACGTTCGCTGTCTCAAGATAGCCTCCGGCGTAGAGGACGCTGACGACCTCATCAACCCCATCGCGCTCGCAAACCCCCTGTCACCGGACATCGCCGCCGAGCACGAAAACGTCATCATGAAGGTCGATTCGATTTACGCGGCGTTCGACCGGCTCGTTCGACAACACGATCGACTCCTCGTCGAGGGCGCCGGCGGCATCCTTGTTCCGCTGACTGCAGAAATCTCGATCATCGATCTGGCCGCACGATTCGAGCTACCCGTCTTGATCGTATCCCGTGCCGCACTCGGTACGATCAACCATACCCGTCTCACCGTCGAAGCTCTACAGACGCGGGATGTTCCGATCCTTGGAATCGTCTACAACCAACCGACTCCCGGAGCCAGGACCCTCTCCGCCGAACGCAGCCCAGCTTCGATCGAACGTCATACAGGCATCGAAACCCTGGGTTGCCTTCCTCACGCATCGCATCTCAACCAGCCTGGCGACGGCGCCCGCGCTGAATTCGTCCGTGAACACCTCAACCTCGACCGGATCCTGGGACCCTGACCGATGGCGATACAACCCCTTTATGCCGTCGCCTTCAAAGGGGTCGGCGAGATCGCCCGTCGGGAGATCCGTAACAGGCTCGAAGCCACCGGGTTCGTTCACCGCACCGTGCGTGACTCCGACCTGATTTCGTTTTCGGCCGACATAGACCGTGTGGACATTTCGAATCTACTGACCGTCGAAGACGTCTACTATCAGCTGGATGTCCTGCCCCTGACCGGAGAAAAGAAGGACCTCGAAAGCTTCAGACGCCGGGTCGAGGCCTGGTCGTTCGAAGAAGGAATCACGGCCAGACGCCACGTCACACCCAGATCGCGGAAGGGGGCGGTGAGCTACCGGGTCATCGTGCAGGCCGAAGATGCAGACTGGCGCCAGTACCGCCGCGAGCGACTTGGGCGCGAGGTCACCGATGCCGTCGGACGGCGCTACTCGAAATGGTACGCCGCGGAGGATGGAGGCGACGTCGAAATCTGGATCCAGTTCGCCGAACGTGAAGCGGTGGTCGGCCTGCGGTTGACCGATCGAACGATGCGTCACCGGACCGACAAGACGGCCAACCTTCCGGGTTCACTCCGACCCACCGTAGCCGCCGCGATGATCACACTGGCCAGACCGTCCGAAGATGATGTCTTCCTCGATCCGATGTGCGGGGCGGGTACGCTCTTGCTCGAGCGCGCCCGGGCCGGAAGGTATCGCGAACTTCTGGGTGGCGACGTTCGGCCCGAAGCGGTATCCGCCACGTATGAGAACCTGGGGAATCGGCACAAGCCCTGGACAGTACGAGAATGGGATGCCGCTCGGCTCCCTCTGGAACCCGATTCCGTCACCCAGATCGCGACGAATCCTCCGTGGGGGCGACAGGTGGGCTCCCGTGGAGACCTGGAAGACCTCTATTCCCGATCCTTCGACCAATTCGATCGGGTACTCGTGTCGGGGCGACGCGCGGTGGTGCTGACCAGCGAGTGGGACGCTTTGAAACGCGCCCTGGAGGGACGAACGACCCTGATCCCGATTCAGCAGATCCGTCGAATTCACATTCTCGGGCGTCTTGCCGATATGTTCGTCCTGCTGAAAACATAAATTGCGGTCCGCGATCATCGGCGCTCGCCGACTCGGTGATCCAAACGTGTTTCTTCAGAAACCTTGGTGGCAGGCTCTACAGGAGGGAAGTATGGCAGACGTAAGCGATCAGGTCGGAACGAAACTGCTGTTCGAGAACGATCGTGTCCGGGTGTGGGATCTCTCTCTCGCCCCCGGAGAGTCCACCGGTGTGCATCGGCACGAAAACGACTACTTCTTCGTCACGATCGGAGGCGGTCACCTCCAGGGCGTGGACGCCGAAGGAACGGAGGGCGAGCCTCGCCAGATGGGAGACGGGGAGGTCCATTTTCGGAGCCTCGAGGGAGAGGACGCCATTCACGAAGCCGTCAACGTGGGTGACGATCGGTGGCGAAATATCGTAGTCGAACTGTTGTAGGCGCAATAGGGCTCGGGACAAAAGTGGCCACGGCGGCCACCAGCGAGTCGCAATTGGCCTCCGGATAGAAGTGGCCTCGGGGCCACTTCTATGAGCCTTTTCGCTAGAAACCTTGTCCCTCGGCCATGACCTGCGTCCCTACCGTCTCCCTTTTCGTGTATTTCGGGATCGGCGTTCAGGTCTTTTCCCCAATGTCGATCATTTTAGGGGCCTCGGGCCGATGTAGTCGTCCCGTTTCAGTTCGTCCATCGATTGCAGCCGCTGGGTGACTTCCGCGATCCGCTTGACTTCGTGCTCCACTGTCTGCAACTGTTCAAGGGTCTTCTCGTCGAGTTTGTCCGGCGCCATCAGAAGCACCTGGGCGATCGCCAGGATCGTCGTCAGCGGATTGTTGATCTCGTGATTGACCGTGATCGCCGTTTCCCTGACCGCTTCCAGGCGTCCAGCGGTGACCTCGGCCTCGTGCGGTTCCTCCTCGAGGCGCACACGCTCCGTCACATCCTCGGAAACCTGGATCGCCCCCACCACCTTGCCAGACGCGTCCCGGAGCGGCGTGATCGAGATCGACAGAACGAGTTCGCCATCCTCGGTGCGAATCGTGTGCGCGGGTGCTCGACGGTTTCACCCCGATCGACAACTCGTTTGGTAATTTCATCCCACGCGTGCGCCTCATCCGTAAGCAGGTCTGAAACGGGCGTACCCACGGACTCCAACCAGCTGATATACACACCCAACCGGTGCAGAAACCGCTCCTGGGCAGCGTTCATCGTCGTAATCCGCATTTCGGCGTTCAACCGCAGCCGGTCGATCATCCTCGGCTCCAGAGCGGCGCCCTTCGGCAGAATGACCATTCCTCGCTCGTTGACCACAGGTTCGGCGATAATGTCTCCAGCCTGCGCCTCGGATAATGCGAGTGTTCTCATTGCGATCTCTCGATCTGAAAATAGGCCCCGGATGCGGCCGGGGGCTCACTCAGCCAGCCGTGACTGCTTGAGAGCGTCCTTTAGATTCGAACGTGCCCAGTCGAGCGTCGAACGATACAGGCGGTTGAAGCCACCCCAAGTCCACCGCACCAGTCTTCCCCGCCCGGTAGCCTCGACGAGAAGGACTCGGCGTTCCTCGTCGAGCCCGTCGTTCTCTTCCCCCATCTTGATCAGTTCGCGCTCGTAACCGAACGTCACCATTTCCTTTGCGTGATCGTCGAGCTTGTCCGGTTCGTCCAGTTCGGTATCGGGACAAATCGTACAACGCTCGTTTCGCAGAAACTGATGGATCCAAAGGTCAGGCACGTCGCCACGGTAGACCGATCCGGTTTCTTCGACGTGCTCGCGACTCAGCACGCCATAAGTCCGACACACCAGCGGACGAACCGGATGGATTCGACAACCTCCCTCGTCCGACAGAAACGGGCACCGCAAAGGGCGCTCCTCGTCGAATGTCAGAAACCGGGCCTGCTCCTCTTCGGAAAAGTGACTCCGCACGTGGTCGACGATATTCAGATACTCCGTCGTGTAGAGCGGATACATCGTCGCCCAGTCTTCGGCGGCCTCTTCCGGTGTCAGCTGGCAACACTGTCCCAGGTTGTCGCACGCACACGTAACGGCCGGGACCTTCGCGTAGAGCGCGTCGAGGCGCTCCTTCGTGTCCGCTCCCAGGAGATCGTCGGGAGACTCGATCCGAACGAATTCGCTCACGATCGTTTTCGAGTCGACCTGCGGGGTTTGGGCGGATCGATGTTGTAGAAGGTTTCCCGCCCCGGGTAGACGGCCGAATCACCCAGGTCTTCTTCGATCCGCAGAAGCTGGTTGTACTTGGCGATTCGATCGGACCGGGAGGCCGATCCCGTCTTGATCTGTCCCGCATTCGTGCCCACCGCGATATCGGCAATCGTGGTATCCTCCGTTTCTCCCGAGCGATGAGAGATGACCACTGTGTAACCAGCTCGTTTCGCGGTCTCGATGGCGTCGAGCGTCTCCGTCAACGTTCCGATCTGGTTGACCTTCACGAGGATCGAGTTGCCGACTTTTTCGGAGATACCACGATTGAGTCGCTCCGTGTTCGTCACGAACAGATCGTCGCCCACGAGCTGAACTGAGGCGCCCAACTTCGCCGTCAGCTGTGCCCAACCCTTCCAGTCGTTCTCATCCAGTCCATCTTCGATCGACACGATCGGATACCGGCTCGTCCAGTCCGCCCAGAAATCGACCATCTTGGCCGAACTCAGTCGGGTCCCGTCGGACTTCTTGAACACATACTGCCGTCCGTTGTAGAACTCACTTGTCGCTGGATCCAGGGCAAGCAGAATGTCGCCCCCCAACGTGTAGCGAGTGTTCTTGATCGCCTGGGCGATCACTTCGAGGGCTTCCTCGTTAGACCCGAGACTAGGCGCGAATCCCCCTTCGTCTCCCACACCTGTACTGTAGCCGGCCTTCTTCAGCACATCCCGCAGAGCGTGGAAAATCTCGGCTCCCGCCTGAAGCGCCTCCGCGAACGTCTTTGCGCCCACGGGCATCACCATAAACTCCTGCAGGTCCACGCTGCTGTCGGCGTGGGCTCCCCCATTGAGGATATTCATCATTGGCACTGGAAGCTGGCACGCCGAGGCCCCACCGATGTATCGATAGAGCGGCATCCCAAACGCCTCGGCCGTAGCCTTCGCCGTCGCCAGGGATACACCCAGAATACCGTTCGCCCCGAGCTTGCCCTTGTTCTTTGTCCCGTCGAGGGACAGCATCTGCGTATCGACCCCGATCTGGTCCGAGGGATCCATCCCCACCACCGCCGGAGCGATCTTCGTGTTGACGTTGGCGACCGCTTTGGTCACGCCCTTCCCCAGATAGCGTCTGGCG
Organism: Latescibacteria bacterium UBA6620; assembly: GCA_002433075.1. GTDB lineage: Bacteria > Latescibacterota > UBA2968 > UBA2968 > UBA2968 > UBA6620. The sequence continues at coordinate 127,666 of DJHM01000022.1, forward strand.
TTGCCATCTCGCATTTCGACGGCTTCGTGCTCTCCCGTCGACGCGCCCGAAGGGACCGCCGCCCTGCCCAGAGCGCCGTTACTCAGCCTGACTTCGACTTCCACCGTCGGGTTCCCACGCGAATCCAGGATTTCGCGTCCGTGCACGTTCTCGATTTTAGTTACAGCCACTGCCACCTCCTCTTCCTCACAACCTGTCATCCGGCATCGACGACAGGAAACGGTCGTTCGCTGTTCCTCTTCCGACGGAACCCCGAACTTCGGAGCTCGTTCAGCGGCGAAATATACGGGCGGGCCTGAACCCGGGCAAACCAGAGCGGAGAGTCAGGCCAGAGTTGCGCGGAGGTGGCGGAGATCTTCGACGACGCGGACCAGGCGGGAGGACATAATCTGCGACATACGGTAGAGAATCTTAAAGCCGCAGGTAGGGCTCGTTTCGATCAGGTCCATCAGGCCAGGGCGGAAAAAACCGATTAACTCGCTTCGTTCGGCGGCGATGATGTGCGTGGATCTGGGTGAATCATCAAGGACAGCGAATTCTCCGAGCAGTTCGCCAGCCTCGAGTGTTCCGATGTTCATCAGTTCGTCTCCGGCCTGCCGGACCACGTTCACGCTACCCGACACCACCACGAACAACCCCGATCGGGGGATCCAAGCCCGAATCACCATCTCGCCTTTCAGAAACTTCCGGCGATGGACGATGCGTTCGACCTCCCGAATCTCGAATTCAGTCAGCGTGTCGAAAATCGGCAAAGCCGCGAGGATGTCGAAAAGCTCATCCTCCTGGCTGACGCCGGGTTCGACAGTGGGGCCCCATTCCGGGTCTGGGAGAATTGGTTTTTCCGCTCGTTCGGACATCGCACTCACTGCATAATGAAATCGGTAAAATAGACGGCGGTCACGATCCCGTTCCTCAACTCGCCGTTAATCGCCTCGAGCAGGCTTTCCTTGACGGGAAGACGTTCAGAGTCGCGTAGTTCTTCGATCGAGAATCCCTCGAGGGTCCGAACGCACAGATCCCAGATCAATGTGTGTTTCAGGATGATTTCGTCGATCCCGGGTTGCCGATCGACCTCCAACGCCACATTCGTAGAAACGAGATGGCGTCCCTGTGAATCGAGGGGCGAGAAGGTCATCTCCGCAAGCTCTTCATAGAAGATGGGCGGGACGAACTTCTCTTCAGCCAGAACCTCGATCGGGGCTTCCTCTTCAACCACCTCTGGCGCAGGGACCGCCCAGTCCAGGAATACGAAAGCCCCCGCCGTCTCCAACAGCATAATGACGATGATCAGCAGAAGATAGCGATACGGGCCCGATGCCCGAGGTGGTGGGGGGGCCTCTTCCTGTTCTTCTTGTTCTTCTTCAGCCATTGATCGCTCTCGTCAAGTCTTGTACCAGCGTTTGGACTACACGCGACCCAACGGACCACGTTCGAAACGCGTCAACTGGCGCTGCAGGTGGAGCTTCAGCTCGACCGATTCGGGGCCCAACGCGATCGCGTAACGGATCAGTTTCAGGGCCCTCTCCTGGTCGCCCTTCTGGTAATAGAGATCGGCCAAGGTGTCGAGATACTGTGGCGTGTCCGGGCGGATGCGGAGAGATTGTCGGGAGAGACAGATCGCTTCGTCGAGGTTCCGCCCTTGCGTGGCGTAGACCCACGCCAGATTGTTCAGGCTGCTGTCATCGTGGGGGTCAATCTCGAGCGCCCGCAGGTAGGCGTCGATCGACTTATCGTGCTGGTCGTTCTCGAAGTTCGCGGTGCCGAGCGAGGCCCAACCATTCGGATTCAGCGGCTCCAGTTGTGTGGTTCGCTCGAACGCTGAAACAGCGCCGTCGTAGTCGCGCAACTGAACCCTGAGATGCCCCAGACGGAAATGGATCCACGCCTCATCTCTTGTCTCCACGAGCCGCTCCAACAAACCGAGCGCCTCATCCAGCCGATCCTGAGTGACATAGATGTCGACCAGTTGCTCGGAGAGCGGATCGTAATCCGGGACAACTTCCGCCGCGCGCTCCAGCCATCCCAACGCCGCATCGTTCTGATCCTGCGCCCGAGCGGCAAGGATGAGCCCCTCAAATGCCTCCAGATAGGCCGGTTCCACCTCGAGCGCACGCAGGTACAGTTCGTTCGCTCGATCGAAGTCTTCACGTCGAAGAAGCGCGTTTCCCACCGCCTGCAAAACGAACGCGTCATCCGGCGATGCCAGGAGCGCCGCCTCGTAGGACCGCGAAGCGCGATCGGGGTAGCCGTTCTCCTCGTACTCGTAACCCAAATGAAGGGCACGGTAGGCCTCCCGTCGACTGCAGGAGAATGCAGTCAGCAGGACGACCGACAATACGAGAAAGTTCGAGCGCATAGGTCCAGTCACCGTCACAACTACTTGAAAATTCCTGAAGTTACAGAAGTATAGACCGCACATCTGGCCGTGTCAACGCACCGCACGGGCCGGATTCGGGTACGGGGGACTTGACGGAAGTGACGCAATGTCTTTCCTATGACAGAGCGCGGGAGATCGGTTCCCGTCTCATCGCTTTGGGAATCAAGGATTTACGAAAGGATTTGGATGAACAGACTCATTGCCCTCCTCTGCAGCATCGTCCTCACGGCTTGTGGAGGCACAGAAACCGGGAGCCGATCCCTCATCATCGCCACCGCCACACCCGGCGGGACGTACTATCCCGTCGGTGTTGCCATCGGCACCCTCTTGACCGAAAAGCTGCAGGGAAGCATCTCCGCAGCGGCCATCAACTCTGCGGGATCGGGCGAAAACGTTCAGATGCTCGGCAACGATGAAGCCCAGCTGGCCATCTTGCAGGGCTTGTATGGCGCGATGGCCTACACCGGCACGGGCATCTACGACACGCCGGTCCGTGATTTCAGGTCGATCACCACGCTCTGGGAGAATCTCGAGCATTTCGTCGTCGACAAACGCCACGTTCGAACGGGAACTCTCGAAGACCTGAGGACCCTCGACGCGCCATTCTCAGTCGGCAAGAGGGGAAGCGGGACAGCTGGATCCACTCGCGTAATCTTCGGGGCTCTGGATGTCGTGAGCGGCGAAGATTTCACCCCGGAGTACCTGGGCTACTCCCCCTCAGCACAGGCAATGATGGACGGTCGGATCGGCGGAGCCTCACTCGCTGCCGGCCCCCCAGTTGCGGCGGTGACCCAGCTCTTCGCCCAGAAGGGGGCCGATGGTGTCGCCATCCTCGAAGTTACCGATCTCCAGCTAGAGCGAATCAATCAGGTCTACGCCGTTTACACCCGGGCTTTGCTTCCCGCTGAAACCTATCCCGGCCAGACGAACGAGATTCGTACGATCGCCCAGCCTAATTTCCTGGCCTGTCGTGCGGACCTGTCGGATGACGTCGTGTATCAGATCACCCGCGCCCTCTACGCGAACCTGACCTACCTCCAGGACATCCACAAAGCCACACAGGGAATGGCCCTCGAACGGGCCATCACCGGACTCGCCGTACCCCTGCACCCCGGCGCGGCGCGATATTATCGCGAACAGGGTCTCTCGATACCTGACGCCCTGATCGCCCCCTGATGTCCGAACCACGATCGCCCCTCTCCACCGACGAAGATATCAGCGGAGAAGTTATCACCTCTCGCCGGCATCTCACCGGTTTCCCGGCGCAGACCGTAACCGTCGTCGCGATCGCCGTCTCCCTGTTCCACGTTTGGTCCAACACCATCGGGGTCCTTCCCGAGCTTCATCGAAACGCGTTGCACTTCGCTGGCCTGCTCTTCCTCGGATTTCTGCTTTACCCTCCGACGTCCCGCGTTCGAGGCCTCGCACTCGACGTCTTCCTCGCCTTCGTGGCCGTGGGCACTGCACTATATCTCATTTTTTTCGAGGAAGCTCTGCACGCCCGAAATCAGATCCCCCTCGGGCGGGACCTCGTAGCGGCGGCCGTGGCCGTCGTCCTGATCCTCGAGATCACCCGGAGGACAACGGGCTGGTTCATCCCCTCTCTTGCCGTGGTTTTCCTGACCTATGCCCTCTTCTGGGGGCGGTGGGTCACAGGCACCTGGCATTTCCCAGGCGTCTCCCTCACCCGAATGCTCTACCGGATGTACTTCGCCCCGGACGGCATATTCGGCACCATCGCTACGGTGTCATCAACCTTCGTCGCTCTGTTCGTCCTGTTCGGCGCGTTCCTCCTGCGTTCGGGGGCGGGTGAGTTCATTATGAAGTTCGCCCTCGCCCTGCTTGGACGAAACGTTGGAGGCCCTGCGAAGATGGCCGTCTTCGCCAGCGGCCTGCTCGGCTCGATTTCCGGCAGCGCCGTCGCCAACACCGTCGGCTCCGGCTCTCTCACCATCCCGATGATGAAGCGCACCGGATTCCAACCGACGTTTGCCGCAGCCGTCGAGGCGTCCGCGTCGACTGGAGGTCAGCTGATGCCACCCATTATGGGGGCCGGCGCGTTCATTATGAGCCAATGGACGCAGATTCCCTACCTCACGATCGTCGCAGTATCGATCGTCCCCGCAATGATGTACTTCGTCAGTGTGACCTTCTTTGTTCACCTGCGCGCCAGGAAGCGCAACATCCTGCCAATGGACCCGGATGAGATCACGCCCCTCAAGACCGTCCTGAAAGAGGGGTGGCATTTCCTGATCCCGCTGGCCATCCTCGTCCTTCTGCTCGTCGAGGGCTTCACACCCACCTATGCCGCGGCCGCCGGGTGCGTGTCCATCGTCGCGGCGAGTTGGCTCAACAAGCAGACCCGGATGGGTGTTCGCGACATCTTGGCCGCCCTCGAGCTCGGCGCCCTGAACCTCGTCTCGACCGGCGTCATCCTCCTGTGCGCGGGCATCATCGTAGGCGTCGTCCTCCTCGTCGGCATCGGCATCAAGTTCTCACTCCTGATCGGCGCCCTCGCCGGCAGCCACCTGATTCTGGCTATCGCCCTTGTGGCCATCGCCTCCCTCATTCTAGGAATGGGGCTGCCCGTCACCGCGAGCTACATCGTCCTGGCTGTCCTCGCGGCCCCCGCCCTGACTTCCCTGGGCCTTGGGATTCTAGCCGCCCATCTCCTCATCTTCTGGTACTCACAGGACGCAAACGTGACGCCGCCAGTGTGCCTCGCTGCCTATTCCGCCGCAGGTATAGCGGGCAGCCACCCCGTCCGAACAGGATTCGAGTCGTGGAAGATCGCGAAGGGCCTTTACATCATCCCGCTTCTCTTCTGCTACACACCGCTCCTGTTTCAGGGCGATCCTCTGTGGGCGATCGAGACCGCGGTGTCGGGGACGGCAGGTTTGCTCGCGTTCGCGATCGTATTTGAAGGTTTCCACCTGCGTCATCTATCCATTCCATACCGCGCAATTTTCGCCGTCACGGCAGTCCTCCTTCTCTGGCCGCTGCCGTGGCTTCACCTCGCGGGATGGACCACCTTCGGAGTGCTGACCCTTGTCCAGCGGACCGTGCCTTCGTCCACCTGAACAGTGCCTAAGGGACAGGATCACGCAATCCGTAACCCTATGACCGAACGTTCTACTCGAGAGATTTCAAATGAACGAACTCACTGACACCATCTTCGAGATGGGGACCTCCAACCTCCGCTTCGGTTCCGGTTCAACGGCCGAGGTCGGTATGGACCTTGCCGATCTCGGCGTCCACCGAGCGATGCTCGTGACCGACCCCAACGTCGCCTCGCTCCAACCGGTAGAAACGACCAGACGCTCGCTCGAGGCCGAGGGGATCGACGTTGTCCTCTACGACCAGGTCCGGGTGGAACCGACCGATCTCTCGTTCAAAGAAGCCATCGTCTTTGCAAAAGAGGCAAAGCCCGATGCGTTCGTCGCCGTCGGCGGGGGCTCCGCCATCGACACGGCGAAGGCGGCCAATCTCTATTACTGTCACCCTGATGACTTCTTCGCCTACATCAACGCCCCCATCGGGCAGGGCAAGCCTATTCCGGGCGAAGTCAAACCCCTCATCGCCATTCCCACCACAGCGGGAACCGGAAGCGAAACAACCGGTGTCGCCATCTGTGATCTCACCGAAGTGCACGCCAAGACCGGCATCGCCCATCGTCGACTGAAACCGACCCTCGGCATCGTCGACCCCGACAACACTCGAACGATGCCCGCCTCCGTTGCCGCAGGCTCCGGACTCGACGTCCTCTGCCACGCGCTCGAATCCTACACGGCTATCCCCTACGACCAGCGCCCGAAGCCCGATCGCCCCCTCCTGCGACCCGCCTACCAGGGCAGCAACCCGATCAGTGACATCTGGGCACTCGAAGCCACGCGGATGGTCGCCACCTACCTTGTCCGCGCAGTGCAGGATCCCGACGACGACGAAGCCCGAGGTCAAATGGCCCTGGCCGCGAGTATGGCCGGAATGGGATTCGGCAACGCCGGTGTTCATCTCTGCCACGGGATGTCCTACCCCGTCTCAGGAATGGTTCGTGAATTCATCCCGGAGGGACTCGTTTCAGATCACGCGATCATCCCTCACGGACTCTCCGTCACCCTTCACGCGCCCGCCGTGTTCGCGTTCACCGCCCCGGCCGACCCGGGTCGTCATCTCAAGGCGGCCGAGGTGATGGGCGCCGACATCTCAGGTGTCGCTTCTGAAGACGCAGGTCCCCTCCTCGCCGACCAGATCGTCGGCCTGATGAAGAAACTCGAACTTCCAAACGGACTGTCATCGGTCGGGTTCACCAACGCGGATATCCCCTCTCTCGTGGAGGGAACGCTTCCTCAGCATCGCGTGACCAAACTTTCGCCGATCCCTGCAGGAGAACGGGAACTTACTTCGCTCTTCGAGAATTCGATGAGCCTCTGGTAGCCTGAGCCCTCGTCGGACTCTTTGAATGCTTTCGTCGCGACTGTGCCGTAGGCGTTCGCCGTCGGAGACGGCTCCCACCGGCCACGACGGATGGCTCTCCCGTATTGCCTCATCTCCTGAGCCGTCTTATTCTTCCGAGCAGTCCACTGTCATCTTCGCGCTTTCGTGACTTCGTGTTTCCGCTTACCGCACTGGGGGTAACGTTTGGAAGCCAACCTCTACTGGCTGTTCGCGTTCGTCGGACTCTACTGGGTCTACTGCCTCTTCTGGGGCATCAAAGGCGCCATCCGTTCCAAGACATCCGCTGACTACTTCGTCGCAGGGCGAAGCATCGGCATCTGGGTTTTCGTGTTAGCTGCAACCGCGACCAGCTTCAGCGGATGGACGTTCGTCGGACATCCCGGCCTGATTCTGAACGAAGGCCTCCCCTACGCGTTCGCCTCGTTTTACGCGCTCACAATTCCCTTCACAGGCGTGTTGTTCCTGCGCCGGCAATGGGTACTCGGCAAGGCGTTCAACTACATCACGCCGGGAGAGATGTACTCCGACTACTATGGTGGAAACGCGATGCGCCTCCTTACGGTGCTCGTCGCGTTTCTGTTCAGTGTCCCGTATCTCGGGGTTCAGCTCCGGGCATCGGGCGATCTCTTCCACGTACTTACCGACGGCCTGATCGGCATCGAAGTCGGGATGTTCGCCCTCTCAGCCGTCGTGATGATCTACGTGGCATCCGGTGGTCTCCGGTCCGTCGCCTACGTCGATTGCGCGCAGTGCGTACTCCTGGCAGTAGGCATCGTCGTCCTCGGGTTCATCACCATCAGCTACGTCGGTGGTTGGTCCGAGTTCACGTCTGGCATCGCCGGCCTCGTCACCCAGAACCTGGCTGCGGGCACCAAGATCACCCCAGCCGGTCACTCCAGCACGGTTGCGCTGCCTGGTGCGATTCAGTGGGTCTCGGCCAACACACAGGCGGTCGGCAGCTCGTGGACGGGCGTAATGTGTCTCACCTATATGTTTGCCCTGATGGGTATCCAATCTTCACCTGCGTTCAGTATGTGGGCTTTTTCGAACAAGACCTGCGAGCCCTTCCGTTGGCAGCAGGTCGTGGCTTCCGCCCTGATCATTGGAATCATCCTCTTCACGTTCACCATCTTCCAGGGTCTCGGGGGCAACGTCCTCGTCGCGAAGGGCGTACTGAATAATCTGACGGACAAAAACCTCGTCCCCCAGCTGATCAACCTGTTGGCCGACACAGCGCCCTGGCTCGTTGCCCTTCTTGCCGTGTGCGCCCTCGCCGCGATGCAGAGCACGGGCGCCGCATATATGTCCACTTTCAGCGGAATGGTCACCCGGGACATCTACAAGAGCTACATTTCTCCCGACGCGACGGACGCCGTTCAGAAATTGTGCGGTAGAATTTTCGTCATCATCGTCGCCGTCGCTGCCCTTTACGTGGCCGCACAGTTCACCGGCGCCATCGTGATGCTCGGCGGTCTTGCCGTCGCGTATGGATTCCAGATGTGGCCGGCCCTGATTGGGATCAGCTTCTTCCACCAGTTTTCCCGCAAGGGCGTCGTCTGGGGACTCGTCGCCGGCCTGATTGCTGTCACGCTCACCGACAGACCCGTGGCCCTGATTCCCGAGATCATCAACGCGTTCATCCCCGACTTTCTGAATCTCGACATCGGCCCGCTTCCGTGGGGACGATATCCCCTCACCATCCACAGCGCGGGATGGGGCATCGTCTTCAACCTGCTCATCACTATCCTCGTCTCCCTTTTCGGCGCTCAGACCGACGAGGAACGCGAACATCGTCGCCGGCGTCACACATTCCTGCAGGCCGTATCGGGCATCACTCCGGACCGGCAGAAGCACGTACCTCTGGCCTGGGCCCTCACCCTCGTCTGGTTCCTCGTCGGATTCGGCCCCTTCGCCGTCATCGGCAACACCCTGTTCTCGGACCCCAACGTGCCCTCGACCTGGGGTCCGTTCGGCCTCCCGTCCCTGTGGGTCTGGCAGCTTCTGTTCCTCGCCTTCGGCATCTTCGTGATGTGGTTCCTCGCTTTCCACATCGGCCTGTCGAAGCCCGTCCCCCCCGAGAAAGTCGACCGCCTCAGAGACGAACATTTCGGCACGACAGCCGCCTCCGCCGACTGACACATTCGTCCTTGAAAAGAAGAGGGGCCGCGCTTCACCAGAAGCCGGGCCCTCACTGATTTTCCGTTCCTAAATCCTTAGTTCCGTGATTCCCAGATCAACGGCCGTCGTTCGTCGAACCGATGCAGACCCGCGTCCCTTGCAACTTCGTAAGCCCCTTCCAGTTCGCTGCCGTGAATCCGTCGATTGATCTCCGGATAGCGCTGCTCGTCGACGCGGGCCGTCGGATAGTACTGGTCCATCACGTTCACATAGGTATCGGTTGAAATCTCTTCCGACAGCCATCTCGTGATCTCGCGAGTATCCTCCTGTCCGTCGGGCATCACGAGATGGCGCACGAGCAGTCCGCGAACCGCAATCCCCCGCTCGTCCATCCGAAGATCGCCCGCCGGGTGGCTTCTGGGTAATCTGGCGTTTTCACATATCGTTTCGAAGCATCCTCGAACCAGTAATTGAAGTCTGGCGTATAGATGTCGACGGTCCCGTCCATATGCCTCAGGCTCTCCATCGAATCGTAGCCGCTCGTGTTGTAGACAATGGGCAACCGGAGTCCACCTTCGCTCGCGCGAGGCAGGGCTTCGAGAATCTGGGGCACCACGTGCTCCGGCGTCACCCAGTTGATGTTGTGACACCCCATCTCCTGAAGCTCGATCATCATATCTGCCAGACGACTGGGCGTCAATTCCTCGCCCGCTTCCGCTTGACTGATCTCGTGGTTCTGGCAGAAAACACATCTGAGATTGCACCACGCGAAAAAGATCGTCCCGCTCCCCCACCACCCGCGCAGGCAGTCCTCCTCCCCCTGGTGCAGAAAGTAACTCGAGACCCGAGCGTATCGACCGGTCCGACAGACTTTCGTCTCGTTCTCCAGCCGGTTCACCCCGCAGTCCCACGGGCAAACGCAACAGGATGCCAGGCTCGCCACAGTTTCATCCACCCGCCGTTGCAATTCACCTGAATCGTACAGCCTGACGTCGCCTGGTGTTCCATTTTGCATTTTGCACTCTACCTTTTGCACTGCAAATCATCTTCCTCGAACCAAACTCCAAACCCCGGCCGCTCCGACGCAGTCGTCTGCCCTTCCACAATCTCCGGCGTGCCTTTAACCCACGTCATCCACGGCCGGCCGGACTCTGCGAAGGGTTCGGGACTCAGCGCACCGATCGCGTGAATCGACCACGCTTCCGCCCCCCGGTGTGGGCACACTACGATGTCCGTCCCCTCGGCCATCTTGTAGATTTTGACCAACTCCGTCATTCCGCCGCACCAGCACACGTCCGGCTGCACGAATGCGTGAAGTTTCTCCTGGATAATGACCTCGAACGCTTTCGCCGTGTATTCATGCTCACCACTCGCAATCGGGATCGGGCATTCATCGCGCAGCCGTGCGTAGCCTTCCAGATCGTCCGGCGGCAGCGGTTCCTCCAGCCAGAAAAGATCGTAGGGTGCCAGTTCTTCCGCGATGCGAAGGGTCGTGTCGACGTCCATCTTCATTCCGGCGTCTCCCATCAACTGGAAGTCGGGGCCCAGAGTGTCCCGTACCAACTTGATGGCGCCGACCACATCGCCCATATCCTCCCCGGGCAGAATCCCGGCGTGAAACTTAAGCGCCGAAAAACCTTGCGTCCCCGTCTCGATCACTTCCTTCGCAGAGAACCCGGTCTTGTACGCACGGATCGGTTTATTGGCCTCGCCGCCGAGCACCTCGACGAGCGGCTTCCCTTCCCGCTTCGCCCGCAGGTCCCAAAGCGCCAGATCGACTCCGCTCAACGCCATAATCGCAAGCCCTTTGCGACCGAACGCCTGCATCGAGCGATACATCTCGTCCCACAGATCTTCCACGGGCGTCGGATCCGCACCTATCAGCGTGCGACTCAACACTTCGTCGATCAGGTGGATCCCCGCCTTCCCGCCCCCGCCCACGCCGTAGCCCGTCAGCCCGTCGTCCGTCTCGATGATGACCAGAATCTGTCCTACCCAGGTTCGCCAGTCTTTGGGGGAGTATTCGGTTCCGGGTTGGATTGCTCTGATGGACTTTATCGTCATAAGCTAACTCCTCGATCGTGTGACAGTAACCTCGACTATTATGATAGGGGCAGATCGTTGCTCCGAACCCGGCCAAAATCGGGCGGGCTTTTCAATGGGTTTAACCACAGCCTACCTAGTCGGAGAGTAATGCTTCAGCGCCTCAAGAAACTCCTTCGGCATCTCACGCCCGATCCGCCCCGCGCCCCACTTTAGCATCTCGTCGGTCGTCTTGTGGGTCGAGCGGGCGCCCATCGCCTTTCTGTCGTCCGATGAAAGACGTTTGAACTTGCTCCCGTCACGGATTCTCAGGTTGCTCGGATTGACGCCGTCGTATCGGTTCCAGTTGATAAAGTCGACTTTGTCCGAGTCGGCCGCATCGATATCCCCGCTGCGGATGATGTTGCCCGTCAACGTGTTGACAATCCGGTAGGTGAGCAGGTAAGCCATCTCCGTGCTTATTTTCACGCGATTCGTCTTGTAGGACTTCTTGAGAACCTCTCTCCTCTTCTTCTTTCCATCCGAATCCGTGTATTCCTGCCTCTGGGTCGACACGACCTTTGACAGCACGGGTCTGCGCGTGAACTTTATGCTCTACGTCGACGCTCGGGGCAACTACGTCGCCCAGCGTGGATTCGACCATCGAAGCGGGACGGCGATCCCCGTGGCCCCCCGCCGTCTTCTCGGTCATCGGCTCCCTGAAGCTTGACGCTGCCCGTGCGGACCCCGTCAGTGGGCTTGTCCGAATCGACGACGGCTTGTTTCTGATCACCTCCCAACCGATTCTGACAAGTGAAGTCCAGGGCCCCTTCCGAGGGAGACTTATCCTGGGTCGCCGGTTCGATCAGACGGAAATGGACCACCTCGGTCGAATCACCAGTCTGAAGGTTCGGCTCCTCGACGCATCCGATCGATCCGCAGCCAGTCCAAGGGTTACCCTCAACGAGGGGTCGGTCACCGGCAGGGCCCATATCAACGACGTCTTTGGTCGGCCGATCGCCACATTCGAAATCAGCAGGACGAGTGAACTTTTCGATCGGGGCGCCGAAACCCGCAGACTCCTCATTCTCTACGTCGCGCTCACGATCGTGGTCGTCGGCGTCCTCACGATCGTAACTATTCACCGATATGTGGTCAGACCCGTCACCCGTGTCGCGACCGCGGCCCGAGACATCACCAACCGCTCAGAGGGCCTCGTCCCCGAGCACGGCCCTGCCGAAATCACGAACATGGCATCGGCCATCAACGAGATGTTGAACACCCTTCGCGCTACCACGGACAACCTCGTCCGGGCAGAGAGTTTCCGGGCCATAAGCAGACTGTCCGCCGGCATCAGCCACAACCTGAATAACATCCTTACCGGCATTCTGGGTCCCGCCGAGGTCATCAAGACCGAGCCCATCAACGAGGAGGTTCGGACCCACACCGAGACCATCCAGAGGGCGGCCACGCGTGCTGCAGACCTTGTCAGACGACTCAACGAGGCCGTCACGCCCCCCTCACCGGGGTCATCCCAGGCCCCCATCGACCCCACCGAGTCCGTGAGGTCCGCAGTCGAAGTGACCCGGTCCCAATGGCACGACCGGGCGATGGCCCAGGGCCGGGTGTTCGAGGTATCGACCTCCCTTGCGTCAACCCGTCGGGTATCGATTCCCGACGGCATCCTCCAGAACATCCTGGTCAATCTGATTGTCAATGCGATCAAAGCGCAGCCCGGGGGAAGGGCCATCGGGCTCTCGACCGTAGACCGAGGAGATCGAGTGGAAATCGCTGTCGTCGACTCGGGCCCCGGTGTAGATGAGGCCTCTCTCCCCCACATTTTCGAACCCTTTATGACCTCCGACGCCCGCGTCGGGAGAGGACTCGGCCTGGCCTGGGTCTACTCTGCCGTCACCGAGTCAGGAGGCGTAATCGACGTTCAATCCTCCCCGGCAGGCACCCGCTTCACCCTGACCCTCCCCACGGCCATAGATCCCAGCTTGAACGAGCCCCTGGAGACCTAAGCGGCTGTCAGGTAAATGGTTACTCAGTATTTTGTGGAAAAAGGATTTGACACGTTCCACCTCGCGGGTATTCTTAAACCACCGTACGGAGTCAATGACCTCTTTCGGAGCCGTCCATGGCAGTTGACATTCGCAAGAAAATCCGGGACCTGCGAAAATCCAAAGGGATGTCGGCAAAGGACGTGTCCGAAAAAATGGGTATATCCCGGCCCTTCTATACCCAGCTCGAGGGCGGAACTCGTCGGCTTTCGGTCCAGTATCTCGAAGGCATTGCACGGGCGCTCGGAACAACGGTCGCCGACCTGTATCGCGAGGAAGCTGAGCCCGTCGGAGCCCACAGTCCGCATCTCGCCGAGAAGCTCCGACCCTACCTCGGGTCCCGATCCGAATCGATAGCGGAGAATCTGAAAGATTTCGCGGAGGCTCGGAACACGCTTCGCAGATCGCTCAAGGGTGGAACGAGCAGGCGGAGCTGACCGAACCCCAATGAACACAAAAAGGCCGATCCGACATCTATCGGACCGGCCCGATTTTTTTCTCCGAAGCTACACTACGAGGAGGATTCCTTCGGAGCGACTCCCCGTCGCCTTCTCGATCCCTCGGCAATAGAGACTGACCTGTGAGGCGTAGACAGGTTGCCGGTCTCCCACAACTGCATCTGTCTTGAAATCCACGACAACCCATTGGTCGCCTTCCTCTTTCAAATACGCAAGATCCACATACCCCTCAATCACGCCCCCCTCGTCATCGACATACTGAATCGGTGCTTCACGTCTCACTGCAGTGGAAGTGCCAGCACCCCGAACGATGGGATGGGCGAGCGCCCCGACCACCGCACGAACAGCTGCGTCCTTCTCTGTTCCTGAAGCTCCGAACTGCCGAGCGTGCGCGTCAACGACACGCCGTGTCTCCTCCTCGTCCGCGTCCAGTCGCACGCCCGCCAGGACCGCATGAACGAGAGCCCCGAACCGCGTTCCCGACGGTCGTCCCGTTCGATCCACATTCAGTCGCTCGACACGTACGTCTTCACCCGAATGGGGTTCGTGCGCCGCGCGGTCCGTCACGTTGGTCACGTCCATCATCATCCGTCCCCCGCGTTCGATCGCACCTTCGCGCCTCGATCGCCACTCGGTGTAGGCGCCGTCTCCCGCATCAGCATCTTCGGACGCCTCCAGGATTTTCTGATGGCGGAGTCCGGCCCTCGGTTCGCGATCCAGATCGAGCACATTCGGATCCCACCACACCACGGAGTGAGCTCCGAGCGCGGGGCGATGTAAACCCGGCGCGACGGAAGTTGCATCCTCCAGGGAGGGATGTCTGGGTCGTGAACGTACGCTGTCGTTCCCGAACTCCGGACATCCCCGTGCTGGCTCGGCGATCCGTTTCATATCGCCCTGGGGATACACGACCGGGTTCATCACTTCCAACCAGCCTTGAATTTCATCGTCCCCAACCGTCGGCACCACCAACAGGTCCCGAGCCCGTGTCGCCGCCACGTAGGCAACGCGCACGGCTTCAGCCTCATCCCGTTCCCGCTCCAGATCGACGTGCTCGAGCAGATCGCGTGGGGCCGCGCCACACAGCCGTTCTGCCCACAGCCCCTTCTCAGGATCGGCGTATCGTGACGGCTCCCGCGTGGCTCGACACATCGGGTCTGCCAGAATCACAACCGGAAACTCGAGCCCCTTCGCTTTGTGGGCCGTCATGATCCTGACGCCCTGGGTCCCTGCTTCCACAAGTGCCGCCTCTTCTGCGAGACCTCGCCCCGCTTCGTCTTCGAGCAGTTCAACGAACGCTCTGAACGAAGAGGCACCCCTCCGCTCGAATCGATGGGCTCTCTCGATCAGACGCATCGCATTGGCCAGGGCCTGATCGCCCGCCGCTCCGATCACGATACCCGCGTGCGCACGAACCGCCTGCAGTAATAGACTGATCGTGTGCGCGATCGGCCGTCGGTTCCGACCCCCGTGGAGACGTCCGAGGATCGCCAGGGCCTCCACGACCTCCTGTAGCGACGCATCCAGCTCGTCCTTCGCGAACGACCGCAAGGGATTCAGCGATCCTTTTGTCGCGTGACGGAAAGCCAGAAGAACATCGTCACCGAATCCGAACAGCGGTCCTCGCAATGTCGCATAGACGCGTAGCGTATCGTCCGGCCATTCGATCGCCGACAGCGCGTTCCGCAGGGCCAGGACCTCTTCGCGCTCGTGGAACGATCGGCCACCGACGAGCACGTGCGAAATCCGACGGGCTTCGAGCCCACGTACATACGGCCGCGTCACATCCTGGAAGAAACTCTGGAACCGGCGGAACAGAATGCATACATCGCTCGAGACGACCGGCCGCCTCCCGCTGTCATCCCCCACTGTCCAACCCGAAGATTCCACCAGCCATTGAACGAACGCGCCGACGGCATCCGGGTAGGAAGCCGCGATGGCGTTCATCGTCAATCTCCCGAACTGGCTGTAGGGCCTTGGAACGGGCAGGGCCACGACGGAGGGCTGGCCGTCGGCCTCCTCACGGAAAGGTTCCAGTTCGACATAACTGGCCTGATGGTCGCTGTGCGACGCTCGCATCGGCGGGGCGAACGCAGCATTGACGGCGTCCTGGATCGAGGGGACGCTCCGGAAGCTCGTCTTGAGGTACACCACCTCGGCCCCCGCATCTACCAGTTGCCGCTTGGCAACTTCGTAGAGCGACACGTCCGCGCGTCTGAATCTGTAAATCGACTGTTTCGGATCGCCCACCAGGAACAGCTTACCCGGCACGGGCGTCACGTGAGCAGCGCGGGTTTCACCCCCGTCGCTCGACGACAGGAGCATCAGAATCTCCGCTTGAAGCGGGTCCGTGTCCTGAAACTCGTCCACGAAAAAATGCGTGAAGCGCCTCTGAAGATCCGCTCGTACCGCCTCGCTCGAGATGATGAGATCACGCGTGCGAACCAGCAGATCCAGAAAGTCGAGACGACCTTCCCGCATCTTGAGCGCCTCGTAGGCATCGACCACAGGACGAAGCTCGGCGTGTAGCGACGCCGCCAGGTCGGCTTCCGCCCCGGACAGAAACGCATCGATGGCCGTCTTCGCTCGATCTCGCGTGGCGAGTGCATCCGCCATCGTCGTCTCAGGTCCGAAAGCGTCGCCGTGACCTCGATAACCCCAGCCGCGTGCACGCGCCAATCCTGATAGCGAAGCCTCGATGCCATCGTAATCTCTGCCTTCGGTTGCTCGTTCGCGTACCTCGATCTCTTCCACGAAGCGGACGACGTCTGCGAAGTGCCGTGTCAGGTAAGCCTGCGGGCGATAGGCATCGGCCGCGAGGGCCGCCATTTCGGCCAGATCTTCGATCACCCCATCGAGAGCCTCTTCGCGATCAAAGTCCACCCTCGTCCACGGAAGAGGGAAATCTCTGTGCTCGCACAACGTGCTCAGCGCGGCCCGCAACGACCCCGATGGCGCATCCCCCGACCGGAATGGCCTTCGACGGAGCACTCGCCGAACACCCTCCGGCGGGTCGTCGAGCACCCGCTGGAACCAATCATCGAACGCGCGATCCTGCAGAGCCCGAGCGGCATCTTGGGGCGCGACCTCGAAAGCGGGGTCGATACCGGCATCGATCGGGTACTCTCTCAGCACGTCCCCGCAAAACCCGTGGATGGTCCCGATGTGGGCCACCTCCAATTGCTCGAGCGCGGATGCGAAACGAGCTTGCTCGTCTTCCTCGGTCTCAGTCTCATTCCGGCATCGCTCGATCTCCTCCCGCAGCCTGAGCTTCAGCTCCCCCGCCGCAGCCTCCGTGAACGTCACGGCCACCATCCCACGGAGCTGACCCTTCCCGGAACGCACGAGCGAGATCATCCGTCGGACCAATTCCGTCGTCTTGCCTGTACCCGCCG
>DJHM01000022.1:144864-160503 GCA_002433075.1 Latescibacteria bacterium UBA6620
GCTTGCCTGTACCCGCCGCAGCCTCGACGAAGAGCGTCCTATCCAGATCGTGGGCAATACGTTCCCGTGCATCCCTGTCGACGAGGGCCTCGATCTCGCTCACGTAAGGCTCCTTAGCCAGGTCAGACTCGGAATGTCTGGCTTGTTCCGTGTCCGGCCCTCTTCGCCGTGTCCGCAGATCGCCTTGAAATCGCAGAACCGGCACCCGTCCTGTTTCGGTGCAGAGGGCAACTGACCGCGACCGACCGCGCCGTCGATCGTGTCCGCCACCCTCCGTGCGATTTCTCGCGCACCATCATCCAACCCGAACCCGCGCTCCATAAACCCCCCGGTCGAGGTGGCATAGTAGATTCGCGCATCCACACGAGGGGTCTCAGGCAACAGGTGGGTGAGACTCAGCCCGTAGAGCAGGGCCTGTAAAGACTCGCCCCCCGACACGATCGCCCCTTCGGGCACCCGGACCATCCCCGTCTTGTGGTCCGTTACGCGAAGACTGCCGTCCCCCCGCCGCTCGACCAGGTCGATGCAGCCACGAAGGCGAAAACCCTCCTTCAATTCCACCGGGTCTCTCTTAGAATCGGGATCCGCCAGATCGCGCTCGGACAAACCGAACGACAGCTCGAAACGCCAGGGCACGTAGCCCGATTCATCCTGACTCATCCTCAACAACCACTCTCGCAAGTCGGCCTGAATGGCTTCCACCCCGTCCGTCCAGACCCGGGCGATCGCCGGTGCCAGCCGATCGCGATACTCCGCCTCCACCCGGGCTACCGCTCCGGCAAGCACATCGTAAGCAGCCTGCAGATTCAGCGGAGTCACTGGCAACAGTCGATCGTCGCGAAGCGCCGACAGCGCCGCGTACTGGATGTCGTGAACGAGGGAACCCCGCTGCAGGGGGTCCATCTGTTCGATCGCTTCCGCCTCTTCGCGGGGAGCCAGGCGCTGAATCCCGTGCAGGAAGAACCGATAGGGGCAGCTCGCGAAATGCTGAAGCGCGGTGGGCGAATACGGTCGGGCCGAAAGCCGGTGAGCCTCGATCGCCGTCCTATCCAGCCGTTTCCGAATCATCAGACCGTCCGCGCCGGTCCAGCCATTCGCGTGACGCATCCATCGCCATCGAAGCGAACGCGCCAGGTGAACGTTCTCCGAAAGCAGAAACTGTCCCGCCCCTTTGGCTTCGTCTTCCGGCAGTTCCAGCAGCGACTCAACGACCGCCAGATCGTACTCTGCCGCGTCCACCGCATCGATACGCGAACGAGGCGCCGGCCACCCGGGACGCGTGGTCCTGCCCTCCTCCGCCCATCGGTCCAGGTCCCTCACCGTCGGCAAGCTACCCGTGGCGGCACGAAAGATCTCCAGCGCATAGAACGAGGACACTCGGCGCCGGGCGTGTTCCAGATCCACACGTGGAAACGAGATGGTTAACCGTTCTCGTGCTGCGCCGACCCCCAACCTGAGCGACAGGCGCTCCTCCGAAACGCGATCCTGATTCGTGATCAGCCGATCCGACACGGACTCCCGTACGCGATCGGAGAGGATCGGGTCCTGGACGATCTTGCTCGGGAACACGCGCTCGGCGAACCCCGGAAGGAATACCGTCTGGAACGATCTTCCACGCGCCGCCTCGATAGGTCCCACATAGACAGAGCCGTATCGGTGCCCCTCCGGGGCCATCGTCAGGGCCAGGAGGTGAGGCCCCACGACGCGGCACACCTCATCGATCGTCACCGGCCCGACCTCCGCCATCGGCGCCAGCTCACCCAACACGCTCAGGATGCGGTCGGGCACCCGCACCGCCCGTGTCGCCAAAGCGGAAAGTCGGTCCAGCCATTCGCCCCACGTCGCCTCTTCATGACACCTCTCGAGATCACGAAGCAGGGGCAGCGCGAAATCCCGAAGCCCCCTCAGGTGATCCAGCTCGTGCTCGATTCGGGTCTGAGCGCCCTCGGACAGATCGTCACGAGTTTCAAGTTTCAATTCCAATGACGCGGACAACCCGTCGAGCCGACGCTCCCATCGATCGAGACCGCCGATCACCGACGCCTCGACGAGCAACCGCTCCCACCTGCGGGGCGCCCGAAGGGTGCCATCCTTGACCGGTACATCCTCCCCTAGATCCGTTGACGTTGTCGAGAACAGGTCCAATTGTGCACCCGGTTCGACTTCTCCCGTCTGCAGTAGTTCATCCTCTGAGGGTCGCCACCTCGCCTCGGCAGGATCGGGCGCTCGAGGACCTCCGTCCGGGGCCGCATCCGGAACTTGCCCAAGTGACAGGTATTCGGCGAACCGACGTGCGGACAGACGCTCTGCCGCACAATAGAGCAGGCTCATCAGAGCCCGCCCCGATGGATCGGGGCGGGTCACACCCTGGGCAAAGTGGGCGGGGATGTCCGCTCGATCGAAGGCCTCTTCGAGGTGGGGTCGGTAAACTTCCGGAGCGTGGAGAAGCACGGCCATTTCATCGAACCGGAGACCGTCCCGACTCCCTTGCAGGATCCTCCTCGCGATCTCCATGCACTCGAGATGCTCGCCTGCCTCCGCAAACACCGCCGGTTCTGCTCCCCCATTGGCCTCTCCATCCGGATTCCCAAACAACCCTGACTGCAGCCGCTCAAAAGGTTCCAGATCCTCTTTCGAAGCTGAAGTCTCTTCACCCGTGGAATCGGCCGAGCTCCGCTCGACGATACTGCCGAAAGCATCCTCCGTCCTTTCGTCTCCCTCCACCACCGTCGCCAGCCACGATGAAGCACGACAAACCAACGCTTCGCAGAAATCGGATTCCCTTTTTGTCAGCAGGCGTGCGTCGAGGATCAGGACCGGGATGCCCGTGAGCGGATCTGAAAAATCATCTTTCCCCAGGGCCGACGTCGCCTTTAACAGAATCGCCGACTTATCTGTCAGCCCACCCTCCACCAGAGCCGAATCATACGCCTCGGCCAGATCGGCTGTGGAAACGCACTGCTCCGCGACCTCAGCGCACTCGAGCCCCGCCATCCGCAGTTCGGACACGACCTCCGCCGCAGCCACAGCGAACCCAGGCGTGTCCGCCACTTCGGCGAACCTCCCCAATCGCTCCTCGCATCGCAGCCGGTCCACCGCACGGGTGAGCACTGCACGCCCGGTCAGTCCCGTCGCAAGGGTGCCCTGAACCCCGGGCCCCGCCAGGGCCGACGCCGTCTGCCACAGCGTCATCCGGTGCCAGCCAAACGTGCCGCCCTTTTCACGGGCCACCTGGCGAACCAGATCGTCCGCACCTCCCGGGCGCGACGACACAATCAGGCAGGGGGAGGCCGGATCCTGTCCAGAGAGCCATTCCCTGGCCCGGGTGAGACGCCGCTCGGAGGATGGTGAGATGAAGAGCATTGGATTATTGAATCAGGGAAATAGGGAATGGTAAAACGAATCGGATTCGAAACTTACCGGGGAACATTGTCACGGTGTGTGATCGTGTCAAGCTTTGGGCGCCCGATCGCGACTGCTTTCGTCACTCATTCCCACGACTTATCTTGGCACGTCCGACGAACTTCAACAAGGAGATGACGTGTCCAACAAGCCCCGCATTCTGTTCGCCTTCAGTCAACGCGTAAGAGACGGTTACCTGCTCGACCATACGATGGAGAGACTCGAAGATCTGGCAACGTGGGATTGGTTCGCCTGCGAAGGCGGTGGGATCTACGATAACAGCCAGAATGCCGAAGATGCAGCCGCGCTCAAGGAACGACTTCCGGACTTCGACGGCCTGCTCATCTGCCACGGCGCCCCACTGGTCGACGCCTCCGTCCTCGAGGGTGCGGACAAGCTGCGGATTATCGGCGAGCTCGAAGGCGATCGATTCAACAGCCGAATCGACGTCGAAGCGGCCTGGGCCCGCGACATCCAGGTGGTCGACACAACCAACGGCTCATCCTACCCGGTTTCCGAGTGGGCCATGGCCATGATCCTTGTCGCCTGCCGCAACGGCGTCACGCAGTTCGACCGGATGCGTGCCGGTAAGCCTCGGGATAACGAACTCTACCCGTTCCCCGGCACACTTGTCGGCAAGAAAGTCGGGCTCATCGGTTGTGGTCATATGGGTCGACGCCTGATGAAGTACCTCAGGCCGTTCGAGGTGGACATCTACGTCCACGACCCCTACCTCCCCAGGGAGTTGCCCGAGGCACTCGGATTCACCCTTACGTCGCTGGACAACATCATGTCGGGTTGTGAGGTGGTGGTCTGCGTTGCACCGCTCACGCCGGGTACGCGTGGCATGATCGGAGAACGAGAGCTCAACCTGCTTCAGCCGAACTCGGTCTTTGTCAACGTCTCTCGAGGCCCCATCGTCGACTCGGATGCCCTCGTTGCGCGCTTGAAGAAAGGCGATATCAGCGCAGGCCTCGAAGTCTTCGATCCCGATCCCCCACCACCCGGCCACGAGGTCCTGACGCTACCCAACGTCTTCATGACGCCCCACAGCTCGTCGGGCCGCGTATGCCACGGCGAATTCTTCGAGCTGATGGTTGATGAAATGGAACGCTTCTTCGCCGGTCATGAAACGTGGTTCGACATCACCCCGAACTCAGTCGCCAATCGCAAGGGAACTTGAAAGCGCTTCAACAGAGATCACCGAGAGGGGTCGTCGGCTGGAATCTTTCCGTGTATTCCGTGTGGTCCGTGGTCCCAAGGTTTTGAAAGGAAACGCAATGAAGTATCGACCGTTTGGGCAGACCGGGATGGACGTCTCCGCCATCGGGTTCGGGTGTTGGGAGCTCGGAGGGCGATACGGCGATTACGACGACACGGAAGTGATTCAGGCCATCCACAAGGGACTCGACGTCGGCATTAACTGTTTCGACACCGCCCAGGGTTATGGCTTTGGTAGGTCCGAAGAATTGCTCGCCAGGGGCCTCGGCGATCGACGCAAGGATATCATTCTCGTCACCAAGTGGGGCATCCAGTACAACGACTCGATCTCGGAAAAGGGTCGGGACAGTCGCGCCGCCCGCTGTAAGCTGTCGATCGAGACAAGCCTGAAACATCTGAACACGGACTACATCGACGTCTACCTCGTACATTGGCCCGATCGTCGAATCCCGTTCGACGAACCGATGCGGGCGATGGAAGATCTCGTCCAGGAAGGCAAGGTCCGTTTCTGCGGCGTCAGCAACTTCACCTCGCCGGAAATCGAGGCGTGTATGGAGACGCGTCGAGTCGACGTCGGTCAGTACGGATACCACATGTTCGACCGCCGTATGGAAGTCGACATCCTGCCTACGCACGAGAAGCACGGCATCGGATTCATGGGATACGGGTCGCTGGCCCACGGGCTGCTTACGGGCGCGTTCGACGAGAACACCACGTTCGGTGAAAACGACTGGCGTCGTGGCGGGGGCGCTTTCAACATGAAGCTCTTCACCGAAGAGAACTTCCCTCGAAACCTGCGGGTAGTCGAGGATTTGAAGGGCATTGCCAACGACATGGGCATCCAGATGGCCAACCTCGCACTGGCGTGGGTCCTGGCCAATCCTGTACTGAGCGTCGCCCTCGTCGGCGCACGAACGCCGCAGGAGGTCGAAGCCAACCTGGCTACGGTCGATGTCGAGTTCGACGAAGACGCTTTGCGGGCAATTGACGCCGTCTTCGAACGTCACGAGGTCAACACCAAACCTGACGTCTGGATGGACTGATTCCAATCCTGCAATGTGACGGCCAGCCGACGTAGCGATCCTGAGCCTCACACATCTATGACTTCGGTACTTCTTCGACAACCTAGCTAAGGGACAGGACGTGTTTACACTGACCGATCAGGAAATCGAACAGTACAACGACCAGGGATATGTGGTTGTCCCCTCTGTTTTCTCCGGCACAGAGCTCTCCGACCTCGATGAAACCATCCGCAGTTTGACGCGAGAAGCGATCGAATCTGGCGAAATCGAGAAGGTCATGGAACTAGAACCCGATCTGATCGACGGCGAGCCCATCCCCCGAAGGATTTACAATCCCTTCGAGCAGCACGAGGCCTTCAGGTCTCTCGCCACCGATAACCGGGTCCTCGACCGCATCGAGTGCCTGATCGGTCCGGACATCGGGCTTCATCACAGCAAATTGAACATGAAGCCTGCGAAAGTCGGGTCTGTCGTCGAGTGGCACCAGGACCTCGCCTACTTCCCTCACACAAACGACGATCTCGTGACAACGCTCATCTACCTCGACGACGCCACGGAAGAGAATGGTTGTCTGCAGATCCTCCCCCGTCAGCACCGACGGTACTTCGAACATCATCTGCCCGATGGGACCTTCGCGGGAAAAATCATCGAGACCATCGACGACGGCCAATTCGGAGACCCTGTCGCTCTGCCCGCTCCGGCCGGCAGCGTAATCTTCATGCATTGCATCCTGCCGCACAGCTCCCTGCCGAACCGCTCGGAGCGCCCCCGTCGAACGCTCATCTTCGAGTATCGCGCAGGAGACACCTTCCCGATTTACTTCGGATCCTACATCCACGAAATGGAAGCTCTCACGCACACGTTGCGTGGCCAGCGAGCCCGCTACGCCCGCACCGGTGGACCGCCGCCTATGATCCCCGACATTCCCGGTAACGCGCAGATGAAGTCTCTCTACACCCTTCAGGCGGAAGCGCGCGACAAGCAGGAGGCGTAATGCCTCGATCTGAAAAGAAGCCCGGCGACCTCGCTGGAACGAGCGACGTACCCCGCACCTTCACGACCCACACACCCGCATTCAACTACACGCGTGTCGAGGCGATGGTGCCGATGCGCGACGGCATCGAGCTATTCACGATCATCGCCATCCCCAACGACGTGAAGCGCAGGATGCCCATCATCCTCACCCGTACCCCCTACAACGCCGCCAACCGGGCCTCACGCAACACAAGCCCGGACATCGCGATAGCTCTCCCCGCAGCGGACGAAGCCCTCGTACGCGATGGCTACATCCGTGCCTACCAGGACGTACGCGGGCGATTCCGATCGAAGGGGAAATACATCATGACGGTCCCGACGCGGGGACCATTCAACAGCGGGAAGGTCGATCAATCGACGGATGCCTACGACACGGTGGAATGGCTCATCCACAACGTCGACAACAACAACGGTCGAGTCGGCATCACAGGGGTGTCCTACGACGGGATGTTGACATTGATGTCCCTCCTCGATCCACATCCCGCCCTCAAAGCCGCCATTCCGGTCAACGCGATGGTCGACTCCTGGATGGGCGACGACTTCTACCGCCACGGCGCATTCCGGGTCGTGATGATGGAATACGTCTACCGGCAGACGTCCACCCGGAACGCGAGCAATTCGATTCCGTGGGGTTACCACGACCATTACACGGCCGTCTTGGAGGCCGGTTCGGTCGGCGAGCTCGGGAAACGGTACGGGATGGATCGTCTTCCCGCCTGGAAGCGATTGATCGCTCATCCCGCCTACGACCGGTACTGGCAGGACCAGGCCGTCGACAAGCACCTGGCCGAGGCCCCGCGCCGTGTTCCCGTCCTGACGGTCCACAGTCTGTTCGACCAGGAAGACATCTATGGTCCTCCGGTCAGCCACGCCGCGATGGCCAGCCGAGATCGCTCCGGCAACAAAACGCATCTCGTGGTCGGGCCCTGGTGCCACGGGCAAAGCACGGGTGATGGATCCTCTCTCGGCGCCTTCAAGTGGGATGCGGACACCTCTCTCCAGTATCGAACCCAAATGGAGAAACCCTTCTGGGACCATCACCTGAAGGGCAAGCGGCCGGCGAAGGCGCTCCCCAAGGTCTTCGCCTTCGACACCGGTCGCCACGACTGGAAGACGTTCAACGCCTGGCCTCCGCCTAGAAAGAAATCGACACGCCTGTATCTGCGTGCAGATGCTGGTCTATCTTTCGATCTTCCAGCCAAAGGTGATGAGGCCTTCACCGAGTACGTCTCCGACCCCGCCAAGCCCGTCCCCTACCGGGTACGTCCCAATCGCCCCATCAGCGCATCGGGATCCACGTGGCGACGATGGCTCGTCGACGACCAGCGCCCCTTCGCCGATCGGACCGACGTCCTCACCTTCGTCAGCGAAACGCTGGCGGACCCGATCACGCTCCGTGGGGAAATCTCCGCCACACTCTTCGCCTCTACGACGGGTTCGGACGCCGATTGGGTGGTCAAGCTGATCGACCTCCACCCTGAAGAGGTCCCGTCACAACCCGACCTCGGCGGCTATCAGCTCATGATCTCAGGCGACATTCTCCGTGGCCGCTATCGCAAGAGTTTCGACACGGCCCGCCCCATCCCACCTGGAAAAGTCCTGCCCTACGTGGTCCCGATGCCGCACGTAAGCCACACGTTCCTCCCCGGTCATCGCATCCTCGTGCAGATCCAGAGTTCCTGGTTCCCTATCTACGACCGAAATCCACAGACCTTCATCGAGAACGTCTCTTGGGCGAAACCTGGAGACTACCAGCAGGCGACCCAGCGGGTATACCACGAGAAGGAATCAGCGAGCTTCGTCGATTTACCGGTCGCCAGGTAGCCCAACCAGTCACTACGGCCCACTCGTGCGTCCCACGAATCCAACACCCTGCCACCTCCGCTCTGACGAGGAGATGTGTCATCTTGCGCCGTATCGTGATCGCCAAGCTGGATCCCTCACCAGATCGTATACCCTCCATCCACCACCAGATCGTGCCCTGTCACGTAGCTCGAAGCGGCCGACGCCAGATACACGACCGCCCCCTGTAGATCTTCAGGCTGCCCCAACCGTCCCATCGGGGTGTTCGACACCCACGTCGGCTCCATTTCATCCACCGTCGGCGCCGTCATTGGTGAGACCGTGTGCCCGGGGCTGATCGTGTTGACCCGAACGCCTCGATCCGCCCACTCGGCCGCGCAGGTTCGCGAGTACTGGATGACGCCGGCCTTCGCCGCGTTGTACTGTGCGTGTCGCTGAGGCCGGTTTACGATCTGCCCCGAGATCGACGCCACATTGACGATCGACCCGGTTCCAGCTGCGAGCATCGCCTCCCCTTCTGCGCGCGTGCAGGCATAGATCCCCTTCAGGTTCACGTTCACGACCCGATCCCACACCTCTTCGGTCATCTCCTCGGCTCGACTCTGGATCGAAATACCCGCGCTGTTGACTGCGATGTCGAGCTTTCCCCAGGCGGACACAACTTCATTCACGATCCTGTCGGCCTCGGTTCCGGATGTCACGTCGACCTGCATGGCGAGCGAATCCCCACCCGCTGCCCGTAAGGTTTCGGCTGTCTCGCCTGCGGTCGATCGATCGATATCCGCTACCGCGACGTGCGCCCCTGCCTCCGCCAGGGCCCGGGCAAGCGAGGCGCCGATGCCCCGGCCCCCACCGACGACGAGAGCCGTCTTCCCATCAAGCGAAAAAAGATCAAGGATCGACACGTTCGTTCCTCAGAACAGGAGGTAAGAAAATCACAATCACGGATATTGCCAGAACAGGGCCAGGAAATGAAACACCATTGGAACTCTTCTTCTTCCACTGCTGCCAGGAAGTCCGCCCGCTTCGAAATCGCGAGGACGCTCGGGACCTCCGACTATCCCCGGACTCATTCCGACGCGGAAGAACGACTCCCCTTGACCAACCGATGAAAGATCATCACGTGCACGACCGCGAGGACCGGCACGTATTAGCTGATGATATACCAGTTTACGCCCATCCGATAGGTCACCAGCTCATTCGATGCCGCCAGCATCGTCGCGTTCAGCCAGTCCAGACTCATCAGAATGTTGACGACCCACGCAACCGCAATTGCGCCTGACCATCGAAGCCTGAGTAACAGCACGGCAACAAGGGCCAGCAGAGCGGATGCAACATCTCCATATGCAATCTGGGACATCGCCTCCATCGGAATCTCGGGATCGAGCGGGCCCGGCGCGAACCCGCTCGACGGCAGATACCGGAGGGTATGCACGAGAAATAGCGGTACCAGCGCATCCTCCATCGATCGCTTGTCGAGTGCCGGCGAGATATACCACTTTGCAACCAGTGCGAAGATGACGAGTGACAAGGTGAATTACATTCCGAACAACGAGAGTGGGTCCATACTCCTCCCTTCAGGTTGACGTCATCACAATTTGAACTTGTGCCTTGGTCGTTTTCTAACCGTCCACGTATTCACCCGCCCTCTTGCTCTGTTTCGGACCATCTCAGGCTTCGATATCGGGCCAGCGGTGATTCCGGGGATCCAGCAGGCGGACAGGCGAGAAGTAAGCCTCGGGATAATCGTCCGGGCCCTCGAGACCCAGCACTCTCTGCACCACGTGTCGTGCTCCGTTGAACGACACCGCTGTACCCGACCCACACATACCTCCGATCACCCATTGGCGATATCCGTCGAGCACACCCACCACGGGAAACTCGTCCTCCGTGAAGCCTGGCGTGCCGCTCCACTCGTGCGTGATGTGAATTCGACTCTGTCCGAAGAGTCCGTGCAGCTCACCCATCAGAAAACTTGTGATGAACCGGGACGGGTTGATACAGTTCGCTCGCCGCGCTTCGATGCGCGTCGCGTCTGACCCGACCATCACCCCGCCGAAGTGACGGCCGAACCAGCCCTGGAGCCCGCTCAGACCCACGTGCGGTTTCATCGTATCCGGGCCTCCGTCGCCGAACGCGGCCTGTGTCTGACGCGGAAAGATGAATTCGCCATACCGTTCGTGCAGCGAGGCCGTGTGTGACTCGATGGCGTTGATGACGGCCCGCGCGCGAACAGGTCCGCGCTCCGTATGAACCACGTAGCCGTCTTCCTCCCGATCCACCGACGTAACCCGGGTTCGTGTGAATAGCTGGACGTTCGAGCTTTCGAGAGCTTTTTCGAGGAGACACCACACCCACTTCGCGGGATGGAAGGAAGCCGCGCGACGCGAGAAGCCGGCCGGGGTGTCGACCGTCATTCCACCCGTCTCAAGAACTTCCTCCGGTGTCAGAGACGTCCAGTCATCGAACCCGTTCGCCCGCCCAGCCTCGACGGATTCCCTGAGTGACGATTGGGCCGACTCCGACCGTGCCTGGATCCAACCCATACGAGCGTAGTCGCACTCGAAGCCTTCCTCACGGACCGTATCCTCGATCAGATCCGCATTCTTGTACGCGCTTCGGGTGTAGGCGGCCGCGAACTGGTCCGCCAATCGTCCACGTGAATCCCCGTCCAGATCCGATCGCACCTCATTCAGATGCTGTCGTACGGTGTCCCGTACCATCGCGAAGTAGCGGCCCATCACGACCAGCCCCTCGTTTCGGCCGCTGGCACCCCACGCCGGGTCGTGCATCTCCAGAACAACCGCCGTCTTTTCTCCGGTCCGTCTGGCCCAGTGATAGGCACAGCCCGCTCCCGTCATGCCCGCCCCAATGATGACCGCGTCCACTCGTTCAGGCAGCTTCGTCCGAGGCTCTGCCTCCCACGGATGGTTCGCCAATCGGTTGCCTTCCACCAGCCAGATGGGGGTGCGCGCTACGGTCTCCGCGAACGTAACGGTCGTCAATGAGCGAGGAATCGTCCCGAACATCTGCCCCAGGGCCCACCTCCACATCCGCAACACCCGCACGAGACCACGATCTTCAGCGAAGAAGGTCTCCATGAACGTTCGTGCTGCGCGCACATCGTGCCTTCGCAGACCCGCAAGCAGACTCAGTCCTACTCGCAGTCGCGTGAAAAGACCACAACGTTTCTCGGACCTCATATTTCCTCCGCCGCTTGTCCTGCGCCCGCCTCGACAAAACCACAAACGGGAGCGATACTGTTCTGAGCCAGAAAGGACCCAGATGATCATCGACGCACACGTCTATTGCTTTCACCCGGCCGACCATCCCGCCGGACACACGACCCCGGAACAGCACCTCGCGTGGCTGCAGGTCGCCGTGGCCGGCCATCACCAACCCGTTGTGCGTCTCTCAGATCGCACCGAATCGGACACTTCCGCTCTCGCACCGGCGGGTCGGGAACGGATCAACGATCTCCCGGATTTGAAGTTCCGACCGGATCACGAGCGAGGTCGTCTGGTCTGGACGATAGATGGAGAGGACTACACCAAGTACTGGATGCCCCCCGACCTTCGCAATCTCGAATTCACCCCGCATAGCCTGATCGGTGAAATGGACTATGCCGGTGTGGACGTCGCTCTCCTTCATACCGACCCCTCCCTCGGGCGCGACAGCACCTTCCTCGCCCGTTGCGTCGCCAGCTATCCGGATCGGCTGCGCGCGATGGCCCCCGTGGACGAATGGCGCATCACTGGCGAGCCGGACGCCGTCATCGCAGAACTGACTGAATCGATCGAGACCCACGGCTTGCACGCCATCAAGTTTATCCCTGACACAGCGTACCTCGATCTGGGCACGGCGTGGGACGACGGAGCCTACAGACCGTTCTGGGAAGTCGCCACATCCTTCGGACTGCCGGTCTTCTTTACCCTGGGCTCGGGAGGCAGTGACAACGAGATCGAGGGGTATCTGGATCAGCAGCGAATCCTGATGCGGTGGATGGAACGATATCCCGATACACCGTGCGTGCTCACCCACGGCTTCCCCTATCGCTCGATGAGAGAGGGCCGGAGGATCGCTGTCCCGAATGAAGCCTGGACGCCCTTCGGGAACCCGAACTGTCATCTCGAAGTGTGCCTCCCTGTCCGTCTCGGTGATTGGTTCGACTATCCGTACCGCGAACTGCATTCCACCCTCGAAGAGATGGTCGAACGCGTCGGACCGAACCAGCTGATGTGGGGCACCGACATGCCGTTCCAGAATCGATTCTGCACATACCGACAGTCACGGGACTGGATCGAAAAGCATTGCGCGTTTCTGGACGAAACTTCGAGGCTCGCCATCATGGGCGGGACAGCGGCCCGGATCCTGGATCTTTGACGCACAAAAGTGAGAGACCACCACGAAGATGATCTATCGCGCACTGGCCGATGTCTTACTGGTCCTCCATCTCGCATGCATCGTCTTCATTGTCGCGGGTGGAATTCTCGGACTTTGGTGGCGGGCGGCACCCCAAATTCCCGCGGCCTTGTGGGGTGCCGCCCTCGAGTTCTTCGGGTGGATCTGCCCATTGACGCCACTGGAAAACGTGCTGCGCGAATCCGGAGGTGAAGCAGGCTATCCGGGCGGATTCATCGAACACTACCTGGTTCCCGTCATTTATCCTCCGGGGCTTACCCGTGGAACGCAGTAACTGCTAGGTGCTTTGGTGATTGTGTCGAACACCGTCGTCTATCTGTTCGTGGTGCGCAGACGTCGAGCGTCCCGCAGCAACCCAACCTGAGGTCGCCTTTTGGCCCTTCGCCTGACCGAGACCCAACCCGAACCTGCACGGGCAACGGTGCGACCGATCGCCCTGGTCGTCGGCGCTGTGCTCGTCGCCGTCATCGCAGTGATGACCCCCTACAACGAGATGCTTGTGAAAGGAAGTCGACTCGGCCTGTCCAGCCTCACCCCTGCGGCTTTCTTTCTCTTCTTCGTCCTCGTCCTGTTGATTAACCCGGTGCACCGAAAGCTCGTTCCGGCCGTAGCTCTCACCAAACCCGAACTCCTCGTCGTTTTCGCCATGATGATGGTCGCCACGGCGATTCCTACACGCGGTGTCACCGGCGTCATGTTGTCCATGATCAGCGGTCCGCACTACTACGCGACTGCCGAGAACCAGTGGGCGGATCTCATTCTGCCCCACACCAAAGACTGGATCGTCGTCGGGCCAGGGGACGGCCTTCGCCACTTCTACGAGGGCGTGCCCAAAGGTGAATCCGCCGTTTGGGCAGTATGGCTCAAACCGCTCCTCGGATGGCTCATCCTCCTTCTGGCATTGTGGACCACCATCCTTTCCCTCATGGTCATCCTGCGACGACAGTGGATGGAGCGGGAGCGGCTGCCCTACCCCGTGATGCAGGTCCCTCTCGCGATGGCCGAACTCGACGCGAAGTCGGTTCCGCCTTTCTTCCGCTCAAAGGCCGTTTGGTCGGGCTTAGCGTTCCCGTTCCTGATCGGTTCGCTCGAAGCCCTGCACGTCTACTTTCCCACGTTTCCGGCGATGGTCTTCCAGGCACCACGTCTCGTGACGTTACGAAACCGCGTAAATCTTCGCCTCCGCCTGAACCCGCTTATGCTGGGTTTCGCCTACCTCGTGAACACCCGGCTGAGCTTCAGTCTATGGGTGTTCTACCTCGTGCACGAATTTGCACAGGGCGCCTTCGACATCGTCGGGATCTACAACAACGAAAAGCTCGGACCGTGGACGGGCTCCGGACAGGTCGACCCCATCTTCTCTCACCAGAGCATGGGGGCGATGCTCGTTTTCGTCGGTTTCGGGCTGTGGACCGCCCGCGATCATCTTCGCGATGTGTGGAGACGCGCCCTCGCCAACGTGGACGACGGCCGGGAAATCGTCCGCGACCGCACCGCCGTCCTAGGGTTCGCGATCGGATTCACCGTCCTCATCGGCTGGATGACCCAGGCCGGTCTGCCCGCGTGGATTTCTCCCATCGTCATCGTCGCCGCCCTGGTCATCTTTCTTTCTCTCACGCGTGCCATCGTCGATGGCGGCCTCGCCACAATCGTGCCCGCCATCATCCCGTTGGGCTTCACCCTCTCCACCATCGGAACAGATGCGATCGGCATCGCCGGACTCGTCGCCCTTTGCTTCAGCCTCGTCTGGGTCGGGGATCTGTTGTCCTTTATGATGGCCCCCGTAGCTCACGCCATTCGGATCGCCCACGACGGAGAGCGTCCCTCGCAGGCGCCCCACTTCCCCGCCCTGATGGGAGCCATGGTGCTCAGCCTCGTGGTCTCCGTCATAACAATGATCGGTCTCGGCCACGGATACGGTGCGGCAAACCTCCATCAACAATACTTCCAGGGATTCGCCAAATACGCCCCCGACCTCGCCGCCACGAAAATGCAGAACCCTACACTACGCAACGTCGGAGGATGGATGTGGACCGGGGTCGGGGCCGTCATCATGGGCGCCCTCACCTTCGCGACCTACCGGCTCAGTTGGTGGCCGTTGCATCCCCTGGGCTACATGGTCAGCCCCGCGTGGATCATGACGTCTCTCTGGCTCCCCTTCCTCGTCGCGTGGGGCCTCAAGTCTATTGTCATCCGGGCCGGTGGTCTGCGCGCCTACGATCGCTCCCGCCCAATTGCCTACGGGGTCATCATCGGCCAGATTGTGGTCGCCGGCTTCTGGCTCGTGATCGACATCGCCACCGGCACAACAGACAACCGTATCCGAGTCTACTGACAGCACTACAAGACGCCGATCGCATTCAGATCTCGCGTCGCCAGTTGCGCACCGCTCGCGTTCGTCCTTAGCTTCGGACCTCGTTCCGCCAGCCGCCCCACCGCACGAAAAGGCTGGTAACGGCGGTCTACCGTCCATCGTTCACCTGCCTTCCGCCAACGAGGTTCTTAAATGTTCACCGGCGTCTACCCCATCCTCCCCACACCTTTCAACGAAGATGAATCCCTCGACACCGAAGCCTTCTCGAACATCCTCCGCTTCATGGTCGACCTCGGGGTGGACGGGGTCACGATCCTGGGTGTTTTGGGCGAAGCCAACCGGATGGTGGACAGCGACCGGGCCACGCTGATCGAGGCCGCCGTAGCCGCTGCGGACGACCGCATTCCAATCGTCGTCGGG
>DJHM01000022.1:160817-169335 GCA_002433075.1 Latescibacteria bacterium UBA6620
CAATCGTCGTCGGGACGAGCCACAGCGGCACACAGGCCACCATCGATCTCAGCCGGATGGCCGGCTCGCTCGGTGCAAAGGGGGTCATGGTCACCCCGCACCGGGAACCGACCCCGAACGCCCAGCGCATCTACGATCATTTCGCCCGCATCGCCGACGCCATGGAGCTCCCCATTGTCCTCCAGGACCATCCTATTTCCACGCAGGTTCACATGCCGCTCGACCTCGTCCTTCGCATGGTGGAGGAAATCGACTCCGTTGCGTGCATCAAACAGGAGGCCGTTCCGTCACCCGCCCGGGTCGGGGCTCTCGTCGCCGGCATGACCTCCCCCAAGCTCCCGATCCTTACGGGTCTCGGCGCACTCTACGGTGGCTATGAACTCGCTCGTGGCGCGGATGGCTTCATGACCGGTTTCGCCTTTCCCGAAGTGCTGATGGCCATGGTCAACGCTGCGCGAGACGACGACCACGATCGTGTGATGGACATCTACGCGAGATTCCTCCCCCTCATCGTGTTCGAAGGTCAGCCCGGAGTCGCGATTCGGAAGGAGATCTTTCGACAGCGTGGGCTCATGAACTCCAGTCACGTCCGGTATCCCGGCAGCACCATCGACGAAGCCACGAGAGCCCAGCTCCAGTCCCTGCTCGCACGAATCTTCGCCGGTCAAGACATCACTCGCCCTCTCGCGGTTGCCTGATGTCAGTCAATCGTATCTGGCCCTCAGAGATCGTACTTCACGAGGATGCGGATACCGGCGCGACCGTACGGCAACTCACCGGATACCGCGCCCACAGTCACCATTTCTACTTCACCAACCCGGGCTGGCACGACGGGGGCAAACGTCTCCTCGTCTCCTCCGATCGCAACAACGCCACCAACCTCTACAGCATCGACCTGGGTACCGCTGAAAGCCGCGTTCTGTATCGGATGGAAGAGGGATGGGACGTCTCGATGATCAACTGCAGCGCGGACGGCCTGCACGTCTACGCCAGTATTACCGAGGACATGTCCGATCGATTTCGCGTGGACTACTTGAGGGGCTACGTCGGGTTCAGGGAAACCTGGGAAGCGCGACCACTGAGTCGCATCGTGAAAGCATCCACCGACGGGTCAGGTGGTGAATTCATCTTCAAGGAGAAATACTGGATCGGGCACGTCAACACGTCACCCACGAAGCCCGATGTCCTCACCTTCTGTCACCAGGGACCGTGGGATTGCGTCGACAACCGCATCTGGGGGATGAACGTCTCGAAGGGCGACGTCTGGAAGATCAGAGCGCCGGAGGAAGGGGAGACCATCGGGCATGAATACTGGCACGCCGACGGTGAGCGCGTCAGATACCACGGGGAAAGAGCGGATGGGGCGGCGTGGCTCGGTCACTGTCGATACGACGACACGGACCACGTAGAGAATCACTTTCCGGGAAAGACCGGCCACATTCACTCGAACGGTCCTGACCTCGTCGTCGGAGATGGCGGTCGTGTCGTCCGTCTATGGAGGAGGAACGGTGACACCTACGAAGAACCCAGAGTGCTGTGTCGTCACGACTCTTCGGCAAAGATTCAGCAAGTCCACGTACACCCCCGCTTCAATGCCGATGGCTCCCAGGTCGTCTTCACGACCGGCGTAAGCGGCTACGGCAACGTCTACCTCGCGGACGTCCCCCCTGTCGACAGCTTGCCCCAGATCAATGAGTAATCTTTCGCGGGATCCAGCGAGCACTGAATTCTGCATATTGCCTTTTGCACCTTGCATTTCGCTTTTTTAGGGTTCATCCACGCGAGAACAACCGCGCTTCCGCCGTTCCCCCCATGATCGATGTCCGTTCTACCTCGCTGATCTCGGGAAGCTGCGTGTCGATCACCTTCGTCAGGTTGTCGTAACCCGGGTCTTCCAGAATCCACGGTGAGTCCGTCGCCCACATCAGTCGGTCAGCCTTGAAGTTCTTCAACAGAGTCTGGTGCCACGCAGCAAGATCGGGATACGGATAAGGCTCCTTCGAGAACGCATACTGACCCGACAACTTCACGCAGACGTTCGGGAAAAGATACTGGCCGAGCGTGTTGTATCGCGTCACGGGTGGAATGGGAGATTCGATGTGCGGTCGACCTTTCTCGTCGTGCGTGAACGATCCTTCCCCCGGACAAAACGCCATATGGTTATACACCACCGTCAGGTCGGGAAATGCTTCCATCAAATATGGAACGCAGTGATTCTCCGCAGCCGGTGGGTAGAGCCAGATCACGTAGTCTTTCTCTGCGGCGTACTTCCAGATCGGATAGGTCTCGAACGTTCTCACGTCGATCGGGGCGAGAGGATCGCGTTCTCCTCCGATCTTGAAGAGCCGGAACCCGACGATCCCTCCGTCACCCGTGAGGCGATCCATTTGATCCTCTGGATGCTGCGGGTCGGCGACGAGACCGATGCCACGGAACCGGTCGGGATATTCCTTCAGACACCGCAGTAGATAGGCATGCTGCACCATCTCCACCCCACCGATCTGCGTGAGGATCGCCTTCTCCACACCGCTCGCTTCCATCGTCTCCAGCAGTTGTTCGGCGGTCGCCTCCCGCTCGGGGGGCGTGTTGACGTTAACCTCGCGGGGAAACTCCTCGGAAACCTTCGCGAATACGTGTACGTGGGCATCAATCACGTAGAGGCCTCTGAAATCGAGTCGATGGGCTCACCAATCCGTCCAACATTCCACAGGCAGGTGCTTATCCCCGCATCGGCTCCAGACTGAAGAGCCTCCGACGCTCCGGCGTCGTCAGCCGGTCGGAGATCGAGGCATAGCGGTCGGAGCTGACCTTGCCCTCGCTCCATTTCTCATAGATCAGGATGATTGATTTCCGTGGCACGCCTGTCTCGTTCACCATGGAGGTGTGCCACCCATACGAATTGAAGAGGATAGCGTCCCCCGCCTTGCCCGGGAAGACCTTGTAATTGGGCATCGCCTCCAGGGGCCGCGGTTTTGGGCAAGGCCCGGCGTCCGGCTTATGGCTCCCTGGAACGAACCCGAATGCGCCACCGTTCGCTTGAACGTCTTCGATGTAGATCTGGACTTTCATATGGAGAGGCGTTGTGTGTGGAACATCAGGATGCCATCCCACATAGCTGATCGGCTGAGCGGGAAGCGTGCGCACCTGGGGACCCAGCAGAATCACCTCGTCGTCCGCAAAGTCCTGCAGATAGGGAAACCATACAGGGTAGTCGATCAGGTCGATGAACACATCATCCCGCTCGAGGGGATTGGGAATATCAAAATGGGCAGCCGGCTTTGTTCCGGTCGCGATCCCTTCGAGCCAGTCTTCCTTGCACGCGCTGGCTGCACGATCAAACGCATTTTTCAATCGCACGAGGTCTTCACCTGCGATCGCCAGGTCGAACCTCAGGTATCCGTTCTCTTCCCAGAAAGCACGCTCTTCGGCCGTCGGTCCTGCCATCATCAGCCTCCGCTACTCGAATGTGCGACTCGTGATGGGCCCGTCCATCATCTATCCAGAAACTTCAAACCGCCGGCTTCCAAGCCGCAGTCGATGACTTCACTGCGATCAGCGGTAAACAATCAGCTTCTCTTTCGCGCGAACTGTTTCATCCGCCGTTTCCGCAGTGATTGTGTAGAGATAGGTTCCGTTTGCAGGCCGATGACCGTCCGAGTCGAATCCGTCCCACAGAATCTGATTGTAACCGACCCCCCTCGACGGTGTGTCGAGGACGCGGATCAGGCGGCCTGTCAGCGTGAACACACGCACCGTCACATCAGCCGGTCGCGACAGGACGAAGGTAAACGCAGTCGGGCCGGCAACCGGATTGGGGTAGTTCAGGACACGTTCAATCGCCAGGTCCGACTCCACCCGGAAAGACAACGTCTTCGTGGCCGGACCGTTCCCCACTCTGTCGGATGAAGTCACTATGAGCGTATACTCGTCATCGACCAGGGCCGCTTCCGGTTGGTAGGTAAAGGAAAAGGACGCCGGGTCCGAAACAGGGTTTGTAACGATCGACGAGGGCAGCTGTAGCGTCTGCGTGCCTTCGTCCCCCTGGCCCCGCAGGTCGATCGTCGTCGCCTGTTCGTCCACTCCACTTGAATCCCGGATCACGATTCGGAACGACGGACTCGACGTCAGATAGTCTTCAGGGCGCACCTCACCCTGCGCATCCTGCGCGGAAATTTCGATCGACGGCGGCGATCGATCGTCGCTTCCGATCACCTCGATGGGCTCATCGGCCGCCAGACGCGTCGAGAAGAACTGTGAGCGCCCCTGAAGGTCCTCGACCTGGGCGGTCACCGTATGAATGCCGGGGAATTCTCCTGTGTCCCAGCGCACCGCCAGGGTCCGCCGGGATCCAATGGGTGTCGCTTCGGGAATGGCTTCTCGCACGATCAGCCGCCCTGAAACAGGTGGACCTGCGTAAAACCCGACTGTCGTGCCGAACACGAGGTCCGTGGGGCCCAGGTTCTGGACGTCGACAGACAGATCTATCGGATCGAGTTCGAAGACCGACGTGGCCGACTGGGTCAGATTCGACAACCGAATCACGCTGACTGGCTGGTAACGCACTTCCCAGGTCCCGAGCGAAGGCGTTCGATCGAGACCTGGAGCGGACAACCGAAGACGTAGCCGCAATCGGTCGACGGTCGAACCGACCCCGGACAGGTCGAGCGCACCTGGTGGCAGTCCCACCAACGATGCGATTTCGACGAAGGCGCCGCCGGGCACTTCGCCAAGCACATCGATCGCCGCTTGTCCGTTCGTGCCAATCACATCTACCTGCGATGATCCCCAGGAGATGGCAGGACCAATCGGTGACGACAGGATGATTCCCTCATCCGGCGCCTGAAGTCCTGAGTAACGGAGGATTCCTGGCCCGTTGAGTTGCCCCATCCAGACCTTGTCGTTCACCCAGTCGTACTGTCCCGACAGCAGGTCCGTTTCAGCCTGATCGCTCTCGTATTCGTCGACGAAGGAGCCGTCGACTGCGCTGACCACGCGTACCCGATGGGTCATCCCCGTCCCGAACTCGACCAGGTAGAGATAGCGACCGTCGGCGATCACCCCGTCCGTGAATTGATACGCGAACCCCGTCTCGGTGGGCTCGACCTCGAAGCTCCGGACCAGTCGCCAGTCCTCCTCGGGCTGGAAGACACGAACCGTCCACCCTCCCCGAACCACACCATCCACGCCCCAGCCCACGTTGAAGAATTCCTTTCCGTCCGAGGCGACCAGCGACGTTCCGTCGATCGGTAAACCCGTCTCGACCTCCACCAATCCGGCCGGCACGGTCACCCTTTCCACGTCGCCCGTCGCAGGATCGATCCGTAGAATCTCTCCCGACAATCGTATGTCCGCGTACAGAAACCCGTCGGAGTGATAGGCCGCAGATGTCGTTTCTACGGGCACGTCGGTCACAGGACCCAGATTCTGCCCGGCTATCGTACCGTTGAGGCCCGTCCCGATTCGTACGAACGTGGGTGGAAACGGATACAGATTGGCGAACGAGAAGAATCCTGTAGCGTAGATGAAGTTTCCGTCCGTCGCCAGGATCGCCGTCGCCGGTGTCCCCTCGGCGTCGAAGAACGCCTCTCGATGTTCGGCATCAAGCCGCAGAGGTACGGGCTCTGTCGTTCGGCCCAGAGAACCGTCCGGATAGGTCTCGATCGTGTTGTTCGTTTGGATCTGTTCCGGGGTCTGACGCCACACGACCTCTCGGTCCGGCACGTCGCCTGAAAAGGAGAAACTCCGAGGCAGAGTCCACGCTCCCGCGCTGTTCCCGTCGTGGAGCCGTCCCCGCCAGTACCAAATGCCATCCTCGAGCATGGCCGGCGTATGCGTCACAAAGCCGTCGGACCCTCTCACCAGCCCGGAACGGATCACCTCGTCATCGAACGCCTGACTTCGTGAAATTTCGAACTCGCCCGTCAACGAGGATGCATCCATCGACCCCGATCGAATCCCCAGGCTGAGCTCGTTCTGCGACACCCCTTGGCTCTCGACTGGAAACAGCGGAAGTGCGCTCAGCGCGCCGAACACCTCCACGACCCTCGACACCCCATTGTCGAGCGGGTCGATATCACCTGTATTCGAGGCCGGATCGATCAGCACATCCAGTCGATGCCGTCCCGCCCGGCCTGACAGGGGCCATCCGACCGTCAGCTTCTCGGATTGCCCGAACGGCGGCAGGGACCCGGAGAAAAGGGTATCCGTCGTGCCTTGATCCAGATTAATATCCGTCATCAGCATTTCGACGGGTGTCTCCGTCAGGATGCCCTCGTTCCGGATATCGATCGACACGATCGCACTGTCCGACGCCGCGAGTGGAGCCTCGGGAGTAATCGTCAGAGAGGCCTCGTCGATCGAATAGTCGGGACCTTCGGGAAGCTTCAGGTGCTGGGCAGGGTCACCGATCAGGGTCATCATCACCGTGCTGTTCTCGCTCCCCGGCCTCTGTGTCAGCAGGTCGTTCTTCGCCAAAGCCACAGCTGCGCCGAATTCTGTCACACCCTCCTGAAAGATGAGCCTGAACATCGAATTGTTCATCAGGTTGTTCGTGAAGATGAACGCAAGAGATGACGCAGATATGTACGCGATCGCCCCTCCGTCGTCCTTGTTCGTCAGCTCTTCAGCAAAGCAGGCGAGGGTCGGCTCTGAATACAGAGCGTTCAGGCACGACATGCCGATGACCAGGGGCAGTGTATCACGATTCTGAATCTGGCCCGTATAATCGAAACCGATCTGCTGCGACTTACCGATGATGAAGCCGGCCATGGCCGCAACACTTCCGTGCCCCATGAAGTTCACAATCAATCGGCCTTCGTTGATCTGCCGGATCACCTCACTCGAGCTTTCATTCGGCGGAGGTGGTGTATCCGCGTCGTGATAGACTCGGAGCGTTTCCAATCCGAACGGCTCTGTGAACTGCTCGATCAGGTTTTCGCTGTCGCGGATGAACAGATGCTCTCCTTCG
Source organism: Latescibacteria bacterium UBA6620 (assembly GCA_002433075.1). Taxonomy (GTDB): domain Bacteria; phylum Latescibacterota; class UBA2968; order UBA2968; family UBA2968; genus UBA6620. The sequence goes on from DJHM01000022.1 coordinate 167,785, forward strand.
AGGGCATCCCAGTTGGCCATGTAGAGGACCCTGTCACGCCACCGCGCCGTGGGCACTTCGTCGTAATCCATCACCTTCCTTACGACGGTATTCGCCTCCGTCTCATTATTCAACGAGAAGCGCCCCACCCAGACATCCATCAGCGAATCGTCACCTGAAACGGTACCGAAAAAGTGATCCGTGTAGGCGATGCCCCGTCGCACAGATTGAAACCGCATACCTGGGACAAGCACCCGCGTCCCGTTTTCGGCCTCACCCAGCAGATCGCGGTAGTCGAAAGTGTGTCGTCCCATCAGCATCAGGTAGACCGGTCTCTCCGCCCAGTTGTCGTAAGCGTGGAGCATAAAATCGCGAATCGCCGTTTCGGTCAGGTGGCCGTCCGCGAACTCGTCGAACACGTCCTGCACATCGATCACCGTCGCCGTCAGTCCCCCCGCACGTCGGTGTTCGGCCAGTTGCTCCGACTGCGAAGCGAACATCTCGTGAGTCACCACCACGTAGCTCGCACCCTGTCGTTCGCCCCGCAGGTTGGACGCCACGTCGAGCTGTCCGATTGGAGTCGGCCGTATGGTGCGGTCTTCGAACGCGACGAAAGGACCGTTCGATCGAGCTGCGAACCTCGCGCTGAAACCAGTGCCCTCAGACTCGAAGGAAGCGTTCGTTAGGGTCGCGCCACGGTTGCGGTCCAGAATTGTCACCGAGTTGCCTTCCAGGTTCGTCACGGTGATCGCGCCCGGAGTCTCCACCGAGAGGGACTCCAGACCAAACGTCAGTAGGCCGTCCAACAGCTCGAACGATCGCGGGTAGGTCACCTCCGCCCAGTTGAACATGACGTTCTCGATGTAGCGCACAGCATTGGGATCGTCTGGGAAATAGCTCGGATCGCCAGGTGTGGCCAGGGTGACCAGGATCGTGTCGGTCAGGCCTTCGGCAGGTACCTCCCCGGATGCGATGAAAGCCACCGATCCGTCCCACTCGTCCTGGCTTACCAGAATCGTCTCGTTCACCAGAACTTGAGTGCGGTGGTCCGGGTCGATAGCGGATCGGGACGATAAACCGTGCATGCCCACACGGACCGCCGCGATCCCCCCGCCGGTCGTCACCAGTCCGGGCAGAGCGACTTCACGTACCACGTCGAACTGAGTTTCGCCGGGCGAAACCGGCGAAGCCGTCCGAGGACCGAACCAGTGATCTCGATCCGCGTCAGGCGCATTCCCCAGCCGCTCGTAGAGCGAATCAACTTCCGTGTGCACCGACGAGAGGTGGGACGTCACCTCGGGCGTGTTTTCGCCGGGGGCCACGTCCTCTTCAACGTAGCGAAGCCCCGCGGTCGTCCCCACACGCAACCAGTAGATATGACTCCGTCCGTGCATGTTCTCGAAGTCTCGATCTGGCGCACGTCGGAATCGGGCATAGAAGAGGACTTCGTCCCCTTCACTCAGAACACCGTCTCCATCGTCCCGGACCAGAAGGGGTTCCTCTTCCCCATCGACGAAAATCTGTAGCCGCTCCAGATCGCCCATAGACAGGGCGATTCCCGTCGAATCGAAT
>DJHM01000022.1:169672-376910 GCA_002433075.1 Latescibacteria bacterium UBA6620
GGCGCCCAGCCGATACACACCATCCTCTTCGATCGGAATCTTGTACCAATCGGAGAGAGGATCGTACCAGTTCCCCGCCTGTTTCATCGCAAGCGCCGCGGGCGCCCTACGGCGCCAACGGCGGGACGAATCATAGTTCAGAAGCGCGGCTCGATACCCCCGCTCGAATGGGTGATCTACCGATTCAAGCGCCGGGGGTAACACACCCGGTCTCGAAGAATCAGGGAGGAAAGACAGCCGAACCGTCAGTTTCTGGGCGATCCGAAGTACGCGCTGAACCGGGTTGTACTCGATCGGCCGAACCGACACCATCGCCACTCGCTGGTCCCGCAGCATTGCCAAACCGGTCAACAGAGCAGGTGCGTCTGGAACAAAGTCATCTTTCGAGTAGATAGCCGGATCTTCCTGGTAGGACACGGCCCCTCGAACGTCAGGCTCGCGTCCAAGCACTTCGACATCGGGCACAGGATGGAGACGCACGTTCTCGAATGTCTGATAGTGCACATCGACAACGGAGACCTGAACCGAGACTCCGAAGGGAACGGCGACCATACCGCCGACCTCCGGTACCGCCGGTTCGCCGGGGCGATCGGGAAAAGCCGCGTCGTCGAGGGTCACCCGGTCGTATTCGATTCCACCGATCGTGACCTTCGACATGTCATATCCGATGGCAGACACTTCGAGCGTCACACCCGTGTCATCCGCATTCACGACCCGGGGTCGAGCACTCTGTCCGACGGCAGGTGTCGACAACAACAGAAGGGGAAGGATCAGTCTGAGAAGGCGCATGCGTTAGGACACGGGTGTGAAAAAGCCGGCATCCCCACTGGGGACCCGGCGGCTCGACGTCATATAAACAAAATACCGGAAGGACGGCAAGGGAGGGCGTACAAGCGAAAGCCCGGGCCCATCAGGGCTCCGGGCTTCCGTGCGATATCCGAAAATCAGGACTCGATATACTCGATGATTTTTCTCAGCGTCAGGTCCAGACCCACCTCGGGCTCGTAGCCTACGGCGCTGTGAATCTTCGTCAGATCTGGCACGCGGTAGTTGAGATCCTCATAGGATCCCTTTGCGAAGGCCTTCTCGTAGGGCACGTACTCGATTGGAGAATCACTTTCCGTCAGTTCCTTCACCCGGTGGGCCAGCTTCTTGATGCTGATCTCGTTCGTCTCTGCGTTGCCGCCCAGGTTGTAGATCTCACCGGGTGTGTCGGGATGCTCGGCTAGCGCAACCAGGCCATCCAGCGCATCCTCGATGTCGGTGAAACACCGCTTCTGCTCACCATCGTTGTAGACCGTAATCGGATGTCCCAAAAGGGCCTGCTTGATGAAGCGCGGCACCACCATGCCGTAGTTGGGTGACTGGCGTGGACCGATGACGTTGAAGAAACGAACGATCACCGTCGGCACTTTCTTCTCTCGCCAGTAGGCCAGACCCAGCATTTCGTCCACGGCTTTCGACGTCGAGTAAATCCAGCGGGTGACGGTCGTCGGCCCCAGAAGCCGGTCATCGTCCTCTGAGAAGTTTGCCTTGCCGTTTTTCTTTCCCGCGACTTCCGACGTGGAGGCAAGAATGACGCGCTGTTTCTTCTTGTTCGCGAGCTCCAACAAAATCTCGGTCCCGCGGATATTCGTCGTCAGAGCGTGCAGCGGGTTTTCGATCACATAGTTCACGCCGACCGCGGCGGCGAGGTGAAAGATCACATCTGCCTCTTCCACGAGCGGTGCGAGCACCTCTCGATCCAGAACGGTACCGACCTTCATCGTGAACCGTGGATCGTCCTCCATATGTCGAACGTTGTCCAGATCTCCCGTCGACAGATCGTCATACACCGTCACCTGGTGGCCGGTGTTCAAAAGCCGCTCGGCCAGATGGGACCCGATGAATCCGGCACCCCCCGTGATCAAAACCTTCATTCCGATCCCTTCCCCAACAATGCCGGACATCGCCCCGGCGACTGTTCCGCTACAAGAACCAGAAATCGCCCCCCCGCGAGCGGTGAAACACGGTGGAACGGTCCCGTGGCTGCTCGGGCTGAAGCCCAAACGGGCGTATTCGCCTGACGTGACTTCAGCCCGCAAACCCACCTAATGTAGGCTCGGTTTCCCTCAGATGCAACACAATCGCGTAGGACATTGAAAAATCTGCCGTTTAGGCGTGCTTTGGCATCATCCGAGAAGGCCCGTTTTGACCGGAAACGGCCGAAAAGAGGCTCACCATGCGGTCCGCTGCCCGGTCGAGCCCATAGGTTTTTACCATTCGGGCCCTTCCCTCACGGCCCATGCGGACCCGGAGATCCACGTCCTCGATCAATCGACTCAGGTAGCCCACCCAGTCCTCATTCGATCTCGCCAGATAGCCGCTGATCTCGTGGTCGACAAGCTTCTGATTGACCCCTACGGGTGAAGCCACGACCGGGAGTCCCATCGCCGAGTACTGAAGGATTTTATACCCCCCTTTGCCTCGTGTCCAAGGATCATCCGGCAACGGCATCAACCCGATGTCGAACGATTGCAGGTCGGAGACCTCCGTCTCCAGCGACCAGGATCGCGCTTCGAAGCGGAGGTTCTCAATCCGCGGTTCTGAGGTCCCGACAAGCCGTAAAACGAGATTCGGATACGCCTGACCCAGCGCCTCCAACGGCTCACGAACCAGGTCAACATAAACCGACGTCGTGGGGCTTCCGATCCAACCCAGAACCACACGTCCGTCCTCTTTCGGGCCTTCGCCCGGCCGGTAGCGCTCCGTATCGATAGGCCCCGTGATCACCGTCGCTAGGGCCCCGCAGTCGCGGGCGTAGCCTGCGGTGTAGTCGCTTTCCACAACCGCGTGGGATGCGGACTTCAACAACGGAGCGACCGTTCGTGCGTGGAACCACTGCCTCACGCGCTCCAGCCCCGACGCGTCGACAGTCTCAGTCGTGAATATCGCATCGTCGAAGTCGTAAATGATCCGGTGCCGATGGCGTCGCATGAGAAGCGGAATCGGAAACGGAAAGAGCACGCGCTGGATCAGGATACAATCGTAGCTGGAAGCTCGAACGAGCGTCCGCAAACCAGCTCTAAAGGAGAGCCACACTACGGTGAAGTAATATCGGATCTTCGCCAATCGGCTACGGCAACCCTTCGCAAAAACCGAATCCGCAACGATAACTTCGACATCCGGATCGACGCCGCGTTCGCGTAGTCGAGGCAGATATTGAAACACCCGCGTCCGACTGGCCGGATCCGCCACGCCGTGATTCGCCAGGATCAGCACCTTCAAGCGTCGGCCCCCAGAATCCAGGATCTGATCTGAAAGATCAGATGGCGATCCATCTTGGCGACCAGGAGGAAATAGACGGACCCTCCGAGCGACACCAGAAAGAGCAGGAAGTGCAGCGGATCGATCTTCGAACCGGTTACCCCGATCTGCGCAAGGGCCACCACAATTCCCATGGCCGCACTCATGAAAAGTGGCTTCACCAGCGCCGAAAGATACACGCCAATCCCCAGTCCGATCATCCTTCGCAATAGCAGCTGTCCGGCCACGAACGCACACCCGCTCATCACAACATAGGCCAGAGCGACTGCCCCTGTCCCCTGCGCCGCCACCGCGGTGAATACGGCCGCGTGAACGATCGCCAGAACGGCGTTCCACTTCAGACCCAGATCGGCGCGTCCCTTAGCCAGGAAGACGGACCCGATCGGGCTACCCAGGCTCTTGAATAAACCGACTGGAATGAGAAGTTGGACGAGCGGTGCCGCTGCCGCCCATCCCTCCCCAAGGAAGAGAGGAACGAACACAGGCGCGGTCACCCCCAGCCCGATCAGGGCAGGGAAGCCGAAAAGGCCGACCAGCCGCGCGATCCACACATAGCCTTCCTGCAGGACGGCATCGTCGTCCTGGGCCCGTGAAAAAACCGGAAACGCGACCCGGGTCAGAACGGGACTTGCTTTCTGGACGGGCAGAATGACGAGCTGATAAGCCGCATAGTAAACGCCCAGTGCGGCCGGCCCCAGGACGCTCCCGATAATCAGGTAATCGACGTTGGCCGCAAAGAAGTTCACCGCTCGCTCGCCAGTCTGATACAGGCCGAACGGCAGATACCCGGAAAGATCCGAGCGCCGCAAACGCAGCGAGGGGCGCCAGTTCGACCACACCGACGCGGTCATGGCGATCGATCGGGCAAAGGTCCCGGCCAGCAGTCCGTAGACCACGGCGTGGGCATCGGCCCCGAGGGACACACACACGATCGTCACCGCCGCGCCGACGGTCATGACTCCCGATTCCAGGAGGCCGAGCGTGCGGAACCTCAATGCCCGCTGATGCAGGGAGGCCGGAATGTGACCGAGCGAGCCGACGATGAACAAGGGTGCCACACTACGAAGCAACAGCTCCAGTTCCGGCGCAGCCAAGGCTGCTCCAACGTTTGTGGTCTCGATCGGGGCTGAAGGTGGCAGGAGCAGGCGGGCGACCCAGGGGGCCAGGGTGTAAAACAGAACCGACAACACTGCGCCATTCACCAGAACGAGCCAGAACAGACTCGCAATCGGGCCGTCGTCCCCATCTTGTCGCTGGACGATAGCGTGAGTCAGACCCAGGTCGGCAAACGCCTGCGCGAACCCCACGGAAACCACCACCAGTCCGACCAGACCAAATGAAGTCGGCGTCAGAAAGTGGGCGAGGACAGCCACCTGGACGAACTGGAGAGCGAGCGTGTATCCTGTCGTCGTCGACATCCAGCGGGCGCCCGAAATCGCCGATCTCTTGAGGTCCAGTCGTTCGCTCACCCCGTCCTCATCGGCCCTCTCCCGGAACAGACACGCTCACTCCTCCGGCTTTCTGACCACCAGCAGATGATTCCATGCGTCCCCCTCGACCCGATGTAGACCATCCAGCCAGACCACCACACACTGCACAACGCCCCAGGTCACAGCGACCGGAAGTCGAAAGGGCCCACGAGCGAAATGCTCGAGGTAGTAACAGAATCGGGCTCCGGCCGTGATCCAGTAGCCCCCCAGGGGCATCACCCGCTCCACCGAAAGCCCCGCTCTTTGAGCGATGTAGGTCAGACCGAAGGGCGTGAACCGGTAGTAGTCGTGGGGCTCTTCGTGGATTCCCCAGATGTGAGGGGCGGTGATGATCGCGCGAGCCCCGGGCCGCATAACCCGGGCCATTTCCCCAACCGCATAGGCGGGTTCGGGAACGTGTTCGAGCACCTGATTCGAAATGACAGTGTCGAACGCGTTCGAAGCGAAAGGCAGGGCATTCCCATCACCCTGGACATCGGGAGGCTCCTCCACATAACGATCCACGTCTCGTTCGATACCCACGTAGTCCGATACGCGATCCTCGAACAGTCTGAAGTAGGGTCGACGTCCGCAACCGATGTCCAGTAACCGACCGTGTACCCCATCCTTTTCCCCCGCCATCGCGCGATGCATCAGCCGATGCACCAGCCAGTTCTTCGACAGGAGACTCTGGGGGCGTCCGTCGATACCGTCTCCCTCCACATCGATCCGGCTCAACCCGACCCCCATCAAAGCCAGCGCCGCCAGAGCACCCACCCCCAGAACAACGACCATGGGATCCGAAAGGAATAAACAGGCTGCGGCCGCAAACGACGACGCAACGCCGACAAGACACAACCGAACCACAGCACCTCGGACACCCGTGCCCATCTTGCGTAAACGCTGCTCGGGATGATCGCCCGATGGACGCCACGGTACACGCCCCTTCGCGGTTCGCAGTACGATCAGAAAGACCGCCTCGAACGTCGGCATCGCCAGAAGCAGGACGGGGAGCACGATGCTTGTCGGACCCGAAAACGAATTCACACACATCACGGCCATCCCCCCGAGAAAGATGCCCACGAACAGACTTCCCGTGTCCCCAAGGTAGATCCGCGCCGGATACCAGTTATGTATCAGGAAACCGGCGAGAGCGCCCGCCAGTGCCAGAGCTGGGAACAGAAGGACCGGCAGCCCGGCCAACCACCCGACAACGAACATTCCGCCACAGATAACCACGCCTTGTCCGCCCAGGAGTCCGTCGGCCATGTCGAGGACATTCGTCGCGTGGGCGACCCAGATCAGAACGACCACGGTAAGTGCTACATCCCAGAGCCCTGGCAACAAGCCCAGACGAAGTCCGAGGATCCACGCAGCAGAGGCCGCACACGCCAACAGACCGGTCTTGACCATCGGGGAGAGGGGACGAACGTCGTCCACCAGACCGGCTACGGCTGCGCAACCCGCGGATATCAGAAGCGCGGACATTCGTCCATCGAACAGAGCCAGGGTAAGGCCCACGGCCAGAACGACCGAGAGCCCGCCCAGCGAGGGGGTCCCCCTATCCTGGGGGCTCCCTTCATCGGTCGAGCTGGAATCAGAATCTTGCGACGGGGAATCGGTCGGAACCACGCGTAGCGCGATCATCCGGACCAGAGGGGTGAGCAGGAGAGAAACAGCGAACGCGACGCCGAGGCCCGAAGCGAGCGTCGGGACACCGAACGGCAGTGGAGGCATCACGAGCCCGGGGCGGCCTCGGGCTTAGGACTGAAATCCCGAACAGCAGCGATGACGCGTCCGATGTCGTCATCGGTCATGGCAGGATGCAGAGGTAGGGTAAGGATATCCTGCCAGACCTGTTCGGTCACCGGCAAGCTTCGTCGATAGGGCTCGTAGACGGTGTAGAGATGATTGGGCTGGTAGTGGACACCAGCATCGATTTCGTGCTCTGCCAGGTGTTCGATCAGCCCGTCCCGATCCTTAGCCCGAATCACGAACATGTGGTGGGCGCTTCGTGCGTACTCTTTTTCTTCAGGCAGTTCGAGCCACGGAAGATCGCCCAGAGCCTTTCGATATTGCAGCGAGATTTCTCGACGCGCCGCGTTCGAGGATTCCAGTTTCGCGAGCTGAATCAGACCGATTGCCGCGGTCAAGTCGTTCATGTGGAACTTGTATCCGACTTCTTCTATATCGTATTCCCAGGCTCGAGCTCGTCCGTTTCTGCGAAAACGATCGTAGGTACCTCGTGTAATGCCCATCCAGCGTAGGTTTTTCACGCGGGCGGCGATCTCTTCATCGTCGGTCGTCAGCATCCCGCCGTCGCCGGTCGTCATGTTCTTCAACGCGTGGAAGCTGAAACACCCGACCGTACCAAGGCAGCCCGCCATGCGCCCCTTGTAACGTCCACCCGCCGCGTGTGCTGCATCTTCGATGACGGGGATGTCGCGGGCGTTTGCGATTTCCAATATCGGATCCATATCGCAGGCGTGGCCGCTATGATGCATGACCACGATGGCCGCCGTCTTGTCGGTGACGTTCGCTTCGATCGATTCTGGAGAAATGTTCAGCGTTTCCGCGTCGATGTCGCAGAACACCGGTGTCCCGTCGTTCTGGAGAATCGCGTGGTTCGTCGACACGAACGTCATGGGTGTCGTGATGACCTCGCGACCTGCGATGTCGAGCACCTTCATCGACAGGAAGAGCGCGGACGAACACGAATTCAAGCTGACGGCGAAACGGGTTCCCACGTAGTCCGCAAACGCCTTCTCGAAAGCCTCGACCTTCGTTCCTGGACCGACCCAGCCCGAGTTCAGAACCTCGCGGATCGCTTCAACTTCGTCGTCGCCAAAATACGGACGTAAAACGGGGATGCTCATGCGTCCTCTTTTATAGTTCTTCAGGCACACTCGGAGGCTGGGCGTCTCTGAAGTCGTTCAGGAATGCCTTCCTGTAGGCTCGCAGTCGAACGACGGCCTCGGATCGGCGTCGCCCGGACGCCAGGTAGATTCCCATCCAGAGGAGGCTCCGCAACGTCATCTCGATCGGGGTCAGCGTGGCCAGCAGAGTCGCAAAAAACCCGCCGTAGTGCTTGCGAGTAAAGTACCGATAGCTGACTTCGCTCACGAGAAGCATCCGCTCAAGCGCCTGCCGCGAACTTCCACCTCCCGAATGACATCCAACGGCCTCCGGAACGAAACAGGTTCGCCAACCGGCCTGGCGCAAGCGCTCGCTCAGGTCCAGGTCTTCGAAATACATAAAAATGGCCTCGTCGAATCCGCCAACCGAGTCCAGGGCGGATCGTCGGGCCACTGTGCACGCCCCCGTAACCCACCCAACGTCAGTCGGAATCCGGGGCCGCAACAGCCGGAAGTTAAAGATCGGAAATATCTGATGCAAAAGGAATTTACGTCCAATCGCGTCCCAGAAGGCCGGCCGCCTGCCACACGATCCCGGATCGCCTCCCGAGGCATCCAGAAGGCGGGGGCCAACGATCCCACACGTTAATTCGGCCGACAGGAACCCCACCATTCGACCGAGGGCTCCCCGCTCGAGCTCGACATCCGTATTCAGGACAGCCACGTAGGGCGCGACCGACTCTCGAATCCCCCGGTTGGCTCCGCTCCCGTAGCCCAGATTCGCCCCCGTCTGGATGACCCGAACGCCGTCCAGATCATCGATCGATGCAAGGCTACCGTCCGTCGACGCATTGTCGACAACCAGAATCTCCTCGATCTCCACGTAAGTACTTTCTCCGACCGCAGCCACGCAGCGTTGCAGCTGGCCTGCGCCGTTCCAATTCACGATCACCACGGACAACCGGTCGACTCCCGCAGACTCGTCTTTCACTTCTTCTGGTGAGGGCACGGCGGTCACGTACCGTAACTCTCCCTTGCGGACCCGACCAACCGCCCGATCATCGCCAGAAAGACCGCGTGAATGAAGGCGATCTTGTTAGTAATCATTGTCGCGTCTGCCATTCCATAGACCAGAAGCCCGCAGTAGACAGTGATAAAGGCCGCCAGAATTAGCCGGTGATCGTCAACGGCCTCGATCCTGAAGCGCCTGAATGCAAGCCATAGCGCTTTCCCGTACAACCACACGAAAACACCGATCCCCACGATCCCCATTCGCAGGCCGAGCGTCAGGTAGAGGTTGTCGACCGTTCCCGTCGTCAGGATATGCGGCACCACCGCCTCCAGGATGGGTATCGACACCGTCTCCCCGTGGCCGCCCCCCAGCAGAGGCCGATCTCTCATTTTCTCCAGCACAAGTCCGTAAGAAATAATCCGGGACGTAATCGTCCAGTCGTCCTGCTCGACAGCGCGCTCCACTTTCCGGTAGGCCGCCCCCGAAACTCCAGCGCTCGTCACCTCCTCGAATGCATAGCCCAATCCAAGGATCAGGATGGGCAAGGCCACGATCATCATGAAACGGCGCGAACGTCCGCGCCTCCCCCGATCCAACAGGACCAGAAGCGCCAACACCCCCAGACCAGTAGCCGTGCCGACCCACATTCCCCGCCCCACCGTCAACACGAGCGCGAGCGCGATGGGTACCAGGGCGATTCCACTCAGGATCCGACGATATCTGCGCGGCTCGAAGGCCCAGACCGTGGCCACCAGCAGGGTGCCGATCGGCAGCATCAGCCCTTCGACACGTGCGACTCGAACGAAGGAACCAGAAATCGAGAGATTCACCACCCCAAGAAACTCGAACAGATACTCCACCCCGACAACGGCCGAAGTTCCGATGAGCAGCGGAATCCAGTCCTTGAACCGTCGAAAGTCGAGGAACCCCGTAGCAACGTAGAAAGCGCCGTAATACAGGGGGTATCTGACATTGCGCAACATGTGAGAAGTCGACTGACCGTAGGCCAGGCCCAGCCCGCAGGAAAAAACGATCAGGCCCAGAAACACCGCGACCTGTAGATCGAGCGGTGTCCGGGTCCAGGATCGCCGACTCGACACCCACGATATTGCAGCCAGAACGACGATCAGCGCATAGAGCGCCTCGACGAACTGAACATTCTCGGGCAACCTTACATAGGTATCGAAAAACTCCCTTGGGATCGTAACGGGGATCGTACAGAGATAGAACAGAGCTGCCGTCACCGAACCGAAGACCGCGGCCAGGGAAAACACGGTCAGGACGACGATCGGTGGTCCGATCCAACCGAACTTCAGGACCGGCGCCACGACCAGAATCAGATGGGCGACGAGCGCAATCATGAGAAGACGGCGATTGCGGGGATGGATCGTCGAGATGGCCGCCGTGTTCATGGGATCGCCTCGTCTACGATCCGTCGCATGCGATCATAGTGGGGGCTGGCTTCGAGAAGCGCGACCCCGAATTCCGTCCCTGTCGTCTCCGCTTCGATCACCCGGTACCTGCGGCTCCACCGGCCGTCAGCACGAAGCATCCGGATAATTCTTATGTAATGCGGATGGGGAAGAAAAACGAGATCGGCCCCTTCGTCGAAGAACTGATCCAGATCGAACCCATCGACCGCAAAGGATCGGTGATTCAGCCCCGCCATGTCGACAATCCGTTTCCCGGGATTCAGCGCCGCGGGCAAACCGATCTCGGTTGCCGAGATCACCAGGTCATCAGGAAGTTCCGAAAACCGATCGAGCGCGAACCACCGGTCGCTCTGGGAGGTCGCTCGATAGGTTTCGACCAGATCGAACGCGCCGACTGCACCGGCCTGGACGCCCTTCCGAAAAGCCTTTGCCGAAGCGATCCCAGGTGATGACAGGATCGCAGCCACGGAAAGAGCGGTCACCAGCGGTAGCCGCGACCTTACGTCCTCGTGAAACGTGCCAATCTGAAAGCCCGACATCGCCCGGCCAGCCAGGTAAGCGAAGGCCGGCAACACGGGATGGAAGAATCTCTCCTTGTACGGCATGATCGGCAACGTCATGAACAGGTGATAAAAAAGAAAGAGAACCGTCGCTGCGAGCACCCCGATCTCGACAGAAAGCGACCGTTCCTTGCGCTCCCGCAGGAAACAGAGCCCGATCGCGATCGGCAGGATCAGAAGCCAGTAGCCGCTCGCGAAGTCCACGAATTCGGCCAGTGCCACGTGCCCGTACTCGCTCGCGAATCCTGCACCGTAGCCGTGTACACTTTTCGTGTAAAACGACAGGGGCAGGGGAGTACCCAGGACCCCCCACGCCAGAAGAACATGAGCCAGAAAAATGCCGATCGTTCCGGCCCCGACCGCTCCCCAGACTCGCCTTTTGGAGGAGGGCCCGATCATCGCGGCCACGGCAGGCACCAGAACCGTAAACAGGCAGAGTTCTGGACGGACGGCAAGCGCGAGGCCGCCCCCGATTGAGGTTCCCATCGCGTATCCGGAGCGACCGGACTCCACACCTCCCGCCATCAGCAGGAAGCCCGCCAGAAACGCCATGGCGAAAGTCGTGTCCATCCCCGTCGTGAAGTGAGCCGACAGGGAGTCGGACCAGAACGCCAGAGCCGTCAGGGTTACCACCGACGCCACCTGCCCGTTCGCCCCTCCAGCCTCCCGAGCGAGCCTTGACACCAGGAACACGAAAGCAGCACCGCATAGAACGCTCGAGAGCTGAACTGCCATGGCCACGGAATCTGCGAACAAACGAACGATCGCCACGACCCAGACGTAGGCAAGCGAAGTCGGCCCGTAGACCGGATCGTCCCCTCGGTTCCACGCCAGCCCTTCTCCCCCAAGAAGATGATCGGCGTATCGAACAAACATCAGGCTGTCGTCCATCACGAAGCGAGCCGCCCACTGCGTGGCCACTGCAACCCCCAGAACCACGCAAGGCATCGCGTGGGCCAGCGTGAACCAACTCCGATGTGAGGGCCAACCATCCGAGGGTCTTGCGATCACGAGCCCGTCCCTCCATCGGCCAGTTCGAGCCATCGAGTCCGAACCGCCTCTCCGATCCTGGCCGCACAATAAAGTCCACGGTCGGCGGCTGGCACGAGCAACGCGAAGTCGACGGGAAGCCGAAAACGCCCTTCACTGTAGAGAAGTCCGTGAACCAAACTGAAAGCGACCGCTGCCGTCAGCGCCGGCCAGCCGAGCGGCTCGCGCCGGCGATCAACCGCGCTCCAGAGCCCAAGCCCCAGAAGCGGTGCAATCAGCACCAGAGATCCGAGATGCTGGAGGGGGCGACCTCCCGGAACGAAGGGGTTCCAGAGATGCCCCAGCTTCTGAACGAACAACTCCATTGACCGAAGAGGATCTTCCACGATCCACTCGGTAACCCTGGCCGCGACAACGCGGTCCCGATCCACGACGTTCTCCTCGTCGATCGAGAGCTTCCCGAACATCCCCAGGTAGTCTCTTGTAACGTCGAACCCCCCAGTTGCCCGTGGCTCGTGCCCGATCAACATTTCAAATCCGAGTCGAGGTGCGACAGGCACGAACCGATCCGTCACAAGGTGGTTTCGGATCGTCCACGGCAGAATGACAAGCAACATCGCGCACACGACTCGAGAGACCGGGCCGATGGTCGACCGACCGCCTCGGATCGCGAACCCACCCAACATCAACGGAACCCAGGCGAACACAACCTGGGAGCAGAGAGCGACGAGCCCAAGACACGCCCCCAGGGCGAAGCCTCGCAGATCCGTCGGGTGCTCGGCGAAGAGAAGAGACAACGCGAACGCAGCAGCAAAGAGAAAAACGAACAGGACATCAGCCGTCAGCATACACCCGCTCCCCACCAGGAGCGGGTGGAGCGCGCACAGGACGGCCGCCCACCGTCCCACTCGATCGTCTACCACGCGACACCCGATCCAGAGAGCGACCAGGCAGGTGAGCCCACCCAGTATCGCCTGGCCCACTCTGACCGCAATCGAACGGCCCCCGAAAGCCGAATAGATCCCGGCCATCCACATCGAATAGAGCGGCGGCCGTGCAGCCACGTTGTCAGGATAGGCGAATCCAGATGTCTGGTAGACCAGAGCGGCGGTCTCCCACTCAGCCTCTTCCGTCGTCGCAGGCCATCGGTCCCACTCCAGCCCTGCCCCGACCCTGATCGCGACGGCCAGCAGGAACAGAATCAGAATCCATCGGCGGGGGTGCTTCACACATCCACCTTGTCGGAACACGTTGTGTTTTTATCACTTATCGACGATCGCCCGAAAATACGGTCTCGGCGATTCCCACCAAAGAGAATAATTCGGGAGCACGCGCCTCCCCTCATCTGGAACCGGGAGCATTGGAACCGCTGGCCAAACCCTCAAACGACTTGACTTGCCAGGGGACCCCGGCTACCTTCGGTGCCCTTTCGAGTCCATTTTCAGGCGGAGTTCCTCGCATAGAACTGTCGGGGCATCCGTCGGGCGACTTGGCGTGTTTACACCCTTCCAGCTTTCACAATGAACCTCACAATCAAGCCTTCATCAGCCTGCGATGACTGCAGTCTGTGCTCCCGCTGCGAGCCGCGTGCTCCCGGCGGGGCGATCGACATCGAGGCCGTCGTCGACGAGGTTCTCAGACAGATCCGCACGCCGTCCCCCACGCAAGTGCCGATCGGGGTCTCCGCCCGACACTGCCATCTGAACGACGAGGGACTCGAAACCCTGTTCGGCCGAGGCGCGAATTTGAACGTGTATCGCGAACTTTACCAGCCCGGAGCGTTCGCAGCCGAGGAGGTCGTGTCCGTCGTCGGACCTCGACTTCGGGCCATCGAGCGTGTGCGCGTGCTTGGCCCCACACGTGGCTACAATCAGGTCGAGCTCGCCCGTACGGATGCCATCTATCTCGGTCTCGACCCGCCCGTCCGTGACTCGGGCGACCTCTCTGATGCGCAGCCCCTTACCTTCGTCGGGCCCAAGGGGTCCTTCACGGCAGACTGCGCAATCCGGGCCACTCGTCATATTCATCTGACGCCCGAGGATGTCCGGCGCCTGGGCCTTACCGGGATCGAGCGGGTCAGTGTTCGCATCCCGGGTGAGAAGGGTCTCGTTTTTCACAATGTGAGACTCAAAATCGCCGATGGACAGTTGCCCGAAATCCACCTTGATACCGACGACGCGAACGCCGCTGCGGTCGCTTGCGGTGACGTCGCCATCATCGAGGTCCGAACGTGACTTTCGATGAACGTGCGCTCGGAATGATTGAAACGTGTGGGTTCGTGGGTACGACCGAAGCCGCCGACGCCATGGCCAAAACCGCCAACATCGACATCGAGCAGTATAAGACGATCGGCGCCGGCTTTACGACCACCCTCGTACGGGGCGATCTGGGAGCCGTTCAGGTCGCAGTGGAAGCCGGCTCCGCCGCTGCCGACAAGGCTGGAGAACTCGTCGCCGCCCACATCATCCCGAGACCGCATTCCGATCTGGGGATCTTCCTGGCCCCGGACTCGTGACGCCCGAGGAACGACGGCGCATCTGCGTCGCCATCTCGGTGTTGGCCGTCATCGTCGGCGGGCTCTACGAGCTCGTCAACTTCGACGACCCCTACATCACGTTCCGCTACGCACGCAACTGGGCAGATGGGAACGGGTTTGTCTTCAACACCGGCGAACGCGTCATGGGAACTACCGCGCCGTTCTACGCTCTCATCCTCGGTGCGGGGGCCCTCGCAGGAATAGACATCCCGTTCTTGGCCGGATGCATGACCGTTGCGTCGATCGCACTCGTCGGCATCCTGATCTTCCGGCTTCTCGAACACGAAGGGCACGCCGTCGCCGGCGCGGTCGCCGGGCTGATCATCGTGACGCACCCACTGATCGGCGACACGCAGGGATTCGAGCTCAACTTCTTTTTCGCGTTCGTTTTTGGCGGAGCGTGGTCCTATAGAAAGGGACGCCCCGGAGTGGCGGGCCTGCTCCTTGCCCTTGCCACATTGACACGGGCGGACGGTTGCGTCCCCGCAGGACTCATTGGATGTCACGCCCTGTTCAGCGATCGCCGGGCGTTCTGGACCTTCGTGATCACGTTCGCCCTGCCCGTTTCGATCGCCGCTACGGCCGCGTACGACTACTTCGGGCATCCGCTGCCAGGCACGCTCGAAGCCAAACGCGCGATGGGGCAAAGCGGATTCTGGCGTAACTATCTCTATGGAGGTGCGCGTGTAGCCGCGCTCTACCTCCTCTTGTCGCCTCTGATGGTGGGCGTTCTCGTCCTCGCCGCTATCGGAGCAAAACGAACGTGGCACGACAGGACCTGGCTGGCGTGTGTGCTCGCGTTCTGGGCCGTGACGGTCGCAACGACTTACACAATCCTGGGCATCCCGTCAGCCTATCACTACTACACGCAGTTCGTCCCCTGCCTGGCCGTACTCGCCGGTCTGGGGACCGAACACGTTCGGGCCAGACTCGCAAAAATTCACCCGCGTGCTTTTCACGCAGCCGTCGCGATCCTCATTGTCGCCCAGATCTGGCCCGCGCATCGGGGGATCACGAACCCTGAGCCGCGGTTTAACCTCTATCGGGAAGCTGCGGAGCATCTGGCGGTCCACGTGGATCCCGAACACAGGGTCGCGGCAGTGGAGATCGGCATCGTGGGATACTTTTCCGGTGTCAGGGTGCTCGACCTTGTGGGGCTGACGGAACCCCGGGTTCGTGCGCGGATGGCAGAGGGCGACGTGGCATGGGCGGTACGCGAACTCAGACCCGAGTATCTGCTCTTTCACGATCCGCCCTGGCAATCGATCGAAACCGGCATCGTCGACACCGAAGACTTCGATGATCGATACGACCGGATACACACCTTCAGTGGGGAGCCTCCCTTTCGGATGGCTCTCTATCGTCGAAAGTAACATTAACCATCGCTGCGAGGTCACTCGGACCCCGCGCTCACATTTAAGGAGAACAGAACATGGGTGAAGCCCTCGGACTCATTGAAACGAAAGGGCTCGTCGCCTTGATCGAAGCGTCAGACACCATGGTCAAGGCTGCAAACGTGAAACTCATCGGATGGGAGAAGATCGGCGCCGGTTACGTAACCGTGCTCGTTCGAGGCGATGTTGCCGCCGTCAAGGCTGCTACCGACGCCGGTGCCGCGGCAGCAGGAAAAGTCGGCGAACTCGTTTCCGTCCACGTCATCCCGCGGCCGCACGGAAGCCTCGAGGACGCCCTGCCCATCGGCAAGGCCTGAGGCCACCCGGACAACCGACTATGACACTTGGTAAAGTGGTCGGCACGGTGGTCGCTACCCAGAAGGCCGACGGCCTAGAGGGCTTCAAGCTCCAGATCGTGCAGACCGTCGACCTCTCCACCATGGCCGAATCCGACACCTACGTGGTCGCCGTCGACGCCGCAGGCGCAGGCGAGGGCGAGTACGTGCTCTGTTGCAGCGGGAGCTCAGCTCGAATGACCGAGTCCACCCAGGAGCGTCCCGTCGATGCCGTCATCGTTGCCATCGTCGACTCTGCACAAGTGAAGGGCAAGGTCGTTTACGACAAGGCGGGCGGCCGAACGTCCTGACTCCCCAACGCGAGACTCGTTTATGAACCTCGACGAAGCTCAAATCCGGGCCGTGGTCGAAAACGTCGTCAGGGGCCTGACGACCAATGGACACACCACCCAACGCGCTCTCCCCCGCCCAGAAGGTCCCGGTGAAGATGGGGTATTCGAGCGGCTGGAAGACGCGGTCTCCGCGGCTCGGACAGCGCAATGTGAACTCGAGGCCCTGTCGCTCGACACACGACGGCAGATCATCACCGCGATTCGGGAAACTTCACTCGAACACGCGCGCGGGCTCGCCCAGCAGACTCGTGACGAAACCGGCATGGGGCGCGTCCCTCACAAGATCCGGAAGTTCGAGGTCGTTGCCCGGGAGACTCCGGGAGTCGAAGATCTACAGCAGGTGGCGTGGTCCGGCGACCACGGGCTCACGGTCGTCGAGATGGCTCCCTTCGGCGTCGTCGCCGCAGTCACGCCTTCCACGCACCCCGTCCCGACGATCGTCAACAACGCCATCAGCCTGATCGCTGCCGGAAACAGCGTGGTCTTCGCCCCGCATCCCAGCGCAAGGCGAGTATCGCAGGCCGGCATTCAGATCATCAACCGGGCCATCATCGGAGTCGGAGGCCCCCCCGACCTGCTTGTCGCCGTGCTGGAACCTACAATCGAAACCGCGCAGGCCCTGTTCACGCATCCCGACATCGACCTACTCCTCGTTACGGGCGGCGGCGGAGTCGTCAAGGCCGCCATGCAGGCCCCCAAGCGCGCGATCTGCGCAGGTCCGGGCAATCCTCCTGTTGTCGTCGACGAGACGGCCGACCTCGCCAAAGCTGCCGCCGACACCATCGCGGGGGGCGGGTTCGATAACAACATCCTCTGCATCGGGGAAAAGGAAGTCTTCGCCGTCCAGTCCATCGCGAACGAATTCGTACGTCACCTCGAACAGAACGGTTGCGTACTTCTCGACTCCGGGCAGGTGGAACGGCTCACCGGTGTAGCGTTCCCCACGAGCAACGGAGACTGGTCCATCAATCGTGAATTCGTCGGGCGCAACGCAGACGTCCTTGCCGACGCCATCGGTCTGAACGTCTCCGATGACGTCCCCTTGCTCGTCGGCGAAGTCGCGCCGGACCATCCCTTCGTCCATCGCGAGCAGATGATGCCGTTCCTGCCCGTGGTTCGGGTTCCCGACGTCGACACCGGAATCGACATGGCCGTGGAAGCCGAGCGCAGATACCGACATACCGCGGTCATGCACTCAAAAAACGTTGAAAGCATGACAACGATGGCGCGAAAGTGCCGTTGCACTCTGTTCGTCAAGAACGGCCCGTCCACGGCCGGCCTCGGTGCGGGAGGTGAGGGATACACATCCTTCTCGATCGCTACACCGACCGGTGAAGGGGCCACCTCCGCCCGCACGTTCACCCGGCAGCGTCGTTGCACGCTCGTCGACTACTTTCGGATTGTCTGATGCAACTGGGTGAAGTCATCGGCACGGTGGTCGCTACCCGGAAAGACCCGTCCCTGCACGGCACGCGGCTTCTCGTGATCCAGCCGATCGATGAAGCGAGGGCGGCAATCGGCGCGCCCCTCGTGGCTGTCGACACCGTGAGCGCCGGTCACGGAGAGACCGTGTACTGGGTCGGGGCGCGGGAAGCCCCGAACGCGCTTCCCACTGGCTACGGTCCGATCGACGCCGCCATCGTAGGCATTGCCAACCGCGTATCCGTAGAGGGCAGCTGACGTGTTTCTCGGACGCATCATCGGCACCGTCGTCTCAACCATCAAACACCCGGCCTACGACGACACCAAACTCATGGTCGTACAGCCGACAGATCCTGATGGGTCTTCGCAGGGTGCGGCGATCGTCGCAGTGGATGCGGTAGGTGCGGGCGTCGGTGAACAGGTCCTTGTTTTACGACAGGGAATCGCGGCGGGGCAGGTGCTCGGCGTGGAACGTCCTCCCATCCGGTCGGTCATCGCCGGTATCGTCGATCACGTCCAGATGGCAGAGTGAACCCCTTCAACTGGGGACCAGATCTTTCGTACGTTTCGTGTTCCACGTGGTTGCTTCTACGGGATAAGTCATGAACATCCATCAGACTAAACTTGACATTATCGAAGCGGGCCGTCGCGTGTACAACCAGGGATACGTCGCTTCCAACGACGGCAACATCTCCTGTCGAATCGAGGAAGACCGCATCGTGACCACGCCCACCGGAATGTCCAAGGGCTTCCTGAAGATCGAAGAGCTCGTCGTCACGGACATGGACGGGAAGAAGGTCAGTGGCGTGAAGAACGCCTCATCAGAGCTCGGCATGCACATCTTCCTCTATCGTGAACGACCCGACATCAAGGCCGTCGTCCATGCCCACCCGCCCACGGCTACGGGTTTTTCGGTCGCCGGCATCCCGCTGACGGAATGCGTCCTGCCCGAGGTCGTCATCACCCTCGGTGCCATCCCGATTGCTGACTACGGCACGCCGGGCGGCCCGGAGATCTCCGAGCCGATCCGAAAGTGGGTCAAGGACTATGACGCCTACCTCCTCGAAAACCACGGCGCCACAACCATCGGTAACAGCGTCATGAACGCGTATTACAAGATGGAAACGATGGAGCACTTCGCGAAGATCATGCTTGTCGCCCGGCAGCTCGGGGGGTTCAACACCCTCAACGCCGAACAGGTCCAGAAGCTCGTCCAGATCCGCGAGCGCATGGGGATCCGAGGGCCCAGCCCGGCCTGCGCCATCGGCAACACCGGCGGAATCCAGACCGCGAGAAGTACAGGGGATACTGCGACTGCGGGCATCCCCACCCTAAGAGCCCGCAGCGCGGGCGAGTCCGCAGCGTCTCCGGCTCCCAATGGCGCCTCTTCATCCGACGAAGCCGCCACGATCGAAGAAATCACGCGCCGTGTCGTAGAATCCCTTCGCTCCCAGGGGTGAACGTACGGATGGGAGGGACTTCGTAAGTACCCGGGAACAACCACGCACAGAATCACCCACTTCTGCCCCACGGCTTCCCCAATGCCTACCATTCTCGTCGCCAACGTCGGCAGCACTTCCTTCAAATACAAACTATTCCAGGGCGATCGTGTCCACGCCCACGGCCGAATTGAAAGGATCGGAGAGACCTCTTCACCACAAACGCACGTGGTCGGCGACCGCACAATCACTTCCACGGACGGACTGCCAACCTATGCGGATGCCGTTCGTACGGCCATCGACCACCTGACCACCCCGCAAATCGGGCCCGTGGCCAACCTCAACGGTCTGGACGCCATCGGATTCAAGACCGTGCATATTCGAGGCGCGTCCGGCACCCTCGAACTGACGGAAGAAGTGCTCGGCCGAATGGCCGACTACAACAACATCGCGCCCGCGCATAACCCACCTTATATCCAGGCCGTCCGCGTCTTCAGAACGCTCTACCCTGAGATTCCGCTCATCGGATCCTTCGAAGCCTCGTTCCACGCGACCCTTCCCGACTACGCATACATCTACAGCGTGCCTTTCGAATGGCTCGAGCGCTACGGCATCCGCAAATACGGATTCCACGGCGCTTCTCACCGCTACGTGTCCGAACGGGTCGTCGCGCTCACCGGAGACAATCAATCAAAGACGGTCAGCTGCCACCTCGGCGGCAGTGCCTCTTTGTGCGCCGTCGCTGCGGGCCGATCCGTCGACACGACCATGGGATTCTCACCGCAATGCGGGGTCATCAACTCCACCCGAAACGGGACGATCGACCCCTTTATCATCCCCTACGTCATGGATCAGGAGGGACTCTCGCCGGAGGAAATAAGCGACGTGCTGTCCAACCGGAGCGGTTTGCTGGGCATTTCTGGTGTCAGCGGCGACGTGCGCGATCTCCAGGAAGCGGCGCAGGATGGGAATGACCGGGCACGGTTAGCCATCGATGCCTTCTGCTATGGTGTTCGCAAGGAGATCGCTGCCATGGCCGCGGCCATGGGTGGTGTGGACGTCGTGGCCTTCGCCGGTGGAATCGGAGAACGGAGTCCGGAGATACGTGCACGGATCTGCCAGGAATTAGGCTTTCTGGGCGTGCAAATCGACGGGCGAGCCAACACGGAAGGCCCCGCTGAGCGTCGCATTTCGGAGGAGGATGCGTCCGTCGGGGTTTACGTGATTCCGACCGACGAAGAAGCCGTCGTTGCGAAAGCCGTCGCCCAGTATCTGGTGGAAACCTGACTGTGGCCCGCATTCGACGCTGCACGCCCACAGCACTCGCTGTGGTTGCCCTGTGTCTCATCTCATCCGCCGATGGCTTCGACGCCACCTTGTGGCAATCCTACACCAACATGAACTTCGTGACGGATCTGGCGGAAGGTGAGGATGAGATCTACATCGGGACGACGGGCGGAATCCGTCGGTTCGGGAGGTTCCAGGACGAGTGGCTCCGCACCCTGACAACGACCGATGGGTTGCCCAGCAACGTCGTAGAAAGAATGACTTTCAAACGCACCACGGGGGATCTTCACATCCAGACCCCCAATGGCACCGCGAGATGGATGTCCCGACTCGAAACGCTCGTGGCAGGAGGCTCTCCGGAGTTCTTCGACCGTCCGGCAGGCAGGATCCCTCACGACGTCATTATGCCCTTCGGTTACTACGTATCGGGCGGCCTCATTCGCGGGCCTCGCCGGGACTATCGCATCACGGACGTACTGGTGGACTCCTGGGACAATCTGTGGGTCGGCACGGCTGGCCTGGGATTGGGACGCGCCGACCTGCGCTTCAGCACAGTCGAGTTCCTTCGTCACGGTCCGATCGAGCAGAATGTGACCGCCCTCGCCAGAGACGGCGACTACATATGGTTCGGAGGACGTGACGACTTCGGGACCTTCGCAAGAGGCGTTTCACGCTACGACACACGATCGGACCGGTGGGAATATTATGAGGAGGACCTCGTCTACGGCCTGGATGATGCGCAGGTCACCTCGATCCTGTCCACGGAGAGCGACGTGTGGTTCGGGACCGATCGCGGCGTCGTCCGCTACTGGTCGCGTGACGACGCCTGGCACACCTATCGGTTCAGCCGCTGGACCAACCGACGGATCGGACCGACCACTGCCATGGTTCGCGACGGTAACCGGCTGTGGATCGGGACGACAACCGGTCTCGCCGTACTCGACCTGCCCGCGGACACCCTCAGAGTCGTTTCTGGAAGCGAACGATTCGAGATAGAGGCAATGTCGGCGGGCCATGGAACCTTGTGGGCCGCAACCGATCGGGGGCTCTTCTTCTGTCCACGCGGTGAAGTGACATGGACCTCTTCCAGGCTCGCGAACGTCCCGGTGAGGGGGGTCGACGCCCGGGGTGACACGCTAGCCCTCGTCCTCGCAGAGCCCCCCAGTCTATGGGTCCGGGCGCATCCCGACAGTAGCGCGGTCACTTGGCCTCTTCCCGAATCCGGGGGGAGCCGCACCATCGACGTGGCGCGCGACGGATTCCGAGTGTGGGTCGCCACGGACCAGGGAGTGCTGCTCGTCAACACGAGGACGGGTGACTGGCGAAACATCACCCCGTCCGATGG
Source organism: Latescibacteria bacterium UBA6620 (assembly GCA_002433075.1). Lineage (GTDB taxonomy): Bacteria > Latescibacterota > UBA2968 > UBA2968 > UBA2968 > UBA6620. The sequence continues at coordinate 191,409 of DJHM01000022.1, forward strand.
TCTCGTAAGCGGGGAGGTTCGATCGATCGCCGTCCACGGAGACCACATCTGGTTCGGGACTCGACAGGGAGCCAGTCGGTATAATTGGTCCAGGGACCTCCACGACCCGGAATCGGATTAGCAATCCTAATTTTTCATAACTGTATGCAAGAGTGTAAGTTATAACCAAAAAAGTGCGTGACAGCGATCTTCGGTTTTGTTATTATTCCCTGTGTCGTAGCCGTGCAGGCTGCAAGACGCACCGCTAGGTTTTGCGCCTAACCTACTATAAAAACAACCCATTGAACAAAGGCGGCCACCCTTCGCCCGATCGATGCGACAGGCTGGCCGCTTGACTTTTTCCGGTCGCCCACTGCCCTTGGCGACGGAGTCGGAGCACGATGTCACAGGCGCTGGGTTTGATAGAAATGAAAGGCCTCGTCGGCATCACGGAAGCAACCGATGCAGCGGTGAAGGCCGCATCCGTGTCGATCGGTCCCGTAGAGAAGATCGAAGGTGGGCTCGTTTCGATTCGCGTCCTCGGCGACGTAGCCGCCGTCCAGGCCGCCGTCGACGCTGGAGCTCAAGCCGGCGGGCAGGTGGGGGAGCTTGTTTCGAAGCACGTCATCCCGAATCCCCATCACGACCTCGTCGAAGTTTTCGACATCGGGAACGACCCAGTGGACAGCAGCAATCTGGAGACCCTGTCGGTCACTCAATTGAGGAGCCTCGCTCGCGAGACCCCTGGACTTGCAATTCAGGGTCGCGAGATCTCTCACGCCAACAGAGATCAGCTTATCAAAGAATTGAAAGACGCCCGGGACGGGGCGTCCTGAACATCAGCCCGATGGTAAACAGGATGGTGGTCGCATGACGACAGGTTCGGTCACGCTCTGGGACAGGATTAAACAGAGCCTTCTCGACAGTGCAACTGTTGCCGCTGAGAAGGCCGAATATCTCGGTCGCATTGGCAGGGCGCGGCTCGACATCGCCGAAACACGTCACGCCATCAGAGACTCCCTGGCCGACCTGGGAGGAAAGGTTTACACCGGAATCGAAGCTGGCCAGAATAGCGAACTTCTCGAATCCGACGACGTCAGTACACTTGTCTCCAGAATTGGAGCGCTCGAAAAGGAATTGAAGTCCCGCGAAGAAGTCCTCGAAGAGCTTCGCGCCACCGAAGAAGGCTCCCAGGACGTCACGCAGGACACCGAAGCATAATCTGGTTCGCGGTCGCCATTCTCGGATTCTGGGGGATCGGGGACGCGCAGGAAATCGACCGATCCGCCGCCGACCTCGTCGATCGACTTAAACCCTCGGTTGTCAGTCTTTCGGTCACGAGGTCGCGAGGTAGCGAGCTGACCCTCCGCAACGATAGAGGGGTCATTCGCAGATCGCCCTCAACGCGGGGCTATGGTTCCGGGATCGTCCTTGACACCGAGGGTCGGATCCTCACGAACCACCACGTCATCGAGGGGGCTGTCGCCATTCGCGTCAGTTTCGCCGATGGGCGCACGACCGGCGGGATGGTCGTCGGACGGGATCTTGAGACAGACCTGGCGGTGTTGGAGGTCGATGACTCGTCCGGCATCACAGAAGCGCACGTCGCGAGATTCGCCGACTCCGGAAGCGTTCGAGTCGGCGACTGGGTGATGGCGATCGGAAGTCCATTCGGGTATCGTCACACCGTCAGCGTCGGAGTCGTCAGCGCGGCGGAGCGCGAACTCGACTCCTTCAACGGCGATCGGTTGACCGCTTTTCAACGCTATATCCAGACGGATGCCGCGATCAACCCCGGGAACAGTGGCGGTCCGCTGATCGACGCGTCCGGATTCGTGGTCGGCATTAACACGGCCTTCAACCCTGTCGGTCCTGGGGTCGCCTTTGCGATCCCGATCGATCTGGCCGGACCTGTTGCCAGCGAACTCGGTCGATCAGGATTCATCGTCCGGGGATACCTCGGAATCGTCCCGCAGCATCTGGACGACGACCTGGCTGCGGCGCTCGGCCTGACCGACAAGGCCGGTGTCCTGATCGCCGATGTCAAACCGGAAGGCCCAGCTGACCGTGGCGGGGTTTCTCGAGGCGACATCCTCATTTCTCTGTCGGGAATTCGAACCCCGACGGTCTCGGCGTATATCGCTTCACTAACAGAACTTTCACCAGGCCGTCCGACCGAAGCGACGCTCGTCCGTGCGGGTCAGGAAACGAAACTCGTCGTCACTCCGGAGATTAGACCCGGAAGGATCGATTCCGAGAAACCTGAAGAAGAACCCGGCGACATCCTGGGTTTGGACGTCGCCGATCGGTGGAGCCTGGAAGCGAGCCGTCTGGATGCAAAGAAGAACGGACAGGGCGTGGTCATCACCTACGTTTCGCCCGGGGGCCTCGCCGATCAGAAGAAGTTGAAAAAGGGCGACATCATCCTCGAAATGGGCGATCGAAGCATCTGGCGCAAAGAGGAATACCAGGAAGCCCTTGAAGAACACGTCACCAGTCGTCCCTTGCTGATGCTAATTCAGTCCAGGGGACGGGGCACAACCCGATTCATCGCTTTGTCATTTTGACTACGTTTCAACGAGACACGCAGCGTCCCGGACCCCTTCCGGGAAAACCAGCGAGGCAGTGACTCATCGAGGAGAGGGGATTCTCAGCGACCCGCGAAACGGCGCAGACAGGCGCAAACGAGGCGGGGGCACACGCTCGAGGTCATTCCACGATAGCCACTGGCAAGCTTATCAGGAGGGAAGATTACATGTAAGACTCCCCGCGACGACGGTTACAGCCATACTCATCCACCAGGCAGTTCTCTAAACCCGACCCAAAAGGTTGGGCCCACAGCATCGATCCCCACGATGCGAACAAGGAGTGGCTGACGAGTGTCAAAACTGTCGAAGAAGCCTTACGCACGCGAAGATGAATCCCTCGATCAATATCTCCAGGAGATCGGGGAAGTGAACCTCCTCACTGCGGACGAAGAGGTCACATTGGCCAAGCGCATCAAGAAGGGCGATCAGGTCGCGTTGGAAAAACTCACGAAAGCCAATCTCCGGTTCGTCGTGAGTGTGGCCAAGCAGTACCAGAATCAGGGGCTCTCCATGGGAGACCTAATCAACGAAGGTAACCTCGGTCTGATCAAGGCGGCCAAGCGGTTCGACGAGACGAAGGGTTTCAAATTCATCTCTTACGCCGTTTGGTGGATACGGCAGGCCATCCTTCAGGCCCTGGCGGAGCAGTCCCGCATCGTGAGGTTGCCCCTCAACCGTGTGGGCGCACTCCACAAAATCGGCAAGGCCTCGAGCGGCCTGGAGCAAGAGTTCGGTCGCGAACCGAGCCCTGGTGAAATTGCCGATGAGCTCGACATGACCGATTACGAGGTCATGGACACACTCAAAATTTCGAGTCGTCACCTCTCGCTCGACGCTCCTTTCAACGAAGGCGAGGACAACAGCCTGCTCGACGTTCTCGACGACCCGGAACAGCTCGATCCCGACGAACCTCTCCTCGACGATTCTCTCAAGCGCGAAATCGAAAAAGCGCTGGCCACGCTCACCCCGCGAGAAGCCGAAGTCATCAGCCTCTATTTCGGCATCAACCGGGAGCATTCCCTCACACTCGAGGAAATCGGTGAGCGGTTTGGTCTGACGCGTGAACGCGTACGACAGATCAAAGAGAAGGCGATTTCAAGACTGCGTCATAATTCCCGCAGTCGGCCGCTCAAATCGTATCTCCACTGAGCGTCTCACGCATAGAACGAAAAAGGCCACCGGGTACGTCCGGTGGCCTTTCGTTTTTCTGGAAGTGAGTTCTCTTCCCAACAACTGTCTTCTGGCTTCATTTCCAGCACGGCTTGTCACGTTTTGGCGGGTTGAGAGGTCTATGGTAAGAGAACCTCCTGGCGGAGACTCGAAACACCCCTGAAGACCGTTGCCTGATCGAGGCCGCTCAGGGCGGCGACGATCAGGCCTTCGGTCACCTGGTCGAGCGATACAAGGCGTCTGTGTTCGCCACTGTCGTGGCAATTACCCACGACCTGGACGAGGCCAATGGCATCGCGCAGGAAGTATTTCTGCGCGTCTGGTTCGGGCTTCGAGGATTGAGGGAGACCGCCGAGTGGTCGGGCTGGCTCCGTACCATTGCCCGGAACCGCACCAAGACCTGGGTCCAGCGACGTCAGAATCAGCCCCGGAAGGAGCCCCTGCACCCCGGGATCGCGGATCCGTCGGACACCCTCGACCGTGCGGTGGAGCGGGCGGAGCGAAAGCGGATCGTACTTTCGGCCCTCGGGAGGCTCCCGAACAACAGCAGCGAGGCTCTGCTACTGTACTACGTGGACGAGATGAAAACACCGCAGATTGCGGAGCAACTCGGCATCACAGAGTCCGCAGTTCGGCAACGTCTGCATCGAGACCGTCAGCAAATGCTGACGACCGTGGAAGAAGAGATGGTGGATGCAATCCTTGAAGAGGCACCCGGCCGGGAGTTCGGCCGGGAAGTGGCGGACCTGATCGAACGTTCCAGAACCTTGTTCCAGAGAGTGCAGTACCAAAGTGCGGCGCCGATCTTGGAACGCGCCAGGGAGCAGACAGAATCGGACACATTGGTGACGATGCTGTTGGCCGACGCCTATGTCTTCGCGCGCAGCCGTGAAGACCTGGAGGCCGATCGTGGCGCATACGAGCGCGCGGTGGCCCTGCTCGATGAAGTGGTCAAACAGGACCCCGATAACACGCTCGCCCGGTTACGTCGAGCTTCCATCCGCTCAATGCTGGGCCGCCTGAGACCAACCTCGCCGAGCAAGAGCAAATCTTCGACCTGGCTCGAGGTGGGCCCTACGAAGCGGTGGCCGAATTGGAGCTCGCACGGCGATACCTGACCTGCGGCCGTTCACAGGAGGCCCTGGGGATCTAAACGGAGCTCGAAGGAAGGCACGTCGACTTGTCGTGCGTGCTCCAGTCAGAAATAGGGGTAGCCCACGCCATGGCGGAAAGCGGGTCGAAGGTAATCGCCTGCTTCGAACGTGCCGTAACGCTCACCACGCCCGACGCCTTGAAAGCGCTGAAGGGCTTGTCGGAGCGTCTTATGGGTGAGACGTACTGGGCTTTCTGGTCCACGGTCGACAATCTGCCTCCGCGTCAGTGCCAGAACCACGCCTGTCTTGCCGGTCTACGGGCTGTGCGAGGCGAGATGGCCACGGCACGTGACCATCTCCGGGAATCATTGACATTCCTGCGCAGTGAGGAGATTGGACCCGCGGCGAAGATGCTGAAGCGGGAGTTTGTCGGACAGATGGAGCGGATGTTCCCACAGCTGGCCAACGAACCTGAACTCGAGGCGTTGCGGCGGGAAATCGCCGCCACGCACTGAGAAGGGCCTTCGCCGTATGAAAGGCATGAAACCAGAAGGCTATGAGGCCTTTGTGATAACGACGAGATCCGTCCGTCCTGAGTCTTTCACCCCTGACGTGCTGGCTTTGAATCGCCCTCCGAGCAAGAACGAACCAAAGGCTCCCTTTCGTCTGACATCAATCCCTTTCGTGAACGAGGAGATGCGCCAGCACATCAACGCCCTCGGCTTCGTCTCGCTCTCCTCCTACAAACTGTGGTTCCGTCGGAACGGCTTCTCCACGTCGCTGATCAAGTCGTCAGACGATCTCCAGGCTGAAATCGAATACCTTGTTGCAGAACTCGAAGCCCCCCGCGAGGCCGAGAACCATAAGGCTCGTCGGCCCGAGTACATATGCCGCATAGCCAGCGGTGAGTTCGACGGCCAGCCGCTTACCTCTGAGATGTCGTGCTTTCGCAAGCTCTTCCAGGAGGTCGGCGACGTGGACGGGGGCCGCGGCACTCTCCTGCGCCTGCTGCTGCACGTAGAGAAAGTTGCTGACCTGCTCCATACGCGAACCGTCTTCAGAAATATGGGCAACGGTTGGCGGAACCAGCTCATCGCTGGCTTGTCCCAGCTCGCCAGGCACCACCCGAAGTGGATCCGCCCCGTCGAGGACTGGTTCCCGTCTTATCAGGGTCGACATCGGCAGCGGCAGTTCTTCGAACTCGCCGAACACCTGTTCATCCGCTACGAGATGCCGTGCACGCTCCACAGCGCATGGTTCGAACTCGACGATGCCAAGCAACACATCCAGCAGGGGTGGATCCTTCACATCGCCGCCGGTAAGAACATCAGGACCGCGGAGAACCTGCCGTTCACGCTCACAAAGCGGGCCGCTCACCTGTTCACAAACTCAGGAACCAGGGCGTCGCCACTGATTGCCCTCCGTGATGCCCAGATCCACGCGATTGGAAGCATCCGCCAGTTCAATTATTACCTGTCCCACAACGAGCATATCTGTGGGCGGGAAAATGCCGACTTCTGGACAGGAATCGTGCAGTTCTTCCTGAACAACCCGATGTTGGAACGCGGCTACATCGGCCCAATTGTGGACTACATCCATCACCAGAAGTTCGTACCCCAGGGTATCCCCCAGCCCGACGGTACCCTGGTCGAGCGCCCGCCGGCACACCCGAACTTCAACATCAAGAGCCGAAGCATCACCCGGCTGGTACGCGAGGTCGACGAGTGGCACGAGACGCTTACGGGTGAGGAGAGCGATAAGGTTCAGCAGTGGGAACCTATAAGCACCGGCCCGTTCGAATTAGAGGAGAACAACAAGGAGCTCAAGACAGGGGTACGGTGGACGGTCGAAGAGCTGTGCACGTCCTCACTCCTCTATCTGGAAGAACGCCGCCTTCACCATTGCGTGGGATCCTACGCACGGGAATGCGTCGCGGGCGAAGCCGCAATCTTCTCGATCAGGGCACAACCGGTCCCAAGGGAACCACCCGCGGATGGCGAGGAGCCAGAGAAAACTCACATCCTGACCGTGGCAGTTGACCCGAAAAAGCGGAAAGTGACCCAGGCCCGTGGCAAGTTCAATCTTCAACCAGAGGGACGGGTCAGCCGGGCGAAGGCGAAGAGGACCAACGGCCCGTATCAGGTTCTCCTGCGCGAGCCAGGACGAATCCTGGCCCTTTGGCGCGCCCGAGAAGGCTTCGGCTACGGGCAGAACTGGACGTCTGCTGCAATCGCAACCTCGAGACTTGACTCATTGCCCAGGGACAGCCTCCCGGGCTCGCGCGCGGCGAAGGACAACGTCCTTGCGGCGGTGAGCGCATTCGCGAAGGGCGGCGGTGTCCTGCTGCTCTCCTAAAGAGGAGATCTGAGAGGACGGGACGGCGTCCTTCGCTGTGTACCCGCTTGCCTCGTGAACTGCCCAACCGTGAGACAACGTCCTCGGTGTGCGAGTTCGCAAGATCAGCGGTATCTGTGGGTAGCGGCAAGCTGCGCGGATTAGGACGGCGTCCTGTTGCGGAGGGCGCGTTCGAGGGGGATCCAGAAACTGTCGACGAGGCCGAACCATCGTGACGACAAGGACAACGTCCTGTCCAACCACGACCCGCTTGCCCCATACCCGTCCAGTTGGAGGACAGCGTCCTCGCTGGTAGCGGTGAGGGGCAGGCGGTTTCTCGCTTCCCAGCGGTCAGAATTCAACTATGAGCGTCATTCTTGGCGGGACGACAACTGCCCCCTTCTCGGATTTCGAGGAGGGGGCAGTTATTGTCTGGACCTGAATCACCACAGCAACGTCAGCACACTGAATACGGGTAGGCGGGGCGCCCGTGACGGGAATGTGCTCAGGCTGTCGCCCTCGGCTGCGCAGAGGGACAAGATTCCGCGAAAGCGGAATATCTGGTCCTGCCTGAAGTCGCCATCGCATAAGAGAGGAAGTCTCCCGACCCGCAAGGTGACATTTCGTTTCACCTGCCACCTGTATCGTCTTTAATTCATAAATATCAATCACTTAGTAATCCAGCTCTCGCGCTTTGATCTTGACCGGTCTCCGCAATCCCCTTACTTTACGGCAACTTTGACCCGTCGGCGCCCCCGGAATTCTTTTTCGGTTGAACGCGGTGGACTCCCCCCGTGTATGACCGAGTGGGAGAGGCGGGCGCGTGCTCACCCGATTGGAGGATCCTCGCTATGCGGACCCGTGTATCGAACGCCCTGCTCTTTATCGTCGCCGTGCTCCTAGCCGCGAACCTCGTGCAGCCTCTGTTCCAGACCGTACCGGCTCACGCAGACGACCACGAAGGCGGCGACATGGCATTGACCGGAAGCGGCGCCAGCGCCTTTCTCGTCAAGGGCAGCCAGGTCTACTACATCAAGTTCGAGACCCAGTTCGAATCGATTCGGATCTACGGACCCGAGGAAATCGAAAATTAACGGTCTGTCCGAACCGAAGTTCAAACCGTTGCCGGGTGACGATCCGGGTCCCGTAGGGGAGCCCGCCGTTTCCCGGCAACGTGTATTTGTTTCGGGAACGTGAGCGGTTCGTTCAACTTCGAATACGCAGGCGCGATTCATATCCACTCCACTTTTTCGGACGGATCGGGATCGATCGCCGAGATCGTTGCCGCGGCCAGAGGGACCGGTGTCGATTTTCTTGTACTCACCGACCACAACACCCTTCAGGCGCGTGACGAAGGATGGGAGGGGTGGAACGACGATGTTCTACTCATCGTCGGCGATGAAGTGTCCTCTCGCCACGGGCACTGTCTGGCCATCGGGATCGACGCGCACGTTCAACATCGCCAATCTGCTCACGGAGTCCTTACCGACATCGGAGACCAAGGCGGTCTCTCATTTATCGCTCACCCTCACGGGCGCTACCGCCCGCTGATTAAGACGAGAGATCACTCCTGGAAGGATTGGTCTTCTGACCAATTTGTCGGTCTCGAGCTGTGGTCCTACATGTTCGACTGGGCCAGTTCGTTGCACTACACGCGGTTCGGCAGACACTATCACAACCCGGACGACTACATCACGGGCCCCAAGAAGCAGACAGTCGATCTATGGGACGAGCTCTGCGCGCGCAGGCGGGTCGTCGCACTCGGCGGCGTTGACGTGCACGCTCGTAGCTATCCTCTGCTTCCCTTCGTCGTCTTTCCCTATCGGGACTGCTTTCGAACAGTTCGGACGCACGTCATCGTAGATCGGGCGCTCACCCGTTCGGACTCGGAAGATATCGATACACTCATCCACCACCTTGGACAGGGTCACGCCTTCCTGGCATACGACCTCATGGCCGATGCTTCAGGGACACGATTCTGGGCCCCCGATGCAGGGTGTGTTCTCGGAGATGAGCGACCCTTTGAAGGCCCGACGACCTTGAAGCTCGATCTGCCGATCGAGGCGGAAATCACGGTGCTCCGTGATGGAAAGGCCTGGGAGCAGGCGTGCGGCTCATCCTGGGAGGGCACGGCTGAAAGCCCCGGCGTTTATCGCATCGAAGCCCGGCTAAAGGATCGTCCGTGGCTTTACACAAACCCCATTTATCTTCGACCGGCAGTTGCATAGGAACCGATCTCTCGTGAGTTTCTCCGACATCAATCGACTCGTTGGCAGCCTGGTCTTCCTCCTGACCCTTACGGTGTATTTCCTGACCGTCGCGCCGACCGTCGCGTTCTGGGACTGCGGCGAGTTCATCACCACTTCCTACATCCTCGGCGTGCCTCATCCCCCGGGAGCCCCTCTCTACACGCTCCTCGGTCGAATCTTCAGCATGCTCGCCTTCCTCGGCGACGAGATCGCCCTTCGCGTCAACTTCCTTTCTGTCGCATCCGGTGCCGTGACCGTCGTCCTCCTCTACCTGTGTGTCGTTCGACTGCTGTCGCAATGGCTCGACCGCGACGACCTTGTCGAGAGGGTCGCCATCATCACGGGAGGCGTCGTCTCCGCCCTCTCCGTGGCTTTCTCCACATCGTTCTGGGCGAACGCGTCGGAAGCCGAAGTCTATGGGCTGTCCATGACCATCACCCTCCTGGCCTTCTGGTTCGCGCTGCGCTGGGATGACGGTCACAAGAGCTCGGCCAGCGACCGGATGCTGATTCTCATCGCTTATCTGTTCGGTCTGGGCGCGGGCGTACATCTCCAGGTGTTGTTGACCATCCCCGGAATCCTGATCCTCGTCTTCACAGATTTGATGGAAGACAACGAGGCCCCCCACCAGACCTGGGTGGCGACCGGCCTCATCATTTTCCCTCTGATCGCCATTTTCGCTCCGACGTTCGTGACTGCCCTCGTTGCCGTCGGGCTGATTGTGGCCCTCATGTTGTTGAGACCCGAATGGCAAGCCCCATTGCTCTGGCTCGCCATCACCGGCCTCGGTCTCGTCGCAGCCTTGGTGGCAGACGCGTCCAGCGACAGCGTCATGACGCTAGGCCTGATGCTGGGCGCCTTCTCCATTGCCTACGCCAAATGGCCGCAGATGCGGAAGACCCTATCACCGTTCTGGGTTCTTGCGCTCTTCACTGCCGGTCTGGGCTTTTCCACGTATCTGGCACTCTCGGTGCGGTCCGGTCTTGATCCGTTAATCGACATGAACAACCCCGAATCGTGGGAAAACTTCAAGGCCTTCCTGGGACGACAGCAGTACGGAACGCATAGCTCATGGCCCCGGCGTGGACCGTTCTTCGACTATCAGCTGGAAATCCACATTAAGTACTTCCTCCAGCAATTCCCCTTCTACGACAGTTTCGCGGGCACCTTCAGAAGAGCCGTCCCGAACGCCGTCACTACCGAACAGGTTCAAGTTTTCTCGATCATCCCCCTCCTCTTCGGGATAGGAGGCATGGTCTACCACTGGCGCAACGACTGGCGACGCTTCTCGTCCGTTTTGTCGATGTTTACCCTCATGGGACTCGGTCTCGTTCTCTATCTCAACATGCCCGACCCCGAGCCGCGCGAGCGTGAATACATCTTCGTCGGAGCTTACACGTTCTTCGGTGTGTGGATGGGGATCGGTGCGGCATGGCTTGTCGTGAGTCTGTCAGAGTCGGCCACTTCTAGAGCCATTGTTCTCGGGGCGGCCGCGGTCGCCTTGATCCTGCCCGCGGGCATCCTCCACAACAACCTGTTCTCCCACGACCGGCGCGGGGACAAAATCCCCTACGACTACGCCTACAACATCCTGCAAACGTGCGCGCCGAACGCCGTTCTGTTCACGAATGGGGACAACGACACCTATCCTCTTTGGTTTCTACAACACGTCGAGGGTGTGCGCACGGATGTCCGTCTCGTCAACCTCAGCCTCATCAAGACGGCATGGTATATCGAACAGCTGCGTGATCTCGAACCCCAAATCCCGGTGGGCCTGACCGACTCCGAGATTCGGGACCGCTTGCTTGCATATCCGTGGGACGATCCTCGGGATCTCTCGCCGGCCGGTCTCGAAATCAAGGCGGATACCATCCCCACCGCGGTCTACCGTACGAAGGATGGTCAACCCGTCGACGTCATCGAAGCCCACACGATCATGATCTGGGAGTTGATCAGGAAGATCGACTGGCGCGGGGATCGCCCCATTTACTTTGCCGTCACAGTCCCCAGCAGCAATCAGGCCGGACTTCGGCCCTACCTGTCGATGGAAGGCATGGCTTACCGGTTGGTCGACAACCACGGTCCAGGGCAGTTCGACATTCTCAAGGCTTCCGAAAACCTGATGACGAAGTATCGCTATCGGGGTGTAAACGATGAAGCGGTTTACAAAGACCCCGTCGCTCGAAGGCTCCTCGGAAACTATCTCGTCTTGTTTGAGGGACTCGTCCAGGCATTTATCCAGATCGGACAGTACGGGAACGCCCTGACGACCCTCGCCTTCGCCGAAAAATATATCCCGCCACACGCGCTCGACGAGGCCTCCATGTGGGTATCTCTCTCCTACCGTTACCGTGACATCGCACTCGGCTACCAGCAGGGAGGGAAAGTCGACAGCGCCGTCGTTGCCCTCGAACGTCTGATCGATCTCAGACCCGACCTTGCCAACGCCGATGAAGTCCGCGCCATCATCGACACGTGGCGCGCCGAATCTCCGGCCGTACCCTGATCCAACGGAAAGAGGCCGCCCCTCGACGGCCTCCAGTCTCTACACCCTCTATCTCAACTTCCGATCTACGCCACCGGGATCAGCCTCACCCCGCCGCCGCATCAGGCAAAACCCCACGATAAACCCTCCAATGTGCGCGTACCACGCCACACTGCCTCCACCAGCCGATGCGTTCAGCAGCTGGATGACGAACCAGACTCCCAGGACGATGATCGCAGGAATCCGGATGATCTGGACGAACACGAACAGGAAGACCAGAGTGAGCACGCGGGCGCTAGGATAGGCAGCCACATAAGCACCGAGAACTCCCGCAATCGCACCACTCGCCCCGATCAGGGGAAGTACCGAATCGGGACCGCTCGCGATGTGGGAAACTGTGGCCGCCACCCCGCAAAACAGGTAGAACACCAGGAATCGTAGGTGCCCAAGGAAGTCTTCGATGTTATTCCCGAAGATCCACAGGTAAAGCATGTTCCCACCCAGGTGCAGCCAATCGCCGTGGAGGAACAAGGACGTCAGGAAGGTGGCGTAGAGCGGGATCGGCGTGGGCGTCACTGCGTCGACGCCTCGAGTGACTTCGAATGGGACCGCTCCGAAACTCGAAGTAAATGCATCGAAACCTGTCGGCCCCAAGAACTTGGAATAGACGAACACACCGATGTTGGCGAGCATGATCGCGCCCACGAAAAGGGGGACTCGACGGGAAGGGTTTTCGTCTCGAATCGGCAGGAGCATGGGGTCTTGGGAGCGAGTTTAGTTGGGCCGTAGTGGCAGGAGTTGGATGCGGCAAACGGCCAGGCGGTTTCGTGCCCGGTCAGCGAGCGGTCATTCGACAAGCACAATAAAGCGACGGGTTTCGGTCGCCACGTTTCCGCAGACGTCCTCCACCCGGACGGTCACTTCGTGGGGTCCGGCAGACAGGGGGGACCGTAGAATCCCCTTGGCGACCTCCGCCTCAGGGTCAAACTCGAAGATCATAGGCTGACCATCCAGGGTCATCGAAATCAGCTCTTCCATCGGAATCCCGGACAGAGAATCTCTCAACGACACCGAGATGGATGGCATCGAATTCACACGCTCACCTTCCTTCGGCACGAACTGTTCCACGACCGGGGGTACTTCGTCCCGAATCAGCGCGTAGGTAGAGAACTGCCAGACCCCCGCCCCGACCGTCCCCTGTTCAGGATCCTGATCGTTCCACACGAAAGACCAGCCTTTGTTCGTCCATTCGTACACCCCCAGCTTCACAGGATCTGGCGTTCCTTCTGGCACGCGAAATTGGACTTGCACCATCTCGCGAAACGGGATGGACGCCGGTTCGAACCGGTAGGCAAGCCCTTCGACCTGCGCCAGATCGGCCACCGTGGAATCCACCTCGATCTGCGCGTAAATCCCATCATACAGATTGCTCTGCGCAAGCACCGCTCGGGCGACACCGTCCTCGGAAACCACTTCGCCTCCTTGACGATCGATCAGCGTGGTCCTCAACGAGAGCGCGGCGCTTCCCCACTGCCCCCCCTCCATAGGCGCGTTAACATCAATCGCCAGGTCACGGCCCCAGGACAGATCGATCGGAATGTGGGCGGTATGCTCGTCAACGAGCAGGGTGGACGGCTGGGTATCCGAATGCAACAGACGTACCCGGGGCGTTGCCACCATCGGTTTGGGGCTCACGACCCTGACCACGGCGTGTGTTTCGTAGTAAACGACCTTCAAAGACAGGGGAAGAGACGGGATCGAGGTCTGCGATGGAACGTCAGCCGTCGAACGCCCCGATCGGCGGACGACTCCGACCGGAATGTGGGTGACGGCGTGGTTCCCGTTGACATCTTCCACGACGATCGCCAAATCGTGGGATCCGGTTTCGAAGCTCTCGTCTCCCGGAATCCCGAACGAAAGTACGCCCGACCCTGGGCGCGAAACTACACCGGGTCCTGAGGTATAGATGGGAAGATCGTTGCCCTGCAGCAGGAAGAGATTGTGGTATCCTCGTCGGCCGGCCCGTGTCAGATGGAAATTCCTGTCCAGATCCACACGACGTACCTGGGCATAGCTGAAAGCGTCGTACGTGGTGCGGAAAAGCTCTCTCCCGTCCGCGATCAACCGGATCCGAAAGGGGGCAAGACGGTTCGTGAGGGCCGAAGCATCGGCTCGATCGAAGACCTTAAACGCGATTCCAACGCGACCCCACAGCGACACGGGAGACGTCCCGTACCGTTCTCTGCCCTCCTCCCACACAACCGGTACCGTGTGGATGTCCGCGCCTGACGCGATCCGCGCCGTCACATCCATCGGCACGAAAGCCACAGATACGGGGGTGGGCGTAATCGTATCCGCTACACCGAATCCTTGGATCAGAGGATTCTGCGGCACCTCGCCATACTGACCCTCACGAATCTCAAAATGCAGGTGTGGATATCCAGATCCCGTCGAGCCGCTGTAAGCGATCACTTCTCCCCGCTCGACGGGAAGTCTGCCCGCCTGGAGATACAAATTCACGCTGTAGGCCTGCCGTCGATCCTGCTCCTCCGCCACGATTCGCTCGATCGACGGACTGAACGCGGAAAGATGGGCGTAGACGGCCGTCCAGCCATCTTTCAGCCTGATGTAGACCGCCTTGCCATAGCCCCACGGCGAGGTTCGGACTCGCCAAACGTAGCCCTCATCGACGGCCACACACGGGATGCCTTCCTTGCCCCAGGTCTTGATGTCGAGGCCTGCGTGAAATCTTCCCGATCTGTATTCCGCGAAGGTGGAGGTCAGAGCCGGTGCCAGGTCGAGAGGCCAGTCGTATCGTTCCTCTGACCTCGCAGCGGAAGGTAGTGAGACAAGGAGAGCGAAGAATAGGAGCAGGGTCACGTAAGTCCTTTGATGATCCACAGTTATTCGAGCGAGTATAGGGCCCTTCTTCCCCACGGGTCAAGACGCCGCCCCGGCCGGCGGCTCCAGGAAAAGCAAAAAATCCTTGATCACCCAAAACCTTCACTATACATTTGAAAATCAATAACTTGAGAGCTTTACTCGTTCCCCCGTTCGTCCTCTCCGGTCAAATCTGTCGCCCCTCCCTCCGGAGAGCGACCTGTTCCCGATCGAAAGGATGTTCAGAAGCATGTTGGCAACATTTCGTAGCGCAACCTTCGTAAAAGCCATGATGTGGATCGTCGCGGGGTCGTTTGTCGCCCTGATCGTCTTCGAATGGGGCGCCGACTTCAGCGGCGGTACGAGCGGAAGAGGCTCGTCTAACCTGGTTGGCGTCATCAACGGTACAGAGATTTCGCACGAGCAATTTGACCAGCAGTTGCGAAACGCCTACCGGTTGGAAAAGAATCGGGGAGTCGCCGACCCCGATATCAGCAGACTGATTCAGCAGGAATGGGAAGCACTCATAACCCAGACCATTTTCGCCGAGCAACTCGCTTCCTACCAGATCGAGGCGTCAGACCGGGAAGTCGATTTCCTGAACCGGAACAGCCCCCCACCCGAAATCCGGAACATCGATCACTTCAGGACCGAAGAGAAATTCGACTTCGCCAAGTATCACCAGTTCCTCGACAGCCCCTCCACCTACGCCGACCTGAACAACAAGCAAATCGTGCTCTACGCGGAAAAACGTGCTCGCGAAATGGTGCTGACGAGCAAGCTGCAGAACCTGGTCGCCGGGAGCGTGAAAGTCACCAACACTCAGGTCCGCCGCGCCTGGCTCGCCAAAAACGAAAAGGTCCGTGTCGAATACGCGGGAACCGAAACCTCCCAGCTCGCGGACTCCCTCGTTACTTTCGAGGAGTCCGAACTCCTGGACCACTATGAAGCGAACACCAGTGACTATCACCAGAAAGGCGCGGTAAGAGCTTCGTTTGTGGCCTTCCCCAAGAACCCAACGCCCCGAGACGAGGCCTACGCTCGTGACGAGATCTTTCGAATCCGAACGGAGATCGAGTCCGGCGGCGACTTCGCCGAACTGGCCACGGAATATTCAGACGATCCCGGGAGCGCGCAGCGTGGTGGAGACCTCGGGTTTTTTGGCAAGGGACGGATGGTCGAGGCATTCGAAGACACAGCCTTCGCGCTCGAGCCCGGCACCATGTCCCAACCGTTCCGGACGCAGTACGGATGGCACATTCTCAAGGTGGAAGAGAACCGCGGCGACGGGGACGATCTTGAAGTCCACGCCCGTCACATCCTGTTGCAGGTCATTCCCGGCCGTGACACCGTCGATAGCCTTCAGCTGGTTGCGGAGGAATTCGTCGAGAGGGCACAGGCCTCCGGGTTTACGTCCGCGGCCAACACCCTCGGCATCGAGGCTAACGATACAGGGTTCATCACGGCCGGCGGCTTCTTTCCCCTTCTCGGCAATAAGACATCTGGTCTCGTCAACAGCTTCCTCGAGGCCCGGCTGGGGCACGTTTCGGATGTCTTCGACACGGAACGGGGCCTCTACGCCTTCGCCCTGACCGACAAGCGCGAAGCCGGCGTCAGACCTTTCGACGAAGTCAGGAATCAGATCGCCGGACAGGTTCGGCACGAAAAGAAACTCGCCCTCGCCCGGGCGCGCCTCGAAGGATTCCACAGCCGTGTAGGATCAAGTTCGCTGATGGAACTGGCCGAAGCCAGCCGGCTGCGCTACGAAAGCACAGAACCTTTCTCTCGAGAGGATTTCGTGCCCACCGTCGGAAAGCGGAACGCATTTACCGGGCAGGCGTTCGAACTGCCAGTGGGTGAGCTCAGCGATGTGCTTGTCACCCAGAACGGGGCGTACGTGCTGAAAGTGCTGGAACGCATCGAAGCCGATACGACGTCGTTCGAGACAGACAAACAGACTTTGGAAGGACAACTGCTCGAGCAGAAGAGAACG
The DNA here is from genome assembly GCA_002433075.1 of Latescibacteria bacterium UBA6620. Taxonomy (GTDB): domain Bacteria; phylum Latescibacterota; class UBA2968; order UBA2968; family UBA2968; genus UBA6620. The sequence goes on from DJHM01000022.1 coordinate 208,181, forward strand.
GATCTCGCGGAGGCCTGGTTCAGCGACCTTCGAGATCGTGCGGTAGTCGAGGACTACCGTCACCGGTTCTATTCCGAATTCTGAGCAACGTTGAAGCTGGTAGACTCGAAAGACGGAGACTCCCCATGGCCGTCGTCACCGTGTCACGCCAACTCGGATCCGCGGGCGATCTGATCGCCGCGGCCGCAGCCAGAGAACTAGGCTACGACCACGTCGACAAGGGCCTGATCACCGTAGTCGCCAAAGAAGCGAACGTCTCCGAAGAGGAAGTCGAGCGATTCGATGAACAGGCGACGAGTCCTGTAAAGCAGTTCCTGCACAGCCTGATCACACCCTCCAAATCCGTGCCCGTCCCCCCCGCCATGCTGTGGGGTCTGGAATACCCCTATGAGGTTTCCGCGTCACTTCTTGCCGAAGATGGCGTCGACTCCGAGGATCGGCACTTCCTGGATCACGACAGCTACCAGCAGTTCCTTCGGGCCGCGGTGGAGCGGCTTCACGGGCGGGCTCAAATCGTCATCGTGGGACGCGGTGGACAGGCTATCCTGAAAGACCGTGAGGATGTCGTGCACGTCCGAACCGTCGCGCCTATGGACCACCGAATCCGGACGGTCCGGGATCGCTACGGGGTCGATGAAGGTGAGGCGGAAGACATGATCCGGTCCAGCGACCAGAGAAGGTCAGCCTACGTGAAGACCAACTACAACCTCGACTGGAGCGACCCGGCCAACTACCACGTCATCCTCAACACCGGTACCGTATCCGACACCGTAGCTGTGTCTCTCGTCAAGAGCGCCGTCAACGCTCTGGAAGGAACAAGTGCGTAACCGTCCCTTTAGAATCGCTCTTGCCCAGGCCGATTTCACCGTCGGCGACATCGACCGAAATCGGGATCGGGTCGTTCAGCTGATCGCCGAGGCGCGGGACCGCCACGTCTCTCTGGTTTCCTTTCCTGAACTGGCTCTCACCGGCTATCCGCCGGAGGATCTGCTCTTCAAGCCAAAGTTCATCGATGCCAATCTCCGAGCCCTCGAGTCGGTACGCAGAGAAACGGAAGGCATCACCGCGGTGGTCGGATTCGTCGACCGTCAGGACGACATCTACAACGCGGCCGCCATCCTGAGCGATGGATCGTGCTCGATCTACCACAAGCAGTATCTCCCCAACTACGGCGTCTTCGACGAAAATCGCTACTTCCAGGCGGGGCAGGAGAGCTCCGTTTTCCACCTGGACGGCGTCACCTTTGGAGTCAACGTCTGCGAGGACATCTGGTATCCCGGTGGCCCTGCGCGAGAACAATCCCTTCTGGGAGGCGCCGAACTCATCGTCAACATCTCGTCGTCCCCCTTCCACGATGGGAAGGGGCTCATGCGCGAACAGATGATGGCCACCAGAGCTGCCGATCACGGTGCCGTCCTGGCCTTCTGTAACCTCGTGGGCGGGCAGGACGAGCTCGTTTTCGACGGAGGCAGCCTCGTCGTCGACCAGACCGGTTCGCTGATCGCGCGAGCTCCCAGGTTCGAAGAACGGCTTCTGGTCGTCGACCTGGATATGGAGGCCGTCTTCAGACACCGACTGCACGATCCACGACGGCGTCAAGAGAAGCAGTCGGCCGAAGGGCGAGTTCCGACGGTCCAGCTCGGTGGAGCACCGAATCGTCGTCCTGAAGGACCGACCGACAATCATCCGCCGATTCCCCCAACATTCGAGCCCTCTGATCGGCTGCCTGACGTTTACCGTGCGCTCGTTGTTGGGACGAGGGATTACGTTCGAAAGAACGGCTTTGAAAAAGTGCTCGTCGGGCTATCGGGTGGCATAGATTCTGCGCTCGTAGCCATCATTGCCATCGACGCGCTGGGCGTGGAGAATGTCGGTTTGGTCACCATGCCGTCGCGGTTCTCGTCCGACGGCACAAAATCGGACGCCCAAGACATGGCGGATGGACTCGGGGCAACGCTCAAGACGATGCCCATCCAGAGCGTCTTCGACATGTATCTTTCGGAGCTGGCCGACGAATTCGAGGGACACCCCTTCGACACCGCTGAGGAAAACCTCCAGCCCCGGATCCGCGGTAACCTCCTGATGGCGCTCTCGAATAAATTCGGATGGCTCGTCCTGACGACTGGCAACAAGAGCGAGATGAGCATGGGTTATGCTACGCTCTACGGTGACATGGCTGGAGGTTTCGCCGTCATCAATGATCTCTACAAGACGCTCGTTTACGATCTCGCACACTACCGCAACAGCCTCGGGGATCGTCCTGCGATTCCACCGTCGATTATCGAACGACCGCCCACCGCCGAGCTCCGCGAGAATCAGTTCGACACCGACAGTCTCCCGCCCTATGACGTACTCGATCCAATCCTTCAGGCGTACGTCGAGGAGGACCGGAGCCTGCAGGAAATCGTCTCCCTCGGATACGATGAGAAGCTTGTCCAGCGCATCATCCGAACCGTCGATCTGAACGAATACAAGCGCCGACAGTCTCCTCCAGGGATCAAGATCACCCAACGGGCGTTCGGTCGCGATCGGCGACTTCCGATTACGAATCGCTGTCGCGAATACTGAAAGAGAAACGTCGGGTTGCCACGCAGAAAGGCCCGCTCTTCGGAAGAAGAACGGGCCTTGAATGTTTCCAGATATCTGGCTGACCGGCTACACGAGACGAAGTCTGTTCAGCGCCCTTTCCAGAGCCGCCTCTGCCCGCACCACATCGACATCGGGATTAACCCGGCGGGACAGCCGTTGTTGGGCTCGATCTCTTGCCTGCTCCGCACGGTCGCGGTCGATGTCCTCCGACAGTTCGGCCGTCTCGGCAAGAATCGTCACCCGATCTCTCAGCACCTCCGCGAACCCGCCACTGATCGACGCATTCCGTTCACTCGCACCGCTCTCGGAGAACGTCACCGAACCGGTCTTCAGCGAAGCCACCATCGGATGGTGGCCCGTCAACACACCGAACCCCCCGTCCGTCCCGGGGGCCCTAAGGCGATCGACCGTCCCGGCGTAAAGCCTTCGCTCGGGGGTCACGATTTCGAGTTCGAATGGCATGTGAGCGATTCCTGTTTCTGGGTCAGTTTCCGAGCGTCTTGGCTTTTTCAACCGCCTGCTCGATGGTACCAACCATGCGGAAGGCCTGCTCCGGAAGATCGTCGTGCTTCCCTTCCACGATCTCCTTGAAGCTTCGGATCGTGTCTTCGATCTTCACGTATTCGCCCGGGATTCCCGTAAATCCTGCCGCCACGTGCATCGGGCTGGTCAGGAAGAACTGTAGTCTCCGGGCTCGTGCAACGACCAGTTTGTCTTCATCCGAGAGTTCGTCGATACCCAGGATCGCGATGATCTCACGGAGGTCCTGATAGCGCTGCAGGATCTGCTGCACGTCACGCGCGACATCATAGTGTTCCTGTCCCACAACCCGAGGATCGAGAATCCGCGAACTCGAAGCGAGTGGGTCCACAGCGGGATAGAGGAACTGGTCTGCCAGTGCCCGCTCCAGCACGATTCGACCGTCGAGATGGCTGAATGCCGTCACGACACCCGGATCCGTGTAGTCGTCGGCGGGCACGTAGATCGCCTGGACCGAGGTGATCGATCCATTCTTGGTCGAGGTGATCCGCTCCTGGAGGGCGCCCATTTCGGTCGCCAATGTCGGCTGGTAGCCCACCGCAGAGGGCATACGACCCAGAAGAGCCGATACCTCCGCGCCCGCAAGAATAAAGCGGAAAATATTGTCGATGAACAACAACACGTCCTGTTTCTGCTCTTCACGGAAGTACTCGGCAATCGTTAGACCCGTCAGGGCGACACGCTGACGAGCGCCGGGAGGCTCGTTCATCTGCCCGAAAACCAGGGCCGTTTTGTCGATCACACCCGACTCCTGCAGTTCCAGATACGTATCCGTACCCTCGCGAGATCGCTCTCCCACGCCGGCGAATACCGAGTAACCGCCGTGGCCCTGGGCGACATTGTGGATCAGTTCCTGCAGCGTCACCGTCTTCCCGACCCCGGCTCCGCCGAACAGTCCCAGTTTCCCGCCACGGGCGAATGGACAGATGAGGTCGATCACCTTCACGCCCGTTTCGAGAACCTCGTCCTGCGTGACTTGATGTTCGTGAGGTGGGGCGTCGTTGTGGAGGGGTAGTCTCGGCACCTCATCACCGAAGCCTGATTTACCGTCGATCGGATCTCCGACAACATTCAGAAGCCTTCCCAGAACCGCATCTCCCACCGGAACCTGAATCGGCTTTCCTGTATCGACGACCCTCGTTCCCCGTGTCAGGCCATCGGTGGATGCCATCGCCACAGTCCGCACCATACTTTCACCACGATGTTGCTGTACCTCGAGGACAAGGCGTTCGCCTTCGGTTTGTACCTCCAGCGCATTGTAGATCGCGGGCAACTCACTTCCTGAGAAATCCACATCGACCACAACCCCAACGATCTGTTGTACCTGGCCTTCATTCATCGCACACACCTCTTTCAGCGAAACAGGGACTCGAGTGCTTTTTCTCCACCCGTCGCATGTCTTCGTGTTTCGTACTACACAACCGCTTCTGCGCCACCGATGATGTCCATCAATTCAAGCGTGATGGTCGACTGACGCGCCTTGTTGACATCCTGCGTCAACTGCTCGATCAGGTCACCCGCATTCTTCGTGGCGTTGTCCATTGCCTGCATACGGGAGGCTTGCTCGCCTGCATTCGACTCCAATAGCGCTCGCCAGACCTGAAAATTCACGTGTCTGGGCACCAGACTGTCCATCAGCCGGCGGGGATCGGGCTCGAAAATGAATTCTTCCGACTCGTCCTCAACGGATTCTGCAGGGACGATCGGCAGGAGTTGATGCGCCACAGGGATCTGCTGAGAAACCGAACGAAACTCGTTGTAGACGAGGACCACACGATCGACTTCACCCGACACAAACCGGCTTGTCAGATCGCCCGCGATTGAGGCCGCAGCTGGAAAAGCGAGATCGCGAAACACGTCCATATAGTCTGCTACGACGTTGTAGTCGCGGTTCACCAGAAAACTCCGGCCCTTCCTTCCGATTGCCGCGAACGAGAGATCGATGCCTTCAGATTCGCTCGCCAACGAGGTAACCTGGCGGGAAACACTGGAGTTGAACCCACCGCACAAACCCCGGTCCGACGTGATCAATGCAACCGCCAGGCGCTCGACCGGCCGCTCGACGAACATCGGATTCAAAGTCGTATCGACCGAACCACTCAGCCGGCGAAGAATATTCTCCAGCTTGTCCGCATACGGGCGGGCGGCCAGAATATCCTCCTGAGCCTTCCGCATCCGCGCCGCCGCAACAAGCTGCATCGCGTTCGTGACGCGCTGAATGTTCTTGATGCTCGCGACACGTGTTCGCAATTGCTTGAGAGTCGCCAATTTCTCCCCTTAGCTTTCCGTCATTCTCGGTTCAGCTAACCTGGAACCCGGCCTTGAAGCTGTCGATCGCTGAATCCAGCTTGTCTTTAACTTCGTCACTCAGATCGAGGGATTCGTTCACCGACTGAATAATGTCCGGATGTCCGTCCCGGATGTATTCCAGCAACTCTGCTTCAAATCGCTGAACATCCTGTGTGGGGATGTCATCGATCTTCGTGGCAGAGAACAGGACCACCGTCTGCTCACCCACCGACTGCGGTGCAAACTGGTTCTGCTTCAGCAATTCGGTCAGCTTCTCGCCGTGATTCAAAACGTCGCGGGTCGCTTGATCCAGTCCCTCCGTACCGAACTGGGCAAAGGCCTTGACTTCGTTGTACTGCGACATGTCACCCTTCAATGTCCCCGCCACCGCGCGCATCGCACGGCTTCGGGCGGACGAAACGCGAGAGACCGATGCGCCCACGTCCATCGCAGGTCGGATACCGGCGTAGAAGAGCTCCGGCTTCAGCAGAATCTGACCGTCCGTGATCGAGATGACGTTCGTCGGAACGAAAGTTGACACGTCCCCCTCCAGAATCTCGATGACCGGAAGGGCCGTCAGCGAACCTCCGCCGTGTTCATCGCTCATTTTGGCCGCTCGTTCGAGCAAACGCGAGTGGAGATAGAACACATCACCGGGATAGGCTTCCCGACCTGGGGGCCGTCGAAGCACGAGGGACATCTCGCGATAGGCCCACGCCTGCTTCGAAAGGTCGTCATAGACGATAAGGGCGTGCTCACCCTTGTCGCGGAAGTACTCACCCATCGAGCATCCCGCGTAGGGAGCGAGAAACTGGAGCGGCGCCGGATCGCTCGCCGTGGCAGATACAACGATGGTATAATCTAGTGCTCCGGCCTGATCGAGCTCGGCCACCACCTTGGCGACCGTCGAAGCCTTCTGACCGATCGCCACGTAGATGCACTTGAGGCCCGAATCTTTCTGGTTGATGATCGCGTCGAGCGCAATCGCCGTCTTGCCCGTCTGGCGATCGCCGATGATGAGCTCCCGTTGCCCACGACCGATCGGGACCGTCGAGTCGATGACCTTGATACCCGTCATCATCGGCTCTTCCACAGGCTGCCGGGCCATCACACCAGGCGCGATTCGCTCGATGGGAAGCATCTGGTCTGTGGAGATCGGCCCCTTACCATCGATCGGCTGCCCCAACGGGTTGACGACGCGGCCGAGAAGTGCCTCGCCCACCGGTACCTCAACGATCTGTCCCGTCCGTTTGACCGTGTCGCCCTCTCGAATTTCCGTATCGTCGCCGAACAGCACGCAGCCAACGTTATCCTCTTCGAGGTTCAGCGCCATACCCATGATGTCGTTCGGGAATTGCACGAGTTCACTGGCCTGAACGTTCCCCAGCCCGTGAACGCGGGCGACACCGTCTCCCACCAGAATTACCGTCCCGGTTTCATAGACATCGACATCGTGCCTGGCCTCCAGAATCTGCTGCTTCAGAATGTCAGAGATCTCGTCGGGCCGAATCTGTAAGTTCGTTGACATGTACTACGTTCCTCGGGTGTGAATGTTTCTATTCCCTTGTTTCAATCCACATTTCAGAGGCTGTCTGCCTCAGGACCCCACCCTCAAAGCGTGGTGGAGTCGATCGACCATCGAGTCGAGTGTCCCATCAAACACCTGATCGCCAAGTCTTGCGATGAAGCCGGCGTTCAAGCTCGGATCCACGCTCGCCACGACGCGCACGTCCTTGCCGGAGTAGGTCGAAAGCTTGACGCGGAGTCCCTCCAGCTGTCCCTCGCTCAGCTCTGTCGCCGAAGTGACTTCCGCGGTAGTCAGTCCACGGCGCTCGTCCATCAACGCAAGGTAATCCCTCAGCATTTCTGCCAGCTGTCGCTCGCGGCGCTTCTCGCACAAAAGGAGAAGAAAGTTCAGCGTTAAATCCTGCACCTTCCCACCGAACAGTCTCGAGAAGGCTTCACGCTTTTGTTCGGGCAGTATGAAAGGATCGGTAGTATATGTGACAAGATACTCGGACGAATCCAGAAGATCGATCAAGCCCTCCACGTCGGTCTGGACCTCATCCAGCACACCCTTTTCTTCCGCCGCGCTGGCCAGCGCTTCGGTATACCGCTGCGATACCCCTGTGGGACTCAAAGCATCACTCCGATCACTTTTTTCCGCTGAGAATCATTCATCGGTTCTTGACCGCCGACCGGCAGGGTCTGAGTTCCTGTGGCCTGCCTACCGAGCGACCGGAATACAGATCAAGGGCAGCTCAGTTCGGAGAATCGGGCAGCCTAGAAATCACGTCATCCACGATCTGGCGACTTCGATTCTCGTCGATCTGCTCATCCAGAATCTGTCTCGTGGCCAGGATGGCGAGATCGGCGACCTCACCGCGTAGTTCCTGAACGGCTTGATCCTTCTCCTGCTGGATCGTGCGACGCGCCTGCTCAAGCATCTGAGCTGCATCGGCTTCCGCACGTTCCTTTACCTCCTGCGCAACACGCTCGGCCACTTCTCGACCTTCGGAGATCGCCGCCCGGGCTTCGGCCTGGGCCTGTTCCAACGCCTCTTTGTTCGACTCGGCCTGGCGTTCGGATTCTTCCCGTGCCCGATCTGCCGCCGCAAGCGCGTCATTGATCCGCTGCTCACGTTCGTCGAGCATCGTCAGCAGCGGTTTCCAGGCCACCATACGCAGCACGACCAGCAGAAGCAGGAACGTGACGATGGTCCAGAAGATCAGGCCTGGCTCGAGATTGAGTAACATGCCGCTCTCCTGTCAGATGATTCGTCGCCGCGTACCAGCGGCGACGTGAACGGCTAACCTACTTGGTCGCCAGAAGGAAGCAGACAACCTGACCGAAGAGGGCGACACCTTCGATGAACGCGGCCGTGATAATCATCGACGTACGGATATCGTTCGCAGCCTCGGGCTGACGAGCGGTACCGTCGACGGCCATGCCGGCAATCTTGCCGATGCCGAGCGCAGCACCAACGGTTACGATACCGGCACCAATGCCGGCGGACAGGTAGCCATAAGCTTCGGCTGCCACAGAAGCGACTTCAGCTGCCACAGAACACCTCCAGAGAATTAGGAGTAAGATGTTGCGGATGTGATTCGATAGAGTCTCCAGGCGCCAACCGCGAACACCCGAGGACAGAGTTTACTGTTCAGCCTGCTGCCTCTTCCCTGCTCAATGTTCCTGATGTACCGCCATTCCGATAAACACCGCTGACAACATGGTGAAGATGTAGGCCTGCACCATCGCCACGAACAGCTCCAGGAGGTAAATCGCCAGGGAGAAGGGTACCGCCACAGCGACAACTCCATATGACTTGAACATGAAGATGAGCCCAAGAAGCGCCAGAATAATCACGTGCCCGGCCGTGATGTTGGCGAAGAGTCGGATGCACAGGGCAAACGGCTTCGAAAACAGGCCGAGTACCTCGATCGGAATCAGGAGAATGGTAATCGGCAGCGGCAGACCGTGGGGGACGAGTCCTTTGAAGTATCCAAACAGACCGTTATGGATGATGCCACCGATCTGAATCGCGAAAAAGGCACAGATCGCCAATCCAGCCGTCACGCTCACATTGCCCGTCGCAGTCGAGCCGTAAGGTACCAAGCCGAGCAGATTACACGTCAGGATAAAGAAGAACACCGTCAGGAGGAACGGCATGAACCTACGGTACTCGTGTTCGCCGAGCGCAGGTCTGGCAATCTCGTCACGAATGAAGAGCACGACCGCCTCGAACATATTCGCCAGACCACTTGGAACCAGCCCACGGCGACGCGTCGTGATCGTAAACGCCAGAATGAGCAGGAGGGCCGCGAACCACATCATCACGACGTGGCGCGTAATCGATATGTCGAAACCGAAAAGCTCGAGGTGTGGAAGATGCAGATGGTGCCACGGCGGTGGGAGGTGGAGGTCTGCCCCGTCGAGCAGATGCTCCATGATGTAGTCCTTTTCGCCGTTTTCGGCTGCAGCGCCCTCAGCGCCTGAAGCCATACGTCACTCCCCCTGCGATTGAGTACCAGATACCCGGCGTGTCAGAAATCGGATCTCCAGTGCCTGGAAGATCAGGTAGAACATAAACAACGACGTCCCTAATGCCAAAATTGAGTAGTCGGTCAGTCGGACGAGGGCCACAAAAATCACGCAAATCCCCAACATCCGCAGGGCCATCCCGCCCAGGACGGTCTTCAGAAAGACCGGTTGGGGCTTGTCGAATGCCCACATCGCCGAGGCCCCTCCAATCAGCACGTTGACCGTGCTGATCGCGCAACCGATTGCTGCCGTAATAAGAATCTCGGTCCCCCATTTCACATAAACGGGATAGCTCAGGACTAGGACAGCCACGCCCAGAGTGACTCCAACCTGCTTGAAGAACCGGCCGATTTCATTCGCTGCGCTCACCGTTCGTCCGCTGGATTGTCGACCTCGTGATCCTCAGCCTCTCGTACACGATCGGCAAGTCGATTGACGGCTCGAAGGAGGTGAAAGGTCGCGGCTCCGATTCCAACCATCAGACCGGCCAATGCCAAGATCGGTGTCGTTTCGAGCTTCCCGTCCAGCCATCGCCCTCCGACGAAGCAGAGGATGACCGTGGCTGCGAACTCGATCCCCAGCCCCATGTAGGGTCCGGCCTTACGATAGGCTTCTGCAAGCCCTTGCCCGGTCGCCATAGTCGCGCTCCCGCGACGATATCTACAGCAGCGCAGAAACGGTCTGACGGGCCATTTGAAGCAGGCTCGTCGGAGCCAGACCGATATACAGTGTCCCCAGGGATGCGGTAAGCAGGGCCACCCGTGCGAACGGAGTCATCGAAACGGCGTGGGCCTGTCCCACGGGCTGCCGCATGTACATACTGACGACAACGCCCAGATAGAAGTAGACCGACACGAGACTGTTCAGAACGCCGATTACCGTCAGCCAGATGTAGCCCGCCTCAACCGCCGCCGAGAATATCTGGAACTTCCCGAAAAAACCCGCGGTGGGCGGAAGACCCGCAAGAGACACCATGAACAGCGTCATGGCCAGACCGATCCCCGGATGTCGGAACCCGACGCCCGCATACCCCGAAATTTCCAGGTTCTCGTCGCCCTTGCGGCCCAGCGCGACGATCACGGCGAATGCCCCGATGTTCATGAAAGCGTAGGCTAGGAGGTAGAACACTCCGCCCGCGATCCCACGTTCGTTCGCAGCCACGAGGGCCACCAGCACGTAGCCCGCGTGAGCCACGCTCGAGTAGGCCAGCATCCGCTTGATGTTCCGCTGGGACAGTGCACCCAAGTTTCCCACGGTCATCGTCAGCGCCGCCAACATCCAGATAGCGCCCGACCAATCCCCCGACAGGTCCCCAAGAGACGCGACCATCACCCTGAAGAAAGCGGCAAACGCGGCCGCCTTCGGCCCCGCAGACATGAACCCCGTAATGGCAGTAGGGGCCCCTTGGTAGACGTCGGGAGCCCACATGTGGAACGGAACAGCGGAAACCTTGAACGCGAAGCCCACGATCAGCAGCGCGACGCCCCCGAGCAGCATGGGGTGCGTGTAGACCCGCCCCTGCGCGACCGCGAGTTCGATCTCCCTCAGATTCGTCGTCCCGGTCGATCCGTAGACCAACGCGATGCCGTAGAGCAAGAATCCGGTCGCAAAGGCCCCCAGCAATAGATACTTCATCGAACCTTCGTTCGAATCCGTTCGTCGACGGAAGAAACCGACGAGGATGTAGAGCGCGATCGACATCAACTCGATGCCAAGGAAAATCACGATCAAATCCGCGCCGGCAGCCATCAACATCATCCCCAGGGTCGCCGCAAGGATCAGCAGATAATACTCGCTCCGTCCCCCTTCTTCGCGCTCCAGAAAGCCAGTTGACACGAAGATCGTCAGTCCGGTACCCGCCAGGATGATCAGATTGAAGAACAGGGCGTAGTTGTCCAGGAACAGCATCCCGCCAAGGCCGTGGGTGGGGCTTCGCCCCCATAGACTCAGACTGACCCAGATGGCGACACCCACCCCAAGCAAAGACAGATAGCCCGATACTCCACCCTTATTGTCGGGTCGGATGATGTCCACGCACAGAACGACCAGGACAAGCCCGGCAACGACCAGCGATGGAAGCAGAATGTTCCAGTCAATCTCGAACAAAGGTCAGTCTCGTACCGATGGTCTTACACGAAGAAAACGAACGTGACGACAACGAACAGCGGCATCAGGATCGCGCCGGAATAGGCCATATACCCGAAGAAGCTGGGCATCGGCACGCCGTTCTGCTCGGCGATCGAACGAACCATAAAGTTCGGTGCATTCCCGATGTAGGTATTGGCACCCATAAAGACGGCGCCGACCGAGATAGCCGTCAGATACTTCACGAACAGAGACAGCTTTTCGACATCGACTCCGAGAGTCCCCCACTGATCGGGTGACATCCGAAGTGCCGCGGCGATCGTCGGCTCATCCAGCCCCAACTTGCCCAGGGCGGATGTGAAGAACGTCAGATACGTCGGCGCATTGTCCAGGAAACTCGATAGCACACCCGTGATCCAGAAGTAGCTCGCCTCGTCTTTCGCGGCCTGAACGACGAACGCCAGGACCCCGTTATCGCCGGCTTTCAGGATCGCCAGTGCCGGCACGATCGTCATGAAAATGCCCGCGAAGAGGTAGCCGACTTCCTTGATCGGGAACCAGTCGAATTCGTTCTCCTCACGCAGGCTCCAAGCGGTGAACTTGAGAGACAGCAGGCCCATCACGATGACGGTAACCTCGCGGAGAACGTTCTGGATCGGAACGTGCACACCGAGGACGTTCAGGTCGTAGCCTGGATTCCAGATTCCACTCATCAGAACCGCACCCATCACGCCACCCAGGAAGATCAGGTTCTGTAGCCCCTTGACCGAAATCGGCTCCTTCTCATCCTCGTCCACGTCCAGTTTAATGCCGGCCGCCTTGTCCTTGGCGTAATGACGGGAATCGATGATGTAGAACAGAACGAGCAGGATGATGCTGATCATCACCATCTCAGGCAGCAGACCGAGTGTCCAGAAGAAGGGCACCCCGTGGAGGAAGCCAAGGAACAGGGGTGGATCTCCAAGCGGCGTGAGCGAACCACCGATGTTGCTCACGAGGAAAATGAAAAAGACCACGATGTGGACCCGGCTGGACCGATTCTTGTTTGCCCGAAGAAGAGGACGAATCAGAACCATCGACGCCCCCGTCGTGCCCATCCAGGAAGCCAACACGGTCCCGATCAGGATCAGCGTCGTGTTGACGACTGGCGTCCCCGCGAGGGTCCCTCGGATGACGATTCCGCCCCCGGCTGTAAACAACCCCCACAGGAGTACAATGAACGGGATGTAATCGAGCAAGTAGATGTGCAAAATGTCGTGAAAGGCCGTACCGCCATAGGCGATCAGATACGGCACTGCAAAGATGATGGCCCACCCTGCCGAAACCTTTGGAAAGTTGTGGTGCCACCAATGCTCGTTCACCAGCGGGCAAATGGCGATCGACAGCAGGATGCCGACGAACGGAATCACACTCCACAACGGTAGAACTTCGCCCAGATTCACTCCACCACCACCTGCGGCGAATGCAGAGAGCGGCATGCACGCCACGGCCACGAGTGCCAGAATCAGAAGCTTTCTCATCCTCATTTCCCCTGTTCGCCGACGCTACGCGTTGATGTACGTCCGGCGATGGTCGTTTCCGAGAGCTGCAGGTCCGCCATCGACTTGCCGGCCCCCGCCATCTGACGAGTTTGCACCATCTGTATCAGGTGTCGACTGGACACCTCGGTTCGGCGTGTAAACGTATCGGAGTATACCCCGATCCAGACCATCAGCACGAGCAATGGTGCGATCACCAGCCACTCGCGCAAAGAAAGATCCTGAAGCTTCGAATTCGCTTCACCGACATCTCCCCAGACCACCCGCTGGAACATCCACAGCATGTAGACGGCGGCCAGCACAACGCCAGAAGTCGCGACCACACCAAGCGTGAGATTCGCCTGAAACGCTCCGAGCAGGATCAGAAACTCTCCGACGAACCCGTTCAGCCCCGGAAGCCCGATCGACGACAGCGTGGTAATCAGGAAAACGGCTGAGAACGCGGGGACGACCTTCGCAAGCCCCCCGAAATCTGAAATCTCCCGGGTATGGCGGCGCTCGTAGATCATTCCAACCACGAGGAACAGCGCTCCCGTCGAGATACCGTGATTCACCATCTGAAGAATCCCGCCCTGCATCCCCTGTTCGTTCATCGCAAAGATACCGAGCACGATGAATCCCAGATGGCTCACACTAGAATACGCCACCAGCTTTTTCACATCCGTCTGCACCATCGCCACCAGCGCTCCATACACGATCCCGATCACGGACAGAACCATGATCATCCCCGTGTACTGCGCCGTCGCCAGCGGGAACAGAGGCAAACAGAACCGCAGAATGCCGTAGGTGCCCATTTTCAACAGCACGCCCGCAAGAATCACGCTACCCGCTGTAGGTGCTTCGACGTGCGCATCCGGCAACCAGGTGTGGAGGGGGAACAACGGGACCTTGATCGCGAAACTCAGGAAGAACGCGAGGAACAGGAGCGACTGCGAATCCGCATCGACGGAATACTTGTGCAGCACCATCAGATCGAATGTATACGTCCCGGTCGCACCGCCGTGTTCGAAATAGAGATAGATGATGGCGACCAGCATCAACAGGCTGCCGGCGAGCGTGAACAACACGAACTTGATCGCGGCGTAGATCCGTCGCTCTCCACCCCAGACCCCGATCAGCAGGTACATCGGAATCAGCATCGCTTCCCAGAACACGTAGAACAGAAACAGATCGAGCGAACAGAAGACGCCGAGTATCCCGGTCTCGAGCAGGAGCATCGAAATCATGTACTCTCGCACCCTGTTCGTGACCGACGTCCACGATGACAAGATCGCCAGGACCGACAGCAGCGTTGTGATCAGAACAAGCAATACACTGATGCCGTCGATGCCCACTGCGTAACTGATACCCAGGGTTTCCACCCACGGCACCTGATGGACGAACTGCATCGCGGCCGTCGTCTCGTCGAACCGCGTGAACAGGGGCACCGACATCGCGAAGGTTCCGATGGAAACCGTCAGCGCCAGCCATCGCGACACCCCGTCCCGGCCCTTGCCTGCGATGCCGATCAGAACCGCACCCACCATCGGCAGGAAGATCAGGTATGTGAGTAACTTCGATTCCAATGCTCTATACTCTTGGCTCTACTTTCAATTTTCGATGATCTATGGTAGGGTGACCGCGTAGATCATCGCGATCGTCCCGAACAGCATCCACATTGCATAAGTCGGTGTTCGCCCGGTTTGGAAGCGTCCCGACACCCAGCTGATCCCCTTCACCGTATAGCCCAATCCGTTCGCAATACCGTCGACCACGATGGTGTCAAAGATCGTCCAGAGCGCCATCGAAAGTCGATGGATGGGCCGCACGATCGACACGTCATACGCTTCATCCACATACCACTTATTCCAAAGCACTTTGTGAATCGGTTGCCTGGAGTCGGCCCCCAGTCTGCCTGAACGATGCATCACGAGAGCCAGAACGAACCCTCCCAGACCGGCCGCGACCGAGATGCCGATCAGGACCGACGGGGACAGACCGGCGCCGCCGGAACCGTGGTCGGGCGAGCCCAGGACCGGATCCAGGAAGTGGTTGATCCAACCGTGTTCGAGCGGATAACCCGTCACGCCCCCCACGAAAATCGCTCCCACCGCCAGAACTAACAGGGGCACCGTCATGCTCGGGGGTGACTCGTGGGCGTGGTCATACAGATGCGCATCACGGGGTTGCCCGAAGAAGGTCATCAGAATCAGCCGAAACATGTAGAACGACGTCATCACTGCACCGACGACCCCGAGTGCCCACAACGCTGCGTGCCCAGGTACGTGTGAGTGATACGCGCCTGCAAGAATCAGGTCCTTGCTCCAGAACCCGCTGAGCGGCGGAATCCCTGCGATCGCGATGGTCCCGATTATGAACGTATAGCCGGTCACCTTCATCTTCGACAGCAGGCCGCCGTATTTCCGCATATCCAGTTCGTTCGACATCGCGTGCATCACGCTGCCGGCCGCCAGGAACATCAGCCCCTTGAAGAACGCGTGCGTGAACAGGTGAAAGATGCCAGCGGTGTAGGCGCCGACACCCACACCGATGAACATATAGCCCAGCTGAGAGACGGTTGAATAGGCGAGCACCCGCTTGATGTCTGTGTTGACAAGCGCGATCGATGCCGCCAGTAGCGCAGTGAATACGCCCACCCAGGCCACGACGGCACCCGCCGTCGGCGAGAGCGTATACAATACGTTCGAGCGTGCAACCACATAGACACCCGCCGTCACCATCGTGGCCGCGTGGATCAGAGCGGAAACCGGTGTGGGTCCTTCCATCGCGTCTGGCAGCCACACATACAGCGGGAACTGGGCGGACTTCCCACAGGCACCCAGGAACAGCAGCAGCGCGATGCCGGTCGCCGCTGAAGCGGGAAGCGCCCCTCCGCCTGCCTTCGCGACTACCTCCGAGAACTGGACGGTGCCCAGGTAACCGAACATCGTGAAGATGCCGATCAGGAAACCGAAGTCCCCGATTCGGTTTACGATGAACGCTTTCTTCCCGGCGTCCGAAGCGGATTTTCGCTCGTACCAGAAGCCGATCAGAAGGTAGGAGCATACGCCGACGCCTTCCCATCCGACGAACATCAACAGGTAATTGTTCGCCAGAATCAGGACCAGCATCGAAAACACGAACAGGTTCAGATACGCAAAAAACCTCGCGAACCCGGCGTCGTGATGCATATATCCGAACGAGTAAACGTGGACGAAGAAGGACACGGTCGTCACCGTCACCAGCATGATAGCGGACAACGGATCGACCAGGAATCCGACCGAGGCCGTGAACGACCCGGCGGACACCCACGTGTAGACGTTTTCATCCACACCCACACCACCCATCACGTCCACGAGCGTCTTTAACCCGAGTAGCCACGCCGCGCCCACGCAGGCCGTCGCGACGTACCCTGACGATTTCTTCAGCCAGTGGCCGAAGACCCCGGACACGATCGCTCCGAACAGCGGAAGCAGAATGATGATTTCAACCGTCGTCAGCATATCAGTCCTGGATGATTCGATTCTTCTCGAACGAATCCGAAGAGCACAGACTTGAACCCCTATGTTACCACTTCAGGAGGTTCACCTCGGCGACATCCACCGTTTCTCGATTCCTGAACACGGCAATGATGATTGCCAGGCCCACGGCCACCTCGGCCGCCGCCACCGCCATCACGAAGAACACGAACACCTGTCCGTCCGCCTGACCGAGGTGTCGTGCAAACGCGACGAAGGCGAGGTTGACGGCGTTCAGCATCAATTCGATGCACATAAAGATCACGATTGCGTTCCGGCGGGTCAGAACGCCAGCCACGCCGATCGAAAAAAGGATGGCGCTCAGGATCAGATAATGGGACGTGGCGACGGCCATCGATCAGGTGGTCTCCGGGGTCTCTCGCTTCACCAGTACCACGACACCGATGAGCGCGACAAGCAGAATGATCGAGGCCACTTCGAATGGAAACAGGAAATCCGTGTAGAGCAGCTTGCCCAACGTCTGGACGTTCTCTGTGCGCAGCGCCTCATTTTCGGCGACAGGTCCTCGCAGCTGCCTCGTACCGACGGCAGTCAGCTGAGCGACGAGCAACGCGCAGAGAAAGATCACGCCCGTAAGACGATAGCGACCGACCGTCGATTCAAGTGCCTCAGAGTGCCCCAGGTTCAAGAGCATAATAACGAAGAGGAAGAGCACCATCACAGCGCCCGCGTAGACGATAATTTGAACCGCCGCCAGAAAGTACGCATTGAGTAACACAAAAAGCCCTGCCACCGCGAAGAGCGTCGCGACGAGGGACAGGGCACTGTAGACCGGATTTCGGAACAGGACGAGGAGCACGGCGGACGCAACCGCAATGGTCGCGAGCACGTAGAACACCGCTGTCTCCATCTCCCCCCCCTTGGAAAGCGAACTATCGGTTGAGCGTCAGGTAAAGACCGGTGAGGAGCACGTTCAGGAGCGCGAGAGGTAGCAGATACTTCCACCCCAGTCGCATCACTTGATCGTAACGGAACCTCGGCACCGTCCACCGAACCCAGATAAACACGAACAGGAAAAAAGCTGTCTTCACAGCGAAGACGAGCACTTTGAGCACGCTCAGGGCGAACGACGAATCCGTCGGGTCCACCCCGGGGAGATGCCATCCCCCGAAAAACAACGTCGCGATCAAGGCCGAAGCCGTGATCATATGCGCGTATTCGGCCATAAAAAACATGGCGAACTTCATGCTGCTGTATTCAGCGTGGTAGCCCGCCACCAGTTCCTGCTCTGCTTCGGGCAGGTCGAACGGCAATCGATTCGTTTCCGCGAAGACCGACACCATAAACACAAGACAGGCGATCGGTTGGTTGAACACGAACCAGGCCGGCAGCACGCCCAGGACCGTCCCCGTGGCCTGCAGGTTGACCACGTCGGAGAGCTTCAACGATTCCGCGATCATCAGCACGCCGATCAGCGAAAGGCCGAGAGACAACTCATAGCTGATCATCTGGGCCGATGCGCGAACGCCGCCCATCAACGCGTACTTGTTGTTCGACGCCCACCCCCCCAGCACCACCCCGTAGACCCCCAGCGAACTGACGGCCAGGATGTAGAGGACACCGATGTCCGCATCGGATATGATCAGCTGGACCTCGCGCCCCACTACCATCAGCGTATCCCCGAACGGGACCACGGCGAACCCCATCAAGGCGGGCACCAGAATCGCGGCCGGCGCGATCAGGTAGATCGCCTTGTTCACGTGATTGGGGATGACATCCTCTTTAAGGATGAACTTGAGGCCGTCGGCCAGCGGCTGAAGCAAACCCCACGGTCCAACCCGGTTGGGGCCCAGCCGGTTCTGGATGTATGCGCTCACTTTCCGCTCTGCCAGAACGACGTACGCGACCGTCGTGATGATCACCCCCAGGACGATCGCGATCTTGATCAGGCTCTCGAGCGCGTAATCCATCAGCCCGCAGCCTCGATCTGCATTCCACCAGATCCTGCGTTCTCGTGAGTGACGCTTTCGAATGAATGAACGGCCTTCGCCACCTCGCCCATAACCTCTTCGGCCGTGTCCATCGTAAACTCGCAGCCCATCGCGTTGCTCAGATCGCGAAGGATCTCCCAATCGGCCCGGGCGTCCCCCGGAGGTTCCAGACCCGCGTTCAGGCGTTGTGCACGACCGGCGTAATTCGTGAACGTTCCCGATTTTTCGATAAAGGCCGCGCCCGGCAGCACGACGTGGGCCATCCTGGAAACGTCACCTGCCAGAATATCGTTGACGACGAGCAGATCCAGTTGTGCGAGGGCTTCTCGCTCCGCATCGCTGAACCGGGCCAACGGGTTGCCGCCCATCAGGAGGAGAGCCCTGATCCGCCCCTCTCGGATACCCTCCCACACGACGTCCGTCGACGCCACCGTCCCGACCACCGCGGACAGGATCTCCTGCGCCCCCCTTGCGTTGGGTGACTTGTCTTCCCGAATCGTGAACCCGCTCTTGAATGCCACGTCGCCTTCGGAACTCGTCGCATCCTGGAGCGCGATCGTCCCGCCTCCGATGCCGTCCGAGAACAGTTTGCCGAACAGGAACTGCTCTTCGTTCGTCAGATGGGAGGACGCGAGCCCGGCGATGGCATCCGCACCGTGCTCTGCTTTGACGGCTTCCAGTTTTTCTCGCACGTGCTCGATCGCCGCCGTCCAAAGGACCAGATTCTGGTCGTCTCCCTGACCGATCGTCGGAAACAGAAGCCGATCGTCATCGTGCACGTAGCCCCATCCGTGGCGGCCATCGTCGCACATCCAATAATCGTTTACGTCGTGGTTCGCCCGAGGAACCAGCCGGTGAATTCGTTCCTTGTTCACATCCACCCGAATGTTGCAGCCCGTGCTGCAACCCGGGCAGATCGAATCCGCACTTTGTAGGAACCACACGCGTTGCTTGAAGAGGAACTCCTTGTCGAGCAAAGCACCCACCGGACAGATGTCGACGGTATTGCCCGACAGCCGATTGTCCATCGGCATTCCCGGGAAAATGTCAATCTCGTTGTGGACGCCGCGGTTGAAGTATCCGAGTTCGCTCGTGCCGGAGATCTCGTCGCAGAACCGGACGCACCGTGTACACCGGATGCATCGATCCGAATACAGCAGCACGTGTTCCCCGACGTCCTTCTTGGGCTGGATGTGCTTGTGCTCGTGGTACCGGCTGTGGTCGGCCCCGTAGGTATAGCTGTAGTCCTGGAGTTCGCATTCTCCGGCCTGATCGCAGACCGGACAATCGAGCGGGTGATTGATCAGCAGGAACTCCATCACCGCTTTCTGGTTCGCCTTCACCGCATCCGTCTCGGTGTCGACGATCATCCCTTCGGCCGGCATCTGCGTACACGACGGCATCATCCCACGCCGTCCGCCCATCTCGATCTCGACCAGACACATACGACAGTTCGCCGGCGCGGTCAGCCCGGGGTGGTAACAGTAGTGTGGAATCTCGACCTCGTGGTCGGCCGCAATCTGCAGAACGTTTCTACCCGGCTGGATTTCGACTTCTTGTCCGTTGATCGTAAACGTCGGCATAGAAAGGTCAGGCGGTTGTAACGCCCGCTCCTTTCTGGATGTGGGCCTCGAACTCGCTTCGGAAGGCCTTGATGAAACCGAGCATCGGCCAGGACCAAGAGGGTCCGAACAGACAAATCGTGGACATCGCCGGCGTCAGCAGGGGCGACACGTTGTTGCAGACGCTCTCCAAGGTATCAAGATCATCCGGCCGTCCCTGACCGTGTGCGATTCGCCACACGATGTCGCGCACCCACGGAATCCCTTCTCGACAGGGAGTGCATTGCCCGCAGGATTCGTGAGCGTAGAAATTCATCAGGTTCAGACACGCGTCGACCATATCGGTCGTGTCGTCCATCACAATGATCCCACCCGTTCCGAACATTCCCTGGAACTCGCCTCGACCGGGAATCGCCCACAACTCGGGATTCATCTCGATGTCCAGCTGGTCTGCCGTCAACACCGGCGTCGACGACCCGCCCGGGATCACCGCCTTCAGCTCGTTGTCATCGCGAATGCCGCCTGCGCATTCGTAGATGATCTCTCGAAGCGTACAGCCCCCGATCTCCAGTTCGAAGATGCCCGGGTTTTTCACGTGCCCGCTCACGCAATAGATGAAACTGCCCGGGTAGCGTTCGCTGCCCATCTCCTTAAACCAGGACGCTCCATTCTTCACAATGTGCGGCACATAGGAGATGGTCTGCACGTTGTTGATCGTCGTTGGACGATCGAAGATACCCTTCTGAGCAGGGAACGGAGGCTTCACCCTTGGCTCGGCGCGCTTCCCCTCGAGAGATTGCATCAATCCTGTCTCTTCACCGCAGATGTAGGCACCTGCGCCCGGGTGTGTGAAGACATCGATGTCCACCCCGGTGCCCAGCACATTCTGACCGAGGTAACCCGCTTCCTTTGCCTGCCCGATCACCTGTTCCATCTGTTCCAACTCTTCCCACATCTCACCCCGAATGTAGATGTAGGCCGCCCGAGCGCGGATGGCGTAGCAGGCGATGATGACCCCTTCCAGGAGCTGATGCGGATTGCGGTTTACGAGCTGACGGTCTTTAAAGGTACCGGGCTCGCTCTCGTCGCAGTTCACGCAGAGATACGAAGGCCCATCGGGCTCCTTTGGCATGAAGCTCCACTTCATCCCCGTGCTGAACCACGCCCCGCCTCGCCCGGCAAGCGCCGACTCCTGAACCTCCGTGATGACATCGTCGGGCGACATCGTCTTCAACGCTTTTTCCAACGCCTCGTAGCCGCCGTGCTGCTTGTAAACCTGGATGTCGGCCAGGCCGTCTACGTCCTGGAGAGCTGTCAGGATTTTGCATTCTTTGATCGGCATCTCAGTCCAGCTCCGCCATCAATTCGTCCAGTCGATCGGGAGAAAGATCACGATACAGCTTATCGTCGATTCGAATCGCCGGTGCCCCCTCGCAGGCAGCGATGCACTCCGCTTTGGCCAGCGTCCACTTGCCATCGGCAGAGGTGCCTTCGACGTCGACCTGCAGCTTCTCTTTCAGGTGCTCGACCAGGTCCTTGGCCCCGCATAGCACGCACGAGAGCGTGCTGCACACCTGAATCACGTGCTGCCCGAGCGGCGCCTTAAAGAACATCGGATAGAAGCTCATCACCCCTGCCGCTCGGGCCGGTGGCATTTCCAGCATCTCCGCCACCAGTTTCAGTCCGTCCATCGGGACGTATCCCCATTCCTTCTGAACGGCGTGTAGCACGGGCAGGATTGCCGCCTCTTTCCAATCATCGGGGTAGCGGCTGATGATCGCCTCGCATTGGGCTCGCGTTTCGGGAGTCAATTCGACGGGCATCCGTTACCTGTCCAGTTCACCAGCGATGACGTTCACGCTGCCCAAGACGGCGATCGCGTCGGAGATCATGTGTCCGTTGACCATCTGGGGATAAGCCTGATAGTTCATGAAGGAAGGAGAACGCACCCGCATTCGATAGGCATAGCCTGTCCCGTCGCTGACCACGTAAAACCCCAATTCGCCGTTGGGCGACTCAGTAGGCACGTAAGCCTCCCCGAGCTCGGGTGTCAGTCCGTGGCCGTCCATCAAGACCTTGAAGTGGTGGATCAGAGACTCCATCCCGAAATCCACCTCGCCCTTCTCGGGCAGGATGACCTTCGCGTCACCCACCTTGACCGGTCCATCCGGAAGCTTGTCGAGCGCTTGCTCGATGATGCGCTGGGACTGTCGGAGCTCTTCCATCCGGACCAGGTAGCGGTCGTAGGTGTCACCGTGTTTGCCCACAGGCACGTCGAAGTCCAGGTCGGGATAGACCAGGAACGGCTCCTGCTTGCGGATGTCATACTCCACGCCCGATCCGCGAAGCATCGGCCCGGACATATTCCAATTAATCGCATCTTCCGCAGAGATCACGCCGATGTCTTTCGTTCGATCGATCCAGATCCGGTTTCGCGTAAGCAGTCTTTCGACTTCCTCCACCGCGGCAGGAAACTGCGCCACGAAATCAAGCACGACCTCGCGGAAATTGTCGGGCACATCCCAGCCCAGCCCGCCGATGCGCGTGTAACTTGTCGTCAGCCGTGCTCCCGTCACCAGTTCGAAGATGTTGTAGCAACGCTCACGCTGCTCGAAGGTGTAGAGAAAGACGGTGAATGCGCCGATGTCGAGAGCGTGAGTCCCCAGCCAGACCATGTGGTCCGCGATCCGGGAAAGTTCCCACAGGATCGTGCGGATGTAGAGGGCTCGTTCCGGCACCTCCAGATCCATCAATCGCTCGACCGACATAGAGTAGGCGATGTTGTTGCAAAGGGGCGACAGGTAGTTCATCCGGTCGGTCACCGTCACGTATTGATTGTAGGTGTGGTGCTCGCCCAGTTTCTCGAAGCCCGTATGGAGGTATCCAATGTCCGGAATGCAGCGAACGATCCGCTCGCCATCCAGTTCCAGCGTCAACCGAAGTGTGCCGTGCGTGGCGGGGTGCTGAGGCCCCAGGTTCAGAACCATTCTCTCGGACCCCAGCGGATCGTCGACTTCCTCCTCCTCGCCCGCGTAAGGGTTACCCAGGAACCCCGGGTCCTCCGGAGCGATCACATCACGTTCACCCATTCCGCGAACAGGGTAGTCCTTCCGTAGAGGATAGTGCTCGAAGTTCAGGGGCATCAGAATCCGGCGGAGGTCGGGATGACCGTCGAACCGGATCCCGAACATATCGAACACCTCGCGCTCCGCCCATTCTGCACCACGGTGGATCGAGGTAACGGACGGAATCGTACACGCGTCTTCTGTCACCTGCGCCCGGAGGCGCAACCGCTGGTTGTTCGGATGGGAGTAAAGATTGTAGACGACGTTGAAGCGAGGAGTATCGGGCTCGTGTCCGGGGTAGCTGGTGTAATCTACTGCGCTGACGTCGCTCAGCCGGTCGAAGGACAGCCGGGGCTCGTCCTTCAGGAGGGTAAGGATATCGCGAATTCGGGATTTCGCGCAAACGACCGTCGTTTCGCCGCGCGTTTCGGAAACTTCGAGTACCTCGTCCGGGAATCGATCTTTGAGCGCTCGAGCAGCTGGGTCCCCAATCTCTTCGGGCGCTTCTTCAGCCGGCTCCGTCTCGATCGCTTCGGCACTTTCTTCGGCCATCAGGCTCCGACCTCAGCGACGACCTGGGTAGGATTCTCCCGTTGAATCTTTTCCTGAATTTTCATGAACCCGTAGATCAGATCCTCGGGTCTCGGCGGACACCCGGGCACGTAGACGTCGACCGGAATGAACTGGTCGACCCCCTGGACCAGGGTGTAGGTGTTGAAAACCCCACCGGACGAAGCGCAGGCGCCCATCGAGATGACCCACTTGGGATCGGGCATCTGGTCGTAAATCTTCTTGAGCACCGGCATCATTTTAATAGAGATTCGCCCCGATACGATCAACAAATCCGACTGTCGGGGGGAAAAGCGCACGGCTTCGGCGCCGAATCTGGCCATATCGAAACGGCCTGACAACGTCGCCATCATTTCGATCGCACAACAGGCGGTACCGAACGGCATCGGCCAGAGCGAACTCTTCCTCGCCCAGTTGATCATCTTGTCGAGCGTCGTCGTGAGGACGTTGTCGCCTAGGGACGCTTCTAATCCCACTCGAGCCCTCCCTTCCGCCACACATAGGCCAGCCCAAGAACAAGTACTCCCAGGAACACGACCATCTCCGTGAACACAAAAGTCCCCTGGGCGAGCAGGTCCTTGAAAACGACCGCCCAGGGGTAGAGAAAAACCACCTCGATGTCGAAGATGATGAAGAGCATCGCCACGAGGTAGAATTTTACGCTGAATCTCAGCCGTGCGTCACCAATATTGGGGACGCCGGATTCATAGGGGGAAAGTTTGACTGGATTGGGTTTTCGGGGGCCCACCAGGTGGGTAATACCGAGGTTGACGGCGGCGAACCCGGCGGCGATGACCAACAGCAGAACAATCGGCAGATAGTCGCTCAGCATGACTCTCGTGAAAACCCCGGGTAGAGCAGAGAGGCGAGCGCCTAACCTATTGAAATAGAACAGGATACAGCAGTGAGGTCGCTCACGATTTTGCCGTCAAAAACCAAGAGGATTATATCACTCAACCTACTTTGTGTCAAGCCAAATTGAAACAACCATTTATCGTCAGGACCCTCCTCCAACAACGCGATCACGGGAGGTCGTCCACAGACCATCGGAGGGCCTGAACGACCCTTTTGGGCCCTCACGACACTTTACCCTTCCAGCGCTCCGCACTATATCTAATACGTGACTCAAACAAGCCAGTTAACCCGATGACAGAAGCCCGAGTTTCCGTTCTGTTGCCCGTCTACAACGCCGAGCGGACGCTTCAGGAGGCGCTCGACACCCTGACGGCCCAGACTCTCGGAGACTTCGAGGTTGTGGCCGTCAATGACGGCTCGACCGACCGGACCGCCGACATCCTTGACCGGGCCGCAGCGCACGACGATCGGATTCGGATCCTCAACTACCCCCATCGGGGCCTGATCGACTCGCTGAACGACGGCATCGTGGAATGTCGGGCCCCCCTAATCGCCCGCTTCGATGCCGACGACCGCGCCCGGCCGCACCGACTCGAGCGGCAGGTCGCTTATTTAGACAGGCACCCGGGTATCGCTGCCGTCGGATGCCAGGTCCATTGTTTTTCCGACACAGGAATCGCTGAGGGGTTCCGCGTCTACGAAGCCTGGATCAACGGTCTCCTCTCGCCAGAGGAAATCGCCCGCGAAATTTTCATCGAAAGCCCCCTCGTTCATCCATCCGTCACGATTCGCCGTTCGATCCTCGACGAGGTCGGTGGCTATATGGAACGGGGCTGGGCAGAAGACTATGATCTCTGGCTCAGAATCCACGGTGCCGGTCACCCGATGGCCAAAATCCCCGAGGCCCTCCACGAGTGGCGCGACAGCCAGGATCGGCTGACTCGAACGGACGGCCGCTACTCGGTCGAAAACTTCCTCCGCGCCAAGGCCTACTATCTCACGCACGGCCCTCTCCGAACCGGCGCCTGCATCATCTGGGGAGCCGGTCAGATGGGAAGGAGACTCTCCAAGCATCTTCTACGTGCCGGTGTGCGGATCCCCGCTTTCGTCGATATCGATCCGAAAAAAATCGGCAACACCCGACGAGGGGCTCCCATTATCTCACCCAACGACCTCGAGCGGGTCCGTGCGGATTCCGGAAACCCTGTCCTCCTCGCATCCGTACCTTCAAGGGGAGCCAGGGATCTCATACGCAGAAACCTCGATGCCCTAGGGATGGTCGAAACCGTAGATTACTGGTGTGTCGCCTGACGCACCGGTCGCTCCCGCACGTAACGGAAGGTCACTATGTTTGAACGGCTTAAATCGATCTTTGGGCAGGATCCACCTGTCGAAGAGCCGCTCCCCCAACTCGAAATGCTCCGCGATCACCTTGATGACCTTCCCCCTGTCGTCGTACCCGACGGCTACGAACTTCGCACATACCGGGACGGCGACGAGCAGGCATGGTGTGACGTTATGGAGAACAACATCGGGAAGAACTGGTCAGTCGAACGTTGCCGACGGCGACTCATCGACGACCCTCGCTTCGATCCGCAGAATCTGTTCTTCGCAACCCATCAGGGGCACCCCGTTGCCAGCGCGTGTGCCTGGAAAACCATGGTCGAGGAAGCGACCATTGGCGAAGTGCATATGGTTGCCGCCCTCGAGTCCCACCGTGGCAAAGGACTCGGCCATCTCCTAAACGCCGCCGTACTCAATCGACTCAAAGATCTCGGGTTCGAGAAGAGCCATCTCAGGACAGACGACTACCGTCTGGCGGCGATCCAGTCCTATCTCCGAGCCGGCTTCGAGCCTTTCAACACCCACATCAGCCACGCCGAACGATGGGACGCGATTATGGACCAGCTGGAGGGCAGATCGTAGCCGTTCAATCAGGCCTCCTTACAATTCTCGATCTTCGATTCTCAATCCTCGATTCAAGACATCCCCATCGCCTCCTTCACGCGCTCCAGCGTCTGCTGCGCCTCGATGCGTGCCTGCGACCCACCAAGGTTGAGCACGTCCGTCACATAGTTCGAGTCCAAAGCAAGCGTGTGGATGCTCTGCCGCTCCCCCGCATCGCAGTAGATCGGTTCCGGAATCGGAAAAACCTCCCCATACGTATCGTTGAATCGACTTGCGACGGTGCGGGCGAGCTCGATGTTCTCCCTCTAACTGTCCTAAGAGAGCACGTGGGTGGCGCCGAACATCAGGATATCTTCCACCTGCGACACGGGATAGCCGACGACAGCGAGTGAGGTCTCTTTCCGTACGTCAGCGCGCTTCCGGATGTGCTTGCTCAAGAGATCGGTCAACGTCACGAGACCGCTCAGGATCATCGTCAGTTCAGAAAGCTACGGGACGCTCGACTGCAGGAAACAGATCGACCGTCCCGCGTCGAATCCCGCGGCCAGAAAGCGTTCGACAGTGGCTTGAACCACGCGCTCCATCGCAACCCCCTGAAGCCCGGTTCGCGCCAACGCCTGGTAATCGGCAATCATAAACCGAGACCGGAACCTGCCCTGATGCCCGAACAGCGGGACGAGGGGGTGGGTCTCACCTTCGAACGCCGGGCGAACGCCCGTAATCGCTGCATCTCCCATCGGTCATTCCTTTCGTAATCCACACCGCGGGTCCAACATGCCCTGTCCTTCTTGATGGGACCAGTTTCGCCCGTGTTCCCGCTTTTCTTGGTGTCTTGGAGTCTTGGTGGTTCAGGTCTAAACGAGAAAAGGCCGCGCACCCCCGAAGGGACACGCGGCCTCGAGCCAGCATCGTTCGTGTCTGCCATCCGGTGGTGGGCGTACTTCGTCGTCCAGCCAACACCACCAGCCGTGAACGGCATCACAGATTGACACAACAACACTCGACTGTCGTTCGGTTGTCGTCACGCCTGCACTCTCAGTCTGGCCTTCGCAGCCTCTGCGAACCGGCCCACCCGCCACACCGCTTCGCCGATCTGAGTGAACGAGTACACACCTTCCTTCCTGTCCATCAGGCTGTGTCGACCTTCCGTCACCATCTGCCGTCTCGTCGTTGCGAAATCGCCGCACACCGTCGCCACAATCCGCGTCAGCTCCGCCTCTTCGTATGCACGAATCTCCGGCAGGGCTCGAAGGCCGAGAATCGGATCGGTCTTCAACTCGAAGCCCCTGTCAGCCTTCCTCTCCGCCTCCAGGGCCCCTCCCCGAATCCGGCCGATCCGCCGTCGCTCGAGCTCTGATCGCTGGCGAGGCCCTTCACCCACATAGAGAGCGCGGGCGGCGACTTTCATCATCCTGCGGTCACCCGATCGGGCGATTCGTTTGAGACAGGCGCGTTTCTCATCATCCGTGGCAACCTTCTTGTACGCCCTTACAGCGGTCTCCCGAACCAACGATTCTTCGTCTTCCTCCAACCGCTCGAGAATGACATCCTTGGCCTCAACCTTCGCGCACTTACCCATTTCGTTCAGCACGCGCACCCTCTCCGATGGATCTGGGTCGACCAGCTTTGCGATCAGTTCCTCGATTGTCTCCCTGACCTTGACACCCGGGACGTTGTACATCCGACACACATCGAGCGCACGATTCCGAATGACCTCGTCATCCGATTCTGCCAGTGATCTCAAGGACGGGTGAATGCATTCCGGCAGACCCTCAACTTTTTCTCTGAAGAACGACGTGTTGCGGTGGAATGGCACCAACATCAGTTCATCCAGCATTCGGAACGTACGACCTGGATCTCCTGCGCCGAACACATCGATCGCCGCATCACATAAGGGCTCTACGAGATGAGCCAGGGCCTTCCTTACCCCATACCCGACGTCATCATTCTCATCAAACTCCCAGAACGTATCCCACAGAACGGGGAAAGCCTCGTCGGGATAGCCGAGTAACACCCGTGAAAGTTCGAAGATCTCCTTGTGCAACTGCCCGGGCATACCCGAGTTCTTGATCGTCTGGATGAGCCGGATCAGCAGACGCACCTTCACCGTCTTCGGCACGGGGGACTCGATGACTTTGTCCAGGAACAGATTCACACCTCTCACACCGTACCAGGAATTGATCAGCCAGCGATCGGCGACCCGAGCTGCACGCTCAGCCAACTCCTCATCCTCCGACAGGCACGATGAGGCCAATACGGGCATCGACGATACGAGTGCGTGTCGCACGACGTGTGCGATATGTCGGATACGCTCGTCTGAATCCGCCACCCGCAACGGGTCGACGAGTCGGGGCAGGTCGGTTTCGACAACCTGCCTCAGTCGGAGCATCGGTTCGGAGTGACCCTTCACCCGCTCGACACCGTCTGCGATCGCCACTTCTTCTTTGAGCGCATCGAGCAGCTCACATTCGAGTCTGAAGCGGACTGTAAGACCGGTATCTTCCATCGTGTCATCCTCCAGTCCAGCGATTTCCTTTCGTAACGCATCTTTCGCACGGTGGATGCGACTCATCACGGTTCCAATCGGTACTTCCATGTCATCGGCGATCTCTCGATACGACAGTCCAACCCGGTAGTATCTTCTAGTGATCCTGACTCAGCCGAGCGACTCCGTGAGCCACTCGGTCGTATCCTTCATCTCCCTCATCACAATGCAGCGTCGGCACTAGAAGATCCGGATCAGGGATCGCCCGCTGCGATCGGTACCAGGAGCGGCAGTGGTTTCGGGCAATCGACTTCACCCACGGCCCGAAAGACTCCGGCGCCCGAAGCTGATCGAGCTTCAGATACGCTTCCACGAACGACTCGAGCACCAGGTCTTCCGCGTCATCGTCATCCCGGGTGAATCTGCGACAGATTGCCCGAACGTCACCTTCAAACGACTGCATCAGAGGCGTGAACGCATCACGGTCCCCCTCTCGTGCGCGCAGCACGAGGTGAGCACACGTCGTCGGGACCTGCACCTCACCCAAAGGTCTTGAGGAGATCCTTAATCCGGTCAAGGAAGGCCGGGCCTCTCTTTACCAACACACAATGGTTGAACAACCGTTCGAAGATCAGGATGGCCAGGGTATAGAATCGGTAAAGCGGTTCGTCGCGATCCACGACCCGTCCATATCCCGAAAGAAACCGTTCGACATCGAACGGCAGGCGCGGGTTGTCGACGTGTCGTTCGAGAATCGCGAGTTCCAGGAGCGGATCCTCGGCCATCGCCTCCGCGTAGTCAGAATGCCAACGATGCGACGGTCCTCCGTGGACAGAATCAGGTTTCCGTTGAAGAAGAAATCCATATGCAACAGTCGCTTCTCGACCTGTGCAAGCTCCCTGTGAAGACGCGTCGGCAGAGAGCAAAGGTTGTCGGCTTCGTCGCGGCTCATCAATCCCTGGTCGAAGTAGTCTTTGGCCGCGACTTCGAAAGGGAACATATCTCCCCAGTGATCTGATGCGGGTCCGAACCACCGTTCAGACGGGACGTCTCCAAGAAAGCAGAAGGGCCCATCGAAACTGAGTTCGTGAATCTCCCTCAGTCTTTCACCGCACTCCGTTTCATCCAACAGACACGACCCATCAGCGAAGTGGGCCTGGATCCCTGCAACGTACTCCCAGATGCTGGCTCCCCGACCCTCGTGTTCATCTCCCCGATCGAGATGGATCAGTTTCGGCACCGGGAGTCCGGCTTCTCGCAACCTCCGATGGAAGTAGAGGCCCACGGGCTCGGCTTGGGCATTCCGCTGAATCTTCAGAAACTTCGTGTCCGTGCCCTTTCGGACACGGTAGCAATAGGACTCACACGCTCCGGGCCTGGGGCGGACGCGCTCGACGTCATCCGGCAAGAAACCAAGCATCTCCCCCGCCCTATCAAAGGCCTCGCGATCGATGTCAGTCGATTTATTCACTGGCTTTACACCTAATCGACGCAGTCTCAGTCCGTTTATTCCAACCGGGAACAAAAAAACCCGCATCCGGGGGTCCGGAGCGGGCTTCAGGGCGATTTTGTAGGTTACACTCTAAATTTAGCGCCTTCGACACGACCCTCCGGACACAGCTGCTCCTGTCCGGCCCCACCAGAAGCCGGTTACAGCAAGGTTCGATTGGGAAGTTTTGTCGCGCATCGTAGCGAAAGAATAGGCGGATGACCATTTCCTGTCAAGCCACAAGGCATTATCATAGCCGCGACGAGCGTTAATCTGAAACCAGCGAAACAACGGAAAGCTGCCAAATCACGATGGGCCCCAACCTCCTTTACATCCATTCCGACCAGCATAGTCCGTTTGTCGCCGGATGCTACGGCGACGATGTTGCGATCACCCCGCATCTGGACGCCCTCGCTGCCCGGGGAGTCACTCTCGACAACGTCTACTGCCCCTCCCCGATCTGCGTGCCCTCCCGAATGGCAATGCTGACCGGACGTTACCCGCACGAAAATGAGGTCTGGACGAATAACCACGTCCTCGACTCCGGCATCCCTACGTTCGCCCACGCGATGGGAGCGGCCGGATACAACCCGGTCCTGGTGGGGCGGATGCACTCCAATGGGCCCGATCAGCTGCACGGCTACGCGGAACGTTACGTCGGAGACCACGGGTCCAATCTCCCGAACGGTCGTCCTGTCAACCACGGAATGCTGCAGGGAACGGCGGGACCTAAACGGGTCAGCATTCGGAAATCAGGCATCGGTCAGAGCGCTTACCAGGTCCACGACGAAGACGTCACGGCATCGACCGTGGCCTATCTGGATCGCCTCGGGGTTCAAAAAAGAGCGGGCACGATGCGGAAACCCTTCAGTCTTTCCGTCGGCTTTATGCTTCCTCACCAGCCCTTCGTCGCCCGACGCGAGGACTACGAGCGATTCGCCGGGCGCGTACCTCCGCCTCGGTCGCCGGTTTCCTACTCGGAAGATCTTCATCCCCACATACGGATGTGGCGCCAGGAATGCGGAATCGCGACAGAAGTGCCAGGTCATCAGGTCGACCGCGCCCGAACCGCCTACTGGGCCCTCATCTACCGAATGGACGCGATGATCGGGCAGATTCTCGACGCGCTGAAATCGAACGGCTTCGAGGAGGACACTATCGTGGCCTACTCGTCCGACCACGGCGAACAGGTCGGCGAACACGGTCTTTGGTGGAAGCAGACCTACTACGACGACTCGGCAAAGGTTCCAGCGATCATCGCCTGGCCCGGAAGGCTGCCCGAGGGTGGCCGTGTCGATCGCGTCATCAGCGCCCTCGACATCAACGCTACGATGATCGACGCCCTCGGCGGTCCCCCGCTGCCGACCAGCCGGGGTCGATCTCTCCTCCCCCTGCTCGACGATCCGAGCTTCGACTGGGAAGACATCGCGTTCTCCGAATACTGTACCGAGGACGGATGCCTCACCCGAATGGTTCGACGAGGTCCGTGGAAGCTCAACTACTACCACGGTCAGCCCTCCCAGCTCTTCCATCTCGAAGAGGACCCACGTGAAATGACGGACCGCGTCGACGACCCTTCGTGCGCGAATCTCGTTTCGGAGCTGACCGAACGTGTCCTCGATGGTTGGGATCCTGAAGCTATCTGGGAAAAGATCCAGACCAAGTCGACCGAGTTCAGCTTGATCTCAAAATGGGGCCGGAACGTAAAACCGGAAGACACACATCGATGGGATCTGCGCCCGGAGATGGACTATCTGGAATGATCGAGCATCGAATATTAAGAGCTGGAATAAACTTAGGCGAGGGAGAAACCGGAAGGATCGGTCATCCACCTTGCGTTACGTACTGCGGACGTGGACGCTTTGATCGAACGGGCACGATCGGCAGGGCAAAAGTCACGGTCGAACCAAAGGACGTCGAGATCCCGAGCCGACCGCAGCCCACCCCCGTCAGGCTCGCTTTTTTCGAGGGCCCCGACGGGGAGGTCATCGAACTCTTTCACAACGAAACGACATAGACAGCCCCAGATAACCATCGAAGGTCGTTGCGACTACCACGATGGGTCACCCTGAGCGCAGTCGAAGGGGACCCTCTCAGGTAATCCGATGAATCTTTCTAGATTCAACCCCTGACAAGCAGGAGAAAAAATTGTACGCAGCATACCAGATGAGCGATTGTTCGGACGACAACCTGAAGTTCGCAGTCCAGACCGGCGTGAACCATATCGTCCACGCCACCCACAAGCCCTTTATGGTCGAGGGCAAAGGCTACTGGTCTAAGGACGCCCTCGTTGAGTTCCGCGAGCGCGTGGAGTCGCACGGAATCAGCCTCGAGGTGATGGCGCCCCCTCTCCACTCGAGCTTCATCGACCGGGCGGAAAGTCCAAACATTATGCTCGGAAACGAAGATCGCGACAAAGACATCAACAACATCATTGAGTGCGTCAAAGCCGCGGGCGAGGCCGGGATCCCGTGCCTCAAGTATAATATGTGCATCCTCGGTGTCGTCTCGACGGGGCGCCGGCCAGGTCGTGGAGGATCGACCTACCGCTATTTCAACTTCGAGGAGATGAAGGAGAAGGACAAGGAGTTGACGTCTGCCGGCGAAGTGGATGCCGACGCGATGTGGGAGCGTATCAGCTATTTTCTAGAGCGTGTCATCCCTGTCGCCGAGGAATACAAAGTCAAGATGGCCTGTCACCCCCACGACCCGGGAATGCCTCCATCCGGTTACCGCGGCGTCGATCGCGTACTCGGCACCGTCGAGGGAGCCAAGAAATTCGCCGACCTCGTCGACAGCCCCTACCACGGATTCAACTTCTGCCAGGGAACGTTC
This sequence comes from Latescibacteria bacterium UBA6620, assembly GCA_002433075.1. Taxonomy (GTDB): domain Bacteria; phylum Latescibacterota; class UBA2968; order UBA2968; family UBA2968; genus UBA6620. The sequence continues at coordinate 241,481 of DJHM01000022.1, forward strand.
TCGGAGATGCTCGAAGATCCTGGCAAAGAGATCTTCGACGTCATCCGCTACTTCGGGCAGAAGAAGAAGATCTTTATGGTCCACTTCCGGAACATCCGCGGCAAACGACTCGACTTCGAGGAAACCTATATCGACGAAGGCGATGTGGATATGTGGGAGGCGATGAAGGTTTACCACGAGGTGGGCTACGATGGCGTGTTTTGTCCAGATCACGTCGCCCGTTCGGAACAGGACTCAGGCTGGGGCCATCGTCAACGCGCGTTCACGGCCGGCTACATCAAGGCCCTGATCAAGGCCTTGGAGAATCCTTAAGGACGATGGCCGAGACCGTTGAGCGTCCGGATAGGTCCATCGAGGTTCACGAATCTCGGACCTCGGCAGTCGATCTCCGATGCTGAGCGTTCTTCCAAAGACAGAGGGTGTACTCGAAGAAGAACACGGTCGGGGTCATCACCTGGGTGCGCAGGTCTATGTCCGGTTGGGAGAAGAAACGATCGTTGACGAGGGGTGGGGCGAAAACCGCCCCGGTGTTCCGATATCCCCGGATGACATCTCCCTCTGGCTATCTGCGACCAAGCCCGTCGTAGCCATCGCGTTCGCGCAACTGGTCGAGCGTGGCGTCGTGGATTTGGACGTTCCGGTTGCTCAGATCATTCCCGAGTTCGCCCAAAGCGGCAAAGATCGCATCACGTTCCACCACGTGCTCACCCACACAGGCGGATTCCGAAAAGCCGACGTGAGTTGGGACGACGATTCCTGGGAAGACATTCTCGCAGTTATCTGCCGGACACCGCCCGAGTCGGATTGGCGACCCGGCGAAAAAGCGGGTTACCACGTTGCCACCGGTTGGTATGTACTCGGCGAGTCCATTCAGCGGCTGACAGATCGATCGCTCCCCGAAATCCTGCGTTCCAAGATTTTTGACCCCCTCGGGATGGACGATTCCTGGTTGGGGATTCCTCCCGCCAGCTACCATTCGTACGGGGATCGTATCTCACCATCCTACGACGCCACGAGGAATCTCGAGCCGCACACATTCTTCAACAGTGAAGAAGGGGCCGCCGTGGTGAGACCGGGAGGAAACGGTCGAGGCCCGGTGCGCGATCTCGGCCGTCTCTATGCTGCCCTCCTCGGAGGCGGCAGCCTCGACGGACAGCGCATCCTGAAGCCAGACACCGTCTCCCGCTTCATATCCCGGCAACGTACGGGACTCTACGACCATACCTTCCGCCACCAGATGGACTGGGGATTCGGGTTTATCCTGAATTCGGCTCGTTATGACGAAGCCCGGGTTCCGTATGGGTATGGCCCACACGCCTCTCAGGAGACCTTCGGCCACAGCGGCTGGCAGTCAGCCTGCGCATTCGCCGATCCTGAGCATCAGCTTGTGGTGGCCTGGGTCTGCAACGGCACCCCCGGCGAGCCCCGCCACCACCGTCGTCAGCGCGCCCTCAATCGGGCCATCTATGAGGATCTGGGCATTGCTTAGCGACTGCGGACGTGCGTGGCTCTTAATTGTGGCCCCGAGGCCACAATTGGGGCGGGAGGAGGCTGGGGGTTGGGTTTCACCCAAAAGAGAACGCCCGGCAGCTCAAGCCACCGGACGGACATCGATTCTACAAACTAATTCCGCGTCTATACCGTCAACGCTGCCTTCACGTAGTCCCGCTTCATACTCGCGATCGTCGAAATCGAGATCTCCTTGGGACAAACCGCCTCGCACTCTCCGTGGTTCGAGCAGTTTCCGAATCCCTCTTCGTCCATCTGGTCCACCATCCTGAGAGCACGTTCACTACGCTCGGGCTGCCCCTGGGGCAGACTCGCGAACTGAGAAATCTTGGCCGCCGTGAACAGGGAGGCCGAGGCGTTCGGGCAGGCAGCCACGCACGCGCCACAGCCGATGCACGCTGCGGCATCCATCGCCAAGTCCGCGTCGACCTTCGAGATCGGCAATGCGTTCGCCTCAGGCGCGTTGCCCGTGTTGATCGATATGTATCCACCCGCCTGCACGATTCGATCGAAGGAGCTACGGTCGGTCACGAGGTCTCGCACGACCGGGAAAGCCTGCGATCGCCACGGTTCGATCGTGATCGAATCACCGTCCCTATAGTGCCGCATATGGAGCTGGCAGGTCGCTGTGCCGTTCAGAGGGCCGTGGGCAACACCGTTGATGACCAGGCTGCACATTCCACAGATGCCTTCGCGGCAATCACTGTCGAACTCGATCGGATCCTCGCCCCGCTTGATCAGATCCTGATTCACCACATCGAGCATCTCCAGTAACGACATATCCCGATTGACGTCTTCGGCCTTGTAGGGCACGAGTTTTCCCGGGCGATCTGGACCTTCCTGACGCCAGATGTGCAGATTCAGTGTCATCCCCGCCATTTCCTGATCCCGTCTCCTAGATTCTCTCAGAGTTGCAGAGTCTTATTTGTAGCTGCGCTGGGTGAGCTTTACGTTCTGGAATTCAAGAGGCTCCTGATGCAAGGTCGGGGTCTCGCCCACGCCGTTGAACTCCCAAGCGGAAACAAACGAGAACTCATCGTCCTTACGAAGCGCCTCTCCCTCTTCGGTCTGGCTCTCCGCCCTGAAATGACCGCCACAGGACTCCGATCGCTCCAGCGCATCTCTCGCCATCAGTTCCCCGAGTTCGAGAAAGTCGGCGACGCGACCGGCCATTTCGAGGTTCTTGTTGAAGTGGCTGTTAGCCCCCGGAACCTTGACATTCTGCCAGAATTCCTCACGAAGCGCCGGGATCTCAGAAAGAACCTTCGTCAATCCCTCTTCCGAACGTTCCATCCCCACGTATTCCCACATCAACAGCCCGAGTTCCTTATGGTAATTCCCGACTGTTTTATCGCCGTTCACGGCAAGCAACGCGTCCAGTCGAGACTCGACTTCGCGGTGTGAAGCCTCGAACGCATCCGCGCGGGTATCCAGTTCGGAGAATGAATGCCCGGCGAGGTAATCGCCGATCGCATAGGGGATAACGAAATAGCCGTCGCAAAGCCCCTGCATCAGCGCGCTGGCACCCAATCGATTGGCACCGTGATCGGAGAAGTTGGCCTCCCCCAGCACGAACAGGCCGGGAATCGTGCTCATCAGATTGTAGTCGACCCAGAGTCCGCCCATTGTGTAATGCACGGCTGGGTAGATGCGCATCGGACCGCTGTAGGGGTTCTCGCCCGTGATCCTTTCGTACATCTCGAACAGGTTGCCGTAGCGTTCCCGAATCACCTGCTCGCCCATTCGATCGATGGCATCGGCGAAATCGAGGTAGACAGACAGACCGGTCTGACCTACGCCCCGCCCTTCGTCGCAGACCGCTTTGGCGTTTCGCGAAGCCACATCCCTCGGAACGAGGTTCCCGAAACTGGGATATCGTCGTTCCAGGTAGTAGTCCCGTTCGTCCTCGGGAATTTGATCGGGCGGTCGCTTATCGCCCTTTTCCTTCGGTACCCAGACTCGCCCATCGTTCCGCAGACTCTCGCTCATCAGGGTCAGCTTTGACTGATGGTCTCCGGACACGGGGATGCACGTCGGATGGATCTGGGTGTAACACGGGTTCGCGAAGCACGCCCCTCGTTTGTGGGCCCGCCAAGCGGCGGTCACGTTGCTGTTCACAGCGTTCGTCGACAGGAAGAACACCGCGCCGTATCCGCCGGTCGCGAGAATAACTGCGTCACCAACGTAGCGTTCGATCTCACCCGTAACCAGGTTGCGACCGACGATGCCCCTCGCCTTGCCTTCATCGACGACAACGTCCAGCATTTCGAAACGGGAGTGCAGATCGACCCGGCCGGCATCGACCTGGCGCATCAGCGCACTGTAGGCCCCCAGCAACAGCTGCTGTCCGGTCTGACCTCGAGCGTAGAACGTACGTGAAACCTGGGCGCCTCCGAACGAACGGTTGGCCAACAGGCCGCCGTAGTCGCGCGCAAAGGGAACGCCCTGCGCCACACACTGGTCGATGATGTTGTTGCTGAGCTGTGCGAGTCGGTAAACGTTCGCTTCGCGTGACCGGTAGTCGCCCCCCTTAACCGTGTCGTAGAACAGACGCCAGATGCTGTCACCGTCGTTCGGGTAGTTCTTCGCCGCATTGATACCGCCTTGGGCAGCGATGCTGTGCGCTCGTCTCGGGCTGTCCTGAATGCAGAAGCTCTGCACGTTGTAGCCCATTTCGGCAAGGGATGCGGCCGCAGATGCACCGGCGAGGCCCGTCCCCACAACAATGACGTTGTACCGCCGCTTGTTGGCGGGATTGACGAGCTTCAGTTCGCTCTTTCGGTTGTCCCACTTCTGCTCGATCGGGCCATCCGGGATCTTGGCATCAAGCAACATCAGGCGGCTCCAAAGTAGTAGATCCAGATCGGGATGACGAAGAAACCGAGGGCGATGACGAAGGCCAGCAGGCGACCGACGTTGTACACGATCGGTGTATATCGGTGGTGATACAGACCCAGAGACTGGAACGCGCTCCAAAAGGCGTGACTGAGATGGATCCCGAGGGCAATCATCGCGATTGCGTAGCCAATCACCCATTCCGGCTGCTGGAACGTCTCGATCACCAGACGGTGCAGATCTCGCATCTCGACACCATCGACGGTCGTCACGTACCCCTCGGCTTCAGCAGGACCGTATTTGAAGCTCTTGATGTGAATCACGAGGAAGACCAGAATCAGGACGCCCGTGTAGATCATCGTCGACGAGGCGAACGTCTTCCGGCTGGGCGCGCCCGCCGATCCGCTTTTCCCGTAGGAAACGGGCCGGGCTGCCCTCTTGCCTCGAACGATGTTGACGGCAGTCCAGATGTGGACGAGCAACGACATCAGCAGAACCAGCTCCGCCAGAATCAGCAGACCGCCCAGTCCGATCAGGAAATGCGCGTATCGATTGAAAACATCCCCGCCCCCCGTCAACAGCTGGAGGTTCCCCACCATATGTCCGATCACGAAACCGAACATCACCAGGCCGGTCAGGGACATCAGAATTTTCCGGCCGACAGACGACATCACAGCCGAGACGATCGAAGCCATTCACCAACTCCAGATGGATCAATACTTAAACGAGACTCGCTGAAAGTATCCCCACCACAAGTAAAAGTCAAGATTCGGGCTCTCTCCTCAGGTCCGGGGGTCGGATTGCCCCGTTCCGATCACCTTCAGGAGTGAAACGGACTCCTTCAAAACCGCTACCGAGTACAGTCCTCCCTTTCGATAGCACGAGATTCTTCGCCGATCAGGTGACCGACTCGAGCAGTTTCTCGAGCCTCTTCGCCAGCTCCTGCCGCATCTGGATCATTCCCAGATCGCCTGGATGGATCAGGTCCGTTGTCAGCCCCCCGATGTCAGCGAGGAGGTCGGGGCCTTCGATCAAGACGACTTTCGTTCGGATCGCCGACGAGCGCTGGGTCGATCCTGAAGAAGTCCCTGACCGCGTAGACACTTCCCAGCGTCCCCTTTCTCACATCCTTCCCGCTGTGCAGGTCCCCAAAGCCGGGTTCGAAGAAGGACGGAAGGTAAATCACGTCGGACTGCATCAACGATAGGCGGGCAGCCACCTCCGGCAGTGTGCCGCTAAGAAATCCCGAAGCATCCTCCCGGGCCCCTACCTTCATCGCACACACCTCGATGATAGAAGGGCACGCCTCCACCGATCGGGGGCTGACGACGATCTGGCAATCACGGTTGTGAGAAATGTCGTTGATCGAAACCCAACGCTTCGAGGGATCGGATGCGGACTTACCATCTACGAAAAAATAGTAAGTGGCGTGGTAGACACCCGTTCGGGTTACCTCGATAGGCACCGACTCGAAAAGGATGTGATTGGGCGAGCAGCCGATACGACCCTCAACTGCAGTCGCCGCGACGAAGTTTCCCCCGCCCGGCTGGTAGACACCTCGGTCGTCCAGATCCCCGCGGTCGTTGACATCGGACCAGACGCGTGCGTCGATACTTTGAGCGACACCACCGGGATCGACATCTGCAAGGTAGAGTTCCGCACGAACACATACGGTTCGACGTTCGCCTTCCTGAAGATGAAGACGTGTGAGAACGGGAGAGTGCCACTCTCCCTCCGTACAAACGGAAAGGTTCCCGGCCCAGACCCGATTCGGATCGTAGCGTTGGGGACTGTACGCGTGGTGAAGGAGTTGATTGGGTAGCGATGTCATCTTTGCAGAAAGTAAGGGTCCGCCACGAGAGTGTGAAAATTCTGGCTCTACTACACCGATTAACACGGATTTAACTTGGATTTAACTTGTTGCAATCAGACCCCGCGGCCTACTTTCGGCTGACTATTTAAACAAGCCGGTACGATAGCCGACGCGCCGGTATACCGCCGTCAGGAGGGAGGGCTCCATGAAGCTCATCGCCGCGATCATCCAGCCGCACAAACTGGACGAGGTTCGCGAAGCACTATCGGAAGCAGGCGTTCAAGGGTTGACGGTCCTCGAGGCTCGAGGATTCGGACGCCAGAAGGGTCACAGAGAAGTCTATCGTGGCGCGGAATATGTCGTCGATTTTCTGCCAAAGGTCAAAATCGAAGTCGCCGTCGCAGATGGTCAATTGGACGCGGCGCTCGACGCGATCGAGAAATCAGCGAAGACGGGGAACGTGGGGGATGGGAAGATCTTCGTTGCGGCCCTGGATCAAGCTGTCCGGATCCGCACCGGCGAGACCGGCAAAGACGCACTTTAACCCACACCGACTTAGAAAGGAACTACCATGAAGTCCTTGTTTTCCCGGTTGGCTGTACTTGCGCTGTTACTGGTACCGTCCCACGCTTTCGCCGATGAACTGAACTCGGGCGATACCGCGTGGATGCTTACGTCGACCGCGCTCGTCCTCTTTATGACGATTCCTGGCCTGGCCCTGTTCTACGGGGGTCTCGTCCGGGTGAAAAACGTCCTTTCGGTCCTGATGCAGTGTTTCGCCCTGACCGCCTTGATGACCATCATCTGGATTGCGGTGGGTTACAGCATTGCCTTCGACACGACAGGGATGGAAGCAGGCGTGATGAACTTTGCTTCCTTCGCGGGCGGTCTCAAGATGGCTTTTCTGTCCGGCGTCACCCGCGACAGTCTTTCGGGTACCATTCCGGAAACCGTGTTCATCACGTTCCAAATGACGTTCGCCATTATCACACCCGCCCTCATCGCCGGCGCCTTTGCGGAGCGTATGAAGTTTTCCGCGATGCTCCTGTTTATGGCCCTCTGGTCAATTGTTGTCTATGCGCCGGTTTGCCATATGGCCTGGTCGGGCGACGGCTCCTACTTTGGCGATCACCTGGCCGCACTCGACTTTGCAGGCGGCACGGTCGTTCACATCAACGCCGGCGTCGCAGCGCTCGTTGCCGCCATCCTGATTGGAAAGCGTCAAGGCTACCCCCAGTCTCCGATGCCCCCTCACAGCCTCACCTTAACCGTCGTCGGAGCCTCGATGCTGTGGGTCGGTTGGTTCGGATTCAACGCGGGCAGCGCGGTGGCTGCGGACGGTAACGCCGGAATGGCGATGCTCGTCACGCAAATCTCCACGGCAGCCGCCACACTCGCGTGGATGCTTGTCGAATGGGGTAAGCACGGTAAGCCCAGCATTCTGGGTGCGGTAACCGGCGCGGTTGCCGGCCTCGTGGCCATCACGCCCGCTTCCGGTTCGGCGGGACCGATGGGCGCCCTTATCATCGGCATCGCCTCGGGTGTCATCTGCTTCTGGGGCGCCACCACACTCAAGCAAAAGCTCGGTTATGATGATTCCCTCGACGCCTTCGGCGTCCACGGCATCGGAGGAATCGTCGGCGCTTTTCTAACCGGCATCTGCGCATCCGAGAGCCTGGGCGGCGCCGGACTCGCTGCGGCATCGATGGGTGCCCAGATGAAGGGTCAGATCATCAGTATCGTCTTCACCCTCGTCTACAGCGGAGTCCTTTCGCTCATCCTCTTGAAGATTGTCGATGCGGTCGTCGGCCTCCGTGTCACGCAGGAAGACGAGGTCCGCGGTCTCGACATCTCGCTGCACGACGAGCGCGGATACGATATGTAGAGAATCATCGAACAGCTCGGCCACGCGGCAGAACGAATGGGCCGGGCACGAAACATCGGACGGGAGATCACGCGCCAAAGCGGGTCTCCCGTCTTTTTTCTCGAACCCGATTATCCTTGCTCCATAGATGTTCGGTCGCTAACGTCCCAAGACCTTCGCTTTCTTCAATCCTTCCGGTCCTGGCGGTACAGGTCTATGACTCACCCAAACATCCTCATCTTCTACACCGATCAACAACGCTGGGACGCCCTCGGCGCCAACGGGAACACGGACATCAAGACCCCCCATCTGGACCGCCTGGCCGACCAGGGGGTCAACTTTACCCGCTACTTTGTACAGAACCCGGTTTGTATGCCAAGTCGGATCAGCTTCCTGACGTCTCAGTACTGCTCCCAGTTGGGGATTTACCGAAACGGCGTGCCCGTGCCCCCCGACACACTCACGCTGGCATCGTGCCTTGCCAACTATGGCTACGCCTGTGGGAACGTCGGTAAGCTCCATTTCCTCCCCCACGCCAATCGCGACCACAGCGATCCTCATCCATTCTACGGTTTCCACTACCTCCCCATCTCCGATGAACCGGGATGCTACGACGATGCGTATCGTGCGTGGGCCCGCCAGCTTGCACCAGACCAGATGGATCAGATCAGCCTGGGATTGCCCCCGGCACGTGACGTGTGGGAACAGCAGATGGGACGGGAATCCATCGTTCATATGGAACGCGAAAAGAAGCGTGCGATTCCTTTCGCTGCGGGCGATCACCTTACTCATACCGCGTTCGTCGCGGACGAAACAATGCGATTCATCGACCAGAACCGGACTCGTCCGTTTCTGGCCATCGCGGGCTTCTATTCGCCCCACTCCCCCTGGATCACGCCCCAGAAGTATTTAGATCTCTACGACCCAGCCACACTGACTCTACCACCGATCCCCGAGGGTTGGCGTTCGCCATCTGGCCGCGGACCGATTGCCGAGAATGAGTTGAGGTCGGTACGTCAGGGCTATTATGCGATGATCTCTGAGGTCGATCATTACGTCGGGAAGCTGCTCGACCACCTCGACGAGCGGGGCCTCGCAGACAATACCATCGTACTCTTCGTCTCGAACCACAGCGAATATCTCGGGGACTACCACACCTACGGCAAAGGACCTCCAGGCCAGGACTGTATCTCTAGAGTACCCTGTCTGGTCAGGGCCCCGGTTTCACCTCTGGTCTGACAGTTACAGGCCTGCAGGAGGGCGTGGACGTAATGCCACCCTTCTCGACTTGTGCACCGTCCCGATTCCCAGAACCGTCCAGGGCAGGTCGTTTCGTCCCGCTCTCGAGGGCGATACCGAGTTCGGTCGAGAGTCCGCATTGACGGAGTCCGTGAACTGCCGGGCGATCCGCACCGAAGAAGCACGTTATGTCTGTCATCACGACGGCCGCGAGGAACTCTACGATTTGGCGACCGATCCAGGAGAATACACCGATGTCTCCGGCCAATCTGCCTACGCATCAAGCCTTCACGAACATCGGCACCTGCTCCTCCAGCGTTTAATGTCCGCGAGTCTTCCCCTTCGACGCGAATGGGCCTACTGATGGTCGATCAATCGACAGTCGCCCTCTGCGATCCATCGTGAGCAAGCTGGTGAACCTGCGAGACCGGTACCCACTCACCTGGTCCCGTATTGACCTTGCGATCCTCGCCGGCTACGTGCTGCTGACCGCCCTCTTCGCACTACTCGGCTATCTGGACCGACCCGGAGCTCGCATCCGAGGTGGCGACAGCGATCACTACTTCGTGTATTTGCCTGCCCTTCTTCTCCACGGAAACCTTGACTTCGGTCCACTGTTGGAGACCCTCGGTGGCGGCGACTACGTCTTCCCTTCCTCGATTCAGGGCAAGCAGGGAAACCCCTTCTCCATCGGGCCCGCCCTTCTCTGGTTACCCTTCTTTCTCATCGGACACGTTGTCGCCCTGATTTCAGACATCCATCCGCCGAACGGCCTGTCGTCTCCCTACCAGGCTGCCGTCTACCTCGGCAACGCCCTCATCAGCGCCTCAGGAATCTTGTTCACCCTACGATTCTTGAGACTCAAGGGTTGCTCCAAGGCAAGCACGCTGCTCTCTGTCACCGCACTGATGATGGCCACCCAGCTCAGCTACTACCTGTGGCCCAAGTCCGCAACCTCCCACGGTGCATCGTTCGCGACAGTCGCCCTCTTCGCCTGGACACTGGTGCGGGGAGGGATCTCCTGGAAGTCCGGCTTAATCGCCGGGCTGGCCACGCTGATTCGGTGGCAGAACATTCTGATCGTCGCCCCCCTCGCCGTAGCGGAGCACATCGCCGGCCACGGCTGGCGTCTGGAGACTCGCGATCAAAAGCGATGGATGATCTTTCTGGGCCTGGCCATCCCTTGCCTGACTCCACAGCTGGCAGTGTGGTGGGTCCTCTACGGTTCACCCATCATCGTGCCCCAGGGACAAGGATTCCTCGACTTCAGCGATCTCGCGCTGGCGGGCGTCCTCTTTTCCGCTCGGCACGGACTCCTCTTATGGCACCCGATACTGATCGTGGGATTGATTGGATTCATCTTTTCGTATCGGAAACAGTGCTACTGGGTCGTCGCAGCCGCTCTCGCCGTGACATTTCAATGGATTGTGAATGCGGCCGTTGACGATTGGTGGGCAGGATGGTCTTTCGGACATCGTCGCTTCATTGGTCTCTTGCCTCTCTTCACGTGGGGAGTGGCCCTGTTCTACGATCAGGCCCGTTTGAACATTCGGCAAATCGTCATTGCAGCCGTGGTCGTACTGTCCATCTGGAATCAGCTGTTCCTTCTCCAGTACCAGTTCGGGTTGATACCCAGAAACCAAGCACCTTCATTCACCGAATTCGTGTCGGACAAGCTTTCCCCTGTTCGTGTCTGGCAAACCCAGCGCCACGTCAACACGGCCATCGCCGCCTTTCGAGCGAACGCGTTTCAAGACTATATAGACCAGGCTGGCAAGGCTCACCATTCGTATCCCGACTACCGCAACAGCCGTCTTGTCTACAGCGTTGCTGCCGCCGTGCTCCAGAATACCGAGACAGCCAAGGCCCTTTTTTCCAGGTGGCGAAACGAAAAACCGGGCAGTCTGGTGGCCACTTGGGGACTCGCCGACTCGTACGTCAAGTCGGGCAGACGAGAAGAGGCCGAAGCATTGTTCAAATTGAATCGTTGGGGATCGGCTGGCGAACGCGTTGTGGACGCGATCCGCGACGGAAACCAAGACTTGCTGGACAGGTCATTTTTCGATCACTATCAGGCGGAACTCGACTCCGTCTACGTTCACTGAAACGGTCCAGGCTTGACCCACAAAACAAAATGGGCTTGTTCAGTGCCCTTGCAATCAGTTCAATCAGAAACCCGAGAGGCATCGAGTGGCACAGGTTAAAGCAACGAACGTTGTCTGGCACGAGGGTCACGTCGGGCGAGAGCAGCGTGAAGGATTGCTTAAACAAAATGGGGTATTGATCTGGCTGACCGGTCTCCCCAGTTCGGGCAAGAGCACGATCGCCTTCACGACCGAACACATCCTCGTCGAGAGGAACAGGCTCGCCTACGTCCTCGATGGCGACAACATCCGCCACGGATTGAATAAGAACCTTGGGTTCAGTGCGGAGGACCGGGCGGAGAACATCAGACGCATTGGGGAAGTCGGCAAACTGTTCGCCGACGCCGGCGTCATCACGCTCAGCAGCTTCGTCTCCCCCTACCATCAGGATCGAGACGCTGTCCGGGCCCTCCTCGACGACGGGGACTTCATCGAGGTGTTCATCGACACGCCTCTCGAACTCTGCGAAGAGCGGGATCCCAAGGGACTCTACGCCAAGGCTCGGACGGGCGAGATCCCTAACTTCACCGGCATCTCCGATCCCTACGAGGCCCCGGAAAATGCAGAGCTCGTGATCCGAACTGCTGACTGTACGCCCGAGACGGCCGCGAATCAGATCATCGACGAACTGGAAAAGCGCGGAAAACTGAGCTGATCTGCTCTCCCAATGCGAAGAGGCGAACGACTTGCTGGTCGTTCGCCTCTTTCTTTTTTGGGGCTGCCCATCACGCCTGTTCCAGAATCCAACCCACCCCTTCCGTCAAGTCACGCCCCACGAAGTCGATCTTCGTTCGCTGTCCGTCATTTAAACCTTCGTACTCGTGCGTGCCGTGACCGGTCATCAGCATCACGGTCCTGCACCCGACCGCCAAACCGGCTTCCACATCGGTAAAATGGTCACCCACCATAAAACCACCTGATAGATCGAGATCGTGCTCTTGGGCCGCGTCAATCAGTTGGCCCGGACCTGGCTTTCGGCACTCACACTCCCTCTTGTAGACTCCGATCCCCTCTTCCGGGTGATGCGGGCAATATCGAATCGCGTCCAACTTTGCTCCCTGTTCGGCCAGACGCTCTTGAAACACTTCGAGGACTCGAAGCAGTTGCAGCTCCGTCATCAATCCACGACCTACTCCCGCCTGGTTCGTCACCAACACAAGAAAAAAACCGGCCTCCTTGAGCCGGCGAACTGCGTCGATCGCACCTGGAATCATCACAAGCTGATCAGGATCGGTTATGTACCCTGCATCTTCGTTGATCGTACCATCCCGATCCAGGAAGACCGCCCTTTTCATCGTCCCTTACCCCCTCTGTTCTCGAACTTCATTCCTTCTTCCACATTTCAGAAAGCGTGTATTCTGGAATGACTTCCTGGAGTTTACTCACGATCGCAGCCCGGTCGGGTATCTCCGCCAACCTTGCGATCTCATCGATCGACCGATCGAGAGCATGCCCATCGATCTGGTCGGGTTGCGCGATGAAGATCTTCCGATGCTTAGTCGATCGAACACCTTCGCTGGCTGTGAGCAGTTCCTCGTGTAGTTTGTCCCCCGGCCGCAACCCGATCGGCTTCAGCTCGATGTCGATACCGGGCTCTTTCCCAGCCAGCCTGATCATCTCCCTCGTCAGATCCAGAATCCGAACAGGTTCACCCATATCCAGGACGAAAATCTCCCCGTTCTTCCCCATCGATCCGCTCTGAATCACCAATCGAGCAGCCTCCGGGATCGTCATGAAGTACCGGGTAGCTTCGGGATGGACCGTCACCGGGCCCCCTTCGGAGATCTGCTTCTGCAGATGGGGAATCACAGATCCTCTGGAGCCCAGAACGTTGCCGAATCGTACCGTCAGGAAAGCGGTCTGAGATGATCGAGCGAGGCTCTCGATCTGAAATTCAGACATCCGCTTTCCCGCACCGTAGACGCAAGCCGGGCGGACGGCCTTGTCCGTGGAGATCATCACGAACCGGCGCACGTGATGTTCGTGGGCCAGCTCGCTGATCGTCCGAGTTGCGACGATGTTGTTCTTAACGACTTCTTCCGGAAACGTTTCGATCAGATCAACGTGTTTGTGGGCGGCCGTGTGGAACACCACACTGGGTTCGAACTCCTTGAAGACGCTTCGCATCCTGGCTTGATCGCGGATGTCAGCGATCAGTGGAGTCACCCTTACGTCGGGGAACCGCTTGCCGATCTCGACATCGATCTCCCAGATACTTTGTTCTCCCCGGCCGAGCAACAGAAGATTCGATGGCTCGAACCGACCGATCTGTCGACAGAGTTCTGACCCGATCGAGCCTCCGGCTCCCGAGACCAGGATCACCTGGTCCTTCAAGTAGGCAGCGATCTCCTGGAGGTCCCATTCGATCTCATCCCGACCGAGTAATTTATGGAGTTGAGAATCTATCATCGTCTAACCACCAAACGGTCTCGCCGGCGCACAGACAGAAACGCTACTCGCAACCTTCTCGCAGCCTCTCGACGGCTGATCTGGCTGCCACGTGAGTTGGCAGTTGCTCCACCGCTTTCTCGAACGCGGCCAGAGCCCCGGCAGAGTCGCTCTTCGCTTCCAAACACCGTCCAAGCCGGTAATGTGCGTCTGCGAACACCGGCTGCAATTCGATCACCCTTCGATACACTCTTTCGGCCTGATCGATCTGGCCCTGCTCCAACAAGGCCCGACCTACCTTGTACTTGGCATAGGCGTTGGTAGGCTGAACTTCGGAGGCGGCACGATAGAACTCTAACGCACTCCCGTATCGCTCTCTCCCAAATTGAATGTTACCCAGGAAAACGTGTTCGTCGAACGTCTGGGCGTTGATCCGGGGCAAGTATGCATACCGGTTCGTCAGTGCCTCGAAGCCCAGGACGTCTCGCACCCGGAGGTAGGCAAGCCCCAGACGATCCTGGTCGCGCTGGCTCGGACGCGCGTCGAGGACTCGCTCGTACGCGCCGATCGCCTCCCACCACCGCTCGGCCATCAGGTAAATGTCAGCAGCTTTGCGTTCGCCATCCGTCCTGTCGAGCGTAGCCCGCCTTAGTCGATTGACCAGTGCCTGCGCTTCCTTCTCATTCCCAAGACGGAATTGGAGAACGGCAAGGTCCTCGAGATAACGATCCCGCGCGGGGCCGTAGTCCACAGTCTTATTCAATCGCTCGGCGAGCTCATACTGCCGTTTCGCAGTCTCCCAGTCTTCCTTGAGATAGGCCTGCTGGCCTTCCCCCAGGTGATCCACGACCTGAAGCGTTCGATAGCTTCCGTAGACAACAGCCGGAAGCCAGAGCACGGCGACAGCGATTGCGGGGGCGACCCATCTGCCCACCCACACAGGACCGCCAGCTCGCCACTCGGAGTCCGCATAGACCCGCGTTACCGCCAGCCACCACCCCCCGTAGGAGAGCGTTTTAACCGTCGTCAGGACATCCCGGAAACCTGACTCCAGACCCACGAACTCCCGCGATGCCAGCGAAACAGCAGCGGTGCCCAGGACCACGGCCAGCACGACCCGATCGAGGGTCGGCAGGCGTGACCATCGCAACGATTCACGATAGGCCACGACCGCACTCACTCCGGCAAGCAGACCACAGAAGACAGAAATCGCGAACACGGGATTGAACGGATCCTGGTTTGCACGAAAATGGAGACTCGCTGTGGCAGGATCGAACTGGGTAACCGTAAAAGCCACAATCACGGTCAGGATCGAGCTCGCACCGTAGGACAAACTCTGGTTGGCGAACACACGGTCTCGGTGACGATAAACAAGGACGCCGAGTGCGAGACATAACAGGAGGAGCCGCAACGTCTCCGACCAGGACAGAATGTGAATCGAGAACCATCCCGATACGAAAGCGACGGCCACGCATCCGTGTGTAAGCCGCTGGCAGATCGTTTTAGACAAGCACCACTCGCTTCCCCGAAGCCTCCGTGTCGTGGATCTGACTTAACCCGATCCCGCATCCCACGAAGAGCCAGAACGTCACTCGCGTGAGCGGAAAGTAGAGAGCATCGCACGTCACCATATCGAATAAAGCGCCGACCAATGCCGCGGTGATCGCCCGCGACAGATCTCTGTCCCTGGGGTCCTGTAGCCGGCGTTGGGATACTCGAAGGTGCGTGAAGACCGAAACACAGATCATCGCGAAAACCACGTATCCGGCAAGGCCGGTTTCCGCCAGTAGACGCAGATGCATATTGTCCGGCGTATCATTCCAGTCCTGATGCCTCCGAGCAAGAAACCTGTAGTGACCGGACCCGATCCCGAGAAGAGGCGATTCGGCCAGCAGAGCCGTGGATTGCCAGTAGGCGACACCACGCTGGTCCGTTCGTAGGTTTTCCAGTTGCCGCAGGGTTTGACGACCTGCGAGCGTCTCCCACACTCGATTTGAGCTGAACGTCACACTCGCGATCAGACCGACCGCCGCCAGGACGATCAGAACTTGACGTGTGGCCCTCCCGCTCAGGTAGACCACGAGCCCAACGAAAGCGGCGGCGTAAGCTCCACGAGTAAAAGTCAGAAGCAGGCCCACGATCAGGGATCCGACACCCAGAGCCCCCATCGACCGGGCGACGCCTCTGCCAACCAGCGTGGTGTGAAGCACGATGGGCAGCATCATCGATAGAAAACCACCCAGATACACCGGATGTCCGACTGTGCTTCGTATTCGTCGCCCGAACACATCCTGTGCGAAATGAGCGTAGCGAGGATTTGAAACTGAAAAACTGCTGCCGTAGATCGGATTACTCTGTGTCCAGAACTCAAACAGGCCGTAGAGCGCCACAGCGACCGAGGCCACCATCCCCAGCCTCAGAATCAGGTGCAGGTCACGACGCTCCGGCCGACTGAAGATCAGCAGCAGACTGAGCAGTACGCCTGTCACTGAATAGTAAGCGACTCGAGTCAACCCGAGAAGAGGGGCTTCGCCACCAGCCGCCCCGGCCACACCCAAGGCAACCCAGATGCCAGCGAGCGATACGATCGGTGCGCGGGCGTCCCACGATCGCACGAGCAACGCGGCCAGTCCGCACAAAACCAGAGCAGGCGCCCACGCCATCCCGCGCACAAGCCACACGGCTTCGGGTCCGAGCTCAACATATCGGTGGGGAACGACAGCCACATAACAGAGGAGGATGGCGAGGCCCCACGAAGTCACGCGGGAAACCCACGGAGGCGTCATTCAGGACTCGGAGGAATCCGTGTAGGGCTCCCAGACGTAGGGTCGCTCGAAGAAGCCCGGAGGGCAGGTCAATTTGTCGATCGTTCCCGTCTCTCGGCCGGGATTCCCTACGACCACTGTCCGTTCGCGCACTTCACGCACAACCACCGTGCCAGCGCCGATCATCGCGTGGGCACCGATGTTGACTGCGGGCAGGATCGCGCAGTTCGCGCCGATCTTCGCGTAGTCTCCAACCGTGGATCCGCCCGCACACTCGAGGTAATGCGGGCATTTCATCGGATGGGGATCGTCGGTAAACGTGACGTTGGGACCCACGAACACATGCTTGCCCAGCTTGACGTCTTCTAAAAAGCATCCCGTGTGGATGCGAGACCCCGAGCCGACGCGGTTGCCGAATTCCAGCACTGCATTCGTACCGACGCTGACCTCGTCACCAATCTCGTTGTCTTCGCGGATGGAAGCGCCTTGTCCGGTCTGAAAGTTGCGACCGATCCGGACACCTGCATAGATCGTCGTGAAGGGTCGGATCACTGCACCGTCGCCGATGACGGTCTCCAGATCCCCATCCTGCTTGTCCCGCGGCGGGAAGCCGATAATGCAGGGCGCGTGGATGACCACACCCTTTCCAATCGTGACGTTCCTGAAGATCTGGTTTTCCATTGCGTCGTTTACTTGATCTTGACCCGGGTGCCCCGATCCCGCAGAGAGCGATTCGCGGCATCGAGTACCTGCACGACTTCAAGACCGTCGTGTCCCCCGCTGAGGGGCTCCTCCCGACCCGCCACACACTCCAGAAAATGACGACACTCCAACTGGAGAGGTTCTGCATTCGCCAGGAAGGGCGTATAGATGTCCCCGTATCGATAAGAGAACTGAAAGTCACCGAACGTGTCGTAGTGCGCGGGTCCATCGACTCCCTTGTCGTAAATCTTGATCTTTTCCAGCGGCTCCACATCGTCGTAGATCAGCATCTTCTTGCTCCCGACAAACGTAGCCTTGCGCACCTTGCTGGGATCGAGCCAGCTCACCTGAACGTAGGCGATTACATTGTTGGGGAAAAAGAGCGTAACCATCGCGACATCTTCCACGCCCGGAAGGATATTCGAATTCCCCTGAGCGGACACGGCTTCCGGCTGGGACCCCAGCACATAAGTCAGAATCGAAATATCGTGAGGCGCCAGATCCCAGATGACGTTGATGTCCTTCTGGAACAAACCCAGATTCAGCCGACTCATGCTGATGTAATAGATGTCGCCGAGGTCGCCGCTTGCCACGATATCGCGAACGTGGTTGACCGCGTGGGAGTAAACGAACGTGTGGTCGACGAGAAGAGTTAGACCCTGCTTCTCCGACAACGACACCAGCTCTCGGGCTTCCTGCACGTCCGCAGTGAGAGGCTTCTCTACGAACACGTGCTTGCCTTGCTCAAGCGCGAAACGCGCCATCTCGAAGTGCAACGGCACCGGTGTGGCCACACAAACAGCATCCACGTCGCTCTCGATCGCTTCCCGCCAGTCCAGTGTCGTCGATACCGAGGGAAACAGGGAAGAAACGTGATCCAGCCGCCCCTGATCGATGTCACAGACCAAAGCCACCCCGGAGCCCGGGAGGTGGCTAAAATTCCGGATCAGGTTAGGCCCCCAGTAGCCCGCCCCGATGACGGCCACGCGCGTACTCACTGAACCCTCTCCTCAGTCTTCCAGTCTGGCCACGGATATCGCAAAGGCAACCTCACTCACCTCGCCCCGATAGCACAACGGGCAGGGTCTTGAGCAGGATCTTGAAATCCATCCACAACGACCAGTTTTTAAGGTAGTAGATGTCGAGTTTGACCATTTCCTCGAAGGCGAGATCGGGGCCTCCGCTCACCTGCCAGAGGCCCGTGATTCCCGGGGTCCCCTTTAACCGCTCGAGATGCCAGGAGTTGTAGTGCTCGATCTCGTAGGGTATCGGTGGTCGCGGTCCCACCAGGCTCATCTCACCCAGCAAGACATTCAGAACCTGAGGCAGTTCGTCCAACCGGTAACGCCGGAGGAGCCCACCGATCCAGGTGACACGGTTGGAGTTCACGATCTTCCCCCCCGCGTCTTTCCCGCTCTCGATAAGTTCCGCGTAAGCGGCCTCGCGCTCCCGCTTCTCCTCCGCCTCGCTCACGACCTGCATGGTTCGGAACTTGATGAAACTAAAAGTCTTTCCGTGTTCGCCTACCCGCGCCTGCGTGAACAGAACCGGCCCGCGAGAACCTATCTTGATAAGGGCCGCGATGGTCGCCCAGAGCGGTAGAAGCACCACGCCCCCGATCAGCACCGCGGAAACATCCAGAGCTCTCTTAAGCAGTCGGTCCCAGTGGCCGAGGTAGTGGTCGTCAAGGTCGAGAACAGGTACTCCATCCATCGCTCCCACCTTCACATCGCTGCTGATCACTTCGAACAGATCTGGAAGAATGTGAAACTTGAGGTTTTCGCTCTGACACCGTCCCACGATGTCACGAACGGACTTGTGTGAAGAGTTGGGGAGTGCAACGATGACTTCACTCGTTCCGACCGCCCGGGCAACGCTCGGCAGGGCCTCGGTACCTCCCATCACATCTATTCCCTGGATCTTTTCTCCGTGCGTCGCGGGATTGTCGTCGACAAACGCCACCGGTTCGTAGGCCAGCCAGTAGTGCTTCCTCAGCCTGTCGACAATATGCTGACCCACAGGTCCTGCCCCCACGACCACCACTTTGCGAATCCCGTAGCCTCGTCTGAGGAACGCAGAGTGAATCGCATCCACAATCGCCCGGTTTCCCGTCAACAGAATGGTCGCGAAAGTCGCCCCGATGATCACCACTAGACGGGAATACTCGAACCCCGCGTACGTCGCCTCTTGGTAACCACGGTAGAGAAACAGGATCACGATGACACCCATTGTGGCCAGACCCACCGCCTTCATGGCCAGCCAGAAATCATCGAGAATTTCGAGCGATCGGGTGATTCGGTACGCTCCCGCAAAGGCCAGCCCAACCAGCGCAGCCAGGTTCCATACGTAGAGCAGATACCAATAGGGTTTCTCCGGTACCGCTGTCTTTGGGGATTGAAGGAGAGCCGGAGCCGAGAGATTCGCGCCAAGTATTGAGAAGCCACCAATGTCGTAGAGAGACGGGCCCAGGGATATGCTCATTCCTCTGACCAACGGCTTCACCGACGAGGTCCGGAGAACCCCCCGGTCTCTGTCGTAGTGCGCAGCGCCAGGCTGTCTGTCCCCTGTCGTCGTAACAAGAGTCACCTCCGCCCTGGACAACGCGATCTCTGGAACCGTCCACCGCACGTCGTCGATTCGGCAATCGGCACCGAAATCGATGTCGAGCACGACGTTACGACGGGGTCCAGCTACGATCTGAGTCGAGAGGGATTGCCACTCCCCTGTCCCACTCAGCCGGTAGCGACCTCGGGAACCCACCCCGAAAAAAGGAGTACGGTCGGATTTCAAGTCGACCCTCTCTAAACCGGCCTCGTCGAACAGAGAGGTCTGGCATCGAAGCCAGAAAGCGGCTACGCCCGAAAGGTTGACCATCACCACATCGAGGGCGAGCAACAGAAGGAGAAGCGCTATATGGAGGGATCGATAAGACAAAGCACTCACAATTTACGAAAATCGCCGACGGCGAAGTTACTTAAGTGGTTGAAATCGCACTCGGGCCTCTGTAAAGGACGGGGACAGCCCGTACGTCATACTCTGCGTTTGACAGCTCTGGACAATCGCCCGGGTATCCGGATCCCAACGTACTTCAGGAAATCCGCTCCCGACCTGAAAATCTGACGAAGCGTTCGTTGCCTCCTGCCCTTCCCGTCAAGTGCAGGAGGGACGCGAAGCTCATCCAATAAATCTCCGGATCGGGAAGGTAGAGAGATCCCGGATCGATTGACGTTTCGATATTTCCCCGATGACAGACGATCCAGGAGGCTCCCTTCATCACCACCCGCATCCACTTCCAGGACGTTGTCGAGACAATCTCCCGTCTCGTGATAGTCCACCCCGAAGAACAGAAGATGTTCCTCCCTCAGGGTGGGAATGAACATTGAAAGTCGGTCAAGATCAGGACTGTATCTCCCGTCTTCCCTTGCGTTCCAGATCTCCACCCCCCTGACTTCCCCCAGAATCTCACCTACGATCGCTGAGTCGGACAACCTCGTGGGATGCGCCAGAATGCTGAGCAAATTGTGAGATCGACTGAATGAAACCACCTCCCGCCAGTCGACCGTCATTGGATGCTCGGGGGCGTCCAGCAGAATGATATGTGCAACGCCGCACGACATTTCGATTCCCGGGATAAACTCGAACTCAGTGGTGCCGTTCACCACACTGATTTCTTCCAGAAGCTGTGCGTAGCTGTCGGGGGTGAGGTCATCGCTATGATCGGTGAGAACACAAAACTCAAGATCCTGAGCGAGAAGCAGTCCTGATAGATCGTGCAGGCTGAGTTCCCCATCGTGGCTGTACGCGCTATGCGCGTGAAAGATCCCTCTCATAGGGCCGACTTGATCATCAAACATTGACCGGTCGGTAGAACGATCGGTTCCTCAAGTTTGTCCTGGAGAAACTCATCGACCGCCCGTTTAGCTGAGCCGGAATAGTCTTGAAATCCGTAGTCGTCGAAAACCATCATCCCGTGATTCACCAATCGGTCGTAAAAGAACTCACAGCTCGACTTTGCTGAATCGTAGAGGTCCACATCGACGTGAACAAACGCAAACCGAAATGAGTCCAGCGGCCCCAACGTTTCGGGAATCCGACCAGGATAGTAGCGTACAAAGTCGAATGCAGAAAGAAACGCTCTGACTTCGGACAAGCTCGTGCGTCCAAAATCCCCCGGGCGATGGGCACTGGGATCGGCGGCCGCGATTGACGGCATGCCCTCGAACGTATCGAACAGATGAAGCGTATCCCTGCCGCCCTTCAATTTCATCGTTTCGGCAATGAGGTAAGCGGTCCCGCCCCGGTATACGCCGCACTCGACGAAGTCGCCAGACAGATTGCAACAGTGCGCGGCAAACTTCTGAAGAAAGTAGCAACGGTCCGGGCTCACCTCAGTTTTGTCACGAATCCGAGCATAATGCTCAGCGAAGGGAGAAACATACCACGGGGTGTACGTTGCGTAGAGATTCGGGACAGACCTGGTGTACTCCCCGCTCATCATCCTGAAAACGCGTTCGCTGAATAGAATCTTGCGAGCTAAACCGCGGAAACTCACGTCAGGAGGGCCCTCAAGAAGCGCGTCGCTTTCGACAATAAAACGTGAATGCGTCAGAGGCGTCGTGACCTCGAACACACATTTGCAGCAGGGAAGGCAGCCAGCCCGTTCTGACCCAGAACGAGAGACGAGCAAGTCGCGATCTGCTGTGGCGCACGGACACAAGGCTCTTTCTGATCATCTGTGAATAAACGGTTTTGCTCGCGCACGACTCGATCCTGAGGCCCGACTTGCCAAGATATTTTCCCAGGGTGGACCGTGAGAAGTGGTATAGGTGCACCGGAGGCTCCAGGAGTGCCCACAATGCGCCTAGCGTTCTCGCACTATGTGACTCTATGTTCGGTACTGCAATCGCCGCCAGCCCATCGTATTTCAGGATCCGACTGATCTCTCTGAGGTAGCTTCCCGGTTGGTGAGTATGTTCCAACACGTGTGCCACAATCACCACATCGAAGAAATCGTCTGGAAAATTCGCATCCATCAGTTGACCGAGTGCCACTTCAACACCTTTGGCCGAAGCGAAAGATGCCGCTTGCTCGGAGATCTCCACGCCATAGACCTTGAAGCCCCGCTTGCCATACCACGCGGCTCGTTCGCCGCTGCCGCAGCCCACATCGAGAAGAGTCTTGCCAGACGAGGCAGGGACAACCACATCGAGGAGTCCTCTCGGCAAGAGGGCGCCAAAGGGACGCCATCGATATCCACCCATGATTTCGAGCGCGACGCTCCTGACACGTTCCTTGGTCGTTGGACCGTCACCTGGTGCCTGATGTGCGTAATACGTAGAACCGTAGTACTCCGCGATTGACGAGACATCGGGTCTCGGATTGACGAAATGAAGACCGCACTCATTACATCTGACAATTCGAAACCGCTCTGGCTTCTCAGACCCATTTACATCGTAGACCGGTTCACTCGTCTCCGATTGACAGTAATCGCAAGCTACCGTCTCCAATCGCATCAGGAGGCGCTTCCTTGTAGAAAAAAGGACATCAACCGCACAATGAAAGGCCGTGGATCGTCACGAGTGAGATCCAGATGGACAACCCTGCTCGAAAACCACGTCCTCAGGTAGCCAAACGTGGCTCTCATCCGACCCGGCAGACGCCCCGGCCACGGCGTCCGTCGCTTTAGAATCGTCCGGGCGAGACTCAACGTATCCCCCCAGACATACCGTCCCAGGACACCGACCCTGTAGTCACGAGGCAAGCTCTCCTCGCGCAGAAGTCCCAAGGAATCGCAATAGACTCTTGGAAAGTCGATGCCGGCAGCATCCGCCAAGGGGAGACTCCCCCAGAACCGACCGTTTACCTCCATAAGGCATGGCTCGCTTTCGGATTCGCCCTTGAACTCCACCATTGCAGGTCCGCTCCACTCCACCTTCCGCATGAGGCGAACCGCAGGGTCCGAAATACGAGGCACAAGAGGAATGGTCTCCGCGAGGGCACTTGGACCGCCCGAGGGCTGTTTCTCACGAATCCTTCGATGGGCTAGAAGAGCGAGTGGCGCCCCCTTTGAGAAGACACCTGAAACCCCATACCCCCGACCCGTGACATAGGACTGAACGAGGGCTCGACCACCCTGTTCGATGAAGTTCGAAGCCTCTTCCCGGAGTTCGGCCGGATTGGTGACATATCGGGTCGGTGGCATTCTGACGATTCGGTCTCCCACCCGCACTTCCGTGGATTCAGCCTTGAGGACAAAGGGAAACTCCAACCCAGACCCATCGGCAATCTCCATTGGATCGTCCTGGACGTCGATGAGTGCCCCTCGGGGGACCTCGACCCCTTCGCGGGCTGCGATTTCCTGTGTCCGATGTTTGCTGAGAAAGAGCGACAGCTGTTCTGCCTCCGGTGCGTAGACCCGAGCGTTCCCAATGTCCTCAATACCACGAAGGGCCAGGAGGGAAACATCGGAGATGGGAAGGATCCCATCCACTCCGAACTTCTCAACCGCTGCGGCCAGACTTTCGAGGAATCTGGTCACGCTCGAACGGGGCGACGCGTAGAGAAACCCACGGGTGGCATACCGTGACTGAAGTGCGATATCCCATCGACTAGAACCAGCGACCACCACGCTCAGTCCAGACCGGGTGAGGGATCGCAAACAGCTCAGTGTCATATAAGAGTGAGCGTCGGTCAGCAGAATTCGCATCGGACGCTTAGAACCGTTCACCCAGAATGAAGGTTCGATACCAGAGTTCGAAGGACAAGAGGCAGTAGAGGGGGCGGTGGTCCTTTACACGTCTGCAGTAATCAAAGAGGTATTGGATGTGCTCCAGTTCGAGAAACCGATGACACCCGCCTGCCTGCGACAGAATCAGGTTTCTGGCCTCCTCGCCAAAGTCCCCACTGAGCCATTTAAGCAGGGGCATGGGAAAGCCCTTCTTTTTTCGGTAAACGAACCGTTTCGGTAGATAGGCCTCCGCCGCCTTCTTGAGTACGTATTTTCCAGTCAGGTTAGGTACCCGTACACGGATCGGCATGGCTTCGACAGCCTCTACGAGATCCAGGTCGATCAGGGGGACCCGCATCTCGAGCGATGTGGCCATGCACATCTTATCGCCATAAGTCAGAAGTTCATCGGGCAGCCAAACCCTCAAATCGATGTAGAGCATGGCTTCAAGTGGATCCGAGGGGGCACCTGCAGCCCCCAACCAGTAGTCGATAGAATCAGACACCGAGCCTTCGTGCCCTCTGATAGACTGCTTGAATCCATCGTTGTACAGGCTCTGTTTGTCCTCCTCTGGGAACACAGCGTAGATCGACTGGAGGCGATCCGACTGGCCGGTCCTCAGCAGAGACCGTGTCGCCCGGATCAGCGAGATCCGACCTGAGCGCTCCGCGAGCGAGGGCAGAAGGCGTTGCTTGAGAATGTCGGGGAGTCGACGGTAATAGCCGGAAAGTCGTTCTCCCGAGTAGCGGCGGTAGCCTGCAAAAAGCTCGTCTGCACCCTGTCCGGAGAGCGCGACTTTAACGTTCATTGCAGCGAGTCGGCTGATAAAATACTGGGCAAGAGTGGCAGAAGTCCCGTTTGGCTCTTCAAGATCGAACGCCGACTTTCTCAGGTAGCGCCAGTATTCCCCGGGTCTGATCGTCAACTCCTGGTGATCTGTCCCGAAGTGACGGGCAACTTCGCGCGCAATCGGCAGTTCATTCTCCCCCGACTCTGCGCCCTCAAATCCCACACTGAAGGTCTGTACGCGAGAGGCCGAGGCACGGGACATAAGAGCGACGACGAGGGAGGAATCCAGCCCTCCACTCAGAAAAGCTGCAACAGGAACATCGCTCAACATCTGACGCTCGACCGCTTCAGGCAAGAGACGTCTCACTTCCTCCACGGCCTCATTTTTGTTCTGGGCGCCCCGCGTTTGTCGCCGCGTCCAATAGAACTCAGTTCTGTTACCCCTCGCTGAGATCTTCACGTAATGTCCAGGGCGAAGCTTTTGAATGCCCCGGAACATTGTCCTCGGAGAGGGCACATACCTGTAGGTAAAAAACTGGTCGAGTGAGGTGGGGTCGACCTCCGGTGACACGGATCCCTCGGCCAGGATAGCCTTGATCTCCGAAGAAAAAATAAACCGATCGCCGCTTTCGACATAGTAGAGCGGCTTGATACCCAGGTGGTCCCGTGCGAGGAACAGCGCGCGATCGACCCCGTCCCAGATCCCGAATGCGAACATTCCGTTGAACCTGGCCATGCACTTTTCGCCCCAGGTCTTGAATGCGGCTAAGACTACCTCCGTGTCGGATTGCGTTCGGAACGCGTAGCTCTTCTTCAGGTCTTCCCGAAGTTCGCGATAGTTGTAGAGTTCACCGTTGTAGACAATCGTGTACCTCTCGCAGGTACTCTGCATCGGCTGGTGACCACCCTCGATATCCAGAATGCTGAGTCTGGTATGGCCGAAACCGATCTCCTTGTCGAGAAACAGTCCTGAGTCATCGGGGCCGCGATGCCGGACTGTGTTGGCCATCTTCTCCAACAGGGCACGATCGATGTGTCGAGCACGGCGATCGTAGATACCGGCTATCCCACACATGTGACGGCTCCCCCGACAGTACTCGGAAGCCACATCCGCTTCACATCAGGTTTCACGTCTCGACTCCGCAAGAAGCGAGCCGCTCCGGAGCAGTAGGCTCGCGACCGTGTGACCACGCGCCGGAGAGTTGGCGGAACGTCGAGAACCGAAAGACCTCCGGTTTTGAGTTCAAATAAGCCAGGACCTGGGCAAGTTCTTTTCCGTTCCGCGTGTCAGCCAGCTTGGAATGTCCGATGAGCACGACCGGAAGGTCCTTCGCACCTGGGTTGTTGCACGCGATGCGCTCGAACGTCCGAACGATCTGTCCGGCAGAGCATTGGTTGAAGTCCAGCTTCCACGCGTGGCGGGATAGGACAAGCCTGCCCAGATCGCGAAGACGACCGACGATTCGACGACGTGAGGACATTCCACTCAGCTTCACAGGGTACTGCCGGGAGGTCAACACGCGACGTAGGCGGCCAAGGCTTGCGAATGCCCAGACATGACGGCGTTCACAGTAGATGGGTATCTCGATCAGCGGACTATCCTGACTGATCCCGCATATGTCCTCCGCTGAAGGCCGCCAGGGGACAATGTTGCTCGGAGCCTGGGAGTAATCGAACGTCACCGTGCCCTTTCTCGAACCGTATTTGAACACGGATGAATCGTAGCGAATTCCATTCTCGATCAGCGCAGGTACGATGTGGTGGGACGGACACATCGACCAGTTGGCCGCCCTGAACGCCAGACACGCATAGTCCGGATCGACCGGCCTTAGCAATCGCTCCAGATAGGTCTTCCCGCCGCTGATGATTTCGGTAATTCGTTCGCGAGGCAGATCGGCACAACTGTATTCCTTGTAATATTGCTCCCACTTCCTCCCGACGAACTCCGCTTTGAGATACGAGGGGTGGACGTGCAATTGAACATCGTGGCCCCGCGCGACCGCTGTGCGCAGCTGTTCTTCTATGTCCCCGATCCCGAAGTAATCGCGTCCGGACCGATCAGCCACCTCCCTGTACCTCAGAAGCTCAGCCGTGTCAGCCATGATCGTCAGTCTCGCGCCTGCATCCTGGAACAGGTCAAGCAGGCGCCCCGTAGGCCGCGTCATCAGCGCCCGAGGTCGGCCCTCGCCGTTCCCGTGTATCTCGTAGTCCAGGGTAAAGAGGATATCGAATCGTGCCATGAGTTGCTGACCCAGGTGATCTCCAGCCGCCCCTCAAACGATCGGATGGCATTACGCCAGCGACCTTGACGACGATCACAAAAGTCCGGGCTGAGTTCTCTCCCAGACGCCGAGGAATCACTGTAAGATAAGTAAATTCAACAGGTTTTTCAAATCTGGAGGTATTTCAGGAGTCCTGCAAAGTGCGAATCTTCCCGTCGTGAGCCGCCACGGTCCATAAGCAGCCATCGGGGAGATCCACGGGATCCAGGCTGTCACCGATACGCGCAACTGACCGAGCGCGCCACCACGCGGCGACCGCTGCAGGGAGGGCGTGCCAGCGACCCGAAAAGGTCCCGAGGACACTTAGTAGCGTCTTATAGGCGTCCAGGCTCTCGGGGTTGGTAAGGTAGTCTGGATGGGTGTTTAGGAGAGCGATACCGTGATGTCGATGGATGAACGCCGCTTTCTCGAGCCAGGGTTCGGGCGAAGCCTTCCCCAGCACCTCGGTCATTGTATGATCTTGCATCAGTGTCGTGGGAAGTGCGACGAATCGACCCACAAAGAAGGGCCATATGGTCATGACCCCTCCAGGCATCGGCTCGTGTGGATCGGTATCGAAGAAAGACAGGTCGTATTCGACATCCAGAGACTGCATCCACACAGGATGACGGTGAGTCATGGGCGACCGGTATCCGCTCGCGCCCCAATCAGACAGAACCTGGTTGATCGTCTTCGTCCGGGATTGAAACAACGACCTGCGAGAGAAGAGAAGTCCATCGTGCTTGAGACCGTGGACCCCAACCTCGAAGCCCCGCACCTTCAGGTCGTCGACAAGTGAGCTGGGGATGTGATAGGCATCGGGAACGAAGTTGAAGGAGGACCGGAAACCGAGCCGTTCCTCCGTATCGGCGATGCGCCTTACGTTGCGGACCCCTGCACTCGACTCGACATCGTGCGTCAACACGAGGCAGGACGTGAAAGTGCGCGGCCAAAGACCCACGAATCGCAGTTCCTGTGCCTGGAGTGCTTGCAGGATGTTTCGGAGGAGGTCCATCTGGTAGCTGACGAACCGATGTTCGATCGGCCAGTCGAGGGGGCCCGCCTCGTCCGTAACGCGACGCCGAAATCGTCGTATCACCCGGCGTCCTGCGGGGGGCAGAAGGGGCCTGATGATGCGATAGTAGACACGATGCAAGTCTGTAAAACGGTGTCCGCCGGTAGTGGCTTCGGACAGAACAGCGGCGACAATCTCGCGGGCACTGTCGGACTTAACCGACTCGAAGGCCTCTCCAAGGACGTCCACGCTACGTCGAGCGGCTTCTTCGAACACGGATGACTCGATCGGGTCGCAGAACCTCCAGAATTTCCTGGGCTCATTCTCGTGGTAAAGAGCCGCGAGGCGGCGATCGAGGCTTCGCACGTCGGCTATCCCACGTGTCTATAGAGCAGCTCGCCAGCTGCCCTGCCGAGGATGGCCGGTGATTTTCTTAGAACGATTCCCATGAGACGGTCGGTCAGACCGTGACCGTAATCCTCTGTTTTGCCACCGATCGTTTCATAGACGAGGGGAGACTCGGTCGCTCCCCAGCCCCCCTTAAACGCCCGGAGCCCCGTATTTTCCGCGTCCGATCGTCCGAAATCGAACGATCGATATCCCTGTTCGCAGCCCCAACGGATGGCATCCCAAAGGATGGCGTGATTGGGGCGGCAGGACCAGTACGCGGGGTCCGAAGCACTGTACTTGTAGGTAAGAGTCTGGTTCCAACACAAGAAGACGGATGATGCGATCGGCCGTCGCCCAACCCAGGCGACCGATACGAACCCGCGCCGGTGGCGCAGTAACTCCTCCCACAGAACCCGAAAATACCGTCGCGGCTGTACAGGGACGCCGTGCCGATGCCTCGTCAAGCCGTGGAGAGTCAGGAAAATACGGAGGTAGGCCATCGACGAGTTCCGGTGAACGATCACACCTTCCCGCTCGGCCTGCTGAATGCTCTGCTGGACGCGCGTCTTCTTGAAACGTCCAAAGACAGAGTTGCTGTCCGGCTCCAACTCGAGCTCGTGCAGGTACGCCCTGGTTCCCATCACCGCAGAGTGATCGATAAAGTCACGAATCTCGATGCGAGGGCTTCGCCCGCCGGTCTGGGTCTCGACCAGACCCTTTACCAGTCGAACTTTTGAGGCATCATCGACAGCGAGGAGCCGACAATGATCCGAGAAGGGCAGGGCAACCCATCGTCGACCGGTGATGGGGCTATTGATCTTCATAAGAGGCAACCCTGCGGTGATGGCGTCACCCCTTCTGACGACGGCTGCGCAAGAATCATAGCCGTAAGATCTAGCCAGCACACGGGACCAGCTTGGATGATGGAAGATGGACGCATCAGGGTGGCCCGCCACGAAGTGGCTCCACGTGGAACTGTCGGTATTCAGCATGGTGAATGTTGAGCGACTCACCTCGACCAGAACCTTCTCAGATCCCACCACCGAATCACCGACCGTCTTCTCGCCGCCACTCTCTCCTCCTTCGTCGGCTTACGGTGGTACGTGCCGTGACCCTGGGGAACGGCCTCCTCCCACAGTGAAGGCAGATTCCGCAACACGTGGGTGAGGGATTGTTGCAACGAATCCTGTGCGATTTTTTCCACACCATACTCCGACTGACGTGGGTGGATCCTGAAACGACGCTGGCAAAGGACTTCCCCTGCGTCCCAGTCGGAGGCAAGTCGATGAAAAGCGAGGCCCGATTCCTCCCATCCGTTAGTCAGGGACCAGAAATGGGGCGCAGGACCCCGATTCTGAGGCAGTAGCCCCGGATGAATGTTCACCAGGTACTCGAATCCACGGAGGCGAGTCGGAAGCCGATACGGAAAGATGCAACTGACAAGCACACCCGGGCGATCTTCTCCCGAGATGCCCAGGGACTCGATCGCCCGCGCCAGACTCCTTTCCTTACCGTCCCACGAAACGATTGGAATGTGAGGATGGTCGATCAGGAATTCTCTGAGACACGTATAGTCGTCAGAGCGCTTCAAACGTGTTTTTCGAAGCAGGCAATGGAGAAGCCGAAAACACGCGACCGCCACGAGCGATAGGGCATGGATCCTGCCTTCGCGGAGACGGTCTCGGAGATTTTGTCCGTGTTCGGGAACGACCACCAGCCGGAGAGACATCTCACGGTAGACGGCCGCGGCGGCCGCGGCGGACAGCGGATTAAGGGGGCTTCCACAGAGAACGGCATCCATCACAGTGTCGTCAGGAGGCCGACGAAGAAAAAGGGCGGTAGTCCCCGCCACTGAGAATGGCTTTCGACAGCTCTTCTGAGATGCGCCGGTTGGCCTCAGCGGTGAAGTGACAGTAGTCCACGAACACTTCAAACTCCCATTCGTGGGGCGTGGACATCGGAAAGATGGAACCCATTCCTTTCGCGGAGGTGTGCAATCCGCTCAGAAACCCGTGAACTCGCCCCCCCGTCTTTGCGTAGTAGTTGTAGACGGCCCGCTCGGCAGATTTCAACTGCGTGGTATCGCGTAGACTCAGATGCGGCTGAATTAGGAGCAAGTGCTGGACCCCGTCCGCCCGGAGTTCTTGCTGTAGGGCATTTAAATGACCAAAGAAGGCGGCCGTCGCACGCTGTTCGCCTTCCCCCAGAGGTTTGGCGGGTCCCAGGATTCCGCTCTGGCCAAGCCACTTGCGATAGGTTTCCAGGTCACGCGAAGAGGAGACGGGGGTCCGGATGATACCACTCTTCGCATAGAGATACTCCCCAACCAGAAAGCAGAGAGCAGAATTTCGCATCAGGAAACGAAACTCGAGGAAGGGCCACCGCTTGAATCGATGTGATTTCCACGCCGACTCGATCACGTCGCGCGTCATCTCCTCCGGGTTCAGGCTCGGCGGGTCGTTTATACCATCCATCGTGATCACCCAGTCGGGGCCCAGGTTCCTGAGTTCCCTGTATCTGAGCAAAGACTGAAGGGATGTTCCCGATGCGATGGCCGCGTTGAACACGCGCACTTTTCGATCCGGCATCTCAGCTTGCAGAAGGCGCTCTAGTTGGCCATCAATTGAATCACGGATCGGATGCGTCCCCACTCCGGTGATCTTAAGCCACTCCCCATCCTGATTCGATCCCATTCCGGCAACTGCCGACCCACCAAGGAGAAACACCCAGAAGTCGTCATCGCCCTTCACAGGCATCGCAACTTGGCCGATTGGAACCCGCATCCCGAACTCGTTGTATTGGCTCGCGAGAGTGTGTTCCAGAAATCTCGGTCGATTTCCCCATACCGTAAGGTCGTGGTCGATCCATCGTCCGTTTCCCATCACGGAGAAGTGTGTTCCGTAGGCGTCGAACCGTTGCCAACACACCACCCGAGCCCCGATCTCGAGCAGAAGAAGGACGATGACCAGCGGAGCCAGGGAGAGTGCGGCTTGGGCCGTTCGAGACAGATTCTTGAGCCGACTCAAGACGTACCGCCCCAGCTTACGATCTGATTCACGAAGAACTCCAGCACCGACGACGATGAATCCGGTAGACGTCCAGGCGGTCTCTTTTCAAATCGAATGGAGGCGACATCTTCCCGGGTCACGATGTGTGTCAGCCTCCCTTCCTGGATCAGCGAACGATCCGCGGCTCCAAGCGTTGCCGTGAGAATAGAATAGGTCGGGACGCCAAGCAGAGCAGCCTCGCGATTCATGGTACCCCCTGCGCTGATGACCAGGTCGCAGTGCCAGATGGTGTTCAGGCCGTCGACTGCTCCATCGGGAATCACCACACGGTCACCGAAGGATCGATAGGTCGCTCGGAGTTCCCGCTCCTGGTCGGCCGATCGAGGTATCAGAATCGCTTTGGTACGGGACCGAGAAAGGATCATCTTCATCACCGATGTGAACAACAGATCTGACTCGGTCGTATGATAATGTACGAATCCAGACGGGGGTCGAACCAACACGACAATCGACTGCGGGTCCGTGACGTCGAGTTCCATAGAGGAACGAGGCTCGAACGTCGAGAGGTAGATCTCCTCTTTGTAACCCTGGTAGTAGCTGACTTTTTCTGATGGGATAGTCCGTATGCGGTCAGAATCCTGGAGGCAAGCGGGAAGGAGAATCCGATCGGGCAGGGAGTGAACGAAAAGCTTCGATGAATGCTCGTAGTCGTAGGCCGTAATACACGGGATACGCGCCAGGGTGGAAGCCAGGATGTGGCTTCGAGAACCGTGGCTGATGCCGACGTCGATCCCGCAATCCTTCATGCGCCACGCAAGTCTGATTGCCCGATCGAAGGCCGAGATCCCCTTCGACACGGTTCCCCGACGCTCTCCCCCTCCCACCACATCATAGCTGAGGCCGAAGCGATCCAGCAGGCCGAGAGTGTGCCCCGTATCCTTTGCAGTGAGGTAGATCTGATGCCCCAATGACTCAAGCCGCTCGATAATCGGCTCGAAGATCATCGCGTGGGGGGTGTTTTCCAGATCGATCCAAACGTTCAAGGCCGCCCCTATACTCCCGTCGCCTGGACTACCCCACGATCAGACAGGCATACCCGATAGACCTCTTCGACTCGCTCCGCCACACGATCAAGAGATAGATTTCCGATCTTCTCCCTGCCATCGCTGCGATCCCCACGCCCCAGCACTTCCCTCAGTGCGTTCCCGATCGAAGTGGGATCGCGCTCGGCCCTTCGACAGCCCTCTACACCCTCGATCGTCTCCCAGGCGTCACCCGCGTCAACCGAAACGACGGGCAAGTTACAGGCAGTGGCCTCCTTGACCATGTTCGGAGATCCTTCCCAATCGGATGTCAGCAGCAACACGTTGCACGCGTTCATAAATGTGACGACTCGATCCTGGGGCTGCCCCCAGACAGGAAGGAGCTCAACGGGGATGCCCGATTTCTCGAGAACGTCCACGGAAGCCTCGGCTAGGTCGAACCGTTTGCGCACGATGGCAGGATCGCCCGGGAACAGCACGTACCGGAGATGCGGTTCAAACCCCAGTTCACGTCGCGCCTCCAGGACGTCCCGGGGCCGAAAAAGCCCGAAGTCGACCCCGTTCGGGATGACCGCAGTTCGAGATTTCGCGCCTGCGAGCCACATCCGATCCAGCATACCTTGACTCTTGACGATGCCTCCATCCATACCCGCTGACAGTCCCTGACACGCCAACGCGATCAGTCGACTGCGAAAGGTCAGTGAGCCTCCGTTTTCACTGGGGGTCCCCAGCAGATCGTCGCCACAGAACGAAACCACCACTGGCACGTCCGACTGCATGCGCGCGACGATACCCGACAAGCCATAGTGCGCGTGCACGACGTCAAAGTCTCCGTTCTTGATCACCTTCCGTAGAGCCGGTATCGCTCTGGCGTATTCGTAGGGAGATCGAAACCCTTCGATGTAGAAAAGAGTTACGTCGTGCCCCCTGTCTACGATGGAGTCGATCTGCGACTTCACGAATGTGCCGTAGTGCGGCTTCTCTTCCGTGGGATACATATTCGTAATCATACAGATTCGGAGCCTTCGCATCGCCTCAAGCCTCGTAGGCACGGCGCCACAGTTCGAACATCAACAGGGCGAAGATGAGGTGGCCGTGATCGGCGGTCTGCTTCTCGTGCTCGCTCAGAACCGTCGCCACCGCTGCTTTGTCGAAATAACCAGGCCCGTTCAGAAGATCCCTGGACATTTCTTTGAGTTCTCCGCGGAACCATTCCTGAACTGGCATGCCGAAGCCCTGCTTAGGGCGATTCCATATGGCCCTGGGCAGAACCTCCCTAGCCAGTTCTCGAAGAACGTATTTTGTCTGGAATCCTCGCAGCTTGTAACGACTGGGCATGCTCGCAGACAGGGCGACCACCGACTCGTCGAGAAGAGGCACTCTGACTTCAAGCGACGAAGCCATGCTCATTTTATCCACCTTCATCAGCATGTCGTTTGGAAGATAGAAGCCCAGGTCCAGTCGAATCAGGTTCTGAACGAAATCAGCATCCGGGTCGGTCATTGCTTCCAACGCTTCACGAACCGTATCACCACCACCCTCGCTGCCAGATAGCAGTCTAGACCTCATAGCCACGTCGCAGATAGACCCTTTGGCAACGTAGCGTTCAAGAAATCCAAGCTCTGCGGTTGAAAGCACACGTCTCAGTCTGCGTATCGTTTCTCCCCATTCTGGTGGAATTCGCCTCGATGCCGTGCCGATCGCCACTCGCAGGATCGAAGGGAGGCCTTGGAGCCATCGGGAAAACTGCTCACCCTGGTATCGCGTGTAGCCAGCGAATAGCTCGTCTCCCCCATCGCCGGAGAGAGCGACTTTTACAGACTCTCGGATGGACTTGCAAACATAGTATGTAGGAACAATCGACGAGTCCCCGAAAGGTTCATCCAAATGCCAGGCCAGTTCGGGCAAGACCCCCAGCAGGTTGGGCTCGACGCGGTGTTCCGTATGCTCGGTTCCGAATCGCTCGGCCACGATTCGTGCGTAGGGTAGCTCATCGAAGGAATCGATGCCGAACCCGATTGACGACGTCGGAAAGCTCGTTTCGTTCGTGGACATCATTCGAACTACAAGGCTCGAGTCGATCCCGCCACTCAACAGCGCCCCTACCGGAACGTCGCTGATCATCTGAGACGGCACTGATGCTCGCAAGACCTCATCGACCCGGGACAGCCAAACCGCCTGGCCCGGGTCGGGTTCTTCGACGGTGGTTTCGTAGGACCAGTACCGGTGGGTAGTCGTACGACCCTCCTGCCATAGGAGATAGTGCCCGGGCAAGAGTTTCCGTGCGTCACGGTAGATCGTCAGTGGCGCGGGAATATAGCCAAACGTAAGGTAGGCATCGACGGCTTCAGGATCGACGTTCCGTTCGAAGGATGGGTCGGCCAGGAAGGCCTTGAGTTCCGAGGCAAAGAGAAACGAAGGACCCGCGGTCCCATAGTAGAGTGGCTTTATTCCCACCCGATCCCTGGCGACGAAGGCCTGGTTCCTCGGAGAATCCCATATGCAAAACGCAAACATACCCTCCAGATTCCCCAGGCATTCTGTTCCCCATTCGAGGTAGGCCTTGAGTACCACCTCTGTGTCGGAACGTGACCGGAAATGGTGACCTAACTCTTCCAGCCGGTTCCTTAACTCCACGTGGTTGTAAATTTCCCCGTTGTACGTAATCCACACCTTACCCGCGTCGTCCGACATGGGCTGGCATCCGGCCTCGGTCAAATCGATGATGCTAAGCCGGCGATGACCAAGTCCCACATTCACGCTTTCGGATCGTTCAACGTGGATCCCGCCCCCATCGGGTCCACGGTGTGTCAGCGTGGCTGTCATCTCACGAATCAGTTCTTCCTCGACCCGTGCTCCAGCCCGGTGAGCTAATTTTCCGCAGATTCCGCACATGCTCGCTCACCGAGACCCCGCCACCCTAATCCTCCGGTGCTGGATGTCTCCACCTGTTCGTATCCTGCGTCAGCGAACCACGCACGAACCTCCGCGTCCGTATGCTCGTGGATGACTGGGGCCGACATCTCGTCGAAAAAGTCAGCATGCATTACGCGAAAAGGATGTCGGGCATAGAAATCGAACTTCACATAGGGTTCTAGAGCCCTGAGTTGAAATCGTTTCACGATCTTATTGGGGATGACGAAAGTCACCCAGATACTGACTGCGAAGACAAGACAGAACGCTCGTAGCATCCAGAACGGCACGTGCAACGTGAGCAGGCGCAGCTTCGCGTAGATCGGGTTCCTTGTGTCCGAGTAAACCCAGATAAACAGGGTACCCGACTTCCGCGGAATCCGGGCAAGGGCACGGAATCCTTCAGCGGGATCCGTCAGGTGGTGGAGCACGCCAAAGGAGTAGGCAAAATCGAAAGCCTCCTCCCGAAAAGGATGACGTGTGATCTCACCTTGAACGATATCGACGTTACCCAACTCGCGTGTGTTGCGTCGTGCCGCATCGACGGCTCCGCTGATGTCCACTCCCACAACATCGGCCCCAAACGAAGCACAGACGCGAGTATGCCGACCCATGCCACAGCCCGCGTCCAATCCAAACTTTCCATTAAAGAATAACGGATCGAGGTCGGGAGGGCTGAATTGGAGGAAATCATCACGCCACTCAGGGTAGAGATCGTCAAACACATTCCATTGGTATCCAAAGCTCTCCATGGTGGCCCGTTCCAGTCGCCTTGATCCATCGGACGGAGAAGATACCGAAGGCAAAACTGGCTCACCGAATTTTCGACACCAGTCGGGGTATGTTTCCGGGAGAGCACTTCTGAGGTC
This sequence comes from Latescibacteria bacterium UBA6620, assembly GCA_002433075.1. Lineage (GTDB taxonomy): Bacteria > Latescibacterota > UBA2968 > UBA2968 > UBA2968 > UBA6620. The sequence continues at coordinate 277,755 of DJHM01000022.1, forward strand.
TTGGGGTAACATTCTTGGCACACCCAGGATGACAGGAAAGGCACTCTCACACGAGCCGCACGAAATCAGGCCGTCCTCTACGTTTCCTTCTTCACCACTGAAGATTTCTAACTCGAGTTCGGGTGTACCACAGTCAGGACAACATAGAATGTCGAGAAGGGAGATTCTCATCGACCAAAGACATAGACTTCGCTGATCACGATGTCCGTGGCTCCCGGGTCTTGCGCGAAGGTCATTTGAATCTGTTCCGTCCCCTCCGACTGTCCTGTGATGAGATCGGACCTGAGAAGTCCACTATCGATGAGCGGGACCGACGATCCGAATAATTCGAACCCTTCGTTGGCCCTGGCCACCTCCACCGTTATTCGGTCCACCCTGTAGTTAGGAAAAGCACTTGGGCAGATCGCGACGATCCCCAGGACCTGGATGGGTCTATTGAAAAGAAGTAAGACTCTACGCTCCTTGGCATCTGTGCCTCCCCGCCAGTAGACAGTTTCCCAGGCTGGATATCCAGACTTACCGAACAGGCCGTCGGTCAACTCCTTGACTACCGTTCCCTTGACCGAGGGGTTCATTGTCGGGGGGCCATCGGGGAAGGATATGCTCTTCAAGGCGGAAACTCTATGCCTCATCGGCAGATCTGCGTTGTTGGTCAGGCAAACGACATCCGTTGCAGAAATGATTGGCTCCACGACGAACTCTGACAGAGACGCTGTCATCAAAACACCGCCTCGATCGTGTCTGATCCTGACGGAGGCGGAATAGGTTTCGTGGTCCAGGAAAGGAAGGGGTCTATTTCGAGTTGGTAGAGGCCTTGCGTAAAACACAAGTTTCTGATTCAGCACCGCCCCGATCTTCACATCGCTGCCCTGCAGCTCAGCGACCGGAAAACGATAGTCGCGGCCGGCAAAACTGAGAAGCGTATAGGATTCGTCGAGATAGAAATCGTCCTCTACCAGGATGGAGAGATCCAGCTCCACCTGCTCGCCATACCGCACTGATTTCCCTTGGCCGGGAAGGGCCCAATCCACCAAGGAAAAGTTCTGGCTTCCGCTATTGCTTTCCCGCGGTGCACCTGCTGCCTCCAACTCCGAACACATAACCCAGGTCGAGAGGAGAGCCAAAATCAGACCGATAGGGCCAATGGTCCGCCTCAAGCAACGGAACATCTCGTAGTTGCGTTGGTCGCCCATCACGCTGCGAAAGTCTCCTTGGCAGGGCTTTTTGAAGAGATGTGACTCGCCCCGTGCACAACTAATCCGACAAAGATCCAATAGGCAGTCATCATCGTGGGGCGCTCAAGATACGTGTCGAAAAACGCGAGTCCGAAAAGGCAAATGGTCATTACATATACCATGATGCCGGTATGGGCGTAGACAGAACTCGAATGAAGTGCACATCGAAGTGAAAGATACGCTACGTTGGCGAAAAAGGCAGCCAGTAGCACGAAACCAATGATTCCGGTTTCTACGAAGACAGAGATCAGGCTGGAAAAGGGCTGCGATAATGTAGTACTCCGGAATCTGGAGGTCTTCGCGAAGCCCTCCTGGAAAAGATCCGAGAAAAATCGAGCTGCGGGTGGACTGGTGTGGGCAGTGAACAGCTTCGCGATCAGTCTTTTCCGTTCCTCTTCCTTGTACATCGTGTCGTAGGCTCGAACGTTTGATGCCCTTGATCCAACAGTGCCAGGACCCGTTCCTGTCCACCACGACCCATAGTTTTCGGGTATGTCACTCAGCGCGCGTTCCAGGAAGACATACTTATGGTTCAGGGGCTGCCCCCCGGGGCCTATGCCGTCTTCCACCCACGTCTTCAGGTAGTTCGGGCCGAAAAACTCCCCGATGGCATACCACGACCCAAGGATGCTACCGAAACCCACCGCGATGCCCAGAGTGATCAGCCAACCGACCCTCAAGGTTCGATGTAGCGAAGCGAAAAGAATCGGAATCCCACAGGCCAGCCCCAAAGCAACAATTGCAGCGAAAATGACCGTTCTCGACCCGGTCAAGTGGAGGGTGAAGCAGAGCAGAGCCAGGATCGACATCTTGAGGAAGGGATGAGCAAGCGACTCATGGGACTGACGGAATATAATCCGCCGCATAACCGGCGCTGCAAGGAATGCGATCCCGGCGACCAGCAGGAAAGGCAGGGCGATATAGGCCGAGCCGAAGCCCCAGTCCATGACTGTGATAGACCCTGTCTGGAGCAACATCCGCAGCCCGGTTCCTGAAACCATCAAACCTTGAACAACCAGACACCCCAGAAAGAAACTCACGGCAGATTTGATGTCCGAAAGGCTCACACCCAAACCTGCAATGACAAACAGGGGAACTATAGAACCCACAAAGGTGAGGGCGAACATCCAGAAGGCCAGTCCGTTCGCATCCAGACGCTGGCTCAGAATGTAGGATAGGAAACACCACCCTATCCACCCGATCACCAATAAAGGAATCCGGGCAAACCGTTTTCCTCTTACGAAAAGAACCAGCAAGATCTGAAGAAGAACGAACTGGTAAAACCACAAGCCGAATTCACTGGGCAGAAAGCATAGACCGATCCCGGTGGTGAGCAGGCGATCCACCCTGAACCAGAAAAACATTCTCAGGGACATCACGATGCCGATCGGCAGCGCAGTCCAGGCAGGAAGATACCCGTGATCGAATGCGACGAAGAGCACTGCCCAGGGGATCAGCCCCCTGAGAAGAGATCCGAAGCCCGTGGATGTACCAACACGATCCTGGTTGCTGATCTTAGTCTGTGTCAAATTCTGACGCCTATAGAGCGATTCCGATTTTTTCCAGGTTCCGCCAAACGATCCAGAACCAGTCCGCGACGAGAAACACACCAAGAAGTGCCACCACTTTCGGTGATACGGGAAAAGCCTCCCACCACCGGGTTCGCGACATCATCTGGCTTGTGGCGTAAGCCACGAAGGGTGCCCACAGCGGGTAAAGCAAAAGCCGGTATCTCGTGAGAAAGTAGAAGACTACGGTCAGGACGAGCATATAGACCGTGAACACGAGCACAGCTCGCACCTCAACGGACCAAGGGTAGGTCATCAACAGGCCCGCAAGGAATAGTGATATCATCCCCGCGTGCCCGATCGTCGATACCAGAAGGGACAGCCGGAGGTCGAGGGCCCCCGACCATCGATAGACGCCGTCCATTTTGATTCCCCAGAACAGACCGAATTTCTTGACCATCAAGGCCAGAACGGCCTTCGGATTCTCACCGATGAACTTCAATGCCTGTCGGGTCCTGAACCAATCCTGATCTACCTCGACCGTCCTGGTCGTGAGTCCGTGGACACTAGAGTTAAAGCTCGTAGGAACCTCCTGACGGCGGAGATACTCCTCCGCCCATTCTCCGTCGGCCTCCGGGTTGTTTCCTCCCCAGAGACCCAGCCCAAGTTGTGTCGTCACGGGTATGAAGGCGTGATAGACACGCCAGTTCCGTAGTGTCCACGGACTCACAACCAGGACGGTCGAGAGGACAAGAAGCGCGCAAGGCATCAGGGACACCCGCCATCGGCGTTCGTGTACGTCTTGCCAGATCCAGATGAGGAAGAGAGCAAGAACCCCCAACAGCATGCCCCGGACCAGGAAGGCACAGCCCAGCAGGAGCCCGGCGGAAACCCATCGAGCCTTATCGTCCCGGGAACCGCCTCGCACCAGGATCAGGACGATCCCCAGGACGAGAGGAATGATGAGATTCTCCGAAGCCGGAATCCCCGCATAGACGATCAGATCCGGATACAATGCCACGATCCACGCCGATATTGCGGAGATCCCCTGATCCTGCCAGAGCTCGTGGGTGATCAGGTAGGTAAGCCCCACGCCCATCGCGCCCAGAACTGCGTTCAGAAGCCAGATGGTCACCAGGCCGTCGTATAACCGCAAGAATATCGAGAGAAATATCGGATAGCCGGGCGATTGTCGGAGCTGGAGGGACAGTCCGTCATTGATCCGATGAGCAGTGGACAGATACGACTCAAAATCAGACCACGGCTCAACCTGCGCAACAAACGCGTAGAGCAGGCGAATGGCCGTGCCCACAAGAATCGCCCACGGCAAGGCGTTTCCAACCAGCTGCTCCCTGAATGACCTGGTGTCTGTCAGAACTTCCTCGTCTCTTTATCTTGATCGGTCATAAACTTCCGTACAGACCTGCAATTCGGGCACATACGTTCTTCATGTTGAACTTTCCCAGACATTGAGATCTGGCTCTTCCGGAAAGCTCAGCTACCTTCTCAGAATCTGTAAGGAGATCTGTGATCGCTTCCGCCATCGCATCCGGATCTCCCGGAGCCACCAGGCATCCCGTGACTCCATCCTCAACCAGATCTGATACTCCCCCGACATCGGTTGCCACCACCGGGGTATCTAGCGCCATCGCTTCCAGCACCACGTTCGGAACACCCTCTGTGGCTGAGGACAGTACGAACACGTCGAAAAGGGCAATCAGAGCGTGGACATCGTCGGACCATCCAGGAAAGCGAACACGGTCAGAGATACCGAGCGCCGATGCCTGCTCAGCCAACTCATTCCTCAACGGGCCGTCACCATCGATCACGCAGATGCCCCCGGTTCTGGGAATGACCTGAGACACGGCGCCCAGTAGGAGCGCCTGATTCTTATGCCAGGTCAACCTCCCCACGTTTCCGATCACGGGTCCAGATATCTCCCCCAATTTCTGTCGAACCCGGTCGATTCTCTCCTCCGTGACCTGCGTCGCACAGAGATCGATCCCATTGGGAATCACCTCTAACTTCGATCGGCTGATACCATAGTCCGTCATTTCGGAACGGCTTGCCTGGGTGAAGCATATGAATTTCTTCGTGAATGCAGAGCATAACCACTCTACGGGGCGGGTCCACACGGGCGCATCGCGGCGGGAAGAGACGACCGTCCTGATCAGGGAGACCCCTGACGCCGCCGAAACCAGACAACACCAAACGTAGGATTCGAATACGTGAGCGTGGATCACATCAATCCGGTTCCTCCGGATGAAACGAATCAGCCTGTAAGCGGCGCGAAGCCCCCCAACCGGTGAACGAAAGGTCAACGCATCCGAGCTCATGCAGAAGAGCCCAACAGGAAGCTTGCGATATCTTTCGAGGATCGGACCCCCAACCGAGTAGCCCAAGAAGTGATCGAACTTTTCCGACGCCAGCCCCTCGATGATCTTGATCGCGTAGACTTCCGCCCCACCGTGATCGGCTCGATTGATCACGTGCAGGACACGCATCTTTCTCACGCGGACGTCCTGTCAGTGGTGTGATGAGCTAATTCCTTCAGTCCTGAAGCAAGGTCAATCGAGGGCTTCCATCCGAGCGCCTTCTCGATCCGGCTGGTATCGGCGCGAACGAGGGGGATGGGATCATCAGGCTCTTCTCCCCCTTCCCAGTCTGGCTTGCTCCCCACGATTGAAGCCAACATCTCCACGACCTGCCGCACCGCCACCGACTCCCCGGACCCCACGTTCAGGACCTGGAAAGGTGCATTGGAGCACAGACTTCGCTCGATCGCTCCAATGACGTCTTTCACATTCACATAGTCACGGGAGGAATCCGGATTGCGGATCGTCGGTGGCGATCCGGTGCGAAGTCTTTCAAGGATGTATGGTATGAGAAATGCAGAGTTCTGGCTCAGACCGTAGACGTTAAACAGTCTGAGAACCGTACACGAAACACCGAAATCGGCACTGAATGCACGACAGAGGGACTCGCCTATGGCTTTGCTACGGGTGTAGGGCGAAGTGGGTGCGAGAGGGGACTCTTCTGAAACGACGCCGTTGGAATCAGGAGCACACACGCCGCAAGTGGAAGGGAAGATCATCCGAGCATCCCATCTGGCACATGCCTCGAGAGCTCGCAGTATTCCTTCTACGTTGACCGAGAACGCATCTATAGGATCTCGGCTGAAACGCTCGTGGGTGGCTGCGGCAAGGTGTACGAGAACATCGAACGGCTTCTCCCAGACTGACGCGTCGCGAACATCCGCTTCGACTCGAAGAACGCTCAGCGACCCTTTAGACAACTCGGCAAGTAGATGGCTGCCCAGAAAACCCCGGTAGCCCGAGATCGCGACAATCATGAGTTGGGCTTCTGGAGACTCAGTTCCGGACCAAGTGAGGCGAGGGGACTGTCTGTCCCTGTATAGGTCGAGAGAAAAGAACGATACCATTCGATCGTCTTCTCAAGACCTTCGATCAAGTCGATGTTCGGCGACCATCCGATCACCTCCCGCGCACGAGTCGAGTCAGAAACCATTCTCCAGATCTCCGTAGGCCTCGTCGGAAGTACACCGATCTGAAGTTCGGATTGACTCTCCGTGAGTTCGTGAATTGTGGTGATCAAATCCCGGATCGACGTTTCCACCTCCGAACCAAGGTTGAGGATCTGTCCCACCGCCGCGTCCTCCTGGCAGACAAGGAGAATCCCATCCACCAGATTCTCCACGTAGTTAAAATCCCTCGTCTGCTTTCCTTCGGTTGCCCGAATGGGTCTCCCCTTCAAACAGTCCAGAATGACTTCCGCGATCACTGCTCTGGGGCTCTGATAGGGTCCGAACGCGTTGAAAGGTCTGACCACCGAGATTCTGCGGTCGGCCCACTGAAGTTTCATCTGACTGTAGAGTTCACCGCCATACTTACCGACCGAATAGGGAGAAATCGGGTGAGGTGTCATTGTTTCAACGAAGGGAACATCGGACTGAAATCCGTAGACTTCCGAGGACGAGATATAGATGAAGCGCTCGTAATCCTCGTAGGCCTCGAGGACATTGGCCGTACCAACGGCGTTGCTTTGCATCGCTTCGGAGTAGTGTGTGAAGCTGTCTCCGACGTGATTGTAGGCAGCCATGTGGATCACAACCTCAGGACGAAAGTCGACGATCTGCCTGAGGGAATCCTGATTTCGAATGTCGGCCTCGATCACCCGAACGTCATCCCAGAAATCGGCAATGCGAACGTTGTCGATCAGGCTGTTGTACTTCGTCGTAATCGCGACATCCGCCCCATTCCCAACAAGGCGGCGGGTCACGTGGGAGGGTATGAACCCACTTCCACCCGTGACCAGAACCCGGGTATTCGAGATTTTCACTCCTCCTCCTTGTACGTATAAAATCTGCCCAGGTCCCGTTCTGCGCGCCGTCTCTCAGATTCCGTGCTGAATGTGATTTGAGTCCCTGAATGAGTAAACGAAGCCAACCGACGATCTTCCAGCAGCTTCCCGAAGAATGCTACCAGGCCATCTCCGTCAGGTCGTTCCAGCATCTCTACGGTCACGGCTTCAAAGGCGGACTTCTCGATCACAAAGCATCCGATGTAATAGTTGAGCAGGGGCTTTTCGACAAAGGAAGACACCCAACCGTCAGGATCCGTGTCGACCAGGCCGAAGGGACTTCGAATCTGGGCGGTCACGATTGTTGCCGCGGCACCCGCATCCTGATGTGCGGACAGCAGATTCTCCATGTCCAGATCGATAAAAGTATCGCAGTAGGAAACAACCAGCCGATCCTGCACGACATCTTTCAACGCCCAGATTCTCTGCAGCATACTCGCCTGCTCGCCCGCATCAGAGAATTCGATGACTTCATGGTCTTCGCTCTGTGAATATCGCTCAACCACTTGCTGTGCTTTATACCCGACACACAGGACGAATCGGGAAAACCCTTTAGACCGATAGAAATCAAGCACGTAGTCCAGGATCGGGCGACCGTTGAGGGGAGCCAGTGCTTTAGGGACGCTCTTCGTGCGATCGCCAAGCCTTCGTCCCCGACCACCGCAAAGAATGGCTACCTGAGGGCTCGTCACTTGGGAAGGCTCCGAGGTCGCGAGGTGAGACTCCAGATCCGATGACCCAAAAGACTGGCCGCAAAGTGCGCGTAGACACGCCAGCCCGAGGGTCTACAACCCACCGCTCTCCGGACGAGGCGTCTGGCATCTCGGAGCTCACCGATGGTTCGAAACGAGAGTGCGAAGTCCAGGCAAGCCTGCCCCAGAACATCCCTCCGGACTTGCTCCCCGGAGGGGGAGTCGAGGTCGAGGTGCTTTTTCAGGACATACTCGATTTCTTCCAACGATCGCTCCACGTTCCGAATCGAATAGTTGCTGGAGAATCGATATTTGGACAGAGACTCGTCGACATAACAGACTGGGAACCCGGCAGACATTCTCAGCCAGTAGTCCCAGTCCGCAGGCACGAAAATGTGCTCATCGAACAATCCGATCTCATCGACAGACTTTCGACGCATCACCACGGTTGGGGCGGGGATGAAGTTCCCTCGAAGCAGGTCGGAGTGAACGTCGGTTGGATTTACCGGCTTTCGATATTCATCGATCGTCTCACCCGAACCATCGACGATTAGACACGACGTGAAAACCATGCCCGCCTCTGGATAAGCCTGGAGTGCGGCAACCGAACGTTCCGCCTTGGTGGGAAGCCATAGATCGTCACAGTCCAGAAAGGCCACGTACTCCCCACGGGAAGCCCGTAGTCCGACGTTCCGGGCACTGCAGGCACCGCCGTTCTCTTTGTAAATGTAGGAAATCCGGGAGCCAAAAGGGCTCATCGCGGGGCGGGTATGGTCGGTAGAACCGTCGTCGACCACGATGACTTCGACGTCCGAGTAGGTCTGAGCCAGGACGCTTTCGACCGTCTCGACAGTCAGGTCCGCGGCATTGTAGGCTGGGATCACGACGCTGACGAGGGGGTGACTGTGCGCAGGGTTGCTTTCGAGCACGTCAGCGGGCGTTGGAGATGATGTATTCACGGAGGGAATTCTTCCAATCGGGCATGCGATCGAGCCCGATCAGACCCAGTTTCAGGTTGCGCAGCATCTCGGATGCCGGGCGCTCGGCGGCCATCGGAAACGTATCCGACGACACGGGCTTCACGCGAATCTTCTCTTCCTTCCCGAGCGCTCGTACGATCTCCTGAGCGATTTCGAACCGGGAACACGTTCCGTTGCCGTTGACCATATGGTAGAGCCCGAATCGCCCCGAACCAATGATCTCAGGCAGATTCCGCGCAAAATCGACTGTGAATGTCGGACTCCCGAACTTGTCGTCGACAGCGAGGATTTCGTCTTGCGTCTGGCAGAGCTGAACCATTTTGTAGACGAACTTCTTGTCGATCTCCCATCCGCCCACCATCCATCCGGCACGAACGATGTAGTAGCTGTGCAACCACTGGGCAACGACCTGTTCGCCCGCAAGTTTCGCCCTTCCGTACGTGTTGATCGGCGACGGTGAGTCGTACTCCGTGTAAGGTGTCTCCTTCTTCCCGTCGAACACGTTCCCCGTGCTGATGTAGACGAGCGTGGAACCAGCACCCTGACAGGCTCTCGCAACGTTTTCCGTCGCAAACGCGTTCGACTGGAAAGCGTGGTCGGAGTCGGACTCGCATTTGTCCACATCCGTTTCCGCCGCCAGATGCAGCAAAACATCTGGTTTGAAGTCCCGGACTCGTCGGTCGACTTCGGTCCAATCCCTGACGTCCAGTTGCTCCACATCATCGCCCACGGATTCCAGATCCGTCCATACCGCATCGGGCAGCTGTGAATACACCTCGCGTACAGCCGTCCCGAGCATACCCGCCGCCCCTGTACACAGTAACCTCACGAACCAACGCTCCGTGCCTGGCCCGCGTCATTGCACATCGTCTTCGCCCCACTTTTCGAGGAGTTCAGCTCGGAAATCGTGGATGGCCGTCGCCTGTTGGAGCACCTTTTCTACGTATTTCAAATGAAGCTGAGTCGCGGGGTCACACAGTGCTTCATCCGGATTGTCGTGAACTTCCGCGAATAAGGCGTGGATCCCGCTCGCCGCGGCCGCCCTGACGAGGGAGGGAATGAACTCGCGTTCGCCGCCCGAAATCGTGCCGAGACTCGTCGGCTGCTGGATGGAGTGGGTCGCGTCGTAACAGACCGGATAGCCCGATTCCTGCATGATCTTGAGGCCGCGATAGTCGTTGATCAGCATGTTGTAACCGAAAAACGTGCCCCTCTCACTCAGAATGACCTGGTCGTTACCGGTACTTTCGATCTTACGTGCCGAGTTCTTCATGTTCCAGGGGCTCATGAACTGGCCCTTCTTCACATTGATCGGTTTCCCGGTCTTGCCAGCTTCCACGAGAATGTGGGTCTGACGACAGAGGTAGGCCGGAATCTGGATCAGATCCACGACTTCGCTCGTGGGCGCAGCCCACTCACTGTTGCTGATATCACTCGTGACGGGTACACCCACCTCGTGTCGTACCTTGTCCAGTATCTTGAGCCCCTCATCCATGCCGACGCCCAGGAATGAATCCATAGACGACCGGCAGTCTTTGTCATAGCACGATTTGTAGATGAAGGGGCAGGCGACTCGATCGCAGATTTCCTTCAGCTTCTCCGCCATAAACAGAGCGTGAGATTCATTCTCGATCGCGCACGGCCCCCCGATGAATACGAGGGGTAAATCCGGTCCCACTTTAACGCGGCCTGCCGTGTCGTCCCCGACTTCAACCGATCGGATCAACCTTGAACTCCCTTCCACACATCAGCCAGATCCTCGCCTTTCTCGGACAGGAGGTGCTCGGCGAGTTCCCTGAACGCACCGTAACCACCATTCTTCGAACACTGATAGACCGCCGCCCTCTTGATGAGTTCGTGGGCATCTCCCACTGCGGCAGGATATCCGACCATTTCCAACACGCTCAGATCCTGCAGGTCATCACCCAGGAATGCAACCCTGTCGACCGTCGTGCTGAGTCGCTCACAAAGTGCACGCAACACTTCGACTTTGTCCGTCACGCCCGTATGGCAGTGCGCCAAATCCAGGCGCTCGGCCCGATGAGCAATCACCTGGGAGGAGTCGCTGGATATCCAGGCGACTTCGATTCCGGCCTTTGCGAGAAGTCGAACGCCCAGTCCATCCCGGACGTGGAATCGCTTGAAAGTGTCACCGGATGACGAGTAATACATCCCACCGTCAGTCAGCGTTCCATCGACGTCGGTCACGACCATCTGGACAGATGCAGCCGTAGAATGGGCTCTATCAGGCATCGGCAAGGCGTGTGAGCCGGTGGAGTACGGGCCCGTCAAAAGCGTTCAGAAAAGGTACTCTGACTCCTGCGAATCTTGGCCCATCAGGTGCCGTGTTCATAGACCAGAAGTGAGAGTAGTATGGACAATGGCCATCAATAAACACTTCATCGGCAGGTTTCCAAGGGTATGCGGAGAAGCTGATTTTCGTACCGTCCGGATGAGTCTTGGTTGCCCGGTTGACGCAATAGAACCGAGAGTGACCCGCAGAACGAGCTCGGAGGCAATTGAAGTAGGAGTGGATGCTCTCGGCCTTCATTTCCGCCATGCTGGCAACGTTCACTGCACAATCGATTTCAGAGGGTAGATTCTCAATGTCTTCGGGCTTCAAAAAATCCACATCAGATTCTGCACTAGCCCCCACATTTAGGCAAGCCACTGGGTCGGAATGAGCGTACGTGACCGCCTGGAAGACCAACATCTTAGGGAGGTCAACGCTGTATATGTGTGCATCCGGAATCACGCGTCTAACGAGGGCCCCGAGGAATCCGTGTCCGTCACCAATCATCAGGAAGCTCTGAGGCTGAAGATCGTATTCCTCCCAATGATCCCGAAGTACCGAAAGAGCTACCGTCTGACGCCACACGTCATACGTATATCCAAGTCTGAGATCGCGAGCCAGCCGTATTGCAGTTGTGTGAGTATCTGCAAAACTGCGGCATTCTGATGATGCCTTGCGATGGGACCACCTTCCTACGATTGCTGGCAGCCATTGCAACAATCGTCGCTGGTAATCACCGAATCCAACTCCGTGTAGATGAAGTCCGTCCTTGTCAATTTCCGCTCGAGTCTGCTCTCCGTATACAGCCCAGTGGGAACTTGTGTGGTCGGGAGGCAAGGGGTCCCTTTTAGCTATATCACAGAGCTCGGCGATAATTGGATGTACCATGGCCTTACTCGATTTCGACCAAATCTGACCCCGTCCCCATCTTCTGCGGCGTAAAAGCACGATGGTCGAGTCCCTCGGTGATCTTGCTCTCACCGTACTTTCGCCCCGGAATATTGGACCAGACGAGCGCCTCAGGAACGTCGAACAGCTGATCGCAGTCCTTGCAGTAGGAAATGTCGTGGAACCGCTTCTCAGAGTGGGCGGATCTGAGTTCCTCGTATACATCACCTCGGACGACTTCCTCGATGGTCTGGTGGTCGAGATGGCCCAGTACCGCCTCCGAATCGTGGCCCAGTACCATACAGCACGCCACCACCGCCCCCGCGTGCCCATCCAGACCCCCGGCCCTGACCTCGAGCAACGGCGAAAACGGGCGTCCACAGGATCGTTGAGATTTCGACCGGGTCATCGCATCGCGATGATACGGAACGTTCTGCTCGTACTCACCGGACCAGTTGTGCATGAGCCATACTTCTGCGAAGGCGCCCGTGTGCTTCACCCAATTTTCCTGGTAGAGCGTGAGTTCTTCTTCTCTTCTGTTCAGGTCGGTGATGAGATGATACAGATGGACTTGAGTGGCGTGGCCGCCATGGTCTCTCGCCGCAATAGCCTTCCTGACATTCTCTCTCACCTCATCATATTGATCCGAGGCCATCCACCTTGCGTAGGATGCTTCATCGTAACCGATCGCGGATATCCGGAGCGTGTCCAGCCCGGCGTCGAACAGCTGCTCGGCCAGCTCTTCGGTCAGTCGCAGACCGTTTGTGAACGATACCGCCTCGACGTCGCAGGACTTCAGATAACGAACCATTTCTGGCATGTTGCGATTCAGGGTCGGTTCCCCGGACCCGTGAAGCGATGCCGATTTCAACCCATGCTGAAGAGCGTCATCCACGATTTTTCTGAACAGGTCAAAAGGCATACTCTTCAGAAATGAGCGTTCACGCCCCCAGGCCTGCGGGCACATCTCACATTTGTAGTTGCACGCGCCGTGGATCTCCAGATCGAGCTGGTAAATCTGAATGTCATCGGGTAAAGGCAAGATTGACCTCCCACAGCGTTGAATCATACATCAGGCCACCCCCCGTGTTCGTCTGCGAACCGATCGATACGATCCACGTCTTCCGGGGTATCCACAGCTGGCGGTCCTACCGGCACTTCTACCAACGTGATGGGATAACCTCTTTCAAGAAAACGAAACATCTCGATTCTCTCTGCCAGCTCCACCGGCCCCTGAGAATGAAGTGCAAACGTCTTTAAAGCTCCGCCACGGAAGGCATAAAGCCCCAGATGACGCAATCGTGGCGCGGGTTCGTCCCACGAAAATGGGACGGGGCTACGCGAAATATACAGAACTCGACCGTTCTCATTCCCTACGACCTTGACCACATTCGGGTCTTCCGTGTCAACCGCTTCCAGGGGGCAGCCCGCATTGGCAACCTCCGATCCGTCGTCCTCCTCGAGACCGTCGACGACTCGATCGATCGTGCCGGGCTCGATCAGAGGTTCGTCACCCTGAACATTCACGATACGCTCGATGCGCAGGCGTTCACTGGCTTCGACAACTCTGTCCGTCCCGGTTGTGTGGCCCGCCCGCGTAAGGAACGTCTCGATGTCGTGTGCCTCGCAGACCTCCACGATACGTTCATCGTCCGTGGCCACGATTACCCGATCCACGGACCTGGCTTCGTGGGCCCGACTCGCGGTGCGAACCACCATCGGAACCCCCCCGAGGTCCACCAGCGGCTTCCCCGGGAACCGGCTCGATGCCCAACGGGCAGGGACGACAGCCGTGTAGCTCAAAGCCCGAGGAGGTGTTTGAGTGCCGTGTGCATGTGGAGCAAGCCAAGGACCTGATTGTCGTCGTCCACCACAGGAAGATCGTAAATGTCAACACGCTCCATCAGAGCAACCGCATCTTCAAGCCGATCATCGATCCGGATCGTCTTCGGATCCGTGGTCATAAAATCACGGATATCCTCAGCGAACAACGCTGCCATGGGCTTGTGGTCCATAAGCAGTACCCGGCGCAAATCTCCGTCGGAGAACACACCAACAAGCCTGTCATTCTCCACGATACACGCCAATCCCTGTCTCTTCTTCGACACCTGCTCGATCGCGGTCCTCAACAGATCTGTCGGCTGAAGCACGACAGCATCCTTGATCGGAAGTAGAGCGTCTGCAACGGTCACATCGTGGTTGACTTCAGCCATGTGTGTGCCTCGTTCCGGGAGAATCGGACCCCGATGACTCGATGTAGCCTACAAGCGTGTCCACCGAGGACTCGCTCACGGGCAGGAAGTATTGCTCCACATAGTTGACAGCTCCCTCCCAGTCCTCCTTGACCTCGTTCTGGCTCAGTTTCGAGAACGCCCTGATGGCATCCACCGCTTCGGAGATCGATTCCGGGCGTTCGCACCAGGTCTCGACCTCGAACAGCGGGTCTTCGTCGTAGCCAGGTTCCCACGCTGCGTAGATCGGCTTCAGCCCCCCCACGACTCCAGGAAAGACGGCTGAAGTACCCCGGTAAATCACGACGGACGCACGCTCGATATCCGTTTCGATGTCTGCGGACGTCGAAACCTCGATGTTGCCGATCTCTTCGGGATCCCAGTCAAGGTACGGCCGAACTTCGTCGAAGGGGAGCACGGGGTGGCATCTCAGCAGAAAGTTGTGGTCATCGAGTTCGACTGCAAGCGAGGCAGCCGCGTTGAACAGCCGCGTTGAATCCTCGATCCACCCTACTGGGATGACGAGAATCGTCCGTCTCCCCGGGTCAGGGGTCCGTGGAATCGCAGTCGAACGGCGAAACGACCCGAGTGCCATCGTCTTCGCTCCGTTTGCGCTATGTCCAGCCTCGAGCATGCGCTTGGTGACTTCGCCTTGACACAGTACATAATCCGGAGAAGTGTTGACCACGTCGTCGGTGGCCGGCGAGATCAGCGATCGCATGAATGGGAACACGACCGCGTGCTGATACCCCACTATTTTACACTCCGAGCCGATGCTGCGAACCCCCAGCCACAGACATCGTTCCCAACTTCTCCCCTCAAAGAGAGTAAGCAGAAGCTTGGGTGCCCACCTTCTCATGATCGTCCGACCCATCCAGAAATACCGCGTGTTCATCAGCGTCGTCGGCGACATGACTTCACACGCGGCGTGGCCATAGAGGTTACGTTGACCGTTCTGCATCCGAGCCGTCGCCGCAAGACGCAATAGACGCAAACACGTGGAGATCTGGTGCCAGAGTGAGGCCCAGGGAACAAACGGGCTCAGCAGGCATTCCTCGGGTGCTCTGATCGACCCGGCCAGCACGAAATGCGATCTCGCGAACCGGATAAAGGATTCATCTCTGGCATCGCCACAAAGAAGCAATACCCTCAGATGTCGGTTCTGCAACCTCGCCTGCAGATCACCCAGATATTCGTCAGCGAGATCATCCTTCTTGGCAACGCCATAGGCCCACGACTTCGCCACCACGTCGAAGTCGGAACTCAGAACCTCCTGGCGCTCCCGACGGAAGAGACATCTCACAACCACCAGGCGCCCGGTAAGCCGAACAGCCGCCCGGAGAGATTGTATCCCCGCCACGAGGATCACAGGCATCCAGCGCAGCCAGGAGTCACGCCCCTGCCTCCGGGCCATAAACCGATCCTGTACAGGGTAGACAGGGTATTGGAGCTGAATCCAGTGAATGCCCAGGACCGCAACTCCCCGACACTTCTGCTGAATCTGGTAGAGGAGGGCAGAAAGGCTCTTCGGCGTCATGGCCTCAGACATCGTCCGCTTCGTGGAGAAGCTCCTCGATCAGGCAGGTCACACGGTGGGCGTCCTTCACATTCGCACGACTGACCGCATCCAGGGACCCGGAATCGGCAACGTCCAGAAACTCGCGCGTCTGGTTCAGGAATCCGGGTTTAAAGGTTCGGTCAGTGTCAATTCGTTCGATGACATTCGGGCCATAGGTCGCGATGGGCGATTCCGGTGTCGGTTCGGATCTCCTCAGTCCCTGGCAGACAGACATCATCTCTATTGGCCCCAATCTGTAGGTTCGATCGGTGGTCTCAACGAGAATGCTCTTCGCCTCTGACGAGTTCCAGTTGGCGGTAATGAAAACGGGGAAACCGTCAGACGCCGTAAGAACCGCATTGACACTCGTAAGCCATCCACTCGACTCATCTCTGCGACGGTAAACACGATCCACCGACAGGTTGCCAAAAAGGTGAAGCAGGAGATCGAGTTCGTGGATAGACGAGTTCAGCCAGAGATTCTGAACCCGATTCGCTTCCTGCGGATCCGAGGTGTCGTAGATCAGAGTCTGCTCGCTGAGCGTCGTCTGCACGAACCGGATCGAGGAAGAAGAGAGATTTCGCCTGAGCGATTCAACGTGGTCGTAGTGTCTTCGGTTCATCCCGCAGTAGAGATTTAACTGGTGCACCTCCTGCAGGATGCGGTCCAGTTTTGAGGACGTAGTTGCCAGGGGTTTCTCCACCAAGGCTGGTCGTCCGTCCGATAGCAACGCATCGAGCAGGGTCTCCGTCACATCCCACGGAGCCACGACCCAGAGGTAATCCGCATCGGAATCCGCGAGCAGCTTCCTGTAGTCTGGGTAGACGTGACCTGCGTGGTGCCGCTCGGCGAAGCTCGTTGCTGAGATCGAATCTGGCGACCCTCCGCAGACACCTTCGATGTCCACATTCAAGAATCGCAATACATCAGCGTGGAAGTGTGAGACCTTCCCGCAACCGATGAAAGCCGCATTCTTCGCAGCCAAGCTCTAAACGTCCTTTCCTTCCGTGGATGCGACCTGTCGCTTCCACTGCTCGAAGGCCTGTCCTCCGTTCATCGTCCCGTCGACATCACAGGCCGAACACGGAGAAAAGGAGCGGCTCCTTCCCGCGAGCTTCTGACGAACCTTCATCATCACACGACCCGTCCAGGCTTCTTCAAGCGACACTTCGTTAAGATCCCCCGCGCAGAGTTTCTTGTTCCAGTCGTGAGAGCAAAGCAGGACGCGTCCATCGTAGTCGATCATCACTTTGTAGAAGGGGAAATAACATGGCTGATTCTTTGGCTCGGCCAGTGGGCTCATCTCGAGCGCGTCGAAGTCTACCGTGCCTGCCCGGTTCGTGAGAATGAGGCCGTAATAGTCTTCTGGCCCAAGGAATCGGTGTCGAATGATAAACTGATCTTCCGATAGCTCGAGCTCGTTCCTCATAGTCTCGAACGGCTCGATCTGGTGAGGCCCGTCGTAAAGCGACACTTTGACGCAGTCCATGCCTGAATCGAATAGGGTGCGGCACGTCTCTGCCGTCAGCCGGTCCCCGTTGGTTACCATTTCCAGAATGCTCGTGGGGAGATGCTCCTTCGTAACCCGCACAAAATCGATCAGCCGCGTGTGCAACAGGGGTTCGCCGTAGCCGGAGAACGACAACAGACCCTGCCATCCTATGGAGGACAACTCGGCAAGGATCTTTTCGTACAGGTCCAGCGACATTTCTTCGTTGTTGTTGGGATAAACAGAGGGGTCACTACGAGGGCAGAAAACGCAGACTCGATTACACAGATCTGTGATGCTGAACTCAACGAACGAAAATACCGGTGTTCCATCCGGAAAGGTCATCCCGGCGGCAACGGAACCCTTGGTGATCTCGTCGATCCGCTTGACGTTGTGTTCCGGCCCGGCAGGATCGAGACTGAATGATTGGTCCTCGGAACTCAAGACTCTTTGCCTTCGAGGCGGCGATTCAACAGGAACTCCGCAATCTCGAAATCAAGGCCGGTATCGATGTCCCACGCCTCGATGGGGTCGATTTCAAACATCTGAGGTCGAACGCCCAATCGATGTCTCCGGCTCAAAAGACTTTCGGCCGTAAACAGATAGAGATTGGAATTCTCTTCGAACACTGCAGGCAAGTCCTGGGTCCGCATTAACATTGTGGGATTGTGATTGATTGGACGTCCCACACTGTCCCACAGGAATTTCTGTATTCGTGTCACGCCGAAGAGAGAGTCACAACGCGGGTAGGATTCAAGGAAAGCGGAGATCGCACGACTGATCGTTTCTGCCTTCAGAAGTGGATTGGTACAGTGCGTTTGAAGATAAAAATCCGCGTCAACCTGGGACACGTCGTGTACCAAGACTTCGTTCATCGGTACGCGGCCGTCACACAGTGATTCCGGCCGCTCGAGCAGACGAACATCTGGGAACTTCCGGGCAGCCTCCTCGAGGATCAGAGGGCTGTCGGTATCGATCACGACTTCATCGATCTCTTTGCACGACAGGAGTGAAAGAACAATGTGATGGTAAAGAGGGATACCGCTCAAAGGGCGATAGTTCTTCCCCTCGAGTCGTTCGCTGTCGTGTCGAATCGGCACGAGGGCAACTATCCGTGCCACGTCATCTCGAAGTCTGGGGGCCAATGCTCATTTCTACATTATCCCGAAAGTCGGTAAGCTACTTGGTGCTTACCCAGCGACCGTCTTGTAGCTTCTGCATGGCCGCGCGTTCTTTCCCCTTGAATGGGTAGAGTAGCATTCTTTTCGTTCTGCTTACGGACTCAAGCAGACCCACTTTCCCGAGCACAGATACTGTACGACGTCGGAACTTCTCAATTCTCTGCTTCGCGTCATAGGGTTTTACGAGAACGCCCCAATTGCTGTAATAGTAGGCTTCTTGACCTGAGCAGCCATAGTCTTGACAAAGTTGTACTGGGTAGAAACGGTCGAGAACCCGACAACCCGAGGGTTGAATTCGGTGTCCTCCGTCAGCAGATCGTCGTAATCATCTGTGGAGGCGATGATCTTGACTTTGACGTGATGGCCCGCCTCGCGGCATACGCTCACGATCGACGATGGCCCAAAATGATAGTTGTCTTCCCAATGCCTCCCGCTAATGTGGCAGCAGTCCTATAGATGCTGGATACTAAGCGCTTTCGAACAGATCTGTGAAGCGACTGAGGTAGTCCTCAGGGTACTGATAAGATACGAAATATCGTCCGTTTTCGAAGCTACCATTTTTCACATGATCAGCAATACCAGCCAGTGTTTCAGCCAGCAACTCAGGTCTACCAAGGTAGTAGACGGCATCGGGGCTTAGGCGTGCGCCACCTTCTACATCAGTTGCTTCGCAGTGTTTGTAGCGATTCCATCGATCGTATAGCAACACGGGAACGTTGTTCTGGAGGGATTCTTCGATGGATGTTGACGAGAAATTCACAACGATGTCACAGTTCTCCAGGCTGTCCAGGAACCGCCCCCCTCTGTCGATCTTGAGCCTGTCTGTGTCTGGCAAAAGCGCCCTGAACGAATCGGTGGGGATAGTGAGCTTGGCGTGAAAGCGAATCACGAGCTCCGACTCGAAGTCTAGAGAATTCACTGCCGACACCAGATCTCGACAGGACTGTAGGTATTCATCAGGCGTCTCCATGGCCCAGAATCTGAGGCTGCCCTTGCTCTTGTAAGAAGACGCCAGCATGATCCTTATTGGTTTGCCGGCTTCGGGAAGCCGTTTCTTGCGTTTAGTTTTCCAGTTGCGGAAAAGAATAGGTCCCGCCTTTACCAAGGAAGGTGGACCGCCGAAGTAATCAACATGCGCCTCTTCTATGGGAGTCTGGAGAACACCGACTGTTACCACATCACTCAGCTGTAGACTCTTACCGAGGCTTTCATTCTCAATTTCCTCCCACTCGTTCTTCGGGCGAATTGTCGTTCCATGGCTCACCAGGACAAAGGGAACCCTTTGACGGCGCGCCCATTCACCGATCGCGTAGTTTTCGTAGCGTACCCCCGTGGCGATGATGTACTTCGGGTTGAAACGATCCATCGCCTCGATGATAGACTGAATGCGCCCCGACATTGCAACCAGGAATGGCCGAATCCTTGCCTGGAAGAGAAACCCCAGACACTCCCAGAAGTCTATTCCACGAAACTGTAATTCTCCTTCAAACGAACCCGTGAAAGGATCTGCAAGTCGTTCGTCAAGGTTCTTTTCGTGGTCGCCGAACACAGATGAATCTTCCATCGCTGGCAACATACGAAACCTGTCGGGACGTCCCCGCACTACCTGGGCTAGTTGCTGAACGACATCGAGAATTGACGGTCCAAGTTGGATCCGGGTGGCTTTTCGATTAATTCGGTCCAGTACTTTTGCGATGGCCTCATCGTTCGTCCCACCCCCGCCTAAATAGACGATGCGATCCACCCCGCGTTCTGTTGAGCGTGCAAGCAACCTAAGCAGTAACTGGGGTGCGCGACCACCAGTCCACGATTGAGTAGATCGTGATTCGGCTCGAGAATCCGATCGATCAAACAGCCTATATTCGATGTCGTGTAACCGACAGTAAGGCGCCACGATTCTGCAAGCGAACGCGTCCTCTTCAACAATCAGGGGTAGGGCATCAGAAGATCGAAAATCTGCACTACTCTCCCGTGAGCAAACGACATACGACGGGGACAGATCCACCAGGACGTTCTCCACGACGCTTGTGATAAAGAGAAAGTAATTAATGAAGTATTGTGCGTGAAACACTGCTGTTTGCTGGTAGGTCTGCCTCAGGTTTGGATCCGAAACGGTCAGATCTAGATGAAGGTCTAAGATCTCTGAGAACTGTTTCGACGCTTCGATGGCATTCCGATGGTCTTCGTTCTTGAAGTAGGTGGTGGTATCAACGCAGTCCACGCCTCGGCACCCGAGATAAGCACGCACTTCTATCGTAAGCGCAACAACCGTGAGCTCATCTAGATCAAACTCAGTTCGGGCACACGCTTGAAGGAAAGACTCCGCTTCGGAAACGACCTCCAGGAAACACACACCCTTCATCACACACCAATCGTCTCGATGATATGAGCCTGTTCTGTATCAGACAGCCAAACCGAACAGGGCAAGCTCAGGCATTGCCGGTGAAGCCGTTGTGCCTGACCGAATCCAGTGTGGTAACATGAACTGAATGGGGATAGTTCAGGCAAGGGCTTCCAGAGTGGTCGGGTTTCGATGCTCTCGCCTCGTAGCCGAACCATCATCTCTCGACTCGTCTCGCCCCTCTGCTCTGGGTCGACAAGGACAGTAAACAGCCAGTTCGCTGAGCTCGATCCATCAGCAGCAACTTGAGAGGGCAGCTGATCACCAAATTCCTCACGGTAACGCCCTGCGATCCTCGCTTTGGACCGAAGAAAATCCTCGATCCGCGCCAGTTGTGCAACACCCACCGCTGCCTGCAGACTCGACAGCCGATAGTTGTAGCCAACCTCGTCGTGATCGTATTCTACTCCAGTTCGTTTGGCCTGTTGACTCAGATGGCGAGCTCTGACGGCGAAATCGTCACGATCCGTCAGAACCATCCCACCGCCGCCTGATGTTATCAGCTTGTTGCCATTGAAGCTTAGACAACCTAAGCTTCCGTGACATCCAACCCGACGACCCTTGTATTCGGCGCCGAGACTCTCGGTCGCATCCTCGATTACAGCCAAGCTATACTCCGTAGCCAGATCCATAATCGAATCAAGGTCAGAGGGTAGGCCCAATATGTGAACCGGTAGAATCGAGCTGACGCGCCTGCCAGTCGTTCGGTTCTTGAGTACACCACTCTCCCGGTGACAGTGCCGTTCCAAGAATTCCGACACGAATTCAGTGTCAATCTGCCAGGTTTCGGGATCGACATCCACGAAAACTGGATGGGCAGATACGTATCGAACCGCGTTAGCTGGAGCCACGAATGACAGTGCCGGTAGAATCACCTCATCATTAGGCTCGATACCAGCAACGAGTAATGCAAGATGCAAGGCGGCAGTTCCATTGACCGTCGCCACCGCGTGCTTTACCCCGACGTAGTCTGCTATTTCGCTCTCGAATCGGTCAACATAGGGCCCTGCCGATGAAACCCATCCCGTGTCGAGGCATTCTTTCACATACGCCCACTCGTCACCGGTAATGTGAGGTTCGCACAATGGGATACGGAATTCCATCGTTGCCTATACCGCATACTGATCAGGATGGTAGGCATCGAGATGGGCATGTATCCACGTGATCGTTTTCTGTAATCCCTCCTCGAGAGCTGTACGGGGAACCCATCCAAGCAACCGATTCGCTCTTGATGCATCCGCCAGCAAGCGGGTAACCTCGCTTTTCTCCGGTCGGATTCTAGTCTCATCTGAAAGGACAGGAACCGAGCGACCCGCTAATCGAACAATGATCTCGGCCAGATCTCCGATGCTGATTTCTTGGCCGGTACCGACGTTAATTTGCTCGCCGACCACACCCTCCGCCAACCCCGCCAGCAGGAACGCTTCCACGGTGTCATCCACGAAGCTGAGGTCTCGTGTCGGCGAGAGATTCCCGAGTCTCACTGTGTCACTGACCAGGGCTTGAGAGATGATTGTGGGAACAATCGCCCTCGCCGATTGTCGCGGCCCGTATGTGTTGAAGGGTCTGACGATCACGGCCGGAACGTCGAACGAGCGATGGTAGGACTCTATCAATTTGTCCGCGGCAATCTTGCTCGCAGCGTAAGGCGACTGGGCCTGCAGTGGATGGGATTCGTCGATGCTCGCGGATTGAGCCGACCCATACACTTCACTCGTGGATGTGCCAACCAGCCTTGAAATTCTGAATTCTCTGCAGGCCTCAAGCACATTGAGGGTTCCCTCGACGTTGGTCTGGATGTAGGACCTGGGTGCGATGTACGAGTAAGGGATGGCGATCAGGGCGGCCAGGTGATAGACAATCTCGACGTCGGTCATCGCGGGACGAAGCGAGCCTGGGTCACGAATATCTCCCTGAACGACCTCCACCGACGCTGATGGCTCGAGCAAGCCACGAGATCCGAGTGCGTTGTAGTGAACGAACGCCCTGACGTCGGCTCCAGATTCCGCAAGCGCCTCTGCCAGATGGCTTCCGACAAAGCCTCCAGCGCCCGTCACCAGGACTCTCTTGCCATTCCAGCTCATTTTCCAGAGTCCTTCCCGGCATACTCAGATTGTGCTCGCTCGTAGTCCGAGATTCGCCCCACATCGATCCAGTACTCGTGGATTGGAAAGCTAGCCACAGGCAGCTTCCGGTCCACCAGGATCTGCATCAATTCGGTCATGTCGAAACGGCGACCGTAGGGAATGTGCGCGCGCACGGTAGGATGAAGCAGATAGATTCCAGCATTGACGAAGAAGCTCTTGACCGGCTTTTCATCGATCGACACAACGTTGAACCCCTCGCACTCCACCACGCCATAAGGGATTTGGACATCGTATTCCCTTACGCCTACGGTCATCACTGCACCAGAATCCACGTGAAATTGCAGCATTGCTCGAATGTCCAGGTCGGTTAGAACATCTCCGTTGATCACCAGAAGTGGTTCGTCCGATTGATCCAGCAAGGACAAAGAACCAGCGGTTCCAAGGGGCTCACTCTCACTCACATAGTCCAGTTCCACTCCAAACTCGCTGCCATCTCCAAAATGGGTCTCAATCATCTCTGCTTTGTAGTGCGTTGTCACATTCACACGGTGGATTCCCGAGTCCTTGAGATTTCCGATGATGTGCTCAAGTAAAGGCCTCTCGCCCACAGGCAACATAGGCTTGGGAACATCTTCTGTTAGCGGGCTGAGCCGAGAGCCCTTCCCCCCTGCCATGACAACTGCCCGAAGTGGGGTCCGGATCGCTGGAACAAGGTCCATCATCCGAACCAGGTCCCGCAAGCGCCCATCTTTGTCCACGAGAGGAAGATGAACAACTTTTCGATCGTTCATGATCTCGATATAGGCGCTTTCGGTAAGCCCGATCTCACCAGTGATCGATTGCTCGTATGCGGTCCCTTTTTTGATTTCGAGTAACTTCCGGACAGGCTGCTCCATGTTGGCCTGATTGAGAATCGCCCGCCTGATGTCACCATCACTCACTGTCCCTACCAGGATGGACTCGGTGTCGACAACCATGCAGAGCCCAAATCGATTCCTCTCCATACGCTCCGCAGCATCGTGGATTGATGTCTCCGGCGTGATGCACAACCGGTCTATGTCGTCAGTGTACTTTTTCACTTAGCAGTTTACCGATACAACCTTGTCGCTACCCCACTCCTGCCGGTAGCGAAGTGCGCATTCGTCCAGGACGCGACCCCGGTCCTTTCCACTGTCCAGACCTTCCACCATCCAGTTTATGTAGTTTCCGATTCTCTCCGCTGCCTTCCCATCCCTGAAAGGATCCAGATCCGCCAACATAGGAGACCAATCTCCCAGCCCCTCAATCGGCTTACCGTGAGCTTCTCGCTCACACGCATACCAAAGCGATTCCAAAGATTGGAAAACACAGCGTCCTACTCCCAATTTGTAAAATTCACTAACACTCCAAGACTCCTCGTCGAGAATCACAGTAGGCGTTCCGGCCAATGCAGCTTCAACGGCCGCTGTCCCGGCGATGGCACTACTGTGGATCGCAAGATCTGCAGAGAGTGCAGCATAGGCCGGTGGATAGGAAGACTGTATGGCTCCTCCTCGCAGTAGGACA
The DNA here is from genome assembly GCA_002433075.1 of Latescibacteria bacterium UBA6620. GTDB lineage: Bacteria > Latescibacterota > UBA2968 > UBA2968 > UBA2968 > UBA6620. The sequence continues at coordinate 302,223 of DJHM01000022.1, forward strand.
CATCGACCGGTAGCTTCGGCCTGCTCTAAGAGGCACCAAACGTCCGGCCCCAACCGATCTTTCAAGGTAGATGGCTTCTTGGGCTTCAGTACAAGCCCAAGCCACGGGCAATCGATCACCTGCCTGAGCAAGAATTCGTAGGGCCTCTGGATCGTATTGTGCCCGGGACCCCACCTTTCGTCGCTTGAGGTATTTTCGTCGAAGTAGGCAACCACGAATGTGGCTCCGTGGCTGGCCAACCTCTGACGAAGGCGTCGACCGTGTTCTCGGAGCATCGGAAATCGGTGATCCCCCACATAGCCCGTCGTAATGTGATAGGCGATTCGGGAACCTGAGTCCCGCTCAACATCAGCGTGAGCGGTGTTGAACGAAAACATCACGTCGATATCACTCGCACGGTGCAAGTACGGTTGCTCTTCGTATGAACGCTGGTAGTAGGCTGTGACACCCCCCAAAGCCTCAAGAGCGTCTGCGATCGCGCAGTGAACGCCATCAAATCGGTGGAAATTCACGTAGATGCGAGCGTTGGTGGTCCGAAAGAGATCCACATAGTAATCATAGAGACCCGAATATTCGATCTGTAGCTCCTTGAGCCACCCCGTTTCTTCTGATCTTCCCGCCATCGAGGAGAACCTGATTCCGGCCCGTAGGTTGCGGCGGGGCTGAAAAAGTGGAGCATCTGCGATCTTTCTCGCCTCGGGTGCCAGTGCGATACCTTTGATTCCGCACCGCACCATCTCTTGCCACTTCTGAACATCGAGGGGATCCCGCCCATCACGAAACAGCAAAAGGAGGCGATTCCGAGGGAGATCGGACTTAAGGCCGAAGAAGACGTCCGAGTTTAGTTCTGGATTCTCCAGGTTCAGCTGGCCGTGGTAGTCCGCGAGCACGAGACCCTCACTGCCACTGGTAGACTGCCGATCCTGACTTCGTGACCTCAGGGTGTCAATGAAGGACAGCACGACTCTTACACCCCGCACCCCCAGAATACGCTTTACGCGTCCCTTGAGGTCGATGTCGGGTCGCCCGGGCAACCAATTGAGGACGACCGTCTCCTGGTTAGCGTAGGACTGAATCTCATACTTCCACAGTCGTGCCCTTAGGCACACACCAGTGGGTCCGGACCCAATAGACTTGGAGACCCATCTGGCTACCTGAATCAGGTAGAGTGCGCTGACGACGGATTGGCTACCTGAAATCGTGCCTGACGCGGCGCCCTTCCTCGCGAAGAACGCGAACCTCCTCCCATCCTTAGAGATTCTAGACAAGAGAGGTTTGGAAATAATCCAGCTATGCACACGGGCTAGATCTTTGTAGTAGATTCTTCGGCCAACGGACAGTGATTTCTCGTCGATTACATCTTCATATCGGAATTCCAACAGTTCATAACTGCACCCAACGAGCCGGGCGCCTATCCTGGCAAACGCAGCGCCGAGGATGGTCGCATCAACCGCCCTCAGAGATTTCGCCCGATGCCTGACCACGAATGTGAGCACCCACGGCACAACCGGCGCGGAGATTCGATCGACAATCAAGACCCCGATTCTCATGCGGGCGTTTTCCCGAATTCGAATAGGTGCCACAAAGGAAACTGCCGGGCAAAATAGAAGGCTCGGCGATCTTCGTTTTCGAATGAAGGATCAGGAAGAAGCTCCTCCATCCAGCGAGAGAAGAACCCGTTGTTGAACACTGTCTGCAAGTATTCGCTGATAGTGGGAGTAACCCCAAAGGCTTTGGTGCAATACTCCGTCATGACAGTGAAGGGTCGGGTCTCCTCGCCAAACCAAGGCTGCAGCCAGAATAAATAGTGAGGCTCCACACTTATGAAAATACCATCCGGCTTCAGCACCCGTCGGATGTCCTCGAACAGAGCACTGGCTGAAATATCCTGGTCGGGCTCTGAAGGAACGAAATAAAACAGCAACGCATCGATCATCGTCACATAGTCCGCGCATTCATCGGGCAAATCCTGCAGGGCTTCGGGCGTTCCCAATGGGGCAACCTTGAACTCAACATCTCCTGGTGTGGACCTCTGAGCCAGATCGATCATCGCCCTACTCGGATCATACCCTCGCACGCTGGCGCCGTACGTACCCAAGACTTTCGAGTAGTAGCCTGTACCGCAGCCCAGATCAACGACGAAATCGCCAGGTTCCAGTCGCCCAGAGAAGTACTGTCGCAACCCCCACTCTTGAACTGCCCCGTATAGATTCTCTCTTACTCCTTCAAGGTCGTCGGTAAATTTCTGATTGATCCACCAGTTTTCAGCCGATTCTCGGCGTTTGAGGGCCAGATGTTGACCAAGCTGTTGATGAAAGTTTCCAAAATTGAAACGATCAAGAAGGGATGTCTTTTGCATAAAACGTTTGGCGTACGCATCCATGTCCTCTACGACAAAGCAACCGTCAAGGAACCGCTGGTAGAGTTCCTTCACGTGGACGAGGGAAGGATCTCCCCATTGGCGCACATCTCGTTCGAACCGCGAGGGATCAGCGAGTAATCCATCCTCGTTCGAGAAGCATTGGACATCCCACACCTCGAAGAAACGATCCGCATGCTGCTCTTCTAGACGCTCTCGCTGGGTCGAAACGGCAGCGGCGAGCAACCCAATCGAGTCGGACGAACAGCCCAGGGAGGTTTTTGCGAACAGGTTGTAGACCACCCACCTTCCGTGACCGGACGGCAGGACGATGACGTCAGTGGGTATCTGATTCATGAGAAAAATCGAACCCGCTCAAGCCAGCACCCTGCTCGACGCCGTCTCTGCCGACCGTGATTCCATCATAAGGAAGCTGTCCCTCGACGAAGTCGGGTCTTCTACGGAGAAAGGCGAATGGGTCTTCACAGAGCATGTTAAAAGCAGTGCAGCAAAAGTCGTCCGCTGACAACCCGTGAATGAATCCCGCGCCGATAGGGTAGGAAGACACGGCACCGGAATCGTCCAACCTCTTCTGAACCGCCCTGTAGTCGTATTCGAACTCAAGATCCAGATATCGCACGTTCGCAGTGAACTCCTCTCCGAGTTGGGTCCCGTTCTTGTAGACCGGGACTTTCAAGAGCTTGTTATAGCAGTAAGGAACAGCGCAGAGCGTCTCTGCGTAGTGCATCAAGGAGCTGGACCCATAGCCTAGACCCAGAATAGTCAGTCGTGTCCCGGCCTCGTGCAATCGGTGGGGCGGAGAACCGTAGCCGTAATTGCTTCGACTGTTCTGGGAACAAATGGAATGCCGATTCGCACCCGTTGCGGTGAATGAGTTCACAGGGTGAATGCTACGGATTGAGTCGGACCTCTCGAGGACGTACTGCGGGAACATCCCGTTGATGCACGGCGTTTTTTCCCACACAAACGGCTTCCCAAACCTTGCCGTCTGCGTGGTATAGGTGTGTACTACGAGTGTACCCTCGTCACCGATCACTTCCATGAAGCACGCAAAGACTCGATCGAGGAAATTTTGCCTCGAGGTCGCTTCGCGCATTCGTCCCAAGGAAAACAGACGTGTGCCCACAAGCACTGTGTCTCCCGCATTCAGGCCTGTTCTGGATAAGCCTTCCAGGAGGTCACTCTGCGAATAGGATTTCATGTAGATGAAGTAGAAGAGCGCTTCTTCTCGACGACGACCGCCAACGAGTTCACCGTCGCGAATGTTTCAGGGACCAAATCTTCATCATTGAATGCGATGCCGAACGTGTCCTCCAAGTGTCCGATCAATTGGACGATCCCAAATGAATCCAGGAGACCCGATTCGATCAGCGGAGTCTCGTCGATTACTTCCGCCCCCGGTGTCTGTGTTTTGACAAACGCCGTAATTTCGTCAACGCTCCCACTCATACACCACCTCGTTGCGTGAATTCAATTCCGAGATCCTTCACGGTCTTTCTTAAGCCGACAATATCCAAGGTGGACTCACCGGCATCGATCCTCGAAGACCAGGAAGACTCCATCTTCAGCCGTTCCTCGCACATCGCAGGCAGCCTTGGAGCAAGCTCAAGGGGGACGACGACGACCCCGTCATCGTCCCCGATAACAATGTCGCCTGGACGCACGACTGCTCCCCCAACCGAAACGGTGTGATTTACGTTGCCTGCCCAGCCCTTTAAAGGTCCGGCCGGTGAGCTACCCAGGGCGAAAACGGGAAGCTCCGATGCGCAGATATCGTCGACATCACGCACGACCCCATCAACGATCAGAGCAGCCGCTCTCGCCCTGATGGCCATCTGCGTCTGAAGTCCCCCCCACGTCGATCGACTCGTGACGCCCTTTGCATCGATCACGAGGACGTCACCGGGTTCGATCATCTCGAGAGCGATATGGCTCATGAGGTTTCCGCCCTCTGGTTCCTCGATTGTCAGGGCGGGGCCACAGAACCGGCGACCCGGCGAAAGACTCCGAATCCTGCCGTCCACGGTCTGCATACGATTGAGGCAATCCGAGACGATGCTCGATGGGTAGGCTTTCATCTTGTCGAGAAGGTCCGTCGGCGGTCGGTCGATTACGAGCTCCACCCGACCTGGTATGATCGAAGGCCCGGCGGGGTCGGCTGGACGTGTTTGTAGCACGGTCTGCCCCAAATTGAGTTTCTCGATCAAGAGTTCCCGCACACGGTTTTTCTGAATCTTGCCGGATGAGCTGTGCGGAAACGATTCCAACTCAACGACCACACCCGGCCGCCGCCCGCCCCCCAGTTCGGTTCGAGCTGAATGTGAAAGACTGGCCTCAACTTGGTCGAACTCTGCACCTTCCCTCAGTCGGACAGCCGCTGCTATGTCCTCACCGTAGGTCGGATGTGGAACACCCACGACCGCACACTCGAGCACGTCGGGGTGCGCGTAGAGCACATCTTCAATTGACGCCGGACTCACGTTCACTCCGCCCCGGATAATCAGATCTTTCATCCGGCCCGTGATGTAAAGATCCCCTCCCGATGTCTGGTATCCGATGTCGCCCGTTGGAAACCAATCGTCCCTATCGATCGGGTTGGGTTCACCTCGATCGGGGTCGTAGTAACCTTCCATGAGGAAGGGGGTTCGCGTATGGATTTCGCCTTCCTTGTCGTAGTCCACCGCCACCCCATTAGTGTCTAACACGGTTACTTCAACTCCCGGCAAAGACCTTCCTACGCACCCATCGTTCCGAGGAATAGAGCGCGCGTTGGTTGTGATGAAGAAGGTTTCCGACAATCCGTAGTTCTCGTAAAGTGTGACACCATAGCGGGCCTCGAACTCCTGCCGGAGGGATGGTGGAAGCGGGGCAGTACCCACGAGCGACAGGTCCACGGCGTCTCGACAAAAACGCTCACCCTTATCCCCCCGATCCATTTCCATAAGAATCGAAAGGATGGTCGGTACAAACCACAGTGTGTTGACATTGTGTTCCACGGCTGAATCCCAGAACCGAAGGGCTGACCTCGCACTGAAGGTATCGCATAGAACCACACTTGCACCTGCAGCGTAAGGTAGCATCAGGAGGTTGTAATAGCCTCCCAGGTAGGTCATTGACAGGATTCCGTAGAACCTATTTTCAGGCCCGATCCCCAGTCGCTGATTGAAGAGTCGGGCGTTATCGATCATGCTGGTGATCGTGTGAGCGACACCCGATGGACGTGAAGTTGTACCAGATGTGTATACGATCGTCATCGGGTCCGTTGCGGATACGCCAGCGAAAGGCACTATCGGATCGGCCTTTAGTGATCCAGGATCAAGAGCGGTTGTACCTCCCCCGTCCGGACTGCCTTCTCGACCATCCATCACGATGACAACTTCCATCCCCTGGTCCCGCATTCTGTCGAGATTGAGGGTGTTCGCAGTCTCGCAAGAAGCAAGGAGCAGTTTTACTCCACTATTACGAAGAATGAAATCGACTTCAGACGCCGCGAAGATTGGGTTGACAGGCACTGTGACAATGCCGCTGTAGAGGCAAGCAAGATAGATCGTGGCAAGTGTTGCTGAGTTGTGCATCACGATGGCTACGCGATCGCCCTTCCGAACACCTCGTCTCAGAAATTCCGCCGCGAGGATCCGAGCCTTCTCATCGTAATCCCGAAACGTCAGGGCTTCGCCGGTGGTAGTATCTACCAGAAAGTTGCGATCTGATCCCTCTACGGGGATTTCCGTAAGCCACTGAGTGGCATCCATCATATTCCCTTCAATGTGCCGTTTTCGACGATGACTTGTCCGTCGATTTCAACGGTGGCATCGCCAACCACGTGGTCAAGATGAAAGGCAACCTCGTTCTTTCCCCCGACGGTAGCATTCCCCCCTACTCCGAGGTGGACGGTGCCTCGACAGCCCTCATCCTCGAGCATCACACCACAGAGGGAGGCGCTTGGATTGAGACCGATGCCGAACTCCGCAATGATCCTGGCCTTTGAACTCGACTGTCCGAACAACAAGGACCGAAGCGCTTCCGATCTCTCTCCGCGGATGTCAGTTACGAGGCCATCCCGAACGAACAATTCAATTTCCGCCTGGAGAAGCCCCAGCTCCGGACACGGGATACTGCCGTTGACGACGAAAACTCCTTCGCTCCTATCCTCCACCACCGCGACGTTAGCCTCGGAATCCGGAGGAGAAGCGAGACTTCCAGGCGAAGGACACCAGCCCGGGGCGGAATTTCCCTGCCGGCCCTCAGAACTACATACCAGCCGCTGCCCCTCCCCGGTGTAGAGGACTATTTCGGTGGCATTCGAAAGTGCTCCCGCCACCGATTCTGCTTCCACAGTGAGTCCTCGAAAGTCCGCTCGCAAAGCCTGACTCTCGAGCACAGCTTCAGAATAGTCAGGAAGGCTGAGATAACGTGCTCCCTCCTCGGAGGCTGACAGTCGGGCCTGGGTATGTGCCATGGATAAGCGAGTGACACCGAAAATCACGTGGCTTCGAGCCATCTGAGCGGCCACATCCGCTGGAGGCTCCTGGCCATGAACGAGCAGTGCATCTATTGTCCGGTGCGTGACGTCCTCGGCCACCTCCGATGCTGCCGATGCGATCCCCTCCCCAATCTCCACCGTGTCTGGATCGCTGACGACCGTCACACGTTCGTCGACGAGCAGAGCTGCACACGTCTGGACGAGTATCTTGCATCCCCCTATTGCATCGCGTGAAAGGGCGGGCTGGCTCACAGTTCGTGCGCAACCGGACTGTGTGGAGAAAATTCGAATGTTTCAAGTCGTGCCAGAATCCCGGCGTAGGCTAGATTCGGATCAATTCTTCTCAGCCTCTCACCGATCAGTTGGGTTAGGTCTACGTTGGGAAACGGAAAGAGCGTGTACAGAACCCCTTCTTCTTTCAGATGAACGGCGAGTTTCCGTCCATCAGTCTCATTCGGGCTCGTCGCACAAAGGATCGCATCGAACTGCAAGTTTAACCCCTTCAAATCGTCGAGACTCGAGAGGATCACACCTGCTGGTTGCTGGGAATCTCGGACCCCGAATCGGAACAACGCGCCGAATGGCATTTCTGCGTTCACGGCGCCTTCAACGATGTCACTTTCGCCATATACAAGGAGCGATTCCGAACCCAATTGATATGCGACGTTTTCGAGAAAGGCTCTGACATACCCAGTCTTGATCGATTGCTCACGCACGGGCCGCATCCTGCCTTTTCCAACGTTCTTCCAGGCCATCTCAACCACGTCGGCCTCACACGTATCCTGATCAACCAGAAACACCGAAATCTGACTCTGGCACCGGGCCAATACCTGCCGAAGAACACTCTCGGAACCGAACGTTACTCGTCCCAAGATCATGTCCTCGGTTTCGAGCACGAACTCGGGGATCAGGAGCTCGGCGTCAGTGGCCTCCGACTGTGCAAGAAGCAGAACCGCGCGAGCCCCCAATCGCTTGGCGCTGGCCGCGACCATTCCCCCAAGGAGGCTATCCAGTGAATCCATGGTGTTACTGATGCGGCGGGGCGAGAGATCCTCCGCATCGAATTCCGTGAACGGTTTCGATGGAACAGGACGCTGGGCTTCGATACGACGTGCCTCACGTTCGAGAAAATCGCCATCAAGGTTCTCCGAATCGTGTATCGCCGCGCTAACCGCCAACCGTCGAACGTCGACTCCGTGCTTCCCCGCCACATCGGCAACCTTCGGAAGAAAAGAGGAGTGAAACAGTGAATAGCCTGCCGCCACACTCATCATGTCGTGCGGATGTCGGTGAGTTGCGATCGGCCATATGTAAGCTTCCACAACATCCATCAGTTTGAACAGATCCAAACCAGTCGCGAACCCCTTGCGTTCGAGGACGGCTGCGAGTACTTCGGTCGGGGCATTGCCTGCGCTTCGCCCTAAGCCACACAACGTCACATCCAGATAGGTTGCCCCGTGTTCCAGGGCGCTCAGACAGTTCTGAATGACGAGGAGCAGATTGTTGTGGCCGTGAAAACCCAGACGAACAGAGCTCGCGGACGAGGCAGAGGCAAAATACGCCCCGACTTCCTCTGGGAGCATTCCGCCGGCAGAGTCCACACAGTAGACGGCCTCGACACCAGCGTCTTCCGCTTCTCGGGCCTTTCGGCCAAATTCATCCGGCGAGATCACGTAGGTCTTCATGAGGTTGACGAAGGGGACCAACCCAATCGAACGTGCGTATTCACAGATTGGATAGGCACGTTCGATCTCCGTTGCGTTATCTCCGATTCGGACGAAATCCATCCCAGCGTCTCTCGCGGCATCCAACTGGTCGAGGGTACCGACATCAGGGATATAGAACGCTCCGACGCGGGCCTCACCCGCTGTCTCCTTCGCGGCAGTAATCAAGTCAACATCGGTATCCAGCATGTCGCCCTTGCCCGCTTCGCTGGCACCGAGCCCCAATCCGTGCCCGATTTCTATCCATTTCATCCCCAACGCGGCCAGTTCGCCAACTAGCACGCGGGTATCTTGGCGGGTGAATTTGAAGTCCACCGTATAATTGCCGTCTCGGATCGTGCAATCCAGCAACGCAGTCTGGCTACCCATTCAGGATGTTTCCCATTCTTTCGACAGCTCGAGCCTGAGTCTGAAGGTCCCCGCCGTATGAAATCCGCACGTGCTGCTCATAACTCGGCCCGAAAACATCGCCTGGGACCATTGCCATGGCGTGCTCATCAAGAACAAAGGAGCAGAACTCCCGACCAGTCATTGATCGGAATTCAACACGCGGGAATGTATAAAACGCACCCTCCGGCGTGGTTGCCTCCAATGCGTCGCACTCTTCGACCAGGTCGGACCAGAGCTTTCGTCTCTTCATAAAAGCGGTTTTCATCTCTTGGAGATACTGGGTCAGCCCGTCATCCGACAGAAGCTGCGCTGCCGCTTTTTGAGCAAATGACACGCCGCAAACCGCCGTGTACTGATGGATTCGATTCAGTGCGTCAGACAGTTCAGCGTCTGCCGCGACATAACCCAGCCGCCACCCGGTCATGGCGTAGCTCTTGGAGAAGCTGTTGATGTAGATCAGTCGGTTGGAGTCCCCCATGTACGAGGCGATCGATTCGTGAGTTCCCTCGTAGACAAAGTCGCGATAGACGTCGTCACACAAAACGTAAAACCCGTGTTTGTCCGACAGTGCGGCGACCTCCCTCAGCGTGTCGGCCGTCTGTACACCTCCTGTCGGGTTGGATGGGCTGTTCACGACGACCAGGCGCGTTGCTGGCGTGATCGCATCCTCTAGCTGTTGGGTGTCAATCTGGAAGCCGTTTTCCGATCGTAGGGGCAGGGGGACGACTCGAGCACCCGCCATCTGAGCCACTGCATCGTAGTGGGGCCATGCAGGCATCGGCACAATGATCTCGTCCCGGTGATCGAGGAGCGTAAGCGCAGTCATGCATACTGCTTCGCTAGCTCCAATCGTTATGATGATTTCCGTGTCCGGATCGAACCGACGTCCTGTCTGCCTTTCGATCTGATCGGATACCGATTCCCTGAGCTCGAGCAGACCGCGATTCTGTACATAGTGAACGAATCCATCCGCTATCGCATCCTGAACTCGGAGCTCCATGCCTTTGGGCATCTTCCACGCAGGCTTACCGACCTCCAGATGGAGGACCTCAATGCCTTCCGCTTCCATCCGCTTAGTACGATCGAAGATAGTTCGGATGCCCGAAGCGGGAGGAAATCGCCTCAATGCTTGATGAGATTCAGGACCCATAGCGATAGAACAGCACTCTACTCCCTGCTTCATCTTTTAGGTCGGTGTGCTGCTCGTTCCAGATGCGACGCAGAACATCGTAGGAATCCGGATCGTGAACACGCTTGCCAAAAACGAAGTCATGAGAAGCGTTACTCATGGATTGCTTGAATCCAGCAAGAGAATCGTCCGACCGACCCGTCAATCCCCCCCCCAGGTGCAAAGCGGACAGACCCGCCTCTCTCCCAAGTTGGGCGGCCTCGTACAGCAGGAGATTCGTGGCGCCCGGAACGTAGATCTCACGCGAGGACGCCGAAAGATGGTAGTGGAGAATCCTCTCACCTCGCAGGAAAACACCCGCGGCCACCCACGTCCCCTCGATCTGTGCTGTGAGCAGATAGCCCCGCCGATGGATCAGATCATTCAGCCCACAGAAGTATCGATCGTCGAATTGATAGAACGAATCTGCATCCTTTCGATCCATTGTGATACGATAAAGGCTCCGAAACCGCTCCAAATCTTCCTCATCGCGGCAGGCAACAACCTGTAAACCCAGTTTTCTGGCCCGCCTTATGCTGTTCCGGGCCCTCGATGCAAAGGCCATCTCATCAGGCCCCAGGGCCGCGAGGTCGATCGAAAATGTGCTTCGATCGTGGACCCGCTCGACCTTCGGATTGGCCAGTCCTTCATTTCTGATGAGCGGATGAAACCGGAGGAATTCTGCCACGATGCCACGATCCCTGCACCATGTGTCGAAGGCATCGTGAGCTTTCTCCAAGAAGACAGGATCTTTGGTTGTCGAAATCGGACCTCCATACCCATATGGTGTCTCTATATCGAACCAATTGTTTTCAATGGATTTATGTCCGACCCGGTCGATCGGCCGGACCAGCATGGGATAAATCCATGAATCGCCGCCTTCCTCATATATATATAGGCGTCCTTCGCCTGTGTGTGCGTGGAGCGACACATATTCAGGCCTGAAATAAATGTCTTGAACGTCAACATCGAACCGGGAAAGCGTCTCGGTCCACTGTCCCACGTCATCTGGAGTGTCACAGGACAACGTCATTCGGATGCCCGTTCGACCTCAGAAGCCAGGCGGTCAATGTCAGAAGCATCGTAGCGCTGATCGATCGGCAACGTCAGACCCTCTCTAGGAAGCCAGTTCATCTCTACGACCTGATCAGGAACAGCACCTGGAGTCCGCCAGTGTACAGGACAGAAAACACGCCGCGTGGCCAATCGCCGGCGGAGCCGATCCCTATTCGCATCGCGAATCACGAACCCAAGCGGGACGACGGCAGGCGGGAGCTCGTCGTGCAGTCGCCTGACCCGCGGCGAGAGTGCCTGGTTCAGGCGTTCCCAATTCTCCCTCCTTCTGTGACCGATTCGCTCCCAGGGAAGAGAGGCCGCTAATCCAAGAGCTTCTTCGGGTACGCCTGAGAAAACCGAGTGATCGTCCAGAAACGTCTCCACATCGGAAAGCTCGCGTCTATAGTTGCTCTCTATCGATTCATCGACTGCGAGCGAGCGATCGGCCAGGTAAGCACCCCGCTGGAGGCGCGCCTGAATCGATCTCAGATAAGCCGCCTCCATACCGTCGCTAACCTGTGTACTCTCGTGGCCAATACTGCACCACCCGCCCAGCGGCACGGGACCGAATTTTCTGAGACTCGTAACGACGTAGCGGTTAGCCCCCGGCACCGGTTTCCTTGATCCTGGCAACACGTGTGCGAAGTCCTCGATCAGGATCACCTCGGGGTCAGCCGCCAGTTCATCGGCCAGCGGATTGGTCCATCCGAAATAGTGAATCACGAGAACTGCCCCGGCACGAGGACGATCACTCGTCGAACCATCCGGTGAAACGACGTAGAACGCCCCCTCCATCCCGAGTGCTTCGATCGGCTGAAGCAGACTCTCACACAGAAAGCTCGGAACGTAGATCTGATCGACACCGATCGCTTTGAGATGCGCGAGTACTCGTCCGAACGCAGAACGTCCCGATGCAGTAAAACTCCCGGTGCCCCCTAGCAAATCGACCAGTCGCTCCGGGCCGTTCGTTCTAACGGCGTCGATCTCGAAGTCCCCGCCGACGCACCACCTTGTCATTTCTGTCGTCACACTCACACTCAATGCAGCTGACCGTTTTCCTTGAGCTTAGTCAGAGCCAACGAGATGGTCCTAGGTTCCACATCCCCGAACAGAAGCTGATAGATATCATCAAGCCCCATCCCCTCAACGCACGCCCGCTCCTGAACGATGGTTTCACCCGCATCGACGGCGGCAACCATGTGATGAACAGTTACGCCCGTGTAGTTCTGACCATCCTTGAAAGCTTCCTTGATCGCATTTCTACCTTTGTATGCGGGTAGCAGAGAGGGATGTGAGTTCACGAACAACGCGCCTCCCTCCAATACATCCTGTGGGATGATAAAGGGAAATCCAGCCGAAAGGACGAGTTGACTGTTCTGTCCACGCAGGAAGTCGAACGCAGTTTCGCGATCTTCCTCATCGACCACGTTGGCTTCCCAACCTTGTTCTTCAGCTGCCCTGTGGACCCACGAATCTCTTGGCGTAAGAATCGAGGCGACACGCGCGAACCGTCGAAGGGATTGGAGCGCTTCTATGCGTGTCCCGATAAAGCACGCTTCTGATTCAAGCCGCGGGAAGACTGTCGGTCCATTCTCTGGCATGGTGAAATGATTTCGGGCATCGGGCGATATCCAGATCGAGATCTTTGATCCGGTCCACCACGAGCCGTTCTGTAGGGCGCTCTGTCATCCGATCCTGGTGCGACCGGAGACGTGTAAGGTACGTCTCGTCTGTCGTTGCGGTTTCAACCGCCCTCGCGATTTCCCGACGATCGTGTTGGACTGTGATCCAGCACGCCAGGTGCTCCCGCCCCCTCTGCCGCGGCCCAACATTGACCACGGGCAGCCCCACACTCATCGCCTCAACAAGGGCGGAACTGGAATTGCCCACGAGGACCGACGCGTGCGCCATAACACTCGCGAAAGTCTCCCGGCTGCTCGGCGGAGGAAGGACCTGGAAGGGTCCGTCACCGGCATATGCCTCCATTCTCTTAAGGACGGCCCGGCCACCCGGATCGTCGTTCGGATTCGCGAGCAACACGGATTCGGACCTGTTGCGCAGCGCTTCTATCGTTTCGACAATCTCCTCTTCCGCCTTATCGGAAGACTGGGTAACCGGGTGTTGGATTACCAGGATGTAATCGCCATCTATTCCGCAATAGCTGAGAACCTCTTCCTTGCTCATCGAGACATCCGGCATCAGATCACCTCCTGGCAGCCCGACAACCTGAACGTTCGCGGGATCCTCACCCATTTGAATCACGCGTTCAGCATGTTCTTCGAACCCCACGAGATGGAGGTGCGCGAATTTCGTGATCGCGTGCCGAATAGAATCATCGATCGAACCCGACAGCGCCCCTCCACAAAGATGAACCACTGGGATGTTTTGCGTAGCCCCGGCGACCGCACCAGCGAGCTGTTCCCCCCGGTCTCCCAGAACCAGGACGACATCCGGACGGATCCTGCCGACTGCTTTACTGATTCCATGCAGATAGCTTCCGATCGTAGCCGCCATGCCAACGTTCCCATCCCCTGCAGTGCGACCCCCCACTTTCTCAGCAATTGGCAACCCATCGGCCACGATCTCCTTCCACGTTTCACCGTGGACAGGATCCAAATGCATGCCCGTAACCAGCACGCCGAGCTCGATCGCCTCATCTTCGTGCAGGTACTGTAGGAGTCGCCGCGCGGGGCCGTAGTCTGCTCTTGTCCCGCTGACATAGAGCACACGTCTCATTCAAACATGTCCCATTGGATCGGAACATCAGCGCTGATGTCCACCTTGGCCTTCCGACCCACCACGCGCGAGACAAGACTCGGCTCGACGCCGGTAGCTGGCCTTTTCAGGCAAAGGTCGCCTTCGGACACAACTTTCCCGCGCTCGATCGCCCTTGCTGATACGATACTGCGCCGAGCGACCCGTTGTACCTCGGCTTCTCCCGGTTGCAAGCGCTTGACCCCGTCACCTCGAGCAACCTCGACCTGCCGAAGATCCCTCACGAAATCGCTTAGCTCCTGAGGATCGAGTGACATGGCGTGATCAGGCCCAGGCAGAGCGCGGTCGAGCGTGAAGTGCTTTTCAACCAAAGACGCGCCCAATGCAACTGCACCCGCTGCGACGCTCCTCGACTCGGTATGATCGCTGAACCCGACGGGGACCCCATAAGCCCGTCGTAGAGTTTCGATCACGTCGAGATTCACGTGTTCGGGTGCGGTCGGATAGTTGGACACGCAATGGAACAGGGCGTAGTCAGTACAGCCGTTTCGCCGCACGCACGAGACCGCTTCGTCAACTTCCTCGAGCGTGCTCATGCCCGTGCTCAACAGGATCGGTACTCCCGTCCGGGCCATGTGTTCGAGCAGAGGGAGATTCGTGATTTCACCCGACCCTACCTTGATCGCGGCCCCTCCCAGCTCCAGGTAGAAGTCGACCGCCCGTGCGTCAAAGCAGGACGCCGTGTAGTGAATCCCCAGTTCTTGACAACAGGCCACGATCTCCCGATGGGCCTCCCACGGAAGTTCGTACGAATCCGCCATTTCGAGCATGGAGGTCGATCCGGTATGGCTCTCCTGGTATTCGGCAGTGGACGCAGCCCCGGAGATCTGCTCCTCGGCGCGGAACAACTGAAACTTCACAGCATCGACAGAGGCCGCCGCCGCCGCCCGAACAAGGTCGAGGGCCATCCCCAGGTTCCCGTTATGGTTCACCCCCGCTTCCGCGATGACGAAACACGGATGGCCCGGCCCAATCTTCCGGGAACCGATGGGAATCGACCTTACCACAACGTCCACCCGCCATCGACGACAAGATTCTGACCTGTCACGTAGCTCGAAAGATCACTCGCCAGGTAGAGGAAGGCTCCCTTCAGATCCTCCTCTTTCCCCATTCGAACGAGGGGGGTTCCCTTTTCATATCGCTCTCGGAAGTTCTCCGGTTGCCCACGCTCGATGCCGCCGGGACTGACGACATTCACCCTTACCGCTGGAGCCAATACGCTGGCTAGATACCGGGCCAGTTGATTCAGTCCGGCCTTCGATGCCCCATACGCTGCCGCCGTGCTCATCTCAGTCCCTTCGTAGATCGCATGATCCGGGGCTACGAGTCCCTGCGTGGACGAGACGAAGACCACGGAACCACGACCTGTTCTACCGAGACTATCTGCAAGACTCTGGGTGAGCAGGAACGCAGAGGTCAGGTTGACCCTCATCGCTTCGTCCCACGCTTCGACCGACTGTTCAGCAAGCGGTCCGACCCAACCTTCCCGATCGGTCGTGCCTACATATCCGGCACAGTGAATCAGGACATCGACACCACCGAGTTGATCGAGCGCCCGGGCAGCCGACTCACGGATCTGTGAAACATCCTTCAGGTCACACGGGAGGGGCACAGCAGCACCGCCCCGGATACCGTTGAGCTGTTCAGCTCGCCGAGTACACGACTCCGACGCAAGGTCCAGAACTGCGACGCTCGCGCCCGCTTCCACGAGGGCCTCGCCTGCAGCCAGTCCGATGTGCCCCGCTCCCCCAGTAATCACGGCCTGACGCCCAGCAAGATCCATGAGTGTCGACAGTCTTTTCATCAATTCAATCGCTCGAATCCACTGTGTTTTATCGGGCCTCGAAGCTTCACTTCCACCTTCTTGTTCTCGATTGCATCTACAAGCATCGGGAAGATTTCGTCGACGGCCTCAAAGTAGCATGCGATCTGAGCTTCGGTGTGAGCGAGGGTAGGTACGAACTGAGAAGTGGCCAGGAATCCACGATCGAGCATTTCCTGGTTGAAAAGCGTGATGATGGCCAATGCATTCTCGTAGTTCAGTGAGAATGTACTCAGAGGCGGAATGTTCCCTACGCTCAGTTCCAGTCCCGCACGGGAAGCAGCGCTCAGCCATCCCTCGCGAATCATATTCCCGGTTTCGATCAGACTCGCTGGTACAGCGAGCGCCTCGAGTTTCCGAATCGTCGCCAGGGCTGCTGCTGGGCCGATTCGCTCTGTCCAGTTTGTACTGCTGATAAACGTGGCCTGTGCAGCTGACATGACAGATTCGCGTCCAACAACAGCCGCCATTGCGTGACCGTTTGCGATGGCCTTGGCATAGATGGCGAGGTCTGGGTTGACTCCGTAGGTCAAGTGGATGCCGCCCACGTTCATCTTCCATCCCGACGTGATTTCGTCGAACACAAGCACTGCGCCAACCTGGTCCGCGACCTTTCTCACCCCCTCGAGGAAGCCTTTAGCCGGTGGCAAATAGCGGACTGGTTCCATTACGATAGCTGCGATATCCTGGTTCCCGCCCACGATCTGCTCGAGCTGATCGAGCCGGTTGTATTCGAAGGGCAGCATCGTTCCCTGCAGCCCGGCCGGCACACCCGCCGGATCCAGACCCGCTAGGAGGTGGGAATCGAGTTCGTCACCCTTCCCGAGATTCGCCGCCAGATACCAGTCGTGCCAGCCGTGATATCCACAAAATGCGATCTTCGTCCGTCCTGTCGCAGCGCGCGCGATACGCGCCGCTACAGCCATGATTTCCCCACCACTTCGAGCATAGCGAACCATATCCGCCCACTCGTGGATGTCGAGAAGAAGCTCGGCCAGCTCGACTTCCTCAGGACAGTTCAACGTACTCATCGATCCCGCTTTGACAGCGCCCACGACAGCCTCTTCGACATCGGGGTCTGCATAACCCAGCGGGCAAGCGCTCACCCCACCGATCGAGCAGTCGATGAACCGACGACCCTCCAAATCCCAAACCTCGGATCCCTTTGCCCTGGTGTAGTAGGCCGGCCACTGATCTGGCAGGAACATCTCAGGTCGCTTCGAAAGGAGTTGAGTGCCACCAGGAATGATCTGTTTGGCACGGATGTAGAGGTCTTGTCCCGTTCCCATCAGGATTTCCAGATTTTCTGGTCGACGAAGCCACGCTCAATCAAGAATTCCGCATAGGCAAGGTCGATAGGTTGGTCGATTTCCAAACAATACGGTTGCTCGATCTGGAGACCGAAAGTGGCCAGTCTATCGTGGTAGATGTCTTTGTGCTTTCTGAAGTATTCCCAGCGGAATAGGTAGAGACCCCCTGCTGCCGTGAACTCGGTCTCACCATCCTGCCTTCGACCGCGGGCCCGTTCCGCCATCCCATCTATATAATGGGTAAGCTCTCCCTTGGGACCCAGCGGAGCAATGTAGACCGACTTGACCTCCGTTTCCTTCATCGCAACAACGGCCTGGGCGTCTGTGCTAACCATCATTTCTACGGCTCGGTCATAGTCTGAGGGTCGGGTGAATGGCGAAGAAGGCTCGAGCAGCATGATTGCATCATACGTGCCCCCTTCCTCCGTCTCGATCCACTGCATGGTGTGGTCGATAACCTCCCAACTAAGCGCTTGATCGGTCGCTAATTCGGCAGGTCGGGTAAAGGGGACTTCGACTCCATAACTTCGAGCATCGGCCTGGATCTTTTCCGAATCGGAGGACAACACGAGTCGCGTACAGTGTCGACACTTCTGGGCGCTGATTGCCCGGTATCCCACGAGCGAAATCCCCCCGATCTCGCGGAGATTCTTATTCGGAATCCCTTTCGAGCCCCCTCTGGCTGTGATCAGAAAGAGAATGTCCACAGACGCCCTATCGTGTGACCTCAACGAACTCCGTAAGTCCGAAATCAGGATGCAGGACGAATGCCACTACCGAATCCTCGTGAACGCCCCCGGGACCGGGTGGACTGACGATGGTTGCACCCGCATCTACCGCCCTCTCGAGTGTTTTCTCGATCTCCGTACATCGGTAGCACATGTGATGGACACATCCGTACTTGCCCTTCTTGAGACTTCGATAGACCGGCGACTCCTCCGACAGTGGCTCGACGAGTTCGACTCGTTCTCCCTCTCTATTGCAAAGAACGACGACACGCACACCGTACCGGTCGACCAGGACGGGGGACCCTTCTCTAGTAAAACCGAGGAGATTCTCGTAATGCGAGAGCGCTTCTTCGATGCTCCTCACGGCGATCCCAACGTGATCGACCTTCATCCCGGCATCTCACTCTGACCTTTGAAGTAGGTCGTGATGATGATGGGCGACGAGCAGGATGGCGCGACCGGTGAATGTCGCACATCCTGAACGAGTCCGGTCCTGGCCGCGGTCCAATGGAAGAGATCGGGCTCAACCGCGTACTGGTCGCTATAGCCCTGGGTCGCCTCGAAGGCTGTCATCAATCCGGGCATCATTCGACAACTTCCGTCGGCTCGATGGCTTGAAGCCTCGTCATGTGTTCGAAGCGACCCCTCGCTCCCACAAGTTCCTGGTAGGTTCCCTGTTCAACAATTCGGCCTTCATCGATGACATAGATCTTGTCAGCATGCACGACGGTTGACAGTCGATGCGCGATCACGAGAATCGTCGTGTCTTCCGCGATCGACTCTACCGCTTCCTGAATCGAACGTTCGGATTCCGTATCGAGTGAACTGGTTGCCTCGTCCAGAATCAGAAGATCGGGCTTCCGGAGTATGGCTCGTGCGAGAGCGACCCGCTGTGCCTGCCCTCCCGACAATCTCACCCCACGATCACCAACAAGCGTCTCATAACCATCGGGCAGGTCCCGGATGAAACTGTCCGCGTTTGCAAGCTTACAGGCATTTACAAGCTCCGTCTCGGTCGCGTCGTCCTTTGCCCAGTGCAAATTTTCTCGAATCGTCGTATTGAACAGCGGAGCGTCCTGCGGTACGTACCCCACCCGGTCACGAAACGACTGAAGATCGAATTCCTCGAGCGGTCTCCCATCGATCAGAATGTCACCCTGGCTGGGTGCCAGAAATCCCATCACGAGGTCTATGAGCGTAGATTTCCCGGAACCTGACGGCCCAACGAACGCCACCATGGTTCCAGTCTCGACCTCCAGACTGATATTCGAAAGGGTCTCAGACTGATCGGGGTAGGCGTAGGTTACATTCTTCACCTGAATCCCGCGTCCCAATCCAGCAAACCGATGCTCGCCTCGCGGGTGACGCAGGCGAGCGGCCTCGTCGTTCAACCGCCGAATCTGTTCATAGCTCGGGAAGAAGTTCGACAGCGAGTTTCTCTGCTTCGCAATCTCCGCTACCGACGGCATCGTATGCCGGAGTGCCCAGAGGAGAACGGCCATCTCCGCTACCGGGACGTCGTAGGATCTTGCCATGAACAGTGCAAAAACGACCACGATCAGTCCCAGCGGCTCGTATCCGAAGGGGGTTGCCAGGGCCAAAGTCTGGGACCGAGTCGTTGCCGTTCGGTGGGCGTCGTAAGCTTCTTCGAGTGCACGTTGACTCTTTGTCTGGTTTCCGAATCCCAGGATCAGCTTTGCGGCCCCCAGACTCTCGTGCATAATGTGGTTCATATGATTGGCCGTACTCGTGTTAATCTGACCAAGGCGATAATTCATCCGCCCAAGCAAGAAGAACGGCACCACGAGTACAAGCGCAAAGACCAAGCTGGCTGCAGTCACCTGCCAGGAGATCGTAAGCGGCACGGCCATGTAAAAGCAGACCTGGATTCCGTTGGCAAAGAACAAAGCCGTTGCACTGAAGGCGTTGCCCACAACGCCGACCTCTCTCGTGAACGTATTGATCAGGCTGCCCTGTATCTTCGTCGTGAAAAACAGCCATCGGGCGGAGAAGAACGTCCTGAACGACTCGACGATCAGGTCTCGCATCACGGCGTATTTTACGCGAATCATCGAGTATCGGGCGAGAATCAGCAGGCCGTTCTTGAGAAACTGGAACCCGAGGAAAATGATGAGAAAATTGGACAGCGTCGCTTGAAGTCCAATCCGCTCCAGATACGATGAGGCTTGGGCAGTGATGGGACTGGATCCTTCCAGTCCGGGGTTGAGAAACGCATCGACCACCGGCGCCAAAGAGAAGATCGAGAGCACACCTGCCGCGTTCACGACCAACAGCAGAAGAATGTTGCCCACGAGAAGGACCGGGTGCCTGTCGAAGACCTCCCTAAGGAACTCAACGATCCTCATCGCGTCTCTTTCTGGCGGTGAAAAGTACGTGTCGGTGCAGGTAGCCCCGGTCAACTCGTCGGGTCGAGATCGAATCGAATCCATTGTTCCTGAGCAGGTCAGCAAAACGCCCGGTCTCTATGAAGGCAACCTCACTCCCCATCGTAATCCTCAGAACTCTCACTGCCAGTATCTCCTGGGCAGTCGCCACACAGTGACGCCAACCGGTCGATCGTTCAACTTCCTTGACCACAAGCAAGCCGCCCTGGCGCAACGCCGAGGAGCACATCTCAACAATCCTGTCCTGCTCCACTTCCTCGAGGAGATAGAGCACATCCACGAGCGAAACCGATTCGAACAGCTCTCCACGAACCTCCCCGATCCCTTTTCCGAAACGAGCTCCTTCGATCCGGGCCAGGTGGGCTTGTTCGATTTTCTCCGCGGAGGCATCGACCCCACACAACTCTTGCTTTGCACTGCGCCCCCGTAGAAGGGCGAGCAGAATACCCGACCCGCACCCCACATCAAGATGCTTGCCACAAGCGGGTATCACTTCCATAACTGCATCGAAAGGACAGAGTATCCTTCGCACCACAACGTGGATCCTGGACCAGACTCCTGCAGATCGGTAACACCGGAGAAGGTATCGGAGATCTTCCGCTAGTACGGGCCCCATCCATCACTTCCTTGCAATGCACATGAGCCCTACACCGAACGGAAAATCCATGTATCTCAACAGGGCAGCTTCAACCTCCAGGACCTGTCGGAGGGCCTGATTCAGAAGCCCATCGAAATCAAACTGCCCGACCACATCATCGGGCCGTTGGGGTCGGAGCAAACCCACCCGTTGTGCCATTCGTGCAACCAGCACCGCAGGAAAGAGAATCGTGTTCACATAGCTCAACCGTGAGAGCGTGAAGCCAGCGGCCCTTACCTTGCGACCAAGCTCCGATTTCAAATAGCGCCGCTTGTGATGGACCGCCTCGTCGTGGTAGCTCCAGAGCATTCTGTAGGCTGAGGTTAAGACGCACACGTGGCCGCCACGTCGGCATACCCGAAACAGCTCTGCAAGTAGTGCTTCGTCGTCTAGATGCTCGATCACGCCGAAAGCCGTCACCAGGGAAAAACTATCTTCCCTGAACGGGATTTCGGCAGCAGATCCTCGTGCTAAAGATCCTGAGAACCGAGCCCGACAGAATGAGAGCGCCTCCCACGACACGTCCATCCCGATCGTTCGATGGTGGCTGTGCAATCTCTCAGTCCAGGCTCCCGTGCCGCAACCCACATCAAGAATCGGGTGGCTCTGATGCAAATGTAGTGCCCGAATCTGGCGATCGAAGACAGACCGCATGCCAGCAAACCACCAGTTGCTGCGTTCCACCTCGTAGAACTGACGGTAAACATCGGGCTTCACGCACACTTCCCTTTCATCTGAGTGAAGTTTGTCAGCCGTACGGAGTTCCCTTCGATCGAAGCTCGTGCTTCGGGTGAACTCAGAGCTTCTTTCTCCCCGCTCCAGTCGTACCCCCAGTCGTAGCGGTCGTTCAGAGAGGGTGTGGTGCAACCGGGATGTACCACCAACTCGTTCAGACCCGGCCGCAGTCCTTCTACAGTGCCCTGCAACGTTTCCCTGGAAAGACGGCCGCTCAGGTGCAGACCCGGAGTGAACCGTGCGCTTCGCAGGTTTCCCTTCGTAGATCTCCTGGCGCAACTCCAAACGTTCAAACCCAACCTGGCGAATGAAACAGCCGGGTTAGAACTCCAGACGCTGTCAAAACGCGGTATCCTCACGAACGGGATGCCAAACTGTTGTGCCAGGCTAACCACGTGGTGCCACACCCCAGGCAGAACGTGAACGTGCTGGTGACTGTCGAGATGCCCCACAGTGATTTCACGGTCGAGAAGCACCTTGACCTGCCGCTCGAGCTCCAACCGCACGTGCCCGGGTTCGATCCGCCCCCGGACGAGAGCAGAAACAAAGTGTCGATAGTCACGATGGAAACGACCCTCTTCCCCCACGAGACTGCGAACTTGATCGAGCGGCGACAGCGGCGTCTCCTCGATCAACGTGAGATGGACACCAACGCCCAGGTCAGGACAGGACGACAGGAGATCCAACGCGTGGTCAAAAGATCGACCACACGAGGCAATCGACGAGGATGTGACGATTCCCCGGCGATGGGCCTCGACAACGCCATGATTGATGTCCTCGTGCAGCCCGAGGTCGTCAGCGTTAACGACGAGGAGTGATTCAGTCTTCACGTCGAAGGGCTTTGGAGCGCTCCCTGATCAGATAGGCAGGCCTTTCTTTGACCTGATCATAGACTCGGCCCAGATATTCTCCGAGCAATCCGATACCGATCAGCTGGATACCCCCGAAAAAGATGATGGACGTGGCGACGGTCGCCCATCCGGGTTGGATTCGCTCGGGATATCCTGAGATGTAGGCGTAGACACCGCTTGCCACAACGAAGGCGCCATAGAGAAACGCACCACTGGCAACGACCACACCGGACAGCGTAAACAGCCTCAGCGGCAACACCGAGAAGGACAATACACCATCGAGTCCTAGCCGAAAAAGCTGGCGAAAATTGAACTTCGATCTGCCCGCCCGGCGAGGTTCAACATCGTAATCGATCGTGACCTGGCGGTAACCGATCCATTTGGTGAGGCCGCGAAGGAACTTCGGCCGCTCGTTCATTCCTGTGATGGCGAGTAATGCCCTCCGATCGAGCAGGCGAAAGTCCGATTGGCCGCTCTCCAGTTGAAGACCCGAAAGACGACTTAACAGCGCGTAGAATCCCCAATCCACAAGCTTGCGTGCGAGTGACCTCGATCGGTCCTTCCTTTTCAAAGTGAATACGATCTCAGCCCCCTCCTTCCAATGCTTAAGCATCTCTGGCAAGACTTCCGGCGGGTGCTGAAGATCAGCGTCCATGGAAATGATCGGGTTGCCGCTGGCCATTTCCAGACCGGCGATGATCGCCCCCTGGTGCCCAAAGTTACGAGAAAGGCTGACAAATTGAACCCGCTCGTCCTTCGCTGACAACTTTCGAAGCACATCAAGCGTGGTATCATCGCTCCCGTTGTCTACAATCAGTAGCTGAAAACTCTCGCCGTCGCTTTCAAGAGACCTTCGAACCCTTTCATAGAGATTCTCTAGGTTCTCCGCCTCGTTGTACGCCGGCGCGACGACCGAGACGACATCGGGACGGGGACTGGAATCCGGCGGCATGCTCATTCTTTCGCCTCTGCGGGGCTGTCTTCGGGCGCGAGGCGCCAAAGCTCATCGGCAAACGGCCGAGCACGATCCGCGAATGCTCGAAGATGTTCCAGCTTGCGGATTCTCTCACTTTCAGAACCACTGACGGTTCGCTGAATACCCAGCAGAACGCCCGACACTGCGCTCTTCGCCAACTGCTTTGTGGGTAGAGACTTCAGTTCGGCCATTAACATCCTGACCGTCACGAGGGAGACGACGGATCCGACCAGCAACACGCACAGGGTCTTGATGAAGAAGGGTTTCAACTTGAGCAACGACTTGTCCCACGACCGTTTTCTTACAGGAAACCCAAGCTCCTCGGTGATTTCCCACTCCGACGCTGTGCGTAGAAGCGCTGCTCGGCGAGCGGCCAGGTCGTCATAAACGGCCTGAAGATCGGAACCGATGGAAACGATCGAGAGTTCTGGGATCATCAGGCAGAATTCTCCACCTCTCTCTTTCAGAATGATGCTATAGGCGTTTCTGGCGGCGCCTTCCGGTTCCTCCTTGGCCATTGTCTACGCTCCGTATCGGGGGGCGACGTCTTCGTTTCCGACGATAGAAGAATGGAGTCCTGCCCGGCGTCTCTCTACCAGGATGACCGCGCCCAAGGTCGGAATCAGGTAGAGAAGCATCGTTGTGATCAGAGACGGTTCTGAGATCACGTGAGGGGCCGGCACGAAAAGAACGTTTGGGAGGAACGAGAAACCCAGCAGGGCGACCATAATCGAGAGTGACGACCTCCACCTCCAAAGGATCCTGCCTCCCGCAAGGATTCCCCCTACTGCCACCGCCACAGCAAGTATCATGGAGAGGGCGTTTCTTATCCCATTGAAGGGTCTGACGGCGTAAGCGGACACGAAGTGCAGCGGCTTGCTCAGATAGTTCGCGATAACGGCCATTGGAGATTCGGAGAGAATCCGCAGATACTCCGATCTGATGATCTCTTCGTGCCGTTCGTAGCTAATCACTCCCTCTTCTCCTCTGGCCCGGGCGATCGATCGGGCCTTCTCGAAAACGACGGAGTCGCGTCCCCACTCGATTCCGTACTCTCGACGAAGAAATTCGCTCGTCCCCAGACCCTTGTAGATCGTATCCCAGAATAAATGCCGAGAGGTTGCGCTGCTGTAGGACGGGTCGGTTCCCGTAACCAGATGCAGCCGAAGCAATCCGTAGCCCCCAAGCAACAGCACGACGGGCCAGATAGCGATCGTACTGAAAACGTGACTTCCCAGGGAAGGTGCTTTACACTGATGCCAGGCAAGGGCCAAGAGGGCCACCAGCGCCACCGCAAAGACGTAAGACGAGGCGGAGCTCCTTGCGTGAATCGCCAACATCAAGATCCCCACCTGAATGGCTGCGGCAGAGATGTGGAATAACGTCGGGCGCGATCGACCCACAACAAGAACGGCAAGATGA
Source organism: Latescibacteria bacterium UBA6620 (assembly GCA_002433075.1). Classification (GTDB taxonomy): domain Bacteria; phylum Latescibacterota; class UBA2968; order UBA2968; family UBA2968; genus UBA6620. Next base: position 327,085 of record DJHM01000022.1, read on the forward strand.
AGAGCGGGAAGAATGGCCAGTACGGAAAGGAATCGAGAGTTATGCACGGTCTGCAGCGGGATCCCTACATCGTGGGCGGAGGTTACAGTTGCGTAGTGTGCACACACGAACAGGACAAGCAGGTGAAGAAGCTCCGTTCGCCTTCGAAAGGCGAGGGAAAACGCTACCAACGATACCGCGAGAATAGAGACATACAGGAAGAGGAAGCTTGAAAGGCGAACTCCGAAGATTGCCAGCGCGTATTTGTAGAAGGTGGCAAGTCCGACATCTTCCCTGGCTAGGATGTACGTCTGGTCGGTGTCTTGGATTTCCAGCTGTGTGGACCGATCCAGTGCTCGCTGAAGCGTGGGTCCGTGCGTCAAAAGCTCGCTCAAGGTCTTGTTGCGTCGCCGAAGATTATCTGGGACATTCGTCAGTCCATCCTGGATGAGACCATCGTGAACGCGAGCGAATCCGACATAGCCCCTCGATCCATACATAAGGTCGGAGATCGCGATCCCAAGCAAGGCGCTGTGTCTTCCGATCGGCTGAGGAATCGTCTCATGCATTCCAAGATCCAAAGCCTGGAAGACGGTCAACGAAAACACACACGCCGACACCAGCATCAGGCACGCGCGAAGGCGTCTATGGCCCACGGCCATCACCTCAGCCACCGCGATTCGGAGTTCTCCGTGAAGGGCAGATCGTTCGTATCCAAGCGCGGAAGTGTATACGGATCCTTCAAGTTCGACACGACTCCCGTTTCAACAGCCAGTCCCATCGCGCACCCGGATCTTTGAAGAATGTCGATCGTCCGCCGGTCGTAGCTCCCGGCTGGATAGCACATGATCCAGTCTGAGGGTTTCTGTCCCCATATATCCAGCATCAGTTCGACGGAGTTGAGGATCTCCTGTTCTTGTTGTTGGTCCGAAAGCGTCTCCAGGAAGCGGTGCGAATGAGCGTGACTGCCGACCTCCATGCCGTGCCTGTGCATCGTCTTTAGCTCTGGGACCGTCAGATACCATTCATCGACAATCACACTTTCATCTTCGGCAACGTTTCGCCGAAACAGATCGTCGGTGATGTCCTCACGAACGGGCTCCGGAAGCCGAGCCTGCAGGAGCCGCTTAATGAGAACAATTTCAATAGGGTCATACTTACCCTCTACCGCATAGCGCTGCCAGAGCTCGGCATCCTCAGGTATTTCGAAATGCCGTCGGTGTGGCTTCAGGAGATGAAATACTTTCTCCAGCAAAGCCTTGGCATCCTCACACACTGCCAGAACAAGCTGGAGCTTATGGACGCCCAGGAGACACCGTTCGACGATTGCCTTCGACGGTGGAAAAAAGCAGCCCGTAAGCCCTCGTTCCTCCAGCATTGGAAAGACGGTCACGAAATGATCGAGAAAACCATCGTCGAAGGTCAAAAGGCACGCACGCTGTGGGAGCTTCGACTCGCCCTTCACTGCCGCAACCACCTCACGGCCCGAGCAGACCGTGTAATGCTTCTGAATGAAATCCAACTGACCGGAGAACTCGCTCGTTGTAAGCGCTTTGATTCCAGGATATCTGCTACGACTCAGGTCGCGGACGTAGTGATACATCACAATCGTCAGCAGGGGCCTCTGTTTCATCAGTAGACCCAACTTCCTTCGCGTCCCAGAAGGTTAGGTCGATCCTGATCGTTTTCCGACTTGACGATGTAGGTGTCGCCGAACGGGATCTGTGACTGTCTATCGGGCACCGACAGACGAAAGAACGCATTGATCGGCGTCCCCCCGTAGCTCAGCGGTTGGAACCAGATCGGAACGCTACAAATGTCCGGCCCGAAGGACGCTGTCTGTCCCCTGAAACCGAGCTCCTTCATCAGGGATCCAAACCGTGGTGACCCACAGTAGAAATCAGCCATGAGGCATCCTTCCCTGGTCGCCCAACTCAGAACCCCTCCGATGAGCGCATGGAGGTCACGATCGGTTTTGCCGGACCAGGCCTGATCGTTTGCTGGCAGGATCTCGATGATTCTCAGAACATTGGCACCATCCAGACTGATGTGTTCCCTCGTGCAGATCTGTTCCAGCCTGGCCACGATGGTCCCGCTGCTCAACGGGTCGCCGAAGAAGTGATATTGGAAAGCAGGAGAGTCGACGTACCTCCAACGGAGGTACGCTTCGGATCTGTGGATCGCGAAGATACCGCTTGGGTAGGTTACTCGCTCCCAGACCTCAGAAATCGTATCCAGGTCCGGATCGTGCGGCGCCACGGGATCGGCAGGCTTGCAACCATCCATCCATCTCTCGATCTCTGACAGATCAACCTTGTTGGCAAGCAGTTCCCAATAGCCGCCGCTTTGGAGCGGGAGTACGTATCGATGGAGAGCGTCCAGGTTCTGCCAGCCATTCTTCATGTATATAGGTGCGGATGTTTGGCGATTGGATCCGAGGCTTGTGATGACGCGCGGAGAAATCTCGACGGTCTTCTCGTACATCCGATACCCCAGCTTCCGTCCTCTCAGTTCTCCGCGGATGTTCCAGAACGCATAGGTTCCGCCCTGGACGATTGACACCTTCCCGTCTTCCCCCGGTACCTGGAACAAACCAGGAATCATTCCTCTGAAACCAGCGACCTCGCCGTTCCATTCGAGCACGACGGAGGTGATCGCACCGTTTTCGTTTCCAACCCCCCGGTAAAACCAATCGAACAGCCAATCCTGGGTGATCGAATAATCCGCTCGCACGTGGTCCCGTATGAACGCCCGGACAGCGGGTCCATCCTCCTGAACATACCTTCTCACGCAAATGTCGCCGTCGGCACTCATCTCGAATCCGTGTGCGCCTCAGAGATACAGTTTCTCAATCGCATTGACATACTTTGAGTTCCTCGTGAGGCGCCCCGGAAACCCCGTGACCAGGGTTCTCGCCTCTTCATCATTCGAGCTATCGTATTTGAGCTCGAGAACGAAGGTATCTCGCATCTGTACCCTGCAGCCCCCTCCAGGCTTTCCGTAAGCAAGACGATCGTCGACCGTGAAAAAAAATCTTCCGTCGGCCGCGTGGTAATACCTCCGGTCGTATTGGATCGTAGCGGTTGGCCGCAGTGGATGAACGATCTCAATGATCTGCTGCCGCTCGTAATCAGCAGCCATTACCATCGTCCCGGACAGCTTCCTCAGGGTGTGGGGAGAAAACGGAGCCAGCGTGTGGATTGCCTTGGCTCCGATCGCGTTCACCCGGTGCTTGATCTCGAGCCGACTGTTCAAGCCTTTCGATTCCGTCCGTCCATACCAACGAACACGAACTTTGGCTCGGGTGCTGACCCCCGCTACGGTCTGATGATAGAGATCCAACATCGGCGTATCGTGCCGTTGACAGTCCGTCTAAAACGAATGTGGTGACCCTCGTCTGATTCGCCCCAAAACCGAGACCCAGTGCAATCGTCAGAAAGATGAACGCGAGTTCTTCGGGATCCTTGATTGCCGTCCTGAAACAGACGATCGACAGCGTTCCAACGAGCCCGAGGGAGAGGACCAGTGAGGACTTAACCACGGAAATCGCCATCATCGTCGTCACAGCGATGAGCACGAAACTGCGAGCAAGCTGTCGTCTGTTCAACAACGTCGTTCCGAATCGCTCGTAGACCACGGCTAGAATCATAGACAGCACAGCGGTAAGCACCAGAGAAGTAGCAAAGCTGGTTATGTCCATCGGGCCGGCCTGATAGAGAACGTAGTCGGTCAGGCCCTCGCTTACTCTCGTACTGTCCATGGGTCCCTCTGAGCGTGTATCAATCTGGTTTGGATTTCCGTCCGCATCGCTCGGCGCTCATGCGAACAACTCAGGGTTCTGAAGCAGAAAGCGGGACGCGACTCGTAGCGGAGCTCTTCTACATCTGTGGTCGGCCGGGAAGACTGCACGAAACCTTTCACGTAGCGTTTCCGCCTCGACAGGTTCGGACCACCGGCCTTGTAATCTGAGAACCATCTCCTCCGCGAGATCTCGAATTTCTTCGGAGGGGCTATTTATGACGCGCAGACCGGCCTCACGATACCATTCAGAGTGATTCCATCTATCCGCGCCCATCTGTACGATTTCTCGGAAGGACAAGATCCGACCCAGTCGGTCCGAGTAGATCCGCTTGGGGATAAAGAGATCTCGATCGTACCTGGGGGTGACTCCGATCGGTATCCAGTTCGCGAAGGCGCTAGGACGCCCCAGTACGTAAGGCACCGTGCAGATTCCTGCGGTGCTGCCAAGAAAGAACTCGCATCGGCCACATAGGTACATGTCACCGAAGTCCGATCGGAATCGAGTTGCATAATCAATGATGCGCGGGTTAGAGGTCAGCAGGTCCGATGGGACCTCGAACCCCATCCGCACTGCGTAAAACCCCTGGGCGGTCAGATACTCCGTAGCGGCCAAGTAGGTTTCGATCTCGGAGTCGCGATAGTCGTGATACTGCCATTTCTTGGCCGTCCAGTAAGTGTGTTGCCTCCTCAGATAGGCACCATCTCTGGAATGGAAGCAGATGAAAGGTGCACTCGGTTCGATTCCCATCCGCGAAAGCAGGGCTCTTCCTCTGGCCTCTTCTTCAGGTGTAAAAGACAGTTGTGGCTTTATCCGGTTGTACTCCTCGAACTCGTCTCCAGTCGACTTGAGATTCACCCAAACTCGGGCCCTTTCCGCCGACCGTTGAAAGCGGGCTTGTACCATCTTGAGAACGCTATCCGGAACCCGAACCACCGTTATCCTTCGTCGAATCATCTTGAGCAACTGATGGTTCGAAGGCGTTCCACTCAGGAACAGGCAGACCCTTTTCTGCAAGTCCGTCGATCGTCTTCTGAGAAAAACCTCTGTATTGTCCGACAGGTGCCCAACTCGGTCATAGAGCAGTCTCCCGGTTTGAAAACCGGGATAGATGCATTTTGCGATCCACAGAAGAGCAAGGATGGCGACCTCGAACGAAACCAGAACAGGAAGCAACGCGATCCGCCTGAGGAGTCTTGCGCCCATGGCCACGCGCGACGACCAGTCTGCAACCAGGAAGCGCCGCATCCTGGCACCCAGGCCATTCACTTGCGTGCTCTGCCCGGCATCAAGGGCCGATGGGCCGGCAGCGTCCATCAGAGCTTCTCCCTGTCGATGTCAGAGTCTCCCTTCGTGATGTACCACGAATCAAACGGGAATCTGCGCGGCTTTCTGTGAGGTGGAAAATCAATGGCCATCTGGATGTCTGGAGCGTGGTTCGTCGGGCGAAACTGATGCGGAATCGGCCCTCCGGTCATCGTTCGACTGCCGAACAATCCCATCGCCTCCACGTGGGTGCCCAACACCCGACTCGTCGTGAAAAAGTCGAGCAGAATCGCACCTTCGTTCCTCCCCACGGCAGCGAGTGCAAGCATAGTCTCTTCGGAGGACTGTCCTTCGTAGCCCCACTCCAGGATTCTGATCACGCGATCATCGCAACCCTTGATGTTTTCGATACGAAAGACACAGAAGCCATTCTCATCGCGTACGATCCTGTAGCTGTGTTTCGGTATGTCGATGTATCGCCAGTTCAGATAATTTCCAGAACGGCGAACGCTGGCTCCCCACAGACCCTCGAAGCGGAACTCGTACTCGGGTTCGAATCGCTCGCCCGTTTCTGGCAACTCGGGTACATTGCCACCGCTGAGCTGGCGAGCGGATGTGCCCAGGCGATCTCTGTCAGCCTTCTCGGTGATCTCGAATCGCTTCATCACCTTGTCGGGTTCCAGGATTCCGACCCAACGAGGCAGCGTGCCGACCGGGATGCGGTAAGCCGAGTAGACCGAAACGGATTCGGGTGTCAGGCCAACGTGGAAACGGTGGTCATACTCGGCCATGACGCGGGACAGCAGCTGGACGCCCCCAGTACCAACCCCTCCGTAGTGCCAGGTCAAAGTCCAGCACCCACACTCCACTCCCGCCGATGTTCTAAACTCAAGAGGCACGTAACCAAGCAGCCCCTTCAACTCCCGTTCCTCCTCTAGAAGCCAGAGGTGGTAGCTTCCATTGGCCGTGAACGGGGTGTCTCGGAACTGCCAGTCGATATAGTCCCGCTCCTGGAGGCGCGGATTAGCTCCATATAGCGTCTGGAATGCCTCCATCACTGCCGGCACATCCGCCGGCTCACACGGCCTGACCGCAGACGCTGTCATTTTGCATCCGACTTCAAAGATTCGATCTCGTCCACAATGACACCGACCGTCGTCAACTCACCGACTCGTACGTCGTCGAACTCGACCTCGAAGACCTCCTCAAGCGAAGCGATCAGGTCAAGGTGAGACATGGAATCCCATCGCTCGACGGTTTCGGCGGACGTCTCACGGGAAACCGATTCAAGGTTGAACAGATCGGATACGACCCGACCAACTTTCTCCTGGAGAGGACCACCAATCACGTCGTAACCGGTTCGAGCGAGATGTGCGAGGGCACAGTCAGCTTCAAGTCCTGGGCATCAGCGCTGAATGTAACGCCTTCTTTCGTCTTTCCAGTCTGCTCCATACCAAAGCTCGGCCAGAAGTCCGCTGTCTGCTCGTTTTTGGAGGTAGGGATGTACTCAGCTGTCCAGTAGAGGTTGCCCCACGATGCGCATAGATGGTTGATGCATTCCGAGGCGAACGCTGTCTCGAGCTCTCTGCCCAGAACACGACAACTCATCAAGAACGTATCAACGCGACCTGTCTCCTGCTTCCTCTTCGCGATGAAGACTCCCGTCAGCCCGGAGTCGCCGAACCGATCGGACACGGATAGAGTATAGACAGCGGATTCTTCATCCCCGGCCATCGCCTGGATCTCTGCTTCGCTATAGCGCCGTGTTGTCAGGTTGAACTGATTCGTCTTCTGCGTCAGCTGGCTCACTCTGGCAATCTCCTCGGAGGTCGCCTCGTGAACGCGAACGCAAGTCCCGAGCGATTTCAGGTATTCTTCCACGCTCCCCAACCGCTCCTTGTACCGTTTTCTTCCCTGCTGCTCCTGATACATCCGGGTCCGGGAACGGTCTTCCTCCGTCTTCGACAGAACATCGAACGGATCGTGCTCCAGAAAAAGCCTGGGCAACTGATGAAGTTTCTGTGGTACAGGCAGGACCATCACCTCCGGCATCAGGCTCTCGATGAGTCCCTGCTCGACCTCACTGTCGTCCACGAAGACCATGCTGTCTGTCGACAGATTGAGTTCATCCGACAGGGAACTCAAGTTCTGGTGCTTCGGGAGCCAGTTGATACGGTGAGCAGCTATGTGATCTCTGTTGAGTAGGCAATGAGGGTGTTGGTCCAACAGATCTAGTACATCCTCTTCATTGTTCTTGCTGCATAACGCAAGCACCACGCCCCGCGATTCGAGTTGAAGCACCGACTTCTGGAAGTCATAGTAGATCCGCCCGGGGTTCCCATTCGGATCCAGATCAACACCCTTGATACCGTCTTCGCCAACCACGCCGCCCCATAACGTGTTGTCGCAATCCAGAACGAGGCACTTTTTCGCGTGACCTCGCAGGCTACGAATGACATTTCCGATTTCCCTGGCGTAGCGATCCAGGAAGTCGAAGCGAAAGGGAGCCAGCGAAGAATACCAGGATCGTGCATCCAGGGACGCCTTTGCCCCGAAACGCATAAGAATGGCCTCAAAGTCAATGAGCACGAATCTAGAGGGGTGAAATTCGGCGTACTCCCGAATGACCTGATTCAGGCCAGTTGTTCGAATGTCGAGTGACCGGTCACCTGCTCTACGGTGTCCGAATAGAACCGGATCGGGCCGAAGAAAAGTGTTGGCGACGACGACCGCTCGAGTCCTCTCCAGGATCGCGTCGAACAAAGCTTCGATCCGTGGGCCCGGATCGTCTTCCCAGTTCGAGATTTCGAAGTCTTTGTGAAAGGGCTCGAGTAGGAGTGAACTGACAATGACGTCGGGATCAGACCCGTTAACCTTGATGTCTCCACTCAGGATAGCCTGGACGTAGTCTCCATAGTTCCCGAACCCCAGTTCTGCTCTGATCTCATCTCTCAACAGGTGATACTTTAGAAATGGCGCGATCGGCTCGATGGTGAAATTCCGCAGGAACATGACGCGCACGGGGTGAACGTCCCGAACCAAACCCTCCTGCCGGTCCAAGAGACCTATGAGGGCAGAAACGGGTCTCGGGGGGGAGACCGGGAGTTTGCTGTTGACGTCCACAACTCGCCTCGTCAGCTCTCGTAGAGTTCCTTTGGGTCTTCCTTCTTCTCGAGACTGAAATCCAGATCAAACAGCTTGCATCCGTGACAGAACTGGATGCCATTCCGGTTGCCTGATTCGTGGAGTCGGCGCACCCATGACCACTTTGGGTTTCGCCACACCTGAGCAATCGACTCAGAGTGGATGTTTCCAAGGTTCATCTTGCCATCATAGTCCATCGGACACAGCGCAACCGTCCCCATCGCCGTGATGTGCATCGTGGACCACGGGAGAATGCACGGGTGGTAGACGTCCCCATAGGTCCCCTCTACCTCGGATGTGACTCGATCATCCAACTCGATCTGATTGCCCCAATTGTGGGCGCGCTTCATGTAGATTCGATCCTGAGGTTTCCGAAATCGAGACCAGAACCCCTCCCACCTCTCAAGCTCCTGGGCCTCTTCATCCTTCGAAAGGTCGAAGAAGGAGACCCCCCTTACCCGAACCATGAGGTCCGGCTTGAGCGTCTCACGGACCTCGAACAAGGTCTCGATATTCTGGAGAACCGTATCGTAGTCCAACTGGACTCTCATCTTCTCGTAGTTCTCACGATCGACGGAGTCGATCGACAGCATGATTTCGTCCAGGCCGGCGTTCAGAAGCTCTTCTGATTTCTGTCGGCTCAGCATGGACGCGTTTGTCGACATGCTAACAACCTTGATATTCGCATCCTTCAGCCGTTGAACCCGGGACACGATCTTCTTATCCAGGAGCGGCTCGCCTGCGCGCTGAACCATCACGACGTTGATCCAGTCGCTGTAGTCCGACATTTCAGACGCGATCTTCTCGAACAGATCGTCGGGCATCATCGGCACGGATTTGTCCCAAACATCGACGGGGCAGAACGGGCATCGAGCATTACAGACCCGTGTTGTCTCGACCTGGAAATACTTTGGGAAATGGAGCGCCTCTTCCAGATCATCCAGATCGAGCCGATCCTCGAGTTCCCGCAATTCGGCCTCGAGGGCCTCTGAGCCAGCGTCTTCGATTCGTGTGATCATCTCGCTTCCTTCGTCCACTCGTCGATATGCTTGCCCAGTCGAGAAAGGTAACGTTCGACCTCGCCGAGGCTGTTTTCGACGGGCGACCACGGGGCAAATTCGGTCTGCTCCCTGCGGAAGGGACCGTTGGTGGTTTCGTGAAATACGACAAATTCGCTCTGGGGCACGACTGTATGATAGGTGGGTGTGCCAAGCCGATAGTAAACGGCGCACCCGTTTTCCTGACCGAGGCGTATCACTCGACTTACATCTCCTTCGTGATCGAAAAGCACGATATCGAGCTCTCCTTCGATTGCGTGAAACGACTCGGATTTCCGTAAATGCCGATGCGGTCTGACATAGCACCCACGGCTTTGAACGATGATCATCTCATGGAGCGTATCATCGATCGATGGATGCGTGCACAGGCGAATTCGTTTCCGCTCGTTTAGGCGCGCGGCACCCTTCAGGAACTCCACATCTGAGGGATGTAGAACCGTCACCGCTTCAGTCGAGTAGAGTACTTCCTTGCTTTCTTCTGTGAATTCCACGATTGCCTCAGAAGAACCGACTGACGGACTGCTTGACGTGATCGATCTGCCCGTCTGTCATTTTCTCGTGATTTGGAATCGACAGAATCCTTCTCACTGTCTTCTCCGCCACAGGAATGTCGAGCGGAAACTTTCCCCGGTATGCGGTCTGATGCGGCATCAACAACGAATGGTGAATCTTCGTCTCGATTTGATCTGACTGTAGATGCCTCTGGAGCTCGTCGCGGCTGTCGGATTGAATCGTGAACGTGTAGAAGACGTGCTTCCAGCCGTCAGGCTCCTCAGGACAGGTAACCAGCCCGTCAAGTGATCGTCGATATGTCCGAGCAATCTCCCGACGACGATCGATGATCTGATCCAGACGATCGAGTTCCACGAGCAACAGAGCTGCTTGCAGCGTCTGCATTCTGAAATTCAGACTTGGATAGTGGCAATCTTCACGGTTGCGCGTACCCGCATAGCGAAGGGATTGGACTCTGTCCACCAGCTCTTCATCGTCCGTCAACACGGCTCCCGCTTCCCCATAAGAGTGGAACACCTTCATCGAGTTAAAGCTGAAGCACGCAAGATGACCGAAGGAGCCCGCTCGCCGCCCCTTCCCGTCCTCTGCTCCGAATGCCTGTGCTGCATCCTCGATGATGGGTATCCCACGTTCTTCCGCCACGTGCACCAGATCATCCATCTCGCACAGCTTTCCTGTGTAATGCACCGGAACAATCGCGCGTGTTTTGCTGCTTATGGCCGCCTCGACACGACCCGGATCTATGTTCAAGTCAGGCGCAATGTCGACATACACCGGCGTTGCACCGGTCAGCACAATCGCATTCGTTGTGGCCACCCAGGACATGGGCGTCGTGATGATCTCGTCACCGGGTCCGACGTCGAGTGCGCGGAGGGCGACATACAGCGCGTCGCTCCCGGAGCTGACTCCGATGCAGAACCGCCGTCCGCAATAAGCAGCCACTCTGGTCTCCAGTTCCAGCATCTCAGGACCCATGATGACACGCCCGTGATCGAGCACTGTACCGACGGCCTCCATAAGCCTTGCCTTGAGGGCAACGTCTTTGACACTTAGATCCAGATACGGAACGTTCACGTCATATCCACCATCACACGACCAGCAGCCCCGCTTCGCACGAGCGCGATGGCCTCGTTGATCTGATCGAGGTGAAACTCGTGGGTCACCAGGCCGTCCAGCGTCATCTTTCCGCTTTCGCAAAGTCGTACGTAGCGTGGTATTTCAAGATGCGGCTCCGAACTCCCTCCGTGGGAGCCTGTGAGCACCTTTCTGAAATGCAGGGGCAGGGTGTAGATCGTGACGTTGTCGCCCTTGGTGGGCACACCGACCAGAATCGTTCGGCCATCTGCCTGCGTGAGCTCATAAGCCATTTCGATGACACGTGCATTCCCGGTGGTATCGATCACGACATCCGCGCCATCTTTTCCTACGATCTCACGCAATGCGCCCGGCAGGTCGGTCGTGTCGCTCACGAAATGGGTTAACCCGAACTCGAGGCCCAACGCGCGCTTACTGTCGCTCAGGTCGACGCCAACGATCGGGTTCGCAGACACCATACTCGCCGCCTGAGCCAGGTTCAATCCCACTCCGCCAATACCAAAGATCACGACGGATTCACCGACCTTCACTCGTGCGTCGTTGTTCACCACCCCCATCGCCGTGGTCACCGAACAACCGAACAGGGGCGCGAGTTTGAGGTCGAAAGTCTTCGGAATGGGTGTCAACCGATTCTCTGACACGACCGCAACTTCGTTAAAGGTCGTTACCCAACCCGCGTTCACCGTTCGGTCGCCACGGGTATAGGTTGGAGTTGGCGACTGCAACCCAGAGCTCGGTCGCCAGTGCATCACAACGTGATCTCCCGGCGAGACGGTTGTAACGCCCTCCCCGATCTCGAGGACCTCTCCGGACCCTTCGTGGCCGAGTAAATGAGGGAGAAACAGATCGGGCCCTTTTGCCCCTTCGATCTCATTTATCTGCGCCCCGCAGATTCCGCTGTAGTGGACCTTCACAAGCACCTGGCCGAACGTAAGCAACTCGGGTGTTTCGAGATCGTCGACCACGAGCGGGCTGTTCAGTTCCTCGAGAATGGCGGCCTTGAATCGCATGGTCATTCGAAAAAGATAAACTCGTAGTCGCCTGTGTAGCCGAAGCGCTCGTAGAGCCAGACCCATTCGACCACGCTGAAAAACGATTCACACGTCAACGCCCAGCACTGAAGGTTGAAGAGTTCCTGCTCATCGCGATAGCTCTCGAGCATCACGTAACCTTGCTGCCCTACCCGCTCGATTTCCCGCAATGCTGTCTCGAGATCGAAAATCTTCAGATTGTGGAGGCATCCCATCGATATGACGAGGTCGAAATAATTGTCATCGAAGGCGTAGACGTCCTGCGCCCGCTGATTGAACAGGTGTGGCCGAATCGACTCCGGCGCATCCCCGATCCCGTGTCGGGATATATCGAATCCGACGACTTCCGCGTCCGGCAGGAGTTGCTTGAGTTCACAGAGAACGTGTGCCTTCCCGCACCCCACGTCCAGGATCCGTGACGACTGGGACAGACCGTAGCTTGAAATGATCTGTTTTGCCACGGGCTTCCACCGACCGTCGTAACGGTAGCCACCGTAGCCGTAGCGCCGGTCGCCGTCCCAGTAGTCGAACTCGTATTCCTTGGCTTTCAACATGCACCCCACCTTGTCGTCTATCATTCGAGCGACATAGTCTCGCGACGTTCGTCGGTGCAGTGGGGTAACCAGGTCAACCAGTTGGCCCAAAAGGCTCTTCCTTACGCAACAGTAATGGATTGAACTTCTACGGAATCCTTCACGACAGAAACCAGATGATCTGTTGTTATCTTGTAACGTTCCATCAGTGATGCCTGAGAACCGTACTGATCCGGAAACACATCCGGCAAACCGATCCTCTGGAACCGAACGGATCCCGTGAGTCGGGATTCCGCCATGATCTCTGCCACAGCGCTACCCAGTCCGCCGTAAATCGTATGCTCTTCGATCGTCACAACCGCCCGGACGCTCGAAGCGGCCTCGAGAATCGTCTGTTCATCAAGAGGTTTGACCGTCGGAACGTGCAAGACGCCTGTGGACACACCACCGCTGTCCAGACGCTCCGCCGCTTCAAGTGCGGGGCCGAGTGTGACTCCGGTCGTCAACACAAGAGCGTCCTCCCCATCTCGCACCGGCAGTGCTTTCCCGATCGCAAACGGCACAGCATCGCTCGTCACGATGGGATCGTATCCTTTGGCCAACCGGATGTAGATGGGTCCATCGTATTCGACCGTCAGGGGCATCAACCGACGCATCTCATCTGCATCAGCGGGTGCGATGATTGTCATGTTCGGCAAGGCCCGCATGAGGGCGATGTCTTCGACCGCAAGGTGCGTAGGGCCCAGAGGGGCATATACCATCCCGCCCCCGTTGGCGATCAGACGAACCGAGAGATTGTGCAGGCAGAGATCGACCGCCACCTGCTCGAGGCAACGGCGCGTAAGAAACGTCGCGATCGTATTGACATAAGGGATCTTCCCCTCGAAGGCGAATCCCGCAGCCATTCCAATGAGATTGGCCTCGGCGATACCCTCCATGAAGAATCGGTCTGGATGCGCATCACGAAACGCCTGTGCGCTACCTTGCCCCAGATCGGAACCGATGAAGAACACGCGGTCGTCCTTCTCTGCGAGCTCCCCGACGCATTCGAGTGCGGTCGCCCTCATCGGGAACCGATCCCCTCATACAGTGCCGCAATCTCTTCTGGCTTCACGCGACTCTTGTGGTGCCAGGACAAATCCTCCTCGACGCCGGAGATGCCTTTCCCTTTGGTTGTATGGCAGATTACCACCGTTGGCTTCTCGACCTCACACGGAAGATCTTCGAACGCCTCCCTCAAAGCTGTCACGTCGTGTCCGTCAACTTCGCGAACACCGAAACCGAAGGCCGTCCACTTGTCCGCAAATGGCTCCAGCTCCAGTACCTCGTGAGTCGACGCGTAGGATTGCATCTTGTTATAGTCAACGATCACGGTCAGGCTGTCGAGCCGATGCTTCGCGGCGCACATCGCCCCTTCCCAGATACTGCCTTCGTTGCATTCCCCATCTCCAACAATGACGAACACCCGGTGCTTTGCGCCCTCCTGGCGTGCGCTGAGCGCCATTCCGACACCAATGGACAACCCGTGGCCGAGCGCACCGGTCGACGCTTCGACTCCCGGTACCTTCGGACGTTCCGGATGCCCGCCGAGGATGCCTTCGCTCTTGCAGAAACGCTCGAATTCCGAGCGATGGAAGAATCCCTTATCGCCCAGCACAGCATACAACGCCATACAACCGTGTCCCTTGCTCAGAATCATGCGATCCCGGTCAGACCAGTTCGGTTCGTCCACCCTGAACGCAAGGACATCGTCGTAGAGCACGCTAAGGATCTCGACAAGAGACAGAGCCGATGCCAGGTGCCCGCGGCCTCCGTACTCCAACATCCCGACGATCATATGCCTGAGTTCGTCTGACCTTTCGTTTAGCTGATTCATTGTCCGGCACTCCCGAAGAGAGGACCAAATTCCATCGCCTGACGTGCTGCACTCAGCAGATCGCGGGCCTTTTCCACCTGTCGCTTAAGCACACCTTCCATCTCACCACTGTGTGCAAGCCGACGTCGCTCCCAGGAGCCAGGAAGGAACTCATTCAGTACGATCAGACACCACTTCAGTGCCCAGAGCGGCCTTAGCGCCTGAATCCGATGACGAAGTGTCGAATCGTCGGAAAAGATGGACAGAACTCGCGACGCAAACTGAGCCTTGAGTTCACTCGTCAGCGTCATCGCTGGATGTAGTACGAAGTCGCACACCAACTTTGCCGGGTCGTCCCATCCGAAGTACTCGAAATCCACGAAGGCGAGTTGGCCATCCGAACGACGCAACGCGTTGTGGAATCCGAAGTCAGAGGGACTGAGTGCGCGGTGTTCGGGTCCGATCAGACAAGTGGAATCCAGTCCGGCGTCATCGTAGACACATCGCGCCTCCTCAATGGCTTCGTTTATCGTCTGCTCCAGATCACCTTCCACGAACGCAAGCGCATCCTGATGGTGTCGCGTATACGGTCGCACGGTTTCAAATCGCTTCCGTCTTTCCACGAGTTGATCCTCGATCTCTTCGAGGGAGAAGCAGGCCTCCGATGCCGGGCCCAGAGCGTCGCTACCTGCTGATGTTCTCAGCGATGCGAGCGCCTCGACGAACGTCGCAGCTTGATCAATATCGTCCGGACTGACGTCGACAATGCCTACACCCTCTACGAACCTGTAGACAGCGAATGCCGACTCCGGCCTGGATAGAATGGGCTCTGGGATCTGCCGAAGACCGTGCTTCCACATGAATTCCACAGCTGAAAACTCCGTCCGGAGGCGATCACGTCGGTCGTCGGCAATCCGCGGATATAGCTTCGCCAGGTAATCGGCCGTGACTGTCCGGATTCGAAGCACGCGGCTGTTCGCACTCGCCAGTTGCTCGACCGAGCGAACGCCCCCCCCGATCTTCTCGATCTCGGCGATCAGTGCCCGATGAGTCGTCACACCCGGCACCCAAACAGAATGCTGGCGATCTCGGACCAGTCGCTCGCAAGATCGATGTCGGCGTTCCTTTCCATCCCCTGTCCATAGAGGATCCTGGCTACCCCCTCCGGGAAATCCGAATTCAGAAACACTTCAGGCAAATCATCTACGAAGTGCGTACACCCCAGGCTACCGATTCGACGGACCTTCTCCTTCCTCGTAGGCTCGAAATAGACATCCTGGCGACCGAAGCCGAGACCGTCCGGGTTGAAGAAGTGATTCGACTCCATCCATTGGAGGGAAGCCTTGTGAAGGTCCGTATCCGGATCCTGGGCGGCGAACCGGGTCTTGTGACTCACCACAACTACGGGGACACCCTCAGCACGGCATCGTTGCATTGCCTCCCTGAAGCCTGTCTCCATCTCGGCCTCGCACATTCGTCGGCCATAGACTTCTGCCTGCACCTTCTGCCAGAGAATTTCCCCATCTGGTAGTCCTCTCAGGAAACGTCGAAGTTCAGGTTTGCCCTCAATCTCGTCAGGCACATCGATTCCGAGCGCTTTAGTCGCTCGAGGGAACACGTGCTCGTAAGACACGATCGTGTTGTCGAAGTCGGTTCCCAGTCTAATCGAGTTCAAGTCTAACGTTCAGTCGAAAAATGAGCGCACGCTGTCGACTACGTGATGCTTCTGGTCGTCCGACAGGAACTGGTTCACCGGTAGCGTCAGGATCCGCCCACACAGACGTTCCGTGTTGGGGAGGGAGCCAACACCATAGCCCAGCGAAGATGCCGCCTCCTGCAGGTGAACTGGAATCGGGTAATGAACCTTTGCGGAAATACCCCTCTCCGAGAGGTAAGCCTGCAGTTCATCTCTCCTGTCGGTCTGAATCACATAGGTGTGGTAGACGTGTCCCTCGCAGGGTTCCGTCCCGGGCGTAGTCACCACATCATCGAGTTCCCGATTGTAGAACTCCGCTGTCTGGCGGCGCGATTCTTCGATGCTGGCCAGGTGATCCAAACGCCGGGTCAGAATCTCCGCCTGGATGGAGTCCAACCTCGTGCAATAGCCCCAGAAGCGAACGTGGTCGCGGTCAACAAGCCCGTGATTCCTGAGCAGGCGACATCGCTCGGCACTCTCTCCGTTGTTGCAGGTCACAATGCCCCCGTCGCCGCAGGCGTTCAGATTCTTCAGGGGATGCACGCTGAAACACGCAAGGTCTCCGATCGAGCCGATTTTCCGTCCACGATACGTGGCACCTACGGCCTGGGCTGCGTCCTCAATCACGTAGAGTCCGTGTTGATCGGCTATTCGCTGCAAACGGTCCATCTTCGCCGGCCGGCCTGTCAGATGGACGGGAAGCACCGCCTTCGTTCGTTCGGTGACCGCATCCTCGATCCGATCGGGATCGATATTCATATCGTCCGCAACGTCCACGAATACGGGTGTCGCCCCGACCAGTACGATACTGGACACTGTCGAAATCCACGAGTTCGACACCGTGATCACTTCGTCTCCGGGGCCGATGTCGAGTAGTCGGAGGGCCAGTATCAGGGCGTCTGTACCGCTACCTACGCCAATGGCGTATAGCACACCGCACAGTTTCGCGAAGCGCTCCTCAAACTCGGCCACCGATCGACCAAGAACAAAATCGCCGCGGGCCATAACGTCCTCTACCGCACCTACCAGAGCCTCCCGCTCCTGGCGGTACTGTTGAGGAAAGTCGTTATACGGGACTTCGACCACGCTCATCTCGCGTAAAAGGCCTCTACCACTTCGATGACTCGATGAAGCTGGGCCGGTTCAAGATGTTGGTCGACAGGCAACGTGATGATGCTTCCCGCCTGTCGTTCGGTTTCCGGAAAATCTCCAGGCTTATACCCGAGATGGGAGAGCCCCTCCTGAAGGAACAGCGGTATTGGATAATGGATCTTCGCGGAGACGCCATTTTCGAGGAGGTGAGTATGGAGTTCATCTCGATTCTGTGCGTAGACCACGTAGAGATGATACACCTGACGCACGTTCTCTCGACGAGGCGGCAGTTGGATCCCCTCCAGCGACGAAAACGCGGCGTCGTAAACCGATGCGTTCTCGATTCGACTTGCGGTGATGTCCGGCACCTGGTCGACGAGCGCATTGCCAACAACGGCCTGCACTGTATCCAACCTCGAATTGTATCCCAGGATTTCTATTTCATCGCGGCTCTTCATTCCGTGATTCCGGATCAGCCGCAGCATTCGAGCGTGGTCCACCGAGTCGGTCACGATCATCCCGGAGTCCCCCCAGACGTTGAGGTTCTTCAAGGGATGCAAGCTGAACCCGGCCGCTTCTCCGAACGTGCCTGCGCGTTTCCCTTCGTACTCTGCCAGGATGGACTGGCACGCGTCTTCCACAATCGGTAGATCGTGTTGTTCACAGACGTCGATCAAGGGCCTCATATCAACGGGCTCGCCGGTGTAGTGCACGGGCACGACCGCCTTGGTCCTGGGCGTGATGGCAGACGCGACCTGCGACACATCCATCGTGTAGTAAGGGGTCACATCCACGAACACGGGACGAGCACCGAGGGCATTGATGGCACCCACCGTGGCAATGAAGGTATTGGCAGCCGTGATGACTTCGTCCCCGTGCCCCACGCCCAGCGCCTTCAAGCTGAGCATCAGCGCATCTGTTCCGCTGTTTACCCCCACGGCGTAGCGGGTACCGATCAGATCTGCGAATTTCTCCTCAAACTCTTCAACCCGGGCCCCAAGCGTAAAGTCGCCTTTCATCACGACGGACCTGATCTCTTCAAGAATGGGATCCGGATCCGCGAACTGCTGGGGCAGATATGAGTATCGAACCTTCATGCGAGACGCAGATCCTGCATCGTAGCGATGTTCGAATAGGCCTTTCCGAAAGGATCTGGAACCAGACCCTCTTCGAATGCGTTCACGAGGTCACGCACGGCATCACCGATGCTGTGACGCGGCGTGAAACCCAGTTCTCGTCGCAGTCTCTCGGACGAAATGTGGTAAGACCTGTTGTCATCGGAGGGAGTGACTTCAATCTCGACGTCTGTCCTTACGACTTCTCTCACGATCTCTGCGATCTGCATTACCGTATGGTTTTCGTATCCCGCGTTGTAGATCTTCCCATCGATCAGCGAGGCTTCCCACTCCAATGATTTCACGTACAGATCGGTCACATCCTCGATGTGGATGTTGGGTCGCTTTTGTGCCCCACCAAAAACGGTGATCTTCCCCCGATTGATCGCGTGACTCGTTAGAATATTGACTGTCAGGTCCAGCCGCAGCCTGGGTGAATAACCGCAAACGGTCGCGGGCCGAAGAATCAACGTCGTGAATCCGGGTTCACGTGCTTCGATCAGCAATTCTTCGCATTTCGCCTTGTAAAGGGAGTAGTCGGTCAGGGGTTCCAGCGTAAGATCTTCGGTCACCCGATCCTCATCCTTGACTCCGTAAACGCTGGACGACGAAGCGTAGATGAACCGACCGACATTGTGCTCCTTGGCCAGGCTTATCAGCTGGGGAAAGCAGTCGAAATTGATCGATCGGCCCAGTTCTGGATCCAAATCGAACGACGGGTCATTGGAAACACACGCGAGGTGAATCACAGCGTCGCAGCCGCGCATCGCACGGTTCAATGCATCGCGATCTCTGACGTCCCCTCTGATTTGCTCGAGATTATTGTGAGGCGGAAGCACGTCCTCGCCGAACCAATACAGATCGAGCACCTTCACTCGATGACCCGACGCGAGGAGCTTCGGGACGAGCACGGCCCCAACGTATCCAGCTCCCCCCGTAACAATAACGGTCTGTCTATCGGCCAATGGATCTCACTTGAGAAGCGAAATGACGTGCTTGGATGTGGAAACACGATCCAGGGAATGGCGATTTCCAAGCTCGGAGACCACCCGAGCACCAGCCACGTTTCCGACCAGACCCACCACTTCCCAAGGTGCGGACTGCTCCAACAGAATCGTGGATACGGCGAGGAACGCATCGCCCGCCCCAACTCGATCGACCACCTGCGAGGCAAACGCCGGCACTCGAACGAACTGCTCTCCCCGTGTGTGGTGCAAGCTGCCTTCCCGGCCCCGCGTGACTGTGAATCGATCGCAATCGATCCGGTTCGAAACTTCGATCAGCAGATCTTCTGTCGGAGCCTCTCTTAATCGAGTTTCAATAGCGATCTCATGCGTGGCCAGACACACATAGTCTGCGCGCTTATATCTGGAGATCGTGTTGAACCCTCTGTTTCCCGCATTGGACTGCGTATTGACGGCAAGGAATCCCGACGTAGAACAGATCTTCTCGATCGCAGAAGGCCCCAACATACCGTGACCATAGTCGGCAACGATCACAATGTCGTAGTCGTCCACCTTACCCAGCGCATCGAGGAGTGCTTGGTCATTCGGCGCAGCCAATGTTGCATCGTTCATCGAATAAATTTCGAGCAACTTGGTTTGCGTATACCGGTCTAGGAACCGCGTCTTGGTGATAGTGGGGGAATCCGACTTGGTCAAGAAGACCGGGTCCACATTCTGAACAAGGGAGTCGCGAACAAACTCTTCTTTGCGATCATGGTCACCCAGGGTCGTTACCAGCGTCACATCGTCGCAGAATCCTGCGATGTGGTTCGCAACTGCCAGGCTTCCGCCTGGGAAGGCTTCTGAGTCTCGTTGTTGAAATGCCAGAACAGGATCTTTGGTGGACTTCCCCAGTGCGGAGCAATAGACGTACTCGTCAACAATGGCTTCGCCTACCACGAGTACTTTCTTCCTGCGGGCGACCTCCAGATACTCCAGGATCCCTTCCTCAGAGTGTTCGGCCCGAAAAGCCTCCAGCCAGGCCTCGGTTTCCGGGGTAAACTGGGTGAAGTGCTCATTCAAGAGCCTGGATGAGCTGAATACCAGGTCGTCCGTAAAACACACCTCGGCCCCAACCTCTTCCGCCGTAACCAGTTCGGGTTCCAGATTGGACTTGGCATCCACCTGAGCGGTTTTGTACTCACCACCTTTGCAGTAGACATCCGGTCGAACTTGCCGAAGCGTCTCGACCGCAGTGGGCCACTCGTTCACGCCGACATAGTCAACTACATCCAATGCAGCGACGGCTTCGGCCCTCAGTTCCTGAGGGAAGACGGGGCGATGGACGCCCTTGTTCACGTATCGGTCTGGTGTCAATGTGACGATGAGAGCGTTTCCCTGCTTCCGGGCCTCCTCGAAGTGACGAATGTGACCGATGTGGACGAGGTCGAACACCCCGTGACACATTACCACTCTCTTACCCTCAGTTCGCAGATCGCGAACCATGCCTGCGAGGGCCTCGATGTTACCAGCGATCTTTCTCTTTGTGGATTCGGACACTTCAGAGACCGTTATGAGAGTTTTCGTATCCTGTCCGACGATACGCCCTCACCGAGAAGCCAGGCTTCGCCCACATCCGGATCGTCGATGGAGGTGATCAGCATTGCGTCCCAACTCCAGGTTGAAAGATCCTCGACTGGAATGATCGGACAGCCGTGATACTCACGGCCCGCGTAGCCAGGATCAACTACCCCTACGACCTTCACAGCTCGATCAGCCACAATTCCCAGGAGAATCCGGGCTACGTCGCTCGCCCCGTAGAGCGCGATTCGATCCACGCCTGAGGATTCGATCTCCTTCACACAGCTCAGAAGCTTGTCCTCCATTCGGGTGTAGAAGTCGAGCGTGAACTTCAGGAACCCATAGGTCAGCTGGGATTTCGCCTTGATGCCTGCGGGTGTCAGGATGTAGAGGTAGTTTCTCTTGTCCGGGTTCTGCCGAACTCGCTGAAACTTGACGTAGCCCTTTTCGAGCAGTTTCTGGAGAGTGTAATTCACCTTCTTCAGGTTAAGCCCCGTGGCCTGAGCCAGTTCCCGTTGGGTAGTTTGTTCCTGGCCTTCAAGTGCTTCGAGCACCGCCAAGAGGCCCAGATTCTCTCTCGTCGATGATTGTTTCTTCAGAATTTCCATATAAGTATATACTTTTCAGTAGTATACGCCATAAACAATCTTCGTTGCTTTAGGAAACGCGTTTCCAACGGTAACATTACTCACGGACAGAATCAAGTGAAAGTTTCCTAAGGAAACGATTACCTGAGCTTTGTAGGGGATCTGACTCGAAAGTAATCTGAAGTGATTCGGCGCAAGCCCGCGTCTTCAGGTGGGCTCCTCGATCAGGCCTTGTTCGGTCAGCTCCCCATCCCCAGAGGGCAAGGAGCCCCGAGCGTCAGTCCTTCCGTCTCCATTCCCTCAGAAGCACGCGGGAAAGGGGAATCCCGCTCCAGAGTGCTTTCCATCGATCGCGTGTCTCCGCAGGGACGTTTTCGACGGTCGGAATCTCCTCGACCCGCCGATTCCCCTGCATCGCGCGGATAGCCACTTCGTAGGCAGCGCCGATCCCGGTCTGGCTGGGAGCAACTTCGCGCAGGAACGAACGTCTGTAGCCCCGAAACTGCGTGAGAGCGTCAGTGGAGTTCCCGAAGAACGCGAGGTTGGCCACAAGCGTGAACACTCGATTGCCGGTGCTTCGATACCTGAATCGTCGATTCTGGTCGTGTCGAGCCCCCTCCTGAAGAAACCTGGAGGCCACTGTCATGTCCGCGCCTCGCTCCAGGGGAAGCAGGAGGCGGATGATGTCGCGAACGTCATTCCTCCCATCCACGGGGAAGACCACCAGATTCTCATGTTCCTGCCGTTCCGTCACCGTCCCAAGGACGTCGTCGGTTTCGACGATTGGAATCGAGTGTCCCTTCAGAATCTCGACCGTGCCGTCGGTCGATCCTGAATCGAGCGCTACGACTCCATCGAAGTGCCCGATCGGCAATTGGTCAACCACCTCGGCCAATGCCTTCTCGCTATTGTGGGTTGCGAGTACGAGCGTGGATCGGTCAGCAGACTTGGGTTGGTATTGGCGCCAGAAGGCACGGAACAACCCGTAGACGTAGTCCAGGTCTGTTTGCTTCAGGTCCTGATGGCAGCCGATGTAGAATCCCGAAGCACCGATCCAGTCAGCAACCGGGAACTGACCCGGCTTCGTTCCGAGTAGACTGGTGTAGATGGGTTGATTCACGAGAGGAAGCATATCCCGCGTTTCCACACCGTGTTCTTCCAGGTAGTTCAGGAACTCAGCCTTGGGACGATCTCTCAACACGATGGGGAACATCATATAGGAGTGATCGCATTCCGGGCGTGCCTTTGGAAGCTGAAGGTGATCGTCAAACTCGGCCAGATCCCGTCCCAACCGGCTGGCATTGGCCCTGCGACGGACCAACATGTCCTCGAAATCCTCCAGCTGCGCCACCCCCAAGGCAGCCTCCATCTCCGTCGCGCGGAAGCTGTGCCCGACGCTCGCGAACGAGAAACGCCTTTCCACGATCATTCGTAGCTCGTCACCTGACTTCTCGTTGTCGTCGTCGATGCTCGTGTAAATCGAGTCCCGGCCGTGATTCATAAGGGAGCGAATGCGGACCGCATACTCGGCAACGTTGGTCGTGGCCAATCCCCCCACGCCCGTCGTCAGCAGATGAGCCACATAAGTTGAGAAGCAACCGATATCACCCAGGCTTCCAACGCTCCGACCCTTGTATCGGGCGAACATACACTCACACGAGTCTTCGATCACTTTCAGGTCGTGCCGCTTAGCGAGTTCGAGAACCGGATCCATATCGCACGCCTGACCGAACACGTGCACGGGAATGATCGCGCGGGTCCGTTCGGTGATCGCCGATTCGATCAGATTGGGATCGATCCCGTAGAATTCCCGTTCGACGTCCACCAGAACCGGTGTCATTCGGTTGTGCAGTACAACGTTGGGCGTTGCGACGAAAGTGACTGCGGGAACGATGACCTCGTCACCGTCCTCCCAGCCGTGGATTTCCTTGAGGGCTCCAAGCGCGACGTGGAGAGCGCTGGTCCCGCTGTTCGTCATTGACGCGAACCGGCAGCCGTGAATCGCGGCGAACTGGCGCTCGAAGGACTCCGTCATCGGTCCATAAGAGAGCCTGTTCCGTGACAGGACGTCGTTGACCAGCTCTATGGCACGCGCACTCAGATTGAGGGTGCCCACGCCGATGATGGGCTGTTCGGATTTGAGTCTGTCAGACATCAGGTGGGGGAAACTGTTGGAAGAGGGTCAGGGGATGACGCAACCGAACGATACCACTCGACGGTTTCTCTCAGCCCCTTCTCGAATGACGTCGACGCACGAAAATTGAAACCTGCTTCTGCCCGAGACACGTCGAGACACCGTCTGGGTTGACCATTCGGCTTTGTCGTATCCCAGACGATCCGACCGGGAAAACCGGCCAACTCGCGGATCTTTTCTGCGAGATCCCGAATCGAGATTTCCATTCCGGAACCCAGGTTGACGGGTTCTGAACGATCGTAATGCTCTGCAGCGAGCAGGATGCCCTCTGCGGCGTCTTCGCAGTAGAGAAACTCTCGTGTTGGAGACCCGTCTCCCCACACCACCAGCTCGTCGTCTCCACGTGCCTTGGCTTCGAAAACGCGTCGAATCAGCGCAGGGATTACGTTGGAGGAGTTCGGATCGATGTTGTCGCCAGGCCCATACAGGTTTACCATCAGCAAATGAATTGAGTTGAATTCGTACTCTTCGTAGTAGGCCTGTGTCTGGACCATCATCATCTTCTTCGCCAACCCGTAGAAGGCGTTCGTCTCTTCGGGGTAGCCGGACCAGATCTCATCTTCCACGAACGGCACCGCCGCGTGTTTCGGGTAAGAGCATACCGTCCCGATCCCCACAAACTTGTCGATCTCGTAGCGACGGCCGTACTCCATCAGGAGTGTGCCCATCATCAGATTTTCGTAGAGAAATTTTCCGGGATGTTTCTGATTCGCCGCAATCCCTCCGACCGACACTGCAAGATGAATGACGATGTCCGGGTGAACGTCTGCGTAGAGCACCTCCACAGCACTCTCCGTGACCAGATTGTAATCCCGGCTGCGAGGGACGACGACTTTCCTGCAGGGTAATGCCCCCAGCCTTGCCACCACGTGACGGCCGAGAAACCCTGAGCCCCCCGTCACCAGGACGCACTTGTCCGCCCAAAAACTCACGCTAAAACACCTGCTCTGTTCGTCGATCCAGGGGCCAGAGGCATCAAGATCCTCGCGGTTCGTTTCGCCACGCCCGACCCACACCATCCCACCGTCCCTCGGCGCGACTCGTGGAGAACCATTCGGCAACCGCGCAGAGCACGACGGAGAAGAACAGAGCTATGGCGGCTGATCCCCAGACACGCTGCCAGACTGTGAACCTGACGACCGTGGTTGTCCGGCTGCGCGAGTACCCTGCGATCTCGTAGTTGGTAGCATGCAACGAGTAGGCTTCAAGTCTAAGTCGTTCCCGGTCTTGGAGCAGCGACGAATAGAGAGCCAGGCGGACGTCCATCTCTCGGCTTGTCCACTCAATCCACAACCTCAGATCATTTGGAGCTGGGCCCCGGGAGGTGCCGGCATACGCTGACCGATAGGCTGTCAACGAGTCGCTGAGAACGACCAATTCGCGCTTGATGGTTTCGATGCGCTTGTCCAAGAAATAACCGTCCCGCTCCAGCTCCGTCCTTTCCCAAACGTAGGTTTTGAACTCGGCAGCGTAGGCCCGAGCCGCGGCCTCCGCGACAAGTGAATCCGCCAGGCTAACGGATATGACTACGACACCGGTGCCATCCCCTCTCACCTGAGTGGCTCTACGCAGGTAGGCCACTGCGTCATCCAGGGAACCACCCGGTGCAATGACATCCCACAGCTTAACTGAATCGTCATCTGACGTAGACAGGTTGGTCCCAACGATCCGAACAGCGATCTCAGCATTCTCAGCGAACTCTTCCAGGTTGAACTCTTTCTTTTTAATCCGGCGTGACTTCGCATCAAACTCGCGCACATCATCTACTACCAGATTGACCGCGCATCGGTAAACCGAAGCAGTGGGCTCGTGGGATACGAACACCCCGATCGCTGTGAACACCACAATCGCGAGGATCAACAGTCTTCTTCGGCGGACAAGGATCTCCAGATAGTCGTAGGCCGCAAACTCGTAAATGGGCTGATTTGAATCTTCCCGTGTCATTGTCTATCCAGATTAATTAGAAGGAATGATGTGGGCAGGATCCAGATGCGGCAGAGCAACAACATCTCGATCGTTATGATGTGACGCGTGAATCGCAGCAACCATTGCGAATGCGGTGTACCCATCGTTTCCGGTACAGCGGGGATTCCGGCCCGATTCTTCGATACAGGCCACGAGATCCTCTACAACGTTGTACATCGGACTCTGAACAGGGAAATTCTCCGGCAACGCGCCAAGCGCCATCCCGGCGACCGCATCGCTACTCTTGTGCCACCATTCGAAGCGTAGATCTCCATCGAGCACCCTGACAACCCCGTCTGTCCCCACGATATCCGTCATCGCACTGTGGGACATCCCACCGGAGCCGTCGATATGAATCCGACACCCGTCCTCCGTCTCGAACAGGCCCCATCCGCCCGGATCGAACTCATCGGGATCGGACAGACATCCCATCCCACGAACAACCGGATCATCACCGATCACCATCCGAGCGAAATCGAAGTGATGCGAGCCGCTTCGACAAAGACGACCCCCACCGAAGTGAACGTGTAAGGCTTCGACCCTACCAATCCGTCCCTCTTCAACGAACTGCACCACGGACCTGAACCGATCGTTCCATCTCCGCGTGTGGTTGATCCCCAGAACCGTCCCGTGACGCTCGCACACGGAGATCATTCTCTCGCACTCGGCGAGGCTTGTCGCCATCACCTTCTCACAGAGCACCGCCTTTGCGCCGGACTCTGAAGCAGCGATTGTGATCTCTGCGTGGCTTGTTGCCGGTGTCGCAACACTGACGACATCAAGTTTCTCCGCGTCCAACATTTCGGTGTAGTCACGGTAGACCGGCAGGTCAAACTTTTCTCTAAATCCCTCGGCCTTTTCCGAACTGCGTGTCGCGCCGGCTACGAGCTCCGTTCGCGGATACATTCGATAAGCATCTGCGTGCGAGCAGGGCGGAAACCAGGTGGGATGACGACCGCCAAGTCCGTCAGCGATGCTTCCCATCACGCCCAGGCCCACGACACCCGCACGGTAGGGGGCGGCCATCAGTTCAATCCAGGCGATTCGAACGTCGAAAGATCTTGAAGACTGGCGGGAACCTGGTAACCGCTCTGTATCCGAGCCACAATATCTGAAATCATCGAGTCGGAGCGAGTCGGCACGACATCCCTCGTGTATCTCATTTCCGTCAGACCCGTGGCACCTTCTGCAATCCCCACGTAGTGATGTCCGGGTTCGAACCGACCGTCCACCGCATCCCTGATTGCTTCGAACACGGCCACATCGATCCGCTTGAGCACGCTGACCAGAATCTTCCCCGGCGCCAGGCCATCTTGATCCAGATCGGCGCCGATCGCAAACACGCGCCCCTCGGCTTCCTTCACAGCCTCGATGACGCCAAGGCCCGAGTTGCCCGCAAGCTGCATCACGATGTCCGCCCCCTGTCCGATCAACCCCTGGGCCAGAGCCTTACCTCGTGAGGGATTGTTGAAATCTCCGATCGTCGCGGAGAGGTACTCGACGCGCTTGTTCTCCCACGCGTTCACCGCCTTGATTCCCGCCCTGTATCCCACTTCATAAGCCCTGACTGGCGGAATGTCCATACCCAGCACACATCCGACCTTTCCCGTCCGGGTTGTCATCGCTGCGATGATACCGGCCAGGAACGCACCTTCCTGAGCCTTGAAGTCAAAACTCGCAACGTTGCCGCCTTTCACCTCCCCATCCACGAAAATGAACTTCGTTTCAGGGTGATTGGGCGCAACTCTGGCGACGGCGTCGATCATCAAGAAGCCCATCGCGACAACGACATCTCCCCGTTGGGCGGCCAGCGTCAGATTCCCGACGTAGTCCGCCTGTTCGCTCGACTGTAGGTAGGTGGCCTCAATATCCAGTTCACTCACAGCTTTCTGGACGCCCGCCCATCCGGCGTCGTTGAAACCCTTGTCGCCCAGGCCAGCCATATCCAGAACCATGATGACACTAAATCGCCCCGCACTTGCCTCTTGATCGTGCGGGGCAGAGCAGGCCAGAAGGGACAGGGAGAAGAGGAGATAAAGTGGCTTCACAGAAAGTGATTCGAAAAAAGGTTGGGACGCAAGATGCTTTCGTGCGGCCCGAAAGTCAATAAAGGCAAGGGTTTCCGCTCGGAAGGGTGCAGAATCTACGGGATTTCCCTCAGTTTTCGTCGTTGCCCACCAGGGCTACCTTCACGCGAGGACGGGTAAATTCTCTCAGCAGGCACCTGACGAACGAGAGTCCTGTCGCGATCGATGGCGCCGTCGTGTCACCTGCAATTCGATGCCCCTCCGCGGTCGGAAACTCTTCGATCCGCAACCCCATCTTGAGTGCCTGGATCGTCATCTGGAACTCTGCCGTGAAGTTTTCGACTTCCAGTTCGAGTTTTTTCGCAGCGTCCTTCGTAATCGCCCTGAGTCCGTTGCTTGTGTCGGTCACGTAAGGGCCCGTTTGCTTGAAGAGGGCGTTCGCAGCGAGGGTGAAACCGGAGCTTGCCCACTTTCTCCACCGAAGGACATTCACGTCCTCCTCATTGACCCCTCCAGGCAGAAACCTCGAGGCGATGGCCAGGTCCACCCCGTCTTCCAACAGACGCCTGAACTTGGGAATGTCAGCAGCTTCTTCATTTCCATCGGGCGAAAAGAAGATAAAGGCATCGCAATCAATGTGATCGATCGCATCGCGCATCGCGCCCGTCCTATATGGCTCCGTCTGCTGGATGACCTCGATCCCCCTCTCCTCGAACAGAGACGCCGTTGCATCCGTGGAATGTCCGTCCAGGCCCCAGATCGAATCGTATCCCGCCGCGGGTCCGGGAGATGGAAGCCGGGGCAGGATCTCCCGCAGGCAAGCCTCTTCGTTCTTGGCGAGTATGCAGAGAGCGATGTTCAGAGGAGGCGCACCATCACGCGGTCCAGTCCTGTCAACTGAGTCTGTGTTCACCGCTCTCGTCAACGTAGTGGGGGTAGGGCATGATGAATAGCATTTTGCCGCCTTGATGGATGTAGTCCTTCTCCCGTTCCAGGATCTCGGTCTTGAAGTTCCAGGGAATCACCAGCATTGCACTGGGGTTCATGTCTCGGGCACGTTCTTCGGAGATAAGTTCGATGTCCGTTCCCAGCGTTCGGAGACCCACCTTCTCAGGGTTTCGCTCGCTGATGTAGGGGAGCATATCTTTACCGATGCCGCAAATCTGCAGAAGAACGTTGCCCTTGGTTGATGCCCCCAAACCGATGACAAGCTGGCCTTCATCGATTTCTCGTTCGATAAACCCTCTGGCCAGCTGGACCGAGTTTTCGATCTGGCGTCCATACTCGACGTAGGTCTGTGGATCATCGAGTTTCAGGTCGAGCTCCCACTGGAGAATCCCTCTGTAGCGATCAGACACCGGAAGTCCACGATCGGCGTGCGTGACGTAGACACGAATACTCCCTCCATTCACCGCATTGGTTTCCGCGTCAACGACACGCAGATCGTGCCTTTCCATCAGATTGGATAGTGTGTGGAGCGTGTAATACTCCAGATGCTCGTGAACGATATCATAGAAGTTCATATCCGCGATCGTCGCGGCCAGGTGGCTCACCTGAATCGTACAGATTCCATCTTCTGCCAGGAGATCCTTGATATCCGAAGTGGCTCCGTTCGGATTGTCGAGGTCGTAGAACATCGCTGTCGAGGTGATGGCCTTGATCTTCCGACCACCTGCGACGCCGTTAACCGCGTCCTTCGAGAAGTAGTCGTTTACGATCTCGATCGACGGGTCGACCCCTTCCCACGAGATGTTCTTTGCAGGTTCTACTGCGATCCGTTTCAGATTGTCAGGAAACATCGAAATCATCGTACAGTCGTTCGCCCCGATATCCACCGCGAGGTCACCGGGTTGAGTTTCGACTCGCTCGAACGTCGCCTGTACAAGCCCTCGAAGATCCCGAGCCATTGTTTCGTTGACCCCGGTTCTATAGAAATAGCTCCGATACAGGAGATCCGGTTCAACTGTCTCACGGAGTTGGACCAGCTTACAGGATTCACAGATGACGAGCGTCAGAGGAATCTTGATTGAGGACAGCATATTGTCATCGTTCGATTCCACGAACGTGCTCGCGATAAACTGATCTTCGATTCGTAGCACTTCCTTCAAGGGTTCGGTCCCACAGACCCTGCATTTTTCAACATTGCGGTAGTATTTCCCTGATGTCGCCTGCATCAACAACCCCTTTGGTCTATGGATAACCGTTCGTTGATCCGCCTGCGTTGCTCAAGCCCAGAATATAACAAAGATCGAGGAGAATCTTTTCCCAACTGAAGACCTTCCTGACTCTTGCGGGGGAATATACTTACCAAGCTGTGGTCGTGTCTGTCTGAAACGTCGACCTGCTTCTTCGTCCTCGCCAACCGGTGGAAACAAGCTCCACAGCATCGGAAAAGTAGCAATCCGCGACGCCCGAAACGATTCAAAGCACTTGCCGGAGAAGCCTCTCAACGCTACTTTTTTGTAGGTTTGTCACCCCTTAACTGCGTCGATCGATCGGGTCGACGTATGCTCTACCTTCTGAGGTGACTAAATGGGCTATATGCAGGCATATCGCGTTGGCAATTCCCAGGGGGAAGCTCCACTGGGCAAGATCTCTCGACTGCTTACGGGTGAAGGGATCGACTGCGACGATCTCGGGGATTCCCAACCTGAGAACGGCTGTGTCTTGATCGATTTTACTTCTGGAGAAGAGCTGGTTCATCAGACCCGGGAAAAGGTCCCGCAGTTGCCCCAGGTTCTGGTCGCCAGCACGCAGACACTCGGCTTCCGACAGCTCGACCTGGCCGATGATTTCGTCTCCCCCGATATGCCCGATGCCGAAATTATCCGCCGAGTGGAGTGCTTGACCAGCGCAGCCATCCGGATGGTCGAAGAGGTCCCTGATGCGGGCGGACCCCGGGTCCTTCTGGATGGGGGTACGGACGAGGAGGGCCCTCTCAGGAGCCTTGCCGAATTGTTGACAGAGAATGAAATCGAGTGGGAGGCGCTCGAAGACGAAAACGATATGGAAGGGACGGGCCTCATCTACACCCACTACCGCAGAGCGTCCTATTCACGTCTCCTGCAGGGCGATTTTCCCGGTTACCTGCACATACAGATGACGCTGACACCCGAGCTTCGTGAAGAAGCCCTCGGTGTGGGTGACTTCTCCTACGTCACCCCGAAGATCGCTGCGGATGAAGTCGTTCCTCGCCACGCGAAGTTCCTTCAAATGCTGGGTCGCTTGAGGGATCGCGATGCACAGCGGGCGGCGAGCGACGCAGGTAGCGACGTGATCGATGTGCTGTTCGTCGGAGATCGAAACGTCGGCAATAACCTCAAGTCCGGTATGGGCGATGACGTTAACCTGTCGACAATGGCGTCCACGGCAGGCGGAATGGCCCAGGCTCAGAAGCACGAACTCGTGCTGATCCATCTGGGCTCCGAGGAAGACGCAAAAGAGCGTCTGGCTTTTCTCCAGAGGCTCATCAAGAACCCCGATCGCCCGGAGCTTGCTCTCCTCTTCCTGAAGGAAGCACCGGACCAGCTCCGGTCGTTGTGCGAAAAGAACAACGTGGCCATCATCGAATCCAAGAACGCAACCGAAGTCAAGAACGCGATCGTCGATCTGTTCGAGGAAGTCGAACCCGACTGAGATCGATCTCATCGTAAGACAAAAAGCCGGCCTGTCGTAACGACAAGCCGGCTTTCTTATGTCCGCTCCGGAGTACACTAACGGATTAGAACAACGTATACACGAACGGCGCCAACGCCGTTCCCTGCGTAAACACGATAAGAACCCCGAACATCATCAGAACAAGCACCATCGGAATCATCCACCAGAGCTTTCGCTCCCAGAAGAATATCAATAACTCACCAATTATGCCGAGTCGGGCGACAACACGCTGTATGTAACTCACAGTATTACCCCGAAAAGTCGGCCTGCCTTGTAGGACTTTCTATATGCAACCGGAATGGGAACAGAGCGATCCCCTTCCATCCTATCCTCCTGCTTTCTCCACGATACAGTTTCCCATAACCAATACATCCATCTCGCTGCGCACAAACGTGCTATACGCGTTCTGTGGAGTCGTCACGATCGGTTCTCCGCGCAGGTTAAAAGAGGTGTTCAGAAGCACGGGAACACCGGTCGCTTCACCGAATCTGCTTATCAATTCGTAATATCGAGGATTCGTTTCCTCAAAGACCGTCTGCACTCTGGCCGTCCCGTCCACGTGCGTGACGGCAGGGACATCCGTCCG
The DNA here is from genome assembly GCA_002433075.1 of Latescibacteria bacterium UBA6620. Lineage (GTDB taxonomy): Bacteria > Latescibacterota > UBA2968 > UBA2968 > UBA2968 > UBA6620. Next base: position 358,802 of record DJHM01000022.1, read on the forward strand.
TTTGTCTTCCTTGACATCCGAAACCAGGAGCATAAACCGTGCTGGATCCTGGTTCGTAGCGTCAGGGAGGTCGAAGTAATCTTCAGCTCTGGCAGCAGGCGTGGATGGAGCAAACGGCCGATAGGGCTCCCTGAACTTGATCTTCGTATTGACGACGTCCTTCATCTCCTCACGTCTGGGATCCGCCAGTATACTTCGATTCCCAAGAGCCCGGGGACCCCACTCGAACCGGCCCTGATACCAGCCGATCACCTTACCTGACGCGAGTGCGTCCACCGTCCGGTCGATGACGGCCGTGTCGTCGACCTCGTTGTAGCTGATGTCTTCGTCCTGCAAGAATTTCGCTCCCTGACCCGCGTACGACTCTCCCCAATAGGCGTGATCCATCACGAAAGATCTGGGCTGGCCGAGCATCGAGTGATAGGCATAGAGCGCGGCGCCGAGGGCCCCACCGGAATCGCCGGCCGCCGGCTGAATGTAGACGCGATCGAATCCGGCTTCACGCAGGATCCGCCCGTTGGCCACGCTGTTCAACCCTACGCCACCTGCGATACAGAGGTCTGAGAGGCCGGTCCTCCGTCTGAGCGCCTGCGCAGCATTCAACAGGATCTCTTCGGTCACCTGCTGGATTGACGCAGCGATATCCGCGTAGTGCTGGTTCTCCTTGGACAACGCGTCGTAGGTCTCAGGGCGCTCCCCCAAGTAGCTTGGAAAGCCTGTCGCATCCGTGAAGAACAGGGTTTCCGGCATACGGGGCTCGCCGAACAATCTGGTGAACTTGCGTCCGAAGGTTCGGTGCGTCGAGTGGTGGAAGGTGAAGTAATCCATATCGAGACAGAAGGATCCGTCCTCGAACATCTCAACGACCTTCCACACCTTATCGACGTATCGTGGCACCCCGTATGGCGCCATCCCCATCACCTTGTACTCACCCTCGTTGACCTGGAACCCCAGGAAGGCTGTGAACGCACTGTAGAGCAGCCCAAGGGAATGCGGGAAACGAATTTCCTGCTCCAGGTTTACGTCCGTCCCTTTCCCCACTCCCGTTGTCGCGGTCGCCCATTCCCCGACGCCATCAACGGTCAACAGGGCAGCCTCCTCGTAGGGCGATGCAAGAAAGGCGCTTGCAGCGTGGGAGGTGTGGTGCGGTACGAATAGAACCCGGTCGCGTGAAACTCCTGTCTCCTGCTGAATCAGATGGCGCACCCACAGTTTGTCTCCCATCCACGTCAACATTGCCTCCCGGAAGACTTTCCACGAACGCGGGTACGTCTGGAGGCAGGACGAGAGAATCCGTTCGAACTTCTCGAACGGCCTTTCGTAGAACACGACGTAGTCGAGATCCTGAGCAGCGATTCCGGCTTCACGAAGACAAAACGCGATGGAATGTTTCGGAAATCCGAAGTCGTGCTTGATGCGGCTGAACCGTTCCTCTTCGGAAGCCGCAATCAGTTGTCCGTCGACAAGAAGCGCGGCGGCAGCATCGTGATAGTGACAGGAGATACCGAGAATGTTCATAGGATTTTACGCCTGTACCGCTAAAACTGACGTCGTCCCTCTTCGATGGATCGTGGACCATCGCGCATCGGCGTCCAGACGGAGCCCGTGCGTCGTCCTAACCCTAAAGGGTTTACGATCCACCGCGCCACCAACCCGAACGGCAGGGCCACGACCACGTAGAATACCGTCAGGACGATGCGCCCGATGAAGGCGCTGACAACCTCGGCGACGGGCATCCACCAGGCGTGAAACCGTTTGAGAATGTTTGGCATAGTTCAGAAACCCTTGAGGAAACCAGAAGGTAGTCTTTTGTGGGAATGTGAGCAAATCTCTGGATGATTTTCCGACTGTCACAGTTCGACCCTCACCGGAACGCACCAGCTCTTTCCCGCCAACGTGATTCTGCACACCAAATCGAGTTGACCCCGGTCACCAAATCGGCCTCTCAGCGCTTCGTTCCAAATGGCATACACTTTGGGCTTTATCTGGGCAGAAGACGTCCGGGCCGGGATGCACCCGACTTTGGTGACAGGCATCACACGAAACGTCCCGAACGTCTTCCTTTAGCCGACTCGACTGGAAAATCGCCACACCGACAAGAAAAAATATCGGCTTGCCAAACACCTTCGGGAGGTTGCTATGTCACATCGCACGATGAGTTGGATCGCAGGCATTATGTTGCTCGCGCTCTCCGTGCCTCTGGCCGCTCAAACGGTGATCGAAGGACAGATCGCTGAGGTCCGATTCGACCAGCCGCAGGGCATTCACCTGTCCGATCCAGCGCAGCTTTTCGTTGAAATCTCACCCCTCACACTCGACGCACCCGGCACAACCATTCTGGATAGCGACGAGCGCCGCATCGCGCTCAACGAGTTGCAGATCGGCGCACTCGTCACCGTTACAGGATAAATGGTGGAATCGGTGTTCGTCGCATCGGAAATCCGAATCACGGCTCAGGTAGAACATACCGGCTTCGGTGGAATCATTACGGAGATCCGGGGGGGCGAACTCGTATTCGCTCCGGATCACGGGGAGTGGGTGGATCGCAATGTGGAAGTCACCTTCAACGAGGAACCTTTCGGGTCAGAACTCGAAGCCGTCCTACAGCTGCTGGAGACGACAAACGGCCCGATCTCCGTCACCCTCTGGGACAACAGTCCTCGCCACGGCAAGTTCCGTCAGGCGCATTTCTTCCAGAGATCGACTTTCGGAAAGCAGTGGGAACACGATACGGTCACCATTCAGATGATTCCGTCCGCCGACGCCATCCCGGAACGTCACGAGGATGGGTTTCTCCTCAAACCTGTTCAGGTCGTTTTCTCCTTGCCGGAAAACACCGAAGTCTGGGATCACAGCGACCCCGGCTTTCCCGCCTCAGAACCTCTGAGTCCGTCAGCCATCGAACCTTTCGTTGACGTATGGGTGAACCTCTAGGTCGCAGGCGACACGATCACACGTGCCGACGTCAACATCAACCATCGACCCTCGTTCGTCACCCTCGACCTTCGCGTAGGATGGTTGAACACGGCGAACGATCGCATAGGTTTCGACACCGGCCCTCCGATCCGCTTGCTCCCCAACGCCAGGATTATAGACACATTCGGGAATCCCTCGCGGGTCTCCAACAGTTCACGAATATCCAGTATGAGCGAAGTGCGGTCGCCCTCATCACCCTGAATGAGAGTGGGATGGGGGTCGAAGCACAACTCATCCCGTTCGACGAGCTCGGACCCGTCCACGACAACCAGGTTGTCATCGGTGAGGTCCTGGGAATCTACCGTGGCTTCTGGGCTAATGCTGGCGAGGGCGAGCTGGGTACACACAGCATCGATGGTCTGTTCCTCCCGGGAGCCCCCCTTCTCGATAGCGAAGGCCAGATCGTCCCAATGGGCCTCCTTGACAACGGTGTCGGAGGTTCGGGGACCGGGGCCATCGTGTCTGGGCAACTCTTCATCGAATCGATGACCATCGAGGGCGTTGCCACACCCTTCTCACTTACAACGAGAATTCGGGACTTCGACCCGACCCGGGTCAAGATCGTGAGCGTCACCTCCGGCCTCGATCCACTCTTGACGACCGGGGACGAGCCCGTCATCGTCAGCGAATCCACACCGGGGCGACTACAGCTGACAGATTATGGCTCAGACCGGCACGGCGAGGGCACCTTCGTAACGGTGATCGCACGGTCTGTCGCCACACCCTGGTCTGGAACGGCAGGGATGCGGTCGGACGCCCCGCTTCGAGCGGTCTGTATTTCGTCCGGATGTTAACGGCCGGTACGAAGGCAACTCGAAAAATGACTCTCGTGAAGTAGCACCTCGCCCTCTACCCGCAAACAAAAAGGCGCCGACCTTACGGTCGGCGCCTTTTTCCATTTCTGTTCGGCTGATCCGGATCAGCCTTTCTTGGTGACATTTGCCGCCTGCAACCCTTTCGGACCTTCCGTGACCTCGAACTCGACCTCCTCGCCCTCGGACAACGTCTTGAAACCATCACCCTCGATGGCGCTAAAATGGACGAACACGTCGTCGCCGCCATCTTGTTCGATGAAGCCGAAGCCCTTGGCGTCGTTGAACCACTTAACTCGGCCTTCTGGCAAAGAATTCACCACCTTTCTGCCATCAAAAAACGCCGGCATCCGGATCGATCAGCCGCAGCTTTTCGGTATCCTTACTGCCCTACGTAAAACAAAAAAACGGCAAGGGGTCAGACCTCATCCCTTGCCACATCAACCACCCGGGTCTCGTGCAGAGAGACAGATTTAATGACCGCGGCGTTAAAATAACTTATCGAACTCCGAAGTCAAACTTTTATTTCTGCCGTTCCGATTTCTTTTTCAGGCGGCCAGGATGTTCACCCGATTCGCCAGATTCGCTGCGGTTGATGCCGTGTTGTCCGGTGTCGTCTGAAGTCGTCGGTTCTCGTTCTCTACGTTGCGCAGGTCCCGCTGGGTGGCTCTCAGATCCTGCGCCAGTTCCCGCGTCTCCGAGCGAAGTGCCTGGGCCTGCCGATCGTTCGAATCAATCCGGCTCTCTCGCCTGGCTTCCGCGCCCTGGGTCGCCGCCCGGGCCGTCTGGCGAAGATTCTGCCGCTGCTGTGCGTCAGCATCAGCGGTCAAGCCACGTTGGATGTCGCTCGAATCCGCCTGGAGATTCTCCCTGATCTCTTCGGTCGTGTTGGCCTGACTGATCTGTTCGGCCGTTGGTTCCTCGGTCTGAGGCGAGGCCACCTGGGTCGTCGCCTGGTTCTGTACCGCCGCGAGCCGAATTGTGGCATCTGCGTTCCGGTTCAGACCACGAGCCTGCAGGGTCTCGACATTCGGAGTTTCGCGGGCCAGATCCCGAAGCGCCTCTGTCGCGGGACGTGGTGCGTTCTGCTCGACCCGTTCCCGACCAGCTACCGGCAAGGGCCCGTCGTCCGCGATTTCACGGATTGTAGCGGATCCTTCGGTTCTCCCCCCCGCCTCCGCACGTCTGACGTTTCGAAGCGATGCGAAGCGATCGAGCGCATTTTGTACGGCTACGTTCGTCGGTTGCCTTCGAAGCCACCCTGGTCTTTCGTCCGCGCCTTCTGCGCGTCTCTCCGAGGGGGTGTCCGTCGCCCTGACCGCGGGTCTCTGAGTCGGCCTACGGGTCGGACGCACTTGCTCCCGAACTGGAACCCGCTGCGTTGACTCTTCCCGATCTGCACGATCCGCTCGTCCGTTGTTCTCGGAGGTGAGGCGATCTCTGAGCTGTCGTGCGGCCTGGGTCTGCGGCGGAAGCTGCTCGCGCACGTTCTGCGGCCGCCGCCCGTTCTCACCACGTCGGGTGGCCTCAGCCTCACGACCTCGGGTGACACCTCGTGGGCGATCGTTCTCAGATCGGTCCTCGAGCCGGTTCGCGCGGTTTCCCCGAATAGCGTGCAGAAAACCCGCACCGCGGTCGTTGTCGAATCGGGATACAAAAATCGGCATTGCAAACCCGTCTTCAAGGTAATGTCGGAGTGACCCATTCATTCCGACGCAAAGACGCGCCTTTCTTACTGTCCGACGAAAAATTAACTCACGTCCGACCGTGTGTCAACAGCCTGAAAAGGCATCGAAATCTCCAGTTTCTGCCATCCGACTTAAAAGTGGCCCAATCTGAATCAGGCCAGAATGAACCAGATCGGGCTTGTCCAGGCAATTTCCCCGTCCACCTGGGTGATCCGGAGGGAGTAGTAGCACGACTGGGCACGCCCCCTGACCTCCCTCTGCAGTAAGCTGTGGAGACCGTCACGTCGAAAAGGGAATGGGAAACTGTATTGTGGTTCGCGAGAGTCCCATCGTTGTAGACCAGCCTGGTCAGTTCGTAGGTCTGCGGACCGGCGATCGTAAGCTCGACCCACTTGACCAGCCCCACGTCCGGAGCAAACCAACGATCCATCAGGCCAGCATCTGCCAATCCATCACGAGGTCTAACGACCAGATGGAGCACATCCCTGAATCGACCTATTGATACGCCGACCGCTGCAGACCTGTCCGCAACCTCGAACGACGATCCGGTCACCAGATCGTCGTCTACCCCTTCGACCGTCCAGATGGACCCTTCGGTCGCCTCGAAATCGATGAGGAGTCGTTCGCCATCTTCGGTCACTTCTAACAGCCGTCCTGCCTCATCGATCCGGACGTCACGCGTCCCAAGAGGCCCGTTCCAGATGTAGGAACCCGAGCGAGGCTGCACCTCGACCGTTCTGGCGATCTCCATCGGCGAGCCCCCATACGTAGTCGAAAGACCCTGTCTGGGGGGAAAATAGTGGGATTTCGCGGCTGTCGATGACGCGCTCACAATGATCCCCAGCAAGGCCCATAATAAACCTCGCAGCCTCATCCTTTTGGCTTCCCTAAGTACCTTCTCAAGCCACACTTGGTGATCGAGAGTAGGAAATCCTCTGACGAGCGTAGATTGAAAGCCCCGATCACCGACTGGTTCCACCGGTCGTGCATCCTTTTCATCCGCCCGGCCTCCTCTCTTGTTATATTTAGGCGTCCACAACAACGGAGGTCAGCCAGATGCTCACACAGCAGAAGATCGACTTTTACCACGAGAATGGATACCTCGGTGTCGAGAACGTCCTGTCGGAATCCGAAGTCTCCGAACTTCGCCAGGTGACCGATGAATTCGTCGAAAAGTCCAGGGAGGTCACCGATCACTCCAGCGTGTTCGATCTCGAACCGGGTCATACTCCCGAGGAACCCAGACTGCGCAGAATCAAGAGCCCGATGGTCCACGATGAACGGTATCGCAAGGTGCTCGATCACCCGAACATCCTGACGATCGTTTCCCAGCTAATCGGTTACGGTCTCAGATGTAACGGAAACAAGCTCAATATGAAGCTGCCTGAGTTCGGCAGCCCCGTAGAGTGGCACCAGGACTGGGCCTTCTACCCGCACACCAACGACGATCTGCTCGCTGTAGGCGTTTGCATCGACGATATGACCGTCGAGAATGGCGCCTTGCTGGTGCTTCCCGGGTCACACAAAGGGCCCATCTACGACCATCACCTGAACGGTCACTTTTGCGGAGCCGTTACCGACTCTACTTTCGATGACAAGGGTGCGGTGGCCGTCGAACTCAAGGCGGGAGGCATCTCCCTTCACCACGTCCGGACCGTTCACGGATCGACGCCGAACCGGTCCCAGGACCCCCGAAGGCTGCTGCTTTTTCAATACTGCGCCATCGACGCCTGGCCACTGGGCCTTTTCAAAGACTGGGACACCTTCAACAAAACGATCGTCAGAGGCGAGGAGACCAATACCCCTCGTGTGACCAACGTCCCGGTGCGAATGCCCTTGCCGGCCGCGCTGCGAGGGGGCTCGATCTACGAAAACCAGACCGTGCTGAACGATCGAGCGATCGGATAGTATGCCCCCCACCCACCTCGACCCGTCGGCCGTGGCCCATTACAACGAACGCGGCTACGTCATTCTCCATCAGGTGTTCGCAGAGGACGAAATTTCTGCGATGATCGAAGCCGCAGAGTCGGGCTCAAGGGTGGCAGACACCACCAGAAGCCGGCAGGATGGGGAGGGACGCCCGACGCGTCTCGCGATCTGGCACGATCTGGGCAACGACGTGTGGACGGCCGCCTCGACCTCTCCGAGGATCGTGAACAACATTCGGATCCTGCTGGGTGAAGAAGCAGCCTTCTTTCACGGCAAGGTCATCTTCAAGGATGCCCACGAGGGAGGTGCGTGGGAATGGCACCAGGACTACGGCTATTGGTATAACCAGGGATTCGCCTTCCCTCGAATGATCAGCGCGTTCGTCGTGCTCGATCCCGCGACGGAGGCCAACGGTTGTCTCCAGGTGCTCGCCGGCTCCCATCATCTCGGTCGTCTCGACCACGGCCGCGTTGGAGATCAGACCGGCACCGAGGCTTCTCGGGTCGATCAGGTCGTTCCTCTGTTCGAGCGGGTTCCGTGTGAAATGGATCCGGGGGACGTCCTCTTTTTTCACTGCAATCTGTTGCACACGTCCGAAGCCAACCTATCGGATCACCCGCGACGCAGCTTCATTATCTGCTTCAATGCCCTCTCGAATCCCCAGTTCGCGACGAAACAGACCGCGGAAAGCCGGCCCTGCCCGGTATCCGCGGACAACGCAATCCTGACAGCCGCGAACGAGTTCGCGTAGGCCGGCAACACTCCCGCCAAAAAAGAAACCGCCCCCGGCGCCGTGATCGGCGCCGGGGGCGACTCGTTCCCTCCCCCCCGAGGACAGACACTCGTTCTGCTTCAGAAAGACATCAAGGACCTGAGGAAGCCCCGCAGGGGCATCGGCATCCACGAATGGCTTGGACCTCCCGCGTAAACCCGATGCGCAGCGGCCAGAACCCGCGTGGGCGACGAGTACGAATCGAAAACCATCCCGTCGTCGAGCCCAAAAATGGCGTTCGCAGTTGACGCTTTAGGACGGAACACCATCTCGGCAATCGGACCATCCCCGACCGGCGCAGCACCGGAGGTAATCGCGCTGCTCAGAACGACACGACCCGGAGCTTCGTCGTGCACTAGGAAGAGCGGCGCGTGACCGCCTCTCTTTTCGAAGAGGTTCTCACTCGGCACCCGAGCGCCCAGGAATTCGAACTGATCCGCATCGAAGGTCAGCGTAAAGCCCCAACCCCGTAGATCCCGAACTCCCTCGAGCGTGGCTTGCAACGTCATCCGGTCTTCGTCCTCGTGATCTACACGCAGGGACATTCGCCCGGAACCTCGTGTTCCGAGTCGATCATCAGAACATCAATCAGAGAGAGTTCAGTCTCTCCCACGTTCTTGAGAGCTCGTAGACGAATCGTGGCCAGAGAGCCCGGACCCAGGATCGAATTCACTAGGCCAAAGTCACCATCCATCAGCCTCCCAGCCATATCAGCGTTGTAGTTCGAGAACACATCGCCCCGTGAGGTCACATCGACGACCGCGAAGGCGGTGGGATCGAAGATCAGACGCAACTGATACGTATGCATCAGAACGAACCCTTCGGCCTCGATCGTCACATCGACCACGTCGCCTACCTGAACCGCTCCTCCGGGAGCCTTCATTAGCACCAAGGGATCGGGCTCGCCGAGCAATGAGCGCTTGAACGTCGGGAAGACAGGCTTGATGCCAGAGACACCGGTGTTATTCGTCACGTTGGCCGCAGCGAAGTCCCGATCCGTCGCATTGATCACACCATCACGGTTCACGTCGACAATCGCGGAGTAGAGACTGTCACCGACCTGCTCGAACAGCGCCTGGTCGATCGCGTTCAGGTCGGCCCCATTGATGACGTTGTTTGGCAGGCTGGCTCCCGTGCTGTCGTTGAATCCGGACACATCCCCAGCGAGCAGGAATCCTCGATCCACGTGGTCACCGTCAATCACCAGCTACACACCTGTCAGACTGAAGCAGGTATTGACGTCCAGCGTGTCGTGACCGGCCAGGTGCCTGTCCATCTTGGCCACCAGAATGAAACGTCCGGCGGGCACGCTGTTCAGTACGAACTGCCCATCGACCCCCGTGGTGATGACTTGGACCCCCGCACGATCCGGATCGATGTCGTTCTGAAGGAAGAACGGATTGAAGACCTCGTCGAAGCTTCCAACCTCACGAAGGAAGAAGTCGATCGTGTCGGCCGATACCGCCCGACCCTGTAGCGGGACGGTTCCCGTGACCTGTCCACGCGGAATGATGATGACCTCTATCGGTGCCGGCACGCCCGCCACGATATCTGTTATCGTCTGATCGAGCATCCGCGTCCGTCTCGGGTCCTGGTTGTCGATCTGTATGTTGGTGGTCTCCGCCGGCCCGCCCGACAGCGATCTGGCCTTGAAGTTCGCAAATGCGAGCGTCTGGACACCATCGAAGAAGGTCAGTCCTGTCGTCTGGTCCGTGTAGATGAACTCGTAGCTCAAGACCCCGTTCACCTGCTGGGCGACCTGGTTCACGTGGGATGGGCTCAGCTGCGAATTCGAACCCAAAGTAAAGGGTTGGATTCCTGCAGTGCTCGCGTCCGTATCGATGGCTTCGAACAGATTCTCGTCGAACGACATAAAAATGTTGACGATGTCGATTCTGAGACCGGCTACGCTTCCGTCATCGGGCACGATCGGAACGCGCAGCGTATCGTCCTCGACAGCAATTTGTGGGCGTTGTCAGGTCGAACTCCACCGTAACCACGGCGTTGGCACCCGTGCCAGTCAGACCGAATGCAAGGGTGGTTGCCGTCGGCGACCCAGCGAAGAAGGAGTTGGTCGCGACAGCCGCAGTCGTGGTCGTCACCGAATTGGCGACGACGGTAAGCTCGCCGGGGACAGTGATTGTGAAAGCCCTGGTAGCCGGACCGGCCGTTCCTCCCAGCGTGATATCGAAACGCTGGTGGAACTGGTCGCCGGACAGGGACTCGATGCCGTTCACAATCTCGTCCGGACGCAGGGTCACGGTCTGAGCCTGGATGGGTCCAGCCCAGAATGCGAGCAACAGCGCCAACAGGATGCCCGAAGCACGTTGACGGTTGAGTAGGTTCATGGAGGTTTCCTAGTTCGGAGCCAGGAGAACGATTGGTCTTTACCCAAACTGCTGGTATTTCAGGTGGTTACGTCCGTGTAGGTACCCGTTCGATCGCCTCCGTACCCGGTCCGTGGGGTCCCGGCTCTAATTGGTGTAACTGGTTGTTTTTATTGATAAAAGAATCCGTTTCCTGGTCTGGTTGGGTGGCCGGATACAGGCCCCCTTCTCAACTATCGGCGGGGAGCTTGAGTCTTTAGTCCGACACCCACTTTTTTTCAAAAAAATGGGGTCGAGGACATTTTGTCCTCGACCCCTTACTCAGCGAAGATCGCTTCTACCCCTACAACGACCTTCTCGCCAGTGCGCTCGCCCCAAGCAGCACAGATCGGTCGCCTCGCGTTGCACGCGAAATATGAACCAAATCGCGATGCACGGGCATCACGCGACTCGCAACAGCCGTGCGAAGCGGGTCCAGAAGGATCCGGCCCGCTCGGGCGACACCCCCCCCTACCACAACCCGGTCTGGTGCGAACGCATTCACGGCTGCGGCAACCCCCAGACTCAAGTAGTCCACGGTTTCACGCATCAACGCCCGCCCCAGCGAATCCCCCATCTCCGCAGCCTCAGCGACGTCTTTGGCCGAAACCTCATCCTCCTCGCGGAGGGTTTCGCGCAGGCGAGGGCTACGTGCCCCGCTTCGCAGCGCCTCCATTGCCCTGCGGGCGATGGACGGCCCCGAACAGAGTGCCTCCAGACAGCCTCTGTTGCCGCACGCGCATACCGGACCGTCGATCAGGATCGGCACGTGCCCTAACTCACCCGCCTGGCCGTTCGCCCCCCTGTAGATCTCACCGTCGAGAATAACGCCGCCACCAATGCCCGTACTGATCGTGTAGTACACAAGGTGACGACAGCCCCTGCCCGCGCCGAAAGTGAGCTCTCCAAGCGCCCCCAGGTTCGCATCGTTGTCGAAAACCGCCGGGATCCCCAACGCGTCTCCGATCACCTCGCCAAGTGGCAAATCGTCCCAGCCCAGTACGTGGGTTGAGCTGATCACGCGCTGTTCGTCAAAGTCTACGGGCCCACCAAACCCGATTCCGCAGGCCTCGAAGGTCCACTCACGACAGAGTCGACTGCCCTTCCCGACGATCTGTTCGATCATCCACGAAGCGCCAGCACCGGCATCGGTCTTTCCACGGACGAGCCTTTTAATCACCCCCCTGGCGTCGACCGCGGCCAGGCGATACTGTGTACCCCCGATGTCGATCGCCAGAATCATCGCCTACGTTCGCCAGTCGACATCCAGGCGCTCCAGAAACTCGAGCGATTCTTCGACCCGAGATCGAGCGTCCTGTTCAGACAGAGCCTCGCCCTCCACGCCCTCCAACTCCAACGCCATCGGACCACTGAATTCCACGGCGTCCAAAAGCTCGAACAGAGCGCCGAAATCGACCACACCCCGGCCGAGGGCGGGGAAGTGCCAGGTTCGATATCCACCGTTGGTGTCCTTCAGGTGGACAGCACCCACGTAAGGAGCGATGCGCGCCAGCTCTTCGACCGCATCGATCCCTTCATTGTAATAGTAGAGGTTGGCCGTATCGAAATTAACCCGCACGTTCGGGTGTGCCACGCCCGCCATTGTCTCGATCGCCACCTGTGAATTCGTCACCAGGTCGGGATGCGTTTCGAGCACCACGATCACGCCGTGCTCCGCGGCCGCATCCCCGATGTTCTGCAACCGCCCGTAGACATAGTCCAGGTCCAGCTCTCCCGATTTCACGCTTGTGAAGACAATTCCAACTTCCATCGCCGAAACGGTCTCGAGCGCGTGGGAGAATCGGAGGACCACGTCATCGGCATCCATCTGACAAGGAAGGATCATCGAAGTCGCGGTCAGGCCGTGGTCGGCCAGTTTCTGCCGCACCTCTTCCACATCACCCGGTTCCGGACAGGGAATCTCCACGTTCGTCAGCCCGATGGATGCCAGATGTTCGAAGGCCCCCTCTCTGTGGGGACCATAGCTCGCCAGATTACAAGCAATCTTGCGTTTCATCGGTTCACTCGAATCAGAAAAGACGTTGTAGATACATCAACACCAGAAAGATCACGATGGGTGACAGGTCGAATCCCCCCATCGGAGGCAGAATGCGACGCACGGGCCCGAGTACGGGTTCGGTTAGCGCGTAGATTCCACGGACAACTGGATGGGAGGGATCTGGAGAAAACCAGGACATCAGGACTCTCGCCAGAATCACATACCAGTAAAGCTTCAGCAAAGTCGAGATGAGTCCCACGATTTCCCCTCCGCTCGTTTTAAAGAGATCAACGGCAGTCCTGATCGTTTGACCTGTGGGCGAGAAGGAATTAGGTTAGGATTGCTGAGAAACGCAGTCCCCTGAGGGCAAGGCGGGAGCCCTCGGGGGATTTTTCGTCACGATCAAGGTCCGGGAACGACTCCGAGGGCCCGAATCGAGGCTCTGCGTTCTTCGATTTCACGAACGATCTGTACGAGCGGGCCCAGCACGTCCAGATCCACAGGTTTCGTCAGCACCGTATCGGCTTGCTCGAAATCTTCTTCAGTCAGCAGGTCGACAAACCCCGACAGAGTCGCGATTACGGCTCTCGGCGAGCAACTTCGAAGCACCGGAAGAATGTCCAGCCCGCCGATGTCGGGAAGATGTAGATCCAGAAGGATGAGATCGTATCGTTGCTGGATGGCCTGGCCAAGTCCTCCGTTCCCAGTATCGACGTGGTCGGCCGCCAGTCCCCGGAAGTCCGCCAGAAACTTGAGCACGAAGGCGGTCACGTCCTTGACGTCATCGATCAGCAGCACGTTCACGGGTGATACCCCAGATTCGATTAGGACGCTACAGCGATCGCCGCGCGAGCGGTCTGAAGAGCAAGATCATCGCCATACTGCTGTAGACCCCGATCGGCCCTCCGATCCCCCACGACAGACCGAAGTCGATCCCCTTATAGATTGAGAACCCGATCCCGGTCGTCACGCCAAAAGCAACCGCGGTTCTCAGAGCTCGGACAAAATCTTCGGTCTGCTCGCCACTTTCCGGGTTCGCCATCCCGAACACCAGCCCGATCGCAAGACCTGCAAACAGGCCTTGTCGAATCAGGAAGACCCCCAGAAGCCGCTCGGTGAGTACCAGCACACCCAGAATCAGCCCGGCCCAGACCAACGATCGTTGCCAGCTCATACGCCCTCCTCCAAACAGAACGATCAGAGCATAAGGCCCTGGCCAGATCCCGTCAAACCCGGGCCGGCAGACTTCTTTGCCCCTCGCCAGGGTCGTCTCGGGCCGCACTTTCGCTCGCTCGACGGTTTCGACTTGACGCTTTCTCCTCGCTTCCCGATCTTTTCCCCTATATGGTTTTCGCCGATATATTATTATTAAATAAGGAGATACCCCTTCTTTTGTATGAGGTCACGTGGCCCGGAAAACTGCAATCGCCCAGGTTGGCAAGCGTAAGGTTCAAATCAGCAACCTGGACAAATGTCTCTTTCCTGAACCCGGCATCATCAAGGCCGAGCTCATTGAGTTCTATCTGCAGGTCGCGCCCACGCTGCTCAGACACATCAAAGGTCGACCCCTCTCGTTCGTACGTTATCCGGACGGGGTGACCGGCCAGAGCTTCTAACAGAAAAACAGCCCCGAGGGTATCCCCCCCTGGGTCGAGCGCATTCTGATAGGTGACGGTGAAAAGAAGCTCAACCACGTCGTTGCCACCGAAGAAGCCACGCTCGTTTGGACCGCCAATCTGGCCTGCATCGAAATTCATCAGGCTCACGCAAGACAGCCCCACGTCGACCGTCCCGACTGCGTCGTCTTTGACCTGGATCCGCCGGAGGGCCAGGACTTCCTCCAGGTCGTCGAGTTAGCCATCGATTTTCGCGTCCACCTCGAGTCCCTTAGCTACACCGCCTTCATTAAAACCACAGGGAGGAAAGGCCTCCACATCGTCGCGCCGCTCGAGCCGGTCGCTTCTTTCGACGAAGTTTTCGAAGCCGCCAAGGACGCCGCCACCCCTTTCGTCAAGGCCAATGCTGATCGGGCGACCCTCCATATCAAGAAAGAGGCACGAAAAGGGCGTACCCTCGTCGACGTCTACCGAAATCGGCCTCAGCAGACCATCCTTTCTCCTTACAGTGCGCGCGGCATCGAACAGGGCTCGGTCAGCACGCCGCTGACGTGGGACGAGGTCGAAACGCTCGAGGATCCGTCTGTTTTCAACATTCGGACCCTCCACGACAGACTCGTCGAAATCGGCGATCCGTGGGAGGCCATCGCCGCCTAGGCAACACCCCTGCACACGGCGCAGCCCAAACCTAAGAAGCGTAAGAATCGTCCCGCGTCGCGTACCTACAAGTCGCCTGGAGCGCTCAAGTCGTATGCCGACAAGCGGGACTTCTCGACCACGCCCGAACCACCACCCGGGTCCGCCAACGGCACAGGCAACAGTTTTGTCGTGCACCGTCATCACGCCTTCCGTCTACACTGCGACCTTCGTCTCGAGCGTAACGTGACGTTGCTCTCCTGGGCGGTTCCCAAAGGCCTGCCGCCCCGCCCCGGCATCAAGCGACTGGCCGTCAAAGTCGAAGATCACCCTCTCGAATACCTCGATTCCGAAGGCAGGATCCCCAAAGGCGAGTAAGGGGCCGGGCCAATGTGGGTCTTTTCCAGGGGCACCTACGAGGTCACGAAGGACTCCTTCTATTTCAGGCTGAACAGTCGTGAGTTGAACGTCGAGTTTCGTCTGATCAACACCCGTGAGAAGGAATGGCTGCTCGAGAAACTCGACGAACCTCAGCTGGACTGGTTCACGCGCTCCGTCGATCCGATGCTCGCTGAAACAGCAGAATCGCCCCCAAGTCGGACGACTATGCCTACGAAGTGAAGTGGGACGGGATCCGGGCCCTCGTCAAGATCGAGGAGGGTGAGCTGAACCTCATCAGCTGAAGGTTCTTTCCGAGCCACGTCGGCCATTTTCGATGGCGAGATCGTGTGTCTCGACGATGAGGGCAGACCCGTTTTCCAGCACGCGCTCAGCCGGATCCAGCAGAAATCCGAAGGCGCCGTCAAACGGGCCAGAGCCCGTCACCCGGCCGTATGCGACCTCTTCGACTGCCTGTATCTCGATGGGAGACCCGTCGTTGCCGAGCCGCTCGAACGACGACGCGCGTGGCTCGAGGACGCCATCCGCGCGGATGGACCCTATCGGATGAGTCAGGCTCTGGACGACGGACACGCCCTCTTTGAGGCTGCCCGGGAGATGGGGTTGGAAGGGATCGTGGACATCGACCAGGTGCACCAGACCCTCTACGATTCCCCTTACTACGTCGGGCCCGACAGTCATGTTGCCGCCAAAACGTACAACCTGCTGTCCGCCGCTCTCGAAAGAACGGGTAAGCTCGGCGTGGTCCTGCGTGACCGTGAAGATCTGGTCCTAGTCGGCCCGCACAAAGACGGGATGATCCTCTATCGAATTCGGTATCCCGAGACCCTACGCGCGATGAACGCGGTCCCGATGCTCGAGCCCTCGGAAACGAACGAAACCGAGCTTGACCTCGCCGTCAATCTCATCGATTCGATGGCCACAAGTCTTGAAGACATCGAGATGAAGGATCGGTATCAGGATGCGCTCAAGGAACTGATTCGCGCGAAGATCGACGGCAAGGAAGTCGTGGCCGTCGCAGAAGAGGAACCGCAGGTCATCGACATTATGTCCGCTCTCAAGCAGAGCATCGAGCAGTCCAAATCGGACCGGCGGCCGATGAAGGGAAGAAGGAACCTGCGAAGAAGGCAAAAAAGGCCAAGAAAACACGCGCGAAAAAGGCCAAAGTCGCCTGAACGGCCGATTCCCGTTGGCCGAATCAGGGCTTTTTACTACCTTCAGCATCGTTATGTAGCACCCTGAAGAAAACACGACGTTGTCCCCGTTCGTCGCCCTCAGCCGTGAGGAAAAGTGGCGCTGGCACCTTCGCAGAGCAGCCACTGGAAGATTCCCCATCCGTCTACGGACCCCGGCCGCCCCCCTCACGGCCGATCCGCTCCCTATGCGGCAATCAGAAAGTGTTTCTCCCCCGGCACGTCAGACGAGATCGGCCTGAGCCGGTCCGAGCAGAGACACTTTGGCGAAAATCATCGAGTTTCCGGGGCAAAACCGCACCAAAATAGGCTTCAAGCGCGTCCGGGCGGTCAAGCAGACCGACCTCGAACGGCACGGACAGCTCAACTTGTTCCGCCAGCCGCGGGGCCAGGTCGTGGACCTGCCGCGACAACTGACGCCCTTCGAAGAAGCCCTCCTTCTTGACGAGCACGACGACGAAAACGCCTCGGCAGCCTACCACCGCGCCATCGATGCCGGAGATTGCGTGGCCGAAGCCTACTGTAACCTCGGGATCATCGAATCGGAGGCCGGCAAATTCACCGAAGCCTTCGACTGCTTCACCCTCTCGCTCGCAAACGACCCACGCCACTTCGAGTCCCACTACAATCTCGGAAATCTGTATCTGGACGAGGGCGACTTCCGACTCGCGCGCCTGCATTATGAAATCTGCGCGGTTCTCGAACCGGACTTCCCGGACACCTACTTCAATCTGGGACTCGTACTGGCAATGACCCGCGAGTTCGACCTCGCCAAAGACTCGATCCTCCGCTACAAGGCCCTCGTTCCCGAGCCGGAACGTGTCAAAGCCGACGAACTCCTTGCCAGCCTGAAGCAATCCCTGACGGCACAGACCTGATCTCCGCTGTAGCTGTTGACCCGTCCTCTCAACTTCCCTATGCTGAATCAGCCATTCAGTCTGCATCCGGGAGGACTCACGTCTTGATCGGACGTGAATCGCTCAATCGTCACCTGACAGAGAGCGCCTGGGGCCTTACTCGAAGTCTGTCTTCGCGTGAGGCCCGAGGTGCTTTTCTGTGAGGGTCGACAGATGAGCCGAATCATCGTCACAAAAGGTGTCCGGGAATATCGAAGGACCATTCCGTCCTGCATCATTGACTCGGATGTGGTGCTGGAAATTGGATGCGCGTGGGGGACGACAACCGCACGCCTCTATCGAGGCGCTTCGCCTTGCGATTGGGATCGGTAAAGGAAAAGCCCTGGCGAGGGCGAGGATTTCCCATCCCGGAATTCGCTTCGAACGCATCGACGCTTTCGACATCGACTCCGTCAGAACACTCGGATTTCATTTCAACAAGATTTACATCGATGTCTCCGGATCCCCAGACATTTACGATGTTCTCAAGCTGACGCTTGCGTATGAAGCTCTGTTCGAGCCCAGCCTGATCGTCGTAAGGAGCACGAAACTCAAACGATTCGTTCCCAGGCGCAGCACGTGGCCGATTGTATCAGAGCCGATCCCGTAGCAGACACCAGTCCTCCACCTTTCACGAACGACTGAACTCTATGTCATGTACGGATCGATCACGGGAGCGATCATCGATGCGGATCCTGGGAGGCCTATCCCTCCTGCTTCATCTGATCTTGCTCCTCGACTACGCCGGATCCCCCAGCGGGACACCGGTCTTCTGGCGCTACTCAACATCACGTCTACTCTTGATCTGCATCTACGCACTCTTCCTG
>DJHM01000022.1:377260-399667 GCA_002433075.1 Latescibacteria bacterium UBA6620
ACTCTTCCTGTCGGTGCTCTACGCTGGCATCGAAGCCCTGATTCGAGTGCACGGTTTCGGGATGATTACGCCCGCGAAACGGTATCGCGCCGAGTACTGGTTTCAGGGGCATCCGAACCGAAGTTCGGCGCCACATTGGGGGGCGCCTCTACACTACCCAACTGTATGAGACGGAAATTCACAACAACTCGGCAGGCTATCACGATCACGAACACACGTGCGAAGAGGACCCAGGCGTTTATCGCATCCTGCTGATCGGAGATTCCTTCGTGGAAGCGTTCCAGGTTCCCCTAGAGTCGACGGTACAGACCCACTTGCGGGATCGGCTGCAGGAGTCAGGGATTGGTGCGGAGGTCATTGCGGTGGGAGAAAGCGGGAAGGGATTGAACTGGCAAATGTCGATTCTGCCGGGGCTGCTCGACTGCTATGCGCCTCAACTTGTCATTTCGGACTACATCGCTCCGCTCTACGTGTTCCGTGACGGTGCAACACGCCCGAAGTCATCTGGAGGAAGCGTGTCAGCCGGCCCACCATCGATTCAGTGGGAGAGTCTGTTGAGAACCCACCCCGTCACCGACGCACTGATCTGGAAGAACCTTTCGAATTCGGCTGGCTTCGTACTCGTGAGCCTTGCCCGAATCCTCGACGCCCGCCCCGCGCCAACCCCTTCAAGCCCGGCACCGACCGCATCAGTCTCAATGATAAGTGCGGTCGACCGGGCGGCCGACCAGTATGCAAGCCTGCAGCGTGAACTGGGCGAGAAAGGCGCGAGGCTGCTGGTCGCCCTCTACCCGATCTCTTCTACCGTCTCAGAGCGACGCTCTCCCGGGGCTCCCACCCCGTTGTCGGGCCGTCTCGAGGACCGGATGGAAGCCAGACTCGACTCGGCTAACGTACCCTATGTCGATCTGACTCGGTCATTCTCTGTCGCGGACCACGACGTCACCGCCCTCTTCATTCCTGGAGACGGTCACCTGACAGAGACCGGGCATCGTCTGGTTGCTGAAAGCCTGGTCGGAGCCATTCGCCAGGAATTCCCTAGAAACGATCCTCCCTAAGGCATGAACCCGCCCAGAGTGGCGCAATAAAAAACGGGGCTACGCCTTACCTGACGCACACCCCGCTCATACATAGTCTGGTGCCGAAGGCGGGGGTCGAACCCGCACGGGCTTGCGCCCACTGGATTTTGAGTCCGCTTCCTCCCTCTAAGTAAAGTGATGTGAATCCTGAAGTTGCGCGGGTCACCCTCTACAACCTGACTATACTCGGTCTACGAGAGCTGATCAAGGTTAATCGAGATTAATCGAGTTGTATCTGCGGATGGACACCATTGGGACACTTCTGAAACCCCACAAGATGGTTTGGATAAGTGCGCTGGTTGACTTAACAATTGTCAAGCAGTAACATTAGTATGCCCAAAAAACGGGCATCATAACAGGAGAATAGACAATTGAAGCTAATCGGTGTTGCAGAGGCAGCGGAGCAGAAAGGGTGCACCAGGCAGGCAATTTGGGGAGCTATCAAGAGAGGCGAGCTTGACGCGCAACAACCCGGGCGATCCTACATCATAGAGGCCAACGCAAGATTCCACCAGTGGATTCCAACAGGTCGAGGCTCAACAAGCCGCACGGTATTCAGACTTGGCGAGTTCTTCTGCGGCCCAGGGGGATTGGCCAGAGGCGCATTAGAGGCTGAGGTGAGGGCAAATGGTTCAGATTACCGCCTCGAGCACGCTTGGGCGAATGACTATGACGAGGATTCCTGCGAAACCTACCGAAACAATATCTGCCCCAACTCTCCCAGAACAGTCATACACGAAGATGTCCGAGAGATAGACATCTCAAGCCTTCCGGCAATTGATGCGTTCGCATTCGGATTCCCCTGCAACGACTTCAGTGTTGTGGGCGAGCAACGAGGAATAGACGGGAAGTTTGGTCCGCTATACTCCTATGGCGTGAAGTTGATAGAAACACTGAGACCCCAGTGGTTTCTCGCCGAGAATGTAGGTGGGCTCCGAAGCTCAAATGAGGGAAGCGCATTCGAGAAGATCCTGGCTGATCTCGCCAACTGCGGCTACAACCTTACGTCACACCTCTATAAGTTCGAGGACTACGGAGTTCCCCAGTCACGCCACCGGATTATTATCATCGGTCTGCAACAGGATCTTGGGCTGACATACCGTGTCCCCAAGCCCCCAGGAAACATCGTGACTTGCCAAGAAGCAATCGAGAATCCTGCCATTCCCGCAGACGCGGCCAACCACGAGCTGACTCGGCAGTCCCCCGCTGTTGTGGAGCGACTACAACACATCAGGCCTGGAGAGAATGCTTGGACAGCAGATCTACCAGAACGGTTGAGGCTGAACGTCAAATCTGCTAGGCTAAGCCACATATACAAACGACTAGACCCAGATAGGCCTGCATACACTGTGACGGGAAGTGGCGGGGGAGGAACTCACGTCTACCATTGGTCTGAGCCGCGTGCACTCACAAACAGAGAGCGTGCTCGTTTGCAGACATTCCCTGACAACCACACTTTCTATGGTTCGAAGGAGAGCGTGCGAAAACAGATAGGCATGGCAGTGCCGGTAGAGGGTGCAAGAGCAATCGTTGAAGCAGTCTTGAAGACTTTCGCGGATGTGGACTACCCCTCTATTGAGCCGAATATAGGCTACCAAAGCCCGGAGTCCGTTGAGGAGCAGTTGAGACTCGCAGTCTGAGGCAAGTATGATCACGAGAGGCTTGTTCGATTCGGTGCTTCTGCAACCGGCTCTAGGGGGCGCCGACACACTTTATGTCGTCTCTGGCTATGCAACCCCTGCAATGGCCTACGAGCACTTCTCTTCCCTTGAGCGTCCCTTTAGAGTGAATCTGATTGTCGGCATGTGTCCTCGAGATGGGATAGGCCGCGGGAACCACCTAGGGTTCCAGAGATTATCGGCTGAGGACAAACCTGATCACTTCTCGTGTCGCTATCTGGTTGAACCGCCGCCTGCGCATTCCAAAGTTTATGCCTGGTCGAGGGGAACCAATCCGGAGAAAGGCTTCTCTGGATCGGCAAACTACAGTCTCAACGCATTCGGCACGGATCAGCGGGAAACAATATCCGAGGATGATCCTCTTGAGTGTCTGGACTACTACAATAGGTTGCTAAGCGAAACCCGAGACTGTTGTGACGAGGATATCGAAGACCTTATCAACATATATGACGAGATCCGGTCTGGTTCTAGAGCAAGGGATCAGCACGATGTCCCGATGGCGGAAGACAGAGGCAACCAACCTGACTATGGCACCGAGAGTGTCACACTGAGTTTCCTCGACCGTAGCGGCAATCTCCCCGGCAGATCAGGCCTAAACTGGGGCCAACGGCCAGAATACAACCGCGACCCAAACCAAGCTTACATAAGGGTTCCCGTCGATGTTCAGCGATCTGGATTCTTCCCAGAACGGAGTAGACACTTCTTGGTTCGAACAGACGATGAGCGCATCATCTTATGCACCCGTGCCCAGGACAATGGAAAGGCCATTGAGTCTCCCGAAGACAATAGTGTCCTTGGGCTCTACTTCAGGAACCGACTTGGCGTAGCCCCTGGTCGACTTGTCACAAAAGAAGACCTCCTCCACTACGGTAGAACGGACGTGGTGTTCTACAAGATCGATGAAGAAAACTATTACATGGACTTCTCCCGGTGATAGCAAGCCGGCTCTGTCGAGACGAGCCTTCCAGGAGTTTATCTTTTCTTGGTATGATGAGAATGGTCGGGAATTCCGCTGGCGGAAAACTCAAGATCCGTATGAGATCCTCGTTGCCGAGTTCCTGCTCCAGAAGACTCATGTCCGGAAGGTCCCGGAGGTATACGAAATCTTCCTAAGTCTCTGGCCCAGGATAGACGATCTCGCAACTGCGGACCACGAACGGGTAGAGGGAGTCGTAGGTCAGTTGGGTTTCCGGTATCGTGCCCAACGCCTCGTAGCTACCGCTAGAACAGTCCTAGACAGCTACTCTGGAGTCATACCCAGGGATTACAATGAGTTGCTCTGCCTGCCCGGCGTTGGCCCCTATATCGCTACGGCAGTATCAGTGTTTGCTTTTGGCGAGCGACGAGTTGTCGTTGACACAAACGTCATAAAAATCCTGGAGCATTTTTTCGGCTTCCGATCAAGCAAACCCCGGCCGCGAACCGATAAAGCAGTGTGGGAGTTCGCTGACTCTCTGGCTCCGAGCTCGAGGGTCCAAGACTTCAATTGGGGCCTTCTAGACTACTCTGCAGCTGAGCTCTAGCCACTCTGGCAAACACAGAACCCAGGTAACCAATGAGAATCTACTTGATCAAGGTGAATAACGCGGAGGTCGTCCGCCGGACGGTTGATAGCGAGAGATTCACACACGATGGGATCTACAACTTCGAGCAGGACATCGAGGTTGGCGATGCGGTGTTCATATACCTGGGTGGAGATCGAAGTCTGATTGATTGGAGTCAGGGGATCAGGGGAGTCGGCAAAGTTGTGGCAACACCGTATGACAAAGGATACGACACGAATAGGCCGCGGAACTTCAAGATAGATATCGAGCCTACTCACATATTGGCGGACTCCATACCGCCCAAGAGCACTAAGATTCACAAACAGCTAGCTTCGCAACTCTATGATATCCCATACGTGGGAGCCAACCACTTCCCAAACCAGGCCATTGCCAGTTCTACGGATGAAACTGGCATTCGGGCACTTGTCAGCGTCTATCAGGAATACGGCGACTACCAATTCCTACAATTTCCTGACCTAGCGGGGCTTGTAGAGCCGCCATCCGGACTACCCGCGTCACGCAAACACTATGCAAGGATAGCCACTGCCCTGCAGGCAAAGCGTTTCTTGATCCTAACGGGGCTTTCAGGATCTGGAAAGACCTTACAGGCGCTTTCGTTCTGCAAGTGGCTATCTCCCCCTACAGATTCCAGCCGCTTTGCGCTTTTGGAGACGTCTCTTCTTTCCGAGGAGTTTCAAGCAAACTATGAGGTAGTTTCGTTCTCCAGTGAACTGGTAGAGGTCATCAATAGGAATGGGGAATCGGGAAAGATCATACCTCTCCCGACACAGGCCATTTACGAGTGGCACGATGCCCTTAAGGGTGGTCTGATAGCCAACAACGATGACCCAAAAGCCGTGCGTCATGACATTGGTGAAGGATCGCGTTACCAAAAACACATTCACGGCTTCTACAACGAGCTCTTCAAGCTTGCCGTTCGAATGGCAGAAGCGACACCGGCGACCAACGAAAAGATGCTCTCGTGCGTGCACCTAGTTCCGGTCGGCGCAGATTGGACAAGCAGTGAACACCTCCTCGGCTATCCTGATGCACTCCAGTCCAAGAGCTATCGGAAACCTGACAGCGGGGTTCTTGATTTTCTGCTTCGAGCAAAGGGAGACCCAAGCACCCCATACTTCCTGATTCTTGACGAGATGAATCTCTCTCACGTTGAGCGTTATTTCTCAGATTTCCTTTCAGCAATGGAGTCTGGTGAGTCAATCCATCTGCATGACGACGATGGACAACTCTGGGATGGTGTTCCTGCCGAGCTGCCTATCCCGGCGAACTTGTTCGTTATCGGAACAGTCAACGTGGACGAAACCACTTACATGTTCAGTCCAAAGGTTCTAGATCGTGCGAATGTTATCGAATTCTCTGTATCTGAGGCTGAGATATCCACATTCCTCGAGGGTCCCTACAAGCCAGACCTCAGGGAGATTGAGGGAGCAGGATCCATCTATGCTGATGGGTTCCTTCAATCTGCGATGCAGTCAGCAGTTCGCCTTGAACCAGAGCATCATGAGAAGGTAGCTCAGGTTCTCAGAGGGTTCTTCCCTCACCTTGAGCAAGTGGGCGCAGAGTTCGGCTATCGGACGGCCTACGAGATCTATCGCTATGTCTTCTTCAATCGGGAGTGGGTTGGGAGTGAATGGGACTTCCAGACTTGTATGGACGAGGCGATCTACCAGAAGCTGCTACCTAAGCTACATGGCTCAAAGAGACGGTTGCAGCCAGTCCTCGACAGCCTTACTCGCCTTTGCTTGAAGGATGGTGTGATCGGTGAGAGCGACCAGGTTTCAGACGAGTTGCTAAGGAAGGAGAATGCACTCTACTGGAACTCGCTTGTTAAGCTGAGAAAAATGGCCATCCGGCTGTCAGAACAGGGATTCACGAGTTTCGCAGAGGCCTGAGGCAGTTCGATGAGATTCCCAGGAACAAATGTAGAGCTCAAGATCATCTCCTCACGAGACGGCGTTGACGTCCAGTGTATGGAGGAGCAGGAGCGCTACGAATACGAGCTTGATACCGATAGCTACAACCTGAATGAGATTCCCGGAGTCGTGATCCCGAGCAGGATCAACAGACAGTATGCATCAGGCGTCTTGGCCCCCGGTAGCTATGTTGGATCGTTCAAATTGACGTTGGTCGACCGCTCAGCGGCCGAGGTCTCGCACCTCTATGTCGAAGTTCATTCGAAAAAGCTCGCTTACGAGTCGGAATACAGAGCAATGCTGGAGGACATCGCAGAGAAGTGCACTGACCTACTACTGCGAGTCAGCTCCCCTGCAGAGCAAACCTTCGTGCCTGACAGATTCGCTGACGAGTCAACGCTTGCTCAGAGGCTCTATTTCCTCCTCGGCCTTCTGGGAGGACAGGACTTCCGAGGAGCCTTGGACAGACTTATTGCTTTCCCAAACACTCAATGGAGCGAAGAACAGAGGACTGTGGACCTCCATCAAGTCGGCAGACCTACTAGAGCGATCATGCGTCAAATTTCGTCAGCGACCCCCAGGAGACCTACTCCGACAGGGCATCCTCTTGAAGTGACCTTCCCATCGTTGCCATCCCGTGTCGAGAGATCATCAAAGCAAGATACCGTAGACACCCCGGAGAATCGCTTCGTGAAGTTCGTTCTCCAAAGTTTCCTAGGCACACTTGGTAGGTTGCTAGACTACTTCCACCGAACTGCCAGAGGGGACTATCCTAGGCTTGAGAACGATATCCTCCAACTAGTAGCGGACTTCGAAGAGACCCTCACGGATTCGTTCTTCAAGCACGTTGCACCGATGACATCGCTGCCTCTCAGTAGTGTTGTGCTACAGCAAAAGGACGGCTATAGGCAAGTTTTGCGGGCGTGGTCCCAGTTCCAGATAGCAGCAAGGCTAACTTGGGCCGGGGGCGACGATGTATACCGTGGGGGAAAGAAGGATGCGGCCATCCTCTATGAATACTGGGTCTACTTCAGATTGTTGGATCTTGTATCAGAGGTGTTCGAATTCGATCAGCCACCAATCGAGAGTCTACTGAACCAAGATGAGTTCACATTGAGACTCAAGTCGGGTAGGCACGTGGTAGTCGGGGGTATCTATCGTGGAATGGGTCGAACGCTTCAGGTTGAGTTCAGCTACAACAGAACATTCCCAGGAGGAGTTGGTCAGTATCCCGAGGCCGGATCGTGGACCCGTTCGATGCGTCCTGACTATTCTCTTTCGCTGTGGCCGGCAGGCGTGAACAAGGTGCAGGCAGAGAATCAGGAGCTGGTTACCCACGTTCATTTTGATGCCAAGTATAGGGTGGATAGTCTACTAGAGCTCTTTGGAACCGGAGACGACGATCTAGAAGAGGACAGAACCCATCAACGGCGCAGCAGCTATCAAAGAGCAGACCTGCTCAAAATGCACTCATATAGAGATGCGATCCGAAGGACAGCCGGCGCCTACGTGATCTACCCAGGAACTGAGGGAGTCCAATTCTCAGGATATCATGAGTTGCTACCTGGTCTGGGGGCATTCGCGCTAAGGCCAGACTCGCTAGATGACGGTTCTGATAGCATCCAGCAGTTCCTTCGCGAGGTTGTGGCGAATGTCTGTGATAGGGGCTCGCATAGAGAACTCCAGAGCTACTACACGCACAAGATCCACGCAACTACTCCTGACCCTGTTCTCAAAAGCTTGTCAGAGGTAGTGGATGGTTCTAGAGTGGTTCCTCCAACCGAAACCTTCGTTCTGCTCGGCTGGATCAGAGGTCCAGATCATCTCGAGTGGATAAAGACATCTCTTCTCTACAATTTCAGAGCGGAAGATCGAAGAGGGTCGCTGAGACTAAGCCAGACCGTGTCTGCGGCCACTTACCTTCTACTCCACGGTGAGGGCGAACGTAGATCTGGGGGGCGCCTACTAGGAGTAAAAGGTAGTGGACCTCGCGTCTTCTCAAGTGAGTTACTGGAAGAAAGAGGCTATCCGTATCCCGCAAGCGGGCACTATCTCGTTTTCGACGTAAATGAACTTGAAAGTGATGATCCGCTAAACGGCTACGATTGGGATCTAGCAATGGTCCCAGGGTCTGGATCCGGAAGACAATCAGGCTTGCCCTTTGGCGTGGCACTCAGTCAGCTAATGAAGGGCGCAATTGAGAGATGAGCACGGGGCCTCACCTACTGATCAACCTTCCCTACGTAATCCTTCAGGGTTGCCCTTCGATACCAGCAATTTCTCCACGGCTTCTTTAAGATGTTCTGGCGCAAGATGCGCATAGCGCATTGTCATCTTGATATCACGGTGTCCCAAAAGGTTCGCGATTGTTCGAAGATCGACACCTTCCATGACCAAGATGCTTGCGAAGGTGTGCCTCAGGTCATGGATCCTTAGGTTCCGCTCGATCCCTGCAAGCTCCAGGGCTTTCCGAAAGGCAGTGCGCGGATCAACCCGAGGTCTCCCGTCCTTGTTACTGAATACATAGCTACATACGCTGCCGTCTAGGATTCTCTTCGGGTGACAGATAATTGTATCTCGAACGGCCGTATTCATAGGAATGTATCTGCAGTCACCATTCTTGGAATCTGGCACTGTGATGATGCCCGACCTCAGGTCAAGATTCTCCCATCTCAATGAAAGAAGCTCCCCCTTCCTCATCCCCGTGTAGACCGCCAAGGTGAAGAACGTGCGCCACGTTGGCGTGACTGCACTCAGAAACCGGTCGAGCTCATCTCGCCTCAAGAAATCGAAAGCGCCCGGGTTCTCCTTTCTCTGCTTGACACCCCAAGCAGGATTTGTCTCAAGGTAGTTCCAGTCTACCGCCTTGCTCAGCATGTTTTTTAGACAGCAGAGCTCACGATTCACAGTCGCGTCAGCAAGCCCGCTTGCCCGCCGCATTGAGACATACGACTCGACATCGCGCCTGGTGATATCAATCAAGTATCGGCTCCCGAAAACCGCCCGAAGATGCTTTGCGCTAATCCTGTCTCTAGCTTAGGAGCTGGCCTTCTTCTCATTTCTCGACCAGACCTCAAGGTATTCCTGCGAGTAGTCTGAGAACCTCAAAGGCTTTCGTTTCGGGCGTTTCAGGATCTCCCCTCTGAGACCGTCAGTCTTGATACTATCCCGCCATCGCCGGGCTAGATCCAGTCGATTAGCGGTCTTTCTCTTACGAACTCTTCTGCCAGAATCTGGGTCTGAGTAGCTGACCTCTACGAGGTAGTCTCGTCTTCCCTCGAGCTTCCATATCCCTGATTCGACCTTGTCACCCTTTGCGTAACTCATAGCTAGAACCTATGCGAGCACGATCGGGCATACGGATTGTGCCCGAGCTATCGCTATCATCAGTTTTTTCATCGATTTAGCCGAAAAACAGCTAGGAACTGTTTTTCTGTAGGTGTTCGCAAAAGCTCGCATTTGCTCGCATTTTCCTACGTTTGGAGCTCTTGAGCATACCGCTTGAAGGTCTCTCGGGCAGCTCATGCCGCATCACGATCGCTTGGTTTGTAAGTGCTACCTGCCCGTGTATCTAGGGTCCAATTCTCACGAATCGCTTTCGGTATCCAGGCAATCGGGTTCCGGACCCGATTCCTGGGATCCCGCGAGTAGGCAACCACCTTCTTGATCCGTGCTGTATCAGCGACCTCTCCTAGCTCCTTAGCTGTCTGTGGATCAATGCCTTCGTTGAGCAGGACTTTGATGCCAGGCGATCCATCGTCGTGTTGTTGTTCTTCTTCTTCTTGTTCTTCTTTGGAGTGGTCTGCTCCCGGACGGCTGCCGGGCCTCTGCTGGCCATTCCTGGGTCGACCGGCGACGTATATCTCATATTTACATACCGTTACAACTGATCCCCTGTTGGTCGATTTTACCACCAGTTCGCCAATTGTTGATAGCGTGTCCAGAAGCGTGCGGATCTGACGAGGCGTGCACCCTATCTCGAGTGCCATCTCGTCACGTCCCATTACCAACTGTCCGCGACGTAGCATTATCACGTCTCGAGACGTTGGGACGGCTTTGTCCATGTAGTTCGCTCTGAACAGTATCTCGGTCCAGAAGGCCCTGATTAGCAGCCTCTGCCTCTTGGGGAAGCTGTTGACCAGGTCGTAAAAGGGCCTTCGACGAATGGATACGTGACCTGCCATTCCGGAACGCGCCTCCTCCAACCCATTCTGGCTCGAGAGCCTACGAATGGACCTCTTGGCTGGGCAGAACGACGTTCTCGTCAAGCCACTTGTCCAAGTCAGACTTTCTGAATCGGGTAGGCCTTCCCACCTTGACGTGTGGAACGCGACGCTTGCTTGTCCACACTTTAAGAGTGGATGCGGTGCAGCCAACGTAATCTGCTGCTTCCTCATACCCCCACGTTCCTTCCACCTTCAGGGTCGACATCGAGCACCTCCATGCAAAAAAAAACGAGAGCAAATGACTTCCGGACACGTCGCAGATCATCCTGTGGTAGAGCGCACTCCACATTTGGGCAACTTTGTACCCAGAGATCTGCTCGGCGAGCCGGAAGACACTTTCTCTCGCGTGTCTGCCTAACTCCGTCGCTGGCGAGTGAACCACCAGCCCCATTCACGCCGGTAGGTGTTACCCAGCGATCGCTTCGATTATAGACATTGCTGGAGGGTGCTGCAAGGTGATCCGGTCTAATTTTCCTGAACCAGGTCGTCGAAGGACACTTTCTGGACACCTCTGTGGTGGACAGACAAAGGGCGTCTCGATGGATCCAGAGTCGATCCAGGTCGAAACGCCCCATAGCACAGCGGTTTGTCATTTGGTGCCGAAGGAGGGACTCGAACCCTCACGGCCTTGCGGCCACTGGATTTTGAGTCCAGCGCGTCTACCAGTTCCACCACTTCGGCACTTTATGTCCAGGCCCGAGAGCTTCTGTTGGGACGACTCTATCTTACACCAATCGCTCCATCAGAGCAACGATCGAGACCACATTCACTCCCAATCTTCGCCTGCCGGTCGAACGGCGCGTGGTGGGCCCAAAATCTCCGCGTAGAGGATCCCCCGAATCGCCGCCCGGCGATCGAGCCGCAAACGTCTACGGCCGCGCACTTTCCGAACAGGCTCGTCGTAGGCTACGGTTTCATCGCTTTCGATCGCACTCTCATTCTGTGCCTCGGCCTGACGCTCGACCAGAACCCGCTGCGCCTCCTGCAATACGTCGACCACCTCACGCTGAGGCTCGGGGGGAATCGGCTCCGGTTCGGGTTGCTCCAGGCGCCCCCAGTCGAAATCGAAGAGATCGTCCTCTTCCTCCTCGTCCGGAGGACCGGAACGTCGATTCTGCCGCTCCTGCTCGGCCCGTCTCGTCTGGTATTTGTTCAGCAACGACGAACCGATGCTGAACAGAATGAAGAGAATGGCCAGAACATCAAAACTCATCAGGAACCTCTATTCGAGTCACAGGGCGAAGCCGTCTTCGTCCTAGTTGTCTTCAGTCTCTGACGACTCCCCACCCGCATCCCCGGCAATACCTTCTCGCATATCCGTATCCGCCTGAATGTTCCGCATACGGTAGTAGTCCATCACGCCCAGGTTTCCGCTCCGGAAAGCCTCCGCCATCGCGCGAGGCACCTCGGCTTCCGCTTCGACCACACGGGAACGCATCTCTTGGACCCGGGCGGACATCTCCTGCTCTTGCGCGACAGCCATCGCGCGTCGCTCTTCCGCTCGGGCGCGAGCAATCTTGAGATCGGCCTCTGCCTGGTCGGTCTGTAACGCAGCGCCGATGTTGTCTCCCACATCGACATCTGCAATGTCGATCGACAGGATCTCGAAAGCCGTCCCCGAGTCGAGCCCTTTATCCAGAACCGTCTTCGAGATCATATCGGGATTCTCGAGGACGTCTTTGTGAGAGTCGGCCGATCCAATCGTGGTCACGATCCCTTCGCCGACGCGGGCAATGATGGTCTCTTCTCCCGCCCCACCGACCAGCCGCTCGATATTTGCCCGGACAGTCACCCGGGACGTCGCCTTGACCTGGATTCCGTCCTTCGCCACCGCCGTCACCATCGGCGTCGATATCACCTTTGGATTTACACTCACTTGTACCGCTTCGAATACATCCCGTCCCGCGAGGTCGATGGCGGCTGCGCGTTCAGGCGTCAACGTGATACCCGCCTTGTCAGCGGCAATCAGCGCTCCCACGACCTTGCTCACATCACCCCCCGCCAGGAAGTGAGCTTCCAGAAACGTGGTTGGGATGTCCACACCCGCCTTCGAGGCGTTGATCTGTGAGTTGACGATGACACTCGGCGGCACTCTGCGCAGCCGCATTCCGACCATTTCCCCGATCCCGATTCGGACCCGGGCAGCCAGCGCCGCGATCCACAACGCAACGGGAATGAAATAGAAGAACAGCAGCAGAAATACGACGACTGCCACCACCATCAGCAGAAACAGGATGGACTCCATCAACCTCTCCTGTCGACCCTACGCATCGGCCGACTGTCTGACCACGATCCGACTACCTTCGACCTCGATCACGGTGACCGACGTCTCTTTGACTATGTAATCCCCTTCCGTCGTCACGCTCAAACGCTGTCCTTCGAACACAGCCGTCCCTCCAGGACGAAGATCCGTATAGGCGGTCCCCGTCTTTCCCAGCAAAGACTCGTGCGCCGGGGAAGCGGTATACCCTGTCTCTTCGGCATCCAGCACCACCTTGCTCCAGACACGCGACTCTGGCAGGCGCCGCAACAGCAGATACCCAAGTACCGTTGTCATTATGATTGACAACATCAGCGGGCGCGCGGCGACACCGACGGCGTCCCACGTCCAAAGCTCCGTTCGACCCATCAGGCTCAGAAACAGGCTGGTGAGAATCATCAGAACACCCGGAATCGCGAGCAGACCGAAACCCATCACGAAAAAGACATCGGCCAGCACGAGCGTCACCCCCAGCACGAACAACAGGATCTCGGTCCAGTCCGCCAGCTGGGCGATCAGATGACTCCCAAAAAACAGTCCCAGACAGACCAGCGCAAGCGTGCCTCCGATTCCCCATCCCGGACTCTGAATCTCGAATATCAACCCCAGGAATCCCAGCGTCATCAACAACGAGGCCACCGCCGGGAACGTCAGCCATCGCACAGCCTGCTCGGCCCAGTTGACCTTTTCCCTCAGAAGCGAGGCCTTCTCCAGATCGAAATGTGCGAGCACCTCCGCCATCTTCTCAGACGAGGTCTCGGCCACGATTTTGAACTCGGCGAGGCCCTCTTCGAGCGCTTCTTCTGTCGTGAGCGTCAGGAGTTTCCCTTCGGGTGCGAGATCCTCGATGACCACGTCCTCGTCGACCATTGCTTCGGCAAGTTCGGGACGCCGCCCCGTTTTCTCTGCCGTTGCCTTCATCTCGTTGCGAAAGTAGGAGATGACCTTCTCGCTGGCCTTGTTCCCCTGCATATCGACAGCCGTGGCCGCGCCAATCGTTCCCCCTTCCGCCATCACAATGTGGTCGGTGGCGAGCGAGATCAGGGCGCCAGCCGAAATGGCGCGCGGGTTAATGAACGCGATCGTCTTGACTTCACTGTAAAGAAGCGCATCCCGAATCGTCAGGGCCGCATCCAGCGCGCCGCCGGGTGTGTCGATCTCAAGCACGACCGCGTCGACCTTGTTCCGATCGGCCTCGTCCATCACGCGCACGACGAACGCTGCGAGCCCCTTCTCGATCGTCCCCGTCACGGGAACGATTACCACCTGGGCTGCGGGAGTTGTCGCAGCCCACAGAAGCAGCAATGTGGTACAACGGATCAGTTGCTTCACCATCCGACCTCTCTGAAGCAAATCGTCTTAGGCAGCAGAGTGGAACCATCCAGTCGGCTGCACTCCATCGATGGCAGACCTTCGTCGTTATGTACCATAGTCACAGGGGGTTGTCAATGCGCCGCGCACATTCCTGTTCGATCGTTTCCCTCGCGATGCGGCCCGTCCGTATATTCACGGCGAACCCCGAAAGGAGTCGCGCTTGAGTCGTTTCAACGTTCTCACGGATTCGCAGGCCCAACAGTTCATCGATTCAGGCTACGTGGTCGTAGAAGACTGTTTCGACAGTCATCTAGCTAGGGACTGGATCGATTTCGCCTACGATCGCCTCGGGTGCAGCCCGCCGACCCGTCCTCCTGGCCGGAGCCACGCGTGCATACACCCTCTATGCCCGAGGTAGACGTTAGGGAGTTCGCACCCCGCGCCTTCGGGGCGATCTGCGATATCCTGGGGGGTGAGGAACGGGTCAAGCTCCCCCTCACCTGGCGGGACAGTTTCATCATCAATTTCAACGTCGGCGAAGGCGAGCCTGGGAATAACAGACCCGCCAGATCGAGGATCTTGAGGGTGCCAGATTCAGGCCCTTCCTTGACACCCGTCGAGCCAGCCGGTATCTTTTCAGCCGCTTGAAATCGACGTGGCGGTGTAGCTCAGCTGGTTAGAGCAGTGGAATCATAATCCATGTGTCGGGGGTTCGAATCCCTCCACCGCTACCATAGAAATCAAAGACGCCCGCAGGTCCAGAGACCTTGCGGGCGTTCATATTCCCCCGCGCCACGATGACCACCGATTCGCCCGACATTCTCCTGATCCTGACCGATCAGCATCGACTATCCGCCGTCGGCGCGTACGGTCCAACGCCCTGCCAGACGCCCCACATCGACCGACTGGCGGCCGAAGGTGTTCGATTCCAAACCGCCTACACGACCTGCCCGGTCTGCAGTCCTGCCCGAGGGTCCGTCCTGACAGGCCTCTACCCCCACAGTCACGGTATCTGTTCAAACGCCCACAACCTCGGGTCGAGCGTCCACGAAGCCCCCGACAGCCCCGACCTCCTGTCCCGACGCCTCCAGGACCGCGGGTATGCGTGTGGCTACACAGGCAAGTGGCATCTCGGGAACGGACAATCTGAAGCTTTCTCCGCGCGGACCGACCCCGCGCTGCCCTCGACCCGAGGATTCCAGGGGCAGGACTTCCCCGGTCACGGCGGCGGTGGCTTCAACTACCCTGACTATCGCGCCTATCTGGAGACTGGGGGATTCATGCACGAAGTTAAGCCCTGGTCGGAGTCTGTGAGGCAGGTTCTACCGACCGGTGAATTGATCGGCCCGACCGAATCGACGGTACCCCATTTTCTCGCCGATCATACGATCTCTCTCATCAACCGGCTTTCCACACAAGGTAGCCCCTACTTTGTCTGGCACAATTTCTGGGGACCACACGGTCCCTATTTTTCTCCCACCGAGTTCGTCGACCTCTACAGAGATATCGAGATCCCACCGTGGCCCAATTACGATTGGCCCTCTAGAGAAACGCCTGGACCACATCACGTGAAAATTCATCCCGACCAGGAATCGTTGACGTGGGACGAGTGGGCAACCGCCATTCGATACTACTACGCGTTCACGACCCTCATCGACCGGCAGATCGGCCGCATCGTCGAGCACCTTCGGCAATCCGATCGACTCGACCGAACGATCATCATTTTTGCCGCGGATCACGGCGAGACGGCGGGCAGTCACGGGGGTCTGACCGATAAGGGCTGGCAGCACTTCGAGGAGATCCAACGTATTCCGTGCATCGTTCGGTTTCCGGATGGCCGGTTCGCCGGCCAGGTCAGGGAGGGTTTGGTATCGCTGGCCGACCTCTACCCGACAATCCTGGATCTTGCCGGTGGGCAAAGCCCAGATCGTATTCACGGCCGCTCTCTGCTTCCCTTGATCGATGAGCCATCCACAAGCTGGCGAGACCATCTCGTCGTCGAATTCAGCGGGGTCAACAATCTCTCGGCCACCTTACGGACACTCGTGAAGGGCGACCTCAAGTACGGCTTCAGCGCCGGCCACGACGACCAGCTCTACGACCTCGCGAGCGACCCCTACGAACTCGTCAATGTGGCCACCGAACCCTCGCGCAGAGAGCAACTCGAGGACGCTCGCCAGATGTTATCGGACTGGATGGCCGACCACCACGATCCTGTTCGCGGAATCTTCAACCGTACGCGCCTCCCCTGACTGCACAAAAGAGGGAGCCGACTCAGTAGCCGACTCCCCACAGCCAGGAGGGTAACGAGACGAGGATTGTCGCAGTCCCTTTCCAACCCGTTGACGATTGTATGTCCTCAGCCCTCCGGCGTATCCTCCAGGATGGACTCGATCTTCAGGACAACCTCCTCTGAAAGATCCGCCTCAGCAGCCCCCAGATGCTCTTCCACCTGAGCTGGACTCTTGGCGCCCACAAGCACACAGCTGACCGCCTGGTGCCGAAGACACCAGGCAATCGCGAGCTGGACCATCGACAGTCCCAGGTCGGCCGCGACCTCCTGCAGCCGATCTACCAGCCCACAGTAGCGCGCAAACAGGTCTCCCTGAAATCGGGGGAAGTTCGAGCGTTCGTCATCCGTATCGAACACGTGGCCCGGTGCGTACTTTCCCGTGAGCAGACCCTTCCCAAGCGGGCTGTGCGCCAGGTTCCCGATACCTTTCGTTTCACAGTAGGCCAGATCCTCAGCCTCGATGTCTCGATCGATCATGTTGTAGCGGGGCTGACTCGACTGAAACGGCGCAAAGCCGTAGGCCGTCTCCATCTGGGCGGCGTTGAAATTGGACACCCCGAGATATCTTGTTTTTCCTTCCTCCTGGACGCGCGCCATCGCTTCCATCGTGGCTTCAATCGGGTAATGATCGTTCCGCCAGCTGTGAACCTGATAGAGGTCCAGGTGATCCACGTTGAGGGCACGGAGACTGTCGTCCATCGCCGCTTTGACATCGTCAGGCGAGTAGCCTCTACTGACTTTGGTCGCGAGGAAGCAGCGTTCACGGTAGCCATCGCGCAGGGCCTTCCCCAGGGTCGTTTCGCTCGTTCGGTAAGCCTGAGCCGTATCGAGAAAGGTGATTCCATTGTCGATCGCCGCCCGCACCGTCGCGATCGATTCTGATTCGTCCAGCGTTCCCATCCCGCCACCGATCGGCCAGGCACCCAACCCGACGACCGAAACCTGATCCCCTCCGCGGCCCAGTTCGCGTGTCTTCATTGTCCTCTCCGTTCAAGATCCAGCAACTGCGACCAGGATCACCCCGGCCGCGAGTACTCCCGTACCCACCAGCTTCGCGAATCCCGCGGGTTCACGAAGAAGCACAATGCCCATGCCAACCCCGATCGGAATGCTGATCTGCCTGAAGGCCACAATGTAGCTGACGTTGTCCGCAAACGCCATCGCCAGCAGGACAAATCCGTAGGTCACCGTGATCCATCCGCCCGTAAGCATCGGAACGATCGGCCCCTCACGAAGGATCTCGGTCAGTTCGCGACGAGGTCCCCGACGCACGACCACTGCAACTGAAAGCCAGCACCCTGTGAATCCTGCCTGCAGACACGCGTAAACGAGGGTGACCAGAACCGGGTCGACCTCGGGGTTGGCCGATCGGAGCCGGGACAGCGCAGTGTCATCCACGATCGCATAGCCCGTCGTGCCCAGGGCGGCGCAGACTGCGAATACGAAACCGGGGTGCGCATAGGCCGACAGCCTCAATGCCCTGAAACTTCGGAGGGGTATGAGAAGGCTCCCCACAACGATCAGTCCCGCCCCGGGCCAGTACCCGGCCGTAATCGCCTCCGCGTGATAACCCACCGAGACACTGACGCCGGCCACAAACACCGCCGGCATTGCGCGTGCGACCGGGTAGGCGATCGAAAGTTCTCCGGTTCGGTACGCCGCTGCCAGAGATCCCAGATAGATCGCCTCGAAGAATCCAGCTGTCATCACGAGGGCCAGATCGTAATCGGTTATCGACCTCACGACGCTCGGGACCCACACCAGAACCGGCGACAGAAGAAGCGTCCCTCCAGCGCTCGCTACGAGGAAGAACGCCATCGTTGGGACGCGATGTTTTCCGAACGCGTTCCATCCCGCGTGCATCACAGCGGAAATCAGCAGTAGAACGATTGCGAAGGACTGCATCAGGAGGAACTCGGAATCCGAATGTGATTGTCTTTCATCGAGCTTCTCCGCCTTCCGCCTGCTGCCCACCGTCTACCGGCCTTCGGCAAAGGCGGGTCAACCGTCTACTGGTAGTTCCGCTTCCACCGCCAGCTTTCGCTCCCCGATACCAACGGCCGGATCTCCTCGGGCAGAGTCTCGACGAAAGCCGGATCGACCTCGTTCCCCGGCCACTCGCGCAACATCGGCGGGGTGTAACCTGACACGAGAATCACACGCTCCCGATCGCTCTTGATCTTCGTTGTGCTGTGGATCAGCGATTCGGGAAATAACAGGACCGACCCCGCGGGCGCCTCGACCTGATGGATCAGGGCGGGATCGTCCGTCGCGGCCTCGATCATCTCCTCCTTTGCCCAGGTCATCCTGTGACTCCCGGGGATGAACGAAGTGCCTCCATCGTCCGGTCCGACGTCAGTCAGATACGCCAGGGTCTTCACGAAGACGCAGTGAAACCGATCTTTCTCCTGGTAGCATCCCCAGGTCGGCGTAGTGCCTCGATGGAACCCTGTGGGATGCGTCCGTCGCGTCGACAGCTCCTCATCCGTATCCTCAGGATTGCGATGATTGATGATCGCCTCTGACTCTTCCAAACGGATCGAGCCGCCCACAACCTCCTCCACCAGGGGGACAAGCTTGGGGTGTGTTGCATAGTTGAGGAGCGCCGGATCGTAAGCCACCAGATTTCCCATCAGCGTCAGGCAATCCTGGCTCCGTCGATAGACCCCTTTCGCCTCTACTTCGGGGTCGTCCTTGATTCGGTAGAGCGCATCGCGACACGTTTGGACCTCCTCCTCAGTCAGAACGTTCTCCAACAGAACGAACCCGTGCGCATCGAACTGGAAACGCTGAGCCTTCGTCAACTTGACCTGGTCCGCCATACTGATCTCCATTGTGGATTGGCCCTCAGTATCCATTCCCGATTGGACCGCCGCAACTCTAAAACAGCAAAACGCTCCTCTTCGCATCGCGAAAAAGAGCGTCTGGCCAATACCGCAGTCCGGCGCAGTCACTTTCTAAGGCAAATCGGTCGTCCCCATCAGATACCGATCGACTTCTCGTGCAGCCTCGCGCCCTTCGTGGATGGCCCACACCACAAGACTCTGACCACGCCGCATATCACCTGCCGAGAAGACGCCTTCCACGTTTGTCGCGTATTTCCCGTAGTCGGCTTTGGCATTCGACCTTTCGTCGCGCTCGACACCAAGCTGTTCCAGCACGGGGTCTTCGGGGCCAAGGAATCCCATCGCCAGAAGTACCAGGTCGGCGGGGTAGATCTTCTCCGATCCTTCGACCGGTTTGGGGAACGGCCGTCCGTTGTCTCCAGGAACCCATTCCACACGCGCCGTGTGTAGTTCCTTGAGGTTCCCGCCGTCGTCCCCGACAAACTTCGCCGTGCTGATCAAATACGTTCGGGGATCGTCCCCGAACCGATGCTTCGCCTCCTCCTGGCCATAATCGAGGAGGTAAACACGCGGCCATTGAGGCCACGGATTGCCGTCCAACCGGGTGTCCGGTGGGCGTTCCATGATCTCGAACTGAGTGATCGACTTGCACCCGTGCCGCATCGACGTGCCCACGCAGTCCGTCCCGGTATCCCCGCCGCCAATCACGATGACGTCTTTATCCTTCGCCGAGATGTAGTTTCCATCCTCGTGGTTCGAATCGAGGAGACTCTTCGTATTGGCCCGAAGGAAATCCATCGCAAAGTGGACGCCGTTCAGGTCCCGTCCCTCGATGGGCAGATCGCGGGGCTTCGTCGCCCCACCACACAGCACCGTTGCATCGAACTGGCTCTGGAGATCGCCAGCGGGAAGATCTTTGCCGATCTCCGTGTTCGTCACGAATTCAACACCCTCGGCCGCCATCTGATCGATCCGTCTCTGTACGACTTTCTTCTTATCCAGTTTCATGTTCGGGATACCGTACATCAGCAGTCCGCCGATCCGATCGGCCCGCTCGTAAACCGTCACCTGGTGACCGGCCCGGTTCAGCTGGGCGGCGCAAGACAGACCCGAAGGGCCCGACCCGACCACGGCCACACGCTTGCCCGTCCGCTTCTCCGGCACTTCGGCCGTGACCCAACCTTCGTCCCAGCCGCGATCGATGATGCTGACTTCCATGTTCTTGATCGTCACCGGTGGTTCGTTGAGCCCCAGCACGCAGGATCCCTCACACGGCGCAGGACAAACACGCCCCGTGAACTCGGGGAAGTTATTCGTCTTGTGAAGCCTCCCGAGCGCCTCTTTCCACAGACCTCGGTAGACAAGGTCGTTCCAATCTGGAATCAGGTTGTTCAGGGGGCAGCCCGCTGCGGCCGGTCCACCGATCGGGACGCCCGTATGGCAGAACGGGACCCCACAGTCCATGCACCGTCCCCCCTGCTGGCGGAGCTTCTCGTCAGTCAGGTGCAGGTGGAACTCATCCCAGTCCTTGACCCGCTCTTCGGGCGAGCGGTCGGCCGGTAATTCGCGATCGAACTCGAGAAATCCGGTCGGTTTACCCATCGGTTCTCCATTGCCCCATCATGATGCGCTTCATTTTTCTTTCGCCTTCCTACCCCGCGACGGCCGATCGGAACGCCGACAACGTGGCCTCATCTCCCTCAAGACCCTCGGCCTCTGCCTCATCGATCGCATCCAGGATCTTGCGGTAATCACGCGGCATCACTTTTACGAAGCGTTCCGCCACGCCCTTCCAGGAGGACAACATCTCCCGCGCCAGCGCACTGTCGGTGTATTCGACGTGTCGCTCGATCATCGTCTTCACTTCTGCGATTTCATCGGGGTCCGTCAAGGATTCGAGATCTGACATTTCTTGATTGCAGCGCGTAATGAAGGTCCCGTCCTCATCGTAGACGTATGCGATTCCCCCTGACATCCCGGCCGCGAAGTTCCGGCCCGTCGGACCAAGGACAACGACCCGCCCACCCGTCATATACTCGCAACCGTGATCTCCGACCGCTTCTACGACCGCGCGAACACCGCTGTTTCGGACACAGAAACGCTCACCCGCCATCCCTCGGATGAAGGCCTCTCCATTCGTCGCCCCGTAGAACGCCACGTTTCCGACGATGATGTTGTCCCGAGGGATGAAAGTCGAGCCTTCCGGCGGGTAGAGCACCATCCGTCCACCGGACAGGCCCTTGCCGTAGTAATCGTTGGCATCGCCTTCAAGTTCGAGGGTCACGCCCGGAGGGACAAAGGCACCAAAACTCTGTCCGGCCGACCCCTGGAAGTGCAGGTGAATCGTGTCGGCGGGTAGACCGTCGGCCCCGAATCGGCGCGTCACTTCGCTCCCCAGAATCGTACCCACGACCCGGTTCGTATTCTTGATCGGTAACTTGGCCTTGACGTGTGTGCCATCGTCGAGCGCTTTTTCGCAGAGATCGAGCAGGGATTGGTTATCGAGCGCGTTCTCCAACCCGTGATCCTGAGGCACGCAGCAATAGGTGGGCTCTTCTCGACCCGGCTCGGGCTTGTGCAGAATTCGACTCAGATCCAGGTGTTTTGCCTTCCAGTGGGTCACGTCCGTCCGCTGACGCAGCACGTCGACCCGTCCGACCATTTCAGGAATCGTTCGGAAACCGAGTTTGGCCATGATTTCCCGCATATCCTCAGCGATGAAGCGCAGGAAATTGACGACCTGATCGGGCGAACCCATGAACTTCTCGCGCAATTCAGGACTCTGCGTCGCCACACCCACCGGACACGTGTCGAGGTGACAGACCCGCATCATGATGCATCCCATCGCCACCAGGCCAGTCGTTGCGAAACCAAACTCCTCGGCCCCGAGCAGCGCGGCGATCACGACATCCCGCCCCGTCTTCAACTGCCCGTCCGTTTCGACGACGATCCGGCTCCGCAGGTTGTTGATCACAAGCGTCTGATGCGTGTCAGAAAGCCCCAGCTCCCAAGGCAATCCCGCGTGCTTGATGCTCGTTTGCGGAGAGGCTCCCGTCCCTCCATCATGGCCGCTGATCAGCACCACATCGGCGTGCCCCTTGGCCACACCGGCGGCCACCGTCCCCACACCCACTTCCGACACCAGCTTCACGTTGATGCGTGCGTCGGTGTTCGAATTCTTCAAATCGTGAATCAGTTGGGCAAGGTCTTCGATCGAATAGATGTCGTGATG
>DJHM01000022.1:399977-409923 GCA_002433075.1 Latescibacteria bacterium UBA6620
GAATAGATGTCGTGATGCGGCGGCGGCGATATCAGTTCCACACCCGGCGTCGAGTGCCTCACCTTTGCGATCCACGGGTAGACTTTCTTCCCTGGAAGCTCCCCGCCCTCGCCCGGCTTGGCCCCCTGCGCCATCTTGATCTGCAGTTCGCGCGCGTTCACAAGGTAGAGGCTCGTCACGCCAAACCGCCCCGATGCCACCTGCTTGATTGCGCTGTTCTTCGAGTCCCCGTTGGGTTCCGGGGTGTAGCGTTCGGGGTCTTCCCCGCCTTCTCCCGTGTTGCTGCGCCCACCGATCCGGTTCATGGCGATCGCAAGGGCCTCGTGGGCTTCCTTGCTGATGGAGCCATAGGACATTGCCCCGCTCTTGAACCGCTTCGTGATCGACTCGACGGACTCGACTTCGTCGATCGGAATGCCCTCTTCGGGAAAGTCGAACTCCATCAGTCCGCGAAGCGTGGCGATCTGCTCCGACTGATCGTTGATCAGCTCGGCGTATTCCTTGTAGACCTCATAGTCGTTCGTCCGTGCGGCCTGCTGGAGCTTGTGAATCGTCAGCGGGTTGAACAGGTGATACTCGCCGTTCTTCCGCCACTGGAACTGACCGCCAACCTCGAGCGTGCGTCCATTCACGGGAATCTCGGGGAAAGCGTGACGGTGTCGCATCAGTGCTTCTTCAGCCACCACATCGATGTCGATCCCCCCCACCCTGGAATCCGTCCAGGTGAAGTACCGGTCGATCAGCGCCTGGCTGAGACCGACCGCCTCGAAAATCTGGGCGCCACGATAGGACTTGATCGTGGAGATCCCCATCTTTGCGATGACCTTCACCACTCCCTTCACGGCCGAATAGATATACCCCGCCTCAGCGGTCTCGTGATCGCAGCCTTCGACCATCCCCTCGCGGATCATGTCGCCCAGACTCTCGAACGCCATGTACGGGTTGATCGCCTGCGCCCCATACCCGAGCAGCAAACAGAAGTGGTGCACCTCTCGCGGTTCACCCGACTCCAGGGCGATGCCCACGCGGGTTCGTGTCTTGTTCCGAATCAGATGGTGGTGCAGACCGGACGTCGCCAGGAGCGCCGGAATCGGGCAGTGATCGGCATCCATCCCACGATCGGAAAGGATCAGCAGATTCACCCCTTCCTCGATCGCCGCGTCGGCCGCCTCGAACAGGTCGTTCATCGCCTGTTCCAAACCGCCGCCGCCCTTGGCGGCCTCGAAAACAATCGGTAGCGTGCGCGTCTTGAAGCCCGGACGATCGATCGACCGGATACGCTCGAGCTCCTCGTTCGTAAGAACCGGTCGCTCCAACTCGATCTGGTGACAACTCTCGGGTGTGGGATCGAGAAGATTGCCCTCAGGGCCGATGGTCGTGGACGCCGACGTAATCAGCTCCTCGCGAAGCGGATCGATCGGCGGGTTCGTTACCTGTGCGAACAACTGCTTGAAGTAGCTGTAGAGCAGATGCGGCTTGTCCGACAGCACGGCCAGCGGGGCGTCATTCCCCATCGATCCGACCGGATCTTTGCCAGACGTGATCATCGGACCCAGGAAAACCCGGAGATCCTCGTAGGTGTAGCCAAAAACCTGCTGCCGACGCAGCACGGTCTCGTGATCGGGAAGCGTCTCGTCGATCTTTGCCTTCGGCAGATTCTCGATCGACACGAGATGCTCGTCCAGCCACTCCTGGTACGGGTGTGCGCCCGCAACCTGGTCCTTCAGCTCTTCGTCGCTGATGATGCGTCCCTGTTCCGTGTCGACCAGAAGCATGCGTCCCGGCTGAAGTCGATCTTTATGAAGCACGCGATCCGGGGGGACATCGAGCACACCGACTTCGGAAGCGAGGACGACAAGATCGTCCTTGGTCACGTAATAGCGGGAAGGCCGCAACCCGTTCCGGTCCAGCACGGCCCCGATACGCACCCCGTCGGTGAACGCGATCGAGGCGGGACCGTCCCACGGTTCCATCAGACAGCTGTGATACTGATAGAAGGCACGTTTTCCCGGGGCCATGCTCTCGTGGTTTTCCCACGGCTCCGGAATCATCATCATCATGACGTGGGGAATCGAGCGGCCTGCCAGGGTGAGGAATTCCAGCGCATTGTCGAAAACCGCGGAGTCGCTGCCCTCAGGGTCCTCGATCACCGGCATAACCTTTTCCAGGTCGTCGCCGAAGAGGTCGGAGGCAAAGTTCCCCTGACGCGTGAACATCCAGTTGACGTTGCCCCGCTTCGTGTTGATCTCACCGTTGTGGATCATCATCCGGTATGGATGAGACAACTCCCAGCTGGGGAATGTATTCGTGCTGAAACGTGAATGGACGAGCGCCAGCGACGTCATGATCGACCGGTCCTTCAGATCGGTGTAGTAGTCACCGACCTGAGCCGGTGTCAGCATTCCCTTGAATACGATCAGGAAGGAGGACAGACTCGCGATATAGAAGTGCTCGCTCCCGGGCATATCGCCCTCGTAGCGAATCTCCCGGGCGGCGCGCTTGCGGATGACGTACAGCTTTCGTTCGAAGGCGTTCTGGTCGTCGTTCGTCTCTTCACGACCGATGAAAACCTGGCGAATCGAGGGCTCCACGCGCTTCGCCGTCTCCCCCAGGTGCATGTTGTCCGTCGGCACCCCCCGCCAGCCCAGAACCGTCTGCCCTTCCTCTTCCACGATTCGCTCGATGATTTTTTCCTGAGCGTGACGCTCGTCCCGATCGGGCGACAGGAAAACCATGCCGACCCCGTAATTTCCGGGCCACGGCAGGTCGATCCCGATTCGCTCACACGCCGACTGAAAGAAGCGATGCGGAATTTGCATCAGGATTCCGGCCCCGTCTCCTGTATCGGGCTCGCTGCCCCTGGCTCCACGATGGTCCAGATTCACGAGCACCTCGAGCGCCTGGCGGACGATCCGATTGGACTTCTGCCCCTTGACGTGGGCAACGAAACCGATCCCGCACGAATCGTGCTCGTGCTTCGGGTCGTACAGACCCTGTTTGGGGGGGAGTCCGATGGGGTTCGGCATGAATAACCTCTCCTGACAACTTCCAGCGGCTGCTACGCGACAGCTTTTGGGATCGTCATTCGAAAACGGACGGCTCGGACTGTGACTTCGGCCGACGGGATCGGCCAACCCGAGAACAACCAATATAACCGTTTTCTGGGAAACCGCAAAGGCGGGGTAATACTTCCTCTACCGCAGACTAAGTGGAGCTAAAGCTCGGCCTACCCGATCTGGGCCATTCCGTTCGTCAGATTCTGGACCACGCGAGTCAACTCTTCGACCCGTTCGGTCGGAAGATCGATGCGGAATGCTACCTCGGCTCCGTAGTCTTCGTGGACGAGAGCGGCTTCGTGATCGGGGAGAAGTCGCTTGATCTGTTCAACATAGGTGTAGTTGAACCGCAGGCTGACCGTGGCCAACTCCACCTTCTCGACCCGACCCACCTCCGACAGTGCGTACTGCACTCCCGAAGAATAGGCTCGCAGCAAGCCGCCCCTCCCAAGCTGGGTTCCCCCGTAGTACCGGGTTACCACCGCCACAACATCCCCCAGACCGCTGTGGACGAGCACGTTCAGCATTGGCCTTCCTGCCGTCCCGTGAGGCTCCCCATCGTCGCTCATCCCCACCGTCCCCGTCGACCCCGGTGGCCCCACGAGGAACGCGTAGCAGTGATGCCTCGCGTCAGCGTACGCCTCTCTCATCTCCGCAATCAAGGCGCGCGCGCTATCGGGATCATCCGCACGATCGAGTGTCGTGATAAACCTGGACCGTTTGATCTCGTCCTCGACAGTGGCTCGACCCAATGGGATCGCATAGCGCGAGTTCCCCACGCTATAACTCCAGCATCGCCTTCACGACCCCTGCATCGGGCTGAAGCCAGCCAGGGAAGGAGTCGATGAACGATTCGTAGGTCGCGGTGTGGGTGATCCACGGCGCCGTATCCACAGCCCCGGACTCCATCAGACCAATGATGCGCCTGAAATCCTCAGCGCGTGAGTTTCGAGTCGCCAGAAGGGTCGTCTCCCGGCGATGGAATTCTGGGTCGCTGAACGCAACTTCACCCTGAACCAGCCCCACGAAAACAAGCCGTCCGCCATTCGCAACGAAATCGAAGGCGGTCGCCATCGACTTCGGGTTCCCCGTCGCATCGAAGACCACCGTAGGAAGATCGTCGTTCGTCCACGCCATCAGTTCGTCAAGGACCGTGTCCCGATCCGAAAACCCTCGATCCACCTCGAATTGGGATTTTGCGAACCCCATTCGATCGGGATTCAATTCCAAAAGGCCCACGGTGGCCCCCGCGACAGTAGCG
Source organism: Latescibacteria bacterium UBA6620 (assembly GCA_002433075.1). Taxonomy (GTDB): domain Bacteria; phylum Latescibacterota; class UBA2968; order UBA2968; family UBA2968; genus UBA6620. The sequence continues at coordinate 404,295 of DJHM01000022.1, forward strand.
AACTGAATGACCGACAATCCAATCGGTCCCGCGCCGATTACGAGGGCCCGCTCACCCGGTTCGATGGAGGCACGGTCGACGGCGTGGGCTCCAATCCCCAGCGTCTCGACCAGGGCCAGCTGACTCGTGTCCAAGGTGTCGGATCGATGCAGCTTTTCGCCCGGGAGCAGAATCTCTGACCGCATGCCACCGTCCGTGTGCACTCCCAAACACTGCAGATGGATACAGCAGTTCGTCTTCCCCTTTCTGCACGCGATACAGGAGCCGCACGTCAGGTAAGGCTCCACCGCGCACTGGTCGCCCACGCCGACATTCGAAACCCCCGGACCGATCTCGGATATCGTCACACCCAATTCGTGACCAAGGATCCTCGGATAGCTGAAGAAGGGCTGCCTGCCCCGAAAGGCGTGCAGGTCCGTGCCACAGACGCCCACCCGTTCAACCCGGACTCTGACCTGTCCTTCCGACGGGGGACCCGGCAGATCCGTCTCGCGACATTCGAACCTTTCCGGTTCGTTCAAAACAATGGTTTGCACGCGATCCTCATTTCACCCTCCGGTGTTCAAGGCTTCCGACAGACGGGGTGGTTTCCGACCGAACCGGTCGATGTACTCTTCGTAAGTAGGAAGAAGACGCACCTTGATTTTTTCGTCCTGGTGGAGCGCAATGTCGGCGAGACGGTGATGAAGATACGGGTTGGCGAATCGTTCGAGAGCCGTCCGTGCGAAGCCTTCGGCATCTTGAACGCGGTCCTCCACGGTAGGCACGATCTCTTCCAGCATCAGCGACTCGAGCCAGGACCGAAGATCCGGGTCTTCCATCACCTCGAGTACGGTCTCCACTTTTCCCAGGGCCTTCTGGACGAGAGCGGTATGTGCGCCGTTCAGGATGCGCACCTTGCGAAGCGAGTAGGCGTCGATCCGTTCCACGGTCTGAATAGCCGCGTGCGGCCACGGAGCCCCGGCCTCAATCGCCCACGTGGCAAAGGGTTCTGCCGCACACAGTAGAGCATCCTCTGCCGCCAGAGCGTGACCCTTTGGTGCTTCGCTCACGATTCGATCGACGAGCGTGTTCGACCACGTTATCTCGTCCCGAATCCAATCCAGCGCACGTGGTGAGAAGCCCCACAGACGGCCTTGCTCTATCGTAAGGTCTCTCAGCCGATCCGCATTTCGGTCCACCAGTTCACACGGCAGAATCTGAACCGGAGTCCCGCCGGACTCGTAGCGCGCGTGCAGAACCGCGGCTAGCTTGGCCGGAAACGACCTGGGCGTGGAACCCGGATGGAGGTTCACCTCTGAATCCTCGAGCGTCAACCCGGCTTCCGTCGTGTTCGAGACCAGCCAGTGGAGATGTTTCGATCGGGCGACGTCTAACACCTCCGACCAGTCAGACCCCGCCACGAGTGCGCGTGACACACTCCTCACACGGTGCGTGCTGTCTACCGGCTGCCCGCCCTGCAGGCCCCGGATCAGAACGTGATAGCCATCTTGATCGTTGAAGACCCTGGCGCGGTCGCTATCCGAGGACTGAACCACCACCACACGGTGGTCGAAGCCGCCGTCTCGGTTGATCTCGTCGACAAACAGATCGACAAACGCTCGCAGGAATTTCCCACCGCCGAATTGTAAGATCGACTCCGTCATGCAAAAAGAAAGCCCCGAAGGCGACGTGCCTCCGGAGCATCAGACCCTCATCTATATGGGTTCAGACAACAATATCGATGCTGACACCAACACCGTTGGGCGAGGCCTGGTTTACGACCCGGGAGATGAGGTCGGCGCCGGCCGCAGAGGACTTGTTGGAGCTGCTGTTCACATCGACCTTGAGCGGACTTCCGGATGTGAGGGGTGGCATGGTCGCCCTCGGAATCAGTCCGTTCGAATTAATCGATCGGGATGAAACCTGTCCAGGCATCTACAACTCCTCGTCTGCGCTACAGACTCAGCTTCCCGACCACCCAAACAATTAAGGGCGCAAAACAGAGCGAGGGAAGAAAATTCGCGACCCTGATCTGCGCAGCCCCGAGCAGCGAAAGACCCACCGCGACGATGATCAGCCCTCCGGCCGCCTCCATTTCCAGGAGCAGGGGTTGTGGAAAGGCCTCCTGCAACCTCGTCGCCCAGAATGTAATCGGCCCCTGCACGACCAGGACCGTCACGGCAGAGCAAGCGACCCCGAGACCGAAGGTGGCCGCGAACGCAAGGGAGGCAAAACCGTCGAGTACCGATTTCGTCGCCAGAAGCTCATAGTTGCCGGTCAGTCCATCCTGGATCGCACCCACGACGGTCATCGGTCCCACACAGAACACGAGACTGGACGTGACGAACCCCTCACTGAAACGTCCGGTGCCCGCCGACAGGCGACGCTCCAGCCAGGTGCCGAGGGCGTCCAGTCTGGCCTGAATCCCGATGCCTTCTCCGAGGAAGGCGCCAATCAACGTACTCCCCAACAGGATCAGCACGTGCTCGGTCTTGAGTGCCATCCTGAACCCGATCAGCAGCGTGAACAGGCCCAGTGCCGCGAACACCGTTTCACGCAGACGCTCTGGCAGCCGATGACCGAGAACAACACCCAGGCTACTCCCGAGTAGTACGGTGCCAACATTGATCGCGGTACCCGTCACCCTTCCTCCTGCAGCTTTTCCCAGTCGACGAATGGCAAAGACGCGTGTGTCTGGGCAATTCTCCACCTCCCCTCTTCCCATATCACGACCAGCGACCATCGCTCCCCGGTGACCCGATACGACTTCCCCTTCTGCACCCCTGCGCCATCCCAGAAAAACGAGGCCCACGCCACGTCCCCGTGAATACGAACGAGCGTATCCCGTCGGTTCAACGTCACGTCCTTCCAGCTGGCGAGATGGTCCGCCCACACAGCAGAGATTGATGTTACCTCCGCGACTCTGCCCGTCGACCCTGTGAAGATCGCCACCGCGTCCACCGCGTGCAGGGACATTAAACGTTGGTTGTCCCCCGAACGGACAGCATCTGTGAACGAATCCAGCAGTGTCTCGATCTCGACAACGTCGGGGTGCGTCGACTTAGCCACGCAGCTCAGTGATGCGCGTGTGCGTCGGTCGGAACCCTGCAACATTCTGGCAGGGCAGCATAGGCAGTCGAATCGGCTGCAACCCCGTTCGCGTCATAGCCGGCGGCCACGATGGCAGCAGCAAGGGCTTCCGGACCCGTCGCCCCATCGTTGTAGGACACCCGAACCTGCTTGGCCTTCAAATCGACGGATACTGCTCGCACCCCGTCCAGGTTTTCTACGACGCGCTGCACCGTCGTCTGGCAATGGGCGCATTGGAGTGTGGGGGTGTCGATCGTGGCCTGTTTCGCCTCGGTCGCTTCACACGCCCAGGCCGTGGTGGCAACCAGGAACCCCCAGAGAATGCGTCTCATAACTTTCTCCTTTCCTTGATGACCTCGAAACCATACGTGAAGGCTCATGACGTGTCAAGGCAACGGAGCCATCGGGCACTCCGTCCCCCGTACGACAAAAAAAGACCAGACGCATCGCGCCTGATCTCGCCTTCCTGACAGGATAAAGTGCTGTTACATAGACGCTTTACTTGTAGGCCTCCTGACCATCCGACGAGGCCCCGGCGTCAGCCTGTTCGACGATGCTTTCCTGCTCGCGAGCCACCTTTTCGGTCACCTGGATCAACTCGTAGAGTTCTTCGACCTGACGCTGGATGTGTCCCCTGATTTCAGCCTGCCCGTCGGCAAGTTCGATCAGAAGTTTCCCCTGAGACGTCGAGTCCTCCACATCCCTGGCCAGGCGCTCCAGCGCGGTGCCCCCGCGTTTCGCAAGACGACCCGTCTGACGTGCAGACCATCCAGATCCCTCCAGGTGCGACGCCATCTCGTCGAGATCTCGTCGAATCTGCATCATCCTCCCTTCGACGTCACGTTGCAATCGAGCGACTTCCGGGCTAAGATCGGAGATCGCCTCGACCACCGCTGCCAATCCTCCCGCGGGCTCCTCCGCTCGGCCCAATTCGACCTTTGCGGAAACAACGAGGTGTTCGATCGAGCTCTGGAGCCGCGCGATCGATTGGGTGGTGGTCTCAGATTCGTTCAGTTTCCCCTTCAAGCGGACCACAGCCTCGCGGACCATTTCGCTGTAGGTGGTTGCCTCCCTGGCCCCTTCGACCAGGTCCCACAACGATTCACTGCGCTCCGCCGCCATCTCGCCTGTACGCTCCACGTGTTGTCGAACGTCATCGATAGACCGGCGCAGACTGTCGCCTTCGCTACTCAAGGCCTGGATCGATGATCGCACTCCAGAAAGCCGTTCACCCAACACCCGGACGCTTCGGGTCACGAGCGATGCACCTCGCTTCAGTTCCTGGACATCATCCGGGTCCATTGCCGGGTGAGACCCGTTCTGGGGAATGGCATCTTCTTCCTGGGTCTCGTCCTCGATCAGTTCGAAGCCCGTCTCTTCCAGAAGGTCTTCCTCTTCCATGGATTCAAGGGCCTCTACCTCGGCGAGGATATCCTCGTCGATTCCCTCGTTGGGGTCCCGGATTGGTTTGAAGTCGGGATCCTCATCCTCGGGCGGCGTTGCGTCTGAAGGCGGCGGCTGGGAAGCTTCTTGAGGCACGACGCTCTCGTCGGTTGCCGGCATCAACACTTCCCAGAAGATTGAGGGTCCGATGAATTCCGACTCTTCATCGAAGACCGCGCTCGCGACGAATCGTACGCGGTGTGGTCCCACATCGAAGCTGCATTCGTAAGGAAGGTGATCTGGGTTCGTGAGCAAACGGGTTGCATCTTCGACATCCGGGTAAAGAGACGCAACACGCTCACCGTTCAGGGAAGTCGCATCGATATCCAGGTGATCGTTCAGCTGCAACAGGACGGACTCCGAGGTATCATTCTGATAGACGACCCGGAGATCGGCGTCGGCCAGGATCAGACCAAGCGGTGCCGAATCCGCAAGCGAACGAAATTTCACCACGGCATCCAACTGATCCTGCAGATAGACCCGTGCGCGCTCCGAAGCCTGTTTCTCGACTTCGAGGTCGCGAACCTGCGTCTCCAGATCTTCAACCATGTCGTTGAAGCCCAGGGCCATTCGGCGCATCTCCTCCGGCCCCTCGACGGGCAACCGCGGATGCAAGTCCCCCGCCCTCATGCGAGTGAATTCGTCGATAATCGACAGCACGGGGTTCAGCGAACACTCCATCAAGGAATAGAACGCGACGCCGCACAGACCCACGAAGACAAAGGCTGCGAGGAAGAGATGTGGAGCGTCGACCTCGTCGGGAACCCACGAGATGATAACGGGCGCGAACCAACCCAGCGCGAGGGCGGCCAAAATCAGGCCGACTGCGATCAATGTGAGTGTGAATCTGAGGTTAGCCATGGTTAGAATCCCGATCGAATCACCGAATGAGACTGCCACTCTACGATATCGACACATCCGATCAATTCTTGAACATGGCACGACCGCCGAACCCTGTCAATCTCTCGCCCCATAACAGAAAACCCCCACACCGAGCGGTGCAGGGGTCGTCTGTCAATCCTGATTCTAACTAGCCGCGACGGCGAGCGGTCTTCTTCGCCTTCTTAGCTTTTTTAGCCTTTTTGGCTTTTTTAGCCTTTTTGGCTTTTTTGGC
>DJHM01000022.1:410260-445874 GCA_002433075.1 Latescibacteria bacterium UBA6620
TTTTTGGCCTTCTTCGCCTTCTTCGCCTTCTTGGCGGTCCGCTTCACAGCCTTCTTCGCTTTTTTGGCTTTCTTCGCCTTCTTCGCCTTCTTCACTTTCCGGGCAGTCCGCTTGGCCGGCTTCTTAGCCTTCTTAGCGGCACGACGCTTTGCGGGCTTTTTCACCTTCTTTGCCGACTTCTTGGCGACGCGCTTTTTGGCCTTCTTCGATTTCTTGGCCCTCTTTACCGGCATCGCTTTCACCTCCTTATCTTGGATTCGTGACAACCGTTGGCGGTGTCAGTAGACGGTCACACTTAAGGTCGACTTGACGATGTGTGTAACGTCCTTTATCTGCGGCTGAATATACGGCCGGTTTCTTTCGCGAATCAAGAAGATTCTGTTTTTTCGACGCCCAAAAAAGCAGACCAGAAATTTTTCGAAAGTGAGGTCGTCGACTCACTCGAGTCTGTAGTTGGGAGCCTCCTTGGTGATCGTCACATCGTGTGCGTGACTCTCTCGTACGCCTGCCGAAGTAATCCTGACGAATCGACCGCGGTCCCGGAGGTCGTCGATCGTTCGCGCTCCGCAGTAACCCATCCCCGCCCTTAGTCCTCCAACCAGTTGATAAATGAATCCGGAAATCGAACCCTTGTAGGGAACCTGCCCTTCAATGCCTTCCGGTACCAGTTTGTTCGTCTCGACTTCGCCCTGGAAGTAACGGTCTTTGCTCCCGCGCTGCATGGCACCCAGCGATCCCATCCCCCGATAGACCTTGAATGTCCGACCCTGGTAGATCACCGTTTCTCCCGGTGACTCGTCCGTTCCTGCAAAGAGATAACCGATCATTACGGTATTGGCCCCGGCCGCAATAGCCTTGGTGATATCTCCTGATTGTGTGATCCCCCCATCAGCGATGACAGGCACATCGGCCCTGGCTGCCGCCTCGGCGCAGTCCATGATCGCCGTGATCTGAGGCACACCGGCACCTGCAATCACTCGCGTCGTGCAGATCGCCGACGGCCCCACCCCGACCTTGATCGCGTTCGCGCCCGCCGATATGAGATCGCTCGCCGCACTTCCTGTTGCCACGTTCCCAGCCACCACTTCGACGTCGCCGTGTACCTCCTTGAATTGCTCCACGGCTTTGAGCACCCCGCGGGAGTGTCCGTGTGCCGTGTCGATCACAACAAGATCCACGTTCTTATCGACGAGGGCCTCGATCCTCTCTTCCGAGTCTCCTCCGACACCCACCGCGGCGCCAACCCTCAACCGACCCAATCCGTCCTTACAGGCGTTCGGATACTGGGTCTTCTTCTCGATATCTTTGACCGTGATTAGACCCTTGAGCACACCGGATTCATCGACCACTGGTAGCTTCTCGATGCGATGTTGTTGCAGAATCTCCTGGGCCTCTTCGAGTTGGGTCCCCAGCCGGGCTGTCACCAATCCTTTGCTCGTCATCACTTCGTGAACCTTGCGTTGCACGTTCTTCTCAAAGCGAAGATCTCTGTTCGTGAGAATCCCCACGAGTCTTGTCCGGTCATCGACGATCGGGACACCCGAGATGCGATACTTCCGCATAATGTCCATCGCTTCTGAGATGAAAGCGCCCGGTCCGAGCGTGATGGGATCGACGATCATCCCACTTTCCGATCGCTTGACCTTCTCGACCTCCTCGGCCTGTTCCCTGGGGCTCAGATTTTTGTGAATGATGCCGATGCCGCCTTCTTGTGCGAGCGCGACGGCCAAACGTGCTTCGGTGACCGTGTCCATCGCCGCGCTCACGAGGGGGATGTTCAGCCGGATCTTGTTCGTCAAGCGTGTGCCCGTGTCGGCTTCTCGGGGGAGCACTTCCGACTTACCGGGGACGAGCAATACATCGTTGAAGGTCAGACCTTCCTTCACGATCTTTTCGCCCGGGCCAATCATCTTGTGAATCTCCTCCTCGTGAAACATCGAGGGTGCCCTGACCGCCGGATCCCCGGCGGAGGAGGATACGAAAAACCCCCTGACGCAATCGCATCAAGGGGTCACACACTGCTCCCGGCGGTCGCACAGATCCGCCGGGGCATCGCGGGTGGTGAGCCCGCAGCCCAGACCTGGATTGCGCCTAGCCGTGATAATGAGTCGCACTTTCCGTATCCGGTAATGGGTAATTGATTGGCGGAGAATATATCCGTCTCCCAATCCCGTGTCAACCAACTGGGAGGGTTGACCGAAGCTTCGCACGTCGTCTATAATAACAGTCCATGTAATAAATAAGACGAATGATCAGCTGCAGGAGACTCTTTTGGCCATCGTTGCCCTTCTGGGATTCATTCTCCTCGTTGCCGGGCCTATCGTAATCGCTCTGGCTTTCGGCGGTAAGCTGCTTGACAAAATCGAACAAAATCGAGCCGCCCAGCGCCGCCGAAAACGCACCCAGATGACCCGGGCCCTGCCCATCGAGTCGGAGTCTATTCGGGCCCTGCTCGATACGGAGATTTCAGGGGAGGAGCTCGATGACAGGATCGCGGGCACACTCGAATCGTTCCGGGCCCTTGCTGGCGGCCACCCGTTGCCCCTCGAGGTGGCGGAAAATTCGCTCAAGGAAGTGGAGAGAAGCGTCCTCTTCCGCGAATCCCGTTTTATCACCTACCTCGACCTGGCACACGTACAGAGCGAAATCATCGAGACCCTCCACGACGAGGCTACATTACTCCGCCGCCTGGGTGATGTGCCACGCATCTCCGGAGCGACTTCCACACAAAGAACGGACGATGTGGATCACGCCGACGACGCACCCGTCGATCGGCTTCGGGCGAACATCGATGAGGCTGTGAAGAGGAGAGAACGGGCCGACAATCGCCTGCGCGACCTCCAGCCGGGGCGCTCTCGGATCGATCTGACAGTCGGAGAGGAACCTTCCGAGGGCAATTAGACCGGAACCCTCGCAGGCGCAGAACCGTTCAATATTACAAGTACTTACATAACCTGTTTTAGCTTGACAGGTAAAAATCCTTTCATTAGCTTGCTCGCAGCTTGGCCTTAAACGACCCTTTATTTTCGCGCCGAAAGCCTTGTTTCCTAAGGATTTCGGCAATGTTTTTGGAACACCAAGTTGCGAGGGGAATACGTGGGGAAACTCCCATGAAACTTGCATCCCGATACTTCGTGTACGGTATGATGGTTGCGCTTTGCCACGGCTTCACAGACAAGGCAATCGGTGAGGAAGCAGCCCCGGCTGACTCTTCGATGTTGTCCAGAAAGCATCTGTCCTACGGGCACGGCTACTTCAAGAGAAAATCCTACGACGACGCCGAGGCCCAACTCCTTAAGTCCTTTGAGTTCAACCCCAAACAAGGCAACGCGGCCTACTACCTCGGTCGTACGTACAGCGCAACCGATCGATACGACGAGGCTCTTGAATGGTTCGATCGAGCGCTGCGCCTGATTAAGCCCACCAGCTCCAACTTCAAGAACAGCCACTACTTCAAGGCTCAGATCTACCAGCTTCAGGATGATCGGGAAAACGCCATTGAATCCTACAGGACGCTCCTCGAACTCGGTCCCAAACCAAAGCAAAGGATTCAATATCTCCATCATCTCGTAACCCTGTTGGTCGAGGAAGAAGACTACGAGGCAGCACTGGAGTATGCCCGCACGTGGAGAGAGCTCGAACCCGATGATCCTGAAGTGCGAGACATGATCGCCGAACTCGCCATACGAACGGGTGGAGCGGATGAGGCGCTGACCGAGAAGGAAAAGATCCTCGAGATGAATCCGAACGACTGGGAGACCCTCGAGTGGCTGGGGAATCAGTATAACGGGCTTCAGGAATACGAAAAAGCCTTCGATGCCTTCGATCGGCTACACGAGCATAATCCCACCAACTTCATCTACCTTGACAATCTCCTCGAACTCAGCAACCATACTGGCAAGGGAAATCGTTATCGAGTCGGCGTGCTTCAGAAGATGCACGACCTCCAGCCCAAGAACCTCAAAGTGCTCGAGTCCCTCGCCGACCAAACGGCGTCGCTCAAGTGGATCAACGCGGGCCTCAAGGTCGACGGACAGAGCGGACGTCTCAATTTTTTGAAGGGCGAGCACTACTACAATAGGTGGAACGCAGATTCAGCGCAACAGGACTCGGTCAGGGCGCTCACGTGGTACAAGAAGGCCTTGAGCGATCCGCAGTGGGCGGACAACGCCCAGCGGATGATCTGGGAACTCGATCCGCCCCTTACTGAAGAAGAGAAACGGAAGCGGGAATTCTTCGACAAATCAAAGGACAAGAAAGAGGAGGTAAAGGTAAAGGGTAAGAAGTAGGAAGTAGCAGCCTCTTCGGTCCGTTTAGTCTTTCGTCTCACGATTCTCGCCCGTTCGTGGGTCCACCGTCCTACCAGGGGCTAACCCGGGTCTCCCGCAGCCGTGGGATCCCAGTAGCTCATCCTCGATGGATCCTCTCCGGTTCATACATACGGACTACAAACCAATTTTTTGGGGGATGTGGCATGGTTGATCTGTTTGTAAAAGGTGGCAGCTTCATGTGGCCCTTGCTCCTTATGCTGTTTTTCGGGCTCGTCGTTTCCTTTGAACGGCTCTACACGCTCAGCAAGGCTCACATCAACTCGAAGGAATTTTTCACACAGGTTCAGGAAGCGCTGAAACAGGGAGGTCCCGAAGCAGCTGCTGAGGTATGCTCGAACACGCCGGGCCCGGTCGCTTCCGTTCTCCACGCCGGCCTTCTCCGGCTCGATCGGGGTCTCGACCACGTCGAGAAAGCCATCACTGAATCCGGCGCTGTTGAAATGGCCTTCCTTGAGCGCGGTATGGTCTGGCTGTCGACCGTCGCCAACATCGCCCCTCTTCTCGGGTTCCTCGGAACGGTATCAGGTATGATCGGCGCCTTTGAGGCCATCGCGGCCGCGGGTGACGTCGAGCCCAGCATCGTAGCCAGCGGTATTTCCGAAGCCCTGATCACGACCGCCAGCGGTCTGATCATCGCAATTCCCATACAGGCATTCCATAACTTCTTCGTGTCCAAGATCGACAAGATCATCATCGACATGCAGGAAGCGTCGACGCAGTTCGTAGAAGAGCTCATTCAGCTGGGTTACGGCAAGGAGGAATAGCCGATGCACCTCAATCGACGGGAAAAGTCGAACCCGGAGATTCCCACGAGCTCGATGGCCGACATTGCCTTTTTGCTCATCGTCTTCTTCCTCGTCACGACGACGATGAACCAGGACAAAGGCATCGGCATGCAGCTGCCGCCCGCCGGCGAATCGAAGAAAATCCAGAAGAAAAACATCTGTAACATCTGGGTTAACGCGGCAGGCGCAATCCTCATCAACCTGGAAGAGGAAGTACCCCTCAACCTGTTGCGTGGCAAAATCGAGGCGCGCATCGAAGCGAACGAGAAGCTGATCATATCGCTGAAGGCGGATGAGGAAACACCCTATGAAAACTTCATCGCTGTGCTCGACGAGGTCAAACTCGCCGGAGCCGATAAGATCTCTCTTGCCTCGCCCGAATAGGGGGTTCCGTGCCTAATTTCAAGAAAAAGTCCAGCGTAGGCGAATCGATCCCGACCGGGTCCATGGCCGACATCGCCTTCCTGTTGCTCATTTTCTTCATGGTCACGACGGTCTTCGTACGGTACCGTGTAACGGGCATCATCCTTCCCCGCGCAGAGAAGATCGAGGAACTCAAGAAGCGTCGCTTGATCTCCTACCTATGGGTTTCCGCGGATCGGAAAATCTACATCGACGACAAGGTGGCTCAGCTTGACCAGGTCGCGAACGTGTTCTACGATCGCAGAATCAAGGAGCCCCGCACGGTCATCTCACTGAAGTGCGACTACCGGGCTCCCTACGGGCTGATTTCAAGGGTTATCGAAGAACTCCGCAAGGCGGATACGCTCCGCATCAACTTCGCCACGGATAAAGAGGGCTGACGATCATGGCTATTGTCAGACGCAAGCATCCCGACGCCGATCTGAGACTGCGCTACAAGAAGGTCTTCTGGATCTGTACCGGAATCAACTTCGTGCTGCACGTGGCCGTTGCCATCCTCTATCCTGAGATGAACGTCCAGGCTGCTGCGCGAAAGCGTGACCAGATCATTATCAACATGGAAGATATCCCGGAGACGCGTCAGATTCAGCGTCCCCCACCGCCTCCCAGGCCCGCCGTCCCGATCGAGACCGAGAGTGACGACGTGCCGGACGATGTCACGATCGAGAGCACCGACCTTGACTTTGACGACGCCCTGGTCGATCTCCCTCCGCCGCCACCCCCGGGCAGTGATGAGATCGAAGAGGAAATCATGGAGTTCTGGGGTGTCCAGGTGAAGCCCCAGAGGCTGAACATGAAGGACCCCAATGCGAGACCGAAGTACCCGGAGATCGCCCGGAAAGCGGGTCTCCAGGGCAAGGTTTTCGTGCGATTCCACGTTGGCAAGGACGGCAGGGTTCACGAAGTACAGATTCTCAAGGGCGAGGCGATTTTCCAGCAGGCAGCCATCGATGCCGTCATGAAGTTTCGCTTCTCCCCCGCCATGCAGAACGACAAGGCCGTCTCCGTTTGGATGAGCCAGGTGATCCGGTTCGATCTGCAGGGGAACTGAGTCGAACACGACGTAAAGAGAAAAGGCCGTCACGGTGACTTCCGTGACGGCCTTTTCTCTTTGTGCCGAGCTCTGCCGAGTGAATGACCCTGGATACGGGATCTCAGGCTCACCTCGCGGCGTATAAGGACAGGATGATCGTCTGTTCACTTGACACGAACTGCCCGGATGGCCTAATTTATCCGCTGTCAAAGTCGGAAAATCACCAAAACACACTCACCTGCATCAGGGTAGCCACATTGGGAGAATTCTGCTGATGATACGACGCCTGCTTGTTGCGAACGTCGCGGCTCTGCTCCTCGTTGCGCCCGGCCTCACGCAAGTGTCACCCGAGTCCGCAGAGAAGTATACCGCCGGACAGGAACTGTTTCAGAAACGACGATACGCCGAAGCCATCAAGACCTTCGAAGAGTCCATCACCCTCGACGGCCAGAACGCACAGGCCTACCAAGCCATGGGGCTGACCTACCAGAAGATGCGTAATTACGAAAAGGCGGCCGAGGCCTACAAGATGGCGACTTCGGTCAAGCCCGACTACACGGGCGCCTATTTCGCGCTCGGACAGTTGCAGCTCGTCTCCCTCAAGAAATACGGTGACGCCCAGTCCAGCTTCAGAAAGGTACTCGACCTCGACCCCGGCTTCAAAGACGGCAAGGCACAGGAATTCCTTGCCGGCGCCCATCTGCGCCAGGGTCTGATCTACATTCGGCAGAAGAACTACAAGAGCGCGGTCGAAGAATATACCACGGCCAGCCAGATCGACCCGGCAAACGCGAAGACGTTCTACAACCTCGGCCTGGCGCATAGGGGCGCACGAAACTACAAAGAAGCGATCGAGTCCGTCTCGACCGCCACGGATCTCAACCCCGACTACGACAAGGCCTACAAGGTGCTTGGTGACCTTTACAAGCAGACGCGCAAAAACAGCCGTGCAGCTTTGGCCTATGAGAAGGCGATCAAAGCGAACCCGAAGAACGCCAGAGCCTACATTTCCCTCGCGGACGTATACAGTGATACCAAGCAACTGGCAAAAGCGGTATCCACCCTGAAGAAGGGAATCGCGCAGAACGCCAACAACGCCAAGATGTTGACGGCTCTCGGCTTTGCGCAGCACCAGTCGAAGGACTATAGCGGAGCGATTGCCTCATACAAGAAGGCGATTGCGCAAAATGCCAGGTCCAAGGAAGCTCAATATCGAATTTCTGTAACTTACTTCGAAACCAAACAGTACAAATCGGCCTCAGCAGCGGCTCGTAAGGCACTTTCGGGTCGATACAGTATTCCGGCCAACGTCATCCTGGGCGACATCCTCGAAGCCGTGAAGAGCGAAGGTTGGAAGGACCAAGCCATCGCGCACTATACCAAGGGCCTCAGGGACAGGCGATACAAGAAGTATTGTGAAGACAAGATCGAGAGAATCAAGAATCCGATGGGAGATGAGGAGGAAACGGACTGATCCTCCGAATAAAGCGGCTTAACGGGAAGAGGGGACTCAAACGAGTCCCCTCTTTTTTATGTCGTGCGTCGAAGTAAGCTTTTGGTAAATTTACCACTTAAGGACATTCCTCGCCCGGTCGATAGTAATAGAGCCTCCCCAACGGGAGGATTATGTCCACTTTTAGGAATGCCACCTCTGTTGAGGGGGCAAGACATCAGGCCAATCGCCGAAATTCCCCATAGGTGATCACATGGCAGAAGAACCCCAGGATCCGCAGAGTGACGAAGAGGCCGACTCCGGTCAGCCCCTGGACCAGGACGCTATCAACGAGATGCTCCAGGACACCCAGAGTTCGGAGGCGGACAATCTCGAGAACCTGCTCGACGACCTCGAAGAGACTCCCGAAGAGGTAGAGGAGACCTCTGCAGACGCTGAGGGCCCACCGGACACGGATGGGGATGTCGCAGACGAAGCAGAAACCGACACTGCTCAGCTCGAAGCCGCCGTAGAAGAGGATGCCGACGACGTGGATGCCGGTGAAGCTGGCGAGGAACTGGAAGTCGAGACGGTTGAGGGAGAAGTTGATACCGAGTCGCTGGAGGAAGCTGCGTCTGATGAGGATGTTGCTGAGCTACTCGAAGACGACTCCGCGCTCTCTGAAGTGGCAGAGGACGCTGTAGAGGCAAAAGCCGACGATGGCGCCGAGCTCGTGGAAACCCGCAGCGATGAGGAAGAGGAGCCATCCGAAGATGTCGAATCTCCCTCAGACGATGAGGAAGAGGTCATCGATCTGGGGCAGGTTGCCCAGGACACTGGTGAGGAGAATCTGTTCGACGCCCTCGTCGAGGATGGAGAGGAAGACCTATCCGCCGAAGTGACAGAAGATCAGGCGGAAGATGTCGAGCCGGAGGAGATTTTCGACGAGGTAATCGAAGAGGTCGATCTCGAGACGCTCGATGTGGAGGAGTTAGTCGATGACGGTGACGACGCGAACCTCGAAACGCTCGACGTCCAAGAGTTAGCTGACGATGCAGCCGGGGCAGATGTCGAGACCCCGGATGGAGAAGAGCGGGCCGACGCAGAGGCCGAAGGGGAACTCGTTGACGATGCGGACCTGGAGTCGCTGGACCTGGAAGAACTGACAGATGACACCGGCGAAGCCGGTCTCGAAACTCTCGATGTCGAAGAATCGGCTGACGACGCGGCCGAGGCAGATCTGGAGAGCCTCGATGTTGAAGAACTGGGTGATGACGCAGCCGAGACAGATTTAGAAACTCTCGATGTCGAAGAACTGGCCGACGAAGGTGCGGAGGATCTGGAGACCCTTGACCTCGAGGAGCTTGTCGATCCAGAGACTTCAAGTGTGGACGAGGAAGAAGACCCGGGCGATCTCGAAGACCTCATCGACGGTCTGGATGAGGAAGCTGAGGTCATCACGAGTCAGGAAGAAGGAGACCTCTCAGATCTCATCGATGATCTTGAAGATGAAGAATCGGAAGACATCGAGGATCTCGTCGGCCTGGTAGACGAAACCGACGAAGAAGAACCCGAAGATCAGGACAGTCTAGTCGATGACCTCGATGGGGAATCGACCGAACCGGAAGACGATCTCGATACACTTCTCGCTGAAGAGGAGACAGAGATCACCGTCGGCGTCGAGGACGAAGTCGAACACATCCTGGCGACAGGAGACCCGCCCCCAGACTCGGACGACTCTATTCTGGATGATTTCAAGAGTGTCCAGGAAGATCTCACAGCCGATGGGGGCGAAGACGGCGGAACGATTCTCCTCGTAGATGCCAACGACGAGACAATTAATCTGTTCCGGGACGCGCTTTCCGATCACGACTACGGATTCGTGACAGCGCCTTCAGGGGAGAAAGCGCTTACCGCCGTCCAGATGCACGATGTCGACCTGATCCTCGTCAACCTCGATTGGGGTGACGGGGAAGAGATCGTCTCTCAGCTGCCAGGCCCGGACATGCCAAACATCCCCGTTATCGTCACGAGTGAAGAGACCGATCGGATTGAGACGGCCCTTCAGCGGGGAGCGGTGGATCATTTTACTCGCCCGATCGGCGTGCTCGACCTCGAACTGCAGGTGCCTCTCACCGTGGCCAATCTGGTTCGCCTGCGACGTGCCGAACGGATGTTGGCAGGAATGCCCGCAAGCGAGGCTGTCGCTGATGAACCGGAAACTCTGGTGGCAGCCGAAGACGATCTGGATTCGTTGCTGGGTGAGGACCCGATTTTCGATGAGGGTGATGATGACGAGGAGACTCTGTTCGACGAGGACACGTCGTCATCTCTCGATCTTGACGATCTCCTGGATGACGATCTCGAAGACAGCCTCGAAGATTCTCCTGAAGCACTGCTTGCGGGCAGTGGGTCGAGCCTCGACGATGACGATCGGTTGACGCCGCTGTCGGACCAGGGCAAAATGGCGCGCCGAATGGATCTACACGCTTCTGCAAAGTCCTCCGCGATTCCGACATTTATCGGTGTCGTGGCCCTCGTCCTCGCCCTCGCGGGCATCAGTGGGCTGGCCACGAAATACGTGATGGACATGCGGGAAGCCGAAATGGCTCCACCCGAACCCACTCGTCCGATTGCGCTTCCCGTCATCAAGCTTCCGACGATCCAGCAGGCCGGTTACGAACGCTCACGCAACGAAGTTCGCCGCCCGAGCGACTACGAGCGACAGGCCGACAACGTGAAGCTCCGAATCCGGAATTCGGTCCGCGAACTGAGTGATCAGAATGGCGCTTGGTGGTCGCCGTGGCGTGTAATGCAGAGCGTGGGCGGATCGGTCGACGTTCTGGTTCAAGGCCGCAGCCGACAGGACATCGTGGACGCATTCGGTGCGACGAGATCGGACGTGGACGCCGCGCTCAACAGCACGCGAACCGTCAACTACCTTGAGCGGATTGGCTACGAAGTCAGGGGCAAATCCGCCTCCGATCTCTCCGCCCGGGAGACTTTCGAAGTGCTTTCAACCAGGGAGATCGACTCGTCTGACGAAATTGTGGACGTCCTGTCGAGGTTAACCGACCGGCTTGCCCGAGATCGAGCGGATCGTGCCGAGCGAGAAGCGAAGAAGCGAAAATCGGGAACGGCCACCCTCGCGCCAGCGCCAGCGCCCTCACTTTCCAAACCTGGCGAAGACACAACTGCACTCCTGGACCGGGCTGCTTCTCGCACCGCGAACGGAGCTACGAATTTACCGGCGCAAGTTCGGGGGTCGCCGAGTCGATCGAGCGGATAAAGCAGAACGCCAACTGACTACAGAGACGGGCGACACACCTGTGGCGGCTGTCTCTCCTGTACGGTCCCCACTCAAAGGTCGCTTCCTGCGGCGTTTTCAGAGATCCTGATTGCGCAAGTCCACCCTGATCTGCATCCTCGCTTTCCTGATGGACACGGCCAACGGGATGGTGGGGTTATGTATTCCTCTCCTCGCTACATCCTTCGGCGCTGACTATGACGATCTCGGCAACATCGGAGCTGCCGGTGCAGCCTCCTATGCCGCTCTCTGCCTCGTCTCGGGTCGCCTGAGCGAGCGATTTGGCCACCGCCGGACCGCCGCGGCCTCCGTCCTCTGCCTCGTCCTTCTGGTGGTGACATACACCAGAGTGGATGCCGTCTATCAGGTCCTGCTGATCGCCGTGGGGGTCGGTGCCGCCATGAGCGCCTACTGGCCTACGCTCCAGTCCTGGTTGAGTCAGGGATACAACCCTCGCCGTCTGACCCGGGCCCTCGGTAATTTCAATATCTCCTGGGGAACGGGCGTGATGGTGGGACCCGCGCTGGGCGGTTACTTCTACGCGTGGGGTCCATCGTATCCCTTCCTTGCTGCCGCAGGAAGTCAGACCTGCATCCTCCTTCTCATTCTGCTCGCATCTCCCAGGCCAAAACCTGAACAGGTAAACGCGTCAGAAACCGGATCCAGCGGGGAGCGAGTGTTCCTGAAGCTTGCGTGGATCGCCAATTTCGCGACCATCTTCGCAAGTGGGACGCTGCGTGTAATTTTTCCCCGCTTTGCCGTCGATTTGGGGATGGAGGCTCAGGGGATCGGGGTGCTCCTGTCTCTCATTGGTGGCTCCCAGGTCATCTCGTTTCTCGTCGTATCGAGAATCACATCGTGGCACTACCGCCTGTCCTCCCTGGCGCGTGCACAACTCTCCGGCGCGGCAGGTCTCCTTCTCCTCGTATTCGGGAAAGGGTCAGCCGTTTTCGCTGTATCGATGCTCATTCATGGCGCTCTCGTTGGCGTCACTTTCTCGCAGAGTCTGTTCTACAGTCTCAACAACGAAGTCGATCAGACGCGGTCCCCCTCCTTGCCACCCACCCCCCGAAGCAGAAGAGCGGGTATCCACGAATCCATCGTCGGCACCGGCTTTCTTCTCGGACCGTTCTTCGGTGGGTACGCCGCGCAATACGTTGGACCTCGAGCGCCTTTCCTGCTTTCAGCATCCGTAATTTTGACTTGCTTACTCCTCGAGTACCAGGTGCTGCGCAAGGCACGAAACGAGTGAATCGTTGCACTCGTCTCGACGGCGTTCATATTGACTGACCCTTCGATCCCCAGACCCCGAATCAGACCGAGAGAGGAACGGTTCGTCGGAACAAGCGGATATAACTACAAGGAATGGAAAGGCGTCTTCTACCCCGAGAAGACCGCTTCCAAAGACATGCTCGGCTACTATGCCAGTCAGCTCAACACCGTTGAGATCAACAATACGTTTTACCGAGTACCCAAACCCCACGTCTTAGAGTCGTGGGTGGAACAGGTACCCGACGGGTTCCGTTTTGTCGTAACGGCCACGCCACGGATCACCCACATCAAGCGGCTCAAGGAGGCCGCCGAGGAAACGGAGTATTTCCTGGGGATCGCCGCCCACTTCGAGGCTACGCTCGGCGCGATTCTCTTCCAGCTCCCCCCCTTTCTGCGTGGCGACGTCGACCGCCTCCGGGCCTTCGTCGACACGCTTCCAGACGGTACAAGAGGGGCCTTCGAGTTCCGCCACGACAGCTGGTATGTGGACGAGGTGTTCGACACACTTCGCGAGCGGAACCCCGCCCTCTGCTTCGCCCACGACGAGGAAAACACGGATGAAGACGTCGCACGTAGATTCGTCTCCACCGCGGACTGGGGCAAGCTCCGACTCAGGGCGAAGGGCTACAGCGACGAGGAACTGAAGGGCTGGTCGCCGAGCGTCGACGAGCAAGGGTGGAAGGAATCCTACATTTTCTTCAACCACGAGGATGACGGCGCCGGACCCGCGCTGGCCGCCAGATTCAACGCACTGGCCGAGTAGCCATCGGCATCGCCGGATTCCCGAACGTGTCGCACGCGGTCACTCACTACAAGCACCTGCTCGCCCGCCACTACACCAGGCTGAACGGAGGTCTGGAGCCCAACGTCGAGCGTGCCCTCGGCATCTTCGCCGAGGCCGGTCTCGTCCCGGGCACCGATGACCTTGCGGTCGACCTGGGATGCGGTTCAGGGTTCCAGTTGCTCGCCCTCGCGCGGTTGGGCTATCGCGTTCTCGCGATCGACCTTTCGGAGGAACTCCCCGAGGAGCTGCGTCGGTCCTCCTCCGAATTCCCGATCCAGACCATCGAAGACGATCTGCTCCACTTCGAGCGACATCTCGATGCAACACCCTCTCTCATCGTCTGCATGGGCGACAGCATCGCCCACCTCGACGGCCTCGAAGCCATTCAGCTGCTCTTTCACGATGTCTACATCTGTCCGGATCCGAAGGGTCGATTTCTCGTGAATTTCCGGGACACTGGCGTCGAACTCGAGGGAGAAGAACGCGTCACTCCGGTCAGAAGCGACGCAAACACCGTCTTCACGTGCTTCCTAGAGTTCCATCCGGAATCTGTGACCGTCAACGACCTCGTCTACGAACGAAACGGTGACGCCTGGGAGTTCTACCACGGCAGCTATCGCAAGGTAAGACTCGGATCCACCGCCGTTCACGATCTCTTCGCCACCACAGCCGGATTCGAAATCGCCTCGTCCAGAATCGAAGGGGGATTTGTCACCGTCGCGGCACGTAAGTCATCGGAGCCCGGATGAACCCTCTCCACACTTTCAAGCTTGGTGACTTCGAGGTTACCATCATCTCCGAAGGCAACGTATTCGGCGACCCGCACATAGTGTTCGAGGGAATGGATGAAAATCGGTGGCGCCCCCTGACCACATTGGACGATCAGGGGCGAATGGTGTTCGGTCTCAACATCATCCTCATCCGTTCCGCGGATCGTCTGATTCTGCTCGACACCGGCATCGGCGAGCCCAGTCCGGCTCGGGAACGATTCGAATCGATGTTCCCCTTCAGTCCTCACCTACCTCTGCTCGAGGCTCTGGACCGACTTGGCGTAGCTCCCGACAACGTGACGGACGTCGTCTACTCCCACGTTCACGCAGACCACATCATGGGTACGACGGTCGAGCGCAACGGAGCCCGTGTGCCCGTCTACCGGAACGCGAAACACGTCATGCATCGCGCCGACGGAGGCACCGTTCCGGAACGGGCAGACCGTAAGGCCAACTTCGACCTCCACATCCCGATCCTGCAGGCGCACGGGCTGTTTCACCTGATCGAAGATGCCCACGAGGTCGCGCCAGGCATCACGACCATCCACGCACCGGGCGAATCCCCCGGTCACATCCTTGTCCGCCTGGAATCCCTTGGACAAATCGCCTACTACGTGGGAGACCTTTTCCACGACCCAGCCGAAGCCCACCACGTCGATTTTGCGTGGCCGGGACGCGACGCGCAGGCCATGGTTCCCTCGCGTCAGCACCTCATCGCTCGGGCGATCGACGAGAACGCCCTGATCATTGTCGCCCATACCCCCTTCCCCGGAACCGCTCGGATTCTTCGGACGGACGGTGGGATCGACTGGCAAGTCGTCGCCAGACCGTAGTCGGCAGCATAAATCGAATTGCAACGAACCCTGCGTCGGGAGAACGCCATGTTGACTGCCCTTTTCACAGCCGCGTTGCTTACCGCATCCGCCACCTCCCAAGAGGCACCGATCGCCGGCTTGCTCGGCAGTATGGGAGACCACCATTACAAGGTCACAACCGAAAAACCGCTCGCTCAACGTTTCTTCGACCAGGGGCTCGTGCTCACCTACGGGTTCAACCATCTGGAGGCGGAGCTTTCATTCAGAGAAGCCGCCCGTCGCGATCCGCAATGTGTGATGGCGTGGTAGGGCGTGGCCCTCGTGCAGGGCCCGAACATCAATCTCGGCATGCAACCAACCGCGGTTCCCAAGGCGTGGGAAGGCATCCAGAAAGCGCTCTCGCTTCGTGATTCTGTCACCCAGAAGGAACGTGACCTGATTGACGCCCTCGCCACTCGATACGAAGAGACGGGTTCTGAGGATCGAACGGTCCTGGACCAGGCCTACGCCGACGCAATGGGGGCGCTGCATTCGAAATACCCGGAGGATACCGACATCGGTACCCTCTATGCCGAATCCCTGATGGACCTTCACCCGTGGGATTACTGGGAGGCCAACGGAGTGCCAAAGCCCTGGGCGAACGAGATCCTTGCCGCTCTCGACGACGTACTCTCCAGGGATCTCGATAACCGTGACTCTTTCGGATATCGGAGATCTGCAGTCAGGTTTCGGATATCTGCGGTTCGTTTTTCAGGTCAACTGTCCATTCAGAAGGCTTTTCAGGTCGATGGACGAGTCGATCTCGGACTGGGCGAGCCACTCGGGCCAGTACTCTTCTGCGCGCTGGTTGATCTTGTAGTCGATGCTTTCGAACGCCGCCTTGACGTCCCGGATCAGCGGCTGGTCGGTGAACGCGCCCGGCCAGTAGTCTCTCTTGGAGTGCACCAGCATCGATCCCATCAGCGCCGACGTGATGCGTGCAAGCTTGCCGCACTCGCCCATCGCCATCATTACGAAGGGGATCTCGGCCTGACGACGCAACGCCACTGTTGTCGCCAACGTGTCGACAATGTCCTCCATAATGGCGTTGAATCTCACGATCTTAAGCGCGTCGGCCCCGCGCTCCTCCGCCAGCTTGCAGATCCACAAAGCTTTATCGATCGGCAATCGCGTCAGCGCGTGCGTCGAGGCCAGCACTTCGCCCCCTCTTGCGTGCGTCTCCTCGATCAGACGCATCTGCTTCTCAACCGCTTCCGAATCCTCGGTAATCTCCGCGGGATAGGACTCGGGATTCATCGCGTAGGCGATGCCCTCTGGGGATGACATGTCGTGCCGTGGTTGTGGGTCGAACGTATCGAGTTCCAGATCGTACCCTGAGCACCCCACGTCAACGAGCTGAAGCTGTAGCTCCATTCGCTTCACATCGTCGGGTGCCGCCGTCGCGACAGCATCCGTCGCCTCACGGCCGTAGCGCCGATAGGTCGTCACGGTGGGCAGTGTCGTCCTGCGAAACAGAGGCGCAAGTGCCTTGGCCGTTCGATATTCGTCCAGCATCCAGGCCAGGTTGAGTTCAAATGCGTGGGCCCCCGCCCGTTCCGACTGGTGCATCTCGAGCAACGCCTCCTCGGGGGTGGGCTTCTGGATCACGGCAAAGATGAACGGCTGCGGAACATCGGTGAATGCAGTCCGCTTGAAGTCGACCGCGTTCTCCATCCCGAAAATCTGATCCTGCGTCGGAGTCTCTTTCATCAGTCATCCTCCGGAAGCGGCGTGCTACCAGTTGGCGTAGGAACCGTCGTCACGACGGAATCCGAATCCCTTTTCGTACGTCATCGCGCGGGTCTCATCCATCGCTTTTTCATCGAAGTCGATGCCTAACCCGGGACCTTCGGGAGGAAGCAGGTAACCATCTCGGAACGGCATCTGACGAGGAAACACGTCCGTCAGGTAGGACATCGGCGGACTCGGCAACTCACACACACCCACAAGGGGCGAAGATAGGCACAGATGGAGGGCCGCAGCCGTCGCCACCGTGCCTCCCGGTGCGTGTGGCGCAAGATGGATGTAGTGTGTTTCCCCCCACCCCGCGATCTTCTTCGCCTCCGTGAGCCCCCCGACGATCCCCAGGTCTACACGGATGTAATCCAACAGGTCTTCTTCGATCGCCTGCTGGAATCGCCACTTGCTGTCCCACTGTTCACCAACCGCGATCGGGACCGACGTGTGCTGGCGAAGCAGCCGGAGACTTTGCGGGCTCTCGCTTCGCAGCGGGTCTTCCACGAAGAATGGTCGATATTGCTGAACCCCGTTGCAGAATTCGATTGCCGAGGGCGGGTCGAGGCGCGTGTGGACGTCGAAGCAGATTCCGATGTCGTCCCCCACCGTCTCCCGCACGACACGAACCTGCTCGATCCCGAACCGAACCGCTCGGCCAGGTTCCAGGACACCCGATCCCGCCGGGTCGCACATCCCCCACCGAACGAAGCGCCACCCCTCGTCGACCGCCTGCTTCGCGCATCGCGCCAGCTCGTCCAGGTCGTGTCGCCCCCCGATGTGCGGGTAACAGACCACCTTGTCGCGCGTCAGGCCTCCAAGCAGCTCATAGACTGGAACGCCGAGGGCCTTTCCCTTGATATCCCACAGCGCGATGTCGACCGCGCTCACTGCCGCGCTCTGAATCACTCCCCCGGGAAAAAACCCACCCCGAAACATCACCTGCCACAGATGTTCGATCCGAAAGGGGTCCTGCCCGATCACGTCCGGTGAGAACGCCTTGATCGTCTCCGCGACCGCGTGTCCCTGCCGGCTCAGCCCGTCACACCCGATCCCGTGGATTCCCTCATCGGTCTCGACCTTGACGAACAGGCCCTGGGGGATGATCCAGGTTTTCAGCGCAGTGATTTTCATCAGGGCCGTCCGTTCTCACGAAGAGTTCGCCGTCCGGAGGTAGATCCTGAGCAAAGTCGAAGGACGGCTCCCACCGATTTGCATTTTGAGCTTTGCACTTTGAATTAGTCGATATCCGGCTTCGCCACGCCGACTTTCTCCGCCGCCTCGACGATCGCGTTCCACGTGGGGTCCTCAAGATAAATCCCCTCGGCTTCGCGCTGGGCCCGCGTCTCGGCTTCGATTTCCCCCGGGAAGTAGATCTTATCGAACCCGGGCATCTTCTTCGAAGACTTCACCCAATCGATCAGGATACTCATTTCGTTCTTGTACTCTTCCAGATCGATAAAACTCTCGACCTTGATTGCCATCGCGAGGTACCCTCGGCCCCCGCGCGTCGGTTCTGCTGCGCTCACACCCGACCAGGTCAACGCCGCGAGGGCTTCGACCATCATCGCCAATCCGTAGCCTTTGTGTCCGGAAGGGCCTCCAAGCGGGAGCATCGCAACCGGATTGTCGCCGCCGAATCGGTGCGGATCGGTCACCGTATTGCCGTCCTCATCCACAAGCCATCCTTCGGGAACCTCCTGACCTCGCGCGGCGTGGACCGCCACTTTCCCGCCCGCCGCCATACTGGTCGTCATGTCCAACATCATCGGGTAGGGGCCCGGCGTCGGCCAGCTGACTGAAATCGGGCTGGGAGGCAACCGTCGGCTCGTGCCGCCAAACGGTGCGGTGAAGTGTCCGCCCCCATTCAGAAACAGCAACCCGATGCATCCCTGTTCTGCCGCCAGGGGTGGAAAGTCGCCCAACCGTCCGATATGGCTTGATCGATAGACGCCCACGGCGCCGAACGAATGCTCCTGCGCCATGTCGACCGCCGTCTGCATCGCAGTACGACACAGGACGATCCCGAAGCTCCGGTTTGCGTCCCAGATCTCAACACCCGGGGACTTCCGTTCCACCTTCGGGTTCACGGCCTTGATGCCGCCCTCGACCAGGGAGGCAGTGTATCCCGGTACGCGGATCACACCGTGTGAGTCGTGACCGGCAAGATTGGAGTCCACCAGGTGGTCAATTGCTGCTCGAGCTTGATCCTCCGGCAGCCCGGTGGCCGCGAAGATCGCCGCGCCGAAGTCGCGCATGACGGTATGCTGAATTGTCGCCATAGTACCTTCCTTAAAGGTCTGTTTCGATCGTCGCGATCCAGCCGGATGCCGCATCGCAGTACATCAGTTTATCTTCGAACAGCGTCAGGCCGTGTGGCTCGGGGTGCGGCTCGGGCACGTCGATCCGTGCGATTTCTTCACCCGATGCCAGGTCGAACTTGATGATGACTCTATCCGAGGTGAACACGCACCAGATGCCGTCCTCGAGACGCACCACGCCGTGAACCCGCTCCAGCGGCAGATCGATCGACCGTTGGAGCGACCAGTCGGAGATCTTCACCTTGTGAAGTTTCCGATGCGTCGTCGACGTCACCCACAGCGTGTCGTCCTCGAAGTTGTCGTATTCAAGGCCGTGGGTACCGGTGTCACCGATGATGGGCCATCTGTCCAGCGTCTCTCCGGTTTCCGGGTCCGACTTAACCACGTGTCCTTTGTCTGCATCGTTCGGCCGCGGTCCTCGGCGCGCGTGGCCCGAACCGTTCGCCCCAAGCCACAGTGCCCCGCCGCCCGCCGTCAGACCACTCGTATTAGAGGACTCGGTCTGAACTTCGCGAATCAGGTAGGTCGACCCGAATCGATCCGGCTCCTCCCCCGTCTTTGTCAACGACACGCGATCGCTCACCTGACAGGCCACCAGAAGGCCTTCGTCGGTCATCTGGATCCCGTTCGGCAGCCCGTAAATGGACCGATATACTTTTTCAATTTTCACGCTCATCTCTCTCTCCTGTGTTGCGGTGAACCCTAGGCCTGTCCCAGCGGCTCGGGACGGTGGATCAACTGAAGAATATTCCCCTCCGGATCAGGGAAGAAGTTGCGCTTGTTGCCACCACCGGCGTCGTGGCTCTCGTTTTGGAACGTCACACCCTTTTCTTCGAGATGGGCGACCACCTCGTCATAATCCTCGGCCGTGAATGCGATGTGCCGGATCCCGACGTCGTCGTTCGCCTGCTCGCCGCCAGGTTTGTCACTCGCCTTCAGAAACTCGAGCATCCCACCGCCCGGAAGCGACAGGAAATACTGGCCTCGATCCTCCATCGCGACGATCACGTTGAATCCCAGGACATCCCGGTACCAAGCGATAAGTTCAGCAGGATCCGCAGCCATGATGGCGGTATGTTCAATATCCGTGATCACGGGACTTTCCTCTGAGTGTGTGATAAAGCCCTTTATCGTTACCGCGCGAGATGCCCGTCGTCAACCGGTTTGTGGAAGAAGAAACCAATATCAGAAATCCGATCAGAGATCTCCGATCTCAGAAAGGGTGCGTTGACCAGAGAGACGCTTTCGGATATCGGAGATCATCAATCAGATCTCGGATATCGCTTCTCTTCACTTCACATACAGCTGCTCATGAAACACCGTCCGGCTCCATCCCCGATATCCATCTTCCACCGTACTCCTCGTCGGGACATTCCTCAGCCGCATTCTGGGGCCCCACCACCGGATGTCCGTGATCGATGACGGGGATCGAGCCCTTCGGGCCTTCAAGACGGACACGTTCGACGTCGCCCTGATCGACCTCGGATTGCCCGGTCGCCCGGGGGATCAGGTCGCGGAGGAGATCGCCCGGCGCGATCCTTCAGTCGTTCGTGTGCTTGTCACCGAATGGTATCTCCAGGAAGACGACAGCCTCCTTAAACCTTTCGACCTCCACATTCAGAAGCCCCTCTCCAGCGCTTCCCAGGTGCGAAACATCATCGCCGAAGCGATGGCCCTTCGCACCACACGCCAGAAAACCCTTCCCGAGCCCGTTCCCGGAGACTGACCGCATCGAGAGCTCTTCCAGCGGAGGAGCTTGTTGGCGTTGAACGAAGACCTTAATTTGGGTCCTTCGTCGGCGGCTCGATTTCTGATCACCTTTGGAGTTGCTGGCAGTGGCAGCGTTGGCATCTCGCCCGAAGAGAGGGAATCGAACATGCTCGGTAGCATCTCCAACGAACAAAACGAACGCATTGACTACACCCTTCACGATGTGGCGGAAAATACGACCGACATCATCGTCATCGGCCACGGTGTGACCGGCAATAAAGATCGGCCTTTCGTCGTAGCCCTCGCCGAGAGGCTGGCGGCTTCTGGTTTTCCCACAGTGCGCATATCTTTCTCGGGGAACGGAGACTCGGAGGGCCGGTTCGAGGAGGCGACAATCTCAAAAGAGGTCGACGACCTCGGATGCGTAATCGACGCCGCATCCGGGCGCAGCGTAGCCTACGTGGGCCACAGTATGGGAGGCGCCGTCGGCGTGCTTCGTGCGAGCACCGACGACCGGATTCAGCGTCTGGTCTCGCTGGCCGGAATGGTCCACACCGAATCCTTCGCCCAGACCGAGTTCGGCGACGTCGTTCCCGGTCAAGGAGGAATGTGGGACGACGGCGATTGTCCCCTCTCGCAGGCGTATATGGACGATATGGCAGCAATCCATTCCGTTGCCGACCGCGGAGAAGACATCCGGGTACCCTGGATGCTCGTGCACGGCACCGAAGACGACGTCGTTCCGCTCCAGGACAGCTTGGACATCTACGAACGAGCGAACGAACCCAAGTCTCTCGTGCGGATCGACAACGCCGATCACGTCTTCTCCGAGCATACCCCTCAGATGATTCGGGCCGTCGTCGACTGGTTCCAGACGACAGGCGGGTAGTCGTACATCGATCGAGATTCCACCCTCATCTTGCGCTACCTGACCTTCGATCTCACGGTGTGGGACGTCGCGTTGATCGTAACCGTGACGGCCCAGTGCCTACTGATTGCCTACGCTGCGTCGCCCAGATGGAAAGGTCTGTTCCTTTCCCTCCCGTTTCCGTTCACCATCGTAGCGATCTCCGTCGGCCGTCCCGTCGACGCCAGCACCGTCCTCGCACTCTTCGTTCTGCTCGCGTACACCCAAGGGGTCCGATTCCTTTACGAACGCTGGCATCTGCCGATCGGTCTGGCCATCGTGTTCGGTGTTCTGGGCTACAGTGTCATCGGCTGGGCGGGTGCAGGACTCGTCCCCACCGGGGATGCGGCATTCGCCGTGGCGTGCGCAATAACGATCCCCGTCGGCTTCGTCCTGCGAAGCCGACATCGCTCGGAAGTGGAGCAGTCCCATCGAACGACGCTCCCCATCTCGCTGAAACTCCCCGCAATCTTTGCCGTCGTCGCCTTCCTTGTTTCGGTCAGGCACGCCCTGGCCGGGTTCGCGCCTCTCTTTCCGCTCATTGCAGTGATCGGCGCTTACGAGACGCGTCACAGTCTGTGGACGCTCAGTAAACCCATCTTTACACTGATGGCCGCCCTGCCGGCGATGCTCATCGTCACGCGAATGACCCAGACGACTTTGGGGCTGGAAACAGGTCTCCTGCTCGGATGGATTGTTTTCCTGCCAGTGCTTTTCGTGCTCCGCAGAAACTACATCTGACGACCCGCGCCCCCTTCCGGCCCGGGAGAGTTGGCCGGACCGTCGGCAGTGGGTATCTTGATATGTGTGCGATCTCCACGCCACGTTTCTTCGCCGACGTCTGGTGCCTCTCGGTTGACGTCCAAACTCTTGAAGGCTGCTTGATCATACGATGACGCTACACATCGAACCGTCAGACACCACGATCGGAGCTCGCATTCTCGACCTTCCGCTGCACCGGCCCCTCGACGAGGTCGAACAGGCGGCTGTTGAGAAAGCCATCTACGATCATTCGGTCATCGTTTTTCCCGATCAACAGATCTCGCAGGCCGACCTCGTTCGCTTCACGAACTACTTCGGCATTGCCGTACCGCACGTTCGCAAGCAGCTGGACAACCGGGAACTCGAAGAGATTTTCATCGTCTCGAACGTCAAGGAAAACGGTGAACCGATCGGCGCGCTGGGCAACGCCGAACTCACCTTCCACTCCGATCTCTCGTATCTGCATGAACCCGGGACCCTGTCGATTCTCTACGCCATCGAGATTCCGGCGGAAGGCGGCGACACCCACTGGTGCGATTGCTACGCGGCCTACGACGGACTCTCCGATGAAATGAAGCACCGTCTCGTGAAATTGAGGGCCGTCCACCGACACTACGTCGAAGGCCAGAATCCCGAAACACCCGCGAGCCATCCTGTCGTCTGCACGCATCCCGCCACGGGCCGAAAGGCCCTCTACGTCGGACCCCATCTGACGAAATACATCGAAGGCGTATCCGACGCGGAAAGCGAGGATCTGCTCTCCCGGCTCTACGAACACGCTCTACGACCCGAGTACGTCTACCGGCATCGATGGGGAGTTGGTGATCTCGTCGTGTTCGATAACCGGTGTACGATGCACCGCCGAGACCCTTTCCCCGATGAACAACGACGCGTGATGTGGCGAACCCAGATCTTCAACGACGTCTCCCCCGTCCCCTGACTCCGGTCCGCCCACGTTGAAAATCCTTCTGTTCGGCCCCACATCGATCGTCGGCTATGCATTTACACGCCGCGTCCCTGAAACGATCCCTATCCTGTCCACTCCCAACCGTCGGGGCCTGGCCCTGGGCTGGGATGCCGTCGTCCCTGAAAGTGAGGACGACGTGAGACGCGCCTGCGACCGCGAGTTCGATGTCGTCGTCTACGCCCACGCCGTCTGTGACGTCGCGATGTGCGAAGCCCGAATGGACTGGTCTCGAGAAAAAAACGTCCAGAATGTCCTCCGCGTTCTGAACGCACTCCCCGAAGGCACGCGGTTCGTCTACTTGTCTTCCGACCACGTGTTCGGTCACGACGGGCGCTACGACGAGCGCAGCGAGCCCTGCCCGATCTCGCACTATGGGCGGACACGGGTCGAAGCAGAGCAGCGGGTACTCGAACACACCAACACCGCCGTCCTTCGCGTTCCGTTGGCCATCGGACCTTCGGTCGACGGTCGGACCGGTCACCTCGACTGGATGCGCTACCGCTTTACAAAAGCGCTCCCGATCACCATCGTTGAGGACGAATCGAGGTCCGTCGTGTGGGCGGACGACGTCGTAGATCGCACGATCGCGTATGCGTCTTCGAACCTATCGGGACTTCGTCACCTCGTGGCGCCCGGAATTTCTCGCCCTGCGTTGGCCGACAACATCATCCGTCATCTCGGACTTCCGATTCGATACGAGCTCAAGCGACGCCGAGACCAGGCCGCACCCCATATGGGCCACGTAACCCTCGCCTCGCAATACGAAGACGACCTTGCCACGCCCCTTCCGAGTGCGGTGGACCGTCTCGACACGATGGGAGAACCGGTTTCCGATGGCTGAAGCCGTTGACCAAACTGTTGCCACCGTCATCGACTTCGCCGAAATCGAAGGCGTCGATTGTCCGTGCGGGATCGCGCGCCGGGCATTCGAAGAGGCCTCGGACGGCGCCTTCACCCTGCATACCACAACCATCACAGCCGAGGCACGTACCCACTACCATCGAAAGCTGACCGAGGTCTACTACATCCTCCTGGGAACAGGCGATATCGAACTTGATGGTGCCTGCCAACCTGTGCATCCCGGTATGGCCGTACACATCCCGCCCGGTGTTCGCCATTGCGCCGTCGTCGCGGAGGGAACCGAAATGACCGTCGCCATTTTCGTCACCCCCGCCTTCGACCCATCCGACGAGTGGTTTGATTGACCCGAGAGGACCTATGAACACCGACGCTAAAAAGACCGCACTGAGAATGATCCCCTACGGCCTCTACGTACTCACCTCGGAGTGGAAGGGCGAGATCGGTGCGGCCACCGTCAGTTGGGTCACGCAGGCCAGCTTCCAGCCGCCCCTACTGGTCGTCGGAGTCAAAGCCGACTCCACGAGTCACGACCTGATTAAAAGCAGCGGTGTCTTCGTCCTGAATATGCTCTCCGTAGATCAGAATGAAGTGGCTTCGACCTTCATCAAGGAAACCCAGTTCGAGGGTGACACCATCAGCGGTGAGGCCTATTCCCGCGGAAAAACTGGGGCACCTGTCCTCGACAGCGCCGCGGCCGTCCTCGAGTGTCGCCTTGTCGACACTGTGGAGAAAGGCGACCACTCCATCTTCGTCGGTGAAGTCGTCGACGCATCCGCTTCTATCGAAACCGAGGGTCGTCCCGACGAATCCGTCCTTCGCGTCAAACACCTCGGCGAGAAAGTGTTCTACGGAGGGTAACAGCCCGCCTGCTTCTCTCGTATGATCGATTCCGACGTCCATAACGAGCTGCCGAAGCTCAAGACCCTCCTCCCCTACCTCGGGGAACAATGGCAGGTCTACCTGAATGAGTCCGCGTTCGTGGGGAGCGGGGCCAATGACTACCCCATCAACGCTCCTGTTGCCGCCCGGGAAGGCGCGCGTCCCGAATCGGGCCCGCCAGGATCGAACATTGACCTGCTGCGAACACACGTCTTCGACGATATGGGTGCGAACCTTGCCATCCTCAACTGCGGTTTTCGTCCCGGCGCCGTACACAACCAGGATCTGGCTGCGGATCTCGCGACGGCGGTCAACAACTGGCAGATCGACGAGTGGCTCGAGAAAGACGAGCGTTTCCGGGCCTCCATTCTCGTCTCCAATCAGAACCCCGTCCGAGCAGCTGCCGAAATCGATCGCCTTGGTAGCCACCCTGGATTCGTACAGGTCGTCCTCCCCGTGCAGGGTGATGCGCCTTATGGAAACCTGCGCTACGATCCCCTTTTCGAGGCCGCGACTCGCCACGACCTCGCGATTCTCATCGCCTTCGGTGGGGCCCCGGGATTGCCCCCGACAGCCACCGGATGGCCCTCTACCTACGTGGAGGAGTACGTCGACGCGGGCGCCATCTTCCAATCGCAGGTCAACAGCCTTATCTTTGAAGGAGCCTTCGATCGACATCCGGGCCTGCGCGTCGTTCTTTCTGAAAGCGGGTGGACCTGGATGCCGTCACTGATGTGGCGGATGGACAAGGAATGGAAGGGGTTGCGTCGAGATACGCCCTGGGTCAAGCAACCCCCCAGCGCGTATATGCGGGAACACATCCGACTGACCACCGCCCCGACCGATCGCCCTGGCCCCGATCGGGCTCACGAGCTGAGTGAAATCATCGACTATCTGGGATCCGACCGGATGCTCCTGTATGCGTCCGACTATCCTCACTGGCACGGGGAAGACCCCAGCGCCTGGATGTCAGATTTACCCGCAGACCTGCGTGAACGAATCACACACTCGAACGCCGCTGAATTCTACAAGTTAACCGTCACAGCCTGACTGAGTTAGGAGCTAACAATGTCCACCGTTACGACTGCGTCCCCGGAAGTTCAGGAACAGGATTCCCAACGCGGATCGAGAAACACGGACTACTCGCTCATCGACTGCGACATCCACAACGCCATCCAGTCCCCGGAGACGATCCGCAAGTATCTTCCGTCTCGCTGGCGATCTCATCACGAGACCTACGGAGTAAGGAGCTACACCGGTTCTTACTATCCCCGTGCGGTACCGAACGCGGCGCGCCACGACAGCTGGCCTCCCTCCGGCCTTCCACCAGGGGGCGATCTCGAATTTATGCAGCACCAACTTCTGGATGAATGGGGATTCGAATACGGGATCCTGAACTGTCTGGCCGGCGGCGGCGGACGGAACCTCGACTTCGCAGCCGCCCTCGCCACTGCCGTCAACGAGTGGCAGATCGCGGAGTGGCTCGAACCGGAACCCCGACTCAGAGCATCCCTCATCGTGCCTTTCGAAGATGGCGATCTCGCCGCGAAAGAGGTCGACCGACTCGGAGAACATCCCGGTTTCGTGCAGGTCCTTTTCGTCGCCCGAACGAGCGAACCGATGGGGCGCCGCAAGTACTGGCCGATCTACGAGGCCGCCTGCCGCAACGGGATTGCCGTAGGCATCCATTTCGGCGGAGCAGGCGGTCATCCCATCACCGGTTCGGGATGGCCCTCCCACTACGTCGAGGACCACGGCGGGATGCCTCAGGCCTTCCAGCCTCAGGTCACGAGTCTCGTGATGGAGGGCACGTTCGAGCGATTTCCCGAACTGAAGGTCGTCCTTATCGAGGGGGGCTTTGCCTGGTTGCCGCCATTGATGTGGCGCCTGGATCGAAGCTGGGAACTGATGCGCGAGGAAGTGCCGGAGGTCAAGCGCCCGCCGTCCGAGTACATCCGCGAACACATCTGGACAACCACGCAACCTGTCGAGGAGCCCGAGCGTCCTGAGCACTTTCACGAACTTCTGCGACAGATGGATATGGACGATCACCTGATGTTCGCCACGGACTATCCTCACTGGGATTTCGACGCGCCCACATCGGCCTTCCCCCGAGATATGGACAAGGACCTTCGGGACAGCATTCTCGCGGGTAACGCCAGGAATTTGTACGGATTGCCGTAGGGAACGGTGCACACCTCCCTGCGAAAGCAGTGTCCATCCAATGGCCAAACACATCATCGGAACCGTGGACGAAATCCCCCCCGGCGAGCGCAAGATCGTCGACATCAACGGACGATCCATCGGCGTTTACAACGTTGCCGGAGAGTTTTTCGCGGTCCGCAATCGATGCCCACATCAGGGCGGCCCCCTCTGCGAGGGTCGAACAGCCGGTTTCCTCAAGTGCGAAAAACCCGGAGGGCCCTACGAGTATCTTCGCAAGGGTGAGATCATCCGATGCCCCTGGCACGGATGGGAATACGATCTCAAGACCGGCCAGTCTTGGGTCGATCCGGGCAGTGTCCGCGTCCGGAGCTACGACGTCGGCGTCGAGGCCCTCGATGAAGCTCGGATTGAAATCGACCCCGAAACAGGTTACGCCAAAGGACCCTTCCTTGCCGAGACCTACCCCGTCAGCGTGGACCGACTGAACGTCGTCCTCGACCTGCCCTGACGGCATCGGCGCACACTCGCTCTACTGGTGTCAGGACCGCACCCGTTCCTCCCGGGTAGGCGATGTCGTCAGACCATTCCCCCGATCGCCCACCGAACAGGACGTCCCGCCTGGCTTCTGGTCCCGACATCGGACCCGGGTGGTTCGGACGCTCGCAACCCTTGGCGGCTTCACGATTCTCGGGCTCCTTGTCTGGCGAGTCGGACCGACCGAGATCTATTCTCAGATTCTCGGCGTGGGTTGGTGGTTCCTTCCTGTCCTCACCCTTTCCTGCCTTTGGAAAATCTCGAATACCTGCGCCTGGATTCTCGCATTTCGTCCCAGTGTCGAGCTGCCGTCCTTCTTTCGAATGTTCTGCGTAAACGTATCGGGCGATGTGCTCAACAACACCCTTCCCACGAATATGGGAGGTGAACTCTCCAAGCCGTTTCTGCTCCGGGCGTACGTCCCGGCGGACGATGTCGTATCCGCCCTCGTCGCGAAAAAGACGATGCAAGTCGCTTCGGGTTTCATCTTCGCTGCATTCGGCGTCGCCGTCGCCATCCTCCCCCTCCCGTCCTGGCTCCGTCTAGGCCTGCTTGGAATAATGCTACTGGCTGGCATCTGTATCATCGCGTTCTTTGCGTTCCAGCGCTCCGCTCCCCTC
The DNA here is from genome assembly GCA_002433075.1 of Latescibacteria bacterium UBA6620. GTDB lineage: Bacteria > Latescibacterota > UBA2968 > UBA2968 > UBA2968 > UBA6620. Next base: position 438,713 of record DJHM01000022.1, read on the forward strand.
GCGAAGCTTTCGAGACTTCTCGACCGCATCCCCCTGCTCAGTCGGTTGAGTGTGAAGCTTCAAGCGGGGTTCGGCCGAATCGACAGAAACCTCGGTCAGTTCTATTCCGCCGATCGCGGTCGTCGGTACGGTTGTATCGCACTTCGATTCCTCAGTCGGGGACTGGGTACACTCGAAACCATCGACTGATTGGAGTCGCCGTCTCCGTCCTCGAAGGCCTCCTTTTCGTCTCTCTTCCCCTCATTGTCGACTCCGTCTTCGTGTTCGTCCCCGGTGCGCTCGGGACTTACGAAGCCGGTCACACCTACGTAGCTCACCTCCTCGGGTTGGCTCCCGCGCTGGGTCTTTCCACCGCGCTGATCAAACGATTGAGGAAGCTCTTCTGGATGGGGTTTGGCGGAATCGCACTCTTCGTGTTGCTTCCCAGAGCCACGGCCAGCAGGCCTCTGGGCCAGATTCCCGTGTCAGATTAACAGGTCCGCCATCGAACGACAGCTTGCCCCTTCTCTGCCTGACCGCTACTTTTCTTCGTCAATCAGTAGTGTCCGCACCATCAGTCAGCCAGAGGGGAAAAATGCCAGTCGTCAGAACCAGTGAAGCCTCGATGAAGTCCGGAAACCGTCCCGATTGGTGCAGCGTCACCGCTGCGGGCGTCTTTCGCGTATCGACCGAGGGGGGTCGATTCGACTGTCACTTCCACGACTGTGACGAATACTGGCTCATCTACAAAGGCAAAGCCCGGGTGATGTCCGAAGGGAACGAGTTCTACGTCAAGCCCGGCGATATCGTCTGCACCCGGGCTGGTGATGAGCACGACTGTGTCGAAATCTACGAAGACCTCGAAGCCTTCTACTTCGAAGACGCCACACCCGAAGGCGGGCGAACCGGTCACCTGCATCGTGACGACGAAAAGGCGAAGGGTCACAGCGTCCCCCACAAGCCCTTACCTGCCAACTTCCCGACGTGATGCGCCCCCAACCCTCGCTCCTCGATTCCCTGTCTGCCGAAGCCATACAGGCGAAGGCAGATCGATATTCGATCTAAATGTCCACTGCCGTTCTGCTCTCCGGAGGTGTCGACAGTTCCGTCGCCCTCCATCTTGCCCGTCGTGACGATCCCGACATCAGGGCATTCTACCTGAAGATCTGGTTAGAGGACGAACTCGCCCATATCGGAGACTGTCCGTGGGAGGAGGATCTATCTTTTGCCCGGGCGGTTTGCGAGCAGATCGATGTTCCTCTCGAGGTCGTGCCACTCCAGACCGAGTATCTCGAGCGCGTCGTCACGCACGCCATTTCGGAGCTGAAGGCCGGCCGGACACCGAGTCCCGACATCTTCTGCAACCAGCGAATCAAGTTCGGCGCCTTCTTCGATCGGGTGGGGCACACCTTCGATCGCATCGCTTCTGGTCACTACGCGACAATCGAGCGTGGCACCCCCAGCGACCGATTGAAGCGATCTCCGGATCTAGTCAAGGACCAGACGTATTTCCTCTGCAACCTGCGACAGGAACAGATCCGGAAGGCCGCGTTCCCAATCGGCCACCTGAGGAAGGAGGAGGTTCGCCGCCTGGCCGCCGAACTCGATCTCCCGAACCGCTACCGCAAGGACAGCCAGGGCATCTGTTTTCTCGGAAGAATCCACTACCCCGATTTTGTACGTTTCCATCTCGGCGAACGACATGGCGACATTGTCGATACCGACTCTGGCACCGTCCTTGGCAATCATCGGGGCTACTGGTTTCACACGATCGGCCAACGGCAGGGCCTCGGGCTTGGCGGGGGCCCCTGGTATGTCGTCGGGAAGGATGTTGAGACAAACATCGTCTATGTCGCTCACCAGGATCGCAGAGACCCCACGCTGCGCCGTACTTTCACCGTCGACGCGCCAAACTGGATCGGACCCGAGCCCGAAAACCAGACCCTGACAGTGAAGCTTCGCCACGGTCCCCATCTGACGCCCTGCACACTCACCGCCGCAGAGGGCGGTTATCGTGTCGATCTGGAACAGCCCGACGGCGGTATCGCCGCAGGCCAGTGGGCGGTCTTCTACGATGACGACACTTGTCTGGGTGGCGGGGTCATCGACTTTCGATGACCCCGCCCGGGACTGGATCGACATCCTCGCCCTCGAACCACACCCTGAGGGCGGCTATTACCGGGAAACCTTCCGGTCGGATAATGAAATCGACACCGCCATCTACTTCCTCCTCGAAGCCGGTCAGATTTCCGCCTTCCATCGCATTGCCTCCGACGAGCTCTGGTGTTTTCATACCGGCGCCCCGTTGTGCGTCGAGCAACTCAACCCTGACGGTTCAAGAACGACCCATCGCCTGGGACCGTTGCCCGACCTGAAGCAATCTTTTCAGTGCGTCATCCCGGCGCAAAGCTGGTTTGGCACTCACGTCGACGCCGACATCGGCTACAGTCTCGTCAGCTGCGCGGTCGCGCCCAGATTCGTGTTTCCCGACTTCGAACTCGCTGATCGAGCGAAACTCATCCGTGCGTTTCCCCAACATTCAGACCTAATCGAGCGCCTCACCCTCGAGCGTTCCGAGTAGAGCGGCAGCCTCAGAGATCGAAAGGACAAGATGGAAAAAATCAGCGTAACGATTAACGGGACCGGCTTTGCTGGAGACTTCACCACTCAGGTCTATGGGATGATCCCCCACAAGAACGGTGTTGAAATCGATCTCGCAGGTGTCTGCTCGGGCCACTTCGAAAACGCACAGGCGTTCGCGAAGAAGCACGGCATCCGGGAGGCGTATGCCGAACATCAGACGATGGTCGAATCCGTCAGACCTGACATCGACAACATCGCCTGCGCCAACTACGCCCACGGACAGTACACGATGGAAGCCGCGAGGGCGGGCGCGAAGGTGATCGTCCTGGAGAAGCCTCCGGTCATCTGGCCGGGTCACGTGGAGGGACGCGAAGCGGATGGGGAGACCCAGAAAACCGAATCGATGGCCTACCTGGGTGAAGTGCTCGATGTGGTGAGAGAACACGGGAGCAAGCTTCTCTACGCGGAGGATTTTGTCTACTTCGACGGCGTCCGAGGGCTCGTGGAGGTGATGGTGCAGGCGAGTCAGCGAAACAAAGGGAAGGTGCTCTATCAGCGAGGTTTCTGCGCCCACCAGGGTTCTCACGCGCCCGCCTACGATACGCCATCTGTGTCAGGCGGTGGCGCCCTGTTCAACAAGGCCTGTCATCCGCTCGGCCCCGTGCTCTATGTCAAGCAGGTCGAGGGGATTTTGAAAGACGGTGTGCCCATTCGCCCGAAGCGTATCTCCGCCGTTGCGCTCCAGGTCTTGAAGCATCAGCCAGAGTCGGCCGGCGAGCACTTTCGAGTGATGCAGAACGTCGACGATTTCGGCCGCGTCACCGTCGTCTTCGATGACAACACGGTGGCCGAGGTCCTGGGTTACGACCTCAGCATCAGCGGAATCCGAAACGAACTGTCCGTCATCGCCGACTTCGGCCAGTACGACATCCGCGTCAATCCCAACAACGCGAACGAGATCTTCCTGCCCTCGGCCGATCCGTTGGGGGACATCCTGTTTCGGGAGAAACTTCCGACTGCGGAGGGCACGTCGTTCCCGATCCCCAACCAGTTCCACACCCACGGCTTCGTGAACGAGATGAATGACGCCGTCGAGTGTGTCCTGGCAGACGACCGCTACCCGCAGTCCGGCGCAATGATGGCGTGGGACACGATGGCCGTCCTAATGGCCGCTTACGAATCGAGCGAGAAAGATGCCGTTTTCATCGACATCTCGGACATCACTTCGTCCCGCACGTTCGAAGCCTCGGAACTCCCTTCACCCGAGCACTTCATCGGCGTCTTCCAGAAACAATAAAGAAATATCGCGTTGGTCTGCCGAGCCGCAGCCCAACGGGCGAAGGCTGGTTTGTCTTTCTCGTCTCGCGGCGTATCTTGCTCACCCGATCGACAAGTCGTCGGTTGCCTGACCTACGTAACAGGCCACACCGCATTCTTCGGTTTGCGTCAAGAACCCTATTTGTGATCACACAATGAAGAAAGTCGCCCTGATCTGGCACCCCGAATTCCAAAATCACGACACCGGCAAGGGCCACCCAGAGCGTCCCGAACGCCTTGCTGCACTCCATCGGCATCTGGATGAGTCGGGCCTGGGGCAGGACCTCACCACGATCGAGCCCTTTGTCGTCGACGAGGACTGGCTGCATCGCGGACACGCCGCCGCACACGTCACGAACGTCAGGAAGCGATGCGAGCAGGGTGCAACGTATATGGAGGACTACGAAACGATGCTCTGTCCCGCCTCCTACGACATCGCCCGCCGGGCCGTGGGAGCTACGTTTGCCGGCGCCGACGCCATCGCATCGGGTGACGTCGACTTCGCGTTCTGCGCCGTTCGCCCGCCGGGGCACCACGCCGAGTTCGACCGGGCGATGGGCTTCTGTCTGTTCAACAGCGTCGCCATCGCCGCGCGCTACATCCAGGAAACCCACGACCTCGAACGAGTCGTGATCATCGACTGGGACGTCCACCACGGCAACGGAACGCAGCACATCCTCGAAACGGACCCGTCGATCTTCTACTTCAGTATCCACCAGTTCCCACACTATCCCGGAACGGGTGCGGCCGACGAGCGCGGCCTCGGCGAAGGCCTGGGCGCCACCCTCAACGTACCGGTTCCTGCCGGAACGGGCGACGACGTCTACCGCGATGCTTTCGACCAGACATTGATTCCTGCGATGGAGACCTTCCGCCCCGAGTTCGTCATTGTCTCCGCAGGGTTCGACGCCCACGTTCGCGACCCCCTGTCAATGACGCGCGTGAGTGACGAAGGCTTTGCCCGGATGACCGAACAGGTGCTCACGATCGCCAACGACCACGCTAACGGGCGGCTTCTTTCCGTCCTCGAAGGGGGCTATGACCTCGAGGGACTTTCATCCGGCGTGGAAACCCATCTCAAGGCCCTTCTTGATGCGTAGGGACGCGCCGGAATCGCCGGAAGGGGTCGATCGGTGACGACAGTCGCATTCCAGGGTGAATACGGCGCCTTCAGCGAGATGGCAGCACGATCCCATTTCGGGCAGGACGTCGACGTCGCGCCGCAACCGGATTTCGCCCACCTTTTTCGCGCCGTCGAAGATGGATCGGCCTCTCACGGGATGGTGCCCATCGAGAACACCCTGATGGGCAGCATCTACGAGAACTACGATCACCTGCTGAAGCACGGTCTCTCCATCGTCGGGGAAAGCAAGTTACGCATCGTCCACAACCTCATCGTAAACGAAGGCGTGGGTCTCGAGGACATTCGCGAGATCCATTCCCAGCCCCCTGCCCTCGCCCAATGTGTGAACTTGATCGAGAGCCTGCCGAAGGCCCGGGCGGTCGCCGCTCACGACACCGCCGGCGCGGTTCGTGCCCTCCGGGACTCAGGCGATCGAAACACGGCCGCGATCGCCAGTCGTCAGGCCGCCATAGACTATGGACTGGAAATCCTGCGCGAGGGCGTCGAGGACAATCATCAGAATTTCACGCGGTTCGTCGTTGTCGCCCCCCAGGCCGAACACCCCGACCCGCCGGCAAAGACGTCGATCGTCTTCACCCTCAGTCACGAACCCGGTTCGCTCTACGCAAGCCTGGGGTCGTTTGCCGATCGCGACATCAATATGTTGAAGATCGAATCCCGCCCGATCGCCGGTAGACCGTTCGAATACACCTTCTACCTCGACATTGCCGGCGACCAGCGAGACGAGCTCTGCCGTGAGGCCCTCGCTGGACTCGAAGCCCACACCACCACCTTCAAGATTCTGGGATCCTACAAGGAAGGCGATATCGTGGAGGGCGAGGTCCGTCCTCCATTGACCTGACACTACGCAGCACGGTGCCTGATCAGAGTGATTTCGCATCGATAATGGGCGCGGCCCATAGCCACTCCCACACTCCCGTTCACCCCAACAGCGACGGAAAAAACCAAAGCAGGATGGTCATGAATCTCTCTAGCAAGATGTCTCTCCTCGGTACCGAATCGGCATTCGACGTCCTCGTCGAGGCACGGGCGCTCGAGGCCCAGGGGAAAGACATCATTCATCTCGAAATCGGCGAGCCCGACTTCGACACCCCCGAGCACATTCGCGAAGCCGCCAAGAAAGCGTTGGATGACGGCTTCACACACTACGGGCCGGCAGCAGGACTCCCCGAGCTGCGCGAAGCCATCGCGGCCGACGTCGCGCAGAGTCGCAACATCGATGTTCATCCAGACCAGATCGTCGTCACACCCGGCGCCAAGCCCATTATGTTCTTCGTCATCCTCGCGTATGGCGAGCCCGGAGCGGAGATCATCTACCCCAACCCCGGCTTTCCCATCTACGAGTCCGTCATTAAATTCAGCGGCGCCACACCGGTGGCGGCCCCGCTCCTCGAAGAGAAGGACTTCAGCCTCGACATCGACGAGTTCCGCTCTCTCGTCAACGACAAGACCCGGCTCATCATTATCAATTCGCCACAGAATCCGACCGGCGGCTTCATCCCGCCCGAGGACCTCGAGGCCATCGCCGAAATCGCCGTCGATCGTGGCATCCCCATCTTCGCAGACGAGATTTATTCTCGAATGCTCTACGACGACCCGTTCAGCAGCATCTCGGCCTATGACGGAGTCAACGAAGACCTGATCATCCTCGACGGCTTCTCGAAGACCTACGCGATGACCGGCTGGCGGGTGGGCTACGGGGTGATGCCGAAGGATCTCGCAACGCAGGTCGCCCGGCTGATGGTCAACAGCAACTCCTGCACCGCCGCGTTCAGCCAGATGGCCGGTATCGCGGCGCTTACCGGCCCCCAGGACGAATCCGATGCGATGATCGCCGAATTCAAAAGACGTCGAGACGTCTTTTCCGCCGGCCTGGACCAGATCGAGGGGTTCTCGTGTCGCGTTCCGAAGGGAGCCTTCTACCTGTTCCCGAACGTCACCGGCCTAGGCAAACCATCGTTGGAAATCGAGAACATCCTCCTCCAGGAGGCAGGTGTAGCTTCGCTCTCCGGCACCGGCTTCGGGGAATATGGCGAAGGTTATCTCCGCTTCTCCTACGCCAACTCGCTGGAGAACCTGGAAGAAGCCGTCGCGCGCATCGCCGCTTGTGAGAAGCTGAGAGACTGAGAGACTGAGAGA
>DJHM01000022.1:446200-449430 GCA_002433075.1 Latescibacteria bacterium UBA6620
GACTGAGAGACTGAGAGACTGAGAACCTTTCAACGCGGAGATCGCAGGGGGAATCGAGGGTTCACTCGGATCGAGGTAACATCAGGCATCGGTTGTGATCCGGACTCCGAGGCACCTCTGGTTTTCCCCAGATTCAGTCTTTCTCTGCGAACCCCTACGATCTCTGCGCCAATCTTTCCGAGGTACCGTTATGAAAGTCACCAACGTCGACGTCATTCCGATCACCATCCCCCTCGCAAAGCGGTACGACAACGAAGCCGGCCGGCTTCGGATGTACGACATCGACCAGCAGACGGCCGTTCGCGTCACGACCGACAACGGCATCATCGGCTACGGCAGCAACGAGGAAGGTCGGGCCATCGACGAAGAGCAGATCGAAGCGGTCGTCGATCACAGTCCGTTCGAACATCTCCACAACGACTTCAACACCGCCCTCGGAATGGCCCTCTACGATGTGATGGGCAAACATCTGGAGGTGCCGGCCTACAAGCTGATGGGCCAGAAGGTGCGTGACGCTGCACCCGTCGCGGCCTGGACGCGCCCCTGTCCGCCTGAGGTGTTCGCAGGCGAAGTCAAACGCGCAGCCGACCAGGGGTATCGCATTTTCAAGATGCACAGTGACCCGCGCTACGATGTCATCGAACAGACCAAAGCCGCGCAGAACGTCGCCCCTGAGGGCTTCCGGATCCATTGGGACCTAAACCACAGCCGCACTCCGAGTGTCATCGGGCCTATCGTGGCCCAGCTCGAGAAGTATCCCGTCGTCGGCTTCATCGAAGACCCGCTCCCCTGGACGGACATCGAGGGCTGGCGCCTTCTTCGCGCAAAGACCCACCTTCCCCTGATTATGCACAACCCGCAACTGGGCGGAATGCACGAAGTCATTCACGGGTGTGCGGACATCTATATGGTCGGAGGTGGGATCGGGAATGTCCTTCAATCGGGGTTCGCCTACGGGAAAGCGAACGTTCAGGTCCTCATCCAGCAGTCCGGAACGACACTGATGCGTGCGCTCAGCCTCCACGAAGCCGCCGTCCTGCCGACGGCGACTGCCCACCTGATGAACCTCGTCGACCAATTCGACGAGGACATCACGACCGGAGAGATTCCGGTCACGGGTGGATTCTGTCGAGTTCCCGAGACACCTGGACTGGGGACCGATCTCGACGAGGACAAACTCAAGGCTGCGGCCGAGGCGGACCACCTCCCCCAGCTTCAGCACATCGGTATCGTGCATCTTCCCGACGGGAAGAAACTCTACACACTCGACAATTCGCAGAAATCGGTCTCGGGATCCCGTGGGCTCCAGGGCGTCACCGGACACGAGGAAGGAGACCTCAAGAAGATGGTCTTCGAAGCGTGGGCGGACGACGGCTCGGCCGACTACAAGAAAGCGCAGGAACGCATCGCCAAAGAGGGGCCTTACGTCGAGTGACGTTCACAATACTCGGAAAAACAGATAGAGCGTGCGAAAAGATCCGCACGCTCTATCTGTTTTTGTGAGTCCCACCCTCACTCGACAGAACTACCTCCCTATTTCCACGACCACCTTCCCCGACGCTCCCGAAGCGAACATCCGATACGCCTCATCGATCTCGTCCAGCGGGTAGGTGTGCGTGATCAACTTACCCATCGGCATGTCGTTGTCGACCACGTAGTTCGCCGTCTCCGCTAGTCCACCCAGGCTGAACGTCCACGACCCGTAGATCGTCAGCTGTCGATGAATGATCTGGTCGCTGATGTCAAAGGTCGTCGTGTTGCCTTCGCCCACGAAACAGACACGCCCCCAGACACGAACGCTGTCCACCGCCTGCAGCCGAACGTCAGGGATGCCCGTGGCATCCAGCGTCACATCCGATCCATCCCCGCCCGCGATCTCTTTCACGACGCCGACCACATCCTTCGTTGAGGCGTCGACCGTCTCAACCGCTCCAAGATCCTTCGCCAGCGCCAGCCGCGAGTCGATCGTATCGACTGCGATCACCTTCGCCCCCATCGACGCCGCGAACATCGTCGCACTCAGCCCCACGGGCCCCTGACCGAACACCGCCACTGTCTCTCCGGGCTTCGGCGCCAGTCGCTTGACCGCGTGATGTGCCGTCCCAGTCCCACACGCGATCGCCGCCCCCGCTTCGAACGAGAGCGCTTCGGGCATCGGCACACACGTGTAGTCCGGCACGAGCAGAAAGTCCTGGTGCCCCCCATCCATCGTGAAACCGTACGTCTCTCGGCCCTCGAGACACATCTGCGTGTAACCGATCTCACACATCGCACACTGCCGGCAACCCGAATAGTGATGCATCATCACACGATCGCCGGCCTTCACGTTTGTCACGCCACCGCCGACCTCTGCCACGACACCACAGGGCTCGTGGCCGCCGACCTTCAGCGTGTCCGGATTCACCTCGGACGAGGGTTGCCTGTAACGACGGAAATCACTCCCGCAGATACCGGACGCTTGCATCTCCAACAGCACCTCACCCGACCCGGGATCGGGCTTCGGGATGTCCATCACGACAATCTTCTCGTCACCCAGAAAGTACGCACCACGCATTTCAGTTCTCCCTATGAGTTGGGCAACAGGATGAAGTCCACGTCGATCCGAAGCAACCGCAAAGCAGACGTCATTCTCTCTCCAGCTGAGCACCAAAAATGGACCCCGGCCAGAAAGCATACCGGGGTGACAACATTGGCTTTGGTCATTGGTCACTGACTACTGGTCACTGGTCACTTCCTACCGCCTGCCACGCCGTAGCGCGGAGCGCGAAGGTGGGCCCACCGGTTTTATCCTGTCCGATAGGACAGGCCAGTCTTACCCCATCTCCCTCCCGCAAGTGTCCCTCCGGACGATGTCAGCGGCTCCGTGTTCTCATACCCTTAGGACAACCTGAGAGAAGTGGAACTGACAAGAAAGGAGAACACGATGGGACACAGAACCGCACTCGTCACTGGCGCATCCCGGGGCCTGGGCCACGCCATCTCTGAGGCGCTGGCACTGGAAGGGTACGATCTGATCCTGACCGCAAGGCATCCGTGGGACCTTTCGCAGGTCGCTGCCGACCTGTCCAAGCTGACGACGGTCCGGTTCCTCGCAGGTGACCTCACGCAGGCGTCCTTCCGAGCCGAGTTGGCCCGTGCGCCGAGGAATCTGGACCTTGTCGTCAACACGAGTGGTACGATGCCCGCGTCCATTCCCGCGATCGGGCGAGACAATGCGCCCTACGCCGTAC
>DJHM01000012.1:0-61836 GCA_002433075.1 Latescibacteria bacterium UBA6620
CCCCCAGGATTGTTCCCAGTCCTAATGTTAGGATGTGGGACACAGAAGGGGGGGGGCAGGTCAACATCCCTCCTTCGTGCGTCCCTCACAGTCTCGAAACCCTCACGTAAATTGACAGTCGCATTGGATTCCCCTATCGTTCCCGCCATCACGCCACTACAGAAAGGATGATAAGATGGCCAATCCCGTCACACGCGCAGGAGAGCCCAAAGCCGACACATTCCCGTGGGGGTCGATTACGTGGCACCACAGCGATAAAATCGACCCGGACAGCCAACAGACTTTCGGGTTTGTATTCATCAACCCGGGCGAAAACAATCCCCCCCATTACCATCCGAACTGTGAAGAGGTGCTCTACGTCGTCTCCGGAACCTGTACACACACCTACGGCGACGACGCGTACGACCTCCAGGCCGGGGATTCGATTCGTGTCCCGCAGGGCATCGTGCACAACGCGATCAACAAGGGCTGGGAACCCGTCCGGTGCATCATCAGCTTCAGCTCGGGAGACCGGCAGACGGTCTTCCTCGAGGAGTAACCGGTCGTCACTCATTGATCCTTCACGACCCATTGTGAACTCGCTACCCCCCGGCAAGCTACCCCTCGGGTTGCTCGACGAACTTCTGGGCGATATCCCCGACGAGGACGCCCGCGTCCTCGTCGGCCCTCGTTTGGGTGAGGACGCCGCCGTCATCGAATTCGGCGACACCTGTCTCGTCGCCAAGACCGACCCGATCACGTTCGCAACAGACGAGATCGGCTACTACGCCATCCACGTAAGCGCCAACGACATCGCAACCATGGGCGCCGAGCCCCGGTGGTTCCTCCCCGCGCTACTCCTGCCCGACGGCCACACAAACGCAGCGTCCGTGCGTGACATCTTCTCGTCCATTCAGTCCGCAGCGTCCGAAGCCGGTATCGCCATCTGCGGTGGGCATACGGAAATCACCGTAGGTCTCGATAGACCGATCGTCGTCGGACAGATGCTGGGTGAGGTGCCGTCCGACAGGCTCATCCGGTCGGACGGGCTACGTGAAGGCGATCGCCTACTCATGACCAAAGGGCTCGGCGTCGAGGGAACCGCCCTGATCGCGCGCGAGCTGGGCGAAGAGCTCGACGCGCGGGGGCTCTCGGCTGACCTGATCGAACGGGCCGCCGGTTTTCTCCACGACCCGGGGATCAGCGTGTTGGCCGAGGCCCGTGCCGTCTGCGACGCTGTCAGGCCTCACGCAATGCACGACCCCACCGAGGGCGGCGTGGCTACTGCATTGCGTGAGCTGGCCGCCGCGTCGAAAGTCGGACTGGCCGTCTACGCTGACGCCCTCTTCCTCGCTCCCGAAACAGACGCGATCTGCGAAACCATGAAGATCGACCCGCTGGGCTTGATCTCATCGGGCGCCCTGCTCATCGGCGTCGCACCCGAAGACGTGGATACCGCCAAGGACACGCTCGACCGTATTGACGTAACCTCCGGTGTCATCGCGCGCGTAGAGTCAGCTGGATTCGGACTTCGCTACGGGAGCGGTACCGACTGGCACGACCTGCCCTCATTCGATCGGGACGAGATCGCTCGTCTGTTCGGCTGAATCAATGGTCCACGCGGTCATCCTCGACATGGACGGCACCCTGACGCAGCCTGTCATCGACTGGAAGCGCCTCCGATCCCGCATCGGGGCCCCCCCCGAATCGACGATTATGGATCACATCGCCAGCCTGCCCGCCGCGGAGGCCCGCCGAGCCGAAGACATTCTTCTACAGACGGAGAAAGAAGGAACTGACCACGCACCGCTCAACGAGGGCGTGGAGGAGTTGTTCGACACGCTCGACCGAAAAGCGATTCCGCGGGCGATCGTCACCAACAATCACCGGGCCGCCATGCAGGCGGTTATCGATCGTCACCAGCTCAGACTCGACGCCGCCTTCAGTCGTGACGACGGGCCGCTCAAGCCCGCCCCCGATCTAATCCTCATGACCCTGGAAGCGCTGGGCTCCACCCCTTCAAACACCCTTGCCCTCGGCGACGGACGATACGACATCGCGGCCTGCCAGGCGGCCGGCGTAGAGTGCGTCTACCTGACCCACGGCGCACCCACCCTCGACCACGAGCCCTCCATCTCTACGTTATCGGAATTCCTTCGGTTTCTATCCTGACCCACGGCTGGCCCCTGGATTCCGGTGTATTCGTTGTGCCCGCGAACACAAGTGCTTATTATTATGCGCGTTCCGGAACACTAACCGAAGAGGCTGTCGTTGACCGAATCGTTTCAGTTTTACGCACCCACACGACTCATCGCCGGTCGGGGCAGCGTTGCACAAGTTCCCGAACTTCTCAAGCCACACGCAGAGGAGAAGACCCTGGTCGTCACCGATCGGGGATTGGTCCAAGCCGGAATCGTTCAGTTGCTCACGGACGTCCTCGATGCAGCGGGATGTGCCTATACCCTCTTCGACGCCGTTGAACCCAATCCTCCGATCCGGGTGGTGGAAGAAGGCTTCCAGCAATACCAGAGTGAAGGGTGTGGGCCGATCGTCATCGTCGGTGGCGGCAGTTCAATCGACACGGCAAAAGCGATCGGCGTCCTCGCCACCAACGGGGGCAACATCGAAGCGCACTTCGCCCCGGCGAATGTCCCCAACCGGATTCCTTACACCATCGCCGTACCGACCACCTACGGAACGGGAAGCGAAGTAACTCCGTTCGCCGTGATCACCGACAACAACCACTTCAAGGCCGCGGTGAGAGGCCCCGAAATCATCCCCGACGTCGGGATCCTTGATTCTGACTTCGCGGTAGGACTGCCCATGCCCGTTGCCGCAGCTACCGGTATGGACGCCCTCACCCACGCGATCGAGTCCTACGTGGCCACAACGTCGAACCCGCTTGCCGACGCCTCGGCCCTCCACGCCATACGCCTCGTCGCGGACAACCTTCGACAGGCCGCTTCCTCCGATGGAAATCATGAAGCTACCGAAAACATGCTTCTGGCCAGCGCGCTTGCCGGCGTGGCTTTCTCCCAGACGCTCCTTGGGAACGTACACGCCATGTCGCACCCTGTGAGCGGGCACTACGGAGTGCCGCACGGCGTGGCCAACGCCATCCTGCTCACGCGTGTCATGGATTTCAACGTCATCGCCTGCCCCGATCGATTCGCGGAGATCGCAGCCGCTCTGGGCGAAGACGTCACGGACCTGAGCGAAATGGAAGCTGCCACCCTTGCTGTGGAGGCTGTCGAGGCCCTGAGCAATGAGGTCGGAATCCCCCCTGATCTGACGACCGCCGGGGCCGATCCGCAAGGCATTCCCGTTCTGTCGGAGGATGCCATGAAAAGTGTCAATATTTCACTCAACCCGAGGAAGACCATCCTGCAGGACGTCGTCTCCCTCTACGAACAGTCATTCTAAGCACTCGAGAGACCAGACCGGAGGCCGCATGAACTATCCAGAAATGTTCCGACTGCGACAGATCTTCGATGCCCCTCGCTGTGACGAAGTCTATGGTGCCGTTCGCGCCGAAATCGACAAGCTCGATCCCGGCAGCAAGATCAAGTCCGGCCATACCGTGGCGGTCGCCGCGGGAAGCCGTGGGGTCGCCAATATCGACACTATCGTCAAGGCCACCGTCGATGCCGTCAAAGACCTTGGAGCCGAGCCTTACATCGTGCCCGCCATGGGCAGCCACGGCGGAGGCACCGCCGAAGGCCAGGCCGCCATCCTGGACGGATACGGCATCAACGAGCAGACCATGGGCTGTCCGATCCGGTCTTCCATGGACGTCGTACAGGTCGGCACATCGGATTTCGGCATGCCCATCTACTTCGATCGGAACGCCTCCGAGGCCGATCACGTCATCGTCGTGAATCGCGTGAAGCCCCATACGGGCTTCGCCGGAGAAATCGAGTCAGGCCTCATGAAAATGATGCTCATCGGACTCGGGAAGCATAAGGGCGCATCGATCTATCACCGGGCGATCATTCATCACTCGTTCGACACCATCGTCAGACTCGTCGGGCGCGTCGTCCGCGAGGAGATTCCCATCGCGTTTGGCGTGGCCACTCTCGAGAACGGCTACGACGAAACGGCCGAAATCCACGCCATCGATGCTCCCGATTTCGAAGAAGTCGAAAAAGTACTCCAGGCCAAATCTAAAGCGTATTGCCCGAAGCTCCCGTTCGAGGACGTCGATCTGCTCATCATCGACGAAATGGGCAAGGACATCAGCGGCGCGGGCATGGACACGAACGTCATCGGCCGCAAGCGCAACGACCGCAAGGCCATCGACGGCGATACCCCGAGGGTGCTTCGTATCTTCGTCCGCGATCTGACAGAGATCACGCACGGGAACGCAACCGGCATCGGGATGGCCGAATTGACGACGAAGCGTCTCGTTGACAAAATCGATTACCACGCCACCTACACGAACGTCATCACCGGACAGCACGTTTCGGCCGGGGCCGTCCCCCTCCATTTCGAGACGGACCGGGAAGTGCTTGACGTCGCTCTCGAATCTATCGGTCTGATCGAGATTCCGGACGCTCGTGTGCTCTGGATCAAGAATACGCTCGATCTCGGCGAAGTTGAAGCCTCGGCTGCATACCTGGCGCATCTCGAAGGCCGCCAAGACCTCGAAGTGCTCGTAGGCCCACGCAGGTTGGAGACGGAGGCCGACGGTAATCTGCCGGCCTTCGAGGCGTTCGCGCAGACGCCCGCTGCCGAAGGGGTCGCGGCCGACTGACCCCGCCTCGGAACAGGTTTCGTCCCGGACAGGCCCTGACAGCCTTCTCACCCGAGGGTGTGTCTCCAGGTGTGTCCGGGCGAGCTCGGGGATGAGCCCGGCTTTGATCCAAGTCCAGAACCTCACTTTCGGCTACGATCGTCTTTCCGTCCTTTCGGACATCACCCTCGACCTGGCGTTCGGTCAGTCCGTCGCCATTCTGGGCCCGAACGGATCGGGGAAGTCGACGTTCCTGCGGTGTCTGAGCGGAGGGCTCCAACCCGACCGCGGCGAGGTCCGGGTCGACGGTCTGTCGACTGCGGACCCGTCTCACACGATCGACATCCGGCGGCGCGTCGGTCTGCTCTTCCAAAACCCCGATCATCAGATCGTCTCGGCGATTGTCGAAGACGACATCGCGTTCGGCCTCGAGAACCTCGGCGTTCCCCACGCCGAAATGACCGCGCGAGTCGGGGAAGCGCTCGAGCGTTTCAATCTCACAAATCTGCGTGGCCGCCCATCCCACGACCTCTCTGGTGGAGAACGGCAACGACTCGCCCTCGCCGGAGTGTGGGTTACACGTCCACGGTTTCTGCTCCTCGACGAACCGACGGCGCTTCTCGACCCCCTGGCCAGACATCGCTCTCTCCAGATCATTTTCGATCTCGTGCCCGCAGGCGTAACGCCCATCGTCGTCACTCACGACCCCGACGACGCTGCGCGCGCCGATCGTCTCCTCGTCCTGAGCGACGGGAAAATCGTTGAAGATGGAACTCCTTCTCATCTTCTCGCCAACCCCTCGCGCCTGACGCAGCACGGGCTCGACACCACGATGCCCGGCCGCATCGCCCGTCGCCTCGGCAGACAGGATCCACTACCCGTCGAGGCCGGAGATTTCGCCTCGACGTTCACGAACACCGTCCTCAGCCCCAAAACATCCCCCACGAAGCGGACCCCGACCCGGGCCGTCATCGAAGCGACAGGGCTGAGCCACGTCTACAACCTGGGCCATCCCCTCGAAACCTGCGCCCTGGACGGGATCGACCTATCGATCGAAGAAGGAGAATGGGTTGCCATCGTTGGCCCCAGTGGCTCCGGAAAGTCCACCTTCGCATTGCACTTGAACGCACTGCTTCAACCGACGGCCGGGAGCCTTTCGGTTCTGGGCAATCCGACAGCCCCCTTGTCCAAGAGAGACGCGCTCCAGCTGCGACGAGATGTCGGCCTGATCTTTCAGTTTCCCGAATCCCAGCTGTTCGCCGAAAGCGTCGCCTCGGATGTGGCCTTCGGCCCCCGCAACCTCGAGATGGACAAGATCGAAGACCGGGTGGACCGGGCCCTCGAACAGGTTGGCCTGTCGCCCGAGACCTATCGCGAGCGGAACCCGCTCACTTTGAGCGGAGGTGAAAAAAGAAGAATCGCCATCGCCGGCGTGCTCGTCACCTCCCCCCGGATTCTCGTCCTCGACGAGCCTACTGCGGCCCTCGACCCTGCCGCCACCGATGACTTTGAAGAGCTGCTGTACGGTCTGCAGAGTCAAGACGTCACGATTCTCATGATCACACACGACCTCGACCGCGCAGCCAGCACCTGTGACCGCATCATCGCCTTCAACGACGGCCGGGTCGCGTTCACCGAGTCACCTCATACGGCTTTTGACGACCACGCCCGTCTAGAGAGCCTCGGACTGATCCCACCTTCCGCCGCACGACTGGCGGACGAACTCCGCACGGCCGGTCTCGCTCTGCCTGAAGGGATCTCAACGGAAGCTCAGATCGTCGCCGCCCTTGGAGGCCCATCCGAGAACGAGTAACAGGGTTGACACTGCGGGAACCGGCCGGTAACTTCAGTCCGCTTCAGTAGCTACTCCATTGATCCGAAAGCAGGCTCGTGACCGACACGTCTACGTTACTTCTCCAGAACGGTCGGGTCATCGATCCGGCCAACGGCACGAACCGGGAAGCAGACGTGCTCATCCAGCACGGTCGCATCGACCGGGTCGCGCCCAACCTCCCTGCTCCCCCCGACGCTCACGCCATCGATGTTTCAGGGCAGTTCGTCGTACCTGGTCTGATCGACGTCCACGTCCACTTCCGCGACCCCGGATTCCCTGAAAAGGAAACGATTGACACGGGCTGTAGCGCTGCGGCGGCAGGTGGCTTCACCACTGTCGTGTGCATGCCCAATACCGATCCGCCCCTCGATTCACCGGACGGGGTTCGGGATGTCCTGAAACGGGCGGCTTCAGCCGACGCCCGCCTCCACGTCGTTGCCTGCGCCACAGCCGGCATGGCCGGCGAAGCGTTGACCGATACACCCGCCCTCCTCGGTGCGGGTGTCGTGGGGTTTTCCGACGACGGACTTCCGATCGAGTCGACCGACTTGATGCGCGAACTGCTCCGTCGATCGGAGGAGCATGGGTTCGTCGTCTGTCCCCACGTCGAGGATTTCGCCCACACCAGAGGTGGGCATATGCACGAGGGGGATGTCTCCCGTCGTCTTGGGATCAACGGCATGGGCTCCGAGGGCGAGGCGGCCATGGTCGAACGCGACATCGACCTCGTCCGCGAAGTAGGCGGAAAGCTTCACATTCTACACATCAGCGTACGACGGGCCATTGATCTCGTTCGCAAGGCCAAGGCGGAGGGCCTGGGGGTCACGAGTGAGGCGTGTCCTCATCATTTCATCCTGACCGATGAGGATGTTCCCACTCTCGGCACGGCCGGCAAGATGAGTCCCCCCCTGCGATCGAAGGATGACCGGGAGGCGGTCATCGAGGGTCTCGTAGA
This sequence comes from Latescibacteria bacterium UBA6620, assembly GCA_002433075.1. Classification (GTDB taxonomy): domain Bacteria; phylum Latescibacterota; class UBA2968; order UBA2968; family UBA2968; genus UBA6620. The sequence goes on from DJHM01000012.1 coordinate 7,501, forward strand.
CGGAACCATAGATGTCATCTCCACCGATCATGCCCCGCACACGACCGAAGAGAAGCTGCGTGCCTTCAAGGATGCACCAAACGGGATCCTCGGCCTCGAGACAGCAGTCGGGAGCACGCTCTCTGAGCTCGTCCACACCAACATCCTGAACTTCGACCGGGTAATCGACAAGATGACCGCCGTGCCCGCCAGAATCTACGGGCTGGACGCGGGTACACTCTCTGAAGGAGCACCAGCCGATATCACGGTCATCGACCTCGATCACGAATGGCAGATCGACGCGACCACCTTCAGGTCAAAATCAAGCAACACGCCTTTTCACGGGTGGCGGTACCGAGGGCGTCCTACGGCGACCATCCTTGGCGGGAACTTCACCCATCGAATCGACCCACAAACCCTGTAACGCGGAAACTCCATGATCGCACGACTCGTACTAGAAGACGGCACGGCCTTCGAAGGGCGCTCCTTTGGATCCGACACCGAGCGCACTGGTGAGGTCGTCTTCAACACCAGTATTACGGGCTATCAGGAGATTCTGACCGATCCTTCCTATTGCGGACAGATTGTCACCATGACCTACCCGCTGATCGGCAACTACGGTGTGAACCTCGACGACACCGAATCCTCGAAGCCGCGCGTCGAAGGGTTTGTCGTCAAGGAAGCCTGCAAGATTCCGAGCAACTACCGGTCTACCCAAGATCTCAGCGCTTATCTGAAGGACAATGACATCCCCGGAATCGAAGAGATCGATACGCGGTCCTTGACCCGTCACATCCGATCGCGGGGTGCCATGAAGGGCGTACTCTCGACCCGGGACGAAGACATCGACAGTCTCGTGCAAAAGGCAGGCGCCTTCGAAGGGCTCGTCGGGCAAGATCTCGTCGCCCGGGTATCCTGCAAGGAGCCCTACCACTGGACCGAGGGTCTCTACGATCTCGACCGGGGTGAGCGCACACACCTGGAGTCGCAGGCAAAATTCCGGGTAGCTGCGTATGACTTTGGAATCAAACACAACATCCTCCGGTATCTGGTCGACCGCGGGTGCGATGTCACAGTATTTCCCGCGGACACGCCCCCGGACCAGATCCTCGAAATCGATCCCGACGGCATTTTCCTGTCGAACGGCCCTGGAGATCCCGAGCCCGTCACCTACGCAGTCGAGAGCATCCGGAGCCTCCTCAACGCAAAGAAACCCACGTTTGGAATCTGCCTCGGCCACCAGCTCATTGGCCTGGCCCTGGGTGGGTCCACTTACAAGCTCAAGTTCGGCCACCGCGGAGCCAACCAGCCCGTTCAGCAGACAGACACCGGGAAGGTGGAGATCACTTCCCAGAACCACGGTTTCGCTGTCGACATCGATTCACTCGACCGAGACGACGTCACCCTCACCCACGTCAACCTCAACGATCGAACTCTCGAAGGCCTCGAACACAAGGAACTCCCCTTGTTCTGCGTCCAGTATCACCCCGAGGCCTCCGCCGGACCTCACGACGCAGACTACCTTTTCGACCGATTCATCGACCTGATGGATAAAGCCTGAACGGGAACCTTCTGCCGGTCGAGCCGTCCAAACACCGTCCGCCCCGCCTTTCTGGGGGCTCAAGCCGTCTTGACGCCCCGTGAGGTTCAGGCTATTCTTTGAGGTGAGCCTGCCGGGTACCCCCGTTTAGAGGTCCAAATGAAGCGGCTATTGATCCTTACAGCGATGTTCTTCGGGTTCTTCCCCATCTACGCGGGCACCGGAATCAACCTCGGAGATCCGGGCCTTCTCAACCCGCTCAAACCCGAGTCCGTGCTCAAAGGACTCCTCAACCCGGCGAAGTTCGAGATGAACCAAACGGTCGGAATGAACGTGGGCACGGGGGGAGCCGGATTCTCTCAGTATTATCTGAACTCCATGGCTTACAAGGCCTCGGAGAAGCTCACCGTGAACGCCACTCTGGGTCTGCACAATCAGGCCTATGGAAGCGGACTCTACGGGTCTGCGACGAACGGCGCCCAGATCGTCGTGCCCAACGTCGGTGTGACCTACAAGCTCAGGCCAAACATGACCTTCCACCTCGGCTTCAGCAGCATGCCCAACCGTTACTATCGATCGACGTGGAGCCGCTGGTAACGCACGAAGGAACCCCCTACTGAAATGCAACGCGCGCGAGGCATAGAGCTTCGCGCGCTGTTTTTTTTGAGATGCGGGTTCTGCCGTCGTGGATTCCGGCTTTTTGGTTTTGACTTACCCGGTGGGGTGTGCCTAAGGTGAAACGCTTGCGAAGTCACTTGCGTCTATCCCACAACGGGCCCACTTTTTTGTTACGCTACCTGCTGCCGCCGCTCATTGCCGTCGCCTGCGCATTCGCTTACTTCAATCGCCCGGTCACGCGCGTGGAGGAGCCGAAGTTCGTGCGGCAGAGCTACAAGCACATCAAGATCGAAGTGCTCAACGGGTGTGGCGTCAACGGTCTGGCTCGCACCGTCGGTACTCGGTTGCGAGAACTCGGATTTGACGTCATGACCCTTGAAAACGCCGATAGCTTCGGCTACCCGGAATCGATTGTCATCGATCGTATCGGCAACCCCGGTGAAGCCGACCGGGTCGCAGAGGCTTTGGGTATCGCCAACCGTATCCAGCAGATCGTTCCCGATCCTTTCCGAATCGAAGGCGTCACTGTCATCGTCGGAAAAGACTATCGGCGACTCGGACTGGCAAAAACGGCCACAGCCGCGCTCAACCCTGGACTGCAAGGTTCCAGATGACCGCTGACGTATCGACTGCCACGCCCCAGGAGACCATCGCGCTCTGTTCAGAGTGGTTGCTCGACCGAAAGGCTGAAGACATCGTCGTCCTCGACCTTCGGAACATCGCCGAGTTCACAGACTACTTCATGATCGCCACCGGAACGTCCGACGTTCAGGTGCGTGCGCTCGCCGACGCGGTCATCGAAGGCATGAAGGAAGCGGGACATCGGCCGCTCCACGTCGAAGGTTACAACACTCGCCGCTGGGTGCTGATCGACTTTGTCGACGTCGTTGTTCACGTTCTTCAACCCGAAGAGCGGGAATTCTACAACCTCGAGCGCCTCTGGGGCGATGCGCCCACCCGCCGCATCACCGACGAACCCCAGCCCGTCTGAAGTTATGCCCGTTGCAACCCTCAACTGGGTCGACGACGCCCTTCGACTCATCGATCAAACCCGCCTGCCCGAAGACCTGATCTACATCAACTGTCGTGACGTCGAGACAGTGGCCGAAGCCATCAAGATGCTTCGGGTGCGCGGCGCCCCCGCGATCGGTGTCGCAGCCGCGTTCGGTGTCGTCGTCGCGGCCCAGGAGGCCGTATCCCGGGAGGATCCAGTAGGCCACATTCGGGCCGCAATCGAGACCCTCGCCGCCACACGACCCACCGCCGTCAATCTCTTCTGGGCGCTCGACCGCATGTCGGGTGTCCTCGACGACGTAGCCGACACCCCCTTGGCTCAGATCCACGACCGTCTGCTCTCCGAAGCCACGATCATATTCGACGAAGATCGGGAAACGTGCCGAGCCATCGGGCGGAACGGCGCGGCTCTGCTCGGGGGCGAATCCAAGGTCCTCACGCATTGCAACGCGGGGGGACTCGCCACCGCTGACTATGGGACCGCCCTCGCCGTGGTCTACGCCGCCGTCGAGGAGGGCAAGCGGGTTGCCGTGTATGCCGACGAAACGCGCCCCTTGCTCCAAGGGTCCAGACTCACCGCCTGGGAACTGCAGCAGAGCGGTGTCGATGTCACCGTCATCTGCGACAGCATGGCGGCCAGCGTGCTGCGGGACAAATCCATTGATTGCGTGATCGTCGGAGCCGACAGAATCGCCGCGAACGGCGACGTCGCAAACAAGATCGGTACCTATGGGGTTGCCGTGCTGGCCAGGGAACACGATGTCCCCTTCTATGTCGCCGCTCCCCTGTCAACGATCGACATGTCCCTCGAGGAGGGGGGCCTGATTCCGATCGAGGAACGCGCATCTGACGAGGTAACCTACGGAATGGGCAAGCAGACCGCGCCCGAAGACGTCGCCGTCTACAATCCCGCCTTCGATGTGACCCCAAACAGACTTGTCGACGCGATCATCACCGACCGGGGGGTGGCCAGGGCTCCCTACGAACCTGTGTTTCAAGAGTGGTTTTCATCATAAATTTATTATTAACAATTCCTTACCAATGAAAGGCGGTCCGCCACACGGAAGGGCCACCGTTTTTGTATCGGAAGCACTCCCGTCTCTGAATTCGGCCCACCGGATTCGACCTAAACCCTGAATTTTCAGCTACATGCTTATTGACATGGATCGGCTTGGGCCTTACACTTTAGCTCCGATGAGGAACCTGCTTTTCCCTGTGTTCGGTCTTCTCCTGTTCGGGGTTGCTGCGTGTGGGAGCGCGCCTGCCCAGCGGCGTCCTTCGACCGACTATGCCCGATCGAATATCGTCAGGGAAGAATTCGACCCGCTCACGCTGAAGGATGATGATTTTCTGCTTCAGCTGGTCGAGGGCCTCACCATCCCCACCATTCCCACTTCCGCCCCTCGAAGCTCCGGAACGTCCACGCGCGAATCGACGCGAGGCTACCGTATCCAGATCGCGGCCATCATCGACCGCGTACGTGCCGAGGGTCTCAAGACACGAGCCCAGATTCAACTCAAAGAGCGCGTTTACGTGTCTTACGATGATCGTACGCGGCTCTACAAGCTGCACGTCGGGAACTGTAGAACCGCTGCCGCAGCCGAAACGTTGCGCAAGCAAACCAAACACAAGGGCTACCCGGAGGCGTTCATTGTTCGTTCGAGAATCGAAGTCGCGCCTTCGCCCTATCGCCTGCCTGTCGAAACCGGATTCCGCGTGCAGATATTCTCCGCTACAGGACGTGAATCGGCAGAACGCGCGCTCAAAGAAGCCAGGTCACGGCTCGAACGCGAGGATGTCTACATCGAGTTCGAGCCACCATACTTCAAAGTACGTGTCGGGAATTTCAAGTCGAAGTCGGGCGCCGACGACTTCCTAAAGACGGCTCGGAAGAACGGTTACGATACGCCGTTCCCCGTGAAGACCGAGATCCTTTCGAGCCCTCGGTAGGTCTCCCCCGACGTCAAACGGTTGAGGACCGGCGATTGCCTTCTGATTCAGACGCAGCCGTAGCACCACGCTGGCGATTCTTTTTGCCGATCTTATTCGCCCTGGGATTCGGGTGTGCCACCTTCGGTGGAGGACCTGACGACCTCCAGGAAGCCGAGCCCCCAGAGGCCCTCGAGGAGGTCGAGGAGACTCTCGAAGGGCCTGTCAGTCAAGTTCGCGACCGGCTCCATCAGGCGTTCTTCGAACTTAAGAATCAGAACCTCCAAGCAGCTTCCAATAGCCTGGGTCTCGCCTCGCATACACTGATTCTCCTGCTCGATCCTCCCGTCCCACCCTCTACCACCGAGGATTCCACCTACTCGGAACTGACTCAGGAAGAACGGGACGGCCTTCCAGGCCTCCTGCGCGCCACAATCGAGCTCTACGACGACGCCCTGCCCCGTACCGCGGGCATCCCACCGGATCATCCTGCCGCACGATTGATCGATGCCCTTCCACCTGCCGTCGAATCCAGCCTCATCGATCACCCTCGCTACAGGGACCTCGTGCTCAGAAAACTGGCTGGAACGGCCGGTGTGCCCGTCGACCTGACCGAACGGGTCAGGGAAAAGATTCGATTCTTCCAGACCGATGGTGCAAGGGTCATCCGCACGTGGTTCCAGCGATCCGGCACCTATGATCCCCTGATTCGGGATGCTCTCAGAAAAGCAAACCTGCCCGAGGATCTGATCTACCTGAGCATGATCGAGAGCGGGTTCAACCCCAAGGCCTATTCCAGAGCCCGCGCGGCCGGCCTCTGGCAGTTCGTGCGCCACACCGGACGCCTTTATGGGCTGAAAAACACAACCTGGGTCGACGAGCGTCGGGATCCAGTCAAAGCCACGCACGCAGCCATCCGCCACCTCGAACACCTCCATCGCTTGTTCGACGACTGGCGCCTCGTGATCTCGGCCTACAACTGTGGTCAGGGACGACTCGATAGAGCGATTCGACAGGATGGTTCGCGCGATTTTTGGAAGCTCGACAGCCTCCCTCGGGAAACGAGAAACCATCTACCCAAGTTCATGGCCGCCCTCTTAATCGGACGCGACCCGGAATTCTTCGGCATCCACGATCTTGTCTACGATGACCCTCTGGCGTTCGATGTCGTCAGAGTGGACGAGGCCGTGGATCTTCGAGTCGGGGCCGAGTGTGCGGGCACGACCTACGAAGCCCTGCGGCGACTCAACCCCGAGCTCAGGCTGGGGTACTCGCCAGCCCCTGCCGCGGGCGGGCATTATGCCCTCCGTGTGCCACCCGGTGCCTCCGAGCGGTTTGTCTCACGCTACGCGCGTATCCCGGCATCGCGACGCGTGCAGCTCGTCGAGTACAAGGTGCGACCGGGTCAAACTGTTTCCCATATCGCCCACGAGCTGGGGGTCTCCTCCCGCGCCATCCTCGAGGCGAACGGCATCCGAGACCCCCGACGACTTCGTGCGGGCAAGCGTTTGAAGATTCCCGTCCATCCCTTCATGAGCGCGGCGCTGGCGTCCTCGGCGACCGGTATCGGGGACCGCGTATCGTATCGCGTGAAGAAGGGCGATACCCTCTGGGCGATCGCCAAGCGAATGGGAGTTCGGCCTCGCCAGATCCAGGCGTGGAACCAGCTGAACGCTTCCGAACATATCCATCCGGGTGATCGTCTGACCATCTTTCCGTCAGCCCGTGCCGGAGAGCCGACGACCACGCACTACCGGGTCAGACGCGGAGACACGCTCTGGGAAATCGCACGCACATTCGGAACGAACGTTCGTGAACTGAAACGGCTGAACGGGATTCAGGACGCTGCCCGTCTCCGCCCCGGAGTGCGGCTGCGTGTAAGGCCGGTCGACGCCCACGTCGAGTGAGGGTCGGTCGGGAGGTCGGAAGGGTTCAATGACCATCGTTCGCCACGTGCTGCTGTTGATCTTCGCGCTCCTGGTGCAGACATCCTGGGCCCACACCCTGGACATCTTCGGCCTCAGACCCGACTTCACGCTCCTGCTCGTCGTCTACGTCGGGATTGTTTCGGGCCAGGTGGAAGCCACGATCCTGGGTTTCGTATCGGGCTTTCTACTCGACGTTTACAACCCGGCTTTCATGGGAGTCAACGCACTCTCGAACGCGGTCATTGGGTTCGCAGTGGGCTACAGCCGCGAGGGCATTGTCACGGACGAACTCAGAGTCCTCGGTTTGGTCGTCTTCATCGCCGGGCTGATTCAGAATTTGATCTTTTTCGTCTTTTCATCGTTTTCGAACCTGGGTGCGATCCTGCCAGCATTCGTTCGGACCGGTATCGGATCCGCGCTCTATTCCGCGGTCATCGGCATCCTGCTCCTGCTGGCCGCGTCGATCCGGTTTCAAGGGGGCCTTCGACTAGATGTTCGAAGACTTCACGAGTAACGGCACCAGGGAGCGGCGGGCGAAATGCCTGCTGGCCTTCGTGTTTGCCATGTTCGGAGTCCTCGGTATCAGGCTCTATTCCCTTCAGATCGGGGATTGGGAGCGATATCGAATCCAGTCCGAGAAGAACACCATGCAGCCCGTTCCGCTGGAGGCGAGCCGAGGTCTCATTCGCGACCGGAACGGCCGGATTCTCGTCGAAAATCGTCCCTCCTACACAATCTCGGTTGTCCCGCCCCGATTCCTGCAGGGTCTTCAAGCCGACGCTCGTGCCCTGGGTATCCACCGCCTGAGTCGTCTCGTAAATCTGCCTGAAGCCCTCGTCGAGCGTCGACTGTCAAAACGCAAGCGCCACTATTACGAACCGGTCAAGCTCAAGCGGGACGTCCGGTTCGGGACCGTCTCCGTCGTCGAAGAAGAGCGATACGATCTTACCGGTGTGGAGGTGCAGGTCGAAGCACGGCGAGGCTACCCGGACCTCGGGCTCGGGGGCACGATCGCCCCCCACCTGCTCGGCTATGTCGGATTGATCGATCCTGATGAGTATCCTCACGTGAGCGCTAAAGGCTACGCCTACGACGACCAGATCGGAAAGCGGGGAATCGAAAAGCTCTGCGAGCCCCTCCTCAGGGGGCGTGACGGACTCAAATACATCGAGGTCAACGCCCACGGTCGGGAGGTCGGTAGCTTCCCCGACAAGACGCAGCCCCCCATACCGGGCCACGACATCCTTCTCACCCTCGATACCCGGCTCCAGATGGAAGCCGAATCCACCTTCGCAGACTCCCTGTCCGGATCCTTGATCGCGCTCGATCCCTGGACGGGTGAAGTTCTGGCTATGGCCAGCAAGCCCGATTTCCACCCTCGCGCCATTCGCGATGAACGGGCCTGGGAGACGCTCACCAAAGACGACCTCAAGCCCCTGCTCAACCGCTCAATTCAGGGCCTTTACGCACCAGCATCCGTGCTTAAAATGGTCATTTCCATCGCCGCGTTGGAGATGGGCATCCTGCGCCCCGACGAAGTCCGCTTTCCCCCGTGCGAAGGAGCCCTCGAGTTCGGAGATCGTGTGTTCCACTGTCACGTCCTCGAGGGATGCGGCGAACTTACCGTTAGAGGGGCGCTCATCCGCTCGTGTGATGTTTTCTTCTATCATCTCGGTCGTGAAGTCGGAATCGCCAACTGGAACCGCTACGCTCGTCAGTTCGGGTTCGGAAGCCCGACATACATCGACATCGCGCGCGGAGGAGACGGCGAGTCCAGGGGGCTTCTGCCCGATCGAGCCTACTACGAACAACATCGCGGCAAGTGGTTCGAAGGCAACATGTTGAACCTCGCCATCGGGCAGGGTGAAACCCTCGCCACCCCTGTTCAGGTGGCGCGCTACAACGCCGCGCTGGCCACAGGCGTGCTCGCAACGCCTCACCTGCTCCGCCACACCGATTCGTCCGAGCGTTCGCTGGCTCCCTTAGAAGTCTCTCCAGAGACCCTCGAACACATTCGGGAAGTGATGGTCGACGTAGTTTCCAGTCCAATCGGAACCGGTAGACGGGCACGGGTTAAGAACGTCAGCGTGGCTGGGAAAACGGGCACGGCCGAGAATTCTCACGGGGAAGATCACGCGTGGTTCGTGGCCTTTGCCCCGGCCGAACAGCCCGAGATCGCGGTCACGATTCTAGTAGAAAACGGGGGCCAGGGGGGCGCGGTTGCCGGGCCTATGGCACAACGGGTTCTGGAGGCCTACTTCGAGATCAAGAAAGAGGAAGAGTCCAGGAGGTTGAAGGTCGCCGCCCTACCCTCGACTGCGCCTGTCGCGGGCACCCCGCCGGGAGGGCGCGCGCAATGAGTGTCGCCAGGTTCATCCAGCGAGATCTCGACCTCGGTCTGATCACCACGGTCCTGGCCACGACCGTCATCGGCATCACCATGATCTACAGTGCGACCTTCGACTGGGATCTCGGAACGGCGGGGACAACTTACCAGAAGCAGATCCTGTGGGCCTTCATCGCCCTGGCCGGCATGGCGCTCACCGTCGTCATTCCGCCGAAGCTCTACTACGCTTTCGCCTACATCATCTATGGCGTGGCCATTCTCCTGCTGTTGCTCGTTCTCGAAGTGGGCGACCGGCGGTGGTTCAACTTCGGGGCCATTCACGTGCAGCCGTCAGAATTGGCGAAGATCGCGACCGTCCTGGCCATCGCCCGCTATCTTTCTTCGAGCAATCTCGACATCGAGCGCCTCAAAACGTTTATCCCGCCGGCCCTTCTCGTTCTCCTCCCGGCGGCCCTCGTCTACAAGCAACCTGACCTCGGCACCGCCCTCGTCTTCGGCGCGGTCCTGTTTCCCATGCTCTACTGGGCCGGCCTCAAGCCGGTCAACATATTCTTCATCATCTCTCCCGGTCTCAGCCTTGTCTGTGCGTTCCACCATTGGTCGCTCGGCCTGCTCTACCTGACGATGATCGCGGTCGTGTTTCACGTCCGTCCCAGATTGTCCACCATGGCGGTGCTCGGCGCCGTGAATCTTGCTGTCGCCATCGGGGCGCCCTACATCTGGGACAACAAACTCCACGATTACCAGAAGGACCGCATCCTCACCTTTCTCAACCCCGACACCGATCGCCTGGGCGGCGGATATCAGGTCATCCAGTCCAAAGTGGCCATCGGCTCGGGCGGGTTGAAGGGCAAGGGTTACCTGCAGGGCACCCAAACCAAGCTCGCTTTCTTGCCAGAGCAGCACACCGATTTCGTCTTCTCCGTCGTCGGCGAGGAATTCGGTTTCGCCGGCGCAATCACCATCCTCATGCTGTTTCTCTTTATCGTCTGGCGAGCCCTCACAATCGCCACTGCCGTCAAGAGTCGATTCTCCAGTCTGGTCGCGATCGGCCTCACGGCCATCCTCGTCTTCCACATTTTCGTCAACATCGGAATGACCATCGGCGTGATGCCCGTAACCGGCTTGCCCCTTCCTTTCCTGAGCTACGGCGGCTCCCCGCTCGTGATGAGCATGGTGCTTGTCGGATTTCTATTGAACGTTCACGGGCGACGTCACGAGTATTACTAGCCAGGCACCCAAAACACGAAAGCGGCCTGTGAGGAGGTTCCCTCGCAGGCCGCTTTCTTTTTATTTCCAGTAAGGATCAGGGCGCGGCAGGTACCGGCACCGACGTCGTCCGCGCAGATCGTCTCGCCCGGACGGTCTCGGACGACACCCAGGAGCGAGCCCCTGTGTTCGCGTCGATTTCCGAAAACAGGGCCTCCGACGGGGACACTTTCAGGTCTCTGGACTTAATCACGGCTCGGTTCGAGTCGTCGACTTCCACGTGAAGGAACACCGAACACGACCCCTCGTGACGGTTGAAGATCTCGCGCAACACCTCGAGCTTTTCGTCTGCGAGGTTGGGCCCCGACAGCAATACGTTCACCGCATCGGCCATCTCCTCCCTGGCCCGTTCGAGCGGCGTGAGTTCCTCTACCTGGACGGACAGACGACCGTTCCGGTTCGACACCCGGCCCTGCAGCGCCACCATCGCGTCGACCACGAACTCGTCCTTCACCTTCTCGAACGTGTCAGGAAACACCACCAGATCCACCGACCCTTCCAGGTCCTCCAATGCACCGAACGCCATGGGACGACCGTTACGGTCGGTGTGCCGCTTGAACTCTGAGATCAGCCCGCCGAGCTTGATGTTCGTTCCGTCGGGGAGTTCCTCGAGTTGTGAGGCAGCCTTCAATCCGATGTTCCTGAGGTCGCTGCGATATTTCTCCAGCGGGTGCCCGGACAGGTAAAACCCCAGGACTTCCTTCTCCCGCGTCAGTCGCTCCCGATCGCCCCATTCCGGGACATCGAGCAGCTCCGTGTTCGTCACCAAAGCGGCCTGGTCCTCCAGGCCCTCGCCGCCGAACAGTGAGAATTGCCCTCTCGCCCGATCGGCCTGCGCGGTCTGTGCCATCTCGAGAGCCCGATCGAGCGTCTCGAATACCTGCGCCCGATGCCCGAACAGTCCGTCAAGAGCTCCTGCGCAGATCAGACTTTCGATCGCTCGGCGATTGACGGAACGGAGGTCGACCCGCTCACAGAAGTCGAACAACGTATCGAAGGGTCCATCTTCCTCGCGGGCACTCACGATGGCTTCTACTGCGCTGCGACCGACGTTCCGAACGGCCGCCATGCCCATTCTCACGCTCGACCCCATCGCCACGAAATCGACCAGACTCTCGTTGACGTCCGGCGGTAGTACCTCCAGCCCCATGCGACGACACTCGTCGACCAGGACGACAAGCCGGTCGATATCGCCGATTTCGCTGTTGAGGTTGGCTGCCATGAAATCGGCCGGATGATGGGCCTTCAGGTAGGCGCACTGGTAGGCCACCATCGAGTAGCCAGAGCTGTGCGCCTTGTTGAACCCGTAGCCGGAGAACACCTCGATGTCCGCCCACACTCCTTCCCCGACCGATCGGGAGACCCCATTCGCCTCGCATCCGTTCAGAAATTCCGCCTTGTATTCCTCCATCACCTCGGCCAGCTTCTTCCCCATGGCCTTTCGGATACCGTCCGCCTTACCCAGGGTGAACCCAGCCAGATCACGACAGAGTCGCTGGACCTGCTCCTGGTAGGTGATGATCCCGTAGGTCTCCTCCAGGGAGGGTCTCATCTTCTCGTCGTAGTACGTCACGTCCTCTCGACCGTTCTTGCGGTCGATGTAATTGGGAATGTATTTCATCGGGCCCGGCCGATACAGGGCGTTCATCGCGATGATGTCGCCGATCTTGTCGGGCTTAAGCTGAGTCAGGTAGTTCTTCATTCCGGCGGATTCGAACTGAAACACCCCTGTCGTGTCGCCCCGCCCGAACAGTTCGTAGGTCGCGCGATCGTCCAGAGGCAGGTTGTCGACATCCAGCTCGATGTCGTGATGTTCCTTCAACATCGCCACCGTTTCGCTGATCACGGTCAGGTTTCTGAGACCCAGAAAATCCATCTTCAGGAAACCCAGATCCTCGACGTGATGCCAGTTGTACTGGGTCATCACCTCGCCCCCCTTGGGGGCCTTGTAGAGAGGCAGGAGTTCGGTCAAAGGTTTGGGCGCAATCACGACAGCCGCCGCATGAATCGAACAGTGGCGGGCCATCCCTTCCAGCTTTCGCGCAATCTCCAGTAATTTCTGACCCTGGTCCCCGTCCTCTGACAGAGCCCTCAGCTCCGGCGACTGGTCGAGCGCCTTGTCGATCGTCATTTTGAGCTCCGCCGGCACCATTTTGGCGACCCTGTCGACGTCGCCGAACGGCAAGTTCATCACCCGTCCCACGTCTCGAATCACCGCCTTCGCACCCATCGTACCGAACGTGATGATCTGACAGACATTGTCTCGACCGTATTTCTCGACCACATAGTCGATCACCCGTTCCCGGTCACGGTCGGCGATATCGTAGTCGATATCCGGCGGCGAAATACGCTCGGGATTCAGGAACCGCTCGAACACCAGGCCGTACTCGAGGGGGTCGACCGTGGTAATTTCCAGGGCATAGCTCACGAGGCTGCTCACCGCGGATCCTCGTCCTCCTGCCCGGATCCCCTCTTCACGACAGAAATCGACCAGATCTCCCAGAATCAGGAAATAGCCGGGATACCCGGTCTGTTGAATCACGTCCAGTTCGAACTCCAGTCGTTCCTCGTATTCGGGCGTGATCTCGCCCACGCGCCGCTCCAGCCCCTCGCGAGCCCGGGCCTCAAGGTAAGCGAGTGGATCGTCGAATTCTGCCGGCAACGGGAAGTCTGGTGCGTGTGACTCTTCGAACGACATGTCGAAATCGCACTTCTCGGCGATCTCGAGGGTTCGCTCGCACGCATTCGGGAGGTCGTGGAACAGTTCGTACATCTCTTCGGCCGACCTGAAATACACCCCGGTCGGGTAACACATCCGGTTCGGATCATCCAGCGTCTTGCCCGTCTGGATGGCCACAAGTGCGGCGTGTGCCTCGTGGTCGTCTTCCCGAAGGAAGTGGGAATCGTTCGTTGCGACGAGCGGAATGCCCATCTCCTTGTGCAGCTTGAGGAGACCTTCGTTCACCTTGACTTCCTTGTCGATTCCGTGACGCTGAATCTCCAGGTAGAAGTCGTCGCCGAAGATGTCCACATACGTTTCGGCCGCGGCTTGTGCTTCCTTGAAACCCTCGCGCTCGATCAGGTGGGGAATCTCGCCACTCACGCAGGCTGACAAACAGACGAGACCCTCGGAATGGGCAGCCAGCAGTTCCTTGTCGATCCGAGGCGCATAGTAGAACCCCTCCAGATAGCCCGACGATACGAGTTTGATCATGTTCTGGTAGCCCACCTCGTTCTTGACCAGCAAGACGAGGTGGTTGGACGCACTCTGGACACCGCGGGCCGGCTTCTTTGAGAATCGACTCTCAATCGCGCAGTAGACCTCACTCCCGATGATGGGCTTTACGTCGACGTCCTTCATCGCTCGGTAGAAATCGATCGCGCCGAACAGATTGCCGTGGTCGGTCATCGCGACCGCCGGCATGCCCCATTCCCCCGCCAGGTCGGCGATTGCACCGATCTTGCTTGCTCCATCCAGAAGGCTGTATTCGGTGTGACTGTGCAGATGTACGAAATCCGTTGCGGCCATTGAGGAATCGCCCAGACTGAGAGGTTGAGAAGATCAGGTTGCAATCGGGGATTCGAGGATCGGGTCAAGTGGAACATGGCCGGGGACGGCCGGTCGGCCCGCAAGGGCGAGGGAGGGTGCCCGTTGAGGTGGAATGTAGTCCACGTCAGCCGATTGTCAACGTCCACGGTGAGACCGGAAAAACATGTCCACCCCGAGGGGCAGCCGGGGCAAGATTTTCTTTCACTCGATTCCCTGAGAACTTATCCCTTTCCATACAACACGTTAAAAATATGATACTTACGCCACCCTCGGGGTCTTGGCACGCGACTTGTTTAGGTTATCCGTGACTCTGAGTGGTACCGATTGGTCAAGCCCCCTCCGGCGGTAGGAACCCTTGTGGTGACCGAAACCGGGGGGTTTTTTTGTACGACCCGGTGACCTCCTCCGGAACCGGACCTCCGTCGCACGTTCAGCGGAGTTTTAGCTTCTGACCCGCTCGCTTTTCGTATACTTTCTCCCTGTGAACACCCTCGAAATCACACCGCTGGACCGACCTGTCGACGCCGACGTTACGGTGCCCGGCTCCAAGAGCTACACCAACCGTGCGCTCCTGATCGCCGCCCTGGGTGAGGGAACCACGACCCTGACGGGCGCCCTTTTCAGCGACGACACCACCTACATGGCCAACGCGCTGAGAAGTCTGGGCATCGAAGTTGAAGAAGTCCCGGAGAAGGCTACTTTCGTGGTGCACGGAAAGGGAGGCCGCATCCCCGTCAACGGAGCGGAGCTGCACATCGGTGGGTCGGGCACGTGTGCCCGATTCCTGTCGGCGTTCGTCGCCCTTGGCCGGGGCCCCTACGTAATCGATGGCATCGATCGGATGCGGGAACGCCCGATCGAGGATCTTCTCAAGGGCCTCAGAGGACTCGGCGTCGATGCGACCAGCCTGAACGGGACCGGATGCCCTCCGGTCGTCGTCAACGCCGACAGAATCCCGGGAGGGCGTACGTTCGTCCCCGGGGACCAGAGCAGTCAGTACTTCACGGCCCTCCTCCTCATCGCCTCCTACGCGATGGAAGACATCGAGATTCGCGTCGAAGGCGACCTCGCGTCCAAACCATACATCGATATGACACTCGATATCATGCGACGCTTCGGGGTTCGCGTGACGAACGACAATTACAACACTTTCCGCGTCACTGCCGGGCAACGATACGAAAGCAGAGCCTACACGATTGAGCCCGATGCCACGAACGCCACGTACTTCATGGCCGCGGCCGCCATCACCTGTGGACGCGTGACCGTCGGCGGTCTATCAGAAGACTCCGCTCAGGGCGACGTTCGTTTCGCGCACGTGCTCGAGCAGATGGGGTGTGCCGTGTCGACCGACGCCTCCGGCATCACGGTCTCGGGCCCTCAGCAACTCCGCGGTATCGATATCGACCTGAACGACATGCCGGACACAGCGCAGACATTGTGGGCCATTGCCCCGTTCGCGTCCGATCCCGTCACCGTCACGAACGTCCCCGTTCTCCGAATCCACGAGACCGATCGAATCGCCGCCATGGAAACAGAACTGACTCGATTGGGGGTCCGCGTCGACGCTCGGGATGACGGCATGACCGTCCACCCCGCCTCCCAGATCTTACCCGGCCAGGTCGACACCTATGACGACCACCGAATGGCCATGAGCCTGGCCCTGATCGGACTCCGGGAGCCCGGAGTGATTCTCAAGGATCCGGAGTGTGTCAACAAGACCTTCCCCAATTACTTCGATGTGCTCGACACACTACGTGGCTGACCGCATCCAAGACCGGGACTGAAGACAACTATGAATCCAACCGTCCTCCTCGTCGACGACGAACAGGAAGTTCGAAGGGTGCTCTCCGACACGATCGATGAGGCCGGATTCGAAATCCGTGCTGCCGTATCCGGCCAACAGGGGCTCGAGATGCTCGATCGGTGGTCTCCCGACCTCCTGATCGTCGACCTCAAGATTCCCGGGATGAGCGGCATCGACTTTGCCAGGCACGCGAACGGCTTCCGGACAGTGAGATCATCATCCTCACCGGCTTTGGCGATATGACCAGCGCCGTTGAAGCCATGCGGCTCGGTGCCTACAATTACCTTAGCAAACCCGTCGACCTTGAGCGCCTGATGCAGACCCTCAGACGCGCTTCAGAGCGCAGACAGCTGGTGCTCGAAAATCGGGATCTGCTTCGACGTACCCAGGTCGTGAATCGGATCAAGGGCGAGTTCATCAACGGCATGTCCCACGAGGTCCGCACCCCGCTCGGACACGTGACGGGGTTCACCCAGCTGCTCCAGGACACCCTCGAGGGACTCACCGAAAAACAGCGTGGTTACCTTCAGAACATCCACGATGCGGTCGAGCGGCTCTTCGACATGTTCGAGAACATCCTCCAATACTCCGTCCTCAAGTTAGGAGACGCCAATCTTAAGCTCGAATCCACGACGACAGATCAACTGATCGATCAGATCGTCGAAGCCGCCCGTCCCCTGGCCGCCGAACACGAAATCGAACTGCGTGTTGAACATCAGGGCGAGTTGGTGGGCGTCGACGTCTCTGCGTGTTGCCGAGCGATCGGTTTGCTGGTCGACAATGCCATCAAGTTCAGCGGGGACGGCAAGGTCGTAACGCTGGAGGCCAATCTGCGGCCACCTGAAGAGGGCCCCGATCACGTTCCGGTCGATGCCGCTCTCCCGTATGTAGTCTCCGGGTGGCTGGCCTTCCGTGTCACCGACGAAGGCATCGGGATCGCCGACGAAGACCAGGAGCGAATCTTCGACACCTTCGTCCAGGCGAACAGCGCGCTCGATCGCCACTACGAAGGATCGGGAATCGGGCTGGCCCTCGCCCTGAGCCTCGCCCGCCTCCACGGTGGCACCATTACGCTCGACAGCCGACCGGGTCAGGGCAGCACATTCACCCTCCTCGTACCCGTCGCGGCAACCTAGCCAACCCTCTCGCACACGATCATTTTCATTCCGAGGAGCGCGGGAATCGCTCCTGGACGAATTGGCAAGAAAGCAGATTTAGGGGGACGGGTAAGCGTTGGTCCGCAATACAAGACCGGGGTGGAACCCGTTGACGATGTCCTTAAGGGCGTGGTCGAAATGACCCGGACCCTGGCTTCTGATTCGGTCGGCTCGATTTACCTAACCGGAAGCCGCGCCTTCGGCTCCGCTGTGAGTTCCAGCGACATTGATTTATTCTTTGTAGGCCAGTCTGGTCGGCTCGATGACACTTTGAAGGACGCGGTTTTCTCCCTTTCCAGGCTGTCTCCTCTCATCTGTCCGTATCGGCTCGATGTGAAAGCCTACAGGCTCGAAAAGCTGATGGAGCTTGAAACTGCTGTTGACGGCCCCTTTTCGCCTCCCAAAGCGATGCTGCATTTCAACGCAGTGACAATCAAGAACTTCAGCCGGATTCTCTCCGGTACCGACATCAGGGACAAGGTCGAACTCCCTCCGGTCGAGAGCTACGTGGGCCATCTGCGGGATTTCACGGTGTGGATCATCTCGGATCTGAAAGGAGGCCGGAGCGTACGCCCTGAAACGACTCTTGGGTTTCCTGACGAGAATTCGTCCTTTTACGGCTACGTCGTCGAAGGAAAATTGGAGCACCTGGTTTACGTCGTCGGGCTGATCGCATCCACCAGGATCGCTCAGGCAGCCGGGGAATACGTGTCACATAAGGGCATGGTTCCCGAACTCTATCGCAAATACGTAGGCGATCGATTCAGCGACTTTGTGAATCAGATCTTCCTCTGGTGTCGTAGCCGATGGGAAAACCGGATCCCCGATGTTCCTTCGGACCGTGCACGCCTCGACGAGCTTTGCGAGGAGACGTTGCGCTTCGAAAATCAGCTCCTTGCTACAGGGTTTGGGACGACGTCCAGCGCCAACGCATCCTGAAACGAGAAGGCCCCGAAGCTTAATGGCTCCGGGGCCGTTTTCCGCACCTGGTTGATCTCAGCGCGATCTCCGCTCACGGGCTTTTCGTTGTCGTTCCTCGCGCCGTTCGATCTCAGGCATCAGGGCTTTCACCTTCGCCCGAATCTCTCTGAATCTTGGACTGTCCGCTCGCAATCCCGATTTGGGAGCTAACGCCTTGACCGCAGCCTCCACATTCGCGATCCGTTCTGCGCTCGGCGGGTGGGTCGTGAACAGGACGTCCATGCCTTCCGGCTCCGTCTCGTGCAGAGCCATCAACTTCTCGAAGAACACCGAAATGCCCTTCGGGTCGAGGCCCGCGGCATAGGTCTCTTCCACCGCCAACCGGTCCGCCTCGCGTTCCATATCCCGACTGTACTTGAGCATCGTCAGGCCGGCACCGATCCCCGCGAACTGCGCCGCAATCTGTCTCGAAATCGAGCTGCTACCCGAGCCACCACCGACTACTTCGAGTAAAACGGCCAGCCCGTACTGGCTCGAGATCTGGCGTGCCCCGTGACGGCCCACCACGTGGCCGATTTCGTGAGCGACGACCCCGGCCAGTTCGGCCTCTGTATCGGCTGTCGCGATCAGACCCGCGTTGACATACAACCATCCCCCGGGCAGGGCGAACGCGTTGACCTGAGCCGTCTCCACAACACCGAAGTGATAGCGGATGTCTCGTCGTTTCGAATGCCGCACGAGCGCTTGTCCTAGGCTATCGATATACGCGACGACGGCCTCGTTCTTCAGCATCGGCATCTGTCGCTCGATATCCTTCGCCGCCTGGCGACCGATTTCCACTTCGTCGGCAGTCGACAGAAAGTTCAACTGGTTGAGGGTCGAACATCCTCCAACCAGCAGCGCCAACAGAACGAATCCACCGCGACGCATCACACGCCCCTCTCGAAGGACAGCCTATCGTTCTCGATCGTTGCGTAGCCCCCGACCGGCAGCAGTCTCCGTGTCGCCCCGTGCCCATACGGGAGCCCGACATATACCGGGCATTGAACCCTGCCCGCAAAGTCTTCGATCACCTCGTCCACCGTACCGTCTTCGTCGTCTCCGTCACAGCGAACGAACTGGCCGAACAAAACGGCCGACGTTCCCTCGAACACGCCCGCCTGAATCAGTTGTGTCAACATCCGGTCGATCCTGTAGGGTGCCTCCCCTACGTCCTCCAGAAACACCACGCTCGAATCGAACGGCGGCAGATAGGGCGTCCCAACCAGCGATGCGACAAGCGATAGACACCCACCGACCAACCGGCCTTCCGTGCGTCCTCCGGCGTCGACCGCCTGTATCCCGTCGATCGCATCGAACCGTCCGTGAAGAAGGGCCTCTATGAGCGATCGGTCCAGATCGGGGTCGATTCCGCCACCTTTCGCCACATCCACATTCGGAAGAAACCCCGAGTAGGATACCAGATTCGCACGAGCCAGTGCACCCAATTGAAGGGCTGTCGTATCGCTGAATCCGACGAGGACCTTTGGATTCTGTTCCACCATGGCCCAGTCTACTTCGGAAAGAATTCTGGCCGACCCGTAGCCCCCCCTCGCGGCAAAGATCCCCCGAATCGACGGATCCGCGAAGAGACGACTCACCTCCGATCCTCTGATCAGATCGGGTCCGGCAAGAAAACGATCTTCTAGCCCGATCGTATCACCCGATACCACTTCGAAACCCAGGGTTTCCAGGTAGGAGATGCCGGACGCGAGAGCCTCGGGCTGAACCGAACTGGACGGTGCCACCACCGCCACGCGGTCTCCGCTCGCCAGGGATGGGTAAAGGCTCACGGCCCCCCGTGCCTCAGGGCCTCGAGGAGGCCCTCTGCAAAGGTCGTCAATGAATCGTCGCGGGCCCCCATCACGACGATGCGATCCCCAGCCTCGCACGCCGCGACGAGGTCGGGCGCGATGTCCTCACGGCTGGCCACGAACCGAGCGTCTCGTCCCCTCGACACGATCTCTTCTGCCAGATCTGCCGAGGAAATGTCCCGGGTCGCCGTCCCTCCAGCAAAGAAGATTTCCGGAAGCCAGAGGATGTCGTCCTCCCGCATTCCCTCGGCCAAAGAGGTCACCAGCCCCTGTCTGAGCAATCGTGTTGGTCCGAAACCGTGGGGCTGAAACATCACGCGGAGCCTCCCCGGATGCGCCTTCAGTGCATCGAGTGAGGCCGAAATCTTGTCCGGATTGTGGGCGAAATCGTCGATAACACGCACCCCAGCGGCCTCCCCCAGGACCTGCAGACGCCGACCGATGCCCCGGAACCCTCTAAGCGCTCCCGCACAAACCTCCGGCGAAACATCACGCAAGTGGCACGCAGCCACTGCGGCCAGCGCATTGGCGACGTTGTACATCCCCGGCATAGCCAGGTGAAACATCACACCCTGAACCCGAAACGACACGCCATCGACCCGAAGTGTGATGTCTTCCGCTCGAAACAGGGCCTCGTTATCGATTCCAAAGCCCACTGCCTCCACGCCTTCCAGCGTGGCCATCGATTCAGCACAATCATGGTTGGCGACGACACCTCCGGAGGCACGTTCGGCAAACGCTCGGAACAGGATCCGCAATTCCTCCAGCGGCCGGTGGTCGAGCGAAATGTTCGTCACCACAGAGATCGTAGGGTGATAGAGCTCGATCGTTCCGTCGCTCTCGTCTGCTTCGACAACGACGGGCTCGCCGTCCCCCAGAATCGCATTTCCCAGCTGCGGTGGATCATCTGCATTCAGCATCTTGCCACCGGCGACGACAGTCGGATCGTGCCCCGCCTCCACCAGAATATGACCGATCATTCCTGTGACCGTCGACTTGCCACTCGTCCCCCCTACTGCAACCCCGTAGCCACCGTGAAGCAGATCTGCCAGGATCTCTGCGCGCTTTCTGATCGGCAGACCCCGTTCCACCGCCGCTCGAATGTCCGGGATCGTCTCCTCCACCGCGGAAGAAACCACGACCGTTCCCACGTCATCGTTCACACCGCTGCCATCCTGCGGCCACAGGTCGATCCCCTGTGCGGAAAGCCGATGCGAAGTCTCCGGATTCTGACCCTGGTCGAAACTTCGATCGGAACCCCGGACCTTCGCACCCCGGGCGGCCACGACCTGCGCGATGGCGCTCATGCCGCTTCCGCCGATGCCACAGAAGAAATAGGAGTCGTCCTGCTGCATGGGCCGAACATAGATTCGCGCAAGTAGCAGGTCAAGTAGGTGGCAGTGCATCTCACCTATAACAAAAAGAGGGGCCGTCTCATTCGAGACGACCCCTCGATTCCATCAAGCCGATGACCTACGCGACCATGTCGATCGCTGCTCCCGACCCGCTCACGGCCGATGTGTTGACCTGTGAGGCGAGCGAAATTTTGGCCAGCTTCATCGCCAGATCGGTCTGGGCACGTTGCGAAGCTCCCAGGACCGATTCGATCAGCTGCACGGCCATCAAGCTCTGTTGCGTGGCGGCTTCAAGCGTCATACGTCCTCCACTGTTGTTTCACCTGCGTCTACTTCTTCCGTCTCGCCCGATGAACCCTCAAGGGCCTCAAGCCGCTCCTTGTGGAATCCATCGAGAATGTTGCTTGTCAGCTCGAACCTCGTATCGATGTTCTGACTGATTGTGTCACTCAGCTTGGTGATCCCTTCGAGGAAATCACATGCCTGTGTAAAGCCTCCTCGATGGCTCCACGAATCAGCGTCCTGAATCCCCCGACGAGAACTTCGGGAGCTTCGGTGATGTGGTTCGCCTCGTACGAATCGAAGAACCCCGTAGAGAAATCGACGATCCGCCGAGCCGTCGTCTCGGGCGTTTGATCCGAACCGAGTTCCTCCTCGATCCGCAGGTCGATGCCGGCTTCCTGAATCGCCTTGTTGATTTGCTCGACGACCGAATCGTTCAGAATCCCGTTAACGGTCTCGACCGTCATGTTGGCCGAGAGCGAGATTTCCACCATGTCGCTTCGCCCTGTCGAGGATAAGCGTGCGTCGACGCTCACATCCGCCCTGGAGACCCGGTCCTCACCCTCTTTCCGGTGGGCTCGGAATCGGGCGACAAGGGCTTCAGTCTGAATCGATGTAGAAGATAAAAAGTCCACAGTTGGCTTCGTTGAATGTGTCGGTCCCCTCTATCTCCTATAATCGGTGGGTCCTTTCGGACCTTTAGCGATTTCTCTATACTTCCACGCTCGCAGTTGGCATTCATCCATTCCCGGTCAGGACCCATGCTGAACATCGCCCATCGCGGTTTTTCCGCCCAATACCCCGAGAATACAATCCTTTCTTTCCAGAAGGCCCTGGAGTTGGGTGTGACCTGGATCGAACTCGACCTCCAGACCACGGCCGACGATCAGTTGGTCGTCATGCACGACGCCACCGTAGACCGAACCACCGACGGTACAGGCCCCGTTTCCGAAAAGACGCTCGAAGAAGTGCTCGCCCTCGACGCCGGGATCCATCGAGACGAGGTGTTTCGGAACCAGCGCGTTCCCACCTTCGACCAAGTTCTCGACCAGCTCGACCCCGTCCCCCGAATCGTCGTCGAACTCAAGTTCTCCGGTTTCGATGCCATTCCCCGCGTCCTCGATGCCATTGCCTCCGCAGGCGCGCAGAGTCGAACCGTGATATCATCATTCGACCTGCCCAAACTCCCACGCGTCAAGGCGCTTGCGCCTGAAATGCCTCTCACGGCCTTGCTCAAGGCCGAAGGGCGGGAGACACAAGAGCTGATCTCGATGACGATTGATCTGGGTGCCCACACGATCGCGCCAAGGTGCAGTGACATCGACCGGTCTCTCGTCGAACAGGCGCACGACGCCGGACTCCTCGTACGGGCGTGGGGTCTGGGTCGTGACCAGGGAGAGGAGATGTCCCGGATGATGGACTGCGGTGTCGACGGCATGACCACCGACTGTCCGGACATCCTGCAACGGCTCGTTCGCGAACGTGGACTGACCTGACCCATACGTCTCTCTCAGGCTATCGATAGAGACCGAACCCGGGTCCCGCCCCCGGCTATTTTCGAGAAACGCATTGGGGAAAGGGTTTCCCGGCGCTCGCTTCCCCATTCCCTTCGCGAGAAGGATCTGGCACGTGCTTTGCGCCTTCCCCCTTCTTCCAGGACCCTATCGATGAAATGGCGCATGCTCGCGTGGATCGCCATCGCCGAATGTCTCGGCATGGCCCTCTGGTTTTCCGCCTCGGCGGTCATGGATCCGATCTCCGCCGAGTGGGAGCTCACCGCGTCGGGGAGAGCCTGGCTGACCATGTCGGTACAGCCCGGGTTCGTCGCAGGGACGCTTCTGAGCACCTTCCTCAACCTGGCCGACGTGTGGAACGCACGACATCTGTTCGCTGTCAGCGCCCTCCTCGGGGCCACCTTCAACGGCTTGATCGCAATCGTGGCCGAGGGCATCGGGGTTGCCCTGGTACTCAGGTTCCTGACCGGCGTGGCCCTGGCGGGTGTCTACCCGCCAGGCGTGAAAATCACGGCGTCGTGGTTCAAAGAGGGCCGAGGAATGGCGAGCGGTGTCCTCGTGGGCGCCTTGACGCTCGGATCGGCATCCCCCCACCTTTTGCGGTTTCTGGGAAGCCCCGAGTGGCGAGACCTGATGTTGACGGCCAGCATCGCGGCCGTAGCGGCCGGTCTCATCTGCTTCGCCTTCGTGGGTGATGGCCATCACGGAACTTCCGGCGCCCGTTTCAATGCTCGATACGCGCTGAGTGCGTTCGCCAATCGCGACGTCCGGCTTGCCAACTTTGGCTACCTCGGACATATGTGGGAACTCTACGCGGTCTGGACCTGGCTGCCGCTCTCGCGGGGTTCGCCGTCATCGGCATCGGAGCCGTAGGATGCGTGGTCGCCGGACTGCTGGCCAATCGCTGCGGACGTACGACGCTCACGATCATATCCACGGTCGTCAGCGGTGCGTGCTGTGTCACCGCCGGCTTCGTGTTCGGGGCCGCCCCGCTTTACGTGATCGCGTTCTGCCTGATGTGGGGGTTCGTCATCGTCGCGGATTCGGCGCAGTTTTCGGCAAGCATCACCGAACTCGCCGACCCGAACTATGTAGGAACGGCATTGACCATACAGACCTGTCTCGGATTCCTGCTGACCTTGCTTTCGATCCGTATCCATCCCCAGTCTTGTCGAGTGGGTCACGTGGCAATGGGCTTTCGCGTTTCTGACGGTCAGCCCGGCGATCGGCGCCTGGTCCAGGTTCCGTCTCGGCCGAACGCCCGCCTTTCCGCGACCCATCTCGCGATCTGTCTTCTGAAGACATCAACGGGAGGTCGGCGTCCGGCAGATCGTCGAGCCGTCCGGCCCCATCGAAAGGAGAACCACCCATGCTGCTCAGCCACTGCCGCGGGCTCGCCCTCGGCATTCTCGCCTTTGTCGTCAGTGCGAGTCCCACTTTGGGGGCCAATTACAGCATTGATATAGCTCATTCTTCTGTGGGTTTCTCCGTCCGACACCTTGTCAGTCGAACGACCGGGAGGTTCACCGATTTCAAAGGCAAGATCGTCTACGACGAGGCCAATCCGGGAGCTTCGATGGTCAACGCGACGATCCAGATCTCCAGCATCGACACCGATAACGAGCGACGGGACAACCACCTCCGAAGCGCCGATTTTTTCGATGCCGAGAAATATCCTGAAATGACCTTCGTGAGCAGCAAGGTAGAGAAAAAAGGTGAGACGCTGATGGTCACGGGTGACCTTACGCTGCACGGCGTCACCCACCAGGTCGTCCTTCCGGTTGAGGTTCTGGGCGTCGGGGTGCACCCCATGACCAAGGCTGCGGTAGCCGGCTTCCAGGTCGAACTGACGCTCAATCGGTCGAACTTCGGCGTGAACAGCTGGACCGACGCAGCCGGCATACTCGGCGATGAGGTTCGAGTGAGCCTTCTTGTCGAAGCTGCCGCAGATTCGGGTAACCCCTGCAATGTGTGCAATCCCTGCGGGGAGAACCCCTGCAAGCCTTGCGCCAAGAATCCCTGCAATCCCTGCGGGGAGTAAGCGGCCCACCGTACATCACAAAGCGGCGAGGTCCCTCGAGACCTCGCCGCTCTTTATTTCCCCGACAACCGATCAGGCCGGGGCTCGTACCGCTCGTTCGCCCAGGTCGAACGCATCCAGAAACATCGTTTCATCGTCCCTGGCCAGGTCCATCATTGCCGTTTGTGCGGCGAACTCACGGGCCCCCTCCGGGCGCACTCGTTCGTGCGATCCGTCGGGCAGAAAAATCCACGCCTTGGTGTTGTCGGCCAGGCAGCAGCTTAGAACTTCCCCACGGATTCGGGCCTTCGCCGCCGGGTCCTCGACCGGAATCAACACTTCGACTCTGCGCCTCAGGTTCCGCGGCATCCAGTCGGCGCTCCCGATATAAACCTCCGGATCGCCCCCGTTCTCGAACGAGTAGATCCGCGAGTGTTCGAGAAATCTCCCCACGATGCTCCTCACTCGAATACGGTCGCTCACTCCTTCGATCCCTGGCCGCAGACAGCAGATCCCGCGCACAATCAGATCGATCTCTACGCCCGCCTGTGACGCTTCGTAGAGCGCACGGATCACCTTGGCGTCCTGTAACGCGTTCATCTTCGCGACAATTCGGGCCGGTCTCCCCGCACGTGCGTGACCGATCTCGCGATGGATCTTCTCCAGAACCGAACTCAACATTGTAAACGGAGCCACAAGCAGCTTCTTCACCACGGGTTGCGTCGATTGGGTCGTCAGGAGATTAAACACCTCGGCAACTTCGCTCGTCGTATCCTCACGGGCCGTGAACAACCCAAGGTCGGTATAGATCCTGGCCGTCATCGAGTTGTAGTTACCCGTACCGATATGCGCATACCGACGGATGCCGCTCGTTTCGCGTCGAATGACCAGCGATAGTTTGCAATGGGTCTTCAGCCCGACCACCCCATAGACGACGACCACACCCGCATCCTGAAGCCGGCGAGCCCACCGGATGTTCGATTCCTCGTCGAACCGTGCCTTGAGTTCGACGACGACCGTCACCTCCTTGCCTGCCTCGGCCGCATGGATCAACGCCGTCATGATGGGCGAGTCATCGCTTGTACGGTAAAGCGTCTGCTTGATCGCCAGGACGTCCGGGTCCTTCGCCGCGTTGCTCACAAAGTTGATAACAGGGTTGAAGGAATCGTACGGATGGTGGAGCAGATGATCGCGACCTGCAATCTCCGCAAACATACCTTGCGGATCCTCCCCCAGCGCCACCTCGCGCGGCTGGAAGGGCGTATCCTTCAGATCCGGTCGCGGCGTGGCACTCCACAACATCATGAGACGGTTGAGGTTCACCGGTCCCTCCACGCGATAGACGTGCTCGGGACGCAGATGGTTGAATTCGATCAGACGATCGACGATTTCTTTCGGAGCACTTGCTTCGACCTCCAGCCGTACTGCGTCACCCCTCCGACGACGCTTCAATTCATCTTCGATCGCAATCACCAGGTCGTCAGCCTCTTCTTCGTCGAGGTAGAGATCGCTGTTGCGCGTCAACCTGAAGGCGACCGTCGATCGAATCTCATAGCCCCTGAACAACTCCGGCAGATGCATCTGGACCAGATCGGCCAGAAACACGTAGTCGACACGCTGTCCGTCATCGTCTCGAGGAAGACGAATCAGACGCGGCAAAAGCCGCGGCACCTGGACCGTTCCGAACAACGTCTCGCCCTCGTCATCCACGAGCAGGGCGGCAATGCACAGCGCTTTGTTGACGACGCGGGGAAATGGATGGGCCGGGTTCACGGTGATCGGGGTGACCACCGGGTGAAGCTCGCGGTGACAGTAGTCGCGGACGAACGCCAGCTCGTAGTCCGTCAGACTGTCTATGGTTCTCAGATGGACGTCCGCTTCTCTCAGCCCCGGCAGGAGCTCCTCGTTCCAACAATCATATTGTTCCTTCACCATCTGCTGGGTCTCTGCGTAAATCGCCTCGAGCTGCTCTTCGGGAAGCATGCCGTCCGCCGCCGACTCCACGACGCCGGCCTCCAGCTGCTGAAGGAGGCCGCTCACACGAATCTCGAAAAACTCGTCCAGGTTGTTAGCGACGATAGCCAGGAATTTGACCCGCTCGAGCAGCGGATTCGCCGGATCTCGGGCTTCGCTCAGGACCCGGTAATTGAAACTCAACCAGGACAATTCGCGGTTCGTAAAGCAATTGGAATCCATCGGTTCATCCTCCGAATCCGGACGGCCGGGACCACAGAGCTCAAAGAATAGCGGTCGGCTCACCCCCTGTCAACGGGGGTGGAATCGGGGCGCCAGATTTGACACAACATGAGCCGACGGGTATATTCCTCCGGCTCAGAACAGGCCCTAACCCCCTGTTTTTTGGCGACTGAAGGCACCTTCCCGGAGCAGATCCGCGTGAGATCCCGCTACAGAACTGTTCTGACCGACGCTGAAACCGGCATCGACCGCAAGAGCTTCAGCGTCGACCACGAAGAACTCGATCTCGGTGTCTCTGATGCCTGGCGCGTAGTCAAATACCGGCTCCACGGTGGACTGCAGGAAGGCGTCGATGTCGTGGAGGTATTCAACGGCGTCCTCGGCTTCGCCGTCCTTCCGACGCGGGGGATGAGCATCCTTCGAGGCTGGTACCGGGATCTCGATTTGGGATGGGATTCCCCCGTGAAAGACCCCGTCCATCCGGCTTACGTCGACCTGAACGACCGGGGGGGGCTCGGGTGGCTCAAGGGCTTCAACGAGTGGATCGTTCGCTGCGGCCTAGACAACAATGGAGCACCGGGGCCTGACGTCGTCATCGACAACAACGGCAACGAAGCCAGTGTCTTTCTCCCGCTTCACGGTAAGATCGCCAACACCCCCGCCCGGCACGTCGCCGTCGAGATCGATCAAGACGGCACGATCGCGATCACAGGCCAGGTCGACGAAACAATGATGTTCGGGCCTGCCCTTCGACTGACGACGCGGATCTCCACCCGCGTTGGAACCAACGAAGTCCGGATTGAAGACCGGATCACCAACCTCAACCGCAAACGCGCCGAACTCCAGTTGCTCTACCATTGCAACTACGGCGGTCCTATTCTGGAGGAAGGCGCCAGACTCGTCGCCCCTGTGAAGCGCGTGGTGCCACGCGACGCCACCGCCGTCGAGGGCCTCGAGAAACACGATCGGTTCTCAGGACCCACCTCCGGATTCGTAGAGCAGGTCTATTTCTACGACCTCGCTTCCCGACGCGGGTCCAGCGAGACCCTCCTGTTGCTCAGAAACCAAGCGGGCAATGTCGGATCCTCCCTCCGTTACGATAAGGATGCTCTGCCTTGCTTCACCTTGTGGAAGAACACGGCCGCGCGTGAGGACGGCTACGTCACAGGGATCGAGCCCGCCACCAACTTCCCCAACGCAAAGCAATTCGAACGCGATGCAGGGCGTGTCGTCACGCTCCGCGGCAAGGAAACCCGCACCTTTCTCCTGACCGTGGCCGCACACCAGGGGCGAGCGGACGTCCGCAGCGTCGAACAAGAAATCGCCCGAATCCAGGGCAACCGGAAACCCCGAATCCAGGCCCGTCCTGGCGGCGGTTACGCGCCGGTCTGAAACAGAAAGGATTGAACCGACGTTGGTCACCTTCCAGGAACTGATCTTGCGGCTCGAGCGATTCTGGGCCGATCGAGGATGCATCATCTGGCAACCCTTCAGCGAAAAGGTCGGCGCGGGCACGATGAACCCGGCGACCGTCCTGCGCGTGCTCGGTCCCGACACCTGGAACGTTGCCTACGTCGAACCCAGTTTCAGGCCCGACGACGGTCGCTTCGGGGAGAACCCGAACCGGATGCAAATGCACACGCAGTACCAGGTCATCCTCAAACCCGACCCCGGCGACCCTCAGGAACAGTATCTGGACAGCCTGGAATTCCTGGGCCTCGACCGCAAACAGCACGACATACGCTTTGTAGAAGACAACTGGGAGTCCCCCGCACTCGGCGCGTGGGGGTTGGGATGGGAAGTCTGGCTGGACGGCATGGAAATCACACAGTTCACCTACTTCCAGCAGGCCGGCGGCATGCCGCTCGATCCGGTTGCCGTCGAGATCACCTACGGCCTTGAACGCATCGCAATGTATCTGCAGGACGTGGACGAGGTTTGGAAGCTGCAGTGGAATGAGAACATCACCTACGGCGAGATCCTGAAGCTCCAGGAAGTCGACTACTGTCAGTACGCCTTCAACTTCGCAAACGTAGACCGGCTACAGCAGATGTACACGATCTTTGCCGATGAGGCCCGATCGGCCCTGAACCGGGACCTCGTCATCCCCGCCCACGACTACGTCCTTCGATGCTCCCACACCTTTAACCTCCTCGACACCCGCGGTGCTATCGGCGTCACCGAGCGAGCCCGCTACTTTGCCGAGATGCGAGATCTATCACGTCAGGTGGCCGAAGGGTTCCTCAAGCAGCGGGATATCGAAGAAGTGACCGTCGCCAAACCGACGCCCCAGGAACCTGTAGAAAACATCGAGACATCGGCCGTCGACTCTGCCGATTTTGCTTTCGAAATCGGGACGGAAGAAATGCCGGCTGCCCTCGTGGCAGACGCGTCGGAGCAGCTGAGAACGGGCATCGAGTCGGTACTCGAGGAAGCGGGACTGACCTTCGAACGAATCGAAGTCGGCGCCACGCCTCGTCGTCTCGTCACCACTGTAAGGAAGCTGCAGGGCCGACAGACCGACGAGGAACGCACGGTACGGGGTCCAGCCGCTCAGGCCGCTTACGATGAAGAAGGAAAGCCGACCCGAGCCCTCGAGGGATTCTGTCGCGGTCAAGGCGTCGACCCCACCGACGTCGAGGTGCGAGCAGACGACAAGGGTGTGGATTACGTCTACGCCCTCAAGCGAATCGAAGGCAGGTCGACCGTCGAGGTGCTGGCCGAGGCACTGCCTGGTCTGATTGCATCGATCAGCTTCCAGAGGTCCATGCGGTGGAATTCGGACGGGGTTGCTTTCACCCGACCGATTCGTTGGATCGTTGCTCTGTTTGGCGTCGACATCATCCCCTTCACCTACGCCAACGTCACGAGCGGTCGCACCACGCTTGGCCTTCGGCCCGATCGCGCACCGGAAGTCGATGTCGATGATGCTTCCTCCCTGAACGCCGTACTTCAGGACCTCCGCATCCAGATCGATCGTGATGTGCGCCGCGCCAGCATCCGCGAACAGATCGATCGCCTCGCGGCCGAAGTCGGCGGTCGGATCCCCGACGATCCCGACCTGCTCGAGGAAGTGACCGACCTGGTCGAGACCCCGCACGCCCTTCGAGGCACGTTCGACGCGTCACACCTCGAACTGCCGAAGGAAGTCCTCGTGACCGTCATGCGGAAGCACCAGCGTTACTTTCCTCTCACCGACGAGGCGGGCACGCTCCTGCCCCACTTCATCACGGTATCGAACGGCGTACCCGAAACACCCGACCTCGTCGTCAAAGGAAACGAAGGCGTCATCCGTGCTCGCTACGCTGACGCCGCCTTCTTCTACCGTGAGGACGCCCGACACAAGCTGGACGACTTCCTGACCATGCTCCACACTCTCACCTTCCAGGAAGATCTCGGCTCGATGCTCGACAAGGTCGACCGAATCGGACGGCTCGTCGATGCGCTCGCTGAAGATCTCGCCCTCACCGGGGAGACACGATCCGACGCTCTCCGGGCTGCCAAGCTATGCAAGGCCGACCTCGCAACCAGCATGGTCGTCGAGATGACTTCCCTTCAGGGGGTGATGGGCCGTTACTACGCGCTCGCCGCGGGCGAGAACGAGGCTGTTGCTGAAGCGATCGAAACGCACTACCGGCCGCGCTTCCCGGGAGATCCGGCCCCCACCTCTGCCATCGGTTTCGCCCTGTCCGTCGCCGATCGGCTCGACAGTCTCGCGGGCCTGTTCTGCGCGGGGGTTCGCCCTCGCGCCACAGCCGACCCCTACGGCCTCCGAAGGGACGCTATCGGACTCCTAACCTGTCTGATCGACCGGCAACACGCTTTCTCAATTCGCAAGGGGCTTTCTACCGCAGGCAAGGCCCTCCCCATCGAGGCCGATCCGAATGCGCTCGACGAGGCCCTGGATTTCGTCCTGCGTCGCCTCGAGGTGCAGCTTCGCGATGAAGGGTTCGCGTTCGACGTGGTCGACGCGGCAATCGAGGGGGGTAGCGACGATCCCCACGCCATCCGGCTCGCGGCCGAAGGACTCCGGGAGATGATCTCCGCTGATGGATGGGAGAGCAGGTTCAACGCCTACGCCCGATGCAAGAGGATCGTCAGAGATTTCGACGAGCCGCTTCCCCTCGCGCCCGAGGACGACGACGAACCTTCGTCCAAGGCCCTGCACGAGGCCTATGTCAAAGTCAGCGAGGCAACTGAAACCGACGGTCCCTCGATCGAATCGATCTCGAACGCCCTAGATGCGCTCGAAGAACCGATCACCCGGTTCTTTGACGACGTCCTCGTCATGTCTGACGATGAGAAACAGAAACGATCCCGGCTGGGCCTTGTCCAACACATCGCCGCACTACCCGACGGTGTAGCCGACCTGTCCCGCCTCGAAGGCTTCTAACCCGTTCACCCCGTCCGTCGCGGCCTCATTTGCAAACCGACCAATTCGAACTGCACGACCGAATCGAGAGGGACCACTGGTGGTTCGTCGCCCGGAGACGCATTCTCGCGGCCGCCATCTGCGCTCGCGTTCCCGCAGGTGCAACGCTGATCGACATCGGTTGCGGCACAGGCGCTAACATCGCGGCCCTGGGTGAGAGCTATCGGTGCATCGGCATCGATGCGGCAGAATCCGCTCTGTCCTACGCCCGGGACGCCTACCCCAACATACAGTTCATCCGCGCAACAGGTCCCGATGAAACCTCAGGTCTCCAGGCAGACGCATTCCTCCTGGCCGATGTACTCGAGCACATCGAAGACGACAGTGAGTTTCTGAGCAACTGGTGCAGGCTTCTGCGTCCCGGCGGTCATCTCTTCATCACCGTCCCGTCCTCCGACGTTGCGTGGAGTCCCCACGACACGAACCACGGCCATCACCGGCGGTACACGCCCGAACGCCTCAGCGCCGTCTGGGAGACCCTGGAAACGGCTGAAGTGACACTGATGCACTTCAATTCGAGGCTGTACCCCCTCGTGCGCGCATTGAGGGCCTACACGGTCTGGCGAGGACACACGGTCGGAGAGGCCGACACAGATCTCTGGGTGCCTCCCTTCCCGCTCAACGGGGTGCTCGAATCGATCTTCGCGGGCGAGCGTCGCTCTCTCGTACACGCGATCGAACTGGGCGGCCCCTCCCCCTATCGAAGGGGCGTCAGCCTGCTTGCCGCATTGCGGGTGGGTGTCCCCTCATGACCCTCATCGTCGTTCCCTGCTACAACGAAGCCGGACGACTCGATCCGGATGCATTCGCCCAGGTGCAGACGCCCTGTCTACTCGTCGATGACGGGAGCACTGACCGGACGCGGGAGGTCATCGATCGGATCTGTGAGGACGGCAGGCATCGCCAGCTGATTCTCACGACGAACGTCGGTAAAGCCGAGGCCGTGCGTCAGGGCCTCCTGACCGCCATCCACGACGGCGCCACTCGCGTCGGATACTGGGATGCCGACCTCGCAACACCCTTCGAAGAGATTCCGCGTTTCAATGCCATCCTCGATAGAGACGAACGAATCGACCTCGTACTGGGCGCCCGCATAAACTTGCTCGGCCGCGAAATACACCGGAGCAGTTCCCGCCACTACGTCGGGCGCATCTTCGCGACCGCCGTTTCGGCCGTTTTAGGGCTTCCCGTCTACGACACGCAATGCGGCGCCAAGCTGTTCCAAGTCTCTGAAGATCTGCGCACCATCCTGGCAGAGCCGTTCATCAGTCGGTGGATCTTCGACGTCGAGCTACTCGCAAGGTGGATCACGCTGCCGGTTGGGGACGTCTCACGAGCGGATCAGATCTACGAGCTGCCCCTCCGGACCTGGCAGGACGTCTCCGGATCCAAACTCCATCCCGTCGACCTCCTGAAAGCGCCCTTCGAACTGCTCAGAATCCACGCGCGCTACTTCGGTTCTCCCTGATGTCTCTTCTCTTGCGCGACCGCGAACCCATCGCCCTCGTTGCCGTTCTCCTCCTCGCCGGCGCCCTTCGCCTGACAGGACTCGACTGGGGCACGGAAGCCTCCACCGGCGAATTCAGGGCGTTCCACCCGGATGAGGTTACGCTGATCGCCAATGCCAGGTGGGCGACCGAAAATCCGGGGCGAATGGCGACCGCCTACGGTCACCTGCCCGCTTACATTCTGGCCGTGGCCCAGGCAGTCCTCTCTGCTGTCCTCGACTACACACCCTACGGATCTGAAAACGACGACCTCCGGACAACCCACATCGTCGCCCGTACGCTTTCCGGTCTGGCCGGCGTCCTGACCGTCTGGGCGGTCTACCTGCTTGGCCGTCAGCTCGAGGGTCCCCGCACGGGGCTCCTCGCAGCCACCCTCCTCGCTGTGACACCCGGGCACGTGCAACAGTCTCACTACTACACCGTCGACGTGTCGATCACGCTGTTCGTGACACTCGGCCTCCTCGCGATCTTACGTCTCCCTCGGCCGTCCCCCATTTCCTATGTGGTGTGCGGGCTCGCCGTCGGAGCCGCCACAGGCTACCGGTTGCTGGCCGGACTGCTCGTTATTCCCTACATCGTCGCGCACCTCAGCCAGCCCGGTGACACCTTCAGAACCATCCTGGACCGGCTCACCTCACGCGTGGGCGTTCTGTTCTCAGCCCGGTCCATCCTTACTGCGGCGATCGTCCTCGTCATTGCCACTGCCTCGACTCCGTTTCTCTTGCTTGATCAGGACCACCTCTACGAGAGTCACGATCAGAGGGACTTTGCACCGAGTGTCGATGTCGTCGTCGGAAAAGAGCCCAGGATGTGGACGCTCTACGATTTCTCGACGACGCCCTACCTCTTCTACGTCACCGATCTACTTCCCACCGCCCAGGGAGTTCCCCTGTTTCTGTGTACACTCCTTGGCATTGGATGGGCCGCGCGACGTAGAACGTGGGACGCCCTCCTGCTCCTTGCGTGGATCCTGCCCTACCTCCTGGTCGTAGGCTGTCTGTTCACCAAACCCGTCCGGTACACGGTCCCGATGCTCCCCGCCCTCTCCCTCTTTGCAGCTTGGGGAGCGCTGGCCACCGGGTCCCGTATGAGCAGGTGGCACGGTCGACTCTCAGCCGTTCCGCCCATCGTCCTTGTTGCGCTGACCGCCACCGGAGCCATCGCCCTCTCGGCAACCTACACGGAAGAAAACGTCCGCTACCAGGCGCAGCGCTCGTTGAAAGAGCTTGCCCCCGTGGGGAGTACCGTCTACGCGGAAGGTGGCGGGTTTCCGACGCTGTGGATGGTGCCCGACGGAATGACCG
The DNA here is from genome assembly GCA_002433075.1 of Latescibacteria bacterium UBA6620. Taxonomy (GTDB): domain Bacteria; phylum Latescibacterota; class UBA2968; order UBA2968; family UBA2968; genus UBA6620. The sequence goes on from DJHM01000012.1 coordinate 42,021, forward strand.
CCGTCCCCGATATGGGCAGTTTCTTCGTAAGAGTCTCCGGCGGGGTCCTCGACGTTCACGTCCTGGACCTTGTCCACCAGGCCCTCGAACCTGTCGACTACTGGATCCTCATTCGCGAGAACAGAGCGCGTCAGTATCAGGCCGCACGATCGCACTACCGCCTTGGCGCTTCGCTCTTCGACAAGCTCTACGCCGGCGACCTTGGGTTCGAACACCAGACCACCTTTCGTCGGGTGCCGTCCTTTTTCGGTCTCGAGATCGACGAATCGGGAACCGAGCCCAGCGTCACGGGATTCGATCGGCCCACGATCGATATCTTTCGAAAGGGATCCTATGGGCTCGACCAGATCGATGCCTGGAAGCGTGAGATCCTGGATGATCCGACTCGGCCTGACGGTGCCGTCGTGCTGGCCGCCGACCACTATCGTCGTCGAAGCTACAAGGATGCGGCAGAGCTCCTCGAAGACATCGTTGCCCGCTGGCCCGATTTCTCGCTGTCCAGAATGTTGCTGGCGGAGGTTTACCTGAAGCTCGGAAGGTTCAATAGCTCGAGGGAGCAGGTCGATCTCGCTCGCCCCTCGTGGTGGGATGCGGTGGGACTCGTTGAACTCGGGCTCGAGACCGTCGGCACAGACTACCTCTATCGTCTGCTCACCGGGAGAGATCCTGGTCGAGAGCAGCAGTTCTTACGGGGATATGGCGCGAGAAAACTGTTCGAACAGGGGCTCGCAGCCTTCCACGCCGGAGACCTCGACAGCGCTCACGCGAGTTATGACAGAGCGGTCGAACTTGATGAAAAACTGCACCTGGCCCATCGAAATCTCGGCGCCCTCCACCTTACCCGCAGGAACCATACCGAAGCTGCCTCGTCCTTCGCCAGAGCCACCTCATTGAATCCTCGTGACGCCGAAATTTGGCTTGGCCTGGCCGCTGCGCGAGTTGGAGAAGGGGACCTGAACCGGGGATGGAACGCCCTGCGTCGCGCCCTGGCGATCGACCCCCAGCATCCTGAACACCTGCGGCTGAAAGAGCATATCGTAACCATCCTGGAGCACAACGGCGAGGGCGAAGCCGCTCGCAGGCTCCGCCGCTACCGGGTACCGGAATAGGAAGAAAGGCTTGACACACCAACGGCACCGCGTGATTTGTCGCTAACTGTATGAAAAACCACTACTATAGTACAATCCAGAGTCGCCGGGGTCGCAGCCGTGGCCGGTGAGACCATCCTGATCGTTGAGGACAATCCGCTCAACCTGGAGCTGATTAGCGACATCCTGGAAGCGCACGACTATCAGGTCAAAGCGGCAACGACGGGTTCCGAGGCACTCAAAATGGTCGAAGAGAGCCGCCCGGACCTGATCCTGATGGACATTCAACTGCCCGGGCTTGACGGTCTCGCCATCACGGGAATAATCAAGGAGAAGCCCGAAAACAGCGACCTCCCGATCATCGCCCTGACGGCGCACGCGATGCGCGGTGACGAAGAGAAGGCTCGCGAGGCAGGCTGCGACGGCTACATTTCCAAACCCATCGACACGCGCGCAGTCCCAAACACGGTTCGCAAGTATCTGGATGCGCGTAACAACCCGACGGACTCAACGACAGGCACAGATCTATGGAACCAGCCAAGATCCTCGTCGTTGACGATCATCCTAAGAATGTTGAATTGCTGGAGGCCTACCTGCTGCCCGAAGGCTACGACGTCACCACGGCCTTCGATGGCGTCGAGTCCCTCGAAGGGTCGCCGAGTTCGCGCCTGACATCGTGCTGCTCGAGGTGATGATGCCCAGGATGGACGGCTCCGAGGTCTGTCAGAAGCTCAAGAGTGACGAGACCACACGGTTCATTCCAATCGTGATGGTCACCGCACTCAAGGATCTCGATGACAAGATCAAAAGCATCGAAGCCGGAGCCGACGACTTCCTGACCAAACCCATCGTCAAGATCGAGCTGCTCACGCACATCAAGTCCCTCGTCCGCGTGAAGCCTCTCCACGATGACCTGGGGAGAAGCTATCGCGAACTGCAGGAACTCCAGGATACCAAAGAGCACCTCACCCAGATGATCATTCACGATCTCAAGAATCCCCTGACCGGAATCAAGGCCAATCTCGAGATCGTGGGAATGGACGACCTGACAGATACCCGAGAGTGTCTTGAGGCCGCCCAGCGTAGCTCCGATCTGCTCTATAGTATGATTCAGGACCTGCTCGACATCTCTCGGATGGAAGAAGGAGAACTCACCCTCAGCCGGGAAGCGATGAATTTCAACGAGTTGGGCCAGGACGTCGTGAATGAAGTCGACGCCCCCGCACAGGCCGAAGGAAAGGACGTTCGGCTCGAGGTCGATGACGGGCTGCCTTCCGTCCCGGCTGATCGCGACCTCGTTTATCGAGTCGTGTCCAACCTGATGCTCAACGCGATCAAGCACACAGGCCGAGGCGGCACGATCACGCTCAAAGGGCGAAAGGTCGACGATTCGGTCCAGATCAATGTCGCTGACAACGGCCACGGCATTCCCGAAGATTACCTTGAACGGATCTTCGAAAAATTCGGACAGGTCGACCGGAAGAGACGCAGTGGGGCCGGGCTCGGACTTACCTTGTGCAAGGTGGCCATCGAGGCCCACGGTGGAAAAATCTGGGTGGAAAGCGTCGAAGGGGAAGGCAGCACCTTCTCGTTCGTCCTGCCGCTCTCCCCGACACCCCCTGAGGCGGAGCCCATCGAACCTTCCTGACTCTCGTGACCTTAAGCAAAAGGGGGATCGTGTCATCCAGACACGATCCCCCTTTTCGTTTCTGCTCCGTCAGGGTTTCAGAGCCCGAACACGGTCTGCAGACCGAGGGTCCTCCGTCGCTCGAACCCACCCGCCCCGTCCGGCTCGTAGGAAAACTCCATATTCCAGATCACCGAAACCCGACCGGCCGGCCGCAGACCGAACCGATAGCCGAATCTCGTATCCTCGTTCACCTCGAAGAAACCGGCGGGCGTAGCCGCTCGATCTCTCATCTCCAGGTAGGCCTCAGACAAAGAGACGTGGCGAAACGGACCCAGAAATCCAGGTCTGACTGAGAGTTTCCCCCGCAGGAAGCGGTCGTCCAACCCACCTCCGACCAGGTGCTGATACGACACCGCCCCCCCGAAAATACCCACATCCCGAGCCTCAACGGTTGCCAGGAAACCGTTCAGATCGACGTCAGCCACCCCCGCCTCCCGTGTTACGATCGATCCATCATCGGCAATGTACACTCGGGTTTGTTCGTAGACAGCATCAAAGTGATCCGGCTCGAACGCACCGCGAACGAAGCGAACCTCAGACCGGGCTGACAGCTTCCCGACGACCAACCGCAGTCCAGGGCCGTGGAATCCGGTTCCTTTCCTGGTCGTCGCGACGGGACGAGCCACACCTCCATACACTGTCAGGAAAAGATTCCTGCCCTGAACGAGCGGATAAGCCAGATCGACCCCGTAGGCTCCGTACGCGTCATCTTCGGCCCCCGACCGCACCGAATCCGGCAAGGACGAAAGCTGATCCAGATCCAGCGCCAACGTCGCTCCCACCTCGAGACCCCCTACGGAGACCGCACTCGCGCGACCTCCGATCAGCGGAGACCCCCGATCGAGCAAATCCACCGCATCGTTCAGGAAACCACGGATCGAAAGGGATTCCCATACCAGCCCACGAACCTGAATGTCGATTCCCGTCCGTTTCACCCCGGGGTGTCCGAAGGTATTCCTGTAATCGCGGACAATCAGACCGTTTCCCAGCGTCAATCGATCCAGCGCACCAACCCTGAAGTAAGCCTTTCGCGTCGGGTCTTCTGGAAGACCGTAACGGATGTAGTGAATCTTGCGCAGAACGCTCTCCAACCCTCGTCTCCGACTGGAAAAATCCCACCCTCGATCCCTGATCTTCCCTTCTCCGTCGATGAACAACTCCAGGTCGAACGAAGCCTCCAGGGCACCGTAGCGAAGGCGGGGGCGTAGATCGATACGCTGCCAGACTCGATCTTCGACCGATACCGCGCCCACGAGGCCTTCGAGGTTCAGGTCGAGGGCCCGGGCGGGAGAGCTCAGAAAAAGGAAGACGAAAAGGAAATGTCGAATCACAGTCACCCTGAGAATGGGGGATGGTCCGATTGTAAGTAAAGGTGCGGCACCGAGTCAACGGCGGCGGCGTTGACGTCGCCGCTTCGTCTGGATATTCTACACCGACCAGGATGCGCGATATCAACCCTCAACGTAGGGACCTCCCTTGAGAGTCATCACGGGCGACCTGAAGGGTCGCCGGATTCCCTTCAACAACAACCGGTTCGGAAACGCGAGAGTGACATCCGATTTCGTTAAGGAAGCCGCTTTCTCGACTTTGGGTCCTGTAGCAGGGGAACGCTTTCTGGACTTGTTCGCAGGCTCAGGGCAGATCGGCCTAGAGGCCTGGAGCCGAGGAGCGGACGTCACGCTGAACGAGCAGGACGGCCGTCGTTATCAGTTCATCAAGTCCCTCGTGGAAGAATGGGGAATCCGCGAACGCCTGCAGATCGGTCAAAAGAATGCTTTTGCGTTTCTGTCCTCCTCCAACGATGACCCTGTAGATGTCGCCTACCTCGATCCTCCCTACCACGAAACGCTGCGCGAAACCCCCCTCGCACAGGCGGCCCTGGAGGCCTTTGTCACCTCACCTCTGGCCGCGCCCCACACCCGCGTCCTCCTTCAGCACCACACTTCGTTCGAGATGCCCGAGAGCGTGAACGGCTTCACCCCGATCCGCTCCAAGGTGTACGGAGAAACCTGCCTGACGACCTACGTCGCTGCCTGACGTCCAGACCCCATCCCACCACCGCTGCCCTGGCAAGAGCCGGCTACAAGACATCACGGTTCGCTTGACAGCAGCGTTAAAGAGCTTAGTTTCTGTGCAAACCCGAAATCAAACGACGAAAGAGGGGTGATGCCAAGGTGGACAGCTTGAGCGAGTCTCTGGATTTCCGACCCAGGAGCCGGCCTTTGATGATCGGCGGTGTTCCCTGGTTGCCCAGAATTTCGGACAAGGCGCGTGCGTTCCTGAGAGGCACGATCGGGGACTACATCTATCCGTGAGGCGCTGACAAAAAGTTCCTGGAGGAACTAGGCATCTCAGCAGATGAGTTTACTGAAATAGTCAAATCGTGCGCAACAGACGATGAACTGATCAAGAAAATCCAGCCCATTTGGGAAGCGGCACATAAGTAGCCAGCGAACCCTGGGCACACGGTATAAGGAAAAGGCCGCCGCCTCTGACGAGGCGGCGGCCTTTTCCTTATACTCGTCCATAGATCTACGCGATTGCGGACAGGAACGCCATATCTTTCTCGATCACCTGCTTCATTTCTTCTTCCCACACCATCAGATCGTTCCCACCCACTGCCAGATGTTCCATTGCAAAAGGTTGGATCGTGGGTACGTAAGGGTCGCCCCCCGAACCAAACCCCAGGTTCCGCGCGCACGCATCGGCGATGTGCACGAGGCTCGCCAGTTCCGCATCGCTGTCGGACGACTTCGGGCGGTGGTGGTATAGAATCGCGTTGGAAAGCCCCCCCGGAATCCCCCAGCTCTCCGACAGCTCGTGGCCCAGTTTGGTATGGGTCAGGCCGATCGTCCGTTCTTCGGCCTCCAGGATCGATTGCTTCTCCGACTCGACGGCTTCCAGGGTACCCTTGTAGAATTCCGCGAATAATCCGTCGAGCACGATCTTCCCGATGTCGTGGAGAATCCCCGCAGTAAAACTCTCTTCCCGCTGAATTTTCATCTTCTTGGCAATGAACCGCACAGCGGAGCCGACAGCAGTCGCGTGCTGCCAGAACATCTTGCGGTCGATCCCCGCCGAATCTTCCATATCCTTCGTCGCCTCGAACACAGAGATGCTCAAGACCGCATTCTTCACTGTCTCGTTCCCCAACAAGGACACGGCGTCACCGATCGACTTGATTTCGCGCGTGAACCCGAAGAAGGCTGAGTTGGACAGTTTGAGCAGTTTCATCGTGATCGAAGGATCGGTCTCGATCACTTTCGCGAGCTCCTCGGCATCGACGTGAGGATCCGCGCACAGCTGTTCCACCTGGGCGTAGACCGTGGGCAAGGTGGGCAGGCCCTCGATCTGATCGATATCGACGTTCAACTCGACCGGGCTGCCATCTCCGGGCGGCAACGGCTGTGAATCCAGGGTCTTCCAAACTTGAGCGAGCAGACTCTCGGGCTTGAACGGCTTTGAAATAAAGGCGTTGAACCCCTTGCCCGAGACGCGGGCTGCCTGGCTCAGGTCGCCGCTCAACCCCACGATCGCCACGTGATTCAATTTGGGCATCCGCCGCATAAGCTCGACGGCCCTCAGGAAATCTCCTCGGATCAGCGGATCGACCAGAATAAGGTCGGGCTGTGCAAATAACCCCCGGATCACGCCTGCCGACGAGTTGGCCTCGACAACGTTGAATTTTCCGAACGTACTCAGGAGCACCTGTACGAACTGTTGATCCTGTGGTTCGCGCTGGGCGATCAGGACCGTGCCCAGAGTCTCTGCACCGTTCTCTTCAGACATCGTACGCTCTATTGAATATCGGGCTCACTTCACTATATTTACGCTGCGCATCATGAGCCTTCATTAACTGGAAAACTCGTGGATAACCTCAAAGAAATACTGCTCATCCTGACACAGGAGGAGCGAGATGCCGCCGAGGAATTCGTCCAACGTCGCATGAAGCTCCTGGGTCCCGAGCGGATATCGGACATTCAGGATCTTGGCAGTTCCGCACGGTCCAGCCTCAAGCAGATCCGCGATATCCGGGGGCGCCTCAACCTGAGCAGCAAGGCCGGCAAGTTATTGGCCCGGATTTTCGACACGGCGCTCGGTGGGTATGCCCAACTCGTCCAGGATTGCAACCTCGCCGCCTCGCCCCTTCAGAAAGCCGACGCTCCCAAGCCCTCGGAGGGGGAGGCATCCGAAGAGGACGGGGATTCGACCAGTCCCCTGGGCGACCTCGGAATCGAGACCACACCCATCGACGAACGGAACGCCTTGGACATTCTCGAATCGACGCTGGCCGAACTCGACGTGCTCGCGGTGAAAGACGTTCGGGATGCGTGCGAAACTCTCTTAAAATGGTGGCAAAGCGACCACGGTCAGCAGGAGAGTCTCCACGTCAACCAGTACGGAGATCTGAACACGGGCAACGGACGGATGGCCATCCGGAAGGCATGGGACGAGCTCCAACAGGAAACGCTGATGCCGTTCCTAGGCTTCTTCCAGAATGTCAATCTCACCTACCAGAAGAAAAATCAGGAACGGACGCTACAGCAACGCAAGGAACGGCTGAAGCAGGAAGCCGGCCTTTAGGCCAGCGGTGAGTGTTCGCGACCTGACTCTCGTCGGAAGCACGGCCGCTCTGGCCGTGGTCCTTGGTCTCGTCTTCAAAGCCCTGCCCCTTCCCCGGATGCCTTACGGCGGCTCGATTTCACTCGAATCCCTCCCCATCCTCTACCTTGCCACGTGGCGCGGCCTTCGCCCAGGCATTGCCGCTGGCGTCCTCTGCGGCTTGATCCAACTCCTACTCGGCGCCCACATCTTCCACCCCGTCCAGATCGTGCTCGACTACCCCGTGGCTTTCGGCTTTCTGGGGCTTGGCGGAATGTTCGCCGGCTCGGCCGTGTGGGCGTGTGTGGTCGGTGGTTCCGCCCGATTCATAGCCCACTTCGTTTCGGGAATCGTTTTCTTCGGAAGCTATGCCCCCGAGGGCACGTCTGTGTGGGTTTACGCCGCTCTCTACAACCTGTCATACCTGATTCCCGAGACCGTCCTGTGCGCCGCCCTGCTGCCCTTCCTCCTGCGTCGCACGTTGGCATAACGCATCACGCCCGGGAGCCCATCACCTCAATCGCAGCCAGCAGCTCCGCCTCCTGAACCTCTTCCAGAAGACGCCGAAGAGAAGCATCTTCTTTCCACGCGCCCGTCTCGCACAGGTCGAGCAGCTTCAGCGGGTCCCACGTGCCCACTTTCTGAAGATGCTGAATCCACTCGAACGCCGTGTCACGCGCCGAGCCGTAATCAGGAATCTGCAGGACCCGTTGTAGCAATGCCAGAACAGCGTCTCGAATCGTCTCGCCCCCTCGCATCCCTTCGGCTCGCCCGAACCATCCTCGAGCGTTACTATGATCGGGCTCCCGTCGATGCACGATCCCGTGAATGAAGCTGGCGTCGGGAATGGACCGATCGAAATCCTGACAGATTTCGTGGGATCGTGTCAGGTCGTCATTCCAGAGGTAGATGGCCGCCGCGAGCAGGGCTTGCTCCGACGGCGATGACGATTCCAGCTCCGTCACGCGCTCGATGTAAGCTGAGAGAAAGCGCCGTCGGATCCCGGTCGGCTCCAGCGCCAATCGCTCGACGTCCTCGCCTTCGGTCTCGCCAAGCACTTCCGGCACCAGATCGACCTCCGTGTCTTTCCAGACGAGCCGCACAGCGTGTTCCCACGACGCATCCGCCAGATAGCGATAGGCACCCAGATTTTCTGCCCGATCCGCCCGAAGCATCAGGTTGCCGTCTTCCCAGGGCGGCCGAATCAGGCTCCCCACCCGCAGCCCCACGTTCCGCAGGAGCGTAAAGTCCGTCTTGGTCCGCCCAGAGGGCCGTCGCACCCGCACTTCGTGGGCGGTTGCGTGAAGGGACGGATCTTCCTGCAGGCGCTGGACCTGTCTTTCGATTTTGGTCGGGTCCCACGTCGTCCCCGGAGCAGTTTGCACGTAATAAGCGCCACTTGCGTTGTCACGTGCCGCGTTCAGAGCCGATGTTCGTCCCTCCGGGGCATCATCCACGTATTGTACGCGACAAATCTCTATCAGCGTCGACGGATAGGATTGTGACGCGATGCTGTGCAGCGTGGCCTGACAGGGATCGGCATTGGCTTCGCTCGCCGGTACTGTCAACAGGACGGATACTTTCTGATCATCCAAGGATTCAGGATTCTCCATCGGAAATGGAGTCTTTGTGTGGACCCGCGGGGAGTCCCCTCCCGACGAGGGCGTGAACTTCGTCAGGACGCAAAGCCAGCACGCGCCCGATCCCGAGTTCTTCGGCCTGTCTCAGGGCCGGTACCTCCTGACTCGCCAGATCGTACGCTTCGGTGACGTCGTAGTTCACACCCTCGTAGCGGTAGAGATGTCCAAGACTGTCGATCCTGCCCGACCTGCGCAGGCTGTTCGTGACTCCCATCTTGAAGTAGTACAACCTGCGATCGGCTGAGTCACCCCATTGAAGTTCGCCATCCGAATCCACGTCCACCATCCTTTCGTCCATCATCTGCTGCAATTCGTCGAGGGCGTTTCCGAATCGGTCGAACACGGCGCCCACCGTTCTTCTACGGTCGTCGTCCCGCTCATTCTGGACCATATCCTGCAACGCCACCACAGCCCTGGAAAAGAACACCTGCCGGCGTCGCGTCTGTTCATCGAACAGCTCGCGTTCGATTCGTTCGGCATCCGCGGCCAGCGTCGATTCGTCGAATGCCGCATCGCCGACCGAACGGTAGTCGTCATCGCGGCGGGCGAGCTCGATACCGACCAGGAGCCCCCGCTCGACGGTGGCCCGGACTGCCATCGTGTGGTAGGATACCACACCCCGTTCAAACGAGCCGTCCGATCCGGATGATTCGTTCGCGGTCTCTGGCGACACGCGGAACCCCATCCCTCGCACCGCATCGGCTCCCTCCTGGCGAGGAAGTCCCATCCGGTCGAACAGGTCCATCAGGATCTCTCCCACGATCGCGCCATCGAGCGCCGGCAGCCCGGGTCCTTCCCGAGAAATCAGGTCGAAGGTATCGGCCGCCACATCGGATGTCGACGTTTCCAGAGAATCGTTGTGGAGCTTCGGCGACTGAGGCGCGGTAAGCCACCAGATCACCCCAAGGATCAACGCCAGAATGATGGCGACAGCGAACACGTCAAACCCTGAACAACTCGCCCATACGGCGACCCAGGAAACGTCCGGCCAGAAAGAGGCTCGCCATCAGAAGGAACATCCCAAACACGCCCATCGCGCTCGCGATGTACGCCCCGTCTGCGATCCGGCCCATCAACGCGTAAATCGCGCGCGTGATCGGGAAGTATTCGTCCTTCATCGCCAGCACGAGAGAGTCGCTGACCTCCAGCATCGCGAACGAGAAACACAGGATACCTCCCGCCACCAGGTTGGCCAGAATCAGCGGGAACGTCACCCTGAACATCGTCCGCAACCGTGTGGCTCCCAGATTCAGGGAAGCTTCCTCGAGAGCCACGCTCGTCTGCTGGAACCCCGCGTAGGCGGATCGGATCATATAGGGCAGCCTTCGCACGCCGTAGGCGATCACCAGTAGCGGAAGCGGGAAGTGACGGGCGTCGAGGAAGGTGCCGGAATAACTCGCCAGGTAACCGAAGGCGAGAACGATCCCGGGCAGAGCCAGGGGCAGCATCGCAACGCCGTCGAGCACACCCTTGAACGGAACGTTCGTACGCGTCAACAGATAGGCAATAGAGATGCCCAGGACCACATCGAGCGCCGTGCTCAACACACTCAGGAAGAGCGAGATCTGAATGCTCGTCGACGACAATGGATGGTCGAAGACCATCCCGTAGTGTGAGAGCGTGTAGGACTCGGGAAAGACCGACATAAACCACCGGTCCGTGAAGGACGTGAGGACGATGCTCAGGTGCGGCAACAGGGCCACCGACGTAAGCAGAATCATCACCCCCCAGATAAGGAAAGTCATCCCCGTCGACGCCTGTCGTGAGGCGCCCGAGACGTGGCCCCTGGAAATCATCTCGTAGCGCCGCCCTCCGATCACCGACTTCGACAGGAAGAAGAAGAAGACCGTCAGCAAAACGACCAGGACGACCAGTGCGTAGGCCACCGGGTTTTCATTCAGGTCAGAGATGGAATTGAAAATTTCCACCGCCACGACCCGTCTGAAATTGAAGATCAGAGGTGTCCCGAGATCGGTGAATGCCCAGATGAAAACGATGATCGCCCCGGCGAAATAGCCCGGCAGCATCAGAGGAAATGTCACCGTGCGGAAAAGCTTGAAGCCGCGACTTCCCAGGTTCCTTGCAGCCTCATCCATACTCGGATCGATGTTCGACAGTGCCGCGGCGACATTGAGGTACATAATCGGGTAGAGATGCAGGACTTCGAGCACGACCACACCCAGAAACCCGCCCCCGCCGAAAAAATCGATCGGCTCGTCGATCAGCCCGGCCTGAATGAGCAACAGGTTTACCGACCCGAATCGCGCGAACATCTGACGCATTCCGATGGCCCCCACGAACGGAGGCAGTACCATCGGAACGAGCAGCAACCCGTTGACCAGCCCCTTGCCCCGGAAATCGTACCGAACGAGCAGAAACGCGAGAGGGAGGGCGACGATCGTCGTCACGATGGTCGTCACCATCGCCAGACGGAAGCTGTTGAGAATCGACTCGACGTAGACGGGGTTCGTGAGCATAAACTCGAAGAACTCGAACGACAGCCGTCCGTCGATCCAGAAGGCGTTCAGGAACGCGTACCACAGGGGGTAAAACAGGAACAGCCCGAAGAAGACCAGAAGACTCCCCAGGAACAGCATCATCCCCACACTCAGGTCATAGCGCTTCAGCATCGCCCTCGCCTCGTGAGGGCAGCAGGACAACCCGCGTTGGGCTGAAACGCAACCGCACGTCGTCGCCCGGTTGGGCGCGCTGGGTAACCGGATCGTGCTCGACCATCTTCGCCATCGTCCCGTCAACCAGTTCGATCAGGTACTGCTCCACCTCTCCCAGGTAGATCACGCTGTGCACCTTGCCCGTCACGGTGTTGTCGCCCGGGGTCCCCTCACCTTCCAGAAAAGCAAGCCCCTCGGGTCGGATCGCGCACAGCACACCGTCCCCTTTCGCCAAGCCCGCCGGGCACTCTTCCGCCCGTAACGTGCCCAGCCCGGTTTCGACGCTATACCCGCTCCCCGCGTCGAGAAGCTTACCCGGGATCAGGTTGATCTCACCAATGAAGTCCGCGACGAAGCGGCTGGCCGGACGCTGGTAGAGGTCGCGGGGCGTTCCCACCTGCACCACGCGCCCCGAATCCATTACCGCCATCCGGTTCGACATCGCCAGCGCCTCCTTCTGATCGTGCGTGACGTAGATCATCGTCGTGCCGATCTCTTTGTGGAGCGCCAAGATCTGCTCGCGCATCTCAAGCCGGAGACGCGCATCCAGATTCGAAAGGGGTTCGTCCATCAGCACAACATCGGGTTCGATGACCAGGGCGCGGGCCAGCGCCACCCGCTGCTGTTGCCCGCCCGACAACTGGTTCGGCGACCGGTCCGCGTAGGCACCCATCTGCACCATCCCCAGGGCGCGATCCACACGCCGGTCCATCTCCGATCGCTCGACATTCCGCATCGCCAGACCGTACTCGACGTTTTTCCGAACCGTCATATGCGGCCACAGCGCGTAGTTCTGAAAGACCATTCCGGTGTTTCGGACATTCGGGGGGAGATCGGTCACGTCTCGATCCCCGAAACGCACGTGCCCTCCCTCGGGGCGATAGAAACCGGCGATCATCCGCAGCAGCGTCGTTTTGCCACATCCGGAAGGCCCGAGCAGGAAGAAGAACTCTCCCTCTTCCACTTCCAGGCTGACACGGTCGACGGCGATCACGCTGTCGAACCGCTTCGTCACCTGATCGAGAGTTACGCTGACCAAAGTTGAGCTCCGTTCATATCCACCGTTTCTGACGGAACAACACGATCGCTCCGACAGCATACACGACTGCTGCCACCGCAACCATCAGGGCCCCCTGCGACGATTCGCCCCCCGGCAGGTCGGTGATGTTCATCGAGTAGTAAGACGTAACAGCGGTCGGCGGCAGCAAAGCGGCGAGAATAGCCGCTGCGCCCTTCGACCCGGTCCGTGCACCGCCCACCTCGGCCGCCCCCGAACCCGACACGGCCGCATCGGCCAGCGTCGCGTGGTGGGTGCTCCGGTGATGGATATGGCGCAGGTGGTCGCCCACATCCCTGAAGTAAACCAGATTGTCATCGTGCACGAAGTCCGACTCGTTTGTCAGCTCCGTCAGGATATCCAGTTGGCCCTGCGACAGGTCCCCGAGTAGAAGCAACTCTCGCCTGGCCTTCACCAGATCGGCAACGTCGACAGCATCTCCGTCCAACAGCGCCCGCTCTGCCCGCTCGACCCGGGCTTCCAGTCCATCAAGCGCAGGCAGGTAGTTGTCAATCATCGCGTCCAGCACGCCGTGCAGCAGCCAATCCGATGACCTCAGAAGCAATCCTGGGTTCTTGGCCACGACACCGCGCGTGTCGAAGATCCCCTTGACCTCGCTGGGGTGGTGCGTCACCAGGAAGTTGGGACCGATGAACACATCCACCTTCTGAGAATGAAACCGGTCCAGGCTTTCCGGGTCGGCAGCGTGAAAGATCATATAGGTATAGCCGTCGTAGGGATCGAGCTTGGGCAGATACGCATCGTCGATACAGTCCTCGACGGCGAGGATGTGAAAGCCGAAGATCCCGCCCAGCACACCTGTTTCCTCGTCGTTCGGGTCCTCCAGGTCGACCCAGATCGTGCGCCCGCGGTCAGCGAGGTGACGGGGAAGGTCGCCGATCGAGAGCGACTCCATCCTGTTCGACTCTCGTGAATAGGAAAAAATTCGAATCATCTCAGGCCTTCTCGATCGGGCGTCGGCTCACGATCATCAGTACACCGCTCGCCCTCACCTCACACGCCCCCCGTACGCCGCACCATCACCACAGTACCTACAGCGATCAACAGCGGAAACACCAGCGTGACGACGTCGAACGTTCGAGACCATCCCGTTCGCGCCTCCCCGTACTTCTCCCGTGCGAACGCACTCCATTCGTCCAGCTTTTCGATCCTCAGCCGGGGATCGCTACGCCACGTGCGCCCCAGTTCAAGTGCAGCCGCCTCCGAAACAGGGACCGCACACAACGAACGGATCTCTTCGTCCGTCAGCCCCCCGGACTGAACCCGCGACCACGCCGCGCGCAGTCGATCGTGCGAATCGATCACCAGCACACCGATCAGGTCATTGAGTACGCTCCAACGCGCCGAAGCCTTGGCGGAATCGTAAGCAAGATCGGAGCGCCAGGAGAACGGATTCAGGGTCACCGCCGCCTCGTCCCGATACCGATCATAGAGCTCGGGAACGACCGTGAATCGATTCAGCTGGGCTTTCAGCGGTCCTCCCGGGGCACCCTGTTTGAAGAACCAGAGCTTCTGACCCGGCTCGGACATCACGAATCGAATGAACTCGCGCGCGGGTTCGGGGTTCGGCGCACCCTTCAGGATCGCAATGCCATCCGGGTTCACGATCGTCATATTGTCCGGCATCGTGAACCCGACGAAATCGTCACCCACTTCCTTCATCTGGGCCCACGCGTAAAAATCGATCGACAGACCGTAGGCCACTTCTCCCACCGCCACGTCCTTGGGCGCCGCGCTTCCACTGGCCCCGAAATTTCGGACGTTAGCGCCCATCCGGGTGATCACCTCCCACCCCTTCTCCCATCCATAGGCCTGGAGAATCAGCTCGTAGGCCATATGAACGCTCCCCGAGAAACGCGGGTCCCCAGACCCGACCCAGGACGCGTATTTAGGTTCGCCCAGGTCCTCCCACGAATCGGGGACGGGGAATCCCAGGATGTCGAGCACTTTCCGGTTGTAGACGATCCCGAAACCTGCGAGGGTGGCCCCGTACCATCGATACTCCGCGTCGTAAACCGGAATGCCACCCCCGATGCGAGCCGGGACGCGATCGAGAAGATCGTCGGGCAGCCGGTAGGCCTCGAACAGACCCATCTCCGCAAGTTCTGTGTAAGGATCGAGGCCGCCGCCGAAGAACAGGTCGATCTCGATGCTTTGGGGCGTACGGACGAATTCTCCCTTGATGTAGCGCATAATCGAGCTCGTCCCCCCGCCCACATCGAGCCATTCGAGCGAGATGGGGCGGCCCGTCTGCGCTTCGTAGTGCTGTTCGAACGCGGCAGAGAACTCGTTCTGGATCTCGTCCGAATGAGGCGACAGCAGCACGAGCTTGTCAGCCGACGCCGGCAGCGACAGCAACAGCAACAGCAGGGGGAGCAAGATCCTGCGGGGGCCGTATGGTCGATCCGCTGCCACGATCAGAATTCGCCGAGCACCTGCGTCATCTCTTCTTTACCCTTCCCGATCACCACGCTCAGGTCCCATTCGGTCGAACCGTTCGCCGGCACCACTCCGCACGTCTTCAACCCCTCCGCGATGTCCAATCGATCGACCTGCGACGTTGACGGTTCCAGCGCGATCTGGTGCTGACCGTGCCAGTCCCCTTCGTTCGCCCAGACTCCCAGATACGGGAAGCGCTTCGCGGGGAACAGGAAGCCCACGTATTCATCTTTCGGGTAGACCATCGCGCATCGACCCTGGGAAAGGGGTGTCGTAAACAGCTTTTCCGATTCTTTGTTTCGGCTCGACCGAACCACACTGCGGTCGTAGGACTTGTCCAGGGAAAAGTCGGTCACCATCGGCCACTCGTGCTCGGTCATCGGTGTTCCCAGGCGGTCCTCGCTACTCGAGTAGGTGACCACGTTCGTGTCCGGAGGCAGCAGAATCTGGCTCTTCGTCTCAGCCTTGAACAGAGGATGAAACGCGTAGAGGAACGGCATATCGTAGGGACTGTCGTTCGACACCTTGTAGGATAGGCGGATGAACTGTTTGTCGTGACGAGCCAGCGTTTCGATGCTGATCGTCCGCTCGAACAGATAGGGCAGCCGCACACCACGAACCCACGCGTGGAGCTTGCTCTGTCGGACCTCGTACTCCCACGGGAGGCACCAGACCTCACCGTGATCGGGAATCTCCACCCCTGCCCACGGGTAGGCCGGATAGGGGCACCCCTCGACCGTCGGAAAGGACTCGTCGGCGCCATCGCGCTCGTAATCTTCGAACGCGTCGCCGTAACGACGCTCGCGATAGGTGACGTTCGTCCTCGACAGGACTTCGCGCTTCGTCTTCCGATTCATCAGCGACACGATTTTCCCACCCAGCTGCGGTGCCATCGTGAGCGAGTACTGATCGCTCGTCATCGTCACCGAGACGATCTCGCCTTCGAGCTTCTGTTCCTTGACTCTGACCTTGTCCATCTCTGCCATCCTTTCACCGCGAGTTCGCCCGGGTCTCTTGGACCCAGGCTCGGGGCGCGGATGCCCCATCACCAGTTCCCGGTCTGAATACGTCTACGAACTGCGTCTCACGACTTCCTGGGCCGGCTCCTGCCGCCCCTTCTGCCGCCCCGGCCACGGAACGTCCTGACCCGCGATCGGCTTCTGGCTTTGCTGAGATCGGGAGCCTCGCCGATCCATTCGAGCTTCTCGACTCTCGTCTCCTGGAGTCGTCGGAGGGACCCGAAGTCTCGCCGCGCGACGAACGTCATCGCGACCCCTTCACGCCCCATCCGTCCGGCGCGACCCGTCCGATGGGTGTATGTCTCCTCGGTATGCGGATAGTCATAGTTGATCACGTGACTCACGTGATCGAAGTCCAGCCCGCGAGCCGCGACGTCCGTCGCGACCAGCAGTTTGATATCGAGCGACCTGAACCTGTTGAAAATCGACGTTCGTTGCGGCTGTTCGAGGCCACCGTGAATAATTTCGACCGAATCGAAGGCCCCGCGAAGGTCGCGCAACAGCCGGCTGCTCCCTGACCTGGAATTACAGAACAGGATCGCCTGACGAATTTTCTCCTGCCGGAGATACGTCGTCAGCGCTTTCAGTCGGTCGTCTTCCCGAATGACCTTGAAACAGTGACGCAACGACTGCGGCGCAACCTGGTCCCGGTTGAGCTCGATCTGAACAGGATCGGTCTGATAGGCCTCCGCAAGACGCTTCACTTCTTTCGGCATCGTGGCCGAGAACAGCAGCGTCTGATGGTCCTGCATCATACAGGAGAAGATGAAGTCGACGTTCTCGATGAACCCCATCTTCATCATTTCGTCCGCCTCGTCCAGCACCACGGTCTTGATGTGGTTCAGCGGCAGCGGGTTGTTCCAAACGTAGTCGATCAGACGGCCGGGTGTGGCAACCAGGATGTGGACCCCGTCCTTGAGCTTGGCACGCTGGATATCCATATCGAAGCCGCCGAACATCGCGAAAGGGGCGACATCCGTATGCTGCGAAACCTTCGCAATCTCCGAAACGTACTGCTGAGCAAGTTCGCGAGTGGGAACGAGGATCAGCGCCTGTAGCTCCGACAGCTTCGGATCCACCATCTGCACCAGAGGAACCGCGCACGCGCTCGTTTTGCCCGACCCCGTTTCTGCGAGCCCGATCAGGTCCTTTCCTTCCAGGATGTGCGGAATCGCCGATTCCTGGATGGGCGTCATTTCGTCATAGCCCATATCGGCGAGCGAACGCTGTAAATCAGAAGTAAGAGACAGTTCAGAAAACTTCATTGGCCAGCCTAAAATCTCCCGGATCGGGACTCGTATTTGGTCGGTTTCCCCAGCGTCCGGCCGCCCCGTTCCAGCCAGTCCGCCACCCACGTCATCATCTCGTCCACACCAATCCCGGGAGTTCCCAGTCGGGAAACCAAGGCCGATGCATCACCCAAAAGAGCTGTGTCTGCTTCCTCACCCACAAACCTGGGTTCGCGACCCAGTCTGCGGCCGAACTGTATCGCCAGCTCCTTCACCGAAAGGATCTCAGGTCCCGTCATATTCCAGATGCACGCCGGCGTCCCACACAGCGGAAACGCGCGCGCCAGATAGGCATTCGCGTCACCTTGCCAGATCTGATTGACGTAGCCCATCGACAGGTCGATTTCCTCGCCCGCCAGAACGCGCTGGCCGATGTCCAGCAGAATCCCGTAGCGCAACTCCGTCGCGTAGAACAACCGGATGATGGCCAGCTCCGTGCCCTGCGAGGATGAAAGGTGCTCGGCGACACGCTCCCCACCCAACCGGGACTGCGCATATTCTCCGATCGGCTCGACCGGGTCGCCTTCGAAGGACCCTCGGCCGACCGCGCTGAATCGATACACATTTCCCGAGGAGACGTATACGACTTTCGACTTCGAAAAGCGCTTCATCACCTTGGCCGGCAGCAGTGTGTTCATCGCCCAGGTCAGGGACTCGTTCCCCGTCGACCCGAATTTGTGTCCCGCCATCAGGTAGATGTAGGGAACATCGGGCAACGCCCCGAGCGCCTCGTCGTCGAGCAGATCGGCCTTGATCGTCTCGATCCCCCGCGCATCCAGATCTGCCTGCGCCTGCGAATCCGAGAACCGTGAAACACCGATCACCCGGGACGCTCCTGCGCGCACCAACAGCTCACCCAGCGTCGGCCCCATTTTCCCCGAGATGCCCAGAATCGCAACGTCTCCATCCAGGGACCCCACTGCCTCAGCCACCTCCGGAGACGGCGTCGTCATCTGGTCGATCAGCTGAGCTTCGGTCTCGATCGTCATCTCGCTCAGCACCGGGTCTCGCGATCGCTCAGTTATGGTGTTCAAAACAGCGGCCTGTCGGAACGGGCGTACTTCGCAACCGCCTCTTCGTTCAGCTCCACACCCAACCCCGGGCCATCGGGCAGCGTGATGTAGCCATCCTCGATCAGCGGAGGATCTGCCAGCACAAGCTCGTGCCAGTGCGGTCGATCGACCCAGTGCCATTCGAGCACCAGAAAGTTGGGCACCGATGCGCAACAGTGGCTCGAAGCGATCGTTCCCAGCGGTCCACACACGTTGTGGGGCGCCATCGGGATGTAGTACATCTCCGCGAGGTTCGCGATCTTCCGACCCTCCGACAACCCGCAGCACTTCGGCAGGTCGGGCATAATCACGTCGACCGCCTGCTTTTCGATCAAATCCTTGAACCCCCAGCGCGTGTAAAGATTCTCGCCCGTGCAGATCGGTGTCTTTGTCGAGCGCTTCACTTCACGCATCGCATCGATGTTCTCGGGCGGGACAGGTTCTTCCAGCCACATCAGATTGAACGGTTCGAGCGCCTGCGCCACCCGGACGGCTGCGAAGATGTCGTATCGACCGTGCATATCGATCGCCAGGTCGACATTCGGTCCGACCGCCTCCCGGACCGCACTCACACGGTCCACCATCTGCTGTAGTTCGCCCGGCGTGATCGACCAGTTGAACGCATCCAGCTTGTAGGGGCTCTTCGCGTCGTCGATATCGAACTTGATCGCGTCGAACCCCATCGCCACGATTTCTTTCGCCCGTTTCGCGTAGGACTCGGGCAACTCGTCGCGACCCGCGTGGCAGTCACAGTAGAGGCGGATCTTGTCTCGGAATTTCCCGCCCAGCAGCCGGTAGACGGGTACGTTGAGCGCTTTACCTGCAAGATCCCACAGAGCGATTTCGATCCCCGTCATCGCCGTCACAACGTTTCCCGCCAGCGCTCCGTTGAAGATGTAGCGTCGCCGGATCAGTTCCCACAATCGATCCACATCGAGCGGGTTCTCACCCTTGATCATCTCCGCCATATTCTCGATCAACCGGCTGCACCCGTCGCCGCCGTGAATGCACTCGCCCACTCCCGTCACGCCTTCGTCCGTCAGAATCTTGACGAACGTCGAGAATCCGTGTCCCGTCGCTTCTGCGGTTTTGATCTCAGTAATCTTCAACGTCGAGCTGTCCTATTCGTCTTCATCCTGATCCATCAGAACTCAGCACTTTTCGCTCTGAATTCTGCACTTCGCTTTTCTCGCTGCTTGGAACCAGGCGCAGGATGCCGAATGCAGAATCCAGAATCCAGAATCCAG